>JAKARB010000004.1 GCA_021819435.1 Pseudomonadota bacterium | reverse complement strand
TATGACTTCCAGCGTTGCCATGAACATCTCAGATCGCGTGGCATCAAACCCCGCATTGCCCGCCGAGGAGTCGAGCGCAACGACAGGCTTGGATGTCATCGATGGGTTGTCGAGCGCACGCACGCCTGGTACGCAGGCTTCGGAAAGCTGCGGATCCGATTTGAGCGAAGCATCGAGACCCATATGGCGTTGCTATCCTTGGCCAGTTACGTGATCTGTTTACGTAATCTCATGCGGTTTTGTTAGCCGCTCTAAATGCTGCTGACAAAACCCAGTTCTGTGGCAGCTTTCCCAGGGATGCCCATGCGCAGCACGAACAGGATGCCCTTGAGGGACATCTCGTCGCTCACCCAAGGGCGCCCACCCATGGCCTAGGGCTCGGGTGTCGGCAGTAACGGCTCGTTCTTCTTGAACAGTGCCTCTCTGATCTCTTTGTTCCTGTTTCGACTCGTGGATCGCCAAACGCACGTCACGCGCTTGGCGATTACAGGGTGATCGCCCGCTTTGTGGATGTGGCGGCCAGTCATGGCACCCCGGGCGACTGTCCGCCCCAGCCTTGACCAGACATCGGCCGTGACCCAATCAGCCGACGCCTCAGGCCGAACGACGCTGCATGCGCCGACGCCCGTCATGGCAGGCGGGTAAGGAGACAATCATGCTCTGGCCCTCCCTGGCCGATCCGAGCCTGCTGTCCCCTGGACAGCGGACACCGCCAGCCCCCTCATGACCAACGCCTCCTACACACCCCTGCCGCAGTGGCCCCCCGCCTACCCACCCACCGGCGCCACCGCCACCCTGAAACACCTCAACGAGGATTTCATCGTCACCGAACTGCCGCTGCAGCTGCCTTCCGGTGAAGGCGAACACATTTGGCTGGACATCGAAAAAAACGGCGCCAACACCGCCTTCGTCGCCCAGCAATTGGCCGAGGCGGCCGGCGTGCAGGAAAGGGACGTGGGCTACGCCGGCCTGAAGGACCGCCACGCCATCACGCGTCAGTGGTTCAGCATCTATTTCCCAAAAGGTGAGACGCCCGACCTGACCCAGCTTCGGCACCCGGAGTTCAGGGTGCTGGGCCAGAGCCGCCACGTCAAAAAACTGCGCCCAGGTGACCTGCTGGGCAACCGCTTCCGCATCGTGCTGCGTGAGGTGGCGGGCAACCGCGACGCCATCGAGACCAACCTCCAGGCCATCGCGGCGCAGGGCGTGCCCAATTACTTCGGCGCGCAGCGTTTCGGCTTCGAGGGCGGCAACGTGGAGCAGGGTCGGGCCATGCTGGCGCGCGAAATCCGCGTGCGCAATCCGAAGAAGAAGGGCATCTACCTGTCGGCGGTGCGCTCTTTCGTTTTCAATGAGGTGCTGGCGCTGCGCATTCAGCAGGGACTCTGGGGCCAGACCTTGCCCGGTGATGTGATGGACGAGGCCGGCCGCCCAACCGGGCCTCTGTGGGGGCGCGGGCGCGTGGCCACCACCAATCAGGCGCAGGCGCTGGAAAACGGCGTGGCGCAGCGTCACGCCACCCTGTGCGAGGGCATGGAGCACGCCGGCCTGGATCAGGAGCGGCGCGCCCTGGTGGCGAGCCCAGCGGACTTGTCTTGGACGTGGCCCCAAGCCGATCAACTGGTGCTCAGCTTCGCTTTGCCCGCCGGGAACTACGCCACGTCCGTGCTGAACGAGATCCTTCACACCACGGAGCCTGAGCGGCACGCAGAAAACGAGCTGCCTGCTGTCGAATGACGGGGTGCTGACCTCGGGCTCGGCGGCCACCGTTTTCCGGCGGGGGCGTCAGCCGCATCCCTACAATCTCGCCATGCCTTTCGTCCACCTCCGCGCCCACACCGAGTTCTCCGTCGTCGACGGCACCGTTCGCATCGACGACCTGGTCAAGGTCGCCGCGAAGGACAACCAGCCCGCCGTGGCGGTGACCGATCTCTCCAACCTGTTTGGCGCGGTCAAGCTTTATTCGGCTGCGCGCAAGAAGGGCGTGCAGCCCATCATCGGGGCGGACATCTGGCTGGAGCCCGAGGAAGCGGGCCGTGCGCCGCAGCGCCTGCTGCTGCTGATCCAGAACCGCGCCGGCTACCTGCGCCTGTGCGAGCTGCTGGGCGAAGCCTGGACGGCCCAAGGCCAGCGCACGCACGCCTGGGTGAGCTGGGCGTCGCTTACCGAGCGCAACGAGGGGCTCATCTGCCTGTCGGGGGCCGAATCGGGGCCCGTGGGCCAGGCCATCCTGATGGGCGACACGGCCAAGGCCGAGGCCTGGGCCCGGAAGCTGGCCGAGGTCTTCCCCGGGCGCTTCTACATCGAGCTGCAACGCGGCGGCCACGCCACCAACGAGCCGCACATCCGCGCCGCCGTGCCGCTGGCCGCGAAGCTCAAGTTGCCGGTGGTGGCCACCCACCCCATCCAGTTCCTCACGCCCGATGATTTCCAGGCCCACGAGGCGCGCGTGTGCATCGCCGAGGGCGAGGCGCTGGGCAACCCCAAGCGCATCAAGCGTTTCACGAAGGAACAGCACTTCAAGACCACCGCCGAGATGGAGGCCCTGTTCGCCGACATCCCCTCGGCCATCGCCAACACGGTGGCGATCGCGCGGCGCTGCTCGCTGACGCTGGTGCTGGGCAAGCCGCAGTTGCCGGACTTCCCGACGCCGATCATGCCGGACGGCAATCCCCAGCCCATGGACGAGTTCTTCCGCGAGCTCTCCCACCAGGGGCTGGAAGAACGCCTGCTGCACCTCTTCCCCGACGAGGCCGAGCGCAATGCGCAGCGCCCGCATTACGTCGAGCGCCTGGAGTTCGAGATCAACACGATCCTGAAGATGGGCTTCCCGGGCTACTTCCTGATCGTGCAGGACTTCATCAACTGGGCCAAGAACAATGGCTGTCCGGTGGGGCCGGGCCGGGGCTCGGGCGCCGGCTCGCTGGTGGCTTATGCGCTCAAGATCACCGACCTCGACCCGCTCAAGTACAACCTGCTGTTCGAGCGCTTCCTGAACCCGGAGCGGGTGTCGATGCCCGACTTCGACATCGACTTCTGCCAGGGCAACCGCGACCGCGTCATCGACTACGTGAAGGATCGCTACGGCCGCGATGCCGTCAGCCAGATCGCCACCTTCGGCACCATGGCAGCCAAGGCCGCGCTGCGCGACGTGGGCCGCGTGCTGGGCATGGGCTACGGCCACGTCGACAGCATCGCCAAGCTGATCCCCGCGCCACCGGGCAAGACGGTGACGCTGGCCAAGCTGCCGCCCGACTTCGACCCCGAAAAGGCCAAGGTGATCTACGCGCGCCACGAGGCGCCCGAGCTCAACGAGCGCGAGAAGGCCGAAGAAGAAGTCGCCGCGCTGCTGGAGCTGGCCGAGAACGTCGAAGGCCTGGTGCGCAACATCGGCATGCACGCGGGCGGCGTGCTCATCGCGCCGGGCAAGATCACCGACTTCTGCCCGCTGTATCAACAGCCTGGCAGCGACTCCGCCGTGAGCCAGTACGACAAGGACGACGTCGAAGCCATCGGCCTGGTGAAGTTCGACTTCCTGGGCCTGGCCACGCTGACCATCCTGGAGACGGCCAAGGAGTTCATCGTGGCCCGCCACCCGGACCAGAAGGACTTCGACTTCGCCAAGATCCCGCTGGACGACGCGGCCACCTACCGGCTGCTCTCCGAAGGCAAGACCGTGGCCGTGTTCCAGCTTGAATCGCGCGGCATGCAGGGCATGTTGCGTGACGCCAAGCCCAGCGTCTTCGAGGACATCATCGCCCTGGTGGCGCTGTACCGGCCGGGCCCGATGGACCTGATCCCATCCTTCTGCGCGCGCAAGCACGGCAAGGAAGAGGTGACCTACCCGCACCCGCTGATGGAAGCCGTTCTGTCAGAGACCTACGGGATCATGGTCTACCAGGAGCAGGTGATGCAGGTGGCGCAGCGCCTGGGCGGCTACTCGCTCGGCGGCGCCGACCTGCTGCGCCGCGCCATGGGCAAGAAGAAGGTCGAGGAGATGCAGCACCACCGCGGCTTGTTCGCGAAGGGAGCTGCGGAAAACGGCATCAGCGAGCAACTGGCCAACGAGATCTTCGACTTGATGGAGAAGTTCGCGGGCTACGGCTTCAACAAGTCGCACGCGGCCGCTTATGCCTTGCTGGCCTATCACACGGCCTGGCTCAAGCAGCACTACACCGCCGAATTCTTCGCGGGCAACATGACGATTGCCAGCGACGACACCGACAAGCTCAAGATCTTCCACGACGACGCCGTCGGCAACTTCGGCATCACCTTCTCGCCGCCCAACGTCAACGAAGGCGCGTGGCGCTTCATCCCCACCGGCAACAAATCCATCTGCTACGCGCTGGGCGCGGTCAAGGGCACGGGGCAGGGCGCCATCGAGGCCATCGTGGCCGAGCGCCAGGCCAACGGCCCTTTCAAGAGCTTCTTCGATTTCTGCACGCGCGTGGACCGCAAGCTGGTCAACAAGCGCGTGGTCGAGGCCTTGATCAAGGCCGGCGCCTTCGACACCCTGGCCGACAACCGCGCGGCCTTGCTGGCCAGCGTCTCGCTGGCCTTCGAGTACGCCGACACGCTGGCGGCCAACGCCGACCAGGGCGGCCTGTTCGACTTCGGCGACAGCCATGCGGCCTCCACCAACGAACCCGACCTGGTGCCCACCGACCCGTGGTCGCTCAAGGAGCAGTTGAGCCTGGAGAAGACCGCCATCGGCTTCTTCCTCACGGGCCATTTGTTCGACGAGGCCGAAAGCGAGATCCGCCGCTTTTGCAAGCAGCGCATCGCCGACCTGCGCGACAGCCGCGACCCGCAACTCGTGGCCGGCATCGTCAGCGAACTGCGCGTCATCAACGGCGCGCGCGGGCGCGTGGGCCTGTTCAAGCTCGACGACAAGAGCGACACCATCGAGGCTGTGGCCAACCAGGACACGCTCGACGCGAACAAGGAACTGCTCAAGGACGACGAACTCGTCATCATCCAGGGCAAGGTGCAGAACGACCGCTTCTCGGGCGGCCTGCGTTTGAACGTGCAGCAGGTGTTTAGCCTGGCGCAGGCGCGCTGCCGCTTCGCGCGCTTTGTGCGCGTGCACGCGCCGGGGCAGCAGTTGCCTGTGAGCGAGTGGCTGCGCGAGTTCCCGGGGCGGCGCGTGGCAGCGCCTCAGCCCGACCTGCCCGACACCGTGCAAGGACTGCCCGTGCGCGTGGTGGTTGAGCGGCACACCGAGGGCCTGTCAGCGCGCGGCGAGGTGGAACTGGGTGATGCCTCCCGCGTGTTCCCGAGCGACGAGGCGATGGTGCGCATGCGGGAGTTGATGCCTGAGGCGAAGCCGCAGGTGGTGTACGGAGAGGGGTGAGGCTTTCCGCCAGCCAGCATGCTCAGCGCCGAAGTCAGCGACTCAAATGATGAGCATCGGCTTGGCGCTCTCCACATCGTTGAGCTTGACCCGGACCAGACCGATGTCGATGCCCAGCGCGTTGAGCAGGGGGTCGATCACCAAGGCTCCGATGGTGCCGAGGATGGGAGACACGATCAGGTTGACCAATGGCTTGAGCAGGTCACCACCCAGACCCAGGACCTTGACAACCAGGCTGGTGTCCTGACCGAGCAAGCCAGCGAAGGTGCCACTGCCGACGCCGGCGGTCTGAACGGTCTTTGGCAACTCTGCTGTGGTGACCAGCTTGAAGGGGGCGGTGCCACCTTTGGCCTGCCCCACAGGGATGTTCAGGCCAACCTGCAGCAACCCACCAAAAACCGATGCCAGGTTGGTGTCGGCGTTGTTGCGCAAGCGCAGGCTCACCAAGGTGCTGCCGACTTCGATCTGGCCTTGGGTGTTGCCTGGGGCGATGGACAAAGATGCCAGGTTGCCCGAGGTGGACAGCAAGTCCAGGTACAAAGCCATGTCCACCAGGCCCAGGTTCAACGGGTTGATGCCCACCTTGATCGACATTTGCGCCGATTGAGTCTGGGTGCACCAAGCGCCAGCGAGGGATTTGCCCGCAGGCCCGATGGCAATCTTCGGCGGGTTGAGCAGGTTGAGCGTGACGCCACCCACGCCAGCGATGTTCAAGCCCAGGTTGATGGTGCCCTTGCCTTTGCCCACCAGCAGACTCGTCTGGACCAGATCGAGCAAATTGATGTTGACGGTGGCAGACGCCGCCGAAGCGGGAACCTGGATGTTCAGCACGTCACGCAGCCGCACCTTCAACCCCGAGTTGATCGAAACCGAACCAAGCTGGCTGAGCTGCGCGGCAGCCGAGGCCGAAGGTGAAGCCGTGGCGAGCCATCGGAACAACTCGTCAATCGGAACCTGCCGGTCGAGCAGTTCTTCGATGGTGGCCGCACCGGCCGCAGCTTGCAGCGCCAGCAAATTGACCGATGTCCCAGCCAAGTCCGTCAGCGCCGCCACGCCCAGGTTCAGGCTGCTGTTGCCCAGGATGGCCCGAAACAGGTTGGTGATGAAGTTGGCCTGGTTCTGAGTGATGCTGGCGAAGCTGCCAATCGAGAAGGACGCCTGAGGCGGGCCGCCCTTGGCGGTGGCCGTCACCTTCATGACCGTCGAAGTCGATGACGTCAGCCCCGCAGCCATCACGCTTGGCTCAACGGTACGCGTGAGCGTCACCTGCACGGCGTTGCTGCTCTCTGATTCGTTGACCTGGAAAGTGTTGACGCGGGTGACGGCGTCGCGACCGTGGATGCCTCGTTGCAAGTCGAACGTGTAGCCCGACGTCAGGCCGTTGGCGGCGATCACGTTCTGGGCCGCCTGCAAAGCCGCCTCTCGGGTGCTGCCGCAGCCGGTGTAGCGCGCGGCGGCCATCGCTGCCATGTCAGCGGTGGATTGCAGGTCTCGCTTCGTCAGCCACAGTCGCGCGGTTTCGAGCGTCAAACCCGTGAGCGTGAGCGCCAGCAGCAGCGTGAAGACCCCGAGGATGGCGATGGCGCCACTTTGCCCGCGCGCAGCCAGACGCCGTCCTCGCTGAGCGGGGCGGTGGCTGGGTGGAGGCAAGGCGGCGGACATGGATGTGTCGTGCGATTGACGCTGTTTAACGCAATGTGAGAAGCGTACTCATTTGTTGCTCGGCAGGCTTTCCCTCAGTTGCTGGGGGATGTCGAGTTCGAAGCTGCGCAGGTAGCGGTCGTGGACCCGCCGCAACGCGGGGCCGGAGAGGGTCGGCCGATGGGGTGATGCTTGCTCGCGGCTGGCTTGTGACTGCAACCAGCCTCGGGTGGCGCGGCCGGTTTCGGGCAACTGGCGCTTTTGCTCCAGCTGCCATTCTTCGGTGGCGAATGCCTGACCGGGTTCCAGCATGCCTTGCTGATGGCGCCATTCCTCGGTGGCAAAGGGCTCTGCCGCAGGGGGGCTGGCCTCGGTTTCAGTGGCGAAGGCGGGTGTCGGGGAGGCCCATGCAATGACCAAGGCGGCGCCAAGCACCACGTGCAGGGCGATCCGGGAAGCTTGGCCTGGGTTGAAGGTTGGTTTCATCATGGTTGGGCTGCGGATGAAGGCGATGCGGGTGATCCGGCGGATGCCGGTGGAGACGGGGCCATGGACGACATGGCGATGCTGGATTGAATCAGTCGCTCAACGGTTGCGGCGTCCAGGCCGAGCGAGGTGGCGAGCTCACGGGCCTTGTCAGCACGGCCCTCGCGGAACGTCAGCAACACGAGGTTGCGTGCCGCGCGCGCATCGCCGGGCACCAAGTCCAGCACGGTGAGGAACTCGAAGCGGGCGTCTTCGAAGCGCTGCGCCAGCAAGAGGGCATAGCCCAGGTCATTGCGCACCTTGGCGTCGGTGGGCTGGAGGTTGCGGGCGCGTTCCAGCGAGGCGATGCTCTCGGCCTGTTCTCCGCGCTGAGCCTGCAACAGGCCCAGCCCGTGCCAGGCCCGGCCTTGCAGGCAGCCGTTCACCTGACCACGGTAGAGCACCTCGGCCTGCTCCAGCCGGTCGATGCGGCGCAGCGCGTCCGCCCGGGCGAGATCGATCTGCGGCGAACGCATGCCTTGGGCCGCGAGCGCATCGAGTTGCGCAATCGCCGCGTACGGTTTGCCCTCACGCAAAAGTTGCTCGATGCCGGCCAGCCGAGTGTTGTCGGAGGGGTTGAGTTCGGTGCCACAGGCTCCGTCAGCAGGTGCACTGGCTTGCCTCTGGGCAGGCAAGGCACAGCCGCTCAGGTGGAGCACCAGCGCCGTCAGGCTGACCATGACCAGGACCATGACCATGGGCGTGACACGCTGGGTGATTGGATGTGCGTCGCTCATCACATGCTCTTGAAAGCGTTGATCATGGCAAGGAAGCCCGGGCCGGCCAGGAACAGCAACAGCGCCGGGAACATGAACACCATCATCACGATGCTGAGCTTGGCCGACATCTTGCCCACCTTGTCCCGCAAGGTGGTCATGCGTCGCTCTTCCATCATCTTGACGTAGCGCATCAACGATTCGCGCAAGTTGCCGCCGTAACGCGCGGCCTGCTTGAGCATGGACACGGTTTCCGTCAGCTCATCGACATCGAGTCGTCTGGCGAGTTCTTCCAACGCATCGCCGCGCTCTTGCCCATGCTGGATGCGTTGCAGCACCCAGGCGAATTCGTCGGCCAGGTTGGGCGTGACCTGCCGGCCCTGCTCGCTGATGGCCTTGAGCGTGTGTTCAAGCGAGAGCCCGGCATCGAACAGCAGCCGCATGAGGTTGAGTGCCACGGGCATTTCTTCGCGGATGGCTTGACGGCGGCGTTCGGCCAGGTTTCGAAGGACGGATCGTGGAGCGATGTAGCCCAGGGTCAGGCCCCCGAAAGCGGATTGGAGCAAGGGCCAGCCTTTGACCGCACCGATGGCCGCAGCGAGCGTGGCGAGCACCACCGGGGCCAGCCAAAGCGAGGTGTATATGCGTGATCGGTAGGCATCATCCATGAGGGCGGCTTGCCGGATCAGCAGCTCAATTTCTTGCATGTCCGAGCCAGGCAGGCGCTCCAGCAGGCGGCGGAAGCGGCGCGTCACGTTGGCCATGCCGCGCAAGCGGCGCTGTTGCAGCCAGGCGTTGCCATCATCGGCTTCGAGCACCTCGTTGAAGCGCTTCTCGGCCTCGGGCACGGCGCTGTCATCCTTGGTGAGGGTCAACAGCACCCATGCCAGTGCCAGGAGCATCGCCGCGAGCAACCACCAAATCAACATGGCATCGTCCTCACAGGCTCTTGATCATGCGCCACATCACGAGCGCGCCCAGGGCCTGCAAGCCCCCAGCCACCATCAGCACCACCTGCCCGGTGCTGTTCTCCCACATCGTCATCATGTACTTCGGGTTTTGCCAAAGCATGTAGGCCGCCAGCGTGCCAGGTGTCATGCCCAGCACCCAGGCGGTGACGCGCGTCTCGCCGGTCAATGCCTTGAGCTCCTCCTGGGCTTGCTGGCGCTGGCGGATCATGCTGACGATGCTCTCCAGCATCTCGCGCGGGCTGCCGCCATAGACGCGTGAGCTGTGAATGGTCAACGCGAGCAGGTGCAATTCCTTGATGTCGTAGAAGTGAGCTGCCTCGCGAAACGCATCGCCCAGGTCAACACCCAGTTCGACGTTTTGCTGCGCCCGCACCACCACGCCGCGCAGTGGCTCGCGCAGGTCTTCGGTGGCCATCTTGATGGCCCCTTCGATGTTGCGCCCGGTCACCAGGCCGCGCACCACCTGGTCGATGAACAGGGGAATCTGCTCGACCAACCGGTTGACTTTCTGGCGGTAGCGCACCTGAGGAACCAGCACGATCACCACCGCTGCCAGCGTGTACCAGCCGATCCCGACCAGGGCGCCGAGGTGTTGCCACAGCATCACGCCCATCAGCACCACGCCGGCCAGCATGATCAGCGCCATGTTCGGCGAAAGGTTCAGGCCCACGCGTTTGAGCCACAGGTCGAGCGCGGCGGTGAGCGTGCCCAGTTGGGCGTTGGGTTTGCTGCTCTCCTGCGGCAGGAAGGCCACCGCTGCCAGGCGCTGGTGAACCTTGGCGATCTGCTCCTGCCGTTGTGCCCTGATCATCGAGAGCACGGCGCCCAGCAACATCAGCAGGGCGATCAGGAAGAAGAGGGCGCTGATCACGGCTTCCCCTTGATCACCACGAACGGTGGAACTTGGTGGCCTGCTCGTCATCGGGCAGGCGCAGCTTCGGGCTGGCTGCGCTCAGCCCCGTGGATTCGAACGCTTTGCGCTCGGGCTGATAGACGAAGAGCTCATTGGTGACGATGCGCTCATCCTGCACGCCCAGCACCTCGCTGATGGCCAGCACGCGGCGGCGCCCGTCCGCCAGGCGGCCCACTTGAATGACCAGGTCGAGCGCCGTGGCGATCATGTGCTTGAGCGTGACTTCCTGGCCCTGGAAGCCGGCGAAGCCCGCGAGCATCTCCAGGCGCAGCAACGCGTCGCGCGGGCTGTTGGCGTGCACCGTGCTCATGCAGCCATCGTGGCCGGTGTTCATGGCCTGCAGCATGTCGAGCACCTCGTGGCTGCGCACTTCGCCCAGCAGCACGCGGTCGGGACGCATCCGCAGCGCGTTGCGCATCAGGTCGCGCGCGGTGACTTCGCCTCGGCCATCGACATTGGGCGGGCGGGTTTCCAGGCGCACCACGTGTTCATGGCCGATCTGCAGCTCGGCCGCGTCTTCGATGGTGACGAGGCGCTCGTACGGCGAAATGCTGCGACTCAGCACATTGAGCAGTGTGGTCTTGCCCGCGCCCGTGCCCCCGCTGATGAGGATGTTGCAGCGACGCTGGACGGCGCTTTCGAGGAAGACCAGCATCTCCTCGTTGAAGGTGCCCGAAGCCAGCAGGTCGGTGGCCTGCAGCGGATCTTTCCTGAACTTGCGGATGGAGAGGCAAGGCCCGTCGAGCGCCAGCGGCGGGATGATGGCGTTGACCCGGCTGCCATCGGGCAGGCGCGCGTCCACCATGGGGCTGGATTCGTCGATGCGGCGGCCCAGCGGCGCCAGGATGCGGCGGATGACGCGCAGCACGTGCTCGTCATCGATGAAGCGCATGTCGGTCTTGCTGAGGATGCCGTTGCGTTCGACGTAGATGTGGCGTGTGCCGTTGACCAAGATGTCGTTGATGCGGTCGTCGCGGATGAGTTCCTCGAGCGGGCCGTAGCCGGTCAGCTCGTCGACCATCTCGCGGCTGAGGTTCTCCATCTCGTGGCGGCTCACCGGCAGGCGGTGCTCGGCCACGTACTGCTGAACCTTGGCCAGCACGAAGTCCGACAGCTCGGCCTTGCTCATGTCGCCGATCGAGACGCGCTCGGTGTCGATGCGGTCGATCAGGTAGTGGTGCAGGCGCAGCTTGACATCCTGATAGCTGTCGCTGCTTTTCAGGCTGTAGTCGGTGGCGAGCGATCGGTAGTCCATGGCGCCCGGCTCAGGTGGTCTTGAAGCGGTGGGTCAACTGGTTGAGCCAGCTGGAGCCCGATTCGATGGGCTTGAGCGGCGCGCGCGGGTCGTCGCCCAAACCAATGGCGATCTTGCGGATGGCGATGGTGTACGGGTCGCGCGGGGCCGATGCGAACATGCTCTCGCCCGAGTTCATCATCGTCAGGCGGGCCATGCCGGAAGACGGCAGCGTGCTCAGCAGGGGAATGCCGAAGCCCTTGGCGATGGTTTCCGCGTCGGGTGGCACGCTGGGCAGGTAGCGGTCCACGACCAGGCTGATCTGGCCCGAGCCGATCTTGTCGACCTTGGCGTCGCGCAGCTTTTGCAGCAGGTTGCGGTTCTGCTTGCAGCTCGGCACGCTCTGCTCGACCAGCAGCAAGGTGCGGTCTGCACGGCCCAGCAGCACATACAGGAACTCCGAGGCCGGCACGCCACCCAGGTTGACGACGATCTGCTTGAAGTGGCGCTTGAGCGCACTCAGCAGCACGTACAGGTCGGCCGAGGTGATGCGGCTCATCTCCAGCGAGTCCTCGGGCATGGCGAGGATGCGCAGTCCGGTCTCGTGCTTGGGGAAGGCGGTGTTGATCAGCGTTTCGTCGAGGCGGCGCAGGCTGCGGATGGCATCGACGAAGGTGTAGGTGGGCTCGATGCCAAGGTATTGCAGGCTGTCACCGGCGGGCACGCCGAGGTCCAGCAACAGGATCTCGTCTTTGGGCGCCTGCTCCTGCAATGCCAAGGCCAGGTGCAGGGCGAACATCGTGGTGTCGCCACCCGGGCGGGCGCTGGCCACGGCGGTCATCGCGCCCTCGCCGCCAGCGTTGCTGCGTTGCGGGTCCGTCACCTCGCGCTGGGCGGCGCGGCGCACCAGACTGATGACTTCGCCGGGGCGCATGTCAGGCGAGATGAAATCCCGTGCGCCGGAGCGCAGCGCGGTCAACACCGACTGGCGATCGGCGGTCTCGGCCAGCGCGATGACGGGCAACAAGGGCTTGGCCGCAGTCAGGCCTTCCATGAAGCTGGCGTCTTGCGACAGGCGGCTGCCTTGCAGCTCGCACAGCACCACACGGGCGTGCACGGCATCGATGAGCTGCACCACGCGCTCGAGGTTGTCAGAGTCGGCCAGGACGATCTCTGCCTCGTCCTGCAATGTGGTCTGCACCCAGTGCGCAACGTCCTTGTTGTGCGTGATCAGGAGGAAATGTTGGCTCATTCGCGTTGCCTCACTGCGAGAACCCGGATTCGCTGCCATCGAAGCGACCACGCTCCATCAGCAGCATGTGCAGGAAGCCAGGGTCATAGCGCTTGAGCTCCTCACCTGGCAGCTCAGGCAGCTTGGCTTTGGCCGCGAACGGGCGCACCAGGTGTGGCGTGACGATCATCAGCAGTTCCTTGTCGTTGCGCTCGATGCGGTTGGACTTGAAGAACGCGCCCAGCACAGGCAGGTCGCCCAGGAAAGGGAATTTGTCGATGGTGCCCACGCTGTCGCGACTGACCAGGCCGCTGATGACGAAGGTCTCCCCATCGCCCAGCGCCACGGTGGTTTCGGTGCGGCGCACGCGCAGACCGGGGATGTTGAAGCCGCCGATCTCGACAGCCAAGGCTGGGTCGATTTCGCTGACCTCGGGGGCCACCTTGAGCGCGATTCGTTGCTGGTCGAGCACCGTGGGCGCCAGGCCCAGCCGGATGCCGAATTCCTTGAACTTGATGGTCACCGAGCTGTCTGAGCCCGAGCCGGTGCGCATCGGGATCGGCAGTTCGCCGCCAGCCAGGAAGGTCGCGGTCTGGCCGCTCAGCGCGGTCAGGCTCGGTTCTGCCACGGTATAGGCGAAGCCGTTCTGTTCCAGGGCGCTGAACACCGCGAGGGCGTTGCTGCTCCATGTGAAGATGTTGAAAGTGTCAGTGCGAGGCAGGAAGCCGCTTGAACTGAGCAATGTCCGTCCTTCGGACTTGGAGCTTTCAAAACCAGATAGGTTGTTGGGCCCGGACAGGCCGGAAGAGCGTGTGCCATATCCGCTCCGCCAATAAAAGCCCGATGCCATCAGCTTGCTGCGGCTGACCTCGACGATCTTCACGTCGATCTGCACCTGCACGTCGAAGCCCGACGTGGTGGCATCGATCAGGTTGGATGCGGGCTTGTCTGCCGACTCGCGCGCGGCAGATTCGAGCGTGGCCAACTGCTCGATCGAGCGCAATTCACCGGAGAGCTTCAGCTTGGTACCGCTGCCGCTGACCTGCACGCCCGGTCCTGCAGCGATGCCCGCAGGGGTGACAACCACCTGGAACTGCGATGCTGGCGTGCTGCGGCCGCTGTTATCCCAAATCGAAACCATGGCGGAGCCAGGCTTCTTGGCGGTCAGGATCACGCCCGATGGCGGCACCACGTTGATGCCCACAATTTCGTCGTTGGCTGTTGCCGCACGCTGGATGGGGCGCTCCATGCTCCATGTTTTTTGTTGACCGACCTCGAGTTGTTGAACAGCCGGTGCGGCCTGGACTTGGCAGACTCCGAAGCCAAGGACCAGCGCTGCGCAACCCACCCCTGTTGCACTGAGCGAGTGATGGAAAAGGGCGGGCAGGAAGGCCTGCAGAAGGGGGCGCGCGATCATGGCTGTGCAGGGGCGTTGTTGCGGGTCAGGCGGCGTTCCTTGCTGCCTTCCTGGATGATGATGGCCGGCCCGTCGTCAGTGGTCGGAGGTTTTGCGCGGGCCGGAGAGAGGTCGCCGACGCGAGTGGTCAGGCGTCCAGCGGTGGCATCGGGTGTTTCGTTGCCGTCATGCTTGGGTCGCAGGGCGAGGCGCAGGGCACCGGTGTTGGCCGCCAACATGAGCGCCGAGGCATCACTCTCGCGCACGGCCAGCACAGCTGAGCGCAGGGCCTGACGTCGCTCGCGTGCCTGGAGGGCCGCTTGTGCGCCTGTCTCGCGCATGGTTTCCTGAGTGGCCTGTCCAGCGGTGGAAGTCGGTGCCTGGTCGAGCTGGGTGGCATCGCCGAAGGTCAGGATGCGGGCGCGCCGGATGAGCACCTGCGCGAAGCTTGTGTCCTGGTTCTCGCGGTTGGCACCCATGAACTGAAGCACGTCCACCGAGTCACCTGGCTTGGCGAAACCGCCCAAGCCAACCACCTCGTCGATCTGAACCGCCACGGCACGCTCTCCAGGTTGCAGCAGGGCTGACAAGGATTCCGGCGCCAGGGCGTCCAGCAGAACTGGGGAGCCCTTGGCAATGTCCCGCGAGCTCACCTGACCCAAGGCCAATTGGGTTGATGTCAGCCCGCCGATGGGGGCAGACGCCGCAGTTTCCAGGCGGATGTCAGCTGATTCCAGCATGCGCCCGGCCTGGATGTCGCGGGCGGCTACAACGAAATGCGCTGAAGCGGGTGCAGCAGGGGCGGGGGCGGCGGCCGGGGCGGCGGGTTCGCCGCTCAGGCGTATGCCGATCAGGGCGACGATGACTGCACCCAGTGCCAGCACGCCGGCGATGATTTTGAGGACGTTGTTGTTCATGTCGACAGCTCGTCCGGGTTTCAATTCGGACGCAGGGTGGCGGTGCCCACGAGGTCATCTGGCAAAGGGGGGACTGCACCGATCCCGGGCAGGGTGATCACAGGCAGCAGAGGGTCTGCGGCGTAGTTCGCGTAGCGCACGCGAACCTCCATCGTTCCAGATGGCAGCCAACTGACGGTGATGCCAGACAGGATCTTCGTGCGCAGTGGGTCGCTCATCCAGCCGAGGTCGTTCGTCGCCTGGTTGCGCACGACTTGGCGCGCAGCGGTCTGGTAGTCCGCCACACTCGCGTAGGCTGCGGGTTCAACCTTGATGGCAGCGCGTGCGCCCTCTGCAGCGGTGTAAGTCAATGCCTGCTGCACAAGCATGACCATGCCGTAGCTGAACGTGGCGTAGAAGATGCCCAAGAACAGGATGAACAGCGGGACAAACTCGATCACCACGGCGCCCCGCTGAAGCGTGGGCGCGAGGGAGCTCATCGCTGCGCTGCGTGTGTCAGCAAGGCCACGATGAAACCGGCGGCCCAGCACGTGCCCATGGGGATGTGGCGAGATGGTGGGGGATTCGCTGCCCAATTGGCGAAACGCGTTCCGGGCCGTTGGCATGCCGCTGGCACGATCAGGAACAGCAATTGCCTGCGTGTGCTTAGCAGACCCGCCACCACGCCAAGGCCGGCACCAACGGTGAAGCAGATCAGGGTGAGCGGCCATGATGACAACAGGCCTGTGGCCACGAGGAATTTCACATCACCAGCGCCGAGGTGCTTGCTCGCATAACCAGGCAGGGTCGCGAGCAAAGCCACGCCAGCCGCCAGCAGGGCGGAGGATGCGGGTGCGCCCAGCAGGCTGTGTCCGGTGAGCAGGATCACGCCCAAACCCACCAGCCAGGCGCCAAGCGACATCAAGTTCGGGATGCGCCTGGATCGCCAATCCGTCCAGGCCACTCCCAGCAACCACGCGACAACCAGCCAGGTCGACGCAGGCCAGGTTTCAGGCACAACCATGCGCTAACAGGCGCTTGATCCCAAAGGGCCGGTTGTGAGAAACCTGCCGTCGCATCACTTGATGGCGTTTTGCAGGGTCGTGACGATCTTGCCGAAGAACAGGTTCAGCTGGGTGCCAACGTTGGTCATGCCGGCGGCTGCAACCAGGCCGATCAGGGCGGCGACGAGCGCGTACTCGATGGCGGAAGCGCCTTCTTCGTCCTTCAGGAAAGCCTTGATGTGGGAAACGATGCTCATGGGGTGCTCCAGTCTGGCCTTGTGGCCGGTTCGGTCTTGGGGAGGTCACAAATGACACGGCCCATGCTCAAAATCTAACCCAAAGTGACGAATTACCGCACGTGAAACGACCCCTGATCAGGGGAGGGACAATCCCGCTTTGTTTCAGGGGTGTCGGGCCGGTTGAGGTCCTTTGCTGTATAAAAACACAGCATGCAAGACGCTGACTGGCTGCCTTTGCCCGACCCTCGCCAGCGAGCCGCACCCATCAAGGGCCGCGGCACTGCCACCCGGCTGACCCACCGCTTCGCATCCGCCGACAAGGAGCGCGAGGTCGATGGCTGGCCCTCTGAAGGCGATGACGGCATGGGGCAAGCGGTGGTGCAAACAGAGGTCGCCCCCGAGCACGCCCGCAGCATCCTCGCCCGCAACGACTCCCCGGACATCCCCTTTACCTGGTCGCTCAACCCCTACCGGGGCTGCGAGCACGGCTGCATCTACTGTTACGCGCGGCCCACCCACAGCTACCTCAACCTCTCGCCGGGGCTGGATTTCGAAACCCGCCTGGTGGCCAAGGTGAACGCGGCCGAGTTGCTGGCGGCCGAATTGCAGCGCCCCTCGCACACCTGTTCACCCATCAACATCGGCTCGGCCACCGACGCTTGGCAGCCCGTCGAGCGCGAATGGCGCCTCACGCGCGGCCTGCTGGAGGTGCTCGATGCCTGCCGGCACCCGTTCACGGCGGTCACCAAGTCGGCGGGCATCGAGCGTGACATCGACCTGCTGGCGCGCGCCGCCAAGCGCCACCAGGCCTACGTGATGGTCAGCCTCACCACGCTGGATGGCGAGCTGTGCCGCAAGCTGGAGCCGCGCGCGGCCGCCCCCTGGCGCCGGCTGCAGACCGTCCGGCGACTGCGCGAGGCGGGCGTGCCGGTGGGGGTCAACGTGGCCCCCATCATCCCCTTCATCAATGAGCCCGAGATCGAGCGCCTGGTCGACGCGGCGGCCGATGCCGGTGCCAACGCCATCCACTACACCATCGTGCGCCTGCCGTGGGAGGTGCTGCCGCTGTTTCAGGGCTGGCTGGCCGACCATTTTCCCGAGCGCGCCGAGCGGGTGATGGCGCGCATCCGCGAGATGCGGGGTGGGCGCGATTACGACGCGGACTTCAGCCTGCGCATGAAGGGGCAGGGCGTTTGGGCCGACCTGATCCGGCAGCGGGTGAGGGGCGCGGCGGCGAGGCGGGGCATCGGGCATGGCGGCCCGGTGCTGGACTGTTCGGCGTTCGATCCGTCGCTGCTGCGCGAGCCGTCAGCGCAGGGCAGCTTGTTCTGAGCCCTGAGCCGCTCAGCCCATGATCGGGCTGAAGGCTGCTCGCTTCACGTCCGCCATCGGCACCTCGTCGCCGATGCACAGCGGGATCGCCGGGCCGGGCAGGTCAAGCTGTTGGATCAGTTGATGGCACAGGCCGGCGCGCTGGGCGTTGTTCAGATCGGGCACGTCGACAAACAGCAGGTAGGCGCGGCGGTCGCTGTGCTCGGGCAGTCGTCGGCGGCACAGCCAGGCCTGGTGGATGGCCGGGTGCCAGCCCAGCACCTCGCGGGTGTCTTCGAGCTGCACCTCGTCGAGGTCGTGGCGCTGTAGCTGGGTGAACCAGGGCGGCTCGGTCAGGGCCTGCCACAGGGAGTCGTCGGCGGCCTGGGCGTCTTTCACGCGCTGACGCCAATGCTTGAGTGCGATGGCGTCGGGCTCGGTGCCGCGCGGCGGGTGCTCCAGCCAGGCCACGGCCTTGCGGGCGGCGAAGTGGCGGTGGTCGGGCGATCGTGTCCAGAGCTGGTCGAGCCAGCTCAGGCGCAGCGCAAGTGGTGCGTCGTCGCAAACCTGGACGAGGCCGAGCGTGGCTTCGGCGTGTGCCGGGTTGCGCTCCAGGGCGCGCTGGTAGAGGTTGACCACATCGATGTCAGCTCGGACATCGCCATGCAGTCTGCGTTCGCAACGCGCCCACAGCACCAGCTCGTCGGTGCCCAGGCTTTCTGCACGGGCGCGCCAACCTTCGACGCGCTGTTTGAGCGCCTGCTGCCGTTGGTGCTGGGCCTTCCAGGTCTTCGCCTGATCCTGGCACCAGGCTTGGTCGAAGCGTCGCACCCAGGCTTCGGCCTCGGTGCCCAGCAGGGCCAGCGAACCTTTGGTTGACCACTCGGGCAGGTTGGCCGGCACCTTCAGCGCCCCCAGGCGTTCCTTGAGCACGGGGTGGGTGTCGTCGATGTTCGAGAGTTCCTTGAGCGAGCGGCGCAGGGCCTCGCTGGCGAAGCCTTCGTCGGGCGGGCTCAGCAGCAGGTGGCGCAAGGCCCTGAAGGGGCCGACGGGTTGCGCGTGGTTGGTGGCGCCTTGCCAGTGCCGGCGCCAGAACTGCTCGCCCATCCAACTGCCCTTGATGTCGATTTCGATCAGCGCTGCGCCGGCTGTGGCTGCGCCCACCAGCCGCGCCGAGATGCGATCGGCCTCGTATTCGTCCTGGCGGGCCAGCGCGAAGCTGCGCGCCAGAAAGCGCGGCACGTACCAGTTCATGAAGCGCGTGTTCAGCCAACCGCTGATGCTTTCGTCGTCGGCCAGGCGCTCGTTCATGCGCATCCAGCTCAGGCGGGTGCGGTAGATCCAGGCGGCGAAGCGGCCGTGGTTGCCGCGAAGGTGGCCGTATTCGTGGGCCAGCACGGCGCTCAGGCGGGGCACGTCGAGCGCCATCAGCAGGGGCAGGCCGATGGTCAGGCGGTTGACGGGGCGGCCCAGCAGGCCGAAGCGCGGCACCTGCGAGATGCTGGCGTTGAAGCGGTCGTCCAGCCAGACCTCGTCGAGCCTGGGGCCCTTGACCTTGCGGCGCACCTGGCTGATGAGCTTGAATAGAGCGGGGGCTTGTTCCTGGGTGAGCCGGTGGCCTTCGGGCTTGGCATCCAGGCGCACCCACAGCGAACGCAGGCTGGTCCAGCCCAGCCCTGCTGCGCCGATCAGCAGCATGATGGTGCCGCCGCGAGCGCGCCCAGTTGTCAGGTGCTGGAGGGCCCAACCCGCCAGCCAGATCGAGACGAGCAGGCAGCCGCCGATCCAGGCGTAGCCCAGCCCCGCGAACCAGGCCACGCGGCGGCGGTAGGCGTTGGGGTCTTCGGCGCTGAGGTATTCGCTGACGCGGACATGGTGGATGAAGTCGGCGTGCTCCATGCGGCTTCTCCCGGGCTTCGGTGTTCTGGCCGTGATTGAAGCATGGTCTCGCCGGGCCGAGGGCGTCTAGAATCCGCTGTTTCGTTCTTCTTTTTGCCTGACCATGTCCAAATCCACGAAGGCCACTCCATCCACCAAGGCCACCAAGCCTGTGAAGGCTGCCGCCGCACCCGCCAACGCCGCTGCTTCCGCCGCCGCACCCGCCGTGGCCAACAAGGCTGGCCAGGGCATCAAGAAGGTCGTGCTGGCCTACTCCGGTGGCCTGGACACTTCCATCATCCTGAAGTGGCTGCAAGACGAGTACGGCTGTGAGGTGGTGACCTTCACGGCTGACATCGGCCAGGGCGAAGAGATCGAACCCGCGCGCGCCAAGGCGCTCAAGATGGGCATCAAGCCCGAGAACATCCACATCGAAGACCTGCGCGAGGAGTTCGTGCGCGACTTCGTCTTCCCCATGTTCCGCGCCAACGCGCTGTACGAGGGCGAGTACCTGCTGGGCACCTCCATCGCCCGCCCGCTGATCGCCAAGCGCCTGGTCGAGATCGCCAAGAAGTCCAAGGCCGATGCCATCTCGCACGGCGCCACCGGCAAGGGCAACGACCAGGTCCGCTTCGAGCTGGGCGCTTATGCGCTGATGCCCGGCGTGAAGGTGATCGCCCCGTGGCGTGAGTGGGACCTGCTCTCGCGCGAGAAGCTGCTGGCCTACGCCGACAAGCATGGCATCCCCGTGGACTTCAAGAAGCGCAAGGGCGGCGCCCCGTATTCGATGGATGCCAACCTGCTGCACATCAGCTACGAAGGCGGCGTGCTCGAAGACCCGAACTTCGAACCCGAATCCAACATGTGGCGCTTGACCGTGTCGCCCGAGAAGGCTCCCAACAAGGCCGAAATCATCGAGCTGACTTACGTGAAGGGCGATGTGGTCGCCATCAACGGCGTGAAGCTGTCGCCCGCGCAAGTGCTCACCAAGCTCAATGAGCTCGGCGGCAAGCACGGCATCGGCCGCCTCGACAAGGTCGAGAACCGCTACGTCGGCATGAAGAGCCGCGGCTGCTACGAAACCCCTGGCGGCACCATCCTGCTGACCGGCCACCGCGCCATCGAGTCCATCACGCTCGACCGCGAAGTGCTGGCCCTGAAGGATGACCTGATGCCGCGTTACGCCCGCCTGGTCTACAACGGCTACTGGTTCAGCCCCGAGCGCGAGCTGCTGCAGGGCCTGATCGACAAGAGCCAGGAAACCGTCAACGGCACCGTCAAGCTCAAGCTCTACAAGGGCACGATCATGTGCGTGGGCCGCGCCTCGAAGCTCGACAGCCTGTTCGACCCCACCATCGCCACCTTCGACGACGACGGCGGCGCCTACAACCAGGCCGACGCCGCTGGTTTCATCAAGCTCAACGCCCTGCGTCTGCGCATTGGCGCCAACGTGAAGGCAAAGCGCGATGCGGCTGCCAAGCCTGCCCGCAAGGTGGCTGGCAAGGCCGCCGCCAAGCCGGCAGCCAAGAAGTCGGCTCGCAAGGCCAAGTGATCGGGAGCGGTCGGCTTGCGTTGACCGCCTCTTGACCCCTGCTTGATCACTTCGGGCCGGTGCAACGCATCGGCCTTTTCATTTCAGTTCCACGGAGATCATCCATGACCACCACCACCACCCTGGCCGGCAGCGTCAACACGCAAGCCAATGTCTACTTCGATGGCAAGTGTGTTTCGCACACCGTCACCCTGGCCGATGGCACGCGCAAGTCCGTCGGCGTGATCCTGCC
Source organism: Pseudomonadota bacterium (assembly GCA_021819435.1). GTDB lineage: Bacteria > Pseudomonadota > Gammaproteobacteria > Burkholderiales > Burkholderiaceae_C > Aquabacterium. Next base: position 288,024 of record JAKARB010000004.1, on the reverse strand, counting down.
CGCCACGCTGACCTTCAACACCGGCGCGCCGGAAATCATGGAAACCGTCGCCGGCAAGGCCACCATCAAGCTGGCTGGTTCGAGCGAGTGGAAGACGTATGGCGCGGGCGAAAGCTTCGACGTGCCGGGCAATTCGTCCTTCGAAATCAAGGTCGAAGGCGAGCCTTACCACTACATCTGCCACTTCGGCTGAGTTCAGGTTCAGATCACGACGGGCTCGGGCTCCAGCCGGATGCCGAAGCGCCCGTAGACGCTTTCCTGGATGGCGCGCGCCAGCGTCACCACCTCGGCGCCGCGCGCGTCGCCCCGGTTGACCAGCACCAGGGCCTGTTTCTCGTAAACGCCCGCGCGGCCTACGGTTTTGCCCTTCCAGCCGCAGGCGTCGATCATCCAGCCGGCCGCCAGCTTGAAGCTGCCGTCGGGCATCGGGTAGTGCACGATTTCCGGGTCACGCTGGATGATGTCGCGGCACTGCTCGGGCGTCACCACGGGGTTCTTGAAGAAGCTGCCCGCGTTGCCGATGACCGCCGGGTCAGGCAGTTTGGCGCGGCGAACGGCCACGATCCAGTCGAAGATCTGCCGGGCGCTGGGGGCGGTGATGCCGGTCTCAAGCACCTTGCGTTCGAGTTCGGCGTAGCCCAGCACCGGCACCCACGGCCGGGGCAGGCGCAGGCGCACGGTGGTGATCACGCTGCGGCCTGCCAAGGCGCGTTTGAAGATGCTGTCGCGGTAATCGAACTGGCAGTGCGCCCGCTCGAATGTCACGGTGCGGCCGGTCATGAAGTCGACCGCGTCGAGCGACTCGAAGCGGTCTTTCAGCTCCAGGCCGTAGGCGCCGATGTTCTGCACCGGGGCGGCGCCCACCGTGCCGGGGATCAGGGCCATGTTCTCCAGGCCGGGCAGGTCGTGGTCCAGGCACCAGCTCACCACCTTGTGCCAGGGTTCGCCCGCGCCAGCTTCGACGATCCAGGCGTCGTCGCGGGTTTCGAGCAGGCGGATGCCCTCGATCTCGACCTTGAGCACCACGGACTTGATGTCCTGCGTGAACACCAGGTTGCTGCCGCCGCCCAGGATGAACTTGCGCGCCGGCCCCAGTTCGCGGTCGTTGACCACGCGTTTCACGTCGGCCTCCGAGCGGATGCGCACCAGGGTCTGCGCCACGCAGGGCAGGCCGAAGGTGTTGTATGGCTTGAGGTTGACGCCGTTTTCCACGGCCAGGGCGGTGTGCATGCGAGAATTTTCGCAGACAAAGGAGATCACCCATGCCCAGTTTCGACACCAAGCTCGACCCCAACCTGGAATCCGTCGGCAATGCCGTGGACACCACCGCCAAGGAAATCGGCACCCGCTTCGACTTCAAGGGCACCAGCGCCGCGGTCGAATTCAAGAAAAAGGAAAAGGAAGTCATCGTCTTCGGTGACAGCGATTTCCAGATCGACCAGGTGCGCGAGGTCCTGTACAACAAGCTGACCAAGCAAAAGGTCGACATCCGCTTCATGGACGTCGGCAAGGTCGAGAAGATCGGCGGCGACAAGGTCAAGCAGGTGCTCAAGGTCAAGGCCGGCATCGAAAGCGACCTGGCCAAGAAGATCGTCAAAGTCATCAAGGACAGCAAGATGAAGGTCAATGCCAGCATACAGGGCGAGGAAGTGCGCATCCAGGGCAACAAGCGCGATGACCTGCAGGCGGCCATGGCGTTGCTGAAGAAGGAAATCGACGACGTGCCACTGACGTTCGACAACTTCCGCGACTGAGTCGAAGAACCCAGAGCGCAGCGGCGGGCATGTGGTTTGTTCAACGACCGAATGCCGTCCAACACACGCACCAGCCAACACACAACAGGGAGGTCAGGCTGTGAAACAGGAACGATCGATGAAAGCGCGGGCCGGCGCCATCCTGGCCTGCATGGTGCTGGGGAGCGCCGCCATGTCATCCCTTGCCCAGAGCGTGGCGATGACCGGCAGCATGGGCAGCAAGGCCCTGCTGGTTGTCGACGGTGGTGCGCCGAAGGCCTTGGCGGCCGGTGAGAGCCATCGCGGCGTCAAGGTGGTGGCTGTGCGCGCCGATCAGGTCACGGTGGAGGTGGGCGGCAAGCGCCAGAACATCGACCTGGGCGGCGCGCCGGTGAGCATCGGAGGGGGCGGCGGCGGAGGTGGCGGCACGCAGATCGTGCTGACGGCGACCTCGGGCGGACATTTCGTCACCAGCGGCAGCATCAATGGCCGGGCCACGCAGTTCCTGGTGGACACCGGCGCCACCAGCGTCGCCATCAGCGCGGACGAGGCACGTCGGTTGGGCATCAATTACGAGCAGGGCGAGCGCGGCATGGGCAGCACGGCCAATGGCCTGGTGACCACCTGGCGGGTCACGTTGAAGTCCTTGCGCATTCAGGATGTCGAGGTCTATGGGGTTGAGGCGGTGGTGTTGCCTCCCGGCATGCCGCATGTGTTGCTGGGCAACAGCTTCCTCACGCGTTTTCAAATGAAGCGTGAGAACGACATGCTCACGCTGACACGGCGGTTCTGAGGCGACTCGCGCTCGCGCATCAGGCCGCGTTTTCGGCCGTTCGCGCTGGCAGACGGTGTTCGCGCGTGCGCATGTTGGAAAGCTCCACGGCATCGTGGGCGCAAAACAGCGTCACGTCTTCGCCGTGGACCTGCTTGAGTTCCCGCAGGCGGCGCTGGTTGGCCAGGCGGCTGGGGCCGTGCATCTGCAACAGGCTCTGGAACAGGCTCAGGCCGATGGGGCAGTGCGGGTCGGCCTCCATCTCGCCACGGAAAAAGTAGGCGTCGCCATAGTGCAGCAGCCAGCCACGCTCGGTGCGCACGGCCACGCCGCAGTGGCCTCGTGTGTGGCCGGTCAGGGGCACGAGCAGCACCTCTTCGTCGGTGTCGGGCAGGGCGCGCACCGCGTCGAAGCCGAACCAACTCTCGCCCGTCACATCGCGCGGCGACCAGTTGGGGCCATGGGCCCATTGCGCGGGGATGTAGCGATCGCGTTCGCGGAAGCTGCTGCGCGCCAGGGCGGCATCCAGTTCGGTTCGGTACACATGCACTTGCGCGCCCGGGAAGTCGCCCAGGCCGCCAGCGTGATCGAGGTCAAGGTGGGTGGGCACGATGTGGCGCACGTCTCGGGGGTCCAGGCCCAGGTCTCGGATCTGCTGGATGGCGGTTTCCTGCATCAGCAGGCGCGGACGCACCACGTTCACGAAGGGCAGGCCCAGGCGCCTGGGGTCGGTCACGTCGCCGGTGCCCAGGCCGGTGTCGACCAGGATCAGGCCGTTGCGGCCCTCGATGAGCAGGCAGTGGCAGCACATGTGCGCCGGGGCCAGCCAACCGCCCTCGCCATTGATCAGCCGCTTGCCCAGCGGGCACATGGAGCCGCAGTTGAGGTGGTGGATGCGCATGGTTCGGTGTCCGTGGAACGATTGCGTGCGCATCATGGCAGCACAATGTCGGCTTGACCAGCGGTGCCGAGGCATGCCTTGTCCGCGTCACGCTTTCTGCTCACCTGTCTGACCCCATCTGACCAATGTCCCGCCGAACCCGCCTGCCCGCCGGCCACCAGCACCTCGCCGACATCCTTTTCGACCAGGGCTTCGGCGAGCGGCGCGTCTGCGACGGACTGATCCTCAAGGGGCTGGTGCAGGTGGAAGGTGAAACGGTGGACGATCCGGATGCCGCTTACCCGGCCGACCGATTGAATTTGGTCGTCGACGGTCAGCCCTGGGTGACCCACATGCAGGCCCTGGTGATGCTGCACAAGCCGGCCGGCTACGAATGCTCGCTCAAGCCCGGCGCCTGGCCTGGCGTGCACAACCTGCTGCCCGTGCCGCTGCGCCGCCGTGGCCTGCAACCCGTGGGACGCCTGGACCAGGACACCACCGGCCTGCTGCTGCTGACCGACGACGGCCCGCTGCTGCACAAGCTCACCTCGCCCAAGAAAAACGTGCCCAAGGTGTACGAGGTCACCTGCAAACACCCCGTCACCCAGGCCATGTGCGACAAGCTGCTCAAGGGCGTGGTGCTCGACGATGACCCCGCGCCGGTGGCGGCCCACGCGGCCGAGCGGGTGCCGCCAGACGGCGCCGCGGTTGACGCCACCACCGAAACCCTGCACTTGCGCCTGACCCTGCTGCAAGGCAAATACCACCAGGTCAAGCGCATGGTGGCGGCCGTGGGCAACCGCGTGGAGGGGCTGCACCGCAGCAGCATCGGCCGCCTGGTCTTGCCCGCTGACTTGGCGCCAGGGCAGTGGCGCTGGGTCGAAGATCCGGCCGTGGTCCTGCCCTGACCGCCAACCCACCCAGGCCGGCCAGCGCCGATAATCTGCCCCCATGCAAGTCTTTCGCGGTTTCCACCATGCGGCACTGGCACCAGCCTGCGCCCTGACGATCGGCAATTTCGACGGCGTCCACCGTGGGCACCAGGCCATGCTGGCCCTGTTGCGCAGCGAGGCCCAGCATCGGGGGCTGCCGGCCACCGTGCTGACTTTCGAGCCCCATCCGCGCGACTATTTCGCCGAACTAGCCGGCAAGCCCGAACTGGCGCCAGCACGCATCGCCACGCTGCGTGACAAGCTTTCCGAGCTCGAACGCTGCGGCGTCGACCAGGTGGTGATCCTGCCTTTCGATGCCCGCGTGGCCTCGCTGAGCCCGCAGGCCTTCATCCAGGACGTGATCGTCGATGGCCTGCGTGCGCGTTACGTGCTCGTGGGAGACGATTTCCGCTTCGGCGCCAAGCGGGCCGGGGATTACGCCACGCTCGACGCCGCCGGCGACGCCCATGGCTTTGACGTGGCCCGCATGATGAGTTACGAGGTGCACGGCCTGCGGGTGTCCTCCTCGGTGGTGCGCGACGCCTTGACCATCGGCGACATGGCTCGCGTGACCACGCTGCTGGGACGCCCCTACACCGTCAGCGGCCACGTCGTGCACGGCCAGAAACTGGGCCGCAGCCTCGATTGCCGCACGCTCAACGTCCGCTTCGGCCACGAAAAACCGGCCACCAGCGGCATCTTCGTGGTCCGCACCCACGGCTTGGCCGCCGAGCCGCTGGAGGGCGTGGCCAGCCTGGGCGTGCGCCCCACGGTGACCGAGGCCGGGCGCGTCCTGCTGGAGGTGCATTGCTTCGATTGGCCCACCGACCTGGGCCTGGATGGGGGCTACGGTAAAATCGTTCGCGTGGAACTCCTGCACAAACTCCGAGACGAAGCCCGCTACGACGGGCTGGACGCATTGCAGGCGGCCATCCACAAGGACATCGCCGACGCCAAGGGCTTCTTCCAAGCCCAGCGGCGTCAGACCACCCGCGACCGAATTTGACGCGGGCGCCCCGCTTGCGATCCGCCTGGCCTGGTGCCGACGGCCCGCGAGCGGTTCCCAGGTCTCGCCCGCCTGACGTCGCCTTGGCACCGGCCGCCTGCAGGGTCGATGCCCCTTGAATTCCCCCATGACTGCGGCCATCGGGCGCGCTCCACGTGGCGCGTGCCCAGGCCGGGGTCGGACCCAAAGATCACCATGAGCCAAGACAACAGCGCCCAGCCCGGTAAGGGCCAACCAGACGGCAAGAAGGGCGGCGCCAAGCCCGCCGAATCCGTGCCCGAGTCGAAGTACCGCGCCACGCTGAACATGCCTGACACCCCCTTCCCGATGCGCGGCGACCTGCCCAAGCGCGAGCCGGGCTGGGTGGCCGAATGGGAAAAGAACGACCTCTACGGCAAGCTGCGCGCCGCCCGCCGGGGCGCCCCGAAGTTCGTGCTGCACGACGGCCCGCCCTACGCCAACGGCAACATCCACATCGGCCACGCCGTCAACAAAGTCCTCAAGGACATGATCGTCAAGGCGCGCCAGTTGGCCGGCTTCGACGCCAGCTACATCCCCGGCTGGGACTGCCACGGCCTGCCCATCGAGAACCAGATCGAGAAGACCTTCGGGCGCAACCTCAGCCGCGACGACGTGCAGGCCAAGGCCCGCGCCTACGCCACCGAACAGATCGACGGCCAGCGCACGGACTTCAAGCGCCTGGGCGTGCTGGGCGACTGGGCCCATCCGTATCTGACGATGAACTTCGGCAACGAGGCCAACGAAATCCGCGCCTTGAAGAAGATCATGGAACGCGGCTACGTGTACCGAGGCCTCAAGCCTGTGTACTGGTGCTTCGACTGCGGCTCTTCGCTGGCCGAGTTCGAGATCGAATACGCCGACAAGAAATCGCAGACGCTGGACGTGGCCTTCCTGAGCGCCGAGCCCGACAAGCTGGCCGCCGCCTTCGGCCTGCCATCGCTGAGCAAGGAAGCCTTCGCCGTGATCTGGACCACCACCGCGTGGACCATCCCGGCCAACCAGGCGCTCAACGTGCATCCTGCACTGACGTATGCCTTGGTGGACACGCCCAAGGGCTTGCTGGTGCTGGCTCAAGATCTGGTTGAAAAGGCAGTGCAGCGATATGGGTTCGATGCCGATCAAGTGCGTGTGCAAGCCCTCACGCCAGGAGCCAAACTGGCTGGCCTGAGATTTGCGCACCCGCTTGCCCATGTGCATGAGGGCTACAACCGCACCAGCCAGGTGCTTGTGGCTGACTACGTCAGCGCCGAAGACGGCACCGGCATCGTCCACTCGGCGCCAGCCTATGGTGTGGATGACTTCAATAGCTGCGTGGCCAACGGCATGAAGTTCGACGACATCCTCAACCCCGTGCAGGGCAACGGGGTCTACGAAGCCGAGCTGCCGCTGTTCGGCGGCCAGCACATCTGGAAGGCCGCCCCGGTGGTGCTGGAAACCTTGCGCGAACACGGCCGCCTGCTGGCCAGCCAGGACATCCTCCACAGTTACCCGCACTGCTGGCGCCACAAGACGCCGGTGATCTTCCGCGCCGCTGCGCAGTGGTTCGTGCGCATGGACGAAGGCGAAGGCGTCTTCACCGCCGACAAGGCCCCCAAGACCCTGCGCCAGACCGCACTCGACGCCATCGACCAGACCACCTTCTACCCCGAGAACGGCCGCGCCCGCCTGCGCGACATGATCGCCAACCGGCCCGACTGGTGCATCAGCCGCCAGCGCAACTGGGGCGTGCCGCTGCCCTTCTTCCTGCACAAGGTCACGGGCGAGCTGCACCCCGACACGCCCGCGCTGATGGAGCGCGCCGCGCAACTGGTGGAGCAGGGCGGCGTCGAGGCCTGGTCCAAGCTCGACCCCACCGAGTGGCTTGGCGCTGAACAAGCTGCCGAGTACAGCAAGTCCACCGACATCCTCGACGTGTGGTTCGACTCTGGCACGACCTTCTTCCACGTGCTCGATGCCCGCAACGGCAGCCACCCCGATGCCGGCCACCACGAAGGCCCCGAGGCCGACCTCTATCTCGAAGGCCACGACCAGCACCGCGGCTGGTTCCACAGCTCGCTGCTGGCCGCCTGCGCCATCCACGGCCGCGCGCCTTACAAGGGTCTGCTGACCCACGGCTTCACCGTCGACGGCCAGGGCCGCAAGATGTCGAAGTCGGTGGGCAACACCGTTGCGCCGCAAGAGATCAGCAACAAGATGGGCGCCGAGATCATCCGCCTGTGGGCGGCCTCGACCGACTACTCGGGCGACCTGGGCATCGACGACAAGATCCTCGCCCGCGTGGTGGACGGCTACCGCCGCATCCGCAACACGCTGCGCTTCCTGCTGGCCAACACGTCCGATTTCAACCCTGAAACCGACGCCGTGCCATTGAGCGAGCTGCTGGAGATCGACCGCTACGCCCTGGCCCGCGCCTCGCAGCTGCAGGAAGACATCCTGGCCCACTACGAGCGCTACGAGTTCCACCCCGTGGTGGCCAAGCTGCAGGTGTATTGCTCGGAAGACCTGGGCGCCTTCTACCTCGACGTGCTCAAAGACCGGCTCTACACCAGCGCCGCCAAGAGCCACGCCCGCCGCGCCGCGCAGACCGCGCTGTGGCACATCACGAACGGCATGCTGCGCTGGATGGCTCCCTTCCTGAGCTTCACGGCCGAAGAGGCTTGGCAGGTCTTCAAGGGCCCGAACAACCCCAGCATCAGCCTCTTCACCGAGACCTACTGGGACTTCCATGAGGCAGACAAGGACACCGAGCTGCTGGCCAAGTGGTCGCGCATCCGCGCGCTGCGCGAAGAAGCCAACCGCCGCATCGAAGACGTGCGCACGCGCGGCGAGGTGGGCGCCTCGCTGCAGGCCAAGCTGTTCATCACCATCGGCACGCAAGACGAGCAGGGCGTGCGCCTGCTGGCCGACCTGCGCAGCCTGGGCGACGACCTGAAGTTCGTGCTCATCGTCTCCGGCGTCGAGCTGGCCGAAGGGCATTCGACGCAGATCGAGGTCAATCCCTCGAAGTCGGCCAAGTGCGAGCGCTGCTGGCACTACCGCGACGACGTCGGCATCAACCCCGAACACCCGACGATCTGCGGCCGTTGCGACAGCAACCTGCACGGCGCTGGTGAACACCGCGAGCACGCCTGACCATGGCCGGTAAAACCATCAAGGCAGGCAAGGGCGCAGCCGGCAACGGCCTGCTGCCCTGGCTCGGCATTGCCGCCCTCGTCATCCTCTTCGACCAGTTCACCAAGGTGCTGGTCGTCGGTTCGTTCGAACTCGGCCACAGCCAGCCGGTCACGTCGTTCTTCAACCTCGTGCGGGTGCACAACACGGGCGCGGCGTTCTCCTTCCTGGCGCACGCGGGGGGCTGGCAGCGCTGGTTCTTCGTGGGGCTGGGCGTGGCGGCCACCGGCTTCATCGTCTACATGCTGCGCCAGCATGGCGGGCAGAAGCTGTTCTCGTGGGCGCTCACGCTGATCCTGGGCGGCGCCCTTGGCAACGTGATCGACCGCCTCGTCCACGGCTACGTCGTCGACTTCCTGGACTTCCACTGGCCCTTCTTGTCGCCGATGTTCCCGGGAGGGCACTTCCCCGCCTTCAACATCGCGGACTGTGGCATCACCGTCGGGGCGGCGCTGTTGATCCTCGACGAACTGCGCCGCGTGCGTCGAGGTTGAGGATGCGTGGGGTCAAGGGATAGCCTGACGCAAGTTTGTCAGGGGCCTGTGCTACGCTGAATTCAACCCATTGACTGCACACGCCATCCCATGCCCGGCCTGCTTCCCTCCATCGATCCCGACGGTCTGCTCGAGTTCTCGGTCGTCTACACCGACCGAGCGCTCAACCACATGTCCAAGCGCTTCCAGGGCGTGATGAACGACATCTCGGCCATGCTCAAGCGCGTCTACCGCGCCCACTCGGCCGTGCTGGTGCCGGGCAGCGGCACCTTCGGCATGGAGTCCGTGGCGCGCCAGTTCGCCCATGGCAAGCACGTGATGGTCATCCGCAATGGCTGGTTCAGCTACCGCTGGACGCAGATCTTCGAGATGGGCGCCATCCCGGCCAGCCACACCGTGCTCAAGGCCCGCCGCATCGCCGACGGCCCGCAAGCCGCCTGGGCACCTGCGCCCATCGACGAAGTCGTCGCCACCATCCGCCGCGAAAAGCCCGCACTGGTTTTCGCGCCGCATGTCGAAACGGCCGCCGGCATGATCCTGCCCGACGACTACCTCAAGGCCGTGGCCGACGCCGCGCACGAGGTGGGCGGCCTGTTCGTGCTCGACTGCATCGCCTCGGGCGCCATGTGGGTCGACATGCAAGCCACCGGCGTCGACATCCTCATCAGCGCGCCGCAAAAGGGCTGGAGCAGCTCGCCTTGCTGCGCCATGGTCATGCTCAGCGAACGCGCCCGCGCGACCATCGAGGCCACGCAAAGCACCACCTTCGCCATGGACCTCAAGAAGTGGTTGCAGATCATGGAGACCTACGAAGGCGGCGGCCACGCCTACCACTCCACGCTGCCCACCGACGCCCTGCTGCGCCTGCGCGACGCCATGGCCGAAACCGAGGCCTATGGCTACGAGAAGGTGCGCCAGGAGCAGATCGCATTGGGCCGCCAGGTGCGCGAGCTGATGGTGCGCCACGGCTACCCCAGTGTCGCGGCCGAGGGCTTCCAGGCGCCGGGCGTGGTGGTCAGCTACACCACCGACCCCGACATCCAAAACAGCAAGAAGTTCCTGGCCCTGGGCCTGCAGACGGCCGCTGGCGTGCCCCTGCAATGCGACGAACCGTCTGACTTCCGAACCTTCCGTGTCGGCCTGTTCGGCTTGGAAAAGTGGCACAACGTCGCCCGCTCGGTCGAGCACCTCTCGAAAGCGCTCGACGCCATCGATGCTGCGGGCTGACATGCGTTGAAACCCGCTCCAGGCTTTCACCGATGACGTGAGCGTCAGGCGGCCTTAACTTGGGGGCTCCACATCCCGCTGGAGGGGTCTTCATGGGCACGGTCAGCCGTCTGTCGCAGCACCACGTGGTTTCTCGTCGCCGCTCGACGCGCCGCAAGCCGGTGCTGCGGCGGCACCTCGCGTGGCCCTCCGCCGGCGGCGTGCCATCGTCACCCGATGCTGCTCGGGAAGATGCCGCGCCCCCCAGCGCCGCGCTCCAGCCCAATGCCGACGGCCTGGCCCCGCTCGGTTTCGACACCCGCCCCGAGCCCAGCGCGCTCGACCTCCCGCTGAAAACCCTGCCTTGGGCGGCGCCTTTCGCCTGGCTGAAAGCGGGCTGGCGAGACTTCACACGCGCGCCGGCCATCGGCCTGTTTTACGGGGTGTGCTTCGTGCTGATGGGCTGGGCCCTGGTAGGCACCTTTCAGCGTGCGCCCGAGTACACCCTGGCGCTGTCGGCCGGCTTCCTGCTGCTGGGGCCTTTCCTCTGCCTTGGCCTCTACCACGCCAGCCGCGAGCTGGAACAAGGCCGCCAACCCCGCTTGCTCAACTCGCTCATGGCTTGGCGCATCAGCAGCTCGCAATTGGCCATCTTCGCTGCTGTGCTGCTGGTGCTGGAGATGCTGTGGGGCCGCGCCGCCATGATCGTCTTCGCGATCAGCTTCGAGGGCGTGCCCGATTTCAGCGGCCCCTTGTCGAGCTTCCTCACCGAAGAATTCATCACCTTCGGCATCGTCTACACCGTGGTGGGCGCCATCTTCGCCGGCCTGATCTTCGCCATCAGTGTGGTGAGCATGCCCATGATCCTCGACCGCTCGGTCGATGCGGTGTCTGCGGGGCTGCTGAGCATGCGCCTGGTGGCCACCCAGCCCGGCGTGATGTGGCTGTGGGCCGCGCTCATCGGCTTGCTCACCCTGGTGGCGATGCTGCCGGGCTTCGTGGGGCTGCTCATTGTTGCGCCGGTGCTCGGCCATGCCTCGTGGCATGCTTATCGCGCCGCCCTGGCCGATGCACCGCACGGCTCCCCCTGAAGCAGGTCGCCCACGGCCGGTCAGCCTGATCTAATGGCGGGTTCCTCCGCCCCGCGCCCCTCGCTGACCGCCTTTGTCCTCCGCACCCACCTTGTCCTGGCGCGCCGTCTGGCTGCTCATGCTGCCCCCCATGCTGTGGGCCGGCAACGCCGTGGTCGGCCGCATGCTGGTTGGCAGCATGCCGCCGGTGGCCATGAACGTCCTGCGTTGGTCGCTGGTCGCCATCCTGCTCGCGCCGCTGGCCTGGCGTGTGCTGCGCGACCCGGCCGCCATCGCCCGTCGCTGGCGTCACCTCGCGCTCCTCGGCGCGCTGGGCGTGGGCACCTACAACGCCCTGCAATACTTGGCGCTGCAAACGTCCTCGCCCATCAACGTGACGCTGATCGGCGCCAGCATCCCCGTGTGGATGATGGTGGTCGGGCGCCTGTGCTTCGGCCAGCCGCTGCTGCATCGCCAAGTGGCGGGTGCCGTGCTCTCGGTGGCGGGTGTGCTGCTGGTGATGTCGCAAGGCCAGTGGGCCACCCTGGCCAGGCTGCGCCTCGTACCCGGCGACCTGCTGATGCTGCTGGCCAGCCTGGCCTGGGCCTTCTACAGCTGGCTGCTCGCGAAGCCGCCCGAGCTCATGCGGGGCGACGCCCGGCCCGGCTGGAGTTGGGCCGAGTTCCTGTGGATCCAGGTGGGCTTCGGGCTGATGTGGGCGGGCCTGTGTGCCGGGGTGGAGGCCTCCTTGGCTCCCAACTGGCACGACGCCTGGACCCTGGATGCGCGCACCGTCTCCGGGTTGCTGTTCATCGCCATCGGCCCATCCATCCTGGCCTACCGCTGCTGGGGCCTGGGCGTGCAGGCTGTGGGCCCGACCGTGGCAGGTTTCTTCAGCAACCTCACGCCCGTGTTCGCTGCGCTTTGGTCCACCTTGTTGCTGGGGCAGGGGCCGCGCTGGTATCACCCGCTGGCGCTGGCCCTCATCGCCGCAGGCATCGTTGTTTCATCGGGCTGGCGCCCCCGCTTCAGAAACGCCGGCGCGGCCCACGGCGGTTGAACGGCGGCTGGCCACGCCAGTAGCGCAGCATCAGCCAGCCACCCAGCATGCCGCCCAGGTGCGCGAAATGCGCCACGCCGGAAGCCGTGCCCATCACGCCCATGAGCAGTTCGATGCCGCCATAGATGGCCACGAACACCTTCGCCTTCATCGGGATGGGCGGGAACAGCGGCATGATCGTCCGCTCGGGGAACATCATCCCGAAGGCCAGCAACAGCCCGAACAGCCCGCCCGAGGCGCCCACCGTCGGGTTGTTGTGCCCCCCCAACAACGAAAAAACCAACTGCGTGGCCGCCGCCGTCAGCACGCTGGCGCCCAGGAACTCCAGGTAACGGCGCTGACCCCAGATGCGTTCGAGCTCGCTGCCGAACATCCACAAGCCCAGCATGTTGAAGAAGATGTGGCCGATCGAGCCATGCAGAAAGGCGTATGTCAGCACCTGCCACGGGTAGAACATGCCGCTTTGCAGCGGCCACAAGGCCATGTACGCAGACAACGCCCCCCCCAGGAGGTCGTCCAGGAAATACATGGCCACGTTGATCAGGATGAGAGCCTGGGTGATGGGGGGCATCGGTGGCATGGGCAACAGCGGGTGTGTGGTTGACCCCCGGATCATAGATGCAACACCCCTGTGCTATCCTTGCGCCCTTCCTGCACCAGGGCCCTGGTGGCGAAATCGGTAGACGCGCCGGATTCAAAATCCGGTTCCGCGAGGAGTGTCGGTTCGAGTCCGACCTGGGGCACCAAGCAGCTTGCACATTGAGGCGGCACATGCAGTTGGCGATGGCCGAGTGAAGTCATGATCTACCCGACCCTCGAAGACGCCATTGGCAAGACCCCGCTGGTCCGCCTCCAGCGTGTGCCCGGCACCGACAACGACGCACGCGGCAACGTCATCCTCGCCAAGCTCGAAGGCAACAACCCGGCCGGCTCGGTGAAAGACCGCCCCGCCATCAACATGATCCGGCGCGCCGAAGAGCGTGGCGAGATCAAGCCCGGGGACACCCTCATCGAAGCCACATCCGGCAACACCGGCATCGCGCTGGCCATGGCCGCTGCCATCCGTGGTTACCGCATGGTGCTGATCATGCCGGAAGACCTCTCCATCGAGCGCGCCCAGACCATGAAGGCCTTCGGCGCCGAGCTCATCCTCACGCCCAAGAGCGGCGGCATGGAATACGCCCGCGACCTGGCCGACCAGATGGTCCGCGAAGGCAAGGGCGTGGTGCTCGACCAGTTCGCCAACCCCGACAACCCGGCGGTGCACTACGACACCACCGGCCCCGAAATCTGGGTGGACACGCAAGGTCGCATCACTCACTTCGTGAGTGCCATGGGCACCACCGGCACCATCACTGGTGTCTCCAAGTTCCTGAAAGAAAAGAACCCTGAGGTGCGCATCGTCGGGGCCCAGCCGCAAGAAGGCTCACGCATCCCCGGCATCCGCAAGTGGCCCGAGGCCTACCTGCCCAAGATCTACGAGCCCAGCCGTGTCGACGAGATCGTCCACGTCAGCCAGGCTGACGCAGAAGACATGGCCCGCCGCCTGGCTCGCGAAGAAGGACTCTTCTGCGGCATCTCGGCCGCCGGCGCCTGCTGGGCTGCCCTGCAATTGGCCCAGCAAGTGAGCAACGCCACCATCGTCTTCATCGTCTGCGACCGGGGTGACCGCTACCTCTCGACCGGCGTTTTTCCCGCCTGATGACCTCTGTTTGACCAGCCCGCGACTTTCGCCGCCAACGCCATGGACATGATCCACAAGGAACTCGACGCCCGCGGCCTGATGTGCCCGCTGCCCATCCTCAAGGCCAAGAAGGCCTTGTCGGACATGCACAGTGGTGAAATCCTGTGCGTGCTGGCCACCGACCCCGGTTCGGTGCGCGACTTCCAGGCTTTCGCCCGCCAGACGGGCAACGACCTGGTCGACCAGCAAGCCCGCGAGGTCGACGGCAAAGAGGAATACACGCACCTGCTGCGCAGGCGCTGAGCCTCAACCTTCGCCCAGCAAATCACCGCCCTGCGGCGCGATGAGCCCCAGGTGCCGGAAGGCCGCCGAGGTGGCCACCCGCCCGCGCGGTGTGCGCTGCAGGAAGCCTTGTTGGATCAGGTAAGGCTCGATCACGTCCTCGATCGTGTCGCGCTCCTCGCCGATGGCTGCGGCCACGTTGTCCAGACCCACCGGCCCGCCGTCAAAGCGATGGATGATGGCCTCCAGCAGCTTGCGGTCCATCACATCGAAGCCGATCGGGTCGACATCCAGCATGGCCAAGGCCTTGTCGGCCATCTCGCGGCTGATGTGGCCTGTGCCTTTGACCTCTGCATAGTCGCGCACCCGGCGCAGCAGCCGGTTGGCGATGCGCGGCGTGCCACGTGAGCGCCTGGCCACTTCCAGCGCGCCATCCTCGTCGATCGGCGCACCAAGCAGCTTGGCCGAGCGCGTGACGATGCGCTGCAACTCGGCCGCCGTGTAAAACTCCAGCCGTGCCACGATGCCGAAACGGTCACGCAGCGGGTTGGTCAGCATGCCGGCCCGCGTCGTCGCGCCCACCAGCGTGAAAGGCTGTAGGTCGAGCTTGATCGAACGCGCCGCCGGCCCCTCGCCGATCATGATGTCGATCTGGTAGTCCTCCAGCGCGGGGTAGAGGATCTCCTCCACCACGGGGCTCAGGCGGTGGATTTCGTCGATGAACAGAACGTCGTTGCGCTCCAGGTTCGTCAGGATGGCCGCCAAATCCTTGGGCTTTTCAAGCACCGGCCCGGAGGTTTGGCGCAGGTTGACGCCCAGTTCGGTGGCGATGATGTGACTCAGCGTCGTCTTGCCCAACCCTGGCGGGCCGAACAGCAGCACGTGGTCTAGCGCCTCGCTGCGCTTCTTGGCCGCGCCGATGAAGATCTCCAACTGCTCGCGCGCCTTGGCCTGACCGATGTATTCGTCGAGGTCCTTCGGCCGCAGCGCGCGCTCCAGCGCGTCTTCCTGGGGGGAGCTGACGCCAGCCTCCACCACACGCCCGGCGAGCGCTGAGTCAGGCGCGTCTGCCTGGCGCGAAGGGCGGGTGGGCCCGCGTCGGCCGGAGCCGAAGTCGTCGGTCTGGATGCTCATGGCTGGATTATCCGGCCCCTGAAGGTGTTGCATCAGGACAACGATGAGCCACTTGGAGCATCGTTATGACAACCGTGTCATCAAGCAACTTTGAAAAATCTGGTGCAATCCCCAACAGTTCCAGCGGCCGAACGGCGTGGCGGGGTCACTCAGGTGCCCGACAGACATGCGCCGGCGGAGCTGGAGCCTCTGGTTCAAACTTTGGAGAACTCCATGAAAAAGACTGTGCTGGCTCTGGCCGCCATCGCTGCCTCCTCGGCTGCTTTCGCTCAATCCTCCGTCACCCTGTACGGCGTGGCTGACGCTTCCGTCGAGTCCGTCAAGGGCGACCACACGCTGACCCGCGTGTCCTCCGACAACCTGGCTTCTTCGCGCATTGGCTTCAAGGGCGTGGAAGACCTGGGTGGCGGCCTGAAGGCCAACTTCGTGCTGGAATCCGGCGTGAAGATCGACACCGGTGCCAACAACAACTCCAGCCGCTTCTTCGACCGTTCCGCCTGGGTCGGCCTGAGCGGTGGTTTCGGTGAAGCCCGCATCGGTCGCCAAGACTCCCTGATCGGTGGCCAGATCGCTGGTGCCATCGGCGCTCAAGGCTACGACGAGTCCGTCATCGCCCAGACCTTGGGTGGCGTGACTTATCGTCGCATCGACAACGCCCTGACGTACTTCGCCCCGGCTTTCGTGCCTGGCCTGACCCTGGCTGCTCAGTACAGCACCGCTGTTGACAATGCGGTCACCGGCGCCGTGAACGCCGAAACCACCTATGGCAACAACGCTGGTCGTGCATATGGCTTCCTGGCCAACTACGCCAATGGCCCGGTTTCGGGTGGCCTGAGCTACATCCACGTCAACACCGACGCCGCTGGCAACATCGAAAACACTGGCCTGTTCGCTTACGGCGCTTACGACTTCGGCGTCGCCAAGCTGACCGCCTACTACAACGCTGACGACCGTGACGGCAACTTCGATGACCGTAACGTGTATGGCCTGCGCGTTGCTGTGCCCGTTGTCTCGAACGTGACCCTGACCGCAGGTTACGCTCAAGTTCGTGGCGCCAAGGGTACGGCTACCAGCACGGCTACTCCTGGCAACTTCAATGCCAAGAGCACCCCTGACGACAAGGCCAGCATCCTGACCCTGAAGGCTCAGTACGACCTGAGCAAGCGCACCGCTCTGTACGCTCTGTACACCCAGGTCTACAACGACAAGAACACCAACCTGGCGGTTGCCAGCGTGCCTCTTACTGTGAACGACAAGGGCTCGCGCGGTCTGGCTGTTGGCGTGCGTCACAGCTTCTGATCTGGTTCACACCTCATCAGTTCAAAAGGGGGCTTCGGCCCCCTTTTTTCATGTCCGTGATCAGCGCACCTGTCCAGCGTGTTTGATCCATGTCCGCAGCCTCGTGCAGGCTTGTCGCCCTTGCGCAACAACCTAGCAGAAACCTGAGTGTCGTGCCTGAACCCCTCCGCAACAATGCATCAGCCCCCCGTTTCGGGGGGAGCTACAGGAGATACACATGCAAAAGCGCGCTCTGTCCTCGGCCATCGCTCTGGCCCTGACCGCCCTGGCCTCGGGCACCGCTCTGGCCCAGTCCAGCGTCACCATCTACGGCAACATCGACGTGTCGGTTGATCGCGTCAAGAGAGACGCTGGCACGCCGATCACGGGTGCACCTGCTGCGCTGACCACCGCACTGAATTCCAAGCAAAGCATGACTCGTGTCGGGCCGGATGCGACATCGCAGTCGGCGCTGGGTTTCCGTGGCGTTGAAGACCTTGGCAATGGCTACAAAGGCAATTTCGTGCTGGAAGGCCAAATGAGTGTCGACAACGGCGCCTTGCTGCGCGATGGTCGCATCTTTGGTCGCCAAGCTTATGTTGGCCTGACCACGCCTTTCGGCGAGTTCCGCGCGGGTCGCCAATACGCGCCAATCTTCTTCTCCAGCGCAGTCATCACAACCGAGCGATTCGGATCGACTGACCAGTTCGTGGAAGGCGGTCTTTCCAACAGCCTGAATATCCGCTGGGACAACGCCCTCACATACTCGTTGCAGGCCGGCGGCTTCCGCGGTCAGCTGGGTTTTTCGCCCAATGCTGGCGTTGCAGCGAACACCAACGCCACCTCCCGTGGTGCTAACAGCTCGTCGACCAGCAGCATCGTGGGCGGCCAAAACGCTGCCGCTGAAGATGCGTCCGGCCGTGGTCGCAGTTGGGGCGGTTTCGCTGCCTATGCGCTTGATGACTTGACCGTCAGCTTTGGCTACGGACGCACCAATTTTGCCAACTCTCAAGTTCAGGCTGTGGTGAGTGTTTCGGGTGTTGCAACGGCCTTGCCCCTGTTCAAGATCGATGATTACTCGGTGTGGAACCTGGGCGCTAAGTACGTGTTCAAGGACCTGGGTCTGACCTTAAACGGGTCTTTTGGTCGCGGCAACTACGACATCAACAGCGCTGGCGCAACCGCTGGTCTGGTTGGTATCACAAACGGTGACCTTCGTGTCAGCTCACTCGTGCTGGGCACTCGCTACGAAATCGGCGCCATGGCTTTCCTGGCCCAATGGTCGGAAACCAAGTTCCGCAACGACAGCCGGGGCAAGAACCAGGCTTACACCCTTGGTGCCGAGTATTCGCTGTCCAAGCGCACCACCCTGTACACCCGCTATGAGCAGATCAAGGACACTGGCGTTGGCCCTGCTGTGACCCTGGCTGCGACCGGCATCCGCGAAGTGCCGACCATCGGTGGTCTCGGTATTTCGCCGGACGGCAAGGCCACCCAATTGGCCTTTGGCGTTCGCCACAGCTTCTGATCGAGCCCTCCTCGTCAGTAAAAAAGCCGCCTTCGGGCGGCTTTTCGTTTCAAGCGCTGGTTGGCTCGATTCGATCGGGTTGTGGCTCAACCCTCGATCAAGCGCTCATTGGCCAGCAGTTGATGCACTGTTTCGCGTTCTCGGATCACCCACGTCTGATCGCCATCGACCATGACCTCGGCTGCCCGCCCGCGCGTGTTGTAGTTGCTGGCCATGGTCATGCCATAGGCCCCGGCGGATAGCACCGCCAGCACGTCGCCAGCTTGAACGGCCAGAGAGCGGTCGCGGCCCAGCCAGTCGCCCGATTCGCAGACGGGGCCCACCACGTCCCAGGTCAGGGCAGGGGTGTCGCTGCGCTGTTGCGTGTTGACGATGCCCATCCAGGCTTCATAGAGGGCAGGGCGCATCAAGTCGTTCATGGCGGCGTCGACCACGCAGAAGTTCTTCTGCTCGCCTTCCTTGAGGAAGAGCACGTCGGTGAGCAGCACGCCGGCGTTGCCCACCAGCGAGCGCCCCGGCTCGAACATTACTTCGCGGTGGCCGTGGCCGCGCGCGTCGATCTTCGCCAGCAGCTTGGCGATCAGTTCGTCGGCCTTGGGCGGCGTTTCGTCGGTGTAGGTGATGCCCAGTCCGCCACCCAGGTCGAGGTGGTGGATGGGGATGCCGGCGGCTTCGATGGCCTCGACCAAGTCGAGCACGCGGTCCAGCGCGTCGAGGTAAGGCGACACGTCGGTGATCTGCGAGCCGATGTGGCAGTCGATGCCGACCACCTGGATGCCGGGCAGGGCGGCGGCACGGCGGTAGGTGGCCAGGGCCACGTCGTGCGCCACGCCGAACTTGTTGCCCTTCAGGCCGGTCGAGATGTAGGGGTGGGTGCCGGCGTCCACGTCGGGGTTGACGCGCAGGCTCACGCGGGCGGTCAGGCCCAGGCCCGAAGCGACTTGCGAGAGCACTTCGAGTTCGGCTGTGCTCTCGACGTTGAAGCACTTCACGCCAGCGCGCAAGGCCTCGGCCATTTCGGCGCGGGTTTTGCCGACGCCAGAGAACACGACCTTGCCGGCGTCGCCGCCAGCAGCGAGCACGCGGGCCAACTCGCCCGACGACACGATGTCGAAGCCGCAGCCGGCCTGGGCGAAGGTTTGCAGCACCGCCAGGTTGGAATTGGCCTTGATGGCGTAGCAGATGAGGTGCTTGCGGCCTTGCAGCGCGCGTTGATAAGGCGCGAGCGCGGCCAGCATGGCGCGGCGCGAGTAGACGTACAGCGGCGTGCCGTGCTGGCGGGCGAGATCGGCCAGACGCACGTCCTCGAGGAAGAGGTCCGGGCCGCGCCAGGACAGGAAGGGGGAGCCGGGGAGGGTCATGGCGAAGGGGCGGAAGCGGGTTGGGAGGCGGCCTGGGCCGGGGCGGGCAGGTAAAGCGGGCCCTTGAGGCCGCAGCCACTCAGCAGCAGGGCGGCCCCGAGTGAAGCCCCAAGTGCGACAGCGTACGCCAGTCTGCCTAGAATTCGGATGTTGTGTTCCATGCCCCCGATTCTAAGGAAACCGCCATGTCCACCCCCGGTGCCGCCACGACCTTGACCGACGCTCAGTATCACGAGGTCGTTTCCGCCACGTTGGCGCGCATCGAGCGCACGGTTGACACCTGGCTGGAGGACGATGTCATCGACATCGACGCCGCGCGCACGGGCGGCATGCTGACGCTGAGCCTGCCTGATCGCAGTCAGCTCATCGTCAACGCGCAGCCGCCGTTGCAAGAGCTCTGGCTGGCGGCGCGCCGGGGGGGCTTCCATTTCAAGCTTGATGAGCAGGGCATCTGGCGCGATACGCGCTCGGGCCAGGAGTTTTTTGAGTTGCTTTCGGCATGCGCGGCCGAGCAGGCGCGCAAACCGCTGAAGTTTTGAGCGGCCCGCCTGGCGCGTCCATGAGCCGATTGGCGTCAATGGCACAGGCCCTCCACGCGGGGCCTTGACCCACGCTCATTCAGGCTTGTTGGTGCCGAAGAGATCCAGGATGCCTTTCTTCTCTTCCTGGCTGGCTGGGCCGGGGGCAGGTTGGGTGGGGTTCTCGCCTTCACCCTCGTGCGAGAGTTCCTTCACGCCGGTCGATGGCGTGTACTCCTCGTAGAACCATTCACCACCGATGTTGACGACGCCTTCGGGCGGTGTGGGCTCTTCGACCGGCACGTTGCGCAAGGCGGTGGACATGAAGTCGATCCACACGGGCAGGGCCAGGCCGCCGCCGGTTTCCTTGTCGCCCAGCTTGCGCGGCTGGTCGTAGCCGATCCAGACCACCGCCACGTTGTGCGGCTGGAAGCCGGCGAACCAGGCGTCCATCGAGTCGTTGGTCGTGCCGGTCTTGCCGTAGAGGTCGGGCCGCTTGAGCGTAGCCTGCGCGCGTGCGGCCGTGCCTGAGCGAGTGATTTCTTGCAACAGGCTGTTCATCACGAAGGCGTTGCGGGCGTCGATGGCGCGCATGCTTTCATCGAGCACCGCAGGGCGGAACTGGGCCAGAACCACGCCACGGTTGTCGGTCACGCGGGTGACCAGCAGGGGGTTGATGCGGTAGCCGCCGTTGGCGAACACCGAGTACGCGTCGGCCATCTGCAGCGGGGTCACCGAGCCAGCGCCCAGGGCCATCGTCAGGTAGGCGGGGTGCTTGTCGGCCTCGAAGCCGAAGCGCGTCACCCACTCTTGCGCGTACTTGACGCCCACCGAGCGCAGCACGCGGATCGACACCATGTTCTTGGACTTGGCCAGCGCGCGGCGCACGGTCATCGGGCCTTCGAACTTGCCGTCGTAGTTCTTGGGCTCCCAGGGCTGGCTGCCGGTGGTGCCGGCGTCGAAGAACAGCGGCGCGTCGTTGACCACGGTGGCGGGCGTGAAGCCTCGTTCCAGGGCCGCCGAGTAGATGAAGGGCTTGAAGCTCGAACCCGGCTGGCGCCAGGCTTGCGTCACGTGGTTGAACTTGTTGTGCGTGAAGTCGAAGCCGCCAACCATGGCGCGGATGAGGCCGGTGCGTGGGTCCATCGACACGAAGGCACCTTGCACTTCGGGGAATTGCATGACCACCCAGCGGTCTTGCTTGGTGTCCTTGCTGACGCGGATGATGGCGCCGCGGCGGATCTGCTGCTTGGGCGTGGCCTTCTCGTTGAGCGCGTTGCCAACGGCTTTCAGGCCTTCTGGACCGACCTCGACCTGCTCGCCCGATTGCAGCGCAGCGACGATCTTGCGGGGCTCTGCCACCAGCACCACGGCGGCGCGCATGTCTTCGCTGTCGGGGTGGTCTTCCAGGGCTTCGGCGATGCGCACGTCGACCAGCTTCGGGTCTTGCGGCAGGTCGATGTAGCCCTCGGGGCCACGCCATGCTTGGCGGCGGTCGAAGTCCAGCAGGCCCTTGCGCATGGCCTTGTTGGCGGCTTCCTGCTCGCCCATGTCGATCGAGGTGTAGACGTTGAGGCCGCGTGTGTAGGCATCAGGCCCGTATTGCTCATGCATCAGCAGGCGCGCGGCCTCGGCAGCGTACTCGGCGTGCAGCGGGATCGGCGGTTTGTTGCGGTACTTCAGCTTCTCGGCCTTGGCTTCGTCGCGTTGTTCGGCGGTGATGAAGCCGTTCTCGAACATGCGGTCGATGATGTATTGCTGCCGAACGGTGGCGCGGCGCGGGTTGCGCACGGGGTTGTAGGCCGAGGGTGCCTTGGGCAGGCCAGCCAGCATGGCAGCTTCGGCGACGGTGATGTCCTTGATGGGCTTGCCGAAATAGGTCTCGCACGCCGCCGCGAAGCCGTAGGCCCTTTGGCCGAGGTAGATCTGGTTCATGTAAAGCTCAAGGATCTGGTCCTTGCTCAGCATGCTTTCGATCTTGAGGGCCAGCAAGATCTCGTAGATCTTGCGGGTCATCGTCTTCTCGGTCGGCAGGTAGAAGTTGCGCGCGACCTGCATGGTGATGGTCGAGGCGCCCTGGCTGCGGGCTTCGCCGAAGTTGGCCAAGCCGGCGCGCAGCACGCCCAGGTAGTCGACGCCGCCATGGCGGTAGAAGCGGGCGTCTTCAATGGCCAGCACGGCGTCGCGCATGACCTTCGGGATCTCGGCGATGCGCATGAAGTTGCGCTTTTCCTCGCCGAACTCGCCGATCAGCACGTTGTCGGCCGAGTAGACGCGCAAGGGCATCTTGGGACGGTAGTCGGTCAGCCCCTTCACGTCAGGCAGGTTGGGGTAGGCCACCGACAAGCCAACGCCCACCAGCAAGATGCCCGCGAGCACGGCGGCGACCATCAAGCCGGCCAGCACCAGCACGGGGCGCAAGACCCACCGCCGCCACCAGGGGGCACGGGCCGAGGAAGAGGCGCTGCCGCCGGGGGTGTCTGAATCGCTCATGGGGGGATGCTCAAGGAGGTGCCGAATTATAGAAACCCCGGGCCCCACTCTCGTTCGGCGCCCTGGCACACCTCCCTCAGCGGGTAAATTGTTGATTTTGAAACCTTCTGTAAGGCGTGTGCATACCGCAACGAGCCGGGGTTTTCTCCTGCTTCCAATGCGTTCAGCCACAAAACCTTTACTGATAGCATTGAAGTGGTTTATTAACTTTCCAGCGTCCCAGGGCGCGTGGGGGGATGTTGTGAGTTTTCTTGACACGCTCTTGGGCCGCAAGCACGCGCCAATGATCGGGCTGGACATCAGCTCGTCAGGCGTGAAGCTGGTCGAACTGAGCCAGACGAACACAGGCGATTACGTCCTGGAGCGGTTCGCGTCCGAGCCGTTCGAGAAGGGCTGGATCGCCGACGGGCAGATCGAAAAGTTCGACGAAGTGGCTGAAGCGGTTCGCAAAGTGGTTACAAAAAGTGGCTCGCGCACGAAGCACGTCGCGATGGCCATGCCCCAGTCGGCCGTGATCACCAAGAAGATCATGCTGCCCGCTGGGCTGCGCGAAGAAGAGATGGAGTTGCAGGTCGAGGCCGAGGCCAACCAGTACATCCCTTTCTCGCTCGACGAGGTCAGCCTGGATTTCTGCGTGATCGGCCCCAGCACCACCTCGGCGGGTGACGTGGATGTGCTGATCGCCGCCTCGCGCAAGGACCGCGTCCAGGACCGCCAGGCATTGGCCGAGGCCTCCGGACTGAAGCCAGCCATCCTTGACATCGAATCGCATGCTTCCCGGCTGGCCATGGAGCGCCTGGTCTCGTCGCTGCCTGGCGAGGGCCGGGACGCGCTGGTCGCCCTCTTCGAGATCGGCGCCGAGAACACCAGCCTCAAGGTGCTGCGCGACAACGAATTGCTCTATGACCGCGATCAAGCCTTTGGCGGCGCCCAGTTGACTCAGTTGATCTCCCGCCAGTACGGCTTCTCATTCGAGGAGGCCGAAGGCAAGAAGATCTCGGGTGACTTGCCCGAAGATTTCCAGAGCACCATCCTGGCGCCTTTCGTGGACAGCCTCTCGCAGGAAATCGGCCGCGCCTTGCAGTACTTCTTCACCAGCACGCCGCACCACAAGGTGCACTACGTGATGCTGGCCGGTGGCACCGCCACCCTGCCCGGACTGAAGGAGCGCGTCACCGACCTCACCGGTTTCGCCTCCATGGTCGTCAACCCCTTCGAAGGCATGAAGCTCGGTTCGGCCGTGCGTGAAAGCAAGCTGCGCCGTGAGGCCCCGGCCTACCTGACCGCTTGTGGCCTGGCCATGCGGAGGTTCCTCGCATGATTTTGATCAACCTCCTGCCTCACCGCGAGGAAAAACGCCGCCTGCGCAAGCAGGCCTTCTTTGCCGGTCTGGGCCTGTCCCTGGCCGCTGGCGCCCTGATCGTGATGCTGGCTTATGGCGTGCAGGCCCAGATGATCGCCGGCCAGCAAGAGCGCAACCAGTACCTGCGCTCGGCCATCACCAAGCTCGACGAGGAAATCAAGGACGTGTCTGCCCTCAAGGCCGAGATCGAATCCTTGAAGGCCCGTCAGCGTGCGGTGGAAGACCTGCAGACGGGCCGCAACATGCCCGTCTACCTGCTCAACGAACTGGTCGCACAGACGCCCGAGGGCATCTACCTGACGTCCATTCGACAGAGCGGCCGCGTCGTTCAGATCACTGGCATGGCGCAGACCAACGAGCGGGTCTCCGAATTCTTGCGCAACACCAGCAGCCGCTCGGCCTGGCTGGAGCGCCCGGAACTGGTCGAGATCAAGGCCGCGAGCCAGACCACGAAGGACCCGCGCGCCGCCAAGCGCATGTTCGAATTCACCATGCGGGTCTCGCTCAAGCAGCCTGATTCCGAAGAGAGTGCCGAGGCAGCATCCCGTCCGCGTGGCGCGGGCAAGCCCCCGGCCAAATCTGCCGGTCAGTCCTGAGGAGTCGCAGGTGGCCAAAGCAAACATGAACATCGACGTCGGCGCCCTGTTCGAACAGGCTCAAAGCCAGTTCAGCGGGCTCAACCCGAACGAGCCGGGGCAGTGGCCCTTGCTGCCCAAGCTGACGAGCTTCGTCGTCGCTGCCATCCTCATCGTCGTGGTGGGGTGGGTGGCCTTGCTGTCCGGACAGCGCGACGAACTCGACGCAGAGCGCGGCAAGGAGCCTCAGCTCAAGCAGGAGTACCGCGACAAGGTGGCCCAGGCGGTGAACCTGGCCGAGTTGCGCAAGCAGCTCATCCAGGTCGACGAGTACGTCAAGCAGCTTGAAAAGCAATTGCCTGGCAAGGCCGAGATGGACGCGCTGTTGTCCGACATCAACCAGGCTGGCCTGGGCCGTGGCCTTGACTTCGAGCTGTTCCGTCCAGGGCAGGTCGTGGTCAAGGACTATTACGCCGAGCTGCCCATCTCCATCCGCGTGACGGGCCGTTACCACGATGTGGGGGCCTTCACCGCCGACATCGCCAACCTGTCTCGCATCGTGACGCTGCACGATCTCGTGATCGCCAACGCGGGCAAGGACTCCGGCCAGGGCAACCTGTCGCTGGAAGCCACCGCGCGCACCTACCGCTACCTCGATCAGGCCGAACTCGACGCCATGCGCGCCGAGAAGAAGAGCAAGAAGGGGGACAAGAAATGAGCGTGTCCTTGAAGACCGCGCAGACTGCGCCTAAGTCTGTGCCTCAACCTGTGCGTTTGGCCTGCCTTGCCCTGGTGCTGCCCCTGTTGTTGAGCGCCTGTGGCGGCGAACAGGAAGAGCTGCAGACCTGGATGGACCAGGAGCGGCAGCACGTCAAGCCGAACGTGCAGCCGTTGTCACCCCCGCAGAAGTTCAATCCGCAGGCTTATGTCGGGCTGGACGGCGTCGAGCCGTTCAGCACCCAGAAGCTGACAGGAGCCCTCAAGCAGGAGGCCCGTCAACCGAACTCTGCGGTGGCTGCCGAACTCAATCGCCGCAAGGAGCCCCTGGAGGCTTACCCACTGGACAGCATGACCATGGTGGGCAGTGTTCAGAAGCAGGGGCGGCCTTATGCCCTGCTCAGGGTCGACAACCTGCTCTATCAGGTCAAGGCAGGCGACTACCTGGGTCAGAACTACGGAAAGATCCTGAAGATCACCGAAACCGAGATCTCCTTGCGTGAGATCGTGCAGGACGCCGCCGGCGAGTGGATCGAGCGGCCGACCACCCTGCAGTTGCAAGAGGGTGGCAAGTGATGTTGAAGCTGGAGAATGCATCGATGAAAACGTGGCGTCTTGCGATGGCTGGGGTTGCCCTGGCACTGGTGTCGCCCCTGACCCTGGCGGCGGCGGCCATTCAAGCCATCACCAGCACGCAGCAGGCGGGCTCGGATGTTGTGCGCATCGACCTATCCGAGCCGCTGGCTTCGTTGCCGGCGGGTTTCGTGGTCCAGGCCCCGCCGCGCATCGCCATCGACCTGCCGGGTGTGACCAACGCCCTGGCGCGCAACGTGGTCGAGATCAACAACGGCAACCTGCGCACGGTCAACGTCGCCAACGCAGGTGACCGCAGCCGCGTGGTGCTCAACCTGCGCCAGGCGACCACCTACCGTGCGCAGTTGCAGGGTAAGTCGCTGCTGCTGATCCTGGATCCGGCGGTGGGTGCTGCGCCCGCGCCAGCCCAGGCGGCACAGGCCGCTCCAATGCAAACGCCTGCACAGGCCCAGGCGGGTGCCGCCTCGGGTGGGGATGCGGTGCACTTCGCCGAAAACAAGAACACCACCTCGCTGGCCCTCAAGGACATCGACTTCCGGCGTGGTCAGGATGGTGCGGGTCGCGTGATCGTCGATCTGCCGAACAACCAGGTGGGTGTCGACATCCGCCAGCAAGGCGGCTCACTGGTGGTCGAATTTGTGCGTGCGACCTTGCCGGAACGCTTGCGCAAGCGCTTCGACGTGGGTGATTTTGGCACCCCGGTGCAGAAGGTCACGGCTTCGCAAAGCGGCGACCGCGTCAAGCTGACGGTCGATCCGACCGGCGACTGGGAGCACTCTGCCTACCAGAGCGACAACCAGTTCGTGCTTGAGGTGCGCGCCCGCAAGGTCGACCCCAACAAGTTGACGAAGGGCCCGGGTTACTCGGGTGAGAAGCTGTCGCTGAACTTCCAGAACATCGAAGTTCGCGCGCTGCTGCAGGTGATCGCCGACTTCACCAACTTCAACGTCGTGACCTCCGACACCGTCACCGGCAACGTGACGCTGCGCCTCAAGGACGTCCCTTGGGATCAGGCGCTGGACATCATCCTGCAGTCGAAGGGGCTGGGGGTGCGCAAGTCTGGCAACGTGCTGTGGATCGCACCCAAGGACGAGATCAACGCCAAGGAAAAGATCGACCTGGAAGCCAAGGCCCAGGTGGCCGCGCTGGAGCCGCTGCGCACGCAGTCCTTCCAGTTGAACTACGCCAAGGCCGATGACGTGGCCAAGGGTCTGGCTGGCACCAGCCTGGGCGGCAGTGGTGGCAACAGTGGCCAGGGCAATGGCCGCATTCTCTCGCCACGCGGCAGCGTGATCTCCGAGTCGCGCACCAACCAGCTGTTCGTCAATGACATCCCGTCCAAGCTGGAAGAGATCCAGGCCCTGATCGCCAAGATCGACGTGCCGGTGCGCCAAGTGTTGATCGAGGCTCGCATCGTCGAGGCCGACGACACCTTCAGCCGCAACCTTGGCGTGCGCCTGGGCACCAAGAACAGCGGCGCGGTGGCCTCGTCGGGCAACCTGAACCTGGGCTTGTCGGGCAGTTACTCGGGGGTCGTGGCGGAAACCGGCCAGAACCTGTCGGGCTCGGCTGCTAGCGTGGCCAACAGCTACTTCGTGAACCTGCCGGGCGCGGGCATCAACGGCGTGAGCCCCGCATCGGTGGGCGTGTCGCTGTTCACCTCCAGCGTGAATCATGCGCTGAACCTCGAAATCTCCGCCCTGGAGGCCGATGGCCGCGGCAAGGTTGTCTCGAGCCCGCGCGTCATCACGGCCGACCAGGTCAAGGCTTTGATCGAGCAGGGCACCGAGCTGCCCTACCAGACGGCGACCTCGAGCGGCGCCACCGCCATCACCTTCCGCAAGGCCAACCTGAAGTTGGAAGTCACGCCGCAGATCACGCCTGAAGGCAGCGTGATCCTGGACGTGGATGTGAACAAGGACAGCGTGGGCCAGATCACCACCGCCGGTTTCGCCATCGACACCAAGCACGTGCAGACGCAGGTGCTGGTCGAGAACGGCGGCACGGTGGTCATCGGTGGCATCTTCCAGCAAACCGAGAGCGACGCAGAACAGCGCGTGCCGGTGCTGGGCGAAATCCCTGTGCTGGGGGCGCTGTTCCGCAATAGCTCGCGCAGCACGCAGCGCCGCGAACTGCTGATCTTCCTGACGCCCAAGGTGGTGTCTGACCGCACGGCCCTGCGTTGATGTCGTCGGTTGTGGCCTTGGTGGGCTTGCCCGGAGGGGGCAAGTCCACGGTCGGGCGGCAGTTGGCCCGGCGCCTGGGGGCCCGCTTCCTGGACGCGGACGCGGTGCTCGAAGAACGGATCGGCATGCCGATCCGTTCGTACTTTGAGCAACATGGTGAACAGCCGTTCCGAGACCTGGAAGAGCGGGTCATTGAGGAACTGACCGCGCCTGAGCAGGGGCCGCTGATCTTGGCCACGGGTGGCGGCGCGGTGCTGCGCCCGGCCAACCGAAAGAACCTGCACGAGCGCTCGACGGTGATCTACCTGCGTTCGACGCCTGAGGAGCTGTTCAAGCGCCTGAGGCACGACACCCAACGGCCACTGTTGCAAGTGGCTGACCCGTTGGCCAAGTTGCGCGAGCTGCACGCCCAGCGACATCCGCTGTACGAAGAGGTGGCGCACTACCGTGTCGACACGGGCCGCCCGTCGGTGGCGACCTTGGTCAACATGATCATGATGCAGCTTGAGATGGCGGGCTTGATGCCGGCCTTGTCTCAGTCACCTGATGCTGAGGCGGCCCCGGCATCGTCCCCGCTGCCCTCGTTGCCCGGGTCGAATGGTTGATGGATCTCTGATCGACTCCGACTCCTGGCAGGGGCGCTGGCGACGATGAAAAAAGGCCGAACAACCAACTGTTCGGCCTTTTTGTTGCTCGGGCTGGGTGAGTCAGCCCATCGGAGCTTCAACCCAGGCGGGCCAGTTGCCCTTGCAGCCTCTCCAGCGTGGCGCCGAATTCGGCCACACGCTGCTTCTCTTGTTCGACCACGGCGGCAGGGGCACGGGCCACGAAGCTTTCGTTGCCGAGTTTGGCCTGGGCCTTGGCGACTTCGCCTTGCAGGCGGGTGATTTCCTTGCTCAGGCGTGCCTTCTCGGCTTCGACGTCGATCTCGACGTGAAGGGCCAGGCGGGCGTCCCCTTGGACGGCCACAGGCGCCATCTGCGTGGCGGCGGCGAAGGCGGCCTCGTCGAGCACCTGCACCTCGCTGAGTTTGCCCAAGGCCTGGATGATGGGCGCAGCCTGGCGGATGAAGTCGGAATCGCCCGTGGTCAGCAGCGGCATGCGTTCTGCGGGCGAGAGGTTCATCTCGCTGCGCAGGTTGCGGGTGGTGCCGACGATGGCCTTGAGCTTGGCCACCCAGGCGTCGGACTCGGGGCAGACTCGGCCCAGGTCGGCTCGGGGGTAGGCGGCCGTCACCAGGGATTCGTCGCCGCCTTCGATCTTGCGGCCGGCCACGGGGGCCACCACCTGCCACAGCTCTTCGGTGATGAAGGGCGTGATGGGGTGCAGCAGGCGCAGCACGGTTTCGAGCACGCGGATGAGGGTGCGGCGGGTGGCGCGTTGCTTGGCCTCGTTGCCTTCGGCCTTGGCGGCGTTGAGCTGGGCCTTGGCGATCTCGATGTACCAGTCGCAGTACTCGTCCCAGACGAACTGGTAGATGGCGTTGGCGACGTTGTCGAGGCGGAAGTCGGTGAAGCCTTGCTCCACGGCGGCTTCGACGCGTTGCAACTCGCTGACGATCCACTTGTCGGCGGGGCTGAAGTCGAGGTAGCCCCCGGCTGCGCACACGCCTGGTTCGTGCGACTTCAAGCCACAGTCCTGGCCCTCGGTGTTCATCAGCACGAACTTGGTGGCGTTCCAGAGCTTGTTGCAGAAGTTGCGGTAGCCTTCGCAGCGCTTGGAGTCGAAGTTGATGGCGCGGCCCAGGCTGGCCAGCGCGGCGAAGGTGAAGCGCAGCGCGTCGGCGCCGTAACCGGGGATGCCTTCGGGGAATTCCTTTTCGGTGGCCTTGCGCACCTTCGGGGCGGTCTCTGGCTTGCGCAGGCCGGTGGTGCGCTTCTCAAGCAGCGGCGCCAGTTCGATGCCGTCGATCAGGTCGACCGGATCGAGCACGTTGCCTTCGGACTTCGACATCTTGTTGCCCTGCGCGTCGCGCACCAGGCCGTGGATGTAGACGTGCTTGAAGGGCACCTTGCCGGTGAAGTGCTTGGTCATCATGATCATCCGGGCGACCCAGAAGAAGATGATGTCGTAGCCGGTGACGAGCACCGACGACGGCAGGAAGAGGTCCAGCTCCTTGGTCTGCTCAGGCCAGCCTAGGGTGGAGAAGGGCACCAACGCGGACGAGTACCAGGTGTCGAGCACATCGGGGTCGCGTGTGAGTTCGCCGCTGTAGCCAGCAGCAGTGGCCTTGGCGCGGGCTTCTGCTTCGCTGCGCGCGACGAAGATTTCGCCGTTGTTGCCGTACCAGGCCGGGATCTGGTGGCCCCACCACAGCTGGCGGCTGATGCACCAGTCCTGGATGTTGTTCATCCACTGGTTGTAGGTGTTGACCCAGTTTTCGGGCACGAACTTGACGTCGCCCGATTCGACGGCCTCGATGGCTTGCTCGGCGATGCTCTTGCCAGCGGCGCCAGGCTTGGTCATGGCCACGAACCATTGGTCGGTCAGCATGGGCTCGATGACCTGGCCGGTGCGGGCACAGCGCGGCACCATCAGCTTGTGCTTCTTGACCTCGACCAATTGGCCGTCGGCTTCGAGCTTGGCCACGATCTGCTTGCGTGCCACGAAGCGGTCCAGGCCCACGTATTCGGCCGGGATGTCGGCCGCTTCGTGGGCGCTGACCTTGGCTTCGAGATCGAAGATGGTCAGCATGGGCAGCTTGTGGCGCAGGCCGACCTGGTAGTCGTTCGTGTCGTGGGCCGGGGTGACCTTGACGACGCCGGTGCCGAATTCCCTGTCGACGTGTTCGTCGGCGATCACGGGCACCAGGCGGCCGGTGATGGGCAGCTTCACCTGTTTGCCGATGAGGTGGGTGTAGCGCTCGTCTTCGGGGTGCACCATCACGGCGGTGTCGCCCAGCAGGGTCTCGGGGCGCGTGGTGGCCACGATCAGCGATTCATCGCTGCCATCCACGGGGTAGCGGATGTGCCACATCGAGCCGTCTTCTTCCTCGCTTTCGACTTCGAGGTCAGACACGGCGGATTTGAGGATCGGGTCCCAGCTCACCAGGCGCTTGCCACGGTAGATCAGGCCTTCTTCATGGAGTCGCACGAAGGTTTCGACGACCACCTTGGAGAGCTTGTCGTCCATGGTGAAGTACTCGTGCTCCCAGCTCACCGAGTCGCCCATGCGGCGCATCTGCTGGGTGATGGTGGAGCCGGACTTTTCTTTCCACTCCCAGACCTTGGCAACAAATGCTTCGCGGCCGAGGTCGTGGCGTGTTTTTTGACCTTCTTGGCCCTTTTCCTGCAGCTGGCGCTCCACCACGATCTGCGTGGCGATGCCGGCGTGGTCGGTGCCCGGGATCCACAGCGTGTTGTGGCCCAGCATGCGGTGGTAGCGCGTCAACGAGTCCATGATGGTCTGGTTGAAGGCGTGGCCCATGTGGAGGGTGCCCGTGACGTTGGGCGGCGGCAGTTGGATGCAGAAGGATGGCTTGGCTGCGTCCAGGGTGGGCTGGTAGAGGCCGCGTTGCTCCCACAGCGGGCCGTATTTGGCTTCGATGGGGCCGGGTTCGAAGGATTTGGCGAGATCGGTCATGGTGTGAACGGCGGGTGGCGTGGCCGGTAGCGCGAGGCCAAACCTCGATTCTAGGTTGCCGCGCGCCCCGGCCTGCGATTTCACGCGCATGGTGGGGACGCTGATCCGGGGGTTGGAAAGCTGATGCGGATCAAGCACCCGCCGATTCCCGGCGTCATGGGCAGGGCGTTGGCTTGGCGGACGGACCGGCTGCGCCTAGGATGAGCTGGGATTCATCCCTTCTGGAGGCAATCATGTACGAGCATTTGCTGGTGCCGGTGGATGGCAGCGAGCTGTCGCACAAGGCCATGGAGCACGCCATCGGGCTGGCCAAGATGCTGGGGGCGTCGATCACCGGCTTCACGGTGGAGCCCCCCTTGCCGGTGCTGGTGGTCGAGCAGGCCGCCGTGGCCTACGACGTGGCGACCTTTCAGGATCATGAAAAGCGCTGCGAGACCCATGCCCGAGAGGTGCTGCTGGACTTTGCTGGCCGGGCCAAGGCGGCGGGTGTGCCGTTCGATGGTCAGTTCGTCATCGCCGACGATGTGCAACAGGCCATCGTCGACATGGCCAGCAAGCAGCGCTGCGACCTCATCGTCATGGCCACGCATGGGCGCCATGGGCTGGACGCCTTGATCCATGGCAGCCTGACCAAGAGTGTGCTGGCGCACAGCGCGGTGCCGTTGCTGGTGGTGCACTGAGCGAGTGGCTGGCCCCATGGCTGCGGCCTTGCGCCTGGTCCAGGCTCAGGGGCCGAAGAAGAAATGCTCCATCTCGGTCGTGGCAGACAGGGCCGTGCTGCCTTCGCCGCCTCGCGCTTTGTTGCCGCCCGGCCAAGAGTGGCCGCCGGTGTCGGTCACGCACAGGCGCACGTGGCTGCCACCCTGACAGCCTTCGTGCTCGACGCACTTGGCCCCGGGTACTTCCAGCACCGTGCGGGGCATGGGCTGGCAGCCGTCGCGCTTCACCCAGCGGTCGGTCGACTCGGCCACCGAGGTGAAGTCGGTCATCTGCTTGGAGGCCTGGCCCGCGCCGCCGTTGAAGAGCACGCGCTCATCGTCGCGGGCATGGATGTGCAGCACCGACACGGGCCGGCCGGGTTGGCAACGCCGGGTGTTGTCGGTGCCGGCCACGGCGGTGATGGCGGTGAACAGATCACTTGCGTCGCAAGCCAGACGGTGGGCCATCATGCCGCCGTTGGACATGCCCGCCGCGAACACTTTTTTCGGGTCGATCTTGAAGCGCTTGCCCAGCTCGGCGTGGATGGCGCGAACGAAGCCCACGTCGTCGGTGTCGTCGTCGCGGGCGGCGCCGCAGCAGTTGCCCGCGTTCCAGGTGGCGAGCTTGCCGGACTTCAGTCGGCCATGCCCGTTGGGGAAGACGACGAGGTGGCCGCGTCGGTCGGATGCGCTGATCTGGCCGTAAAGCTTGTCATCGGCGCCGTGTTGCAT
Source organism: Pseudomonadota bacterium (assembly GCA_021819435.1). Classification (GTDB taxonomy): domain Bacteria; phylum Pseudomonadota; class Gammaproteobacteria; order Burkholderiales; family Burkholderiaceae_C; genus Aquabacterium. Next base: position 254,954 of record JAKARB010000004.1, on the reverse strand, counting down.
GTTGCCGCCGCCGCCATGGAAGAAGTAGACGACGGCGGTGGGGCGATCAGGCTGGAAGCCGGGCGGCACATGCAGCATCCACTGCCGACTCTCGCCTTGCCAGTTCATCGTGAAGGTGTGGGTGCCGGGGGCGGATGTGGCTGGGTCGGATGAGTGGGGCGATGGGTCTGCTTCGGTGTTCGCCGATGCAGCTTTGGCGGCGCGGTGGGCGCGGATGCGGTCGAGCAGGGGGCCGGCCTGTGCCGCCCCCATGAGCGTGACGCAGGCCAGCAGGGCGGCGAGCACTTGTTGGCAAATGGGTTGGTCAATGCGGGCCATGCTCGGAGTTTGGGCAGTGGCGCTTCCTGAGTCAACCCGGTTGACTTCATTGGCTGGCGGATCGCCAAGCCCGGCCGCATCCCTACAATCCCCGGATGACCGCCCCCAGCTCGCTTTTTCCGCCGCCTCCTGCTTCGCCCGCTGAAGCCACGTCGCCCCTGCTCGCCGGCCTCAACCCCGAGCAGTTGGCCGCCGTGACAGCCCCCCCGGGGCCGGCGCTGATCCTGGCCGGGGCCGGTTCGGGCAAGACGCGCGTGCTGACCACCCGCATCGCCTGGCTGCTGCAGACAGGGCAGGTCTCGCCGGCCGGCATCATGGCGGTGACCTTCACCAACAAGGCTGCCAAGGAGATGCAGGCGCGCCTCTCGGCCATGCTGCCCATCAACACCCGCATGATGTGGATTGGCACCTTCCACGGTCTGTGCAACAGATTCTTGCGAGCACATGCCAAGGCGGCCGGTCTGCCGCAGGCCTTCCAGATCCTCGACACCACCGACCAGCTCTCGGCCGTCAAGCGCGTCATCAAGGCGCTGAAGTTCGACGAAGAGAAGTGCGTGCCCAAGCAGACCACGTGGTTCATCGCGAACTGCAAGGAAGATGGCATCCGCCCACAAGACGTGCAGCCCCGCGACGAACTCGGCCGCATGCAGCTGGCCGTCTACCAGGCCTACGAAGACCAATGCGCCCGCGAAGGCGTGGTCGACTTCGCCGAGCTCATGCTGCGCACCTACGAGCTGCTGCGCGATCACCCCGAGATCCGCGAGCACTATCAGCGCCGCTTCAAGCACATCCTGGTCGACGAGTTCCAGGACACCAACCGCCTGCAATACCTGTGGCTGAAGATGTTCGCGGGCGACCCGGCCATCACCGGCAACAGCGTCTTCGCCGTGGGCGACGATGACCAGAGCATTTACGCCTTCCGTGGCGCGCAGGTCGGCAACATGTCGGACTTCGAGCGAGAGTTCCGCGTGCCGCGCGTCATCAAGCTGGAGCAGAACTACCGCAGCCACGGGCACATCCTCGATGCCGCCAACACCTTGATCGCGCAGAACAGCAAGCGCCTGGGCAAGAACCTGCGCACCGACGAAGGCCAGGGCGAGCCCATTCGCGTGCACGAGGCCGCCAGCGACTTCGCCGAGGCGCAATGGCTGATCGACGAGATCAAGCAGATCCGCCGGGGCGACGAACCGCTGCACGAGGTGGCCATCCTCTACCGCAGCAACGCGCAGTCGCGGGTGATCGAGTCGGCGCTGTTCAACGCTGGGCTGCCCTACAAGGTGTATGGCGGCCTGCGCTTCTTCGAACGCGCCGAGGTGAAGCATGCGCTGGCCTACCTGCGCCTGATCGAGAACCCGAGCGACGACACCAGCTTCCTGCGCGTGGTGAATTTCCCCGCACGTGGCATCGGCGCGCGCAGCATCGAGCAGTTGCAGGACGCCGCCCGGGCCAGCGCGCGCAGCCTGGCGCAAAGCGTCACGGCGGTGCCGGGCAAGGCCGGTGCCAACTTGCAGGGCTTCATCGCGATGATCGACGCCATGCGGGAGGCCACGCGCGGCCTCACCCTGCGCGACATCATCGAGCATGTGGTCGAGGCCTCGGGCCTTGCCGATCATTACCGAGCCGAGAAAGACGGCCAGGAGCGCCTGGAGAACCTGGCCGAACTGGTCAACGCCGCCGAGGCCTTCGTGACGCAAGAGGGCTTTGGCAAGGACGCCGTGGCGCTGCCAGTGGACGAGCCGGCCGGCACCATCGCGCCAGGCCTGCCCGCCGCGGTGGCGCAAGTCGATACGCTGCCCGATGCCGAGACGGGCGAGATCATCTCGCCGCTGCTGGCCTTCCTCACGCACGCCTCGCTCGAAGCCGGTGACAACCAGGCCCAGGCCGGGCAGGACGCGGTGCAGCTCATGACCATCCACGCGGCCAAGGGCCTGGAGTTCGTGCACGTCTTCCTCACCGGGTTGGAAGAAGGCCTGTTCCCGCACGAGAACTCGCTGACCGACACTGACGGCCTCGAAGAAGAACGCCGCCTGATGTACGTGGCCATCACGCGTGCGCGCCGGCGCCTGTGCATCAGCTTCAGCCAGACGCGCATGCTGCACGGCCAAACCCGCTACAACATCAAGAGCCGCTTCCTTGACGAACTGCCCGAGGGCGCGCTGAAGTGGCTCACGCCGCGCAACCAGGGCTTCGGCTCGGGCTTCGAGAAGCCTTATCGCGACGCATGGTCGAGCGGCAAGGGCATGGGCTCGATGGTGGGGGCCGGTGCCCAGCCCTGGCGCGGTTCATCGTCATCGTCGCCGCCTTCGTGGGCGGGCGCACGCCGCGCGGAGGACAACTTCAAGGACCTCACCGCGCCGATCCCCCAAGCCATGGCGCAGGCCAAGACCGAAGGCGGCTTCCGCGTGGGGCAGGGCGTCTTCCACAACAAGTTCGGCGAAGGTGTGGTGCTGACGCTCGAAGGCAATGGCTCCGAGGCGCGGGTGCAGGTCAACTTCGGTCGGCATGGCACCAAGTGGCTGATGCTGGGCGTGGCCAAGTTGACGCCGATCGAGTGAGCCGCGCTGGGCTGCTCATGCGCCCCGGCTCGACCAGCCCCGCTTGGCATGGCTGGGCAACATTCGGCCACCGGTCGCTATAAGCCCGCGCGTTGTCGGCTTTGCGCCGACCCCGTGCGAAGCGTCACAGGGTCTTGTTAAAGTGAAGGCATCTTTCCTTCCTTTTGTTGCCAGCTCAGGAGATCGAACATGGCCAAGACCGACAAGAAACCTGCCGCGAAACCTGCAAGCAAAGCCTCGTCGGCGAAGCCCGGCGCTCAGCCCTCCGCCAAGGGCCAGGCCATCGACATTGGCATCTCGGCTGCACACCGCGCGGCCATCGCCAAAGGCCTCAACGGCCTGCTGGCCGACACCTTCACGCTGTACCTGACCACGCACAACTTCCACTGGAACGTGACCGGGCCGATGTTCAACACCTTGCACGTGATGTTCATGGATCAGTACACCGAGTTGTGGAACGCGGTGGACCCGATCGCCGAGCGCGTCCGTGCCCTGGGCTTCCCGGCCAAGGGCTCGTTTGCCGACTATGTCCAGTTCAGCTCCTTGCCCGATGCGCCCACCGAGCCGCCCAAGGCCAAGGAGATGATCCGCATCCTGGTGGCTGGACACGAGGCCGTGGCGCGCACCGGTCGCGCGCTTTACCCGCTGGTTGATGAGGCCTCTGACGAGCCCACCGCCGACCTGTTGACCCAGCGCCTGGACGTGCACGAAAAGGCAGCTTGGATGCTGCGTTCGCTGCTCGAGGACTGAGCAGGCTGCTGAGTCAGCCAGTGGCCAGCTTCTGGCGGCACTGCGCGGCCAGCGCTTCGGCGATGCGGTCGCGGTCGTAGTGCGTTCGCGCGAAGGCGCGCGCCGCCTCGCCCAACGCCTCGGCCTTGCGAGGCGTCGCGAGCAGGTCCACGCAGGCCTGCGCCATCTCTGTCGGGGTGCCGCACAGCAGGGCTTCCTGCCCATTGGTGAAGCCCAGGCCCTCGGCACCCAAAGTGGTCGACACGATGGGCTTGCCGCGCAGCGCCGCTTCGATCAGTTTGACCCGCGTGCCGCCCCCCGTGAGGATCGGGCAGATGACCACGCCGGCCTGCGCATAGACCGCCTCGATGTCATCCACGAAGCCCAGCAGGCGCACGCCCTTGGGCACGCGCGAGGCATCGCCGATGGCCTCGGGGCTGGCGCCCGCGAACCAGACTTGGGCGTCGGGGCGGGCCTGGCGGATCAGCGGCCAAGTGTGCTCGATGAAGTGCCGTGCGCCTTCGCCATTGGGTTCGTACGAGTAGATGCCCACCATCAGCAGGATGGGGGCGGGCCGCGACGCGGATGCCGGTGACCCCGCCGCGCCGCCTGGCGCAGGTGATGCCTGCTTTGGTAGGGGCAGGCCGTTGGGCACCACCGTCACCCGCTCCGCCTTGACGCCGCAGAAGTCGGCCAACAGCCGAGCATCGTCGCGGGCGCAGACCAGCGTCTTCCAGGCCTGTCGCACAGCTTGTCGCTCAAGGCGTGCCAGCGCAGGCAGTTCGGCGCGCGCCAGCCACCGCTCGCGCGTGCTCTGGCCCAGGCCCATGCGGCGCTGGTGCACCACGTGCTCGATGTCGTCCATGTCGAACACGGTGGTGGGCAGGCCTTCGCAAGCTGAGAGCAAGGCCATGCTGCGCAAGCGATGGGCCAGCACCAGCACCGGTTTCTCGTCCAGCGCGCGTTGCATCACCTCAAGCTGGCCGCCAGCCACCGCTGCCCGCATGACGGGCGACCAGCGCTGGGACACGCAACCCATGAGCTGCTGGACGATGTAGGGCGTGCGAGTGTCTTTCACCGAGCGGGTGAGGCCCAACACGCGCGCCTCCAGGCCCCAGTGCTCGCGGATGCCCTCGGCCACGCGTGCCAGTGCCTGCGGGTCAGACACCGGGGCATGCGAGCCTTCCGCACACACCACGTCCAGCGCCAGCCCGGTGCGCGCCATCGCCGTCACCAGCATGCGCAGGCGTTGGTAGATGCCATGGCGGCTGGTCTGCAACGCATCCAGCGGCAGACCGGTGACGATCAGGCAGCGGCGCTGTGCGACTTGGTTGAGTGGCGTGCAGTCGAGCGAGGGCATCGGGCGGGGCGTGCTCATGGCGATCGGGTGTCGTCAGCGAAGGGGGCGACCGCGTCAGCGACGGAACTGCAGCATGTCGATCAGGCGCCCCACCGGCTTGGCGTTCTTGCGGATCAAGTCGAGGTCGCTCTTTTCCCAAGCGCCGATGTTCAGGGAGAAGATCGGGAAGAGCACGCCGAAGAGCAAGGTCGCCGCGATGGTGCGCCACGCGGAGCTCGGATCATGCACGGTGAATTCGACCACACCGAGCGCCATCAGCGCGGCCAGCAGTTGCAGGGCGACGTTGCGCATCGGAAAGCGGATGCCCAGGCTGCGATGCGCCACCGTGCCCACCATCAACACGTACAGGATGTTGCCCACCGCGTTGGACAGCAGCGCGCCCTTGTAGCCCAGCCAGGGGATGAAGATGACCGCCGTTGCCACCGAGATGCCGGCCCCTGCGAAGATGAAACGCAGCCGCGCTTTGTGGTTGTCGGTGGCGATGAAGATCGCCGAGTAGGAGGCCGAAGACGTGGTCACGCCACCCACGAAGGCCATGCTTTGCAACGCCGGGATGACCTCGTCGAAGGCCTTGCCATAGAGCGTGTGCACGATGAGTTCCGACATCAGCCAGCCGCCGGCCGCCACCAGCACGCCCATGAACTGGTAGAAGCGCACGGACACCGAGAAAATCTCCTGCACCTTCTCCTTACCGCCTTCGCCTTGTGCGCGCGAGATGAACGGCAGCAGCATCGACGAGAAGCCATTGGTCAGCAGGTCCATGCCGCTCTTGGAGAGCGCGCCGGCGATGTTGTAGAAGCCCACGTAGGTGGTCAGGGCGTGCAGGCCCAGCAAGTAGGTGTCCATCGATTTGGACGACAGCATGCCCACCAGGGTCAGCGAGGTGTTCCAGCGCACGCCCTCGTTCAGCTTGGCCTTGACATCGTCGTCCAGGGGGGCATTGGAGGGGTGCAGGCCGGCACGGCGCATCAGCACGAAAGCGATGACCGGGTGCAAGGCGGCGGCCACCAGGAACAGCAGCAGGTAGGCATCCAGGCCCTGCTTCGTCATGTACAGCGCGAAGGTGGTGGCCGTGCTGCCCAGGCTGATCAACGTGGTGGTGATGGCCTCGGTGTGGAACACCGAGTAGCCCTTCGAGGCCGAGACCTCGAACATGTACGTGGCGCGCAGCACCGCGCACAGCACCACGAACACCAAATGCAGCACCAGCCTCTGCGACACCTCCGCCGGGTACACGGCGGGGAAGAACATCGTGGTCAGCAGCAGGGCGCTCATGCACGCCAGCGTCAGCCACAACACCTTGCGCAGTCGCAGGAAGACGGCGTGGCCTTGCGTCACGTCGCCACGGCCGATGGCTTCCGCGATGAAGCGGATGGCCGTCACGTTGAGGCCACCACCCGCCAGGCTCACCGCCGTGCTCACCATCCAGATCAGGTAGGAGTAGACGCCGTAGGCCTCAGGCCCCAGCCCCCGTGTGACGAAGATGCTGTTGACGAACCCGGTGACGAAGACGATGTAGCTCGACCCCGTCATCCATTTGGCCGCGTCGAAGGCTGACTGCTGAGCGCGTTTGATGTTCATGGGTGGCGATCATCCCTTGTCCGCCTGTGTTTTCGGCAGGGAAGGTGGTCTGCTGAACCACCGGGTCAGGGGGAGGTGTGCGTTCAGACCAGTCCGTTGCGGATGGCGTAGACCGTCAGCTCGGAGTTGTTGGTCAGGCCGAGCTTCTCCAGCACGCGGGCTCGGTAGACGCTCACCGTCTTGGGGCTGAGCAGCAACTGCTCTGCGATGTCCGACAAGCGCTTGCCCGAGGCGATCATCACCAGGGTTTGCAATTCGCGGTCGGAGAGCTTTTGGTGGGCGTCTTCTTGCGCGGGGGTGGTCAGGTTGTCGACCAGCATCTGCGCCATCTCGGGCGTGACGTACTTCTTGCCCAGCGAGACGGTGCGCACTGCGGCCACGATCTGGGCCGCGTCGCTGCCTTTGTTCAGGTAGCCGCTGGCGCCGGCTTTGAGGGCCCGCATGGCGTACTGGTCTTCGGGGTACATCGAGACCACCAGCACCTTGACCGGGTTGCCTTCTTCTTTCAGCACATGCAGCACGTCGAGGCCGCTGCGGCCGGGCAGGTTGATGTCAAGCACCAGCACGTCGCAGCTTTGATCGCGGAAGAGGGCACGCAGTTCGCCGTAGTCGGCGGCCTCGCCCACCACCTCGATGTCATCGGCATCGGCCAGGGTGTCGCGGATGCCGCGCCGGATCAGCGCGTGGTCGTCACAGAGGATGACTTTGATCATAGGTTGCCCCAGGCGGTCGGGTCGTCTCGGTCAGGGTCGGCACCGGCGGGCTCGCTTTCGAGCCCAGGCAGCAGCCGGTCGATGAAACCGTTTTCAGGGCCCGAGAGCGGCACGGACAGGATCAACGAAGTAACACCGGGTTTGCTGCTGAGGTCCACCCAGCCGCCCACCGTCTCGGCGCGTTCGTGCAGGCCGCGGATCCCGAAGGAACGCGCCTTGGCCAGGTCCTCCGGGCTCAGGCCTCGGCCATTGTCTGTCACTTCGATGGACAACACGCCCCCGGCTTGCGAGATGTCGACGCTGACCCGCGTTGCCTGTGCGTGTTTGGAGACATTCGTGAGCGCTTCCTGGGCGAAGCGGTAGGCCACCAGGGGCACGCCGGTGGCAAGTTGCATCTTCTCGTGGCTGGTGCGGAAGGTGGTTTCGATGCCGGTGCGCTTGCCGAAGCGGTCGGCCATCCACTGCAGGGCGGCGACCAGGCCCTGCTCCAGGATGGCCGGGCGCAGGTTGTGCATGATGCGCTGGCTGGCCTCGTGCGCATGGCCGATCGATTCGAGTGCCTGCTGCACGCGCTCGGCGATCTCGGGCGTGGGGGCGTGGCGGGCGATCCAGGCGAGGTCGAATTTCACGGCCGTCAAGGCGCCGCCCACGTCGTCGTGGATTTCCCGTGCGATGGCGGCGCGCTCCTGCTCGATGCTGGTCTGCAAGTGCTGGGCGAGCTCGCGCAGTTGCTGGCGCGAGCGGGTGAGGGCGTGGTCGGCGCGCTGCTTGGCGATGCGCGTGCGGTTGGCCTCGATGGCCAGCAGGGCGGCCGGCGCCAGGCGGGTGAGGTTGCTCTTGAGCAGGTAGTCGTTGGCGCCGTTGCGCATGGCCTGCACGGCGATGTCTTCGCCGATCTCGCCCGAGACCAGAATGAAAGGCACCAGCTTGCCCAGCGCGCGCACCTTGTCGAGCGCGGCCAAGCCCGAATAACCGGGCAGGTTGTAGTCAGAGAGGATCAGGTCCCAATCCTCGGCCAGAGATTCGATCAGGGCGGATTCGGTCTCGACCCGGGTGATGTCGGCCTCGATGCCGCCGCGCCGCAGGTGGGCAGTCACCAGGGCGTGGTCGCCCTCGTTGTCCTCGAGGTGCAGCACCTTCAGGCGCACGGGTGGCAAGGCCGTGCCGGCCATGCTCGACGGGGGATTCGGTGGGGACGGGGGGGTGAACGCCGGCACAGATGAGCTTCCGATCCTTCGATTTGAGCCAAGTTTTCCCGCGTCATTGGACACACCTGCCGGCGAGAAGTGGAAAAAATTCTACCAACCGGCGAAATCGCGAGATCTGATTATGCAAAGTGCTAAGGATCCCCGAAAAGCTGCCGAGAACCCCATGTGTCCGGTCATCCGAACCCAGCCGCTTTGGCATTCAGTTCGGTCATGGCCGCCCCCAACCGGTTGAGTGGAGCAACGATGAGCTACGAAGACCCCGGCACGGCCCGGCCGCCAGAGATGTCTCTGCTCCTGGCTGCCGAGTTGCAGGATCACCTGATGACGGCCTCCAACGACCTCGAGCGTTTGCAACGCCTGCTTGACGACGCCTGCCAGGCCATGATCGAGGGCTTCCACACCTCGGCTGGCCAGCTCGGCAGCGTCATCGACCAGGGCCACGAGATCACGCCGCACCTCCAGGAGGTGCGCCAGACCCTGTTCAAGGCGGTCACGGCCCTGCAATTCCAGGACATGGCCACCCAGCTGATCGCCCACACCAACAAACGGTTGCGCAATTGCGCCGACCAGATCGCTCGCGACACCCTGGGCGATGACGACCCGGATGGGGCTGCGGTGGTCGAAGACGGCCCCCTCAAGCCCAACCCCGTCACGCAGGACGAAATGGACGCTGGCTCTGTGGAGTTGTTCTAAAGAATGACTTCCCACCAGCCGAAAACAACCATGCCGTTGACAGGTTTCAACTTCCCGATTCCCTCCTGATCACCTCATCCAGCAACGGAGCGCGCCATGCACTCGATTCTCGCCGTCGACGATTCAGCATCCATGCGTCAAATGGTCACCTTCACGCTCAAGAGCGCGGGCTACAACGTCGTCGAGGCGGTGGATGGCCAGGACGCCTGGGAAAAAGCGGGTGGCCGCAGCTTCGACCTGGTCCTCACCGACCAGAACATGCCTCGCATGGACGGCATCAGCCTGACCAAGCGGCTGCGTGAATCGCCCCAGTTCAAGAGCACGCCCATCCTGATCCTCACCACCGAGTCGAGCGATCAGATGAAGCAGGCCGGCCGTGCCGCTGGTGCGACGGGCTGGCTGGTCAAGCCGTTCGACCCCAACAAGTTGATCGAAGTGATCCAGAAGGTCATTCGCTGAGCGCCTGAGCGCCCTCGATCAACCTGAGTGATCGATCGCATCAGCCCCCAAGTCAAACATCCGGAGCCAGACATGGCAGACACGAGCACCGAAAACAGCACGTCTTCCGCGGGCATCGACCTCAGCCAGTTCTACCAGGTCTTCTTCGAAGAAGCCGGTGAGAACCTGGAGAACATGGAGCAGCTCCTGCTGGAGCTCGACATCGAATCTGCCGACGACGAGGAGCTCAACGCCATCTTCCGTTGCGCGCACTCCATCAAGGGTGGTGCCGCCACCTTTGGCTTCAGCGACGTGGCCGAGCTGACCCACCAGATGGAGACGCTGCTCGACAAGCTGCGCCGCCATGAGCTGACCCCTACCGCACCGATGGTCGATGTGCTGCTGCAGTCTGGCGACGCGCTCAAGGCGATGCTGGGCCGTCATCAGGGCTCGGGCGCCGATGCTGTCGACACCTCCGAACTGCTGGTCAACATCCGCGCGATGGTGTCGGGCGAGGCTCCTGTTCATGTCGCTGCGGTTGCAGCGCCCAAACCCGCTGCCGCGCCTGCCGCCGTTGCGCCCACCGCCCCGGCGGCTACCGCTGCCGCCTCGCAACGCGCTGCCGCCCCGACCGAAGGCCAGCGCACTGTCGAGCTGCGTGTGGGTCCGCTGGACAACCCCGCGCAGGCCGACAACCTGGTCGAGTTGTTCAAGGAAATCGTTGGCCTCGGCACCATCGAGGCCCTGCCCGATGACGCCGCGCTGGCTGGTGTGCGCCGCTTCAAGGTCAGCACCGCCACCGCCGAGTCCGAGCTGATGGATCTGTTCACCTTCCATGTGGCACGCGAGCAGGTCTCGTTCGTGGCCCTGGGCGGTGCGGCCCAACCCGCAGCGAACCCGGCCTACGGATTCTTCGATGCCCCGGAAGCGGCTCAGGCTGCCCAAGCCGATCAGCCCGAGAAGGGCTATGGCTTCTTCGACAACGCCCCTGGCTCGCCCGATCAGCCTGTCACCGCTGCGGCCACAGTGGCAGCCGAACCGCCTGCGTTGAAGCCTGTCGCCGCCGCTGCGAAGCCCGCACCGAAGGTGGAAAAGCACGCCGCCGGCCCCGAAACATCGACCATCCGCGTGTCGGTGGAGAAGGTCAACCAGCTCATCAACCTGGTGGGCGAACTCGTCATCACCCAGGCCATGCTGGCGCAGAACAGCCGTGGCCTTGACCCGGTGGTCTACCAGCAACTGGTGTCCGGTCTGACCGACCTCGATCGCAACACCCGCGACCTGCAAGAGGCCGTGATGTCGATCCGGATGATTCCGATGTCGACGGTGTTCAGCCGCTTCCCGCGCATGCTGCGCGACCTGGCCAACAAGCTGGGCAAGAAGGTCGAGCTGGTCACCCAGGGCGAAGCCACCGAACTGGACAAGGGCCTGGTCGAGAAGATCACCGACCCGCTGACCCACCTGGTGCGCAACTCCTGCGACCACGGCGTCGAAATGCCGGCCGACCGCATTGCCAAAGGCAAGCCGGAAGTCGGCACCATCACCCTGGCGGCGTCGCATCAGGGCGGCTCCATCGTCATCGAAGTGCGCGACGACGGCCGTGGCCTGAACCGCGAGAAGTTGCTGAAGAAGGCCCGCGAGAAGGGCATCGACGCGCCCGATTCGCTGACCGATCCGGAAGTCTGGAACCTGATCTTCGCGCCGGGCTTCTCGACCGCCGAAGAGGTGACCGACGTGTCGGGCCGTGGCGTCGGCATGGACGTGGTCAAGAAGAACATCACCTCGCTGGGTGGCACGGTCGAGATCGATTCGGCCGAAGGCTATGGCATGCGGGTGGCCGTTCGCCTGCCGCTGACCCTGGCCATCATGGACGGCATGAGCGTGGGCGTGGGCGAAGAGGTCTACATCCTGCCGCTGTCCTCGGTGGTCGAGAGCTTCCAGGTCAACCAGGAAGGCATCAAGACCGTCGGTGGCTCCGGCCGCGTGGTCGAGGTCCGCGACGAATACATGCCGGTCATCGAGCTGGAAAAAGTCTTCAACGTGCCCCGTTTCGACTGGGAGCACAACAGCGGGATCATGGTGGTTGTCGAAGCCGAGGGTGGCCGCGTGGCCCTGTTGGTCGACGAACTGCTGGGCCAGCAACAGGTCGTGGTCAAGAACCTCGAAACCAACTACCGCAAGGTCAATGACGTGTCGGGCGCCACCATCATGGGTGACGGCCGTGTGGCGTTGATCCTCGATGTCGGCAGCCTGGTGCGCCGCTCGCGTCACTGACACGGCGCTGCACAAGGACACAAGGAGAACAAGCCATGGGCATGATGGAAAAACTGGACCTGCAAACCGAGCTGGCTCGCGAGTACCTCACCTTCCGCCTCGGTGACGAGGAGTACGGCATCGACATCCTGAAGGTGCAGGAGATCCGCGGCTACGAGAACCCCACCCGCATCGCGAATGCGCCGCACTTCCTCAAGGGCGTGCTGAACCTGCGCGGCACGATCGTGCCGATCGTCGACCTCCGCCTGCGCTTTGGCTGCGCCTCGGCCGAGTACAACGCCTTCACGGTGTCCATCGTGCTGCACATCGGTCAGCGCACCATCGGCGCGGTGGTTGACTCCGTCAGCGATGTGATGGAAATTCCTTCTGATTCGGTTCGCCCGGCGCCCGAGATGGACTCCGCGATCGATGCCACCTACATCCTGGGTCTGGCACAGGTCGGCGAACGCATGGTCATCCTCCTGGACATCGAAAGCATGTTGATGAGCCAGGACATGTGCCTGATCGACTGAAAAGCTGTATCGCAGAGACAGGCTTGTTCTGTCGAGGCCTGGCCGCTGGCCGGTGTCTTCGATCCCACCTTCTTGTTGAGGAACACGAGATGAAGACGAACGCCAAGTGGATGGCCGCTGCCCTGATCGCGGCCGCTGGTCTCTCGAACGCGGCCTGGGCCGCAGAGGGCGGTGCCACCAAGGACGATGCCGTGAGCATGGTCAAGAAGGGCGTGGCCCACGTGAAATCGGCCGGCAAGGACAAGGCCTACGCTGACTTCAGCGACAAGGCCAATGCCGCCTGGCACAAGGAAGACCTCTACTTGGTGGTCTACGGCCTGGACGGCACGGTGCACGCGCACGGTGCCAACGCCAAGATGATTGGCAAGAACCTGATCGAATTGAAGGACATCGACGGCAAGCTCTTCGTCAAGGAGCGCGTCGACATGGCCAAGACCCAGAACACCTTCTGGCAGGACTACAAGTTCACCAACCCCGAGACCAAGAAGATCGAGCCCAAGCAGATGTACTGCGAGAAGCTCGACGACACCGTGGTCTGCGGCGGCATTTACAAGTGAGCCGGGCGGGGGCCTGAAGCCGCTTTGGCGATCTCGGGCTGGTTCAGCCCAAGCGTTCAGCTGAGGGTGGACAGGGCCGACGCCACGCGCTCATCGAGCTGCTTGAGCGGCAGCGCAAGCCGAGAGGTGGCATCGTCCACCTCTCTGTTTTTTGGGGCCCACACCGGCGCGGGCCAGCGTGCGTCCCAGTCGAAGCGCGCGATCACGTGCCAGTGCAGGTGCGGCACCACGTTGCCCAGGCTGGCGAGGTTGACCTTGGTGGGCTTCAACTGCTCGCGCAACACCGTCTCGACCTTCGCCACGGCCTGCATGATGCGGCTGCGATCAGGCGGCGGCAGGTCAGTCCATTCGGCAACATGCGCGTTCCAGATCACGCGGTAGAAGGCCGGGTGGTCGGCATCCTGCGCACGGATCACGCGCAAGGTGTCGTTGCGGAAGACGGGGACGCCGCCTTCCTCTTCGCACAACTCGCAGCTTGATGCACTCATCAACTTCTCCGTTTGCGACGCGCGTGGCACCACCACATCGCGATCAAGCAGGCGCCGCAAATCCGGCTTTGCCGGTTTGCCGGTGCCGCCCCCTTGAGGGGGCGCACGAAGCGCGTAGGGGGTGGGTCACACCAACACCCTCTCGATGCCGCCGTTGTTGGCCCGGTCGACGTACTCGCGCATCCAGTTCTCACCCAGGATCTGGCGAGCCATCTCGACGACGATGTAATCGGCTTCAAGCAGGCCGTTGGCCGTGTCCTCGCCGTAGCGGCTCAAGCCCTGCAGGCAGGCCGGGCACGAGGTCAGGATCTTGACGTTGTCTTTTTCGCCGATCAGGCCCTGGCCGCGCAGTGCGGTCTCGCCCTTGCGGATCTCTTCTTCCTTGCGGAAGCGGATCTGAGTGGAGATGTCCGGCCGGTTGACGGCCAGCGTGCCAGCTTCGCCGCAGCAGCGGTCAGACTTGATGACGCCGTCGCCCACCAGGGCCTTGACGGTCTTCATCGGGTCCTGCAGCTTCATGGGCGTGTGGCAGGGGTCGTGATACAGGAAGGCGCCCTTGCCTTGCAAGGTGACGCCCTTCTCAAGCAGGTACTCGTGGATGTCGATGATGCGGCAGCCGGGGAAAATCTTCTCGAACTGGTAGCCCTGCAACTGGTCGTAGCAGGTGCCGCAGCTCACCACCACCGTCTTGATGTCCAGGTAGTTCAGCGTGTTGGCCACGCGGTGGAACAGCACCCGGTTGTCGGTGATCATCTTCTCGGCCTTGTCGTACTGGCCAGCGCCACGCTGCGGGTAGCCGCAGCACAGGTAACCCGGCGGCAGCACGGTCTGCACGCCGGCGTGCCAGAGCATGGCCTGCGTGGCCAGGCCCACCTGGCTGAACAGGCGCTCCGAGCCGCAGCCAGGGAAGTAGAACACCGCCTCGGTGTCGGCCGTGGTCTGCTTCGGGTCGCGGATGATGGGGACGTAGTCCTTGTCCTCGATGTCGAGCAGCGCGCGGGCGGTCTTCTTGGGCAGGCCGCCCGGCATCTTCTTGTTGATGAAGTGGACGACCTCTTCCTTCAGCGGCGCCTTGCCCACCGTGGCGGGCGGCGCGTTGGTCTGCTTGCGGGCCACCACCTTCATCACGTCGTTGGCCACGCGTTGCAGCGGCATGGCCACGTCCACCAGCGCCGTGCGGATCAGCTTGATGGTCTGCGGGTTGTTGGTGTTGAGCATGGCCATGCCGGCCGCGCCAGCGGGGCGGAAGCTCTTCTTGCCCATCTTGGTCAGCAGGTTGCGCATGTTCATCGACACGTCGCCGAAGTCGATCTTGACCGGGCAGGGCGTCAGGCACTTGTGGCAGACCGTGCAGTGGTCGGCCACGTCCTCGAACTCGGACCAGTGCTGGATGGACACGCCACGGCGCGTCTGCTCTTCGTACAGGAAGGCCTCGACCAGCAGCGAGGTGGCCAGGATCTTGTTGCGCGGGCTGTAGAGCAGGTTGGCGCGCGGCACATGGGTGGCGCACACCGGCTTGCACTTGCCGCAGCGCAGGCAGTCTTTGACCGACGCGGCGATGTCGCCGATGTCGCTCTGCTGCATGATCAGCGATTCATGCCCCATCAGCCCGAACGAGGGCGTGTAGGCCTCGGTCAGGTCGGCGGCGTGCACGTCTTCGCCCAGGTTCCTCAAAGCGGTGCCGCGCAGCAGCTTGCCCTTGTTGAAGCGGCCTTCGGGGTCGACCTTGAGCTTGTAGGCAGTGAAGTTGGCGATCTCGTCGTCGGTCAGGAACTCGAGCTTGGTGATGCCGATGCCGTGCTCACCCGAGATCACGCCATCGAGCGAACGCGCCAGCTTCATGATGCGGGCCACGGCTTCGTGCGCCGTCTGCAGCATCTCGTAGTTGTCGGAGTTGACCGGGATGTTGGTGTGCACGTTGCCGTCGCCGGCGTGCATGTGCAGGGCCACCCACACGCGCCCGCGCAGCACCTGCTTGTGGATGCGCTTGAGCTCGTCGATGACGGGGCTGAGCGCCGCGCCGTTGAAGACCTTGGACAGCGGCTCGCGGATTTCCTTCTTCCAGCCGGCGCGGATGCTCCACGTCTGCAGCAGGTTGAAGACGGTGTCGCGGCCAGCGGTGATTTCGTCGGGCACGTAGGTGCCGTCCTGGTGCTGGGTGTAGCCCAGAGCCACCAGGTCGCCGCTGACATCGGCCAGCGGGGTGTCGAGGTGCTGGTACAGGAAGCCCCAGCGGGCGCGCACCTGGTTGAGCAGGTCGCGCGCGGCCTGCACCTTCTCGGTGAGCTGCTCGTCGCTGGGCAGCTCGGACGGGTCGTCCGTCTTGCCCATGAAGCCGGCGATGGCTGCGTTGCCGCCCTTGAAGAAGGCGTCGAAGGCGTCGAGCAGGGCCAGCTTGTTGCGCAGCGAGAGCTCGATGTTGATGCGCTCGATGCCCAGCGTGTACTCGCCCATGCGCGGCAGCGGGATCACCACGTCTTCGTTGACCTTGAAGGCGTTGGTGTGGCGCGCGATGGCGGCGGTGCGCTTGCGGTCGGCCCAGAACTTCTTTCGGGCATCAGAACTCACGGCCACGAAGCCTTCGCCATTGCGGCCATTGGCCAGGCGGATGACCTCGCTGGTGGCGCGGGCCACGCGGTCTTCGTCGTCACCGACGATGTCGCCGATCAGCACCATCTTGGGCAGGCCGTTGCCGCCCACCGTGCGCTTGCTCTTGGTCGCGTAGCCCACGGCCTTGAGGTAGCGGTCATCCAGGTGCTCCAGGCCCGCGAGGATGGCGCCGCCCGGCTGCTTCATCTCCTCGAACATGAAGTCCTTGATCTCGACGATCGAGGGCACGCACAGCGTCGGGTTGCCGAAGAACTCCAGGCACACCGTGCGGGTGTGCTTGGGCATGCGGTGCACCACCCAGCGGCAGCTGGTGATCAGGCCGTCGCAGCCTTCCTTCTGGATGCCGGGCAGGCCGGCGAGGAACTTGTCGGTGACGTCCTTGCCCAGGCCTTCCTTGCGGAAGATGCGGCCGGGGATGTCGAGCTTTTCGGTGCGCAGGTGGGTCTTACCGTCGGCCGCGTAGTAGTGCAGCTCGAAGCTCGCCACCTCGACGTCGTGGATCTTGCCCAGGTTGTGGTTGAGGCGGATCACTTCCAGCCACTCGGCGTTGGGGGTGACCATGCGCCACGAAGCGAGGTTGTCGAGCGCGGTGCCCCACAGCACAGCCTTCTTGCCTCCGGCGTTCATGGCGACGTTGCCGCCCACGCACGAGGCCTCGGCCGAGGTCGGGTCCACGGCGAACACGTAGCCGGCGCGCTCGGCCGCATCGGCCACGCGCTGGGTCACCACGCCTGCGCCCGTCCAGACGGTGGGCACCTTGTGCTGCACACCGGGCAGGTCGACCAGCTCGACCTCGGTCATCTGCTCGAGCTTCTCGGTGTTGATGACCGCGCTCTTCCAGGTCAGGGGCACGGCGCCACCGGTGTAGCCCGTGCCACCCCCACGCGGGATGATGGTCAGGCCCAGCTCGACGCAGCCCTTGACCAGGGCGGCCATCTCTTCCTCGGTGTCCGGGGTGAGGACGACGAAGGGGTACTCGACGCGCCAGTCGGTGGCGTCGGTCACGTGGGCGACGCGGCTGAGGCCGTCGAACTTGATGTTGTCGGCGCGGGTGACGCGGCCCAGCACGTCGGCGGCGCGCTTGCGCAGGGCGGCCATCTGGTCGAAGGCGCGCGCAAAGCGGTCGATGGCCTGGCTGGCGGCTTCGAGCAGCTCGCCCACGAGCTTGTCACGCGTGGCGTCGCTGCCGGGTGTGCGGCGCTTGTTGACTTCGCTCAGGCGGTGGTAGAGCGCGTCGATCAGCTGACCACGGCGCTTGGGCGTGTTGAGCAGGTCGTCTTGCAGGTAGGGGTTGCGTTGCACCACCCAGATGTCGCCCAGCACTTCATAGAGCATGCGGGCGGAGCGGCCGGTCTGGCGCTCGGTGCGCAGCAGGCTGAGCACCTCCCAGGCGCGCTGGCCCAGCAGGCGCTGGACGATCTCGCGGTCGGAGAAGGAGGTGTAGTTATAGGGGATCTCGCGCAGGCGGGGTTGGCCGTCGGCGTGGCCGTCGGCGACCTGGGCGGTCATGTGGGTCAGCTCGGTGGGTGCGTTCATGAGGGCGCCGGGCGCGAAAGGCCTGTCGGGGCCTGGTTCCTGAATGAAAACGCCACGGAGCCGGGGCAACGCGAAGCCGCCCAGGCACTGCGGTGAGGGGTGGTTTTCGCGCCTGAGGCGAGATGTTAACGCACCCCACCCACCCCTTCCGGGGAAAAGGGCGTTTCGGACCCCCTTGTGGATCGTTTCATGCATGGGGTGTTTCGCTATCCTGATGCACATGCCGACGCCGAACACCCCCCTCGACCCCTGGCCTTACCCCTGCTGGATCGCCCACCGTGGCGCTGGCACGCTGGCCCCGGAGAACACGCTGGCCGCCTTCCGCCTGGGCGCCGAGCATGGCTTCGGGATGTTCGAATGCGATGTCAAGCTCAGTGCGGACGGGGAGCCTTTCCTGCTGCACGACGCCGAGCTCGAACGCACCACCAACGGGCACGGGCCGGCGGGGGCGCTCACCTGGGACGCGCTGTCCCGGCTCGACGCGGGCTCGTGGCATGGTCGCGCCCACGCCGGCGAGCCCTTGCTGCGCCTGGAGAATCTGGCGCGCTGGCTGCAGGCGCTCGGCCTGATGGTCAACCTGGAAATCAAGCCCACGCCGGGTGACGAAATCCGCACTGGCCGGGCGGTTGCCGACCGCGTGGCCGAGTGGTGGGGCCAGGCCGAGGTCAAGCCCCTGCTGAGCTCGTTCAGCGTGGAGGCGCTGGGCGCCGCCCGCGATGCCCAGCCCGATCTGCCCCGCGCTTTGCTGGTCGACCGCTGGATCCCGGAGGCCGTCGACCAGGCGCTTGCGCTGGGGTGCTGCGCGCTGGTCGTGCACCAAGCCTTCCTGAGCGATCGCCGCGTCGAGACCATCCATGAGGCTGGCCTGAAAGCGCTGGCCTACACGGTCAACGAAGCCGAACGCGCCGACACCCTTTGGGCGGCGGGCCTTGACGGCCTGATCACCGATCGGGTCGATTCGTTCGAACCTCAGGCGCGCCTGGGGCTGCGTCCCGGCCACCGGATGCAGATCGATCACCTGATCGCTGAATCGGCCTCTGTGCCGGAATTTGCGCCGGACTGATCTGGGTCGATCAGGCGTGCGCCAGTTTGCTTGGCTGACCACTTGGTTGCTTACCTGGCTGCCTACTTGGCTGCCATCTGTGCCACCAACGCCGCTCAGGGTTTGATGGCCACCGCGTTGATCAGCGTTTCTTCCCTCTGGGTGGGAACGGGGCGGCCGAGCCATTCCAACAGCCCCACATCCGGCCGGCTCCACCACAGGTAGGGCAAGGAGATGCGCGAGTCCGGCAGGCTGAAGCCTGCTTGGCGGATCATCGTGGCGTATTCGCCCGCAGTGCGCTGGACATCCATCGGGTGCTTGAACAGCAGTCGAATCGGAAGCGAGTGGATGTACTTGCGTGTGGACTCGGCGAACAGCAGCACGCCACCTGGCGTGAGTACCCGGAAGAATTCGGCCATGGCTTCTTCCTGGGCCACGATGTGGTGGAAGGTCTGGTGGCAGTAGACCATGTCGAAGCTCGCATCGGGCCAGGGCATGTGCGCGGCATTGCCAGCGTGCAGTTCGACTTTGATTGCGCACGACCGCGCCTGCCGACCAGCCCGCTCGATCAGCCCCGGGTCCGCGTCCAGGCCCACGATCACCTCGGGCTGGAAGCGCTGCGCCAGCTCATGGAACGAGTGCCCGAAGCCGCAGCCCACGTCCAGGATGCGCGCGAAGCGCCGCCCGGCCGGGATCATCGATTGCAGGTCGTCGAGGGCCCGGCACAGCACGTGCGTCTTCCACGTGTCTGATTTCAGGAACCAGTTGCCGAATCTGGTTTCTTCTACGAATGCTGCTGTTCTTGTCGTCATGCGGCTCATTGACCCAAGGCCGCCAGCAACTTGGCGTGGATGCCGCCAAAGCCGCCGTTGCTCATGCACAGGATGTGGTCGCCGGGCCGAGCGGCCTTGAGCACCTTGGCCACGACGCCGTCGATGGTGTCGGCCACCATGGCGCGCTCGCCCATCTCGGCCAGTGCCTCGCCCGCGTCCCAGCCCAGCCCGCCCGAATGGCAGATCGCCAGGTCGGCGTCTTCGAGCGACCAGGGCAGCAGGGCCTTCATGGTGCCCAGCTTCATGGTGTTGGAGCGCGGCTCGAAGACGGCCAGGATGCGGGCATCTGGCCCGACCTTGCGGCGCAGGCCGTCTACGGTGGTGCGGATGGCGGTCGGGTGGTGTGCGAAGTCGTCGTAGACGGTGATGCCCTGCACCTCGCCCTTGACCTCCATGCGGCGCTTGACGTTCTCGAACCGGCCGAGCGCCTCGCAAGCCTGCTGCGGCGGCACGCCCACGTGCTCGGCGGCGGCAATGGCGGCCAGCGCGTTCATCTGGTTGTGCTCGCCCAGCAGGCTCCATTCGACACGGCCCACCAGCACGCCGGCCTTGAGCACGTCGAAAGCATGGGGCTCGCCGCGTGCGCGGAAGCCGGGGGTGTCGCCGCGCACGCCGAAGCGCGTCACATCGCTCCAGCAGCCGCGTGTCAGCACGCGCTCCAAGGCCTCTTCGCGCGCGTTGACCACCAGGCGGCCCGAAGCCGGCACGGTGCGCACCAAGTGATGGAATTGCGCCTCGATGGCGGCCAGGTCGGCAAAGATGTCGGCGTGGTCGAACTCAAGGTTGTTGAGCACGGCCGTGCGCGGACGGTAGTGAACGAACTTGCTGCGCTTGTCGAAGAAGGCTGTGTCGTATTCGTCCGCCTCGATCACGAATGGCGCGCCCGAGCCCAGGCGGGCCGAGACCCCGAAGTTCTGGGGAACCCCGCCCACCAGGAAGCCCGGCTGTAAGCCGCAGGCCTCGAGGATCCAGGTCAGCATGGATGTGGTCGTGGTCTTGCCATGCGTGCCGGCAACGGCCAGCACATGGCGGCCCTGCAGCACGTGTTCGCTCAGCCACTGCGGGCCGCTGGTGTAAGGCAGGCCAGCGTCGAGGATGGCTTCCATCAGCGGGTTGCCGCGGCTGACGACGTTGCCTACCACGAACAGGTCCGGCTTGAGTTCGAGTTGGTCGACGCCGTAGCCCTCGATCAGGTCGATGCCGAGGGCGCGCAACTGGTCGGACATCGGCGGGTAGACGCCGGCGTCGCAGCCGGTCACGCGGTGGCCGGCTTCGCGGGCCAGTGCTGCCACGCCACCCATGAAGGTGCCGCAGATGCCGAGGATGTGGATGTGCATGGGGTCGCGAGGAAATGGGGCTTCAGAGCCGCCGGAATGCATGTGCCGCCGCAGCCACCGTGTCGGCGATGTCCTGGTCGGTGTGCGCGGCGCTGACGAAGCCGGCCTCGTACATGGCCGGCGCCAGGTAAACGCCTTGGTCGAGCATGAGGTGGAAGAATCGGTTGAAGGTCTCGGTGCCGCGCGCCATGACCTCCTGGTAGTTCTGGGGCAATTGCTCGGCGAAGAAGAAGCCGAACATGCCGCCTTCGCTGTCAGCCGTGAGCGGCACACCGGCATCAGCCGCCACCTTGACGAGGCCGCCCATGAGCTGGCGGGTGCGCGCCGAGAGCTGCTCGAAGAAGCCCGGTTGCTGGATGAGCTTGAGCGTGGCCAGGCCGCAGGCGGTGGCCACCGGGTTACCCGAGAGCGTGCCGGCCTGGTAGACCGGGCCCAGCGGCGCCAGCTTGGCCATGACCTCGCGGCTCGACGCGAAGGCCGCCAGCGGCATGCCGCCGCCGATCACCTTGCCGAACACGCTCATGTCAGGGCGGAAGCCGGGGATGAGCTGCGCGTACAGGCCCTGGGCGCTGCCCAGTCCGACGCGGAAACCGCTCATCACTTCGTCGAACACGAACAGAGCGCCGTGCTGGGTGCACAGCTCGCGCACGCGCTTCATGAACGGGACGCTGGCGCGCACGAAGTTCATGTTGCCGGCGATGGGCTCGATCATCACGCAGGCGATGTCGCCGCCTTGGGTTGCGAAGGCCTGTTCGATCTGCTCGATGTCGTTGTAGGTCAGCACCAGTGTGTGCTGCACCACCTCGGCCGGCACGCCCGCGCTGGTGGGGTGGCCGAAGGTGGCCAGGCCCGAGCCGGCCTTGACGAGCAGGGCGTCGGCGTGGCCGTGGTAGCAGCCCTCGAACTTGATGACCTTGTTGCGGCCGGTGAAGCCGCGCGCCAGGCGGATCGCGCTCATGCCGGCTTCGGTGCCCGAGCTGACCAGGCGCACCTGCTCGGCGCTGGGCACGAGTTTCAGGATTTCTTCGGCCAGTTCGATCTCACGCTCGGTGGGTGCGCCGAACGAGAAGCCTTCGAGCGCGGCCTTTTGCACCGCCTCGACCACCTCGGGGTGGCCATGGCCCAGGATCATCGGGCCCCAGGAGCCGATGTAGTCGATGTAGCGGGTGCCTTCGGCGTCCCAGGTGTAGGCGCCCTGGGCGCGCTGGATGAAGCGGGGCGTGCCGCCGACGGCCTTGAAGGCGCGCACGGGCGAGTTCACGCCGCCCGGGATGACGCGCTGGGCGCGTTCGAACAGCTGGGCGTTGCGGGACATGTCGGATGACGTCAGTGGACGTTGCGGGAAGAGGGCGGCGGGGTGTCGTCGAGCGTGGGCTGGCCGGGGTCGCCACCTTCGGGCAAAGGTTCGCCATCGGCCGGGGCGTCGCCCGGCGGCAGGGCCCAGAAGAATCGGTCGGGCACCACATTGCCCATGCCCGGGCGGAAGCCGGCATCCAGCGACTGGTCGAGGAAGCTCAGCGCCTCGGACACCGCCACATCGAGCTCGGTGCCGCTGGAGAGGATGGCCGCCAGCGCCGCCGACAGGGTGTCGCCCGCGCCCACGAAACCGGCTTCGAAGCGCTCGAAGCGCTCACCCGCCAGCGCGCCCTGCGGCGACGCCAGCACGTTGTCGATGAACTGGTCGGGCAATTGCACGCCGGTGACCAGCACATAGCTGGCGCCTTGCTCCGAGGCCGCCACGGCCAGTTCGCGCGCGGAGGGCATGCGCTCGGACTCCCATTCGGGCAGCAGGAAGTCGGTCAGCGTCTGGTGGCTGCCCACCAGCACATGCGTGGCCGGCAGGATCAGCTCGCGGTAGGCGTCCAGGTAGGCCATCTGGGCGTCATCGTCCATCCACGACAGGTTGGACAGGTGGGCCACCAGCGGCGTGTCGGGGTAGTCCGACAGGATCTCGGCGACCACGCTGATGTTCTCGGCGCTGCCCAGGAAGCCAACCTTCCAGGAGGCGACGGTCACGTCTTCCAGGATGGAGCGGGCCTGCTCCATGACAGCTTCCGGGTCGATCTCGACCGACTCGAACACCTCGGCGGTGTCGCGAATGAGCAGGCTGGTGACCACCGGCAGCGCGTGCGCGCCCATGGCCGCCACGGTGGCGATGTCCGCGCCAATGCCCGAAGCCCCGCTGGGGTCGTTGGCGTTGAAGCTCATGACGCAGGCCGGAGCCTCCCCGTCCTGGTCGGGGGGGATCTGGGCTTCGTCCTGGCCGGTCTGGAGTGCGTTCATCAGGTGGGTAAGCAGTGTAAGAAGCGTGAGCCATTGCCGGCAAACCCTGCGGTTTGCGCAAAAGAGGCGTGGCTACAATGGGTTCATTGTATTCAAGCTGATCTGAACCAACGTGAGCGAGTTTCGTACCTGGATGTGCCTGATCTGCGGCTGGATCTACGACGAGGCCGCAGGCCTGCCCGAAGAGGGCATCCCTGCCGGCACGCGCTGGCAGGACGTCCCCATGAACTGGGTCTGTCCCGAATGCGGCGCGCGCAAGGACGACTTCGAAATGGTGCCTCTCTGAGCCCCTCGACCTTGAGAACGCCGTCCGATGGCCCCTTGGGCATGTCGGGTGGATGGAGGAGTTTTTGCAGTGTCTGAATCCGTGAACCCCGACGCCCCCGCGTCCCGGAAGGTGCTTGTCATCGACGACAGCAACACCATCCGGCGCAGCGCCGAGATTTTCCTGAAGCAAGGGGGCTACGAGGTCGTGTTGGCCGAAGATGGCTTCGATGCCTTGTCGAAAGTCAACGACCACGCCCCTGACGTCATTTTCTGCGACATCTTGATGCCCAGGCTGGACGGTTACCAGACGTGCGCCATCATCAAGCGCAACCCGCGCTTCACCCACACGCCGGTGATCATGCTGTCTTCGAAGGACGGCCTGTTCGACAAGGCCCGTGGCCGCATGGTGGGCTCGCAGGACTACTTGACCAAACCCTTCACGAAGGATCAGTTGCTGCAGGCTGTCGCCCAATACACCGCGTGAACACCGCTTGAGCAGCGTTTGAACGCTCGCAGGGGGCGCCGGGCCGCCGAAAACGGCGGACGGCTCTCCCGAAGTCCCGAGAATGTGAAGATCCACGCCGCGCGCCAGGACCAGGGAGGGCGCTGTGGTGAACGACAAGAGGTTAGCCATGTCCATCCACAAAATCCTGCTCGTTGACGATTCCAAGACCGAACTGCACGTTCTGTCGGAATTGCTGACCAAGAAGGGCTACAAGGTGCGCACCGCCGAAAACGGCGAGGAAGCCCTCAAGCGTCTGCAGGAAGAAAAGCCCGACCTGATCCTCATGGACGTGGTCATGCCCGGCCAGAACGGCTTCCAGTTGACGCGCGCCATCACGCGCGACCCGGAGTTCGCCAACGTGCCAGTCATCATCTGCACGAGCAAGAACCAGGAAACCGATCGCGTCTGGGGCATGCGCCAGGGCGCGCGCGACTACGTCGTCAAGCCCGTGAACCCGGAAGAACTGCTGGCCAAGATCAAGGCCTTCGGCTGATCCGGAGCAAGCTCGATGGCCAACAAGGAAGCACTGCGGGAACTGCAACAACGGCTGGCCGAGCGCCTGCAGACGGTGCGCGAACAGGCGCCGTCGCGCAGCTGGCTCGCCGTCGAGATCGCCGGCCACGGCTTCTTGCTGCCGCTCGATCAATCTGGCGAAATCTTTCCGCTGGCGACCATCCACCCGGTGCCGCACAGCGCCGAGTGGTTCCTCGGTGTGGCCAACCTGCGCGGCCAGCTCAATGGCGTGGTCGACCTCGCGAGCTTCCTCGGGCTGGCGAAGCGCTCGCAGCGTCAGGTCGCCGAAGCGTCCATCTCGCGCGATGCGGGTCGGTTGGTGGCGTTCAACGCGCGGCTGCAAATCAACGTCGCGCTGCTGATCGACCGCCTGCTGGGCCTGCGCAACCCGTCCAACCTCCAGGTCGTGCCTCAGCCAGAGGACGCGACCCGGCCCCATTTCATCGGGCAGCGCATGGCCGATGCCCAGGGCCGCACCTGGCATGAGCTCGACCTCACGGCGCTGGCTTCGGACGAAGCATTCGCCCGCATCGAGGCCTGACGGGCCCCGATGGGTGTGGATGGCGTGGACGCGAGCAACAAGATCACAGAAACAGAAGTCACTGGAGCAAGCACATGAGTTTCCTGAGCCGGATCAAGGAGCTGGGCAAGTCGCAGGATCGCGAGGAAGTCCAGCCGGAAGCCTTGAGCACGGAGGGCATGGTCACGGCCGATGGCGCCCAGCAAGTGGACACGCAGTCTGCCCCGTCGACCATCCAGCCCGGCGGCAACACCACGACTTCGGATTCCATCATCTCGGAGGCCGCGCCCTCGCAATTCCCGGATGACTACAACGAGACTCGCCTGAACCCCGAGGAGCAGGCTCCCCCTGCGCCCGGCAGCGAGTCGCAGACGGGCCTTCCCTTGATCGGCCACCTGCGCCTCGATCGCCAGCAGCGCATCCTCGGTGGTGCGCTGGCCGCGGGTGTGTTGGGCTTGATGATTGCCGCCTTCCTCTCGGTGAACGCGGCCGACCGGCGTGCCGCCCAGACTGGCGCCACCGGTCAGGCGCTGATGCAGTCGCAACGGCTGGCCAAGTCGGTGTCGCAGGCCTTGATCGGCCGCGCACAGGCCTTCCCGGAAGTGGCCGAGGCGGCCAAGGTGCTGGCTTCCAACGTGCGTGGCCTGGCCCAGGGCGACAGCGCCTTGAAGCTCTCCGAGGTGTCTGGCTCTGCCCGCGATGCGCTCACGCCGATGCTTTCCCTGGTCGACCGCGCCGAGAAAAACGCCAACTTCGTGTTGAGCCAGAAGCAGACGCTGACGCAGGTGAGCGCGGCCCTGCGTGAAGTGAATGGCCAGTCGTCCGAACTGCTCGACCTGGCCGAAGGCATCGCCAACGCCCGCATCGAAAAAGGCGGTGTCACGCCGGCCGAAGCTTCGGCGCTGAACCAGCTCGTGATGCTGACGCAGCGCATCGGCAAGTCGGCCAACGAATTCCTGACGGTGGAAGGTGTGTCAACCGAGGCCGTGTTCCTGCTCGGCAAGGACCTCAACGCTTTCAAGGAAACCGCCGAAGGCCTGCTCAGCGGCAACCAGGACCTTCGCCTGACCGGCACCCGCGACCCGGAAATGAAGGAGATGCTGAATGCGCTCCTGCAGATCTTCGAGCGCACCCGCACGCAATCGAGCTTCATCCTCGGATCCCTGCAAGGCCTGGTGGCCGCGCGCGACGCCCAGGTGGCCGTGATCGACGACTCCGAGCCGCTGCGCAAGGGCCTGGAAGAGGTGCAGGCCAAGCTCTCGGAAGGCGCGGGCATCGGCGGCCTGAACGTGGCCCTGATCCTGATCTTCCTGCTGCTGACCGCGTCCGCCTCGTACGGCTTGCTGCGCGTCTTCCTGACCGACCAGCGCCAGCGCGCCCTGATCGCCGAAGCCCAGCGCCAGGAAGCCGAACGCCAGGAGCGCGAGGCCAAGCGCGTCAACGACGCCAACCAGGCGGCCATCCTTCGGCTGATGAACGAACTGCAACTGGTGGCAGAAGGCGACCTGACGCAACAGGCCACGGTGACGGAAGACATCACCGGTGCCATCGCCGACTCGGTGAACTTCACCGTGGAAGAGCTGCGCACGCTGGTGTCGCAGGTGCAGGGCGCGGTGCTGCGGGTGTCGGAGACGACGAACGAGGTCGAAAGCACCTCGACCGAGCTGCTGGCCGCATCCGACGAGCAACTGCGCGAGATCCGCGAAACCGGCGAGTCGGTGCTGCAGATGGCCGGTCGAATCAACGAGGTGTCCGCGCAGGCCCAGCACTCCGCCGAGGTGGCGCGCCAGTCGCTGGCTGCTGCTGACTCGGGTCTGGCCGCCGTGCAGAACGCCATCGGCGGCATGAACACCATCCGCGAGCAGATTCAGGAAACCTCCAAGCGCATCAAGCGGCTGGGCGAATCTTCGCAGGAGATCGGCGAAATCACCGAACTGATCTCTGACATCACGGAGCAGACGAACGTGCTGGCCTTGAACGCTGCCATCCAGGCCGCGTCCGCTGGTGAAGCCGGCCGCGGCTTCTCGGTGGTGGCCGAAGAAGTGCAGCGCCTGGCTGAACGCTCGGCCGACGCGACACGCGAAATTGCCGCGCTGGTGCGCACCATTCAGACCGACACGCAAGACGCCGTGGCCGCCATGGAGCGCTCCACGCAGGGGGTGGTCGAAGGGGCCCGCCTGTCTGACGCGGCCGGCTCCGCGCTGGGCGACATCGACCGCGTGTCGCGCCGCCTCGCCGAGCTGATCGAACAGATTTCCTCGCAAGCCCTGCGCGAAGCCGAGAACGCCAACGTGGTGGTCGCCAACATCCAGCACATCTTCGCCGTGACCGAGCAGACGGGCGAGGGCACGCGCTCGACCTCGCAACTGGTGCGTGAGCTGGCCAAGACCGCTGAAGAGCTGCAACAGCAGGTGGCCCGCTTCAAGATCGCTTCCTGATCCGCCACTTTGGCATCGCAACGCCTGAACGGCCAGACCCAAGCAAACATCCGGGATCCCATGGACAGCCTGCAAACCGACGCCGCCCTGCCCGCAGACGACCTCAGCGCCCTGGCTTGGGTGCAGGACGAGCTGCGCAAGTCGCTGGATGCCGCGCACAAGGCGCTCAACCGGGCGCTCAAGGACCAGGCTTCGGCCTCGCAGTCGGACGTCGATGCGCTCGACCCGTCTGTGCTGCGCACCGCTCGCCAGCAGATCCACCAGGGGGTGGGGGCGTTGGAACTCGCCGGCCTGCCGGCGGGGGCCGCGTTGCTGCGCGCCAGCGAGGCGTTGGTTCAGAAGTTCGTGGGGCGGCCTGCTTCCCTGGCTGCCGACGCCGTGCGCGACATCGAGCGCGCATCGTTCGCGCTGCTCGACTACATGGGCCGCCGCATCGCTGGCAAGCACGTCTCGGCCGTCGAGCTGTTCCCGCAGTACGAGGCGTTGGTCTCACGCGTGGGCGGTGCCTTGCCGCGTCCCTCCGACCTGTGGTCCCAGGACTGGCCGGCGCTGTCGCTTGAATCGCGCCTGGAAGCCCCCGAAGACGTCGAGCCGCGCAAGCCCGATGCGGGCACGGTCGATGCCTTCGAGCGCGGCCTGCTGGGCCTGATGAAGCGCCAGCAGCCGCAAGACGCCCGTGACCTCGCGCAGGTGTGCGCCGCCCTGGCGCGTGACGCCGAACAGCGCCGCGCTCACCGCGAGGCGGCCACGTGGATGCTGGCCAGCGGCTTTCTCGAAGGTTTGGCCGAACGCCACATCGCGCTCGACGTGCACGCCAAGCGCGTGCTGTCCTCGCTGCTGAGCCAGCTTCGCGTGCTGGTGCGCGGCAACGGCGTGCCATCCGATCGCCTGGCCAGCGAGCTGCTTTTCTTCTGCGCCCAGGCCCAGGAGACGCCTGCCGCCGAGCGCTCCGTGCTCACGCGCGTGCGCCGCACCTTCGGCTTGGAGCGCCATCGCCCGGTCAGCCTGGCTTCTTCTTCATTGGGCCGGCATGACCCGGCTACCATCGCCCAGGCGCTCAAGCGCGTGGCCAGCGCCAAGGAAGGCTGGTCGGCCGTGGCCGCTGGCGAAGCGCTGCGACTGGGGGGGCTGAATGAGCAGTTCAGCCTGGTGGGCGACTCTCTGCGCAAGCTCTTTCCCGATGGCGAGGTGCTGGCCGATGCCCTGACCGATGCCGTCCAACGAACTGTGGCTTCGGCCCAGGGCCCCGAAGCCGGTTTGGCCATGGAGGTGGCCACCAGCGTGCTTTACGTCGAGGCCTGCCTCGAAGACGGTGAGTTCGAGTCGGATGAGCAGCATGAGCGCATGCAGCGCCTGGCCGACCGCATCCGCCTGGTCAGCGAGGGGCAGACCGCCCCGCCGCTGGAGGGCTGGATGGAGGACCTCTACCGCCGCGTCTCCGACCGCCAGACCATCGGCAGCGTCGTGCAGGAACTGCGCAGCACGCTCTCCGAATGCGAGAAGCTGATCGACCAGTTCTTCCGCGATCCGCAGAACCGCGCCCCGCTGGTCAACGTGCCCAACCAGTTGCAGGCCATCCGTGGCGTGCTGGCGGTGTTGGGGCTCGACCTGGCCGCACATGCCAGCGTGCGCATGCGCGACGATGTCGACCACTTGCTTCAGCCCTCTTCTGACCTGGATGAGGCCGTAGAATCGGGCGTCTTCGATCGCCTGGCCAGCAACCTCGGCGCGCTCGGCTTCCTCATCGACATGATGGGCGTGCAGCCTGCGCTGGCGAAGTCCCTCTTCACCTACGACGAAGCCAGCGGGGTGCTGTCCCCGCTGATGGGCCGCGAAAAAAAAGTCCTGAGCACGCCGGATGACCCGGTCGAGGCCGCTGCGCACCACGTGCAGCAGGTCGAAAAGCAGGAAGCCCAGGCCGTGGCCGAAGAGGTTGTGCAGGCGCTGGAGCAGGCCGGGCAGGGTGATGTGACCCTGGACGTGGTGTCCGAGCAGTTGCAAAAGCTCGCCGAAACCCCGCACGTGCAGGAGCAGTCCGAGCTCGCGGGCACGCTGGCGGCGGCCCAGGCCGCGTTGGACCAAGCCCTGCAGACCGACGACGCCGAATCGGCCGCTGCTGCCCGTGAGCAAGTCTCGCAGGTGCTGGCCGACCTGACCCAGCCCGAAGCCGAGCCTGAACCCGAGTCCCCGGCCTTCCCGCCGCAGGCGCCCCTCGCCCCCACCCAGGTGGTCGAGGTCGAAGCCACCGGCCTGGAGGAAGACGACGAGATGCGCGGGATCTTCCTGGAGGAAGCCCGCGAGGTGATCGACGAGGCCCGCGAGGGCCTGCGCGCCCTGCGCGAACAGCCCGCTGACGTGCAGGCCCTGACCTCGGTGCGCCGAGCCTTCCACACCCTCAAGGGCAGCTCGCGCATGGTTGGCCTGAAGGAGTATGGCGAAGCCGGCTGGGCCTGCGAGCAGCTCTACAACACCTGGCTGGCCTCCCAGGCGCCGGCCAGCGACGACCTGCTGACGCTCAGCGCCGAGGTGCTCGATCACCTCGCCCGCTGGACCGACGCCATCGCCGAGCGCCGCGATGCCGGCTGGTCGAGCGCGCCCGTGGTGGCGGTGGCCGATGCCCTGCGGCTGCGGGGCGAGCGGCTTTCGCTGTCCGACTTGCGCACCGACTTGCCCACCTTGTCTGAGCCTGAGTTCGCCGAGCCAGCAGCCTCTGGCGAAGTCATCGACCTCGCTGACCTTGACGCCAGCCACACCTCGGTCGACGAGGTCATCTCGCTCGACCTGCCCGACTTGCTGCCCGAGCCCTTGCCCGCCAGTGAGGCCGTGCTGGCCGCCGCTGCCGAATCCGGTTTCGAGTCGGCCTTCGGGGGAGATCTGCCAGACCTGGCGTTGCCCGATGCAACTGCCGGCGATCAGGCTGAGACCAGCGGCGCACATCCGGCCATCGTGCTGGAGAGCGCGCTGGCAGAGGAGGGCGAAGAGCCCCTCGATCTATCCAATCTCGAAGTCATCGAGCCCACCGAGATCCGCTTGCCGCAAGACGGCGCCCCCACCGAAGCTGGTGCCCTGGTTGACGAGAACCTGCCTGTCGCCGACCTCGATATCGCCCTTGACCTGTCGCTGACCGATTCGCCGGTTGCTGAGGACGGCAGTGCCGTCATGGGTGCGGCCACAGCCAATGCGGATGCCATCGCGCTCGACATGCCCATGGACCCTGAGTCCGTGGAGCCCGGGCCTGATGGCGAAGGCAGCGACGATCCCGTCAAGGTCATCGGCGACCTGCGCATTCCCATCCCGCTGTTCAACATCTACCTCAACGAAGCCGACGAGCAGTCTCGCCGCCTCGACAACGCCCTGAGCGAATGGATGTTGGAGGGCGCGGTTCGTCCGGTCGCTGACGAGGTGGTTGCGCTCGCGCACTCGCTGGCCGGCAACTCCGCGACGGTCGGTTATGCCGACCTCTCCAAGCTGGCCCGCCTGCTCGAACATGCCCTCAGCCGCGCGCAGACCTTGGGCCGCGTGCGCGAAGCCGATGCAGCGCTCTTCCATCAGGCTGCGGAAGAAATCCGCCAACTCTTGCACCAGTTCGCGGCCGGCTTCCTGCGCGCTGCCTCGCCCGACCTGCTGGCCCGCCTCGACGACTACGACCACGAAGCTTCGCGCCTGATCGAGGCACGCAGTCTCCAGCCCGCCTCGGACGATCCGCCCAACACGCACCCTGGCGGCCTCGACGAGAGCCCCGCCCGCCCGCACTTGCGGCTGGTGTCGCCCGAGCCAGCAGAGCCTGAAGAGCACGATTTCGGCCATGCCGAGCCGATCCAGCCCGTTCACGCGAGCCCCGTGCTGACGCCGTTGTCCGAGCTCAACCTGCCCTGGGACGGCGAGGACGACATCGATCAGCAAGACCAGGTGGACGCCGACCTCTTCCCCATCTTCGAGGAAGAAGCCCAGGAGCTGCTGCCCCAACTGGCCAACGAAGTGCGCCACTGGCTCAGCCGCCCCGAAGACGCCGACGCCGCATCGGCCTGCATGCGCACGCTGCACACCTTCAAGGGTGGCGCCCGCCTGGCGGGTGCGATGCGCCTGGGTGAGCTGGCCCACCGGCTGGAGTCCGCCATCGAGCGGCTGCTCTCGGCCGGCACCCCGACCGCTGAAGCGGTGGCCCCGCTCGAAGCCCGCGTCGACCGGCTGGTGGACGACTTCGAGGCCCTGCGCCAACGTGACGCGTCCCAGCATGCGGACAACCTGGCCCCCTTGCAGAGCAGCCCAGCGCCTCACGCCCCCCCGCCGTCAATGGAGGCGACCGCTGCCGAGGCCGAAACCGGCGTCGACATCGATGCGGTTGCCGCTGTCGACGCTGCCTCTCCCCCATCGCCACAGCCCCTCTCGCCCGATGGCAACCCCGGCTGGGCCGCAGGCGCCCAAGACACCACCTCGGCCGGCAGTGCCGAGACCAGTGTTCCGAGTGACGCGCTTGCGCCCATCGACTGGGCCTCGCTGCCCGCCGACCGCCTCGCTGCCATGCGCCCCGTGGTGCGCGAGAACACGCAAGGCCCCTCGCACGCCGCCGTTCGCGTGCGTCCCCAACTGCTCGACCGCCTGGTCAACCACGCTGGCGAGGTGGCCATCACCCGCACCCGCCTGCAGGGCCAGGTCGGGCAGATCAAGGGTTCCCTGTCCGACCTGACGGAAAACCTCGACCGCCTGCGCCAGCAACTGCGCGACATCGAGCTGCAGGCCGAGACCCAGGTGGCCACCCGCATGGAGCAGGCCCGTGCCGCGTCCCAGCAGTTCGACCCACTCGAATTCGACCGCTACACCCGCTTCCAGGAACTGACCCGGATGATGGCCGAGTCGGTCAACGACGTGGCCACCGTGCAGCGCACCTTGCAGCGCAGCATGGAAACCACCGAAGACCAGCTCGCCGCCCAGGCCCGCCTCACGCGTGACCTGCAGGACGACCTGCTGCGCACCCGCATGGTGGAGTTCGAAGGCCTGTCCGATCGCCTCTACCGCGTGGTGCGTCAGGCCGCCAAGGAAACGGCCAAGCAGGTGCGCCTCGACATCGTCGGCGGCAACACCGAAGTCGACCGTGGCGTGCTCGAGCGCATGACTGGCGCCTTCGAGCACCTGCTGCGCAACTGCGTGACCCACGGCATCGAATCGCCCGAAGGTCGCGCAGCCGCAGGCAAGGATGCCACTGGCACCATCACCGTCACGCTCTCGCAAGAGGGCAACGAAGTCAGCATCGCCTTCAGCGACGACGGTGCCGGCCTGCGCCTGGACCGCATCCGCGAGCGCGCGTTGTCGGTCGGTGTCATCCAGCCCGATGCCCACCTGAGCGACGATGAACTGGCCCAACTGATCTTCACCCCCGGCTTTTCCACCGCCGACCAGGTCACCGAGCTGGCGGGCCGGGGCGTCGGCATGGACGTGGTCCGAGCCGAAGTCAACGCCATGGGCGGTCGCGTGGAAACCCACACCGAGGCTGGACAGGGCACCCGCTTCACGCTGATCCTGCCGCTGACCACGGCCGTCACCCGCGTGGTGATGCTGCGCTGCGGCCAAGCCAACGTGGCCGTGCCCACCCACCTCATCGAGATGGTGCGCCGCTCGCGTCCGGCGGAGGTTGAGCAGGCCTACCGCGAAGGCTCCATTCCCTTCGGCGACCAGACCCTGCCGTTCTACTGGCTTGGCGCTCTGCTCGATTTCAGCCCCATGGGCGTCGAAGGCGGGCGCAGCGTGCCGGTGGTCATCGTGCGCTCGGCGCAGCAGCGCATCGCGGTGCACGTCGACGAAGTGCTGGGCAACCAGGAAGTGGTGGTCAAGAACCTCGGCACCCAGCTCTCACGCCTGCCTGGCCTGGCCGGCATGACGCTGCTGGCCTCGGGCGCCGTCTCGCTGATCTACAACCCGGTGGCGCTGGCCACGGTGTATGGCGATCAGGCTCGTTCGGTGACGACCCAGGCTCTGGCCTCGGCAGGTGAGGCCGCCGGTGGCTGGCTGCAACCGCACGCCAAGCCCTTGCACGTGGCCGAGGCGCGGTCCGCCGAACCCGATGTGCCTTTGGTGCTCGTGGTTGACGATTCATTGACCGTTAGGCGTGTCACGCAGCGCCTTCTGTCGCGCGAAGGCTACCGAGTTAACCTCGCGAAAGACGGGTTGGAAGCCCTCGAATCGCTGGCGCAAGAGCGCCCGATGGTGGTACTGTCCGACATCGAGATGCCTCGCATGGACGGCTTCGACCTGGTGCGCAACATCCGTGCGGACCGCAACCTCGCCGACCTGCCTGTCATCATGATCACGTCACGGATCGCGCAAAAGCATCGCGACTACGCTGCCGAGCTGGGGGTCAACCACTACCTCGGCAAGCCGTACCGCGAAGACGAACTGCTCGCCCTGGTGGCGCGCCACGCCACCTCGACCGACATTGCCATTTCGTGAGATTGTTCATCTTCGGGTCAACCTTGTAACTTGCCGCCATCGCTTCAACCCCACGTCGACGTCCCGGCCTCCTCGCTGGCGATGGACGATGCCATCTCCCACCTGGCGGCGTTGACTGCCCAGCGTGATCGGGAGTTGCTGGACGTCACGCTGGCCCAAGGGGTGCTCGACCTGCTGGGCTCGCTCAGCGTGGGGGTCCACCGCCTCATCGGCCGCGAAGACGAAGCCCGGCGCTGGTTGAGTTGTGGCCTGGCACGCAGGGGACAGATTGCCATCTCCGATCCATCCTGGGTCGACTTGCATGCCTTGCCACTGGAGGCTTCCCATCCCCTGCGCATGCAGGCCATGGCGTCGGGCTTGCCCCAGCAAAAGGCGCCTGAGGGTGAGCGTGCCGAGCACATGATGGTGATGCCCCTGCCTGCCGAGGTTGGGCTGCCAGGCGTGCTGGAGGTTTTCTCCAGCGAGCCTTTGTCGCTGCGCGCTTTGCGCACAACCCAGACCGTGCTGAAGGTGTTTGGCAATTTCCAGAGCCTGTTGGAATCGAGTCAGCGTGATTCGCTCACGGGTCTGCTGAATCGGCAATCCTTCGACGCCACCTTCCTCAGGGCCTCGGTTCCCTCTGCTGAGCGAGACGGCGCCCACGCCGAAGGCGAACGGCGTATCGGCGGAGCCTCAGGCTATTGGCTGGGGGTGGTGGACATCGACCACTTCAAGCGCGTCAACGATGGATTCGGCCACCTCATTGGTGACGAGGTGCTGGTGCTGGTCGCACGCGTCATGCGCCAGACATTCCGCCACCACGACAGGCTCTACCGCTTTGGCGGCGAAGAGTTCGTGATCCTGCTGCGCGGCGGCAGCGAAGAAGACGCCCGGGGTGCGTTTGAGCGCTTTCGCCTCAACGTGGCCCAGTACCCCTTTCCGCAGGTGCAGAACGTCACGGTCAGCGTGGGTTTCACCGAAGTGCATCACCAGGACACGCCCAACCTGGCCTTTGCAAGGGCCGACCAGGCCGTCTACCGTGCCAAGCACCAGGGGCGCAACTTGGTGCTCAGTCACGAGGCGCTGGTCCGAGCCGGCCTGCTCTCGTCGGCCGAGGAACACGTCGGTTACGTCGAGCTGTTCTGACTTCGGTCGGCGAATCATTCAGCGCCGACGCACGGCTTTGTCATCCGCCTCCACCTTGACCACTGCATAGCGTTCAAGCGTCAGCTGTCTGGCTTCGTCGTGCTGCACGATGGGCTGCGGGTAATCGCGCCCGAGCACCACGTCCTCGGCGGCCGCGAGGTCCGCCGGCCGAGCCAGCCACGGTGCATGCAAGGCTTCATCGGGCAGCTTGGCCAGCTCGGGCACGTAGCGGCGGATGAACTTGCCTTGAGGGTCGAATTTCTCGCTCTGGCTGATGGGGTTGAAGATGCGGAACCAGGGTTGCGCGTCGCAGCCTGAAGAGGCCGCCCACTGCCAGCCGCCGTTGTTGGCCGCCAGGTCGAAATCCAGCAGCTTCTCGGCGAAATACGCTTCGCCGCGCCGCCAATCGATCCCGAGGTCCTTGATCAGAAAGCTGGCCGTGACCATGCGCAGGCGGTTGTGCATGTAGCCGGTCTGGTTGAGCTGGCGCATGGCCGCGTCCACCAGCGGGTAGCCGGTGCGGCCCTCGCACCAAGCCGCGAAATGCGCATCAGCCTGCTTGCCCTTGGCCCACTTGATGCGGTCGTACTCGCGCCGGTAGGCATGGCCGACCACGTGTGGGTGGTGGTGCAGGATCTGGTGATAGAAATCGCGCCAGATCAGCTCCGAGAGCCACACCCGCGCGCCTTCGGAGCCCCGCTGGCTGCGCTGCCAGGCCAGGTCGGCCAATTCGCGGATGGATATGGTGCCGAAGCGCAGGTGGGTCGAGAGGTAGCTGGGGCCTTTCACGCCGGGGTAGTCGCGCAGTTCGTCGTAGCGGTCGATGCGCCCCAGGAAATCATCGAGCAAAGTGCGGGCACCGCTCATGCCGGCGGCCACCTTGAGGTCGTCCACGGGTTCGAAGCCGATGTCGCCCAGCGTTGGCACATGCTCCTGCCCGCTCGGGCTCACGGCCGGAGGGATCGGTGCGAGGTGCGCGGCGTACTTCTCGACCGGGTAGGGTTTGACGTAGAAGGGCTCGATCTTTTTCAGCCAGGCGCTCTTGTAGGGCGTGAAGACGCCATAGGGCGTGCCATTGCCAGTCAGCACTTCGTTGCGCTCGAAAACCACGTGATCCTTGAGGGTGTAGAGCGCTGCGCCAATGTCGCTGAGCCGGCCCCGCACCTGGGCATCGCGCGCCAGGGCGTCGGGCTCGTCGTCGTGGTTGGCGTAGACGGCCTGAACCCCCAATGCCCCAGCGAGCCGGGGGATTTCAACGCGGGCACTGCCCTGCCGCACGATCAGCCCGGCGAGCGTCGGCGAGGGCGCACCGGCCTGAAGCGCCAGCGCACGCAAGCCCTCGTCCACCTCTACCAGCGATTCACGGATGAAGGCCACGCGCCGGTCGCGCCGGGGCAGGGCGTCGAGGATGTCCGCGTCGAAGACGAAGGCGCACCACACCCGCTGGGCGTTTTTCAGGGCGTGGAACAGGGCGGCGTGGTCGTGGTGGCGCAGGTCGCGCCGAAACCAGACCAGGGCGGAAGTGTGAACGTCTTGCATGGACTCGGGTGGGGCAAGGCAGCGGCGTAAAATCATGACATGTCCGCAGGCTCCCCCAACCCCCGCACCATCGACCTGACCGATCAGTTCCTCATCGCTATGCCCGGCATGCGCGATGGCAACTTCTCGGGTGCCGTCGTCTACCTGTGCGAGCACAACGCCAATGGCGCCCTGGGCCTGGTCATCAACCGCCCGACCGAACTGCCCTTGCAGGAGCTGTTCCAGAAGGTCGACCTCAAGCTCGACCGCCCCGACCTGGCCGATGAGCCCGTCTACTTCGGCGGCCCGGTTCAGACCGAGCGCGGCTTCGTGCTGCACGACCGCCTCGACGCGGAAGGCGGCCACTACAACTCCACGCTCAAAATCGGCGAGGCGCTGGAGATGACCACCTCCCGCGATGTGCTCGAAGCCCTGGCCGGTGGCGCCGGCCCCAAGCGTGTTTTCGTGACCCTTGGCTATTCGGGCTGGAGCGCAGGCCAACTCGAGGACGAGATTTCTCGCAATGGCTGGCTGACCGTCAAGGCCCAGCCCGAGATCATCTTCGACACCCCGGTCGAGCAGCGCTACGACAAGGCGCTGTCGTTGCTGGGCGTCGATCGCAACTTCCTGATGGGCGAGGCCGGGCACGCATGAGCGCAGCGGCTTCCACATCCGCCGCCGTGCTCACCTACCTGGCGTTCGATTACGGTGCCAAGCGCGTGGGCGTGGCCTGTGGCAACAGCCAGACGCGCCAGGCCCAGCCCCTGCAGACCATCGCCGCCGAAGGCGCGCAACGTTTCGACCGCATCGCACAACTGGTGGCTGAATGGCAGCCGGCGGCGCTGGTGGTGGGTGTGCCTTTCCACCCCGACGGCGCCGAGCACGAGAACACGGCGCGCGCGCGCAAGTTCGGCCGCCAGCTGTGCGGGCGCTTCCACCTGCCCGTGCACGAAGTCGACGAGCGCTACTCGACCACCGAGGCCATCGCCCAAGGCGCCCGCGACCTCGACGCCGCTTCGGCCGCCATCCTGCTGCAACAATACTTTGATGCGATGGACGCGGCCGGTGCCCATGGCATCTCCGTCACCTTGGGCACCGCGCCCCCAACCGAAAGGCCCGCGTGAGCTCCACCCCCCACACCCTGCGCCTCGATGCCGAGGCCCTCTACACGAACCTGCTTGGTGGCGTGCGCCGCCTGGTCACGGCCGACACCGCTTTGGTGGGCGTGTGGTCGGGCGGGGCCTGGCTGGCCGAGCGCTTGGCCCGTGACCTCGGCCTGAGCACCCCGCACGGCGTCATTTCCTCGGCCTTGCACCGCGACGACTTCGGCTCGCGCGGCATGAGCGCCACGAAGGACGCCACGCACCTGCCCTTCGAGGTCGAGGGCCGCGACATCCTGCTGATCGACGACGTGCTCTACACCGGCCGCACCACGCGCGCTGTCATCAACGAGCTGTTCGATTTCGGCCGCCCCGCCAGCGTCAGCCTGGCCGTGCTGGTCGACCGAGGCGGGCGCCAGTTGCCCATCGAGCCGGCCTACTCAGCAGCCCGCATCAGCCTGCCTTCTGACGAGCGCGTCTCGCTTGACCGCGCCGACGACGGTCGCTTCCAGTTCCATTTCGAGAAGGTGTGACCATCACCTCCCCGCCCATGCGCAAACCCCAACGCAACCCGCAGCTCAACGCCAACGGCGAGCTCATCCACCTGCTGTCGACCGAAGGGCTGCCCCAGGCCAACATCCACCAGATCCTGGACACGGCCGAGCAGTTCCTCAGTGTCAACGAGCGAGAGGTCAAGAAGGTGCCGCTGCTGCGCGGCAAGAGCGTCTTCAACCTGTTCTTCGAGAACAGCACCCGCACCCGCACCACCTTCGAGATCGCTGCCAAGCGCCTGAGCGCCGACGTGATCAACCTCGACATCGCACGCTCCTCGGCCTCCAAGGGCGAGAGCTTGCTCGACACCATCGCCAACCTCTCGGCCATGCAGGCCGACATGTTCATCGTGCGGCACAGCGAGTCGGGCGCGCCCTACCTGATCGCCCAGCACGTGGCCCCGCACGTGCACGTGGTCAACGCCGGTGATGGCCGCCACGCGCACCCCACGCAGGCGCTGCTGGACATGTACACGATCCGGCATTACAAGAAAGATTTCACCAAGCTCACCGTGGCCATCGTGGGCGACATCGTGCATTCGCGCGTGGCCCGCTCCAACATCCACGCGCTGACCACGCTGGGCGTGCCCGAGGTGCGCGTGGTGGGGCCTCGCACCCTGGTGCCTGGCGACCTGCGTGAAATGGGCGTGCGCGTCTGCCACAGCCTGGAAGAGGGCATCAAGGGCGCCGACGTGGTGATCATGCTGCGTCTGCAGAACGAACGCATGAGCGGCGGCATGCTGCCGAGCTCGGGCGAGTTCTTCAAGGAGTTCGGCCTGACCGAGGCCAAGCTCGCCCTGGCCAAGCCCGACGCCATCGTCATGCACCCGGGCCCCATCAACCGTGGCGTCGAGATCGAGTCCGCCGTGGCCGATGGCAAGCAAAGCGTCATCCTGCCCCAGGTCACCTTTGGCATCGCGGTCCGCATGGCCGTCATGTCCATCATCGCTGGCAACGAAGCATGAAGATCCTGATCCAACAAGGTCGCTTGGTCGACCCCGCGTCCGGCCTCGACCAGGTCGGTGACCTGGCCATCAACGCTGGCCGCATCACCGCGCTGGGCAAGGTGCCGGCCGACTTCGCGCCTGATCGCACCATCGACGCCAAGGGCCTCATCGTCGCGCCAGGTCTGGTCGACTTGGCGGCCCGCCTGCGAGAGCCTGGCTACGAACACGAAGGCATGCTCGAGAGCGAACTGGCCGCCGCCGCCGCCGGTGGCGTGACCAGCGTGGTCTGCCTGCCCGACACCGACCCCGCGCTCGACGAGCCCGGCTTGGTCGAGATGCTCAAGCTGCGCGCCCGCAAGCTCAGCCGCTGCCGCCTGTTCCCGCTGGGGGCGCTCACGCGTGGCCTCAAGGGCGAAAACCTCACCGAGATGGCCGAGCTCCACGAAGCCGGCTGCGTCGGTTTCTCTCAGGCCGAGGTGCCCGTGCAGAACACCCAGGTGCTGCAACGTGCGCTGCAATACGCCGCCACCTTTGGCTACACCGTCTGGCTGCGCCCGAACGACGGCTGGCTGGGCAAGGGCGTGGCCGCCAGCGGCCCCGTGGCCACCCGCCTGGGCCTTTCGGGCGTGCCCGTGGCCGCCGAAACCATCGCACTTCACACCATCATCGAGCTGGTGCGGGCCACTGGTGCGCGCGTGCACCTGTGCCGCCTGAGCAGCGCCGCTGGCGTCGAGCTGGTCCGCCAGGCCAAGGCCCAAGGCCTGCCCATCACGGCGGATGTCAGCATCAACTCCCTGCTGCTGACCGACATCGACATCGGCTACTTCAACCCCTCGATGCGCGTGAGCCCGCCGCTGCGCCAGGTGCGCGACCGCGACGCCCTGCAAGCCGCCTTGGCCGACGGCACGCTCGATGCGCTGGTCTCTGACCACACCCCCGTCAGCGAAGACGAAAAAACGCTGCCTTTCGGCGAGGCCGAACCCGGCGCCACCGGCCTGGAGCTGTTGCTCAGCCTGGCCCTGAAGTGGTCTGGCGCCGACGCCACCGACACGCCCGACGCCGCCAGCCTGCGCCGCGCCCTGTCGGTCGTCACGCAAGGTCCGGTGAAGGTGCTGGGTGATTCGCTCGGATCGCTGGCCAGCAGCGCCGGTCGCCTGACCGAAGGCGGCGTGGCCGACATCGTCATCTTCGACCCCGCCGCGCGCTGGACGGTACAGCCCGATGTCCTCGTCAGCCAGGGCAAGCACACCCCGTTCGCTTTCAAGGACACGGGCTTTCAGATGGCCGGTCGCGTGCGCCTGACCTTGGTGGCGGGGCAGGTGGCCCACGAGGCCATCGAGGCCCCCGAGGCGACCAAAGCGGAGTCCAAAGCCGCCTCCCAAGGTGATGCGATCAGCCTGATCGGCGGTCCTGGCGCCCTCGGCGCCTCGGCCTCCGCCTGAGTTCCAAGTCGATGTCCTGGGTGCCCACACAACAACAGGCGGTGACCGCCACGCCCGTCACCGGACGCTGGCTGCGCACGCCCATCGCGGCCTGGCGGCTGAGCCGCGCTGTCCTGCACATCCTTTGGGGTGTGGCGCAGGTGCTGACCACCTGGGATCGGCTCGACGCGCGCGCGCGCCGCGAACGCCACATCGACTGGTCGCTGAAGATGCTGGCCCGCCTGGGCGTCACGCTGGAGGTGCGGGGCCAGCCCCACCCATCGGCCAAACTGGTCGTCGGCAACCACGTCTCGTGGCTCGACATCATCGCCATCAACTCGGTCATGCCTTCGCGATTCGTTTCGAAGGCCGAGGTGGCACGCTGGCCGATCGTGGGGCGCATGGTGACGGCCGCCGGCACCCTCTACCTGGTGCGCGAGCGCCGCCGCGACGCCATGCGCGTGCTCGGCCTCATGGCCCAGGCCCTGCGCGATGGCGACACCGTCGCCGTCTTCCCCGAGGGCACGACCGGGCCGGGCGGCCACATCATGCCCTTTCACGCCAACCTACTTCAGGCCGCCATCGATGCGCCGGCGCCCGTGCAGCCGGTGGTCATCGCTTACCGCGAGCACGGCCACGCCGTCAGCCCCTCGGCGGCCTATGTAGGCGACATGGATCTGCTGCAATCCTTGTGGATGATCGTTTCTGCGCGTCAACTGGTGGTGCGGGTCGAATTCCTCGACGCGCGCACCGTGGCCCACGCCGATCGTCGAGCGCTCTCCGAACAGCTCCACCACGACATGGACGCCGCCTTGCAGCGCACGATCCGCGAAAACACCCAGGCATGACATCTGCCAGGTGTCCCGCGCCTTTTTCTGGCCATTCCCGCCGCGCCGAACCGATAGCCTGACACCAGCCCAAATCCGCGATGGATGGCACGGTCCAGGCGATTTTGTCATTCGGCCGATCGACGATTGCGGGTTGTCACGCTTCGGTCCGGCGAGGCAATCCGCTCATGATCTTGATCATGGATGGCGTGGTTCCAGCCCACTACAATCCTGCACCCGTTGAAAGGTTCGAGATGTCTGATTTTTCTTTCCACGATGGCCTGCTGCAATGGGGCATCGATGGTCTGGTGAGTGCGTCGTGGTGGCAGATCGTGTTGTACACGCTGCTTCTCACGCACATCACCATCGCTTCCGTGACGATCTTCCTGCATCGTGCTCAGGCGCACCGCTCGCTCGAGCTGCATGCCATCCCCTCGCATTTCTTCCGTTTCTGGCTGTGGCTGACCACGGCCACGGTCACCAAGCAATGGGTGGCCGTGCACCGCAAGCACCACGCCAAGTGCGAAACCGCTGAAGACCCCCACAGCCCCGTGGCTCACGGCATCAAGACGGTGCTCTTGCGCGGCCGCGAACTCTACGCCGCCGAGGCCGCCAACACCGACACCCTGAAGAAGTTCGGTCACAACACGCCCGATGACTGGCTGGAGCGCCATGTCTACACGCCGCGTGCGGCCTGGGGCATCTGGCTGATGCTCGCCATCGACCTGGCTTTGTTTGGCGCCATCGGCATCACCGTGTGGGCTGTCCAGATGGTCTGGATCCCGATCACCGCCGCCGGCATCATCAACGGCCTGGGCCACTGGTGGGGCTACCGCAACTTCGAGGCCGCCGACGCCTCCACCAACGTGTCGCCCTGGGGCATCCTCATCGGTGGCGAAGAGTTGCACAACAACCACCACACCTACCCCACCTCTGCCAAGCTGTCGGTCAAGCCCTACGAGTTCGACATCGGCTGGGGCTACATCCGTGGCCTGGAAATGATGGGTCTGGCCAAGGTCCGCAAGACGCCGCCGCGCCTGCAACTGGGCGACGTCAAGCCCGTGGCCGACGCCAAGACGCTGGAAGCCATCGTGGCCCACCGCTACGAGCTGATGGCGGGTTATGCCCGCGAGGTCCGCAGCGCCTGCCAGGCTGAAATGGCCCGCCTGAAAGCGGCTGGCGAAACCCATGCCGCTTCGCGCCTGGCCGCCGTGCGCCGCTGGATGCACCGCGACATCGAGCAGATGCCCGTGGGCATGCCCGAGCAAGTGGCCGACGCCTGCGCCGACCACCCCAAGCTTGCCAAGCTGATCGCCATGCGCGAAGAGCTGCGTGCGCTGTGGACGCGCACCAACGTGTCGGCCGAGCAGTTGGTGGCCGATTTGCAGAACTGGTGTCAACGCGCGGAGGCCAGCGGCATCCACGCTTTGCAAGAGTTCTCGCGCAAGGTGCGTGCCGTGCACGCCTGACGCGCAAGGCCGCGCCCACAGGGCTAATTTCTGTGGCCTGACGGGCGCTGCCCGCGGCCCATCGCGAGCCGCCTTCGGGCGGCTTGTTTGTTTCCAGCGGGTTTGTTTGAGGTCTTGGTCTTGTGCATGCAAGCCCAGATCCAGCATCTCAGGGTGGGGCTCATCTTGGCTGGATTGGGGCTGGCTCGGAAGCGTGATGTCAAAGCCTGCCTGCCTTGCATGCATGGCCGAAGTGGGGCCGACGGACGCCGCAACGGCAACGGCTGGTGATGCGTTTGCGCATGAAAAAACCCGCCGAGCTCGCGCCTGGGCGGGTTCTTCGAGTGCTGGCTGGCCGCAGCCAGCCGCCGAATCACTTCAGCTTGACTTCCTTGTAGGCCACATGCTTGCGAGCCTTGGGGTCGAACTTCATGAATTCCAGCTTTTCAGGCGTGGTCTTCTTGTTCTTGCTGGTGGTGTAGAAGTGGCCGGTGCCCGCAGTGGACTCCAGCTTGATCTTTTCGCGTCCGCCTTTAGCAGCCATGGTGTTCTCCTAAATTACAGTTCGCCGCGAGCACGCAGGTCGGACAGGACTTGGTCGATGCCGACCTTGTCGATCAGGCGCAGAGCGGCGGTGCTGATGCGCAGGCGCACCCAGCGGTTCTCGCTCTCGACCCAGAAACGGCGGTACTGCAGGTTGGGCAGGAAACGACGCTTGGTCTT
Organism: Pseudomonadota bacterium; assembly: GCA_021819435.1. Lineage (GTDB taxonomy): Bacteria > Pseudomonadota > Gammaproteobacteria > Burkholderiales > Burkholderiaceae_C > Aquabacterium. The sequence continues at coordinate 211,540 of JAKARB010000004.1, read as the reverse complement.
GTTGTTGGCGTGGGAAACATTGTTCCCGGACATCGGGCCCTTGCCCGTGACTTGACAGACGCGTGCCATGACGCTTCTCCGTTCGCTTGGTATGCACCACCGAGGTGATGCTGATGTTGCGGTGGCCAGTGTGCAGAGCAGGCAATCCGAGATGGTCGGCCCCTGGTTCACACCCTTCCGAAACAGGCCCTGAACACCGCAGCGCCCCCCGTTGGCGGGCCCCGTGTCCAAAGCCATTGCTTCGGGACGAATTTGCAAAAACCGAGATTATAGCCAGATTCTGGCGTTTTGGCAAAGTTCGCTTGAACCCGGCTCCTTGCGTGTTTCGAGGGCGCCCATGAAAGGGCGCAAAAGGCGCAAAAGGCTTCAACCCCCGTTCTGCTCCAGGAAGCGCTGGGCGTCGAGCGCTGCCATGCAGCCCGTGCCGGCGCTGGTGATGGCCTGACGGTAGACGTGGTCCTGCACGTCGCCAGCGGCGAACACGCCTGGCACGCTGGTCATGGTGGCGAAGCCATTGTGGCCACCCTGGGTGATGATGTAGCCGTCCTTCATCTCCAGCTGGCCCTTGAAGATCTCGGTGTTGGGCGAATGGCCGATGGCGATGAAACAGCCCTTGAGCGAGATGTCCTGGGTGGTGCCATCGTTGACGTTCTTCAGGCGCACGCCGGTCACCCCGCTTTGGTCGCCCAGCACCTCGTCGAGCACGTTGAAGAGGTGCAGCTCGATCTTGCCGGCGGCCACCTTCTCGTGCACCTTGTCGATCATGATCGCCTCGGCGCGGAACTTGTCGCGGCGGTGGATCAAGTGCACCTTGCTGGCGATGTTCGACAGGTACAGGGCTTCCTCGACGGCGGTGTTGCCGCCGCCAACCACGCAGACTTCTTGGTCGCGGTAGAAGAAACCGTCGCAGGTGGCGCAACCGCTCACGCCACGTCCCATGAACGCTTCTTCAGAGGGCAGTCCCAGGTACTTGGCTGAAGCGCCGGTGGCGATCACCAGGGTGTCGGTGGTGTAGGTGCCGGCATCGCCCTTCAGCGTGAAGGGGCGCTTGGAGAGGTCAACCTCGTTGATGTGGTCAAACACCATGTTGGTGTTGAAACGCTCAGCATGCTCCATGAAGCGCTGCATCAACTCGGGGCCCTGCACGCCGTGCACGTCGGCGGGCCAGTTGTCGACTTCGGTGGTGGTCATGAGCTGGCCGCCTTGCGCCATGCCGGTCACCAGGGTGGGCCGCAGGTTGGCGCGGGCGGCGTAGATGGCGGCGGTGTAGCCGGCGGGGCCGGAGCCAAGGACGAGGACTTTGCTGTGGTTGGAGGTGCTCATGACGGACTTTCGGGAGAGGCTGCTGTCTGGGTCTCAGGGCTGGATTCTCGCCCAGCCGTTGGTGCTGGGTGCGAACTGTGCGGGATTCACGGGGCTCTTCGGGCCATGCCTCTTGGGTCGATTTGAATAAAGTGCTAAAAAATCCCGAGCCGCTGCCGAAAATTTTAGGGACAGGTTGTTTGTCACATCGTCGCAGGTGGGATTCATGCACCTGATCACATTCGACATCCTCGTTCCAGATGGGGCCGCTGCCCCGTCTCACAACCCGCTGAAGGAGCCGCCATGGCCATGTTGTCCAACCTCGACCTGATCCGCCGCGTGCCGCTGTTCTCGATGCTCACGCAGGCCCAGGCCGAAGCCATCGCCGAAGGGGTGGTCAAGCGCCGCTACCGCCGGGGTGAGTTGATCGTCGAACGCGGTCGCAAGACCAATGCCCTGTTCATCCTGCTGACCGGTCGTGCGCGCGTCGTGGCTTCCGACGAGCGTGGCCGTGAAGTCATCCTCGCCGTGCTCGAAGCGGGCGACTACCTGGGCGAAATGAGCTTGATCGACAACGAGCCCCATTCCGCCACCGTGCGCGCCGAGGTGCAGACCGACGTGCTGGTGCTGGGCCGCGCCGAGTTCGCTCGCTGCCTGCCCGAGAATTCCTCGCTGTCTTACGCCATCCTGCGCGGCCTCGTGCAACGCCTGCGCAACGCCGACCGACAGATCGAATCGCTGGCCCTGCTCGATGTGTATGGCCGTGTGGCCCGAGCCCTGCTCGACATGGCCGACGAGGACGCCGGCGAGAAGATCATCCGCGGCAAGGTGTCGCGCCAGGACCTGGCCAAGCATGTGGGCGCTTCCCGCGAGATGGTTTCCCGGGTGATGAAGGACCTCGAAGAACGGGGCCTGATCGAAACCCAGGATTCCGGCAGCGTGGTCCTCAAGGACCGGCTGGCCGCGACGGCCTGAACGTTTTCCCAGCTGTCAGTCGGTCGCCGGCTGCGGCGATCTCCCTGCAATGTGCCAACGCCTCCCTCGTGGAGGCGTTGGCATGTCTGGCGGCCGGCGCGCGCTTTTGCCCCAAAATGGGCGCATGACATTTCCCTTGGGTTCCCTTCAGTCAGACGGCCCGGCCACCCCTCGTCAAGCAGGGCGCGGCGAGGCCTCCGGCGCGGGGCGCGTCGGCTCGCGCCTGTCCCGCAATGCCTTGCCCGAACCGGCGGTCGACGTGCCTCTGGCGCCCGAGCACACCCTGCGTTTCCAGATGGCCCTGCTGTTTGGCGGCGTGGCGTGGCTGCTGGCCCTGCTGGCCCTGGTCAGCCACAACCGCTTCGACGCGGCCTTCACCACATCCGGCCAGCACCAGGAGGTGCGCAACTGGGTGGGTGCGCTGGGCGCCCATGCATCTGATCTCGCTTACCTGACTTTCGGCTTGTCGGCCTGGTGGCTGCTGGTGATCGGCGCGCGGGCCTGGCTCGGGGCGCTGGCGCGCTGGCTGCGCCGCGACGAAGCGCTGACAGGTGCCATCGCGGAGCCGCCGGTGCCCGCCTGGCGTGTCTGGCTGGGCCTGGTGCTGGTGATGTCGGCCAGTTGCACGCTCGAATGGACGCGCCTGTATCGGCAGGAAGCCGCCTTGCCCGGTGAGCATGCCGGCGGCGTGCTGGGCTACACGCTTGGGCAGTTGAGCAGCACATGGCTGGGCTTCAATGGCTCGGGCGTGTTCTGGATCGCCGTGTTGGTGGCGGGCCTTTCGCTGGCGCTGCGTTTCTCTTGGCTCGATCTGGCCGAGCGCATAGGTGAGCGCGTGGACGGCTTGCGCGAGCGCCGCGAGGCCAAGCGCGAGGTCGAACAAGACCTGCGCATTGGCGAGCAGGCCACGATCGAGCGCGAGCGCGTCTTCGAAGAGGTGCGCCACGAACTGCCAGCCGAGCCCATCCCGCTGATCATCGAGCAGCCGGTGGTGGAGGTGCCCAAGTCGACCCGCGTGGCTAAGGAAAAGCAGAAGCCCCTGTTCGCCGACATGGGGGACAACAAGCTGCCCCAGATCGACCTGCTGGACGCCGCGCCCGGCCGCATGGAAACGGTCACCGCCGAATCGCTTGAGATGACCTCTCGCATGATCGAGAAGAAGCTCAAGGACTTCGGCGTGGAGGTGCGCGTGGTCGCGGCATCGCCGGGCCCGGTCATCACCCGCTACGAGATCGAGCCGGCCACGGGCGTCAAGGGCTCGCAGATCGTCAACCTCGCCAAGGACTTGGCTCGCTCGCTTTCGCTGGTCAGCATCCGCGTGGTCGAGACCATCCCCGGCAAGAACCTGATGGCGCTGGAGCTGCCCAACGCCAAGCGCCAGATGATCCGCCTGACCGAGATCCTCGGCTCGCAGGTCTATAACGATGCGCAATCCATGTTGACCATCGGCCTGGGCAAAGACATCGTCGGCGCGCCGGTGGTGGCCGACCTGGCCAAGATGCCGCACTGCCTGGTGGCCGGCACCACCGGCTCTGGCAAGTCCGTGGGCATCAACGCGACCATCCTGAGCCTGCTCTACAAGGCCGAGGCGCGCGATGTGCGCCTGATCCTGATCGACCCGAAGATGCTGGAAATGAGCGTCTACGAGGGCATCCCGCACCTGCTGTGCCCGGTCGTGACCGACATGAAGCTGGCGGGCAACGCGCTGAACTGGGCTGTGGGCGAGATGGAGCGCCGCTACAAGCTCATGAGCAAGATGGGCGTGCGCAACCTGGCCGGCTACAACAAGAAGATGGACGAGGCCAAGGCGAAGGGCGAGCTGGTGCCCAACCCCTTCAGCCTCACGCCCGACGCGCCCGAGCCGCTGGAGCGCCTGCCGCATGTCGTCATCGTGATTGACGAGCTCGCCGACCTGATGATGGTGGTGGGCAAGAAGATCGAAGAGCTGATCGCGCGCCTGGCGCAAAAAGCCCGTGCCGCCGGCATCCACCTGATCCTGGCGACGCAGCGGCCTTCGGTGGACGTGATCACCGGCCTGATCAAGGCCAACATCCCGACGCGCATCTCCTTCCAGGTCTCCAGCAAGATCGACAGCCGCACCATCCTCGACCAGATGGGTGCGGAGGCGCTGCTGGGGCAGGGCGACATGCTCTACATGGCCTCTGGCACCGGCTTGCCCATGCGCGTGCACGGCGCCTTCGTGTCCGATGAAGAAGTGCACCGCGTGGTCGAATACCTCAAGACGCAGGGCGAGCCCAACTACATCGAAGGCATCCTCGAAGGCGGCAGCCTGGCCGACGAGGGCAGCAACCTCGACGGCTCGCCCATGGGTGGCGGCGATGGCGAGCAGGACCCGATGTACGACAACGCCGTGGCCGTGGTGCTTCAGCACCGCAAGGCCTCGATCTCGCTGGTGCAGCGCCACCTTCGCATCGGCTACAACCGGGCCGCGCGCCTGCTCGAGCAGATGGAGAAGTCCGGCCTGGTTTCCAGCATGGCGACCAACGGCAACCGCGAGCTCATCGTGCCGCAGCGTGGCGGCGATGGCGGGGCCACCTCCGCGCCCTGGGACGAAAGCTGAGCGGGGCGGTGTGAATGGGGCGGTCTGCGTCACATCCATTGCACCATCTGCGTCTCATGCGCATGCATGGCTGGGATGCAAGGGCTTGCGAGCCGTGGAACAATCAGCGCTCCACATCAAGATGAGGCCGTGTCCGATGTCGATGATCAGGCGTGTCGTGCCCGACGTTTCTCCTGTGTTGGGTGCCGTGTCGCGCGGCGCCATGGTGGCCGTGGCCGCCTGTTCGCTGAGCGTTTGGGCCATGCCTGCCCAGGCCGATGCCGTCGCTTCCCTGCGGGCCTTCGTCAAGGATGTGCAGAGCGCGCAAGGCAGTTTCGTGCAGGTCGTGACCTCGCCCGATGGCAAGCGCACGCGCAAGTCCGAGGGCACCTTGGCCTTCCAGCGTCCCGATCGCTTCCGCTTTGTCTACACCAAGCCGACCGAGCAGGTCATCGTGGGCGATGGCAAAAAGGTCTGGCTCTACGATGCCGATCTCAACCAGGTGACGGTGCGGCCCATGACCCAGGCCGTGGGCGCGACCCCTGCGGCCTTGCTGGCCGGTGGCGCGCTGGACAAGGACTTCGTCCTGAGCAATGCGAGCCCTGACGCGCCTGCGTCATCATCGGGTGCGGCGTCCGCGACCCCGACGGCTCAACAGGCAACGTCCGGTCTGCAATGGGTGGAGGCCCGTCCTCGCAGCAAGGACGGGCAGTTCCAGTCTGTGCGCGTGGGCTTTCGCCAGGGGCAACTGGCCGAGCTGGAGATCCTCGACAGCTTCGGTCAGCGTTCGCGCCTGACGTTCACGCAGTTCGATCCGCGCGCCAAGCTGGCGGCGGACCGCTTCCAGTTCACGCCGCCCAAGGGGGCGGACGTGCTGGAACAGCCCTGAGCGGGCCGCGCTGATCGATCCGATCAGCCTTCGCGCTTGCCGAAGCCCGGGCGCTTGCCGCCGGCGGGCTTGAAGCCGCCCTTGTTGCCGTAAGGCTTGTCACCAAAAGGCTTGTCGCCGAAAGAGCGATCGCCGAACGACTTCTCGCCGAAGGGCTTGCCTCCGAACGCCTTGCCGCCCTTGCCGCCAAAGGGCTTGTCGCCGAACGACTTGCCTGCCGGCTTGTCGAAGGACTTCTTCTCGAACGGGCGGTCGCCGCCGAAGCTGCGTTCGCCTTGCGGGCGGTCACCGAATGGGCGATCGCCAAAGGGCTTGCCGCCGAAAGGCTTGCCACCCTTGCCGCCGAACGGCTTGTCGCCAAAGGGCTTGTTGCCGAAGCCGCCGCGGTCGTCGAAGCGCTTGCGCTCGCCGCCGCCGAAGCCGCCGCGATCACCACCACGGTCGTCACGCGGAGCGAAACCACGGTCTTCGGCCGGGCCGTTGAAGCGCTGCTCGTGACGCGGTTGGAAGCCACGGTCCTCGCGAGGTGCGAAACCACGCTCTTCACGCGGGGCAAAGCCACGCTCGCCACCACGGTCGTTGCGGTCGCCCCAGCCACCTTCGCGCTTGCCTCCGAAGCGGTCACCACCACCACCGAAGCCGCCGCCAAAACCACCGCCACGGCGGCCATGGCCGTGCATCGGCTTGTCATGGCGCGGGCCTTTGTCTGCATACAGCTTGGTTTGCGGCTCCATGCCTTCGATCACCGACTCGGCGATGCGATGGGTGGTGAAGCGCTCAATGCGGCGCAGCATGCCGATGTCGCGGCGCTCGACCAAGGTCACGGCCAAGCCCGAGCGGCCAGCGCGACCGGTGCGGCCGATGCGGTGCACGTAGTCTTCTGCCTTCATGGGCATGCCGTAATTGATCACGTGGGTGATGGTCGGCACGTCGATGCCGCGGGCGGCCACGTCGGTGGCGACGAGCACGCGCAGGTGGCGCATGCGCAGGCCCTGCAGCACGCGGTTGCGACGGCCTTGCGGCATGCCGCCGTGCAGCGCGGCCACGGCGTGGCCCATGTCGGCCAGGCGGTCTGCCAGGATGTCTGCGTCGCGCTGGGTGCTGGTGAAGATCACGGCCTGGTCCACGGCCTTGTCGGCCAGCAGGTGGTCCAGCAGCTTGTTCTTGTGCACCAGCGAGTCGGCGACGTGAAGTCGTTGCTCGATGTTGTCATGACTGTCGGTATGCGATGCCACCTCGATGCTCACGGCATCGCGGGTCAGGCGTTGGGCCAGTTGACCAACGTGGCCCGCGAAGGTGGCCGAGAACATCAGGGTCTGGCGCTCGGCCGGCGTGGCATCGGCGATGGCTTCGATGTCATCGATGAAGCCCATGTCCAGCATGCGGTCGGCTTCGTCGAGCACCAGCACTTCGAGGTTGGACAGCACGGCTGCACCGGTGCTCAGGTGGTCGAGCAGGCGGCCTGGGGTGGCGATCAGCACGTCCAGCGGACCCTTCAAGGCCTTGAGTTGGTAGCCGTAGGGGACGCCGCCCACGATGGTGGCCACGCGCAGGCCTTGCAGGTGTTTGCCGTAGGTGGATGCGGCTTTGGCCACTTGCATGGCCAGTTCGCGAGTCGGTGCCAGCACCAGCACGCGGGGGCCCTGCACCTTGCTCTTGCCGCCCTGGTTGTCGCGGCGCTTGCCGTCGCCACGTGCGGCGATGATGCGCTCCAGCGCGGGCAGCATGAAGGCGGCGGTCTTGCCGGAGCCAGTGGACGAGGCCACACGCAGGTCTGCGCCATTCATGGCAGCCGGGATGGCCTTGACCTGAACGCCGGTGGGCTGGGTGTAGCCGGAATCGGCCAGGGCCTTGCAGAGCTCGGGGCTCAGGCCCAGCTCGGAGAAGGAGGGGCCGCTGGGTTCGGCAGCGGATTCGTGGTTGATTTCGGGGGCGTCGGTGCCTTCCGGCAGATCGGCTTCGGGAAAATCGCGAGAAACGTCGGTCATGGTGACATCCAAAGAGAGGCAGCCCCGTGACCGCGCGGGCTGCGCGCGGCAACAACAGGGCTCGCCTGCCGAACGCACATGCGCGGCAGGACATGGTGAGTCGCTGGAAACGTGTCCGGACTGCGTGGCGGCCGACGGTCTTGCCGAGGGGCCGGGGTCACGTTGAGTCGGTCATAGCGACGGCATCGCCGCCAACCGAAACTCAAGACACGACAGGGGCGCCTTGTCCTTGCGGACCCTCCTGTCGGAGGTGGGGCGCCGTCCTCGCTTCAGGCGGCTGTGTTGCGCGGGGAGCGCAAGCCGACTGGCTTGAAAGAGGTCAGAGGGGATGAACGAACTGCCGATCCAGGAAATCTTTCAAGAAAACCGTTTCTGGTTTTCATGTTTCGGGTTTCCCCTTGATCAGCAAGCCACGTATGTTCATGGATCAGGGGCGATTTGTCAAGCGTCGTCGTGGGCGGGTACGCGCGACAATCGCCCCATGCAAGATTCCCTGTCGCTGGACTTTCCTGATTCCCAGCCGTCCTCGGGCTCACCGAACGCATCGGCTGGGCGCAGCCAACCATCGCCTCACGCACCTCTGGCCGAGCGAATGCGGCCGCAGTCGCTTGCGGATGTGATCGGGCAAGACCACCTGCTCGGCGAAGGACAGCCCTTGCGCGTGGCCTTCGAGTCCGGGCAACCGCATTCGATGATCCTCTGGGGCCCGCCGGGCGTCGGCAAGACCACGCTGGCCCGATTGATGGCCGGTACCGTGGACGCGCAGTTCCTGTCGATCTCGGCGGTGCTCGGGGGGGTCAAAGACATCCGCGAGGCGGTCGAACAGGCGCAGGCGGCGTTGCGAACAGGTCGCCGCACCATCGTTTTTGTCGACGAGGTACATCGCTTCAACAAGGCTCAGCAGGACGCCTTCCTGCCGCACGTCGAGTCCGGTCTTTTCACCTTCATTGGTGCGACGACCGAGAACCCGTCCTTCGAGGTCAATGCCGCGCTGCTGTCGCGCGCGACCGTGCACGTGCTGCACGCAATGGACCACGACGCCATGGTGCGCTTGCTCGAAAAAGGGCGCGAGGCCTTGTCCGGCCCTGCGCTGACCCCTGCCGCGCGCGACCGCCTGATCGCTTATGCCGACGGTGATGCCCGCCGCGTGCTCAACACGTATGAGGCTTTGTGCGGCATGCTCAAAGGCCGCGAGGTGCTCGATGAGACCGAACTGGAGCGGGCGCTCGGCGAGCAACTGCGGCGCTATGACAAGGGCGGGGATCAGTTCTACGACACCATCTCGGCGTTGCACAAATCGGTGCGGGGATCCGATCCGGACGCCGCGCTGTACTGGTTCGTGCGCATGGTCGATGGCGGGGTCGATCCACGCTACATCGCCCGCCGCCTTGTGCGCATGGCCAGCGAAGACATCGGCTTGGCCGACCCGCGCGCGCTGCGCATGGCACTCGATGCCAGCGAAACTTACGAGCGCCTGGGCTCACCGGAGGGCGAGCTGACGCTGGCGCAATGCGTGATCTACCTGGCCATCGCACCCAAGAGCAACGCGGCTTACGTGGCCTACAAGGCTGTGCGCGCCTGGGTCAAACAGGACACCACCCGACCGGTGCCCATGCACCTTCGCAACGCACCCACCAAGCTCATGAAGCAGCTCGGGCATGGCGACGGCTACCGCTACGCCCATGACGAGCCCGACGGTGTGGCCGCAGGCGAGCGCTACTTCCCCGATGGCATGGTGCCTCAGGCTTTCTACCAGCCCGTGCCACGCGGACTGGAGATCAAGATTGGTGAACGGATCAATCACCTGCGCCGGCTGGCGGGCGATGCGCGTGCGCCGCGAGAGACGGTGGCGGGCGACAACCCGGGGGACGGAAGTGGCCCTGATTCCTCCGGCCCTGCGGACGCGCACTGATCAGGGCCGGGTGATCGTGATGTACGCCGACTGAGGAGCCATTTGCACGATGTGATGGTGTGCTCCCAACACAGCTTGCGTGTGCTCGGAGAGCTGCCAGCGCAAGCCGATGAAAGCGAGCGCCGCCATCAAACCGAAGAGCGAGCCGATTGCCCACAACGGAACATGGTGGCGCAACCGATGCCGGATGCGATCGGGAGCAGCCCAGTGCGGTGCGAAGCCTGTTGTGTTGCCACGCATGCGTGCGATCTCCTCACCCAGTCTGGCGGTCAGGTAGCCCAGCTTCTCGCTGCCCTCGATCAGGTACTTGCCCTGGAATCCCAGCAGCAGGCACATCTGATAGACCTCCAGCACCTGCAAGCGCGAAACGCCTTGCTGCCGAAAGTTCTCGAGCTTCAGGAAGAACTGCTCGCCCGCCAGCTGTTCGCCAAAGAACTGCACTTGCAGAGGCAGACGCTGTCAGTTCTCCCGCACTTTGAAGGAAGACATCAGCACCGCCTCGTCGTCTGTCGCGCAGAAAGCGTACTTGCAGGCGTGGATGTCCTCGGCCGACGCACCCAGCTTGCCTGCACCGCGCTCGAACTGGGTGAGGAACTGCTTGATGCGGTCGCGAAAGACTTCAGCATCCATCGGCGCGTGCTTGCCCTTGAGCAAAAAGAGCAGGTAGAAGCCGTCGTACATGAGGTCCAACGGCGGTCCGAGCTGGCGGAGGTCGTGCGATTACCGGCCCCATGGGTCAGGCCCAAGTGGCCATCAGGTGATGAAGCCGATGCGCCGCTTGATGTTCCGGCTTGTGATGGGGAGCTCACAAACAGGCTTGGAGGGGAGGATGATGCGCTCATGGAAATGAATGGCCTCACGTGTTGATGGCAACCAGTTCCAGGCTCAGGTCCTGGATGCCCGCTGGTGTGTAGAGGGTCAGCGATTGGGCTTGCAGCATGCGCTCCTACAGCGGGCCACGCGGCTCCAGAGAGAAGTAATAGTTGCCCGGACGAACGGGTACCGTCGCCGGCACCTGTGGCACATGGGTCAGTCGCACGCCCGGCATGGCTGAGAGCACCAGCTTGTCCACGTCGTCCGGCGCGCCCACCTTGAAACGCTGCGGCAAGATGGTCGCAGATGAGATCGAGACCGTGCGTTGCTTGCACACCACCTTGCAGGAGCGTGTCATCGGCCAGGACCACGCCCTGAGTGCGATCGCGCAGCGCGTGCGAACCGCCCGGGCTGGCCTCGAAGACCCGAACAAGCCTCGAGGCGTTTTCCTTTTCGTGGGCCCCAGTGGCGTCGGCAAGACCGAGACTGCGCTGGCGCTTGCCGACATCCTCTATGGTGGTGAACGCAACCTCATCACACTCAACATGAGCGAGTACCAGGAGGCTCACAGCGTCAGCGGCTTGAAGGGGTCGCCACCGGGCTACGTGGGTTTCGGTCAGGGCGGGGTGTTGACCGAAGCAGTGCGCCGCAAGCCCCATAGCGTGGTGCTGCTCGACGAGGTCGAGAAGGCCCACCCCGACGTGCTGGAGATGTTCTTCCAGTTTTTCGACAAGGGGCGCATTGACGATGCTGAAGGGCGCGAGATCGACTTCCGCCAGACGCTCATCATCCTCACGTCCAACGTGGGCTCGCAGCAGATCATGCAAGCCTGCATGTGGCACGACGAAGAGGCCGGCCGCATGGTCATGAAATCACCTGAGGAGATGCCCGCTGCTGCTGAACTGGCTGAGGGCCTTCGCCCCTTGCTCTACAAGACCTCAAGCAGGCCTTCATTGGGCGCACCCAGGTGGTCGCGTACCACCCCCTGCACGACGACGTGCTGGAGGAGGTGATCCGGCTCAAGCTCGGGCGCATCGCCGCGCGTGTGAAAGCCAACCACCAAGCCGTGCTGACTTTCGACGAGTCCCTCATCGACGCCGTGCTGGCGGCGATGGCCGAGGGCCGCGCCATCGGGTGCATCAAGGTGGGAACAGGCGAGCAGGGGGAATTCACCCTCGAGGTCGCCTGAGCCCGGTCATGTCGAATGGGCTCGGGTCGGGCCGGAACTCAGCCCATGTCCAGGGTCAACAGGGCCTCGTCGCGCCAGTAGGTGGCGGCGGCGTAGAAGCCTTCCCAGACGCAGCCATTGCAGCCACGTCCACAGCAGGTGGTGGGGGCTGGCGGTGGCTCGCGCAGCGTCACGCCTTGTGTCGACGCTTCGGCCTGGAGCGCTTCGAACACCGCCTGGGCGGTGCTCAGCTCGAACAGGGGCTGCGTGAACAAGGGGGCGAGGGCGGACATGGGTTCGAGCAGGCGATGGGGGCGTCAAGAGGCGCGATCTTACAGACCGTTGAACCTGGGAGATTCCGTGCCCGGCTGGCGCGTGCCCCGTGGCATAGTCGTCGGCGGAAGTGCGGCTTCCCGCCGCTCCCTTTCCAGCCAATGTGACCCAACCCACTCGCCCTCCATCCCCCGCGCGTTCCTCGAGCAACGCCGAGCCAGCCGCAACGCGCTCGACACCGGCAACGCAGCCGATGCTCGCCGTGTACGGCCATGTCGTCACCTGGCGCCACCTCGTGCTCACCGCCTTGTTGCTCTTGTTGTTGATGGCGAGCCTGGCTGCGGGCGTGGCATGGTGGGCCTGGCACAACCTGGCTGCGCGGGTCGTGCTGCGAGAGCAGCAGGCCCTTGTGCGCTTGCCACAAGAGCTCAGCGTGCAGGCCTCTTTGAGCCGCAAGGTGATGGTCAAGGTCGATCAGGTGATGCCGGTTCGGGTACCCATCCAACAAGACCTCAGCATCCCATTGAAGGATCCCATCCCTGTGCAGGTGAGCATCGACACGGTCGTGCCTGTGAACCTCTCGGTGCCGGTCAAGCATGTCTTCAAGATCGATCAGGTCATCGATGTCGACAGCACGGTGCACACGCGGGTGCTGGGCATCCCCTTGAGCCTGCCTGTCAAAGGGCAGGTGCCTGTGCGTGCTGAAGTGCCCATCGACATCGTCGTGCCGTTCAAGCAAGACTTGCCGGTGGCCTTGACCACGCAGGCCCGAGTGCGCATCACCGAGCCCTTGCGCACGCGCATCGACACGGTGATCGAGGCGAAGGTGCCCATCCGCGAGTCATTGGCGTTGCCGATCAGCGAGCCGGTCGGGGCGCTGCTGCGTTTTCCGCAGCAGCGGGTGGAGGCTGGCCTGGACCTGATGGACTTGGTGGTGCCCTTCGAGGCGGTGACGCTGGGTCTGCGCCAGCACACGCCGCCGCAACCCTGACGGACACCGTTGATGGCATCGACCTTGCGCCCAGGAGGCTGGCACCGGCCGGTCAGCCCGAAGTCCTTGCTCTTCGTGGGGGCACTGGTGCTGGTGGTGTGGCTGGCCTTGATTTTGGCCATGGTCTGGTTCGTTTACACGCAGCTCGACGCCCGCATGGAGCTGCGCGAACAGGCGGTCACCCTGCGGCTGCCTGCTGGTCTCCAGGCCCAAGCCATTGTGCAGCAGCCAGTGCGCACGAGGGTCGACCTGCGGCCTTGGGTGAATGTGCCAGTGCATCAGCAACTGCGGGCCCAGGTTGACGACAACCTGCTGACGCGTGCAACCCTGGAAGCCACCGTGCCAGTCGACACGTTGGTGCAGGTGGATCAGGTGGTGCAGGTGAAAACCGAGCTCAGCATGCAGGTGCCCTTGGTCGCCTGGCTGCCGGCCTTTGACGTCACCTTGCCCGTGATGCTGAATCTGCCCATCCGAGCGGAAGTGCCTTTGCGCGCGCAGGTGCCCGTGCGCTTTGATGCGCAGGTCAGCGGCGAGCTGCGGGGACCCATCGAGGTGCCTTTGGACACGGTGTTCAGGCTGCGGCCGGAGATTCACGAGCCGGTGCGCGCCCAGGTTCTGGGGCAGATGGATTTTGTCGTGAATGAACCCATGCCACCCATGTCCTTGACCATCGAGCGCGCTCGTTTGCTGGTGCCTTTCGACGTGCCTCGCATTCACCAACGCGTGCGTCCTTGATTTCGCGCGTCATCTGGTTGACGTGCTTGTGAGTCGCGGCAGTTGCATCTTCCGTGAAAAAGTGCAGGATCCAGGGGTGGGCTTGCCCGCAAGACCGCACAAACACCGGGTCGTTTTTCGTCCGCCTGCCGCATGATCGCGTCCAGCCGGCGCCCAGTTGTGTGGGCAGGGCTGGTTCAGGAGTAGGTTTTGCCGCAAGCAGGGGTCATTCTGTCGGTAGATGTGAGCGGGCCGCAGGCGCCCGATCGCGCCGCGCTGGTCGAGCAGACGCTTGAGCGTGGTTTTCCGCTGATGGTCTTCCCCCCCTCTCTCGAAGCCTTCTTTCGGCAGGAGTGCGAGGCCGATCGTTTGCGCCACGTCACCAATTCCGGCTTGGCTGCGGTGTTGCTCTTTGCCGGCTTGCTCATCAGCGACTGGCTGCTCACGCCCGAAACCGTGGGCTTGGCTGCGGCGTTGCGCCTCGGCGTGTTCGCACCGATGGTGCTGGGCGGTCTCTGGGTGCTGCGGCGCTTGCGGATTCCCCTGCTGACCGAGTGGGGGATCGCGCTGGCTGGCATGCTCGCCATCCTGCTGACTGGCGTCATCTTGCTGAAAGCAGACAGCCGCTGGGCCTTGTCGAGGGTGGTGGAGCTCAACATCATCGTGGTCTACACCTGCACCCTGGCCCGTTTTTGGCCAGCCATCGCCATGGCAGGCTGGGTGGTGCTGGTGCAGGCCTTCCTGGTTTGCACGCTGCCGGATTTCACGGGGGTGGTCGGCATCAACGCTTCGCTGCTGGTGCTGGTGGTGATGGCCTTCACCCTGTTTGGCAATTACACGCTGGAGCGTCTCGAACGCCATGCCTTCCTGATGGCGCAGCGCGAGCGGGCGTTGCAAGACGCGCTCGAAGCCTCTCACGCACAACTCGCCCACCTCGCCACCACCGATGCGCTGACCGATGTGGCGAACCGGCGATCGGCCGAGGCCTTCCTGTCACAGACCTGGACCCATGCGCAGAGGCGAGACCTGTCCGTGGCCTTGATCGCGATCGATGTCGATCACTTCAAGCGCTACAACGATCACCATGGACATCAGGCCGGTGACCGCTGCCTTCAGGCCGTTGCCCGAGCCCTATCCAGCTGCTCGCGCCGGGCGGGCGACCTGGTCGCGCGCATGGGCGGTGAAGAATTCCTGCTCATCATGGTGGACGTGGATCAGCGCACGGCATTGTCTGTGGCTCAGCGTTTGCGGGATGCGGTGCGGGGCCTGGCCGTGCCGCATGGGGCGCCGGGTTGCGGTCCGGTGGTGACCGTCAGCGTCGGGGTGGCGACGGCCAGGCCGGGCCAGTCGGTGGCCCTCAACGACAGCCTCAAGCAAGCCGACGAGGCGCTCTACGCGGCCAAGGGCGGCGGCCGAAATCGGGTGTGCACGCGTCTCGCCGATGGTGAGATGCACTGCCTCGATGAAGCTGGCTTGCTGCCAGAAGGGATGCCAACATGACCGTGCTGGCTCAAGCGTTGTCGCTGGTGTCTGGACTCGGCCTCAATCGGTTCGGTCGCCTGCGTTTCGAGCCGGCCGAAGAGGCTCGCTTTGTCCTGGATGGCAAGGCCGCGCGTCAGAGGCATTTCCTGATCAGCGGGGTCTTTTCCCTGGTGGTCTTCAACTTGTTTCTGTTGTCCGACTGGATGATGGTGCCCGATCGCTTTGATCTGGCCCTGCGACTGCGCCTGCTTGTCTACACGCCGGTGGCCTTGTTCTGCCTGCTGGTGTTTTGGCGTTTCGGTGATTTCGTGCAGAAATTGCCTGCGGCTTTCGCCGAGTGGTTGGTGATGCTGGGCGGGGTGTTCGCGGCCTTGTGCCTGGTGGGGGTGCTGCTGGTCACGGACAGCCCCTACGTTGGCATGTACCGTGGCGGGCTGCTGCCCATCCTGGTATTTGGCACGCTGGTGATGCGCTTTCGCTTCCATTTGGCGGTGGTGTTTTGCACCAGCCTGATCGTGCTTCACCTGATCACTTTGTTCGGGGCTCAGGGCACGCCATCGCCTTACCCGGAACTCGAGCTGCCCATGTTCCTGCTGATCCTGGTGGTGGCTTTCTACACATTGGCGATGAATTTCCGCACCGAGATGGAAGAGCGCTTGCGCTTTCAGCGCAAGGTACGCTCGGCAGCCTTGCGTCGCGAACTGGAGGTTTCGCAGGCGCGCCTGGAAATCCTCTCAAGACAGGATGCGCTGACAGGGGTGCCCAACCGGCGCCGTTTCGACGAAGTGGCTTGGCAGTGCTGGCAACGGCACATGCAGACGGGCGAGCAGCTGGCCGTGATGTTGTTAGACGTCGATCATTTCAAAGCCTTCAATGATCATCACGGTCATCCGGCGGGCGACCAATGCTTGCGCCTGGTGGCCAAGGCCTTGCAGGGCACCCTGGCCGATGGCGACGGCACGCTGGCACGCTGGGGCGGCGAGGAGTTCATCGTGTTGCTGCCGCACACCGACGAAGTGGTGGCGCATCGCGTGGCCGACCGGCTGGTGCAGTCAGTGCGGGCGCTGCAATTGCGCCACGAGGCTTCTCCCACGCGCGATGTGGTGACGATCAGCGCCGGGGTGGCGCTTTGCCGTCCTTCGATGGATGGGCGCGATCTTTCAGCCATGGTGGCGCTGGCCGACAGGGCCCTCTATCAGGCCAAGCACGAAGGGCGTGATCGCCTGGTGATGGACCGCGCCCCCAAAGCGGGTTGAGCGCGCGGCGGCCTGGCGAGGCTCAGCCCATGGCGGCTGCCGCAGCTTCTTCGCGCAGCACCGCCAAGGCCTCTTTCGACCAGGCCAACCAGCTCGCCTCGTACATGATCCCTGTCTTCAAGATGAGATGCTGAATGCGGGCTTCACGCGAAAGTGGTTTGCCGGCCGGGAAGTCGCGCGCCTCGATCGCGCGGTAGGCTGCCAGTTTTTGGGCATGCAACTGGCCGCGCCGCTCGATCTCGTCTTCCATGCCCAGTGGGCCGATGGCGGCGTCGGCGCGCAGACGCACCATCAGCTCGTCGCGCATCTCGACCAAGGGCGCGGGCTCGCGGGCCCATCGCCTGAGTTCGTCCAGCCCGGCTGATTGCACCGTGTACAGCTTCTTGCGAGTGCGCCCGCCGTCAGGGGCCGACTCGGAGGCGATCCAGCCCGCTTTTTCCATGCGAGCGAGTTCGCGGTAGATCTGCTGGTGGGTGGCTCGCCAGAAAAAGCCAATCGATTTGTCGAAGCGGCGGGCGAGGTCGTAGCCGGAAGAGGACTTCTCGGTCAGTGACGTCAGCAGTGCGTGGGCCAGGGACATGGAGGCAGTTTAGACGGGACGCATCTAACTATGCAACCAGTTGCATGGCGGAGGCGATTGGTCTAAAGTCGCCCTCGCATTCATGCAACTGGTTGCATAGCTGGACCCACGCCGGCCCTGCAGCCGATGTTTTCACCCACCGAAACAGACCGAGCGAGACCCCACCATGAGCGCCTACCCGCACCTGCTTGCCCCCCTGGACCTGGGCTTCACCACCTTGAAGAACCGCGTGCTGATGGGCTCCATGCACGTTGGCCTGGAAGAAGCCAAGGACGGCTTCGAACGCATGGCCGCCTTTTATGCCGAGCGCGCTCGCGGCGGCGTGGCCCTCATGGTGACCGGCGGCATCGCGCCCAACGACGAGGGCCGCCCATACCCTGGTGGCGCCCGCCTGGCCACCCTCGAAGAAGCCGAGCACCACAAGGTGGTGACGAAGGCCGTGCACGACGCGGGCGGCAAGATCGCGCTGCAGATCCTGCATTTCGGCCGCTACGCCTACCACCCCGGCCTGGTGGGACCGAGCCCCATCAAGGCGCCGATCTCCCCCATGCCTCCGCGCGAGCTGAGCACCGAAGAGGTCAAGCGCACCATCGACGACTTCGCCAACTGCGCGAAGATGGCCCAAGCCGCCGGCTACGACGGCGTGGAGGTGATGGGTTCCGAGGGCTACCTGATCAACGAGTTCATCGCCGCGCGCACCAACCAGCGCACCGATGAATACGGCGGTTCCTACGCCAACCGCATGCGCTTCCCGGTCGAGATCGTGCGCAAGGTTCGCGAGGCCGTGGGCCCGAACTTCATCGTCATCTATCGCCTGTCCATGCTGGACCTGGTCGACGGCGGCTCCTCTTTCGACGAGGTGGTCGAGCTGGCCCAGGCCGTTGAGGCAGCCGGCGCGACCATCATCAACACCGGCATCGGTTGGCACGAGGCGCGCATCCCCACGATCGCCACCAGCGTGCCGCGCGCGGCCTTCGCCTGGGTCACCGAGAAGCTCAAGGGCAAGGTCAAGCTGCCGCTGATCACCACCAACCGCATCAACACGCCGGAGGTGGGTGAACAGATCCTGAGCAAGGGGCAGGCCGACATGGTCTCGATGGCCCGCCCGCTGCTGGCCGACCCGGAATTCGTCAACAAGGCTGCCGCCGGCAAGGCCGACCAGATCAACACTTGCATCGGCTGCAACCAGGCCTGCCTGGACCACACTTTCAGCGGCAAGATCACCTCCTGCTTGGTCAACCCGCGCGCCTGCCATGAGACGATCTTGAAGATCGAGCCGTTGTCTTCGACTCAAGCGCAGAAGAAGCGCATCGCCGTCGTGGGCGCAGGCCCCGCCGGTCTGGCTTTCGCCACCACCGCCGCACAGCGCGGCCACAGCGTGACCTTGTTCGACGCCGCGAGCGAGATTGGCGGCCAGTTCAACGTCGCCAAACAGATTCCTGGCAAGGAAGAGTTCTACGAAACGCTGCGCTACTTCGGCAAGCAGATCGAGCTCACCGGCGTGCAGCTCAAGCTCAACAACCGCGTGGGCGTTGATGACCTGGCCGCAGGCGGCTTCGACGAGGTCGTGCTGGCCACTGGCGTGAGCCCGCGCACCCCCGCCATCGAAGGCGTGGACCACCCGAAGGTGCTGAGCTACCTCGAAGTGCTGCGTGACAAGAAGCCCGTGGGCAAGCGCGTGGCCGTGATCGGCGCGGGCGGCATCGGCTTCGACGTGTCGGAGTACCTGACGCACGAAGGCACCAGCCCCAGCATCGACGCGCCGAAGTTCTATGCCGAGTGGGGCATCGACACCAGCTACACCGAGCGCGGTGGCGTCAAGGCCCCGCACCTCGACACCCCGCCGCGCCAGGTCTACCTGTTGCAGCGCAAGACCAGCAAGGTGGGCGACGGCCTGGGCAAGACCACCGGCTGGATTCACCGCACCTCGCTGAAGAACCGCAACGTGGAGATGATCGCTGGTGCCACTTACCGCAAGATCGATGACGCTGGACTGCACATCACCGTGGGCGCGCAGGAGATGGTGCTGCCGGTCGACAACGTGGTGCTGTGCGCTGGTCAAGAACCGTTGCGTGAATTGCAGGCCGGCCTCGAGGCCAAGGGCCTGAAGGTGCACCTCATTGGTGGCGCCGACGTGGCCGCCGAGCTGGATGCCAAGCGCGCGATCAAGCAGGGCACGGAGCTGGCAGCGGCGCTCTGATCGCTGTCGCCGCACATCACGCCGCCGCCAGCCCTGCATGCGCGGGCGGCGGTTGTTTCGGCCCCCAACCGACCAAAGGAGACAACGATGAGCGCCCACATCCCGAGATCGCTGAAACCGGCCGTGCAGGCCTCGCTGCAAACATGGCACGAGATGGTCGCCGCGCGTGACCTGTCGCGCCTGCCCGGCATCCTGCACGACGACGCCTGCTTTCGCTCGCCGATGGCCTTCAAGCCGTACCACAGCGCGGCCGCGGTCAACCTGATCCTGAGCACCGTGCTGACGGTGTTCCAGGACTTCACCTACCATCGCTTCCTGGCCAGCGAAGACGGCCTGAACGTCGTGCTGGAGTTCAGCGCCCGCGTGGGCGACAAGTCGCTCAAGGGCATCGACATGATCGCCTTCGACGAGCAAGGCCGCATCATCGACTTCGAGGTGATGGTGCGCCCCTTCAACGGCCTGCAGGCTTTGGGTGCCGAGATGGGCGCCCGCCTCGCGGCCTTCCTGCCCGCCTACAAGGGCTGACGCCCGACAAAAGGAGACGCACGTGTCCGACGCCACCCCCACGCTCGAAACCATCCGCCTGTCGCTGGCCGACAAGGTGGCCACCCTCACCCTGAATCGGCCCGAGAAGGCCAACGCCATGAACTGGCAGATGTGGCAAGACATCCGTTCGGCCATGCAATGGGCCGACCGCACGCCCGAGGTGCGCGCCGTGGTGCTGCAAGGCGAAGGCAAGCACTTCACCTCCGGCATCGACCTGACGATGATGATGGGCCTGCAAGCCCAGATCAAGGACGACTGCGACGGCCGCATGCGCGAGAAGCTGCGCGGCCTGATCCTCGAATTGCAGGACACGCTGACCAGCCTGGAGCGTTGCCGCAAGCCCGTGCTCGCCGCCATTCACTCGGGCTGCGTCGGCGGAGGCGTCGACCTGGTGAGCTGTGCCGACATGCGCTACTGCTCGGCCGACGCCTACTTCACCATCAAGGAGATCGACATCGGCATGGTGGCCGACGTGGGCACCTTGCAGCGCTTGCCGAAGATCATCGGCAGCCAGGGCCTGGTGCGTGAGCTGGCCTACACCGGCCGCAAGGTGGACGCCGAAGAGGCGCTGCGCATTGGCCTGGTCAACCGCGTGTTCGAGTCGCGTGAAGCCTTGCAAGCGGGCGTGCACGAGCTGGCGCTGCAGATCGCGGCCAAGTCGCCGCTGTCCATCCGGGGCACCAAGGAAATCCTCAACCACACTCGTGACCACAGCGTGTCCGATGGCCTGCAATACATGGCCAGCTGGAACGCCGCGATGCTGATGTCGCAGGACCTGATGGCCGCCATGATGGCTTCCATGGCCAAGCAGACGCCGACGTTCAAGGATTGATCGGAGGCTGGCGCCGTGCGAGTTCGCAATACAGCCCCGATTGATCGAGTTCACCGAAGCCGTGTTCCGCGGCTTGCGCGTACAGCCCGGTCAGCGCCTGCGTGATGGGCGCATCCATCTGCATGCCCATGGCCGTGTGCATCGCGTTGCGCAAGTCCTTGAGCTGGATGGCCAGCGAGCCGCGCTTGGCGAAGTCGCCCTCGACGATGCGCTGGCCGTGCACCTCGAGGATGCGGCTTTCGGCGAAACCGCCGCGCAAGGCCTCGCGCACCTTGGCCGGGTCGGCGCCGCCGCGTTCGGCCAGCAGCAGCGCCTCGGCCACCGCGCCGATGGTGATGCCCACAATCATCTGATTGGCGAGCTTGGCCAATTGGCCCGAACCCGCCGGCCCGACATGGACCGGCCTGCCAAGCACCGACAGCACCTCGCGCGCTCGCTCGAAGGCCTCGGCCGTGCCGCCCGCCATGATGGCCAGGGTGCCGGCCTCGGCGCCGAGGGTGCCGCCCGAGACGGGGGCGTCCAGCGTCGCGACACCCGCTGCCTCCAGCCGCGTGGCGTGATCGCGCGCCTGCTCGGGCAGGATCGAGCCCATGTCGATGAAGAGGGTGCCTGTGCGCATCGTTTGGACGGCCGATGCATGGCCTGAACCGAACAGCACCTCGCGCACCGCCTCGCCATCTTGCAGCATGGTGATGACGACGTCAGCCCGGGACACGGCCTCGGCAGGGGTGTCCGCCACCATGGCGCCATCGGCCAACAAGACCTCGGCCTTGGCTCGGCTGCGGTTCCAGGCGGTGAGGGCGTGTCCGGCGGCCAACAGGCGGCGCGCCATGGGCTGGCCCATCAGGCCGCAGCCCAGCAGTGTGATGTGTGACATGCTGTCTGTCCGAAGCGAACCACGATGGCAGCCCGGGTGTGAGAAAGCGCGTATTGTCCCGCATGGTTCCCCCGGGGTTCTCAGGCTGCAATGCGTGACATATGCCCGCCTCGCAGGGGAAATACGGGGGCGATCCCTCGTTTGAAGGACAGTCACCTCATGGAAATTCAGCGAACATTGACATGGCAGTTCCTCCACGTCAGGGACGCCTGGCGCTCAAGCCGATGACACAATTCCAATGACCATGGCCGAATCCCTCGCTCCAGGCTTGCTTGACGTTGCCGCGCTGCAAAGCGCTGTTCTGAATTCGCTTGACCAGTTCGCCGTGGCCGTGACGGTCAAGGATCTGGCCTCTGGCCGCTACGAACAGGCCAATGCTTCCGCCGCCCGCCTGCTGGGCCTGGAGGGGCGCAACCTCGTGGGCGCGCAAGACGCCGAACTTTTTGATGCCACGTTGGCCGTCGCCCTGCGCGCCGCCGAACAACAGGCCCGCGCCACGCCCTCCGGCGTGATGGCCGAACACAAGCTCGAGATCGCCGGCGCCCGGCGCGACTTCCTGGCCTGGCGCCAGGTCGTGGCGCATGCCGACGGCCACTCCCGCATGATCGCCATTTGGCAGGACGTGACCGAAACCCGCCGCCGCGAGGCCCAGTTGCAGACGGCGCTGGGGCAGCTCGAGCAACAGCAGAAGGCCAACGAAACGCTGCGCCGCGATGTCGAAGGCAGCCAGGTGCGCGACGCGCTCTCGGGTCTCTACCACCGCGCCCACTTCGAGGAGCAGCTCTGCCGCGAGGCCGACCTCTCCAGCCGCGAGCAGCGCGAGTTCGCCCTGGTCGCCATCTCGGTCGACAACATGGAGGAAATCCGCCACAACCATGGTGTCGATGGCTGCGAGCGTGTCATCGAGGCCCTGGGGCGCCTGCTGCGTGCCGGCACCCGTGCGATGGACGCCCCTTGCCGCCTTGGCGGCGACCGCTTCGTCGTGCTGCTGTCGGGCGTGGGACTGGCCACCGCCCACTCGCGCATGGAGCAGTTGCGCCGTCAATGTGCCCAGCACATCGTGGCGCACAACGGCCAGCAGATCCCGTTCACGGTCAGCATGGGCGTGGCCAGCTTCCCGCACACCGCTGGCCTGGTCGACGAGCTCATGCGCAGCGCCGACCGCGCGCTGGCGAGCGCCCGCGAAAAGGGCGGCAACCGCATCGTGCTGGCCAGCATCCAGTTCACGCCCGTGAACTGACGAGCGACTGGGCGCCTGACGAGGCACCACGCGCGCTCCCAAAAGCCTCTCCAAAGAAATCGGCTAGACCCTTGCGGTGTCTGGCCGATGGAAACGAGGTCCGCCGAGAGCTGGTTGCCGCATTCCTGAACCCAGGGGGATTCAGGTGGGCGAGGTCAGCAGCACTTCGGGTTCATCTGACGCGAGACGATCGCACCTGTGCGCAATGTTCCAAGCCCTGGCTCCAAGAGCATCGGTTCAAGGAAATAAAAACAACCACGAACGCGACGGACGAGTTCATTCTACGTGCACTCTGCGTGTTCAGGTCAAGCACTTGGCGCCGTATTGCACACTGGAAGTGGTGCTGTTGCCGTGAGCGAGATGGCGCCTGCCGTGGTGGGGCGTCCGTTGCTCGCGCGCGGAGGCTGTGGCGCAGACGCGCGTGGGGCCGGCCGCACTGGCCTCAGATCAGGTGGCCGTCCTGCCCGAGCGCCTGGTCGATGCGCGCCACGAGTTGGTCAACGTAGGCTGGCGAGGGCAAGGGGCCAAGAGGCGACTCATCAGCCGAGGCGCCAGCCGGGCTGGGTTGCGCGGCAGCCGGTGCTGCGGGGCGCTCGACGAGGATGTAGGCCAGATTCAGCGCCGCCAGCACGGCGATGCGTTCACGCGCCTTGAGTTTGCCGCTGTCGCGGATGGCGCACATTTCGCGGTCAACCTGTGCGACGGCCTCGCGCAGGCGTTCTTCGCCGCCATCGGGGCAACCCAGGCGGTAGCTCTGCCCCATGATCGAGACTTCGATTTGCTTCATTCTGGTCGGCTGTCGGTGGCGGACGGGGCGCCATCGGGGTGTTCGGGTTCAGTGGCTGGCGGGGGCAGCTTGTCAAGCAACGCGTCGATGCGTGAGCGCGCTGCGGCCAGCCGGGCCTTGAGGGATTCGCGCTCTTGTGTGACGACGTGCACTTGCTGGGTCAATAAGGCGTTGGTGCGGCGCAGCTCCTCGTGGCGCAACAGCAGGCGCTCGATGCGATCGGTGAGTTCGTCGATGCGGGACATGGTCAGCCGTGGCGGGTGGAGGAGGGGCTCTCTGGCATTGTAGGCGCGCTTACAATGCCGCTCGTTGGTGCTCGCGCCGGGGTTCACCCGGTGCAGTTAAACGGGAAGCAAGAGGGTCGCGCATCGCCGATGCCGGCCTCGCTTGAGCTGCCCCCGCAACGGTCGGCGGTCGAGTTTGTGCAACGCCAGTCTGCACGCGCTCCGGCTGTGTCTTCCAGCCACTGGGCCCTCGGGGCCTGGGAAGGCCACACAGCATGCACCGCCCAGCCCGGATACCGGCCAGCAAGGGGTGCGTGCGTTCGCGCGCGTGCCGTGTCGCCCAGGGCCTGCGGGGACGCTGGTCAGGGTTCCTGCATCTTTTTCATCATGTTTTTTGTGATCTCGGCGCCTCGGGCTCCTGGGGTGCGCTCGGCTGTAGCCCTGGCGTGCGGTTTATGCTCAAGCCTCGCTCTCGCGCAGAGCGTGCAGAAGGAGGACGCAGGCGTCAGCCTGGAGCCGGTGATCGTGTCGGCCAGCCGCATGCCCGAGCTGCTGCGCTCGGCTCCCATCGGAGCGACCGTCATCACTGCAGAGCAGATTGCCCGATCTGGCGTCATTGACGCGAGCGAGGCCGTGCGCAAGCTGGGCGGTTTGCCCGCCCGGACCGACCTTTTGGGCGGGCGCGATCCCAAGATCGATTTGCGTGGCTACGGAGACAGCAGTGACCAGAACCTCGTGGTCATGGTGGATGGCATCCGCATCAGCGAGAACGAACTGGCCACGGCCCGCCTGAGCTCCATCCCCTTGGACCGCATCGATCACATCGAGATCGTGCGCGGCGGGGCCAGCGTGCTGTGGGGCGAAGGGGCCTCGGCGGGCGTGATCAATGTCATCCTGAAACAAGGTGCCAGTTCCGAGGGCTCCGGCCGCGTGATGGCAGCCGTTGAATCCTTTGACGGGCACGAACTGTTGGCCAGTGGTGAACGCGCTTTCGGGTCGGTGTCGGTGGATGGCAGCGTGCGGCGCGTGCGCATGGAAGGCTACCGCGACAACAGCCAGTATCGCCAGGACGTGGGCAGTCTGGGGCTGCAGTGGCGTGAAGGACCTTGGCATGCGGGCTGGCGTGTGCAGCACGAGGACCAGGCCTCGGGCATGCCCGGGGCGTTGCCGGACGATGTGGCGCGCCGTGACCCTCGCCGCAGCGTGACCCCTGACGACTACAGCAACCTGGGCGAAACACGGCAGCAGGCGCAAATGGGCTGGCAGGGCAAGTCGTGGAGCTGGCAGGTCGACGCCGGCCGGCGCGAGCGCGATGCGGCCTACCGGTATGTCTCGACAGGAGCCAGTGAAACGCACTCCACCAGCGCACAGAGCCAGGTGGCGCCACGGGTGAGCTGGCAAGATCAGGTACTGGGTGCTGACCTGCGGCTGACGGGGGGGCTGGACTGGCAGGAGTGGACCTTTGACAAGGTTTCTTCAGGCGCTTATGAAACGGGTAATCAGCACAACCGCGCGCACTACGTGCATGCCGACCTGGGCCTGCCCACGGGCACCAGGCTGAGCACAGGCTGGCGCCAAGAGCGCGTCAACAAGCAGGGTGATTTCCCCGGTGATGCTTACAACAGCGCCGTGCAATACAGCCGCGACGACAAGCTCCATGCAGGCGAGCTGGGCGTGAGCCAGGCGCTGACGTCGCAATGGAGTGCTTATGTGCGTGGGTCGAGCTCGTACCGGCTGGCCAACGTCGATGAGAACCGCGTGACCCCGGGGCTGGTGGCGATCAAGCCTCAGCGCAACCGTGATCGCGAGGTGGGGCTGAAGTGGGGGCAGGGGGCCGATTCGGCCACCGTGCGCTACTTCGTGCAGCATACGCGCGATGAGATCCTGTTCACCTATGTGCCCTATGGCAACAGCAACATCGACCCGACGCGCCGCCGGGGTGTCGAGGCTGAGGCCCATGCCCAGGTGTTGCCGCACGTGAGCCTGACGGCGTCCGTGCAGCAGCTCACCGCTCGCTACACTGAAGGCGAGAACGCGGGTAAGAGCATGGTGCTGGTGTCTCCGCGTTCGGCCACCTTGCGGGCGAACTGGCGCATCGGCGATCACCAGAGCTTGGAGGTGGGGGCGCAGTTCCTGGCTTCAGCTCGGTTCTCTGGTGACGAGGCCAATACCTGCTCCGAGCGCGTGCCTTCTTCGACCTTGTTCGATGGCCGCTACGCCTGGAAGAACGCCGACTGGATCGTGGCGCTATCGGGTAACAACTTAACGGATCGCCGGGGCGCGAACTATGGCTATGCCTACGGGACCAACTGCTCGTCACGCGAGGTCTATCCCTTTGCCGGCCGCAGCTGGCGCCTGAGCGCAACCCGCACGTTCTGAGTACGCCCATGGTTTCACACCACCTCATCCTCGGCGGCCAGCGCAGCGGCAAGTCTCGGCAGGCCGAGCGGCTGGCCCGTGCCTGGCTCGATCAGGATGCCGGCCACGAGGTGGTGTTGGTGGCGACGGCTCTGCCCAGCGATGATGAAATGCGTGAGCGCATCGAGCGGCATCGGCTGGATCGTGACGCGGCCTTTCGTGTGGTTGAAAGCCCCTTGCATGTGGGGCGGGCCGTGCGCGAACACGCGGCAGCGCATCGCATGATCGTGGTTGATTGTTTGACCTTGTGGGTGAGCCAGTCGTTGATGCCTGCTTGCGATGGCGATCCGTTGGATGAGGTCGTCAATGAGCGGCCAGACTGGAACACCTTGCGCCATGAGTTGCTGAGCGCGATGCCCGATCTGGCTTCGCCGCTGGTGCTGGTGTCCAACGAAATCGGCTCGGGGGTGATCCCCATGGGCACCGAGGTTCGCCGCGTGGTCGACGAGTTGGGGCGGCTGCATCAGGACGTCGCTCAGCGCTGTGCCAAGCTGACCTGGATGGTGGCCGGCCAGCCCTTCACCCGAGACGTGGAGCGTTGGGCGTGAGCATCGCCAGACGCTGCCACGCCGGGGCCAGGACGATCCGCCGAGGCTGGGCGTTGGCGTGCCTGGTGTGGGCCAGCATGGCCTGCATGGTGAACGAAGGGCATGCCGCCACCGGGGGGCTGGCCATCGTGGACGATGCCGGCATGGCGGTAAGCTTGCCTGCGCCTGCCCGACGCATCGTTTCCCTGCTGCCTTCGCTGACTGAGGCCGTTTGCGTTCTGGATGCCTGCGATCGCCTGATCGGGGTTGACCGCTGGTCAAACTGGCCCGAGCAAGTCGCGCGTTTACCCCGACTCGGCAGCCTGGATGAAGCGCCGCTGGAGCGCATCGTGGCGCTCAAGCCGGACCTGGTGCTGCTGGCGCCCTCGTCGCGCATGGCTCCGCGCTTGCGTCAGCTTGGGCTCAGGGTGGCCGAGCTGGATGCGCGCGATTTGCCTGAGGTGGCATCGCTGCTCAAGAAAGTGGCCACGTTGCTTGGGCAACCCGAAGCAGGGCTGCGCCAATGGACCGCGATCCGCGACGAGTTGGAGATTGCGGCCAAATCGGTGCCCGCACGGGCGCGTGGGCATGCTGTTTACGTCGAAATCAGCAGTGCGCCGCACGCGGCGGGCGAGACCTCTTACATCGGGCAGATGCTGGCGCAGCAGGGCGCGCGCAACATCGTGCCAGCTTCGCTGGGGCCGTTTCCCAAGCTCAACCCAGAGTTTGTGGTGCGGGCTCGCCCTGAACTCATCATCGTGGCGGCCGATGAGGTGGCTGCCTTGCGCCGCCGGCCTGGCTGGTCGGCGATCCCGGCGGTGCGTGAGCGACGCATCTGTGCCTTGAAGCCGAAAGAACTCGATGCCTTGTCACGCCCGGGGCCTCGCCTGCCAGAGGCGGCGCGCGTGCTGGCGAATTGCCTGACTCAGGCCTGGGGCGCGCGGCCATGAGAGCGGTCTTGGCGTTGGCCTTCATGTTGACGGTGTTGTGCGGCCTTGGCTGCCTGGTGGGGGCGGATGGTTGGCGTTGGCCATCGGCCCTGTGGACCGAGCCTGGCTTGATGAGCCTGGTGGGTGACATCCGCTTGCCGCGCTCGTTGGGAGCTGCGGTGGTGGGGGCTTTGCTGGGCTTGTCGGGTGCGATCGCGCAAGGCTTGTTTCGCAACCCGCTCGCCGAGCCGCACTTGCTGGGCTCGGCCGCTGGCGCAGGGTTGTGCATGGCTGCCGCCATCGCGTTGGGGTGGGCATCGGGTGACGCCGGGGCGCGGCTGGGGTTGACGGGCATGGCTTTTTTCGGGGCCATCGGCGGTGTCTTCCTCACGCTGGCTTTGGCACGCGGTGCTGCGCAGACGTACCGGCTGCTGCTCGCAGGCGTGGTGGTGGGCGTGGTGCTGGGTGCGTTCACGCAATGGATCATGCTGGGCTCGGCCGAGGCCTGGCGCGCCATGCAGGCCTTCATGCTGGGCAGCACGGCCTTGCTGGGCTGGCCGGCGGTCTGGGCCTTGTCGGGCGTGTGGACGGTGGGTGCGCTGCTGGCGATGGGGCTCGCGCCTGTGCTGGATGCCTTGAGCCTGGGCGAGGACACGGCTCGCAGCCTGGGTGTGCCGCTCGGGGCGTCGCGCGTCGCGCTCGTCGCGGTGCTGGCGGCTTGCACGGCTGCCGCTTCGGCGCAGGCCGGCCTCATCGCGTTTGTCGGCTTGGTGGCGCCGCACTTGGTGCGTGGTTGGGACGGTGGG
This sequence comes from Pseudomonadota bacterium, assembly GCA_021819435.1. GTDB lineage: Bacteria > Pseudomonadota > Gammaproteobacteria > Burkholderiales > Burkholderiaceae_C > Aquabacterium. The sequence goes on along the minus strand of JAKARB010000004.1, from coordinate 183,251 downwards.
CGTCATCGCGTACGCCTTTTGGCGGCGAGCTTGATGGGCGGCGTGCTGCTGCTGTCGGCCGACTTGCTGTCGCGAGGCCTGTTGCCCCCACAGGATGTGCCGGTGGGCGTGCTCACCGCCGTGCTGGGCGGAGGCTACCTGTTGTGGCGATTGCATCGGAGCGCGGCATGACGAGCGAGGTGTTGTCTCTGCGTGGCGTGAGCGCGATGAGGGGGCCTCGCACGGTGGTTGACCAGGTGAGCCTCGGTCTGAGCGCTGGTGAGTGGGTCGCGCTGGTGGGGCCGAATGGTGCTGGCAAGTCCACCTTGTTGCACCTCGCTGCCGGCTTGCTGGCACCCGCCTCGGGCGAGGTCTGGCTGGACGGGCGCCCGCAGGCCGGATGGACCAGCCGGGCTCAGGCGCGCCACATGGCCTGGCTGGCGCAGTCGCCCGAAGGCGATGCCGACATGCTGGTGCGCGATGTCGTCGAGCTGGGTCGTTTGCCGCACCGAGGCTGGCTGGCCTGGGGCGCGTGGACCGATGCATCCGATCAGGGCTTGGTTGACGAAGCCATGGCCCTGGCCGATGTCGAGGCGCTGGCTTCGCATCGGCTGGGGCGCCTGTCGGGCGGGGAGCGGCAGCGTGTGCACTTGGCGCGCGCCTTCGCAACCCAGGCACCCTTGTTGTTGCTCGACGAGCCCCTGGCGCACCTCGATCCTCCTCATCAACGTCGGGTCGCCCAGGCCATGCGGGAGGCCGCCAGGGCAGGGCGTGCGCTGCTCAGCGTGATGCACGAATTGCCCGTTGCGTTGAGTGCTGATCGCATCGCGGTGATGGGCTCGGGGCGTTTGTTGGCGATCGGGCCGGCGGCCGATCCGTCTGTTCGGGCCGCGCTGTCCGAGGTGTTCGAGCGCGCCATCGACCTCGTCGAAATCGATGGCCGCTGGACGGCGTTGCCACGGCTTTGACTGCACTTTGCGCCCTTCCTTTACCCTGATGCATGCGAGGCAGGAGAATCTCACCCATGGACATCCAAACCCCACCCACCGAAGCCCCTCAGCAGCGCGAGAAGGCCGAGCGCCGCGGCCTGCTCATCGTCAACACCGGTGACGGCAAGGGCAAGAGCACGGCCGCCTTCGGCCTGGCCCTGCGCGCCCATGGCCGGGGCAAGCCGGTGCGCATCTTTCAGTTCATGAAGGTGCCCAGCGCGCGCTTCGGCGAGCACCGTGCTTTCGAGCAACTGGGCGTGCCCGTCGAGGGCTTGGGCGATGGCTTCAGCTGGAAGAGCAAGGACCTGGATCACTCGGCGCAGCTCGCGCGTGAAGGCTGGGCGCGCGCGCGCGCCGTCATCGAAGCCGGCGAGACATTCCTGGTCGTGCTCGATGAGATGACCTACCCGCTCATCTACGGCTGGGTGCCGTTGCAGGAGGTGGTCGATGCCTTGCGCTCGCGGCCGCAACAGGTACACGTCGTGATCACCGGCCGCGACTGCCCACCGGAAATCATCGAGATCGCCGACACGGTCAGCGAGGTGCGCAAGGTGAAGCATGCCTACGAGGCCGGCATCCCCGCCCAGCGCGGCATCGAGGATTGATGAGGCAGCCCGCGATGACCTTCGCCTTGCCTGAACTGGATGACTTGAACGATGCCGTCCTGGCTGCCCGCCTGAAACACCTGCTCGACCACAAGACCAAACCGCTGGGCTCGCTTGGCCGCATCGAGTCGTTGGCCTTGCAGATTGGCCTCATCTTGCGCAGCGAGCGGCCGCAACTGACCTCGCCCCAGGTGGTGGTGTTCGCGGGCGACCACGGGCTGGCTGCGCGCGGTGTGTCGGCCTTTCCGGCTGATGTCACCTGGCAGATGGTCGAGAACTTCCTTGCCGGTGGTGCCGCCATCAGCGTGCTGGCCCGCCAGCATGGCCTGGACCTGACCGTGGTGGATGCCGGCGTGGCCCGCGACATCGTGCCGCGCCCGATGCTGCAGATCCGCAAGGTGGCGGCTGGCACGGCCGATTGCAGCCGTGGCCCGGCGATGACGCAAGAGCAATGCGCGCGGGCTTTGCGGGAAGGCGCGGAGGTCGTGCGCGGCCTGCCCGGCAACGCCGTGCTGTTCGGCGAGATGGGCATCGGCAACACATCGAGCGCGGCCCTCATCATGGCCCGCCTCACGGGCTTGCCCCTGACGCAATGCGTGGGCCGTGGAACAGGCCTCGACGAGGCGGCCGTGCAGCGCAAGCTCGCCATCTTGCAAGAGGCCCTGCTCGCCAACGCCGATGCGCACGAACCGTTGGCCGTGCTACGTGCCTTTGGCGGCTTCGAGGTGGCGATGATGTGCGGCGCCATGCTCGAAGCGGCTGCGCAAGGCCGCGTCATTGTGGTCGATGGCTTCATCGCCACCAGCGCCTTGCTGGTGGCGCACGCGTTGCGGCCGTTGGTGCTGCAACGTTGCGTGTTCTCGCACCAGTCCGACGAAAGCGGCCATGCGCGCATGCTGGCTCACCTGCGTGCCGAGCCCCTCGTCAGGCTCGATTTGCGCCTGGGCGAAGGCTCGGGCGCGGCCCTGGCCTGGCCGCTGCTGGAGTCGGCCTGCCGCGTTTTGCGCGAGATGGCGAGCTTCGAGGCTGCTGGCGTCAGCAACGCAGGCACCGAAGCGCGGCCATGAAACCGAGCAAGCAAGTCAGGCGCTCAAGCACAGCGCTGAAGCCACGATGAAGCCATCATGAAGCGCCCGCCACCTGGTCCTTCCCCGTCTTGGTCAACAGCCTTGCTCGCGGCTTTCGTGCAGGAACTTCGCTTGTTCTGGCTCGCGCTGCAATTCCTCACTCGCGTGCCGGTGCCCGCCTGGGTGGGCTGGCGGGCCGAGTGGATGCCGGCAAGCATGCGGCATTTCCCGCTGGTCGGGGCGCTGGTGGGCCTGTTCGGCGCGGCGGTGCTGGCCCTGGCCTCGGCCTGGTGGCCGCCAAGCGTGGCCGTAGGCTTGAGCATGGCTGCCACCGTCTGGCTCACTGGCGGTTTCCACGAAGATGGCTGGGCCGACACCTGCGATGGCCTGGGCGGCGCAGTGAGCCGCGAAAAGGCGCTGCTCATCATGAAAGACTCGCGCCTGGGCACGTATGGCGCCCTCGGCCTGGTTTTGCTGCTGGGCCTGAAGGCCACGGTGCTGGTGGAGCTGCTCACGCCGCGCATCCATGAGCTCGACAGCGCTCGCACCAGCCAGATCCACCAGGTGCTGTTGCTGTGGACGTCGATGGGGTTGATTTGGGCGCATGCGCTTTCGCGCCTCGTGCCGGTGCTGTTGACCCGGCTGTTGCCCTATGCCGGCGATCTGGAGCACGCCAAGGCCAAGCCCCTGGCGATGTCGCTGGCCGCCTCGCACGCATGGGCGACGGTGGTCAACACCGCCGCGGTCGCTGCCGCGATGGGGGCGTTCTTCTTCCTCGATGGCTGGCCTTTGAACACGCTCTGGCAGGCGCTGGGCTGGGGCATGCTGGGCGCGGGTGCCATGCTGATCTTCTGCCTGAGTTGGCTCAAGCGCCGCCTCGGCGGCTTCACGGGCGACACCCTCGGCGCCAGCCAGCAGCTCTCAGAGCTCGCCATCTTGCTTGCGTGGCTCCATGTCGTGCATCCGGTCGGGTGAGGTCGGTGTGGTGAGCCCAGCAGCCACAGTAGCGTTGATGCCGATGCCGACGCAGGCTCAGCCGATGGGCTTCATGGCCTGGCGCCATCCTCGGCCGACCGGGAAGGTGGGCGGGCCCATCAGCAACAGGAACGGGCAGATCGCGCAAACACCGCTGAGCAGGCCGAGTGGACGGAAGGGGCGAACCTGTCGAAGCGGCCGAAGCAGCCAAACGAGCAGCGCTGACCAAAAGAGTCGAACCAAACTGCCTTCCGGGCTCTGCATCGGCCGCGTCGACCTGCATGTCGACCCACGCAAGGCCCGGCGCCTGGCCCGCCGCATTCACCGGCATGCGATCACGCATGGCTTGCCGCGCCTGGTCTGCACCTCGTCGTTGGCGCGTTGCCGGGCGGTGGGGCATCACCTTCGCCGGCTCGGCTGGCGACACATCGTTGATGACGCCTTGCTGGAGGCGGACTTCGGCTCCTGGGACGGCCAGCCGTGGGCGAACATCTCGCGATCGGAGGTCGACGCCTGGGTCGCCGACTTCCTGCATCACAGGCCTGGCGGCGGCGAGAGCTTGCAGCAGGTGCTGACACGCGCTGCTGGCTGGCAGCCGTTGGCGCACGGCCTGAGCGTGGTCGGGCATGCAGGCTGGATGATCGCGCGGCGCTGGGTGCAATCCCACGGGCTCGACCACCCGCCCACGCAGGCGGCACAGTGGCCGAAGCCACCTGCCTACGGCTCGGCCTGGTCTTTCATGCAGGCCGTGGTCGCCGAATTCAGCAGGGTCTGACCGGGGGCGACGTCGGCAAGGTGTGCTCGTGGGTTCCACACCAACGCAACACCGCATCAATACCGGCGTGCCGCGCCCGCCAGCCGCAGATAGGTTCGCGCCAGCCAGCTCACCACCGCGCGCCGTGCACGTGCTGTCCAACCCGGTCGGCTGTCGGTGGCTGGGGCGGGCACTTCACGGCAATGGGCGAAGTCTTCTTCCAGCGCGGCCGACAAGGTGCGCACGAAGCTGCGGTCCTTGATCACCACATTGCCTTCCAGGTTCAGCACCAGCGAAAGCGGGTCGAGGTTCGACGATCCCACCGTGGCCCATTCGTCATCCACGCGCAGCACCTTGGCATGGAGGAAGGCGTCCTGGTACTCGAAAATGCGCACGCCATGGCGCTGCAACTCGTGATACAGCACCTGCGCCGCCACCCCGGCGATGCGGTAGTCGAGCTTGCCTTGCAGCAGCAGCCGCACCTGCACGCCCTTCGACGCGGCATGGCGCAACGCCAGCCGGATCGCGCGGTGCGGGTAGAAATAAGGCGTGACGATGTCGATGCTTTGGCGCGCCTGGCGGATGGCCTGCAAGGCGGAGAGTTCGATGGTGCGGCGTTGCCTGAGGTTGTCGCGCATGACGAAGGCGCAGCGCGCGCCCTGCTGCAACTGCGCGGCCTGCTCAAGTCGACCTTGCTCGCGTGGAGACAGGCGCATGCGGGCCTGATCCAGCATCCGCTTGAAGCGGCGGAACCGTTGCAGGTCATGGGCCGACTTGGGCAGCGCGGGCAGCTCGTCACGCCAGTCGCGCCCGAACTGCGCGCGTGTCCAGAGCGCTCTTGCGGCGTGCAACATGGGCGTGATGACGGGGCCTCGTAGCTCGACGGCGTAATCGAGGCGAGGCCGGTCCGACCAGCCATGGTGCAGGTCGTAGCGGTCGTCGATCAGGTTGATGCCGCCAATGCAGGCCTCGCGCTGGTCGATGACGGCGATCTTCAGGTGCATGCGCCGCCACTGGTTGGTGTCGAAGACGAGATCGCCCAGGCCCTTCGTGGGCCGGTAGGTGGCCAGCTTCACACCGGCCTGCGTGAGGTCTTCCCACAGGCTGGCGGGGGCGTCGCGCGAACCCAGTCCATCGACCACCAAGTGCACCAACACCCCGCGCCGTGCTGCCCGCATCAAGGCTTGCAGCACCCAGCCGCTCTGCCCGAACGGGGAGATGATGTAGAACGCCAGCCACACGCTGTGCTGAGCGGCGTCGATGCGGTCACGCAGGGTGGGAAACAGTGCTTCGCCGCCCCGCAGCAGCCGGACCTCGTTGCCACCGGTGAAGACAGGCCGGCGCTGGATGTACCAAGCCAGGCCCTCCAGCGCATCCAGGTCGGGCTCGGCCAATGGCACCTGCATGTCAGGCCAGTTCAAGCTCGACCACCAGCGGCAGGTGGTCGGACAGCCGCGCCCATGTGCCTCCCTTGGGCACCATCACCGAGGTGCAGCGCAGGCCTCGCGTGTAGACCCGGTCCAGCGAAAGCACCGGCACGATCGATGGGAAGGTGGGCACGCGCGCCTCTTCGCCGGTGCAGGCTCGGCTCAGACCGGCGTCTGTGAAGATGGGATCGAGCTTTTCGTTCCAGTCGTTGAAGTCGCCCGCGATGACCACGGGCACGTTCGGCGGCAGCGACTCGTTGACGAGCTTGGCCAAGCGCTCGGCCTGCCGCAGGCGGCTGGCGTGGATCAGCCCCAGGTGCACCACCACCACGTGCACCTCGATGCCTTGCCAGTGCACTGGCACATGCAGCAAGCCGCGTTGCTCGAAACGGTGGTCCGACACATCGTGGTGCCCGATGTCGCCGATGGGCCAGCGCGCCAGCAGCGCGTTGCCATGCTCGCCGCCGCGCGTGACGGCGTTGGTGCGGTAGGCCACCTCGTAGCCCTCGGGCGCAAGGTAATCTGCCTGAGGCAAGGCTGGCCAGGCCATGGGGCCAAACCGCGTGCGCGAAAAAGTGCGGGCTTCCTGTTCATTGAAACTTCGCACCTCTTGCAGGCAGACGATGTCGGCGTCCAGGGCCTCAACGGCCAGGCCCAGGTTGTGGATCTCCAGGCGCTTGGACGGGCCCATGCCCCGCACGCCCTTGTGGATGTTGTAGGTCGCCACGCGCAGACAGGAGGTGCCCTGGGTCGACGGCGGCAGCAGCGAAGACTGAAGCGGGTTGAGCACGGTCGTGTGGGGTGGTTCGATGTTTCAACCTTACCTGATGTCAGGTGTCCCGCATCTTGCATCAAGGGGGCGAGATGCCCTCAGTTTCCGGCTCCGTCGGGGCTTCGCCCCACCTGCCTGGGCAACATCAGGATGGCCTCGGCGTTCGAGGGCGAGAAACAGCGGTCGGCCGCCTCCTGCCACGGCAGCCAGGCGTGCCGGGTGTGCTCGCGCGGGGCGAGGGTGATGGGGGTGTCGCGCGGCACCCGCAGGCTGAAGACCCGTTCGGTGTTGTGCGTCACGCCCGGTGCGTAGCGCTGGCGCCAGACGGGGTAGATCTCATAGACGTTTTCCAACGCCCAGTCACGCAGGGCCGAAGCCGGCACCTCGGGCGAGCCGACCACGATGCCGGTCTCCTCTGCGACCTCGCGGATGGCGGTCAACGCCCAGTCCTCGTCCAAATGGTCCTTCGAGCCGGTCACGCTTTGCCAGAAGCCTGGCTGCTTCGCGCGCTCGATCAGCAGCACCTCCAGCTCGGGCGAGTGAATCACCACCAGCACGGACTGCGGGATCTTGTGGGCGGGTTCTGTGCTCATGGGACTCATCAAAAAAAAAGGGCCACCCTGTGCAGGATGGCCCTCGAAGTCTCAGCCTCAGACTGGTTGGTCAGGCGGCAGGCGCCTGACCAGCTTGCGCGGCCTGTGCATTGCGCAGGCGGATGTGCAGCTCGCGCAACTGTTTTTCGTCGACGTTCGACGGTGCGCCCGTCAGCAGGCATTGCGCGCGCTGCGTCTTGGGGAAGGCGATCACGTCGCGGATCGACTCGGCCTTGGTCATCAGCGTGACCAGGCGGTCCAGGCCGAAGGCCAGGCCGCCGTGCGGAGGCGCGCCGTATTGCAGGGCATCGAGCAGGAAGCCGAACTTGACCTTGGCGTCTTCATCCGTGATGTTGAGGGCCTTGAAGACCTTGGACTGCACCTCGGCGCGGTGGATGCGGATCGAGCCGCCGCCCAGCTCCCAGCCGTTGAGCACCATGTCGTAGGCCTTGGCGATGCACTTGCCCGGGTCCGTGTCCATGAAGTCCTCGTGACCATCCTTCGGCGCGGTGAAGGGGTGGTGCACGGCGTTCCAGCGATCCTCGTCCTCGTCGTACTCGAACATCGGGAAGTCGACCACCCACAACGGCGCCCAGCGGTCCTCGAACAGGCCGGCCTTCTTGCCGAAGTCGGAGTGGCCGATCTTCAGGCGCAGCGCGCCGATGGCGTCGTTGACGATCTTTTCCTTGTCGGCGCCGAAGAAGATCAGGTCGCCGTCCTTGGCGCCCGTCAGCTCCAGGATCTTGGCGATGGCCGCGTCGTGCAGGTTCTTGACGATGGGCGACTGCAGGCCGTCGCGACCCTTGGCCACTTCGTTGACCTTGATCCAGGCCAGGCCCTTGGCGCCGTAGATCTTGACGAACTCGGTGTAGGCGTCGATCTCGCCGCGCGACATGGCGCCGCCGCCGGGCACGCACAGGCCGACCACGCGGCCACCCTTGGTCGTGGCGGGCGTCGAGAAGACCTTGAAGTCCACGTCCTTCATCACCTCGGTCAGCTCGGTGAACTTCAGCTTCACGCGCAGGTCCGGCTTGTCCGAGCCGTACAGGAACATGGCGTCGGCGTACTTCATGACCGGGTAGGCGCCCAGGTCTACGTTCAGCGCCTTCATGAAGACGTGGCGAATCATGCCCTCGAACATGTCACGGATTTCCTGCTCGGTCAGGAAGCTCGTCTCGATGTCGATCTGGGTGAATTCGGGCTGGCGGTCGGCGCGCAGGTCTTCGTCGCGGAAGCACTTGGTGATCTGGTAGTAGCGATCGAAGCCGGCCACCATCAGCAACTGCTTGAAGAGCTGGGGCGACTGCGGCAGCGCGAAGAACTGGCCATCGTGCACGCGCGAAGGCACCAGGTAGTCTCGTGCACCTTCGGGCGTCGACTTGGTCAGCATCGGGGTCTCGATGTCGACGAAGCCGTTCTCGTCGAGGAACTTGCGCGCCTCCATCGCCACGCGGTAGCGCAGCATCAGGTTCTTCTGCATGTAGGGACGGCGCAGATCCAGCACGCGGTGCGTGAGGCGGGTCGTCTCGGACAGGTTCTCGTCGTCGATCTGGAACGGAGGCGTCACGGAAGCGTTCAGCACTTCCAGCGTGTGGCCCAGCACCTCGATCTTGCCGCTGGTCAGGCCGGCGTTCTCGGTGCCAGCTGGGCGGGCGCGCACCACACCGGTGACCTTCAGGCAGAACTCGTTGCGCACGTCTTCGGCGACCTTGAACGAGTCGGCGCGGTCGGGGTCGAACACGACCTGCACCAGGCCTTCGCGGTCACGCAGGTCGATGAAGATCACGCCGCCGTGGTCGCGGCGACGGTGGGCCCAGCCCATCAGCGTCACGGTCTGGCCCATCAGCGCTTCGCTGACCAGACCACAGTAAGTGGTGCGCATTGTTGTTTGCTCCGAGGGGAGAGGGGGAGAAAAATCGAGTCGGGCCCGCCGAGCGTCAGGCGAGCCCCGAACCCGTGATTGTCGTTCAGGATTGGGGTGTGGTCGGCGCTGGCTTGCTCGCCGACGGCACCTCGGCATGGGCCGGCGGCGCCACCACCCCCATCGAGATGATGTATTTCAGCGCCTCGTCCACCGACATCTTCAGCGGGTGGACCTCGGCGCGCGGCACCATCAGCATGAAACCCGAGGTCGGGTTGGGCGTGGTGGGCACGTAGAGCGTGAGCATGTCAGCGGCCAGCTTGGCCGCGACCTCGCCCGACGGCTTGCCCGTTACGAAGGCGATCGTCCAGGAGCCTTCGCGCGGGTACTGCACCAGCACCGCCTCGCGGAAGGCCTGCCCGCTGCTCGAAAACAGCGTGTCCGACACCTGCTTGACCGAGGTGTAGATGCTCTTGACGATGGGCGTGTTCGAGAGCACCCGGTTGTACTGATTGAGCAGCCACTGGCCGACCATGTTGGACACCGCCATGCCCGTGAGCAGCAGCGTGGCACCGACCACGATCACGCTCAGTCCCGGGATGTCGCGCAGCTCTTCCAGGAAGGGGTGCAGGCTGGAGGGCAGCACGGTGTGGGCTGCAGCCATGAACCAGCTGAAGACGCCGTCGAGGGCGCCCACGATGTTCCTCAGCACCCAGATCGTGATGGCCAGGGGCAGCCAGACGAGCAGGCCGGTCAGGATGTATTTTTTCACGCGGTGATGGTGCAGATGAAGGCGCGGGAGCGCGAGGGCTTAGACGGGCGGCGCAGGGTCGGGCAAGCCGCTTGACAAACCGCAGGGGGAACGCGCTCAGTGGCAGGCGCAGGACGTGCCACAGCCGCCAGCAGCCGAGTCGCCACTGCTGTCGCCGCTGGATGCCGAACCGGTTGGGGCGCTGTCGGAGGCCGTGGCAGCGGCGGCAGGCGCCGCCGTCGCCGAAGCGGCCGTCGAGCTGGCGCCACCGGAGCCGCCACGGAAGTCGGTCACGTACCAACCCGAGCCCTTGAGCTGGAAGCCAGCCGCCGTCACCTGCTTGCTGAACGCTTCAGCGCCGCAGGCAGGGCAGGTGGTCAGTGGGGCGTCGGACATTTTCTGGAGAACGTCCTTGGCGTGGCCGCAAGCGGCACAGCGATAAGCGTAGATGGGCATGGTGAAACCTCGGGTCAACCCTGGACGGCATTGTAAATGGGGCTGCGCCGGGCTGTCTTCAAGGTCGCTCAGGCCAGGCTCGCCTGGCGGGCGCGGTGGTCGCCGATGAGCTGGGGCCCGAGCGACCCCACCAGCATGCCGCCCAGCGCCATGCCCAGGCCTGCGAGCTGGCCAGGGAAGGACTCGCCCAGGGTCGCGTCGAAGGTGAACAGCGCCAGCGTCCCGATGCCCAGCACGATCGACAACAGGGCGCCCTGTGTGGTCGCGCGTGGCCAGTACAGGCCGAACAGCAGCGGCACGAACGCCCCCACCAGCGGGATTTGATAGGCCGCCGAGACCAGGTCGTAGATGGCCGTGCCCTGCATCACGATGGCGTAGGTCAGCACCAGGGCGGTGAACACGAACAGCGTCACGCGCATGGCCAGCAACACCTGGCGGTCGCTCATGCCGGGGTGGATGTTCTTGAGGATGTTCTCGACGAAGCTGGTGGACGGCGCCAGCAGCGTGGCCGACGAGGTCGACTTGATGGCCGAAACGAGTGCGCCGAAGAAGAAGATCTGCGCCACCAGCGGCATCTTGCTGAGGATGAGCGTGGGCAGCACCTTCTGCGGGTCATTGGCCAGCAGTTCCTTGGTTTCGGCCGGCATGATGATCAGCGACGATGCGACGATGAACATGGGCACGAAGGCGAAAGCCAGGTAGCTGAACCCGCCGATGATGGCTCCCCGGCGGGCCGTGTCGCTGTCCTTGGCCGACATCACACGCTGGAAGACGTCCTGCTGCGGGATGGATCCGAACATCATGGTGATGGCCGCAGCGACGAACCAGATCCAGCCGTGCGCCGTGTGTTCGGGCAGGATCTTGAACCAGTTCTGCTGCTCGGCCAGCGCGATGACCTGGCCCGCGCCGCCGGCCTGGCCAGCCGCCAGCCAGGCGATGAAGGACAGACCGATGACCAGCACCACCATCTGCACGAAGTCCGTCCAGGCCACGGCCAGCATGCCGCCCACCATCACGTAGACCAGCACCAGCGCGGTGCCGATGATCATGCCCAGCTCGGGGCTGATGGCGCCGCCCGACAGCACCGCGAAGACCAGGCCCAGCGCCGTGATCTGGGCTGCCACCCACCCCAGGTAGCTCAGGATGATGGCGATGGAGCAAAAAATCTCGACGCCCTTGCCATAGCGATGGCGGTAAAAGTCGCCGATGGTCAGCAAGCTCATTTTGTAGAGCCGGCTGGCGAAGAAGGCGCCCACCAGGACCAGGCACATCGAGGCGCCGAAGGGGTCCTCGATGACCGCATGCAGGCCGCCCTCGACGAACTTGGCCGGGATGCCCATCACCGTCTCGGCGCCGAACCAGGTCGCGAAGGTGGTGGTGATGACCATGGCCAGCGGCAGGCTGCGGCCCGCGATGGCGAAGTCGGCGGTGCTCTTGATGCGCGTGCCCGCGTACATCCCCAGGGCCATGGTGCCCACCAGGTACAGGATCACGAAAGCGAGCAGCGTGGTGTTCATGTTCGGCAGCACCTTTCCAACAATCAGGCCGAAGAACGCGGGGGGACGCCCAAGGTTGCGCAGGCGCACGCGGGCGAGGCATCAGGGGGCGGAGTTTAGTCGTTGGCGAGGCGGTGTTTGGCCGTTCGGGCGGGGTGGTTGGCTGCTTCCCTCGGATTCGGGGGCGTGTGGCCGGCGGGGCGCCTCAGGTCCGTGCTCACCGGGGCTCACCCGAACTCATTTCGGCTCAAAGCACGCCTTGCTCGTGCAGCGCCAGCACGAGCCGTGCCACCAGCAGCCCCAGGCCGAAGCCGAGGCCCAGCCAGATCAGCGCAGACAGGGTGCGGTTGGTGCGGCGCTGCTCTTTCAAGATGGCGTGCAGGTCGCGGCGCAGGGCCTCGTCGCCGTGCGAGAGCTGGTGGTGCAGCAGGCGCGGCAGTTCGGGCAGCAGCTTGGCGTAGCGGGGCGCTTCCCGCTTCACGCGGGAAACCAGGCCTCGCCAGCCGACCTGCTCATGCATCCAGCGCTCCAGGAAGGGCTTGGCCGTGCTCCACAGATCCAGGTCGGGGTCGAGCTGGCGGCCGAGGCCTTCGACGTTGAGCAGGGTCTTTTGCAGCAGCACCAGCTGGGGCTGGATCTCGACGTTGAAACGCCGCGAGATCTGGAACAGGCGCAACAGCACCTGGCCCAGCGAGATTTCCTTGAGCGGCCGGTCGAAGTAGGGCTCGCAAACGGTGCGGATGGCGCCTTCGAGCTCGTCGACCCGGGTGTTGGCCGGCACCCAGCCGCTTTCGATGTGCAGCTCCGCCACCCGCTTGTAGTCACGGTGGAAGAAGGCGATGAAGTTCTGCGCGAGGTAATCCTTGTCGACTTCGGTCAGCGTGCCGATGATGCCGAAATCGAGCGCGATGTAGCGCCCGAAGCTGCGCGCGTCCAGGCTGACCTGGATGTTGCCCGGGTGCATGTCGGCGTGGAAGAAGCCGTCTCGGAAGACCTGGGTGAAGAAGATGGTCACGCCGTCGCGGGCCAGCTTCTTGATGTCGACGCCGGCCTCGCGCAGGCGCGCCATCTGGCTGATCGGCACGCCTTTCATGCGCTCCATCACCATCACGGTGGGAGTGCAGAAGTCCCAGATCATCTCGGGCACCAGCACCAGGTCGAGCCCCTGCATGTTGCGGCGAAGCTGGGCGGCGTTGGCGGCCTCACGCACCAGATCCAGCTCGTCGTGCAGGTACTTGTCGAACTCGGCCACCACCTCGCGAGGCTTGAGGCGCTTGCCATCGGCCCACAGGCGCTCCACCCAGCCGGCCAGCGTGCGCATCAGGGCCAGGTCGTCGTCGATCACATCGAGCATGCCAGGGCGCAGCACCTTGACCGCCACCTCGCGGCCGTCGTGCAGCACGGCGAAGTGCACCTGCGCGATGGAGGCGCTGGCGATCGGGTCGGCGTCGAACTGGCGGAAGACGGCCGACAGCGGCTTGCCCAGCGCTTTTTCGACCAGACGGGCCGATTCTGCGCTGGAGAACGGCGGCACCCGGTCCTGCAATTTGGCGAGTTCGTCGGCCACGTCGGGCGGCAGCAGGTCGCGCCGCGTCGACAGCATCTGGCCGAACTTGACGAAGATGGGCCCGAGTTTTTCGAGGGCCACGCGCAGGCGCTCGCCTCGGCTGCCTTCCAGCCGGCGACCGAAGCTCAGCAGCCGCGCCAGGCGGTTGAGCCCGCTGTGGCGGATGCTGCCCAGCAGCAGGATGTCGAGCCCGTGGGTGAGCGAGATCAGGCCGATGTAGGCCGGGCGGAACAGGGAGCGCATGGCCTTGCTGCGGGCTCAGCGTGGGGCGCCGCTGCCTGGGCGCCAGCGTTGCAAGGCCTCGCTGATGCCCTCGCCGACCTTGCGCAGCACTTCAGCCGGGGTGTTGCCCACGAAGCGTGCAACGTCGTCCTGGATGTCCCAGCGCAGGTTTTTCATCATCCAGGAGGCCACTTCCGCGAGGTTGGCGTCGCCTTCGATGTTGACCTCGGGGCGCTCGCCGCGCACGGCCCGTTTGAGCAGGTCAATCGGGTCGCCGAGCTGGACGGTGAGTGTCAATCCCACGGGTGCGCCAGGTGTTGGCGCCGAAGCTGGCGTGGAAGCAGGGGTGTTTTCGGCGACGGCTTCGAACAGCCCGGCCGGCGTCACGAGCAGGCGGATCGGGGGCAGGGCGGTGTCACCCTGGAACACCCTCGAGAAAAAGGCCGGTAACACGCCGGCCGTGCCCGTGGCCCAGCGGATGTCGATCATGCGGCCGGCGTGGGCCTTCAAGCGGGCCACTGCCTGGGGCTCGCTGGCGACCACGTGGTTGAGCAGGAGGACGAGGCGGGCCAGAACAGCCGGTGCCAGCCACTGAATCGGGGATGGGAGCATGGTGCGATTGTAGGGGGCGGCCGACACACCCCTGCATGCCAGGGGGGGCGGGGGAACTTGATGGGATTTCTGTCATCCATTTTGATCCACAATGCCCGATCAGGTTGGTGCAGGCATGTCTTGCCAGAGGTCCATCCTGCGCTGGCCGGGATCAGGTTGGGTGGGGGCTGCCAGTGCACCCGTCACCTGTGTTGCGCACACCCGCTGGGTCCAGTCGCGCCTTTCGGGTTCTTATGTTCAACAACCGCAATTACAACCGCACGTTCTTCAACGCGCCGCAGTCGGTCACATCCTTCGTGGCGGCGTTCCTGGAGCCGTTCATCACGGTGCTGACGCTGGCCGGCGCCATGGCCTGGGCCGGTGAGCCGATGGGGCGTGCCGGCATGGCCTTGTGCCTGCTGGTTTTCGCGCTGACCTTTCCGGGGCGCAACCGCTTCATCGTGTCCAAGCTGGAGGCGCTCATCGACATCCTGGGCTCCTGGGTGTCCATGCTGGCCATCCTGTGGTTGTGCGGCTACGCCACCAACAGCCTGATGTTCTTCGACTTCAACGCCATGATGGCGTGGGCGGGGGTGACGCCGGTGGTGCAATGGGTGGCGGTGCTGATCGGCAAGGTCATCTTGCGGCATCGGCTTTCGCAGCCTGGTGCTCGTCGCCGGGCCATCGTTGTGGGAGCGGGGCCTTTGGGCGGCAAGGTGGCTCGCGCCATCCAGGGCAGCGTCGACCAGAGCACCGAGTTCATCGGTTATTTCGACGACCGCATCGACAGCCGCGTCCTGCCTGAGGCGCGCAGCATGCGCCTGGGCGGCCTGCGTGACGTCGCCAACTATGTGTACGCGCATGGCGTGCAAGAGGTCTACATCACCTTGCCGCTGGGCTCCCAGCCACGCCTGGTCGAGCTGATGGAGGCCTTGCAAGGCACGACGGCGTCGCTTTATTTCGTGCCCGATGTGTTTGGCATCAGCATCATCCAGGGGCGCTTGCAAGACATGAACGGGGTGCCGGTGGTTGGCATCTGCGAAACCCCCTTCACCGGCACCAACGACCTGGTCAAGCGGGTGTCCGACATCATCCTGGCCAGCATCATCCTGGTGCTGATTTCGCCCCTGTTGGTGGCGGTGGCGATCGGGGTGAAGATGTCTTCGCCCGGGCCGATCATCTTCAAGCAGCGCCGCAACGGGCTCGATGGCGAGGAAATCGTGGTCTACAAGTTCCGCTCCATGCGTGCGCTGGACAACGGTGCGGTGGTGCGCCAGGCGACCAAGGGCGATTCGCGCATCACGCCTTTTGGCGCCTTCATCCGCAAGACATCACTCGATGAGCTGCCGCAGTTCATCAATGTGCTTCAAGGGCGCATGAGCATCGTCGGGCCGCGCCCTCACGCGGTGGCCCACAACGAAGAATATCGCCGTCTCATCAAGGCCTACATGGTGCGCCACAAGGTGCGCCCGGGCATCACCGGATGGGCTCAGGTACACGGCTTTCGCGGTGAGACCGAGACCATCGACAAGATGCAGGCGCGGGTCGAATACGACCTCGAATACCTGCGCAATTGGTCCTTGGGCCTGGACATGCAGATCATCATCCGCACGATCCGGCTGATGCTGTTCGACCGCAACGCTTACTGATTGAAATGAATGGCGGGGCTTCGCGGCCTCGTCTGCCCCGATGATGCCAACCCAACCAGTTCCATCGAAAGAGGTGATCGTGAAGGTGTCTGCCCCCACTCCAGCTCGTCGTTTCCCGGTTCTCCTGGCGGTCGCTTCGGCGGCGCTTGTGGCAGGCTGGTGCGGTTCCTGCTTGGCTCAGGAAAGCAGTGAGCCCCTGCCACTCTTCCTGACCACCTCCTTGACCATCATGCACGATTCGAATCTGGCTCGCACCCCTCAGCGGCAGAGCGACACCGTGCGTGCGGCTGGTGTGGCTGCGGGGCTCAACAAGGCCTACGGGCGCCAGACCTATCTCCTCTACGGTCGCCTGACGAAGAACGAGTACAACCGTTTTGCGGACCAGCTCAACAACGATGGCAAGAACATGAACGGCAAGTTCACGTCCGAGTTCTTGCAGAACTGGTCGCTCACCCTGGGTGGGCAGTACGACGAAAACCTCAACTCTCTGCAGAACAATTTGTTGGATGAGCGGGTGGTCAAGAACGTCCGCACATACAGGGACACCAACCTGAGTGTGCAATACGGCAAGACGGGCCTTTGGTCGGTGGAAGGTACGCTGGACCGCAACGACCTCAGCTATTCCTGGCCCCGTCAGCGACCCCAGAACGCTGAACAGACCTCACAAAGTGTCCGCGTGTACTACAACCCGAGTGATCTCATCCGGTTTGGGGTGGGGCCACGTCTGGTCAGAACCGAGTACCCCAACCGCCGGTTCATCACCGACAGCAAGACGGTCGAGGACAAGAACCTCGACTTCACCACCGACTGGCGTGCGACGGGCTTGAGCTACGTCAACGCGCTTTTGTCGCTGCGCAACACCCGGTACACGGACGGGCAAGGGCAATCCACCAGCAACGATGCCGTGACCGGCTCGCTGGGCTGGACCTACACCCCCCGTGGGCCCGTCAGCTACACGGTGAACCTCAGCCGGCGCACCAGTTCAGACCGGTACAGCGCAGGGGCTCTGGGCCTGGAGACTGTCGCGACTGACTACATCACCAACACGGTGGCGTTGGGTGCACGCTGGCAGGTCACCGCAAAGACCAGCCTGGGCGCGAACTACACCCGCAACATGTACGACAACTCTCGCACTGGCAAGTACAGCCTGGCAGAGCTTTCGTTCCTCAACTCGAGCAGCAACACGAGCAGCCACCAGGACACCTATTCGTTGGACCTGCAATATCAGCCGACTCGCTCGGTGGGCCTGTCATGCAACGTGACCCAATACAACCAGACCCAAGACCTCATTCGCAACGAGTACGACGGGTACTCGACCAGTTGTTCCGCCAGCTTCACCGTCGAATGACCCCCTTGGAGAACGCCTGACATGCCTTGCATCCTTCTCACCGGCGCTTCGGGCTACATCGCGTCGCACATGTGGGTGGTTGCCCGTGCGGCCGGCTATCAGGTCGTGGGTGTAGACAGCCACGTTAACAGCTCGCCCCGGGTGCTGGACCGCCTGCGCACCTTGATCGGCGAGGAGCCGGTGTTCGTGCAGGGTGATGTGCGGGACGCAGGGGTGCTTGATCGTTGCTTTGACATCGGCCGTCAACGTTTTGGCGGCGTTGACGCGGTGGTGCATTTCGCCGCGCTCAAGGCGGTGGGCGAGTCGGTCGAGCGCCCACTCGACTACTTCGAGAACAACCTTGGTGGTCTGCTCTCGGTCTGCCAGGCGATGAAGCGCCATGGTGTGCAACAGTTGGTTTTCAGCTCGTCGGCGACGGTGTACGGCCAGCCGGATCGCTTGCCCATCACGGAAGACGCGCCTCTGCGCTCGACCAACCCCTATGGTCAGACCAAGCTGGTCGGTGAAGAACTGCTGCGTGGCCTTGAGGCCTGCGACCCGAGCTGGCGCATCGCCTACCTTCGCTATTTCAACCCCGTGGGCGCGCACGAAAGCGGCCTCATTGGCGAAGACCCGCGCGGCATCCCCAACAACCTGATGCCTTACGTGGCGCAGGTGGCCGTGGGCAAGCGACCGCATCTGAATGTGTTCGGCAATGACTACGACACGCCGGATGGCACGGGGGTGCGCGACTACATCCATGTCATGGACCTGGCCGAAGGTCACGTCTCGGCGCTGAAGTACCTGGCCGACAAGGGGCAGTCACTGACGGTCAACCTCGGCACGGGCCGGGGCTACAGCGTGCTGGAGCTCGCGCGCGCCTATGGCGAGGCCGCCGACCGCGAAGTGCCTGTCGTGTTCGCGCCGCGCCGTCCGGGTGACGTGGCCGCCTGCTATGCCGACCCGGCTCTAGCTGAGCGCCTCATGGGCTGGAAGGCCAGCCGGGGCTTGAAAGAAATGTGCGTGGACTCCTGGAGATGGCAGTCCACCAATCCACAAGGTTTTGAAGGTTGAGGATCATGACCCAGTCTGCTTTGTCTGTCTTGCCTGTGATCATGGCCGGTGGTTCCGGCACCCGACTGTGGCCGCTGTCGCGCGCGCTGTATCCGAAGCAGTTCCTGATTTTGTCGGGCAACCAGAGCCTTTTTCAGCAGGCTCACCTGCGCTTGCAGGCCCTGGCAGGCGAGGGTGTCGAGGTGAGCAAGCCTTGCATCGTTGGCAACGAAGAGCACCGATTTCTGGTGCTCGACCAGTTGCGCGAGGTCAAGGGTGAGCCTTCCTCTCTGCTGCTGGAGCCGGCCGGTCGCAACACGGCGCCTGCGGTGACGCTGGCCGCTTTGCAGGCCACGGCCGATGGTTCCGACCCGATCCTGGTGGTCACGCCTGCCGACCAGACGGTGGTTGATTCTGCGGCTTACACGGCTGCGCTGCGCAAGGCCGTGGCCGCGGCGGCCCTGGGTGACATCGTCATCCTAGGCATCACCCCGGACAAGCCCGAGACCGGCTTTGGCTACATCCGGACCTCGGTTGCCGACGCGCAGGGCGTGCGCGACGTGGCGGCCTTCGTCGAGAAGCCCAACCTGGAGAAGGCGCAAGCCTACGTTGCCGATGGCGGCTACTTCTGGAACAGCGGCATGTTCGTGATGCGTGCTTCGCGCTGGCTGGCGGCGCTGGGCCATTTCCGGCCGGACATCGCCGAAGCCACCAAGGCCTCGTTCGCAGTGCGCTCGACGGATGCCCAGTTCGTGCGCCCGGGCAAGGACGAATTCAAGGCCGTGCCCTCCGAGTCGGTGGACTACGCCGTGATGGAGCAGTGCCCCGCCAAGCCGGACGCCGGTTTCAAGGTACGCATGGTGCCGCTGGATGCGGGCTGGTCGGACCTGGGCGCCTGGGATGCGGTCTGGCAGGTCAGCGAGCGCGACGAGGCTGGCAACGCCTCGCTGGGTGACGCGATGATCGAAGACAGCCGCAACACGCTGGTGCACGCCAACAGCCGCCTGGTGGCTGCCGTGGGCCTGGACAACGTGGTGGTGGTCGAGACGCCGGACGCCGTGCTGGTGGCTGACCGCAGCAAGAGCCAGGACGTGAAGAAGATTGTGGCCAGCCTGGACAAGTGCTCGCGCACCGAGGGCAGCCTGCATCGCCGCGTGCACCGCCCCTGGGGCTGGTATGACTCGATCGACATGGGCCCGCGCTTCCAGGTCAAGCGCATCATGGTCAAGCCCAAGGCGAGCTTGAGCCTGCAAATGCACCACCACCGCGCCGAGCACTGGATCGTGGTGAGCGGCACTGCCGAGGTGACGGTGGGCGAGCAGGTGGTGCTGCTCAGCGAGAACCAGTCGACCTACATCCCGCTGGGCACCGTGCACCGGCTGGTGAACCCCGGCGCGATCCCTCTGGAGATCATCGAGGTGCAGTCGGGCAGCTACCTGGGCGAGGACGACATCGTGCGCTTTCAGGACAACTATGGGCGTTCGGCCTGACCGGCTCTCCGCCGCGTTACCCAGCGATTCAAACGAAAAGGCCACCGCATGCGGTGGCCTTTTTTCGAGCTTTTTCAGGCTTGTTGGCGCACGCGAGCGTTCACGTTTCTTTGTGACCGCTCGCTCCGGGCCTCAGTTAGACCAGGTCGATGAGTTGATGTAGAAGCGCTTCATGGTGCGAGCATCCACCGTGACAGGAAACGTGACCGCCTGATTGTTCTCGTCCCGCACGGCGCTGCAGTTCGACTGAGCGAAGCCCAGATCTTCCACGCACCGGAAGTCACGGGATGTGTTGGCCGCATTGACTGCGGTGGCGCTCAGTTGGTCGAGTGGTGGCAAGACCTGGGATGCAGTCACCATGTGAACTGACGCATCACTGAAGTACTGCATGGTGTACTGCTTCGATGTGTCGGTCATCGAGCCGTCGCTGGGCTTCAGATAGAGCGTCGTGCTGGGGCCGCTGTAGCCGTTAGCACGGAAGAAGTGCTCGAAGCGGCGAACCTCGTTGGCTTCCGTGTAGACACTTTGGAGGTACTCGCCGACCTGTTTGTAGCGATCGGGCTCAGAGTCGCGCAGAGCCGATGTGGTGTGCTCGCCGCGCACCGCACCCTGCTTGAGGGTGTACTTGACAAAGTACAGGTTGCCCTGGGTGGTCGGGAAGGCTGGGCTCACGAGCGCGTGCCACTTCTCCGATGCCTTGACACCTGCGCAAACGCTGGCTCCGCCACAGGTCTCAGCACCGTCGAAGTAGGGAACCTGGCTGGCGGCATTCCAGACCCATTGAGACCCTCGATCAATTGGTGCGACCAGCGAATTGCCATTGTTGCCCAAGGTCAGCACATAAGGACGGTAGCTGACGGGGCTGGATTCGCTGTCCTGGGAGCTCGCATCAGGCTGAACCAGCTTCAGCCACTCGGTCAAGGCCATGCGTTTGCGATAGTTCGCTGTTTTCGAAGTGGTTTGCTGTACCTCCCAGATGGCTCCATTGATCTGCGTGGCTTGTTGCGAGGATTGGTCGTTGACGTATGTGCTGCCATCCATGCCCCAAGTGGTGGTCGGGCCACCTGTTTTAGAGTGCGTCAGTACCTTGTTGTTCATGGACTTGTTGCGCCGTGCCCCGGTGCTTTGGTCATCACTGAAGAAGACGCTTGGCTGAGCATTGTTGTGCAGCCACAGTTGGGCATACACCTGCAGTGGCGGGTCTTGGCCTTGCATGCCTTGCTGGATGTAAGACGCGCTGAACTGAGCGGGGTCCACCGTCCGGTGGCTGAACAGCGTGTTGTCATGGATGACGTTGCCCCGCACGGTCTCGGTGAACGTGTTGTTCGGGTATCGCCAGTTCGAGCTGACCTCGATCGACGCCAGGGTTACGGCCTGGATGGTGTTGTGATGCACGTTGTTCCAGGAAGCGTTGTGCAGGTAAATGCCGCCGGCGGCATCGGTCACCCGGTTATTTGCCACCTCGATGTTGGCAGAGAGGTCATCCAGGTAGATGCCATAAGCCATCTCCTTCGCGGCTCTGTTCGAGGCGCCTGGCACCACGCCCTCCATGTCCCCCTTGACGCCGACGACGATGTTGTTGCTGATCTTTGCGGAAGTCGAGCCTTCGGCTGCGGGCAAAGTCTTGGTCTCGTCTCGGTTGTTGGCGTAGATCGCCCCGCAATCGGTGGTTCTCAGGCAAGCATTGACCACGGTGTTGGAGTCAATCACCCCCCCATGGCGGCCGTTGTTGAGGTAAATGCCTGGGCCTGCGTTGTTGATCAAGATGTTGCCCACGGCCTGAGCATCGAGGCTTCCAGGCCCGGGTGGAGACTGCTCGTCACTTGGAGGCGTCGGGCCGCCGACTCGGATTCCCACCAAGCCATTCGCTTCTTGGGTTGCCGAGGCCTTGGGTGCTGCGTCATACATCCCTGTTTCCGTGATGAGGCTGTATTTCACAGCGACGTTTTTGCTGATCGGGTATCCTGGCGACGACGCGGTTGCGCGGTATACACCACCTGCGCGGATGCCAAAGCCCCATGCTCCGCGTACCTTGCAGTACTCGATGGTGATGTTCTGGCTAGGAGGGTCTGAGGGGCTATTCTTGCCAACGTCGATGCCAAGCTCCGAGGCAAAGCGGACTTCCGCCCCATGGACTTTGACGTTTTGAGAGCTGTAGATACCAAGGGCGACCGTCTCTTGGTGTTCGAACGCGATTCTTGAAATGGTGACGCCCGTGCCGTTTCTGACGGCGATCCCGACGTCGGTGCTGCCGTCCGTGTATTCCAGCCCTCCGAGCTCCTCAGCTATCTTGTCTGGAGTCGTATTCATGGGCTGGTAATAAGCCGTGCTGCCACTCTGGTACCACTCTCCCGGTTGGTCGAGCATCCACGCTTTACCAGCCAAGTAATAGCCTGCCCCTTTCGGGATCTGGTCATGCGAGACATCCCGGTTCAGCGTCAGCGTGCCAGTTGCAGCGTCATACGCATCAACCGTTCGTCTGTCGATCGTCCACGCGTTCGATTTGATGTACACGTCGGCGCCGACAAGGTCCTTTCCGCTGAAGAATTGCCGTTGCTCGTCGGTGACCTTGAACTGTTTCCTGCTTAGGCCGTCGCTTGTCAGTAAGTATTTCGCTGCGCTGTCGATGTTCGGGTAGCGGGCTTTGACGAGCGGCACGGTGTACCTGAACATCCGAGCGATCGCCGTTGACATGGGAGCCGAATAGACAGTGTTGCTGGAGTCGACAGCAGTCCATCCTGAGCCACCCCATTTGGCTTGTCTCAGTGTGGGCAGTTTGTCATCTGCGCAGTCTTTGGGGCCGGTTTGGCCGGGTTGATAAGGGCCGACGTAAAGGTCGCTGACGCCAGTCAGGTTCAATGTTTCGTTGCGGAAAACAGCACCGCATTTGAGGAGGATGGCGTCGTGGGCCTTGAGTCCCTTGTTCGGGTTATTGATGATCTGGGCCTTGAATTGACCGATGTTGGTGAAGGCCGTCGCGGGCGTCAAGCCATCTTCATTCGCGTTGGGCGTTTGCCCATTGGTGTACGGGCGCACCGCATCGATGTAGTAAGTGGTGCCTGCAATCTCGCTGGGCTGCTCAAAGGTTCGGGGCGGCAACTCCGGCAGCACGGCGCTCCAGCCATTGCCCTTGGTGTAAGTGCCCAATGCCGGCGTCGAGATGGCTTGCTTTTGAGCGGAGCCATCTGCGATGCCTTGCGGTTGGACCGAGTCCTTGGGGGGGGCGTTGTCGCCACCGCCGCAAGCGGTCAGGCCGAAGGCAATGAGTGAGCCTGTGAGAACGCCCAGACAGGTACGTGTCGCGCGAGCCCGTGCATGGGCCGCGCCGAGGTGTTTGCGCATGGCAACTCCCTTGGAAGGTTGATATGGACCGATGGCGGCGGGGGCCGCCGTGCTCCGGCGCACAGCTTGGTGCGCGTAGCTGTTCCATCCTAGACGCTCGAGTGAAGTCACCGTGTGACAGGAAATCTCCAAGGGAGAAATTGCGTCGCGACGCAGGCAGTCCCTTTGTCCCTTCGCCCATCAAAAAGGCCGCCCATGCTGGCGGCCTTCGTCGGTAGCCATGCGGGTGTCGTCACCCGAGTGCCTGCAATAAATCAAGGGGGTGATCGGCGATCACTTCGGCGCCCCAACTGCCTACCTCGCCGTTGTGCCCGATGTAGCCCCAGTTGGCGGCCGCGCTGGGCATCCCGGCGGCTTGGGCGGCCTGGATGTCGCGCAGGTCGTCACCCACGTAAAGCACGGACGAGGCGTCCACGCCGAGTTCCTGCGCGGCGGTCAGCAGCGGCAATGGATGGGGCTTGGCGTGGGCTGTTGTGTCGCCGCTGATGTTGGTGCCTGAGCGCTCCAGCAGGCCGAGTGCGCGCAGCACGGGCAGGGTGAACCGGTGCGGCTTGTTGGTCACCACGCCCCATTGCAGGCCACGCGACTCCAGTTCGTCGAGCAGTTCGCGCACACCTTCGAACAGCACGGTGGTTTCGGCCAGGCATTGGTCATAGTGAGACAGGAATGCCGTGCGCAGGGCGTCGAATTCCGGGTGGCCGGGCTGGATGTTCAGGCCCACGCCGATGAGGCCGCGCGCGCCGGCCGATGCATGGGGGCGCAGCTGGTCGAGTGGCAGGGGGCCGAGTCCGCGGTCGCCGCGCAGCCGGTTGAGCGCGCCGCCCAGGTCGCCAGCGGTGTCGGCCAGGGTGCCGTCGAGGTCGAACAGCACGGCGGTGGCCGGGCGCGGCCAGGCGATGGATCCGGTCAGCGCCATGCTCAGCCTTGCAGGGGCTTGCGGCAAGCCACCATGTAGTTGACGCTGGTGTCGCCTGAGAGCCAGTAGCGGCGGGTGATGGGGTTGTATTCGAGGCCCTTGAACTGCACCAGGTCGAGGCCGGCCTCGCGGGTCCAGCGGGCCAGTTCGGCCGGGCGGATGAAGCGCGAGAACTCGTGCGTGCCTTGGGGCAGCAGCTTGAGCAGGTACTCGGCGCCAACGATGGCAAACAGGAAGGACTTGGGGTTGCGGTTGAGCGTCGAGAAGAATACCCAGCCGCCCGGGCGGGCCATGCTGGCGCAGGCGCGGATGATGGAAGACGGGTCGGGCACGTGCTCGAGCATTTCCATGCAGGTGACGACATCGAAGGCTGCGGGCTGCTCGGCAGCCAGGTCTTCAGCGGCGATGCTGCGGTATTCGAGGTTGGCGACGCCGGCTTCCATGGCGTGCAGTTGCGCGACCTTCAGCGGCTTGTCGGCCAGGTCCACGCCGAGCACCTTGGCGCCTCGGCGGGCCATCGATTCGGCCAGGATGCCGCCGCCGCAGCCCACGTCGACCACGTTCTTGCCCGAGATGGCGGCGAACTGGTCGATCCAGTCCAGGCGCAGCGGGTTGATCTGGTGGAGGGGGCGGAATTCGCTTTCCGGGTCCCACCACTTGTGGGCCAGGTCGGAAAACTTCGCGAGTTCTTGGGGGTCGGCGTTGATCATGCCCGACATGCTACCCAATCTGAGTGTCCTTGGCCTCCTTGCGCAACCAGCGATACAGGGTGTTGCGGCTGATGCCCAGGCGCCGCGCGGCTTCCGAGAGGTTGCCCTGGGTGGCTTCGACCACCTGGCGGATGGCTTGCCCGGACAGGCGGCGCAAGTTGGTTTCGCTGGTGGTGATGGCGTCGATGGGCGGCGCGAGCAGGTCGTCTTGAGGCGAGGAATGGGTCGGCTTGGCGGTGGCGGCTGCGAAACGTGTCGCCAGGCGTGATGCGAGGCCAGGTACCAGGCCGGATGCGGGCGCGGGCAAATCGGCGGGACAGGTGGAGGGTGCTTGCAGTTCTTCGGCCATGTCCTCGGGCAGGTGGGACCAGTCGAGGTCTCGGGCTTCGGAGGGCAGCAGGGCGCATGCGGTGCGCAGCAGGGCGTGGAGCTGGCGCAGGTTGCCGGGCCAGGCATGGGCGCGCAGGGCGCTCAGCAGGCCTGGGTGCACATCGTCGATGGGCGGGCGGCCCATGTCGCGGGTGAGGCGGTCGAGCAGTTCATGCAGCAGGGCGTCGAAGTCCTGCCGTTCGCGCAGCGGGGGCAGGGTGATGCTCAGGCCGTTGAGGCGGTAGTAGAGGTCTTCGCGGAAGGTGCCGGCGGCGATGGCGTCCTTCAGCCTGCGGTGGGTGGCGCTCACGAGCAGGAAGTCCACCGGCACGGGCTGGCTGCCGCCCACGGGGACGACAGCCTTGTCTTGCAGCACCCGAAGCAGGCGTGCCTGCAGGGCCAGCGGCATGTCGCCGATTTCGTCGAGGAAGAGGGTGCCGCTGTCGGCTTCGCGGATGCGACCGGGTGAGCCTTCGCGGCGCGCGCCGGTGAAGGCGCCGCCGACGTAGCCGAAGAGTTCGGCTTCGATCAACTGCTCGGGCAGGGCGGCACAGTTGACGGCCACGAAGGGCTTGCCGGCGCGGGCGCCGTCGTCGTGCAAGCGGCGGGCGAGCACCTCCTTGCCGGTGCCGGATTCGCCCTGGATCAACAGGGGGATGCCTTGCGCCTGCACGCGCCTGGCGCGTGAGTAGGCGTCGGCTACGCGAGGATCGGTGTGGTGATGCTTGCCGCTTGGCTCGGCGCCATGGGCCGCTGTTGAATCCGATGCGGATGCTCGCGCCTGGATCACCACGCGATCGTGGCCATCCAGCCGGGCGTGCAGGACCTGCTGAGATGCGCCGCGCGGGCCTTGCAGCACGCGCACGCGCCCCGGTGGCCACAGCCCCAGGCCGATGCCGGTGAGCTGCTCGAGCGTGCAGGCGCCGATGCGTTCGGCGGGCAGCGTCAGCCACTGCTGGGCGAGGGTGTTGGCACCCACCACCCAGCCATCTTCGGACAGCGCTACCAGGCCTTCGCCGACGCCGCCCAGGCCTTCGGCCAGCGGGTGAAGGCGCAGGATGCGGTCGCCAGCGTGGCGCGCATGGAAGAGCCGGTCTTCGATCATGCGGGCCGCGGAGCGCACGAGGGCGAAGGTGTGCGGGTGGTGGCCACGGTGGTCGCCCGAGATGTCGAGCACGCCGCGCAACTGGCCGCGCGGCCCGAAAACCGGTGCGGCGGAGCAGGTCAGGAAGCCGTTGCGCTCGAGGTAGTGCTCTGCGCCATGGATGACGATGGCCCGGCCTTCGGCCAGGCTGGTGCCGATGGCGTTGGTGCCTCGGTCGCTCTCGTGCCAGAGTGCGCCCGGGCGCAGCGAGACGCGCTCGGCGCGGCCGAGGAAGTCGGCGTCGCCCAGGCTGTGCAGCAGCAGGCCGCGTGCGTTGGCGAGCACGACGAGGCTGCCGGAGTCGCGCATCTGGTCGAAGACGAAGTCCATGACCGGGCGCGCCTGGGCAAGGAAGTCATGCTCGGCGGCCACGGCTCGGCGCAGTTCGGTGTCGCTGCACAGCGGGGGTTCGCCCAGGCCGCCCAAGGGGCTGATGCCGGCGTGCTGGCTGCGCTGCCAGGAGCGTTGCAGCGTGTCGTCCACCAGGCCTTGCGGCAGATCGCCGTTTTCGAGCAGGCAGCGTCGGGCCTGCCGCAGTTCAGGGGATGTGGTGGGCAGGTGGTTCGGGCGCATGGCGAACGCAGTATCCACCCGGGGAGGGAGCGGCACACCCGGGCTCTCCCTGTGCCATTTCGGTACAGCGTGCATCGTTGACACAGCGCAAACATTCCGGGGGTGACAACGGGTTCCCCCGGGGCTTTGGGCGGTGAGCCAAGGGGGCTTGCCAGCCCTGATCGGTGTGAACCCCAGGTGGCATGCGCCATGCGCTGAAAGAAGCGCGGCGGGCCACAAGCCCTCGGGCAGGTCTGATCTCCCGCCTGCCCACCGCAACCCCTTTGTCACCCTCGAACGGCACACCGCTCACCCACCAGGAGACCCGCATGCTCTACGCCGCCCCCGGTACCCCCGGCTCCCCCGTCACTTTCAAGCAGCGCTACGACAACTTCATCAACGGCAAATGGGTCGCGCCCGTCAAGGGGCAGTACTTCGACAACGTCACGCCGGTGACGGGCCGCGTGTTCTGCCAGGTGGCTCGCTCCAGCGAGGAGGACATCAACCTGGCGCTGGATGCCGCCCACGCCGCTTCGCCGGGCTGGGCCAAGACGCCGGTGGCTCAGCGTGCCACGCTGCTCAACAAGATCGCCGATCGGTTGGAAGCCAACCTGGAGCTGCTGGCCGTGGCCGAGACCTGGGACAACGGCAAGCCGGTGCGCGAAACGCTGGCCGCCGACATCCCGCTGGCGATCGACCACTTCCGCTACTTTGCGGCCTGCGTGCGCTCGCAGGAAGGCTCGCTCGCCGAGATCGACGACCACACCGTGGCTTATCACTTCCACGAGCCGCTGGGCGTGGTCGGGCAGATCATCCCGTGGAACTTCCCGATTCTGATGGCGGCGTGGAAGCTGGCGCCTGCGCTGGCCGCCGGCAACTGCGTGGTGCTCAAGCCGGCCGAGCAGACGCCGGTGGGCATCCTGGTGCTGGCCGAGCTCATCGCCGACCTGCTGCCCCCGGGCGTGCTCAACATCGTCAACGGCTTCGGGCTGGAGGCGGGCAAGCCACTGGCGTCGAGCAAGCGCATCGCCAAGATCGCGTTCACGGGTGAGACGGGCACCGGCCGGCTGATCATGCAGTACGCGAGCCAGAACCTGATTCCCGTCACGCTGGAGCTGGGCGGCAAGAGCCCCAACATCTTCTTCGACGACGTGATGGCGCAGGACGACGAGTTCTTCGACAAGGCGCTCGAAGGCTTCACGCTGTTCGCGCTGAACCAGGGCGAGGTGTGCACCTGCCCGAGCCGTGCGCTGGTGCAAGAGTCCATTGCCGACAAGTTCATGGAGCGCGTGGTCAAGCGCGTGCAGGCCATCAAGCAGGGCAACCCGCTGGACACCGAAACCATGATCGGCGCGCAGGCATCGATGGAGCAGGTCGAGAAGATCCTGTCGTACATGGAGATCGGCAAGCAGGAAGGCGCGCAGTGCCTGGTGGGCGGCGGCCGCGCGCAAATCAGCGGCGACATCGGCGACGGCTATTACGTGCAACCGACCATCTTCCGCGGCCACAACAAGATGCGCATCTTCCAGGAAGAGATCTTCGGCCCCGTGGTGTCGATGACCACCTTCAAGGACGAGGCCGAGGCGCTGCACCTGGCCAACGACACGCTGTTCGGCCTGGGCGCCGGTGTGTGGAGTCGCGATGGCTCGCGCGCCTACCGCATGGGCCGGGGCATCCAGGCCGGTCGCGTGTGGACCAACTGCTATCACCTGTACCCCGCGCACGCCGCGTTTGGAGGCTACAAGCAGTCGGGCATCGGCCGCGAGACGCACAAGATGATGCTCGACCACTACCAGCAGACCAAGAACCTGCTGGTGAGCTACAACGCGCAGGCCCTGGGCTTCTTCTGAGCCTGTCGCCCATCGATTTCATCGGAACCCATCCCCAGCGCGTGGCGCGGCCCACAAGGCTGTGCCACAGTTCAGGGCTCGAGGCACCCACCCGTTCCCGGAGCACTGAACATGTCCCTGCTGGTCTATGGCATCCCGAATTGCAACACCGTGAAGAAGGCGCGCGCCTGGCTCGATGAGCAGGGCGCGTCTTTTGTTTTTCACGATTACAAGAAGCAGGGCGTGCCGGCCGAGCGGCTGGACGACTGGATCAGGCAGGTGGGCTGGGAGGTGCTGGTCAACCGCCAGGGCACGACCTGGCGCCAGCTAGACGAGGCCACCAAGGCCGGCGTGACCGACGCGGCCAGCGCCAAGGCTTTGATGCTCAAGCAGGCCAGTGTCATCAAGCGTCCGGTGATCGAGCAGGGCGGCAAGGTGCTGGCGGTGGGCTTTGACGAGAAGAAAGCGGCTGTGGTGTCTGCCGCGTTGTGAGGCGTCGCCGTGAGCGCTCTTTGGTGGAGCACATGGTGCTGAACCTGGCGCTGTACTTGGCGCTGTGCCCGGTGCACGCTGGGTTCGCTCAGGCTCCCGAGCTGGCGCCCTTCAAGGTGACTTCGAGCCACCCCTGCGGCTGACCGTTGACCACGACATCAATGCCTTGCGTGCCCAAGTAGAGGGCGCGTGTGCTCACGGGTTTGAATGACAAGGCCTGAGTCCAGCTGAGTTGCTCGCCGGGTGCCAGCGTGAGGCGCTTGCCCTTGAACACCTTGGGGCGCAGTTGGCCATCGGCCTTGCGATAGTGCACGCGCACGTCCACCTCCAGCGTTTGTGGTGCGGTGCTGGCGGCGGTGAGGGTGATCGTCAGCGGCAAGGCTTCACCGATGCGAACGCTGCGTCGGGGCGCCGACACGGCCACCTCGCCCATGAACGCGCCGCCCACGCCCCAGCAGTCGAGCATGGCGGTGTGGCCCTGCTTGATGAGGTGGCGGCTGGCATGGCGCAGCAGGCGGGTGCGCAGCGGGTTGGTATCGTCGCGGTGGGCCAGCACCCAGCCGACGAGGCGCTCGGGGTGGTCCTTGCCGATGTCGTTGAGGTGGTTGGCCACGCTGCGGCGCACGTACTCGGTGGGGTCGCCTTGCAGGCGTTGCAGCAGGGGCAGGGTGGGGCTGGGGTCGCGCACCAGGTTTTGCAGGCGCAGGCCCCAGGGCAGGCGCGGGCGGCTGCCTTCGCTGACCAGGCGGCGCACGTGGGCGCTGGGGTCGTCCAGCCAGCTTTGCAGCACGGGGAAGACCCGCTCGGGATGCGCCTGGATGAAGGGCCGGATGGCGAACTCGGCCGTGAAGCGCTGGGTGATGGCGTGCAGCGCTTGCAGCGCGCGCTCAGGCTGGCCCAGGCCGCGCTCGGCCACGACCTCGCCATAGGCCCACAGCGCCCAGCCGGCCACGCCGGTGTCGTCGGTTTGCAGGGTGCCGAGTTCCTTGTCCGGGTCGTGCTCAAAGCGGGGTTCGGGCATGCGCTTGAGGCTGGCTTCGAGCAGGCCGGCGCAGGCGTCGAAGTCTTCCGGCAGGTGGACGATGAGCGCCTGGGCAAGGTGTTGCGCGCGGGCCTTGAATTCGAGTGCTTCGAGACCGTCGAGCGCTTGGGACTCGAAACTGGCTTGGTCGAAGCGCCGGTGCACGCGGCGCAGGTGGTGGGACACGGCCCGCACCGTGGTCGGGCCGATCAGGTTCTTGAAGGCCTCGGCCATCGGTGCTCCGTGTGTGAGATCAAGCCGCCAGCAACTGGCGCAGCACGAAGGGCAGGATGCCGCCGTGCTGGTAGTAGCTGACCTCGATGGGCGTGTCGATGCGCAGCAGCACCGTCACCGTCTGCACGCTGCCATCGGCGCGGCGGATGGTGAGCGTGGCGTCCGACTGCGGCTTGATCTCGGTGCCCAGCGCGATGTCGATGACCTCATCGCCCTTGAGTCCCAGCGATTGCCAGCTGTCGTCGCCCTTGAACTGCAGCGGCAGCACGCCCATGCCGACCAGGTTGGAGCGGTGGATGCGCTCGAAGCTGCGCGCCACCACGGCCTGGATGCCCAGCAGTTGCGTGCCCTTGGCCGCCCAGTCACGGCTGGAGCCGGTGCCGTATTCCTCGCCGGCGAAGATCACGGTGGGCGTGCCCGCGGCGATGTACTGCATGGCCGCGTCGTAGATGAAGGCCTTCTGGCCGCCCGGTTGCATCAGCGTGAGGCCGCCTTCCTCGCGGCTGCCATCGGGCAGCGCGGGCAGCATCAGGTTCTTGATGCGCACGTTGGCGAAGGTGCCGCGCATCATCACCTCGTGGTTGCCACGCCGTGAGCCGTAGCTGTTGAAGTCGAGCTTCTTCACGCCGTGGGCCAGCAGGTACTGGCCCGCTGGCGAGGCTTCCTTGATGGAGCCGGCCGGCGAGATGTGGTCGGTGGTGATCGAGTCGCCGAACAGCGCCATGACGCGCGCGCCCTTCACGCCCAGGCCCGCGGCTTTGGGGGCCATGTCGAAGCCGTCGAAGAAGGGCGGCTTGGCGATGTAGGTGCTTGTGGGCCAGCTGTAGACCTGGCCCTTCACGCCGGGGGTCTGCTCCCACAGCTTGCCGGGTTTGGTCTTCACCTTTTCGTAGTTGGCCTTGAAGGCCTTGCCGTCCATGGCGTACTTCATCAGCTTGTGGACTTCGTCGCTGCTGGGCCAGATGTCGCCGAGGTAAACCGGCTTGCCCTTCTTGCCCAGGCCCACGGGTTGCGTCATCAGGTCGACGGTGACGTTGCCGGCGATGGCGTAGGCCACCACCAGCGGCGGCGAGGCCAGGAAGTTGGCCTTCAGGTTGGGGTGGATGCGCGCTTCGAAGTTGCGGTTGCCCGAGAGCACGGCCGCGCAGACCAGGTCGTTCTCGTAGATGACCTGGTTGAGTTCGGGCGCCAGGTCGCCCGCGTTGCCGATGCAGGTGGTGCAGCCATAGGCCGCCACGTTGAAGCCGAGCTTTTCGAGGTAGGGCAGCAGGCCCGCCTTTTCGAGGTACTCGGTGACGATGCGCGAGCCGGGCGCCAGCGAGGTCTTGATGTGCGGCTGCACCGTGAGGCCGGCTTCCACCGCCTTCTTGGCCAGCAGCCCGGCAGCCAGCAGCACGCCAGGGTTGGAGGTGTTGGTGCAGGAGGTGATGGCCGCGATCAGCACGTCGCCGTTGCGGATGTCGATGGCCTTGCCATCGATCTTGACGGGGTGGGACTGGGCCAGCTTGTGCGCCGGCTGGTTGAAGCCGTTTTCGGCCACGGGCTTGCTGAAGAGCTCGGCGAAGGTGCGGCTCAGGTGCGTGATCTCGATGCGGTCTTGCGGGCGCTTGGGGCCAGCCAGCGAGGGCGCGACGCTGCCCAGGTCGAGCGTGATGACGCTGGTGTAGTCGATGTCGCCGCGACGGGGCACGCCGTAAAGATTCTGCGCCTTGAAGTAGGCTTCGAAGGCTTCGATCTCGGCCTTGCCGCGCCCGGTGCCCTTGAAGTAATCGATGGTGCGGTCATCGACGGGGAAGAAGCCCATGGTGGCGCCGTATTCGGGCGCCATGTTGGCGATGGTCGCGCGGTCGGGCAGGGGCAGCGAGGCCGTGCCTTCGCCGAAGAACTCGACGAACTTGCCGACCACCTTCGCCTTGCGCAGGATCTCGGTGATGGTCAGCACCAGGTCCGTGGCGGTGACGCCTTCGCGCAGGCGGCCGGTGAGCTCGAAGCCCACCACGTCGGGTGTCAGGAAGTAGACCGGCTGGCCCAGCATGCCGGCCTCGGCCTCGATGCCGCCCACGCCCCAGCCCACCACGCCGATGCCGTTGATCATGGTGGTGTGGCTGTCGGTGCCGACCAGGGTGTCGGGGTAGGCCACGCCATCGGCCGTCTGGTGCACGCCGCGCGCCAGGTACTCCAGGTTGACCTGGTGAACGATGCCGAAACCGGGCGGCACGACGCCGAAGGTGTCGAAGGCCTGCATGCCCCACTTCATGAACTCGTAGCGTTCGGCGTTGCGCTGGAACTCGAGCTTCATGTTGAGGTCCAGCGATTTCTTGGTGCCGTAGTGGTCGATCATCACGGAGTGGTCGACGACGAGGTCCACCGGCACGAGGGGCTCGATGCGTTTCGGGTCCTTGCCGAGGGCATCGGCCACGTTGCGCATGGCCGCGAGGTCGGCCAGCAGGGGCACGCCGGTGAAGTCCTGCAGCACCACGCGGGCCACGACGAAGGGGATCTCCTCGGTGCGCGGGGCCTGGGGCTGCCAGTTCGCCAACTGAGCCACGTGCGCGGACGTGACCTTCTGGCCGTCGCAGTTGCGCAGCACCGACTCCAGCACGATGCGCAACGACACCGGCAGCCTGTTCACGCCCGGGTGGCGCTGAGCCAGCGCGGGCAACGAGTGAAACTTCAGCGACTTGCCCGAGGCGGTCTTGAAGGTCTGGAGGGTGTCGGCGAAGGCGTGGGCGGTGGCTGTGGCGGTGCGGGCCATGGGGACTCCTTTGCTGGTTGGGGTGCTGCTTGGATGCTGCTTGGATGCTGCTTGGGGCACAGCGGCCTGTGCATTCTGGCAGTTGACCATGGCCCTGTGTGTGTCAGGCTCTTGGGTTAGGCTTTCGGTTTTTCTTCCTCGCCATTTTTTTGGCGTTCCCTTTGGTTGTGCCCATGCGTCGTTCCATCTCCTCCCCCGCCCGTCCTGTTGTCCAACGTGGTGGCGCTGACTGGTTTCTGCTGGGCATGGTGGGCGCGGTGGCTCTGGCATCGCTGGCGCCGCAATGGGGTCGCAGCGAGGGTCCGCTGCACATGGGGCGGGTCACCGACGTGGGTGTGTTCCTGCTGTTTTTCCTGCACGGCATGGGCCTGTCCACCGACAGCCTGAAGGCTGGGGCCAGCCGCTGGAAGCTGCACCTGCTTGTGCAGGCCTGCACCTATGTGCTGTTCCCGCTGTGGTGGGCGCTGGGGTCGGTGTTCTTTGGCCGCTGGATCTCGCATGACCTGCTGATGGGTTTCTTCTACCTCGCGGTGCTGCCGTCGACGGTGTCGTCTTCTGTGGCGATGACGGCCCTGGCGCGCGGGCACGTGGCGGCGGCGGTGCTCAACGCCACCTTGTCTACGCTGTTGGGCGTCTTCCTGACCCCGCTGCTGGTGAGCCTCGTCATCGGGGGCGAGACGGGGGGCATGGACCTGAGCGCCACCATGATCAAAGTCGCGCAGATGTTGCTGTTGCCGTTCGTGGCCGGGCACCTGCTGCGGCCTTGGCTGTCGACCTGGTTCGCGCGCATCAAGCCCATCACCAATGTGTTCGACAAGGGTGTGA
This sequence comes from Pseudomonadota bacterium, assembly GCA_021819435.1. Classification (GTDB taxonomy): domain Bacteria; phylum Pseudomonadota; class Gammaproteobacteria; order Burkholderiales; family Burkholderiaceae_C; genus Aquabacterium. The sequence goes on along the minus strand of JAKARB010000004.1, from coordinate 149,438 downwards.
TCGTGCTGCTGGTGTGGTCGGCGTTCAGCGACTCGGTGGCCGATGGCTTGTGGACCCGCCATGGGCCGCTGCTGCTGGCAGAAGCCGCTTTGGGCGCGGCGTTCTTCCTCTTCCCGATGCTGTGGTTCACCCGCCGCGTGGCGCATGCATTGGGCTTTGCCGTCGAGGACGAGATCGTGGCGGTGTTTTGCGGTTCGAAGAAGACGCTAGCCTCGGGTGTGCCCATGGCCAAGCTGCTGTTCGGTGGCAGCGCGGCCATGGGGGTGCTGGTGCTGCCGATCATGCTGTATCACCAGTTGCAGCTCTTCGTGTGCGCGGTGATGGCGCGGCGCTATGCGGCCCGCCCGGGTGCGGCCGAACCGCAGCGGTTGGCTTGAGCAGGGGCCGTCATAGCCCTGCATCGGGTCCTTGTTCTCGCCAGCCCTTGCGCCATGTCCACCACCAATCCCGACGACGAGATCGACTACCAGCCGCCACCCGACCGGGGCCTGGATCTGGTTCATGCCGATGACGACCTGGTGGTTGTGGTCAAGCCCGCCGGCCTGTTGTCGGTGCCAGGGCGGGGCGCCGATCGCGCGGACTGCATGGCTTCGCGCGTGCAGGCGCGCTTCGCCGATGCGCTGATCGTGCATCGGCTGGACATGGCCACCTCGGGCCTGCTCGTGTTTGGGCGCGGCGCCGAGATGCAACGCCAACTCAGCATGGCTTTCGCCGGGCGCGGCGTGCACAAGCGATACGAGGCGGTGGTGAGGGGGCTCGTGGCGCAGCCTCAGGGCGAAATCGACCTGCCTCTGATCACCGACTGGCCGCGCCGGCCCCGCCAGATGGTCTGCTTCGAGCGCGGCAAACCGTCGCTCACGCGCTTCCATGTCATGGATCGAGATGACGTGCTCGGTACCACCCGCGTCAGCCTGGAGCCGGTGACCGGCCGCTCGCATCAACTGCGGGTGCACCTGATGGCGTTGGGGCACCCCATCGTGGGTGATCCGCTGTATGGACCTGATGCCGCCTCGCCGCTGGTGATGGGCCAGGGGGTGGCTGGTGGTCTGCAAGAGAGTGGCGATTTCGAAGGACGCTGCGCAGCGCCCTCGCGCCTGCTGCTGCACGCGACCGAGCTGGGACTGGCTCACCCGCGCGACGGGCTGTCGCGCACTTGGTCGAGCCGGGCGCCATTCTGAACACCAGGGGCTCAGATCTCAAGCCAAGGGCGGCCCCAGCCAGCGCCTGAGCGTGTTGAACATCTGCTCGATGTTCAGGGGCTTGGGCACGTGGTCGTTCATGCCGGCGGCCAGGGCCTGTTCGCGGTCCGTGGCCATGGCGCTGGCGGTCATCGCGATGATGGGCAGTGCTTGCCAGCGCATGTCCTGGCGGATGTGCTGGGTGGCGCTGTAGCCGTCCATGCGCGGCATCTGGCAGTCCATCAGCACGCCGTCGGGCCGTTGGCCGCTGGCTTCCAGCCGCGCCAGGGTGTCGAGGGCTTCCATGCCATCACGCGCCAGCGAGACCCGAACCCCCGCGCGTTGCAGCAGTTCAGTGGCCAACTCCTGGTTCAGGGGCTGGTCTTCGACCAGCAGCACATGCCGGCCAGCCAGTCCCGAGGTGTCGGGCGGCATGGGCATGGAAACGCCCTCCATGTGGCGTGGCTGGAGTGGGCGCGTACGGGTGCCATGCGGAGTGGCTGGGGAGGCGTCCGGGGTGTTGCTGATGGCGCCCAATGCCTCGGTCAGGCTGTTGAACAGGGTCGAGGGCGTGACGGGTTTGGTCAGCACGCCGGCCAGGTTCACGTCCTTGGCGGCGTCGATCGCGGCCTGGCGGTCGAAGGCGGTCACCAGCAGGATGCAGGGGCGCTCTTGACGCGGGCGGGCCTGGATGCGCCGCGCGAGCGCCAGCCCGTCCATGCCGGGCATCTTCCAGTCCACCAGCAACCAGTCGTGAGGCGTGCGGCTCGCATCCAGCCGGGCCAAGGCCTCCTCGCCGCTGGCCGCCACCTCGGCTTGCAGGCCCATCGCGGTCACCATGTTGGCCAGCACCTCGCGGGCGTCCGGGTGATCGTCGACGATGAGCACGCGCCGGCCCTCCCAGCCCTCACGGGTCGGGGCCATGGGGCGGGGGAGGGCGCTGGCGCGCATGTTGGCGATGAAGTGGAAGGTCGCGCCTTCGCCGAGCTGGCTTTCCACCCAGATGCGCCCGCCCATGCGTTCGATGAGCTGGTGCGTGATGGCCAGGCCCAGGCCGGTGCCGCCGTGGCGCCGGGTGGTGGACGCGTCGCCCTGGGTGAAGGGCTGGAACAGGCGCTCCATCTGTTCGCGTGAAAGGCCGATGCCGCTGTCTTTCACCCAGCCGTGCAGGCGCAGGGCATCGCCGCCCAGGTGCTCTGTGGCCAGGCCCAGTGTCACGCTGCCCGAGTCGGTGAACTTGACCGCGTTGGAGCCGAGGTTGAGCAGCACTTGGCGCAGACGCGTCGGGTCGCCGATGAGCTGGCTCGGCAGGTCGGGCGGGGCGGTGAACAACAGCTCGATGCCTTTGCCCTCTGCTGCGAGGCCCAGCACGTCGGCCACCTCGTTGAGCACCTCCTGCACGCTGAATTCGATGCTTTCGAGTTCGAGGTGGCCAGCCTCGATCTTGGAGAGATCGAGCACATCGTTGAGGATCTGCAGCAGGCTGGCGGCCGCATGGTGGGCCTTGTTCACGTAGTGGCGCACCCGCTCGGGCGGGTTTTCGGCCAGCGCCAGGTGGGTCATGCCGATCACGGCGTTCATGGGCGTGCGGATCTCGTGGCTCATGTTGGCCAGGAAGGCAGACTTGGCCGCCGCCGCAGCCTGCGCGTCCGCCGTGGCGGCGCTGAGCGCGGCTTCCGTGGCCTTGCGCTGGGTGATGTCCTCGATGATGACGAAGAAGAGGTCCGGGTCTTCGGCGGAGAGGCTCATGAGCGTGACCTGGGCGTCAAAGCGGCTGCCATCTAGGCGGCGGTGACCCCACTCGAAGCAGACGGCTGCCTGGGTCTCCCGGCAGGCCCGCATGTGGTCAAGGGCATGCTGGTGCAGCAGCACGCCTTTCTCTCCGTCGTCGTCGCTCAAAGGGGGCGCCCACGGCTTGAGGCCGATCAAATCGGTGGCCGCTTGCGCGTGGAAGAGCTTCTCGGTTGCCGGGTTGCAGCGCTCGATGCCCCGGCTGGCATGCAGGAAGAAATGGGCCAGTGGCGCATTGCGGTAAGCCAGTTCGAAACGCAGTTCGGCACGCCGGCGCGCGCTCACGTCAAGCCAATAGCCATCGTAGGTGGCGCCGCCGTCTGGGGTGTGTTCGACGGCGCTGTTGACGCTCAGCCAGCGCGGCTGGCCATCGAGGGTGAGCTGCATTTCCTGTGGTTCGATGGGCGGCCGCCCATCTGCGCTGCCGCAGGCCTGCCAGGCCTTCTCTGGCATGTGTTCCCAGTCGTCGGCCAGTGTGCCGAACAGGCGCCGCGCGCCAGCGCCGATGTGGACGAAGTGGCCTCGGCCATCGGCTTCCACTCGGTAACGGAACAGGCCCAACGGCAGCGCGCGGGTCATGGCCAGGGTTTCGTTGCGTGCCTGCTCCAGCGCTTCGCGTCGCTCGGCGCGCCGCCAGTAGTACCCAAGCAGGCCCCAGCCCAGCAGCACCGCGAAGCCCCCGCCGATGCCGCCGAGCAGCATGATCCGCTGTTCGCCCAGCAGCGGCGACATGACCCACAGCCGGTATGGGTGGTTGGGCAGGTTGACGCTCTGCGCAAGGAAGGGCTGGTCGCCGATGAGCCAGACTGGCAGTTGCTGCCCCCCCACCGTGATCTGCCCGTCGCGCCAGTTCAGTCGGCCGGGCATGCCCCGGTAGACACCATCGACATCCACGCCACGCACGCCGGGGTCTGCAGCGTCGGGCATGAGGTGGATCAGGTCCTCATGGCGGTTGCCTGCCACGATGACACCGTTGCGATCGACCACTGCGAGCACGCGGCCGGCGTCGTCGTTCATCATGCGCTGCATGGCGGGCGGGTCGGTCTTGAGGATCAGCACCCCCAGCGGGCTGCCATCGCGGCTGATGCGCGCCGAGAAGTTGAAGCCGGGCTTGTGGCTGACGCTGCCCATCACGAACTGGAAACCTGCCCCGCTTTCCATGGCCTGGATGAAGTATTCGCGGCTGCGGAAACTGGCGCCCAGGGTGGTGGTGGGCTCCGAGAAGGCGCTGTCTGCGACGGCGATGCCCTGCGCGTCTTGCAGGTAAGCCTGGCGGATATCGAAGTCATGAACCAGACCCAGCAGGTGCTCGCTCATGGCCTTCACGGCGGGCACGGATCTGAGCCGTGTCAGCAAGGCGCGCCGTTGCTCGGCGCTGGGCGCTTCGTTGGCTCGCACGGGTTGGGCGAGCAGGAAGTCGCCCAGCGCGGGTTGCTGGGCCAGCGCCTGGCTGAGGGCGGCCAGTGCCCGAAAGTGGTTGTCGACGCTGTCCGAGAAAGCCTGCAGGCGTTGGCTGCCTTGCTTGAGGACATCTTGCCGGTTGGCCTGCATCCGATGCCAGGTCAAGGCGGTGGCTGCGGCCAGGCAGAGCAGCAGCCAGACCACCGCCGTGCGCAGCAGGCGTGCCTTGAGTCGGTCCAGGGAGCGCGGGGCGTCGACGTCTTTCTCTGGCATCCCGTTTGGCGTCTGGTTCGTTGAAGGCGCCCGGGCGTGCTCGCGGGGCCCGCTGGCAGGGGGAACCTGCCGAACGCGTCCGATTGTGACCGCATTGTGCAACGCGCCATCAGGGGCTTGCCCCGAGCAGCATGCCAGCCCTGCGGACAGCCGCAGAGGCCGCCCGGGGGAAAGGTGGCAAAATCCCTGTTTTCCCCCGAGCGAGACGTGCGAGAACCCATGAGCGCAGTTGTCATCAGCGGAACCGGTCTGTTCCAGCCGCCGCACACCATCACCAACGCCGAGTTGGTCGAGTCGTTCAACGCCTACGTTGACCGCTTCAACACCGAGAACGCTGCCGCCATCGAGGCGGGCGCCGTGCAGCCGCTGGTGCACTCCAGCGCCGAGTTCATCGAGAAGGCCTCTGGCATCAAACAGCGCTACGTGATGGAGAAGTCCGGCATCCTGGACCCTTCGCGCATGTACCCGCGCTTCCAGGAGCGCAGCGACGACCAACTCTCCATGCTCGCCGAGATCGGCGTGGAAGCCGCCAAGAAGGCCCTGGCCGCCGCCGGCAAGACGGGCGCCGACGTGGATGGCGTGATCTGCGCCTGCTCCAACCTGCAGCGCGCCTACCCGGCCATCGCCATCGAGATCCAGAACGCCATCGGCGCGGGCGGCTACGCCTTCGACATGAACGTGGCCTGCTCGGCCGCCACCTTCGGCCTGGAGCAGGCGGTCAACGCCGTGCGCTCGGGTTCGGCCAAATGCGTGCTGGTCATCAACCCCGAGATCACCTCCGGCCACCAGGAGTGGAAGGACCGCGACTGCCACTTCATCTTTGGTGACGTGGCCACCGCCACCGTGGTCGAGCGCGCCGACACGGCCACCTCGGCCGACCAGTGGGAAGTGCTGGGTTCGCACCTAGCCACGCAGTTCTCCAACAACATCCGCAACAACTTCGGCTACCTCAACCGCAGCGAGGACAGCGACCCGAATGCCCGTGACAAGACCTTCCGCCAGGAAGGCCGCAAGGTGTTCAAGGAGGTGGTGCCCATTGCCGCCGCGCACATCGAGACGCAACTGAGCGCGCTCGGCATCCAGCCCACCGACGTGCGCCGATTCTGGCTGCACCAGGCTAACCTGTCGATGAACCAGCTCATTGTCAAGAAGCTCATCGGGGCGGAAGTCACGCCCGAGATCGCGCCGCTGATCCTCGACGAATACGCCAACACCTCGTCGGCCGGTTCCATCATCGCCTTCCACGCGCACCGCGCCGACCTGAAGCCAGGCGACCTGGGCGTGATCTGCTCGTTCGGCGCCGGCTATTCGGTTGGCTCGGTCGTGCTGCGCAAGCGCTGATCGCCGCGCCTGCCCATCCACTCCATGAGCGCAGACTTCACCTTCTACTGGCACGACTACGAAACCTTCGGCCGCGTGCCGCGCCGTGATCGCCCCTCGCAGTTCGCCGGCGTGCGCACCGACGCGGACCTCAACGAGGTGGGCGAGCCGCTGATGCAGTTCTGCCAGCCGGCACCCGACTACCTGCCCGACCCCGAATCCTGCCTGCTCACGGGCATCCTGCCGCAGCAATGCCTGGAGCAGGGCGTGCCCGAGCACGCTTTCGCCGACGCCATCGAGCGCGAGCTGGCGGCGCCCAACACCATCGGCGTGGGCTACAACACCATCCGCTTCGACGACGAGGTCACGCGCCATCTGTTCTGGCGCAACCTGATCGACCCCTATGGGCGCGAATGGCAGAACGGCTGCGGCCGCTGGGATCTGCTCGATGTGGTGCGCTGCACCTGGGCCCTGCGCCCCGAAGGCATCGAGTGGCCGAAACACGAAGATGGCCGGCCGTCTTTCAAGCTCGAACACCTGACCGCCGCCAACGGGCTGGTCCACGAGGCCGCGCACGATGCCTTGTCAGACGTGCGCGCCACCGTGGCCCTGGCCCGGCTCATCAAGCAACGTCAGCCCAAGCTCTGGGATTTCTGCCTCAAGCTGCGCAAGAAGGATGCCGTGCTGGCCGAAGCGGGCCTCGACAAGCCGCGCGCCGGCTGGCAGCCCTTCGTGCACATCTCCGGCATGTACGGCCACGAGCGCGGCTGCATGGCGCTGGTGTGGCCGCTGGCCCCGCACCCCAGCAACAAGAACGAAATCCTGGTGTGGGACTTGGCGCATGACCCGGCCGAGCTCTTCGAGCTGAGCGCGGCCGACATCCGCCTGCGCATGTTCACCAAGGCGGCCGACCTGCCCGAAGGCGTCACCCGCCTGCCGCTCAAGAGCATCCACATCAACAAGTCGCCCGTGGTGATCGGCAACCTCAAGATCATCACACCAGAGCTGCGCGCCAAGTGGGGCCTCGATGCCGAGCTGGCCTTGCAACGCGCAGAGCTGGCCGCAGCGCAGGGCAGCCGCATGGACGGCATCTGGGCCGAGGTGTTCTCGCGGCCCGAGCGAACCGATCGCACCGCCGGGCAGGCCATGGTCGATGTCGACGAAGACCTGTACGGCGGCTTCGTCGGCAACGACGACCGGCGTCAACTGCAGCGCCTGCGCGGCCTCTCGCCTGCAGACCTGGCCGACAAGCACCCGAACTTCGCCGACGAGCGGCTCGAAGAAATCTTCTTCCGCTACCGCGCGCGCAACTTCCCCGACACCCTGAGCGAGGAAGAACAGGCGCGCTGGCAAGCGCTGCGCAGCGCGCGCCTGCTCGAAGGCGAGGGCGGTGGCCTCACGGTGTCCGCCTTCTTCGAGCGCATCGATCAGTTGATGGAAGAACGCGGCGAGGACGACGAGCGCGCCCAGGAGATATTGGGGGCGCTGTACGACTATGCCGAGCAGATCGCGCCCTGAAACCGGGCCTCAGCATGCGTCTGCGCCGCGCCAGGCGCGCACCACGCAGCAAGACATCCCGATCAACCCAGGCGCCGCCAGCCAACACGCGCTGCGCTACCTGGGTGGCTACGGGCCTCAGGTGCTGCAACAGGTTCAGCAACTGATCGACACGGGGCGCCTGGGCGCCTTGTTGCGCGAGCGCTACCCGCATGCGCACGATGTGCGCACCGACAAAGCCCTGTACGACCACGTGCAGGAGCTCAAGCAGGCCTTCATGCGTGGAGCCGATCCCATCAGCAAGGTCGCCTACGACAGCAAGATCAAGGTCATCCAGCACGCCCTGGGCACGCACACGCGCATCTCGCGCGTGCAAGGCGGGCAGCTCAAGGCCAAGCGCGAGATCCGCGTGGCCACTGTGTTCCGCGAGGCGCCGGCCGAGTTCCTGCGCATGATCGTCGTGCACGAACTCGCTCACCTCAAGGAGCGCGAGCACGACAAGGCCTTCTACGCTCTGTGCACGCACATGGAGCCGGCCTACCACCGCTTCGAGCTGGACTGCCGGCTGTGGCTCACGGCCCGCAGCCTGGGCCTGTGGACGGACGTGGATACCGAGCGGTCTGCCGAGCCGGACGCCTGACAGGCAGATCAGGCGCCGCACCAAGCGACGACTCAGGTCAACGTCCGAACAAGCGCTCCAGGAAGCCCTTGAGCTTGTCTTCCGTGCTCGGCGCTTCACCCGGCTCACCGGGTTCGGGTGGCTTCGGGATCAGGCTCGGGTCAATGGGCGCGTCGTCCACGCCCAGCTCCTGAAGGAAGCCACCATTTGCCCATTCGCTGTAGCGCCAGCCTGACTCGGTGCGCACCACGCCCTCGGGCACGGGCATCTCAGCCACGGGCTCCTTGGCCAGGGCCGTGCCCATGTACTGAATCCAAGCGGGCAAGGCCAGCGACGAACCCGAGGCGTGCGTGCCCAGGCTGCGCGGCGTGTCATAGCCCAGCCAGACCACCGCCACGCGGTGCGGCTGGAAGCCCGCGAACCAGGCGTCGTACACATCGTTGGTGGTGCCCGTCTTGCCGTACAGATCGGGGCGTCGCAATTGGGCCTGTGCCTTGGCCGCCGTGCCCGAGCGCGCCACCTCGTTGAGCAGCGTGCCGGTGATGAAGGCGTTGCGGGCAGGGATCACGCGGTCGCTTTCGTCGGGCACCTTGGGGCTCGCCTCGAACACCACCTTGCCCGCGCCATCGGTGATCTTGCTGATCACGAGCGGGCTGATCTTCAAGCCGCCATTGGCGATGACCGCGTAGGCGCTGGCCAGTTGCAGCGGCGTGGTCGAACCGGCGCCGAGCGCCAGCGTCAGGTTGTCGGGCTGCTTGTCGACCTCGAAGCCATAGCGCCCCGTCCAGGCGCGAGCGGCCTGCGGCCCCATCAGTTGCACCAGGCGGATGCTCACCATGTTCTTCGACTTCGCCAGCGCGGTGTGCAGCGGCATGGGCCCTTCGAACTGGCCGTCGGCGTTCGAGGGGCTCCAGTCGCCCACGGTGAGCGGCGCGTCGTTGACAACGGTCTCGGGCATCACGCCGTTTTCGAGCGCGGCCGCGTACAGGAAGGGCTTGTAGCTTGAGCCCGGTTGGCGCCACCCTTGGGTGACGTGGTTGAACTGGCTGCGCTGGAAGTCGAAGCCGCCGACCAGGGCATGCACCTCGCCATCGCGAGGGTCGAGCGCCACCAGGGCGCCTTCGGCCTCGGGCCATTGCGTGATGACCCACGTACTGCCTTGCTGCACCACGCGCACCACCGAGCCCCGGCGCAGCTTGAGCGTCTCACCCGCCTTGGCGGCAAGGCCAGCTTGCGCCTGGCGCAGGCCCTTGCCGCTCACGGGGATCACCTCGCCGCTGGCCAGCACCACCGTCACCTGCTTCGGCGAGGCCTGCGTGACCACGGCCACCTGCAGCATCTCGTCGTCGTTGTAGTCGTTCAGCACCTGCGAGACAGCGGGGTCGGCGTCCGCCAGGTCGCGGTCCAGGTCTTCATGGCCTTCGGGGCCGCGCCAGGCCAGGCTCAGCTCGCGGTCGATGAGGGTCTTGCGCAGGGCCTTCCACGCGGCCTGCTGCTCGGCGGCGCGCAACGTCGTCACCACCTTCATGCCGCTGGTGTAGGCCTGCTCGCCGTATTGCGCGTAGACCTGGGCTCGCGCCATCTCGGCCACGTACTCGGCGTGAACCTCGGCCTCGCCGGGGGCGCGCAGCGAGGGCTTCTCGGCCTTGGCGGCCTCGTATTGCGCGTCGGTGATCACGCCCTCGGTGTGCATGCGTGACAGCGCTACCAGTTGGCGCGCGCGGGCTCGCGCCGGGTTCTTGATCGGGTTGGCGTTCGCGGGGTTTTGCGGCAGGCCCGCGAGCATGGCGCACTCGGCCGGGGTGAGGGCGCTCAAGGGCTTGCCATAGTAGGTCTGCGCGGCCTCGGCGAAGCCATATGAGCGCGCGCCCAGGTAGATCTGGTTCATGTAGAGCGTGAGGATCTGGTCCTTGCTCAACTCGTGCTCGATCTTCAGCGACAGCATCGCCTCCTTGATCTTGCGCGTGAGCGTTTTCTCACGCGTGAGGAAAAAGGTGCGCGCCACCTGCTGGGTGATGGTGGACGCGCCTTGCGTGCGCCCGCCTGTCAGGTTCGCCACCACAGCGCGCAGCACCCCGATGGGGTCGATGCCGTGGTGATCGTAGAAGCGGCTGTCTTCCACGGCGAGCAGGCTGTCGCGCATCAGCTTGGGGATCTGCTCGAAGGGCACGAATTGCCGCTTCTCGCTGCCGAAGCCGCCGATCTCGACCCCGTCGGCGGTGTAGACGCGCAAGGGCTGTTTGGGCTGGTAATGCGCCAGGCCGCTGGTGTCGGGCAACTGCGGGTAAAGCACCACCGCCGTCACCAGCAAGGCCAGCGCCGCGATGGCGCCAGCGGCCAGGGCCACGAGCGCGGCCGTGAGGATGGCGCCGCTCTGAGGAGCACGGCCTGAGCGGGCGTGGGCCCCGCGAAGATGGCTGGACGAAGAGGCTGACAGAGGGGCCGAATCAGGCATGCACAGCGGGCAGGCGGGCGCACCCGACCTGCGAAAGCCATAAAACGGCGATTATCCTGCTGCCTTGCGGTCTAGCTGCCTGAGGGGTCCTCAAGCCGCCTTGGCCATCCCCACCATCTCTTCCACCCACCGATTCAGCCCGTCCCAGGCACAGAGGTTGTAAGACACAACCTCTTCGAGCGGCTGGGCGTAGCCGCCGCGCGACCACGCGATGCCGACTTGCACGGCCATGCCCAGCAGGCCTCGGCCCATCATGTCGATGTCGAAACCTCGCTTCATGCGGGGGTAGAGCCGCTGCGCGGTTGCCTTGATCAGCGGGATGTACTGCGCCAGGGCTTCCTGGGCGCCCTCGGCGTTGGGTGAGGCCGCACCGGTGAACCCGTCGATGAGCAGCACGTGGGCGCGCCGAGCGTCTTCCCTCAAGAATGCGTAGAAGGCAGTGAGGCCGGCTTCGGCTTGGCCCATCAAGGTGGTGGGGGCGGCGTTCATCGCGTCGGCAACGTGCGCCACGAGCAACCCTTTTTGCCAGGCGTAGACGGCCTCGTAGGCGTCTTTGGTGTTGCGGAAAGACTCGTAGAAGTAGCGATCGGTCAGGCGCGCTTGAGAGCAGATGTCGCGCATGGTGGTGTGGACCACCCCGCGTGAGGCGAAACAATCCAGCGCGGCTTCGATCAGCTTGGTGCGGCGCTGTTCTCGGCGTGCTTCGGCGGTGGCGCCGCGATAAACGCGGGCGGGCGTGGCGATCTCAGCCTGGTGTTTCATCTCGTGTTTCGGGGCCAGCCTTGCAAGGAGCCGGCCAATCGGAATCTGTGGCGGCCCCAATATCGCGCAGCGTCCGTCGCGCAGGAATAGGGTGTTGTGTGGGGTTTCAGCGGACAGTCAGGCATGCTGTGCGTCCCGGGGGCGAGAACAAGACACCAAGAGGCGATCAAGGGTCTTCGTGCTAGGCTTGAAAACCCCATTTCCCATGTCCGCATCGAGCCCCAGCCCATGCCCGCCGCCATCGATTTCTACTTCGAGTTCTCTTCGCCCTATGGCTATTTCGCGGCCGAGCGCATCGAGGCCCTGGCCCAGCGCCACGGCCGCACGGTCGATTGGCACCCGCTGCTGCTGGGCGTCATCTTCAAGAGCACGGGCGTGCTGCCGCTGACGCAGGTGCCGCTCAAGCGCGACTACGTCAAGCGCGACTGGGACCGCATCTCCCGCCTCACTGGCATCCCGTTCAAGACGCCTTCGGTGTTCCCGATCGCTTCGCACAACCCGGCGCGTGCGGTGCTGTTCGTGTCCCGCAGCGACGAGCAGGCCGCCAAGAAGCTGACGCTGGCGCTCTACCGCGCCTATTACGTCGAGGGGCAGAACATCGGCGAGGCCGATGTGGTGTGCGCGGTGGCCAAAGCCGAAGGGCTCGATGCCGAGGCCATCGCCGAGGGCATGGCCGACCCCGCCGTGAAGGATCAGCTCAAGCACGAGGTCGGCGCCGCCGAGGCCCGTGGCGTGTTCGGCAGCCCCTTCGTCATCGTCGATGGCGAGCCCTTCTGGGGCTTCGACCGTTTCGAGATGCTGGAAGCGTGGCTGGAGCGCGGCGGCTTCTGAGGCGCGCTGTGACGAGTTGGTCCTGCGCGGTTGTACCGCGTCGCCCAACTCGCGATCAAGCCAGGCAAAGCTGAAGCATGCCGAGAGGACCATCCATGGATCCGATGCCGACACCTGACTGGGACTGCCAGGACTGTGGCGCCTGCTGCGCCACCTACCGTGTGTCTTTCTACTGGGCCGAGGCCGACGATGGCCCGGGCGGCACCGTGCCCGCCGCCCTGACCGAGAAGGTGACCCCGACGCTGCGCTGCATGGTGGGCACCGGGGTCAAGCCGCCGCGTTGTGTGGCGCTGGCCGGCGAGATCGGGCAGCGCGTGAGCTGCACCATCCACCCCCTGCGCTCGTCAACCTGCAAGGAACTGCAGATGGGCGATGAGAAGTGCCGCAAGGCGCGGGCGCTGCACGGCTTGCCAGTTTGAGCTGCGCAAGCAGCCCCAAGAAAAAACCCGCCAGGTTGCCCGGGCGGGTTTCGCAAGGGGCCCAACCTTTCGCAAGGTCAGGCCGGAGGCAATGAGCGAACTCAGGCTGCCGTCACGCCCTTGGCGGTCTCCACGTACTCTTCGATCTGGTTGAAGTTCATGTACTTGTAGACGTTGTCTGCGTCCTTGGCCACCACACCGATTTCAGCCATGTACTCGGCCGGGGTCGGCAGCTTGCCCAGCTTCGAGGCCACGGCGGTCAGCTCGGCCGAGCCCAGGAACACGTTGGTGTTCTTGCCCAGGCGGTTCGGGAAGTTGCGGGTCGAGGTGGAGATGCAGGTCGAGCCTTCCTTGATCTGAGCCTGGTTGCCCATGCACAGCGAGCAGCCAGGCATTTCGGTGCGGGCACCGGCTTGGCCGAAGGTGTTGTAGAAGCCTTCCTTGGTCAGCTCGGCGGCGTCCATCTTGGTCGGCGGAGCCACCCACAGGCGCACCGGGATGTCCTTCTTGCCTTCCAGCAGCTTGCCGGCGGCACGGAAGTGACCGATGTTGGTCATGCACGAACCGATGAAGGCTTCGTCGATCTTGGTGCCGGCCACTTCGGACAGGAACTTGGCGTCGTCCGGGTCGTTCGGGCAGCAGACGATCGGCTCTTTGATGTCGGCCAGGTCGATCTCGATGACGGCGGCGTACTCGGCGTCCTTGTCGGCCTCCAGCAGTTGCGGGTTGGCCAACCAGGCTTCCTGGGCGTCGATGCGGCGCTGCAGGGTGCGGGCGTCGGCGTAACCGTCGGCGATCATGTTCTTCATCAGAACGATGTTCGACTTCAGGTACTCGGCAACCGGTTCCTTGTTCAGCTTGATGGTGCAACCAGCGGCCGAACGTTCAGCCGAAGCGTCGGACAGCTCGAACGCTTGCTCGACCTTCAGGTCAGGCAGGCCTTCGATTTCGAGGATGCGGCCCGAGAAGATGTTCTTCTTGCCGGCCTTGGCCACGGTCAGCAGACCAGCCTTGATGGCGTACAGGGGGATGGCATGCACCAGGTCACGCAGGGTGACGCCGGGCTGCATCTTGCCCTTGAAGCGCACCAGCACCGACTCAGGCATGTCCAGCGGCATCACGCCGGTGGCGGCGCCGAAGGCGACCAGGCCCGAACCAGCGGGGAAGGAGATGCCGATGGGGAAGCGGGTGTGCGAGTCGCCACCGGTGCCGACGGTGTCGGGCAGCAGCAGGCGGTTCAGCCACGAGTGGATCACGCCGTCGCCCGGACGCAGGGCCACGCCGCCGCGGTTGCTGATGAAGGCGGGCAGCTCGCGGTGCATCTTCACGTCCACGGGCTTGGGGTAAGCGGCCGTGTGGCAGAACGATTGCATGACGAGGTCAGCGCTGAAGCCCAGGCAGGCCAGGTCCTTCAGCTCGTCGCGGGTCATCGGACCGGTGGTGTCTTGCGAACCGACGGTGGTCATCTTGGGTTCGCAGTAGGTGCCGGGACGCACGCCTTGGCCTTCGGGCAGACCGCAGGCGCGGCCGACCATCTTCTGGGCCAGGGTGAAGCCCTTGCCGCTGTCCTTCGGTGCCTGGGGCAGGCGGAACAGGGTGGAAGCGGGCAGGCCGAGGAACTCACGGGCCTTGCCGGTCAGCGAGCGGCCGATGATCAGGTTGATGCGGCCGCCAGCGCGCACTTCGTCGAGCAGCACTTGCGACTTCAGGGCGAACTCGGTGACAACCTTGCCGCCCTTCTCGATCTTGCCGTCGTACGGGAAGATGTCGATCACGTCACCCATTTCGAAGGCGGACACGTCCACTTCGATGGGCAGCGAGCCAGAGTCTTCCTGCGTGTTGAAGAAGATGGGGGCGATCTTGCCGCCGAGCGTGACGCCGCCGAAGCGCTTGTTGGGCACGAAGGGGATGTCTTCGCCAGTGGCCCAGATCACGCTGTTGGTGGCCGACTTGCGCGAGGAACCGGTGCCGACCACGTCGCCGACGTAAGCCACCAGGTTGCCCTTCTTCTTCAGGTCTTCGATGAACTGGATCGGGCCGCGCTTGCCGTCTTCCTCGGGCTTGAAGGCCGCGTCAGGACGGGTGTTCTTGAGCATCGCCAGATAGTGCATCGGGATGTCAGGACGGCTCCATGCATCGGGAGCGGGCGACAGGTCGTCGGTGTTGGTCTCGCCAGGCACCTTGAACACGGTCACGGTGATCTTCTTGGCGACTTCGGGGCGGCTGGTGAACCACTCGGCGTCGGCCCACGACTGCATCACGGCCTTGGCGTTGGCGTTGCCCGACTTGACCAGCTCGGCGACGTCGTGGAAGGCGTCGAACATCAGCAGGGTCTTCTTGAGCGCTTCTGCGGCCACAGCGCCGACTTCGGCGTCGGACAGCAGGTCGATCAGGGGCTTGACGTTGTAGCCGCCCACCATGGTGCCCAGCAGTTCGGTGGCCTTGGCCTTGGAGATCAGCTTGACGGCGATGTCACCGTGCGCCACGGCCGACAGGAAGGAAGCCTTGACCTTGGCGGCGTCGTCCACGCCGGGGGGCACGCGGTGGGTGAGCAGGTCCAGCAGGAAGGCATCTTCGCCAGCGGGCGGGTTCTTGATCAGCTCGATCAGGTCGGCGACTTGGGGCGCGGACAGAGCCAGAGGGGGGATGCCAAGGGCGGCGCGTTCGGCAACGTGTTGGCGATAGGCTTGCAACATGGTGTTCACCTGGTTTGAGGGGCAAAAAACGTGTCAGGCACGCAAAGGGCGCATGGGAAGCGACATGGAAAGCACATGCAGGCACATGGACGGCGCACAAAAAATCACCGCGGTGGGGCGAATCAAGCGTTCCAGCCACATGGAAATGCAATTTCCGTGCAGCCTGCTATTTTCGCCCACACCGCGGTGAATGTCACCACGCGCGCGTGAAATCAATGGACTTCACGCGACGGATGAGGGGGATTTTTCAGCGCGGGGCGTCGAAGAGCGACGCGCGCACCGGTTGGGCGGCCAGGTCGGCCTCGGCCTTGCGCTGCACTTCGTGCACGCAGGCGTCGACCAGGCGCTTACCGGTCTTGGTGTCGAGCACCATGGATTTGGTCAGGATCTGCACCAGCAGGGCCTGGCCACGCACGTCTTCGAGGCGCGTGGCGCCGGTGGCCGACAGCACGGGCTTCATCAGCCACTTTTGCTTGCCCAGGGTGAGGTCGACGTAGCCTGGGTTCTCCTCGTTGCGCTGCACGACGATGTGCTGGCCGAACTCGCAGTTGTAGGTGCCTAGCAGCACGCGCTCCTGGGCGGCGAGCTGCTCGGGGGTGGCGGCAGCAAGCTGGAGGGGTTGTTCAACCGGCTGGGCCGCGCGCTTGAGGACGGATTTCGACGCCTTCACCGAGGTGGAGGCGTGGACTAGCTGGGGCCCGATGGCTGCAGCGGCGATGCCAATCATCAGTCCGGCGGACAGGGCCAGGGTGCGGATGCGCTGAGTGCGGCGGGCGAGCGTGGAAGCGTTCATGCTGTGAAAAATCCGGGAGGTGAGAGCGACACCGAAGCGATCATCTTGCCACCGATCCATGGGGGCGTGGAACCGAAAAAGCCCCATGGATGTGTCAGTTCGTTCGGCAGGCGCGGTGTGCCCCCCGCTCAGAAGGCGTCGCCCGGCACGCGCACCCAGCCTTCCATCAGGACGCGGGCGCTGCGGCTCATGATGGCCTTGGTCACCGTCCACTGGCCGCCCACCTGTTTGGCCTGGGCTCCCACGCGCAGCGTGCCCGAGGGGTGGCCGAAGCGGACGGCCTCGCGCTCGCCGCCGCCGGCCGCCAGGTTGACCAGGGTGCCAGGGATGGCGGCTGCCGTGCCGATGGCCACCGCGCAGGTGCCCATCATGGCGTGGTGCAGCTTGCCCATCGAGAGGGCGCGCACCAGCAGGTCCACGTCGGCAGCTTCGATGGCCTTGCCGCTCGAAGCCTTGTAGGGGGTGGGCGGTGCCACGAAGGCGATCTTGGGCGTGTGCTGGCGGGTGGCGGCCTCTTCGGGTGTCTTGATCAGGCCCATGCGCAGGGCGCCGGCCACGCGGATGGCCTCGAAGCGTTTGAGGGCTTCGGCGTCGCTGTTGATGTGCTCGCGCAGTTCGGTGCCGGTGTAGCCGATGTCTTTCGCGTTGACGAACACGGTGGGGATGCCCGCCGTGATCATCGTGGCCTTGAAGGTGCCCACGCCAGGCACGTCCAGCTCATCCACTAGGTTGCCGGTGGGGAACATCGAGCCGCCTTCGTCGCCATCGTCGGACGGGTCCATGAATTCGAGCACGATCTCGGCGGCGGGGAAGGTCACGCCGTCGAGTTCGAAGTCGCCGGTTTCCTGCACCTGGCCATTGGTGACGGGCACGTGGGCGATGATGGTTTTCTGGATGTTTGCCTGCCAGATGCGCACCACGGCAACGCCGCCTTCAGGGCCTTGCGGGATGCGCGATGCGTCAACCAGCCCGGCGTGGATGGCGAAGGCGCCGGCCGCAGTAGAGAGGTTGCCGCAGTTGCCGCTCCAGTCGACAAAGGGCTTGTCGATGGAGACCTGGCCGTAGAGGTAGTCCACATCGTGATCGGGCACGCTGGACTTGGACAGGATCACGCATTTGCTGGTGCTGGACGTGGCCCCGCCCATGCCGTCAATGTGGGCCGCGTAGGGGTCGGGGCTGCCGATGACGCGCATGAAGAGCTTGTCGCGCGCTTCGCCCGGTTGCTGGCACGAGGCGGGCAGGTCTTGCAGGCGGAAGAAGACGCCCTTGCTGGTGCCGCCACGGATGTAGGTGGCGGGGATCTTGATTTGGGGTGCGTGAGGCATGGGATGACGCCGTTGAGTCTTTGCGGAAGGGAGGGCGGCGGCCTGGTGGCCTGGTTCCGGTTCAGCCGACATGTTACAGACCCTCTTGGCTTTCGTCTGGCTCTGGCCCTCGCCTGCCGGGGATCTGCGTGGCTGGCATGGACGCATGCGTGTTTTCGTGAAAGGCCGGTGAATCATTTCATCGCACAGGTGTTTCAAAACGGGACAATGGGTGTGCCATTTTGATATTCATGCGGGAGAGGGCTTTGATTCGGTGGCCGAAATTGTGTCTTTTTGCTGATATTGGCTGCTATTTCCGGACCATCATTTGGTACAAACCACGTTGAGTCAGGTGTGAGAGGGGTTTTATTCCTGGCTTCCGGTCGCGGAGGTCTGGTGCATCGGGTTGGTTTGGTGCTGTTTCTGGTGGGTTTCTTGATGGAAATCAAATCCCCGTTGAAATGTTCGCAACCCAAACCGGTTTCACCCTCTCGCGCAACTTGGCTGGAACATGGTTCCCCTGGGTGCATCCGGCGGCGACTTGGCGCTGCGCGCTGGAGCGCATCGATTGTCCGTTCGGGTGTGAGCCCGGTTATTCGAGGAATTTCGCATGTCATTCTTTCCCAAGACCAGTTTGAGTCAACGCCTCTACGGGGTTTCGTTCGTTCTCATCGTCTCGCTTTTCGGGGTTGCCGCCAGCGCCTGGCAGCAATTGGGCGAGGTGCGTGACCTGACCAACCGAACAGGCAAGGTCAAGGTGTTTCAGTTGAGCCTGATCGCCAGCACCGAATTGAAGGTTTCGCAGGCGCTGTCAGACATCCGGCAGGCGATGCTGGCCGATAGCGCCGCCCAAATCGAGGCCGCTGCTGGCTCGATTCAGAAAAAGCGCGAGCAAATATCCAAGAATGATTCTGATTTCCTCGCTGAAATCACGGATCAGGCTGGCCGAGATGCTTTCAAGCGCGATTGGCTGGATCTGCAGGAAGTCTCTTGGCCGGTGGCGGAGAAGAACCTCCAACTCATTCGGGCAGGCAAGCACGAAGAGGCTCGGGCGATGTTGCGCGAGACCACGACGCCCCAGTTCGCGAAGATCCAGAAATGGCTGAGCGAGGAGCGCGACCGCCAGACCGCGGTGCTGGGCGCAGACGTGAGCACGATCGGCACCAACGTGGACAGCATCCGCTTGCAGCTCTCGGCCTTGGTCTCCGTGGTGGCTTGTGGCCTGGTGGCGTTCTCGTTGTTGATGGCGCGCTCGCTGCGCAACCGCGTGGCGTTGGCGCAGACGGTGGCCGACCGGGTGAAGGCGGGTGACTTCTCTGCGGCGGTGACCGATGAGCAGCGTGACGAGTTCAGCCCTCTGCTGAGCGCAATGTCGTCCATGCAGGCTTCTTTGACGGGTGTGGTGTCTCAGGTGCGCGCCAACGCCATGAGCGTGGCCACCGCCAGCGCGGAGATCGCACAGGGCAACCAGGACTTGAGCCAGCGCACCGAGGAACAGGCCAGCGCCTTGCAGCAGACCTCGGCGAGCATGACCCAGATCGGCTCAACGGTGCGTGACAACACCGACAGCGCCAAGCTCGCCAATCAACTGGCGCAAGGCGCCTCGGCGGTGGCGGCCCAGGGCGGCGAGGTGGTGGGCCAGGTGGTGGTCACCATGCAGGGCATCAGCGACAGCAGCCGCAAGATCGGCGACATCATCGGTGTGATCGATGGCATCGCCTTCCAGACCAACATCCTGGCCTTGAACGCGGCGGTGGAGGCCGCGCGCGCCGGTGAACAGGGACGCGGCTTCGCCGTGGTGGCCGGAGAGGTGCGCACGCTGGCGCAGCGCAGCGCCGAGGCGGCCAAGGAGATCAAGGCCCTCATCGGCCGCAGCGTCGATCAGGTCGAGCAAGGCTCGGTGCTGGTGGACCAGGCGGGCAAGACCATGGCCGAAATCGTCGGCGCCATCAAGCGGGTCAGCGATCTGGTTGCGGAAATCAGTTCGGCCAGCGTGGAGCAAAGCACGGGCATCCAGCAGGTGAGCACGGCCATCAACCAGATGGATCAGGTGACCCAGCAGAACGCCGCCCTGGTGGAAGAAAGTGCCGCCGCCGCCGAAAGTCTCAAGACGCAGGCCCAGCAACTCGTGGACGCGGTGGCGGTGTTCAAGCTGAACGAAGCGTCTGCCTCGGCTCATCCGGTCGCAGGGGCCGGGATGGCGGCGGGAGCCGCAGCCGCGCGTCTCACGCCGGCGCAGTCAGAGTCAGCCAGCAACGCTTGGGCCACGTTCTGAGGACGAGGGCTGAGGGTGAGGCTGTCAGCGCAGGCCGAGCGCGTCCAAGGTGTGAAGCCCTGGACGCGCTTCGGTGGCGCTCAGGGCTCGATCACCCGGCCTTATTCGCGGCCAGGAAGTCTTGCGCGAAGCGTTGCAGCACGCCTCCGGCTTCGTACACCGACACTTCTTCGGCCGTGTCCAGTCGGCTGGTCACGGGCACCTTGACGGTCTCGCCGTTCTTGCGATGGATGACCAGCGTGAGCTCGGCGCGTGGCTGGCGATCGCCTTCCACGTCGAAGGTCTCGGTGCCGTCCAGGCCCAGGGTCAGGCGGGTGGTGCCCGGTTTGAACTCCAGGGGCAGCACGCCCATGCCGATCAGGTTGGTGCGGTGGATGCGCTCAAAGCCTTCGGCGACCACGGTTTCCACGCCGGCCAGGCGCACGCCCTTGGCGGCCCAGTCGCGCGAGGAGCCCTGGCCATAGTCGGCGCCGGCGACGATGATCAGCGGTTGACGGCGGTTGAGGTAGGTCTCCATGGCCTCCCACATGCGCATCACCTGGCCTTCGGGCTCCACGCGGGCCCACGAGCCCACCTTGATGCTGCCGTCTTCCTTGCGAACCATTTCGTTTTTCAACGTGGGGTTGGCGAAGGTGGCGCGCATGGCGGTGAGGTGGTCACCTCGGTGGGTGGCGTAGGAGTTGAAGTCCTCTTCCGGCAGGCCCATCTTGTGCAGGTACTCACCGGCGGCCGAGTTCATCAGGATCGCGTTCGAAGGCGAGAGGTGATCGGTGGTGATGTTGTCCGGCAGGATGGCCAGCGGGCGCATGCCTTTCAAGGTGCGCGGGGTGGCAGCCAGGGCGCCGACGCCTTCGGTGTCCCAGTAGGGCGGGCGGCGGATGTAGGTCGACATCGGGCGCCAGTCGTACTGCGGGCTGACCTTCTCGCCCTTGTCGGCCTGGATGGCAAACATGGGCTCGTAAACGGCGCGGTACTGCTCGGGCTTGACGGCGGTCTTGACCACGGCGTCGATCTCTTCGTCAGAAGGCCAGATGTCCTTCAGGCGGATCTCCTTGCCGTCCACGACCGTCAACACGTCGTTCTCGATGTCGAAGCGCACGGTGCCGGCGATGGCGTAGGCAACCACCAGCGGCGGCGAGGCCAGGAAGGCCTGCTTGGCATACGGGTGGATGCGGCCGTCGAAGTTGCGGTTGCCCGAGAGCACGGCGGTGGCATACAGATCGCGGTCGATGATCTCTTGCTGGATCTTCGGATCGAGCGCGCCCGACATGCCATTGCAGGTGGTGCAGGCGAAGGCGACGATGCCGAAGCCGAGTTTTTCGAGGTCGCCGAGCAGGTTGGCTTCCTTGAGGTAGAGCTCGACGGCCTTCGAGCCGGGGGCCAGCGAGGACTTGACCCAGGGCTTGCGCGTCAGGCCCAGCTTGTTGGCGTTGCGGGCCAGCAGCGCGGCGGCGATCACGTTGCGCGGGTTGGAAGTGTTGGTGCAGCTGGTGATGGCGGCGATGATCACGGCGCCATCGGGCATGGTGCCTTCGCCGGCAGCCGGCATCTGCCACTTGCCGGCGATGCCCTTGGTGGCCAGGTCGGCGGTGGCCACGCGGGCATGCGGGTTCGACGGGCCGGCCATGTTGCGCACCACGCTCGACAGGTCGAATTCGAGGTTGCGTTCGTAGACGGCGTTCTTCAGCGTGTCAGACCACAGGCCAGCAGTCTTGGCGTAGGTCTCGACCAGCTTGACCTGCTCCGCGCTGCGGCCGGTCAGCGTCAGGTACTCCAGCGTCTGCTCGTCGATGCTGAACATGGCGGCGGTGGCGCCGTATTCGGGCGCCATGTTCGAGATGGTGGCGCGGTCGCCGATGGTGAGCTTCGATGCGCCTTCACCGTGGAATTCGAGGTAAGCACCCACCACCTTGTTCTTGCGCAGGAACTCGGTCAGGGCCAGCACCACGTCGGTGGCGGTGATGCCAGGCTGGCGTTGGCCGGTCAGTTTCACGCCGACGATTTCAGGCAGGCGCATCCACGAGGCGCGGCCCAGCATCACGTTCTCGGCTTCGAGCCCGCCCACGCCGATGGCGATCACGCCCAGGGCGTCCACGTGCGGGGTGTGCGAGTCGGTGCCGACGCAGGTGTCGGGGTAGGCCACGCCCTTGTCGGCATGGATCACCGGCGACATCTTCTCCAGGTTGATCTGGTGCATGATGCCGTTGCCAGCGGGGATCACGTCCACGTTGGCGAAGGCCTTTTTCGTCCACTCGATGAAGTGGAAGCGGTCTTCGTTGCGGCGCTCTTCGATGTCGCGGTTCTTCTGGAAGGCTTGCGGGTCGAAGCCGCCGCACTCCACGGCCAGCGAGTGGTCGACGATCAACTGCACGGGCACCACGGGGTTCACCTTGGCCGGGTCGCCGCCTTCCTTGGCGATGGCGTCGCGCAAGCCGGCCAGGTCCACCAGCGCGGTCTGGCCCAGGATGTCGTGGCAGGCCACGCGAGCGGGGAACCAGGGGAAGTCCAGGTCGCGCTTGCGCTCGATGATTTGCTTCAGGCAATCGGTGACGATGGCTGGATCGGCCTTGCGAACGATGTTCTCGGCGTGCACGCGCGAGGTGTAGGGCAGGGTGGCCCAGGCGCCGGGCTGGATGGCTTCGACGGCGGCTTGCGTGTCGAAGTAGTCGAGGTTCGTGCCGGGCAGCGGCTTGCGGTAGGACGTGTTCATGGCGTGGGGCGATGGCGTCGGGGAGAGGTGGGCGGTGGGATCAAAAAAGGCGCCACATCACCCTTGGCAATGTGGCGCCTCTCGAAGGCCAGCTTACTTGCGGTCCTTCAGCGGCACGAAGGCCTGGTCTTCGGGGCCGGTGTAGTTGGCGCTCGGGCGGATGATCTTGCCGTCGATGCGCTGCTCGATCACGTGGGCCGACCAGCCGCTGGTGCGTGCGATCACGAACAGCGGCGTGAACATGTCGGTGGGCACGCCCATCATGTGGTAGCTCACGGCGCTGAACCAGTCGAGGTTGGGGAACATCTTCTTGATTTCCCACATCACCGATTCCAGGCGCTCGGCGATGTTGTACATCTTCATGTTGCTCTGTTCGGCGCTCAGGTCGTGGGCCACCTTCTTGATGACCACGTTGCGCGGGTCGCTCACGGTGTAGACGGGGTGACCGAAGCCGATCACGACTTCCTTCTTCTCGACGCGGGCGCGGATGTCGGCCTCGGCCTCATCGGGGTTGTCGTAGCGCTTCTGGATTTCGAAGGCCACTTCGTTGGCGCCACCGTGCTTGGGGCCGCGCAGGGCGCCGATGCCGCCGCACAGGGCCGAGTACATGTCGGAGCCGGTGCCGGCCACCACGCGCGAGGTGAAGGTCGAGGCGTTGAACTCGTGCTCGGCGTAGAGGATGAGCGAGGTGTGCATCGCGCGCACCCAGCTGTCACGCGGCTTCTCGCCATGCAGCAGGTGCAGGAAGTGGCCGCCGATGGAGTCGTCGTCGGTCTCGACTTCGATGCGCTTGCCGTTGTAGGCGAAGTGGTACCAGTACAGCAGCATCGATCCCAGCGAGGCCATCAGCTTGTCGGCGATGTCGCGGGCGCCGGGGTGGTTGTGGTCTTCCTTCTCGGGCTTGACGCAGCCCAGCACGGACACCCCGGTGCGCATCACGTCCATCGGGTGGCTCGAGGGAGGCAGTTGCTCCAGGGCCACCTTCACGGCGGCGGGCAGGCCGCGCAGGGCCTTGAGCTTGGCCTTGTAGCCGGCCAGTTCGGCCACGTTGGGCAGCTTGCCATGCACCAGCAAGTGGGCGATTTCCTCGAACTCGCAGGTGGTGGCGATGTCGAGGATGTCGTAGCCGCGGTAGGCCAGGTCATTGCCAGTGCGGCCCACGGTGCACAGGGCGGTGTTGCCGGCGGCGGTGCCCGACAGGGCGACCGACTTCTTGGGCTTGAAACCGGGCGTGGTGGTCTCAGGGGTGGCGCTCATGGTGCGTCTCTCCAAATGAAGGCAGTGGGGATGAAAGGATCACTTTTTGGCGGCGAACAGCGCGTCGAGCTTGCCCTCGAAGGCGTGGTAGCCGATGCGGTCGTACAGCTCTTCGCGGGTCTGCATGATGTCGACCACGTTGCGCTGATGGCCGTCGCGTCGGATGGCAGTGTAGACAGCTTCGGCGGCCTTGTTCATGGCCCGGAAGGCCGACAGCGGGTAGAGCACCATGCCCACGCCGGTGGGACGCAGGTCGTCGACGCTGAACAGTGGCGTCTTGCCGAACTCGGTGATGTTGGCCAGCACGGGCACCTTCACGGCGTCAACGAACTTCTTGTAGGTATCGAGGTCGTAGGCGGCTTCGGCGAAGATGCCGTCGGCACCGGCCTCGACGCATTTGATCGCGCGCTCGATGGCGGCGTCCACGCCGTGCACCTGGATGGCGTCCGTGCGGGCGATCAGGAAGAAGTCCTTGTCCGTCTTGGCGTCGGCTGCGGCCTTGACGCGGTCGACCATCTCTTCGGTGGTGACGATTTCTTTGCCGGGGCGGTGGCCGCAGCGCTTGGCGCCGACCTGGTCCTCGATGTGGCAGGCGGCGGCGCCGGCCTTGATCAGGCTCTTGACCGTGCGCTCGATGTTGAAGGCGCTGGGGCCGAAGCCGGTGTCGATGTCGACCAGCAGCGGGGTGTCGCACACATCGGTGATGCGGCGCACGTCGATGAGCACGTCTTCCAGGCCGCTGATGCCCAGGTCCGGCAGGCCCAGCGAGCCCGCAGCCACGCCGCCACCCGAGAGGTAGATGGCCTTGAAGCCTGCGCGCTGGGCCAGCAGCGCGTGGTTCGCGTTGATGGTGCCCATGACTTGCAGGGGCGCTTCTTCCTTCAGGGCCTGGCGGAAACGGGCGCCGGCAGAGAGTTGAGCCATGTGGATCTCCG
The DNA here is from genome assembly GCA_021819435.1 of Pseudomonadota bacterium. GTDB lineage: Bacteria > Pseudomonadota > Gammaproteobacteria > Burkholderiales > Burkholderiaceae_C > Aquabacterium. Next base: position 124,922 of record JAKARB010000004.1, on the reverse strand, counting down.
TGAGTGTGGCCGGGGCTTTGGGGCCTGCCGGCTCGAGGTGGTTCACACCGACTGCGCAACGCGTGTGCCAGGGCGATCATGGCGAGACGCGGACGGTGCGCACTTGGGGTAAGTCCTTGATTTGATTGAGCACCAGGGGCGCTGAGGCATTCTGGGTGGCGCGACAAAGTGGAGGTCGTGTTTCATCAATGAAACTTATTTCGTGAAACGTGAAACAATGGTGCAACGGCCGCTCCCCATGGCGGTGCCCATCCACGTTCGTCCCATCCATCCATGCCCTCGCCACCTGACCCTGCGGATGACCTGATCACGCCGTTGCCTGCCTGGCGCCCGACCCAGCCCAGCGCCCCGCCGCGCATCGTCGCCGTGGGCTATCGCCGCATCAACAAGATGCTGCAGGAGTTGGCGCCCGACGTGGCCGATCGCGCTGGCGTGGACGTGCTGGACGTGGGCTTCGAGCAGGCGGTGGCGCGCGTCAAAGCCTTGCAGGCGCAGCAACCCGTCGACGTGGTGGTGGCTGCTGGCTCCAACGGCGGTTACCTGCGCCAGCACCTGGATGTGCCCGTTGTGCTGGTCAAGGTGGGCGGGTTCGATCTGATGCAGGCGCTGTCGCAGGCGCGCCGCCTCGCCGACCGCATCGGCCTGGTCACCTACGAAGGCATGGCGCCAGACCTCAGCCGCTTCGACCGCCTGTTCGACTTCGACGTGGCGCAGCGCAGCTACCGCACCGAAGACGAAGCCCGCGCCTGCGTGCGCGAGTTGCAGCAAGCCGGCGTGGGCGTGGTGGTGGGCAGCGGCGTGGCCGTGGATGTGGCCGAGCAACTTGGCCTGCCGGGCTTGTTCCTTTACTCGATGGATGCGGTGCGTGCGGCGCTTGAAGATGCCGTCGATGTGGCGCGTGCGGCGCGCATCGAGCAGGCCAAGCGCGAGCGGCTCAACACCATCCTGGCGCAGGTCAGCGACGGTGTGATCGCGGTGGACCGCGACGAACGCATCCTCACCCTCAACCCGCGCATGGCGCAGTGGCTGGGCGTGGCGCCCACCGAATGGCTGGGGCAGGTGCTCGGGCGCGTCTGCCCGGAGCTCAGCCTGCAAGCCACCTTGCAGCTGGGCCAGCCGGAGCTGGAGTCCATCGAGCGTGTCAAGGGCAAGGCCTTGATCGTCAGCCGCCAGCCCATCGTCGAGCAGGGCGTGCTCACTGGCGCGGTGCTCACCGCGCAGGACCCGATCTCCATCCAGCGGGTTGATCGCCACATTCGCGCACGCATCCAGCCGCATCAGGCGGCGCGCTCACGCTACGAGCTGGCGGGCTTCGTTGGGCGAAGCGAGGCGGCCCGGCGCGTGCAGGTGCTGGCCGAGCGTTGCGCGCGAAGCCCTGCCACCGTGCTGCTGCTGGGCGAAAGCGGCACTGGCAAGGAGCTCGTCGCGCAGGGCATCCACCGCGCCAGCGAGCGCCGCGACATGCCTTTCGTGGCAGTCAACTGCGCGGCCATGAGCGAGACCCTGCTGGAGAGCGAGCTGTTCGGTTACGAAGAAGGCGCCTTCACCGGTGCGCGCCGGGGTGGCAAGGTGGGCCTGTTCGAGGCGGCGCACCGTGGCACCATCTTCCTCGACGAGATCGGCGAAATGCCGCTGCCCTTGCAGACTCGCCTGCTGCGTGTGCTGCAAGAGCGCGAGGTGCTGCGCGTGGGTGCGACCGAGCCCGTTCCGGTGCAGGTGAGGGTGATCGCCGCCACGCACCGCGACCTGGCCGCGCGTGTCGAGCAAGGCGTCTTCCGGCTTGATCTTTACTACCGACTCAACATCCTGCGCATCGAGGTGCCTGCCTTGCGCGAGCGGCTCGAAGACCTGCCCGACATCGCGCAGGCGCTGATGCAAAGGCATCTCGCTCGCTTGAGTGCTGCCGCTGGGGCCGCCCATCGTTCAGCGTGGCTGCATCGCGCTCAAGCCTTCTCGCCCTTGCTTGCGGCCTTGCTGCGGCATGCGCCGCACCACACCTGGCCTGGCAACGTGCGCGAACTCGACAACGTGATCGAGCGCCTGCTGGCGTGCGTGAGCGATGAAGACCTGGCCGTGCTGCACACCACCGAACAGGCCGACAAGCTGTTGCACGGCCTGGCGCCCGAGGTGTTTCCCGCCGAAGTTGCCAGCCAGGCGGCTGATCCGCAGCGCTTGAACTGGGGCGTCACGCAAGACGAGAAGCGTCGCATCGAAGCGATGCTTGCCGCCTGCGATGGCGATCGCGCCGAGGCCGCCCGCCGGCTGGGCATCAGCCGCACGACCTTGTGGCGCAAATTGAAAGGGCCCTGAACAGGGCCCTGATGAAACCGGGAAACGGCGAGGCGAGGGCGCTCAGCCCTGGCGACGGCGCAGCGTGCCCGCTGCCACCAAGCCCATGGCCATCAGCGCCCAGGTCGATGGTTCCGGAACAGCCGGCGCCACGCCACCCAGCTTCACCGAGATGCCGTCGATGCCGAGGTAAGCCTTTTCTGCATTGGCCAGGCGGAACGAAAGCATCTGCGAGGCCGATGTCGCAACGAAGGTCAGCGACTCCGTGTGCCAGCTCGAAGACAGGCTCAGTGTGGCTCCGTGGCCGATGCTGGCGCCATCGAGCATCACGCCGATGGCATTGCTGCCCAGGTAAGAGTTGTCATGGTTGTTGATGCCGAAGTTGGCGGCCTGCCAGCTCACGGTGTAGGTCTGGCCAACGTTCAGGCCGCTGAGGGTCTGGCCGAAGCGCTCGACGTAGCTGCCGTTGATGCCGATGCCGACCCAGGTGCCGCCATCCGGCGATGCCGTGGGCGCCATGCTGAAGGAATGCCAGCCCGACACGCCGACGTTGCTCGTCAGGTCCATCGTGTCGGGCGTGCCTTCCAGCACCGTCCAGCCGGTTGGCACGTCCATGTTGGCGATGCCGCCGTTGAGCGAGCCATTGACGACCAGCGATTCAGCGCGGGCGGTGAAGGCTGCAAGCAGCAGGACAGACAGGGTGGCGAGTCGGATGGGTTTCATGGTGCCCTCTTACAGCATGTACAACGGTTTCGATGCTAGGGGTTCGGTCTGCGCTTGTGGGCGGTGCTTCCCCCCTCCAACGGGGGGCGAAGGCGGTCATTTCAGCCCACTGCGTGATGGATTCACGCGGTTGGCTCGCCGCTTTCGAACAAGGCGGGCGCGCGGCCCCGGCTGGCACAATCACGTCACCCCAAGCGCCACGCCAAGCGCCATCCCACGTGCCACCGCCGGCACCCTCTCCAGCCTCGTCCCACCTGCATGCCGCACGAATCCGTCCGCGTGCTGTCGCTCATCCCGCCGATGACGCAGCTCAACACGCCTTATCCATCCACCGCCTACCTAACGGGTTTTTTGCGGTCGCGAGGCGTGGAGGCGGGGCAAGAAGACCTGGCACTGGGCCTCGTGCTGCGCCTGCTCTCGCGCGAAGGGCTATCGCGAGTGAAGGCCGTGGTCGAGAACATGCCTCGGCGCGAGTGGAGTGCGCCTGTGCGATCGTTCGCCGAGCAGGCCGATGCCTACCTCGCCACCATCGATCGCGTCATCGCCTTCCTGCAAGGGCGCGATGCCACGCTGGCTCACCGCATCGCCGGCCGAGGCTTCCTGCCGGAAGGCCCGCGCTTCAACTCGCTGGAGGCCTACGCGGGCGCGCTCGCCGATGACGACGGCGGCGATCCACTCGCCTGGGCTTTCGGCGCCCTGGGCCTGCAAGACCGCGCTCGCCACATCGCCACGCTCTACCTCAACGACCTCGCCGACGTGCTGCGCGATGCCATCGACCCGCGCTTCGAGTTCGTGCGCTACGCCGAGCAACTGGCCATGAGCCAGCCCAGCTTCGAGCCGCTGGCCCAGGCCTTGGCGGCGCCGCACAACCTGGTCGACGAAACCCTTGCCGAGCTGACCTTGCAGGCGCTGGAGCGCCACCAGCCGAAGGTGGTGCTGCTGTCCGCGCCGTTTCCCGGCAACGTGTACGCGGCCTTCCGCATCGCCCAAGCCATCAAGGCGCATCGCCCGGACGTGGTCACCGTGCTGGGCGGCGGCTTCGTCAACACCGAGCTGCGTGACCTGGCCGAGCCCAGCGTCTTCGATTTCTTCGACTTCGTCACGCTCGATGCGGGCGAGCGGCCCCTGTTGGCGCTGCTCGAACACGTGCAAGGCCGACGCAGCCGCGAGCGCCTGGTGCGCACCTTTGTGCGCGACGACATGGGCGCGGTGAAGTTCATGAAATGGCAGGAGCCCGACGTGCCCTTCAACGAAGTCGGCACGCCCACCTGGGAAGGCCTGCCGCTCAACAGCTACCTGTCGCTGCTGGACATGCTCAACCCCATGAACCGGCTGTGGTCCGACGGGCGTTGGAACAAGCTCACGGTGGCCCACGGTTGCTACTGGAAGAAGTGCAGCTTCTGCGATGTCAGCCTCGACTACATCTCGCGCTACGAGGCCGCGTCGGCCAGCGTGCTGGTCGACCGCATCGAGGCCATCGTCGCCGAAACCGGCCAGACGGGCTTTCACTTCGTCGACGAAGCCGCGCCCCCGAAGGTGCTGCGCGCCCTGGCCGAAGAGCTGCTGCGCCGTGGTGTGCAGATCAGCTGGTGGGGCAATGTTCGCTTCGAAAAAACCTTCACGCCAGAGCTCTGCGAACTGCTCGCCGACAGTGGCTGCATCGCCATCTCCGGTGGCCTGGAAGTGGCCTCCGACCGCCTGCTGCAACTGATGAAAAAGGGCGTCTCGGTGGAGCAGGTCGCGCGCGTGACGCGGGCCTTCGCTGACGCCGGCATCATGGTGCACGCCTACCTGATGTATGGCTTCCCGACGCAGACCGTGCAGGACACGGTCGACGCGCTGGAGTACGTGCGCCAGCTCTTCGAGCAAGGTTGCATCCACTCGGGCTTCTTCCACCGCTTTGCGTGCACGGTGCATTCACCGGTGGGCTTGAACCCGGCCGAATACGGCATCGAGCTTGTGCCGCTGCCCGAGGGCGCCTTTGCGCGCAACGACGTGGGCTTCGTCGACCCCACCGGCGTCGACCATGACCGCCTGGGCCTGGCCCTCAAGAAGGCGATCTACAACTTCATGCACGGCTTCCTGCTCGAACAGGACGTGCGTGCCTGGTTCGACGTGCGCGTGCCTCGTCCCACCGTGCCGAAGCAGTTCATCGAACGCGCACTTGCACGCAGCTGATCAAGCGCCGTTGATCACAGCCCGCTGAAGAAGCGCTCCTCGACCTCGGCCGGCAAGGGCTGGCCTGTCACCCAGGCGCGTTCCAGCACATACCAGTGGTGCCGGTAGCTGGCGCGGTCGTGCAGCACGCCGTGGTGCGAGATGGGCGCCCAATGCGCCGCCTGCGCCGCCAACAAGATCTCCACCGCCTCGTCGACCTCGGCCGCCACCGGCGTGAAGGCATCCAGGATCACGGGGATCTGCGCCGGGTGGATGCTCCACATGCGCGTGTAGGCCAGCTCGCGCGCGGCCTTCGTTGCGGCCTGCAGCAGCGCGCGCGTGTCCTTGAACTCGGTGACCACGCAGTGCGAAGGCGTGATGCCGGCCGCATGGCACGCGGCCGATATCTCGACCTTGGCGCGCAGCACCAGCGGATGCATGAACTGGCCCTGCGCGCCCATGGCCGATGCGGGGATCGCACCGCGATGCTCGGAGACGAAATCCATCAGCCCAAAGGACAGCGACTCGAAGCCCGGCAGCCTGGCGATGGCCGCCACCTCCTGCAGCCCCCGGTGGGTTTCGATCAACCCGTGCACGGGCAGCGCATGCGTCACGCCATGCCGCTCCCGCGCCGACTGGATGGCGTGCAGCACGCGGGAGGCATCCTCCTCGCCGTCGATCTTGGGCACCATGACGTAGGCCAGCCTGGCCCCTGCTCGTCGCATCAGGGTGTCGATGTCTTCCTCGAAATGTCGGTGATGCAAGTCATGCACGCGCACGCCCACCCGCCCATGGGCATTCAAGCGCCCGTTGACCAGCGCGCAGACCAGGTCGAGCTGCTCCGCCTCGCCGCCCACCGGCGCGCCGTCCTCCAGGTCCAGCGTCACGTCGAAGACGGCATGGCCTGCGTGCTCGGCCATTTCCGCCTGCAGCTTCAGGCTCTTGAGCATGCGTTCCTCGACCCCTGCGTAGTGATCGCACACAGGCAGGGCGGCAGGGCGGGGCTCGGTGCCGAAGAGCGCTTGGCGCGGATGGATGGTGGTCAAGGTGGACATGATGGCGCTGGGCTGGGGGCCATTTGGCGAAGATTTCGCAGGTGTTTTGAGGGTTTCCGGACAACTCGTGCGTGAGAAATGCCACGCCAGGTGCGGCCTTGGTGCGCGCGTGCCGTCATGTGGAGGTGCTTGCCTGCCGAAAGTTTACGCAGTTGCGTGTGATCTTTGCTGATCGGATGCAACCCCGAGCCGCTTCAGGGCATGCCCGCCGGCCGGCAACACACGAAACTGGATGCTCCGATGAGACTCAACGACTTGAAACTGGGGGCCCGACTGGGCCTGGGCTTTGGCCTGGTGCTGCTGCTGGCTGCGCTGATATCCCTGGTGGGCTGGCTGCGCCTGGCCGGTACCCTGACCGGCATCCAACAGACCCACGCCGCAACCGAACGCGCCGACAGCGCGCAACGTTGGGAATCGCTCACCCTGTTGAACGTCAATCGCACCCTGGCCATCGCCAAGTCCGGTGGGAACCCGGACGTGAAGGCGCACTTCTCGCCGCTGATCAAAGCCACCTCGGGCGACATCAGCGAGATGCAGAAGAAGCTGGAGGCCGTCCTCGAATCCGACCTGGAGCGCAGCCAATTCAAGGAGATCGGCGAACGCCGCAAGGCCTACATCGCTTCGCGCGACAACATCTTCGGCCTGCTCGAACTGGACGACCCGGGCGCCAAGGACGCCCTCAACAGCCAACTGCTGCCGGCTGCCGAGCGCTACCTCGAAGCCATCCACACCTTCCAGGCCCACCAGCGTGAACTCGCCGAGGCCACCAACCAACAGATCATTGCCGCCGCCGAGCAGGCTCGCCTGATCCTCATGGTGCTCGGTGTGGCTTGCCTGTTCACGGGCGCCATCTGCGCTTGGCGCATCACGCATTCGGTGACCCGTCCGCTCGCGGACGCGGCCGAAGCCACCCGGATGATCGCCGCAGGCGACCTGACCCATGCCGTCATGCCCAACGGCCGCGACGAAGTGGCTGACCTGGTCGCCAACCTGCATGAGATGCAGGTCTCGTTGCGCCGCATCGTGCAGGACATCCACGTCTCCACCGACAGCATCGCCACGGCCAGCAAGGAAGTGGCCGCAGGCAGCATGGACCTGTCGGGTCGCACCGAGCAGGCCGCGTCCAGCCTTGAGCAAACTGCCTCCTCGATGGAGCAGATCTCCGGCACCATCCGCCACACCGCCGATTCAGCCCGCATGGCCACGCAACTGGCGCAGAGCGCCGTGCACGCCGCCACGCAGGGCGGTCAGGTCGTCTCTCAAGTCATGTCGACGATGGACGCCATCACGGAAAGCTCCAAGCGCATCGCCGACATCATCGCCGTCATCGATGGCATCGCCTTCCAGACCAACATCCTGGCCCTGAACGCGGCCGTGGAAGCCGCCCGCGCGGGCGAACAGGGCCGTGGCTTCGCAGTCGTGGCAGGTGAAGTGCGGGCGCTGGCCCATCGCGTGGCGGAGGCCGCCAAGGAAGTGCGCACGCTCATCAGCGCGTCGGTCGATCAGGTCTCTTCGGGCTCGACCCTGGTCCAGGATGCCGGTACCTCGATGAACGCCATCGTCGAGTCCGTGCAACGCGTCAATGACATCATCGACGAGATCTCGACCGCTGCCTCTGAGCAGTCCGACGGCATCGCACAGGTCAACGTCGCAGTCACCCAGATGGACCAGATGACCCAGCAGAACGCCGCCCTGGTCGAGCAGTCTGCCGCCGCCGCTGAGAGCCTGAAAGACCAGTCTTCGCGCTTGACGGAGGTCATCTCCGTGTTCCGCATCGGCCGCTGAGGCGGAAAGCACATCGGCCAGCGCCCATGAAAAAAGCCGACCGGGCTGGGGCCCGTCGGCTTTTGTCGTCCTGGCTGCGAAAGAGCGCGAGGCCCTTCGCGGCTCAGTGCATCACAGCAGGTGCTTGACGCCGTCTTGTTCGCCTTGCAGCTCGGCCAGGGTCTTGTTGATGCACTCTTGCGAGAAGGCATCGATCTCCAGACCTTCGACAATCTTGTATTCGCCGTTTTCGGTGGTGACGGGGAAGCCGAACACGATGCCGGCGGGGATGCCGTATTCGCCGTTCGAGGGCACGCCCATGGTGACCCACTCGCCCTTGGAGCCCAGGGCCCAGTCACGGATGTGGTCGATGGCGGCGTTGGCGGCCGAAGCGGCCGAGGACAGGCCGCGGGCGGCGATGATGGCTGCGCCACGCTTGCCCACGGTCGGCAGGAAGGTGTCAGCGTTCCAGACCTGGTCGTTGATCATGTCCTTGATCGACTTGCCGTTCACGGTGGCGAAGCGGTAGTCGGCGTACATGGTCGGCGAGTGGTTGCCCCACACGGTCAGCTTCTTGATGTCGCCGACCTTGGTGCCGGTCTTGGCGGCCAGTTGCGAAGCAGCGCGGTTGTGGTCCAGGCGCAGCATGGCGGTGAAGTTCTTGGCCGGCAGATCCGGGGCCGACTTCATGGCGATGTAGGCGTTGGTGTTGGCGGGGTTGCCGACGACCAGCACCTTCACGTTGCGCGAAGCCACGGCGTTCAGGGCCTTGCCCTGGGCGGTGAAGATCTGGGCGTTGGCGGCCAGCAGGTCGGCGCGCTCCATGCCGGGGCCACGGGGACGGGCGCCAACCAGCAGGGCGTAGTCGGTGTCCTTGAAGGCCTGCAGCGGGTCGCTGTGGGCTTCGATGCCGGCCAGCAGCGGGAAGGCGCAGTCTTCCAGTTCCATGATCACGCCCTTCAGGGCGTTCTGGGCCTTCTCATCGGGGATTTCCAGCAGTTGCAGGATGACGGGCTGATCCTTGCCCAGCATTTCGCCAGAGGCGATGCGGAACAGGAGGGCGTAACCGATTTGGCCAGCGGCGCCGGTGACGGCGACGCGAACGGGGGCTTTGCTCATGGCAACTCCGATGTGTCTGAAGGGGGTAGAAGGAAAGACCGCAAGTGTAGCGTCGCGCGGCAGTCTAGGGACAAGCTCGCATGCCGTCAATGATCTTCTGTCTTATATAAGACATCTTTCATGCGATCATGGACTTTGCTGGGCGAATGTGGTGCAATGGCGCCCGTTCGAGCGAGCCTGACCCGGGCACGGCTCGGCCAAGCCAAGCTTGATCCACCCGATCACTCCGACACAACAAGACACGCTGTGGTGACCCCCCCGCCCATGACCGCTGCCTCGCAGACGCCGCCCGCCGGCTCGGGCGCAACCGTCTCGGCAACCACCGGTGCCTCGGGGGGCGCGGCTGCCGCGCCAACCTCGGCGTCACCCGCCTTGAACGCCCCCTCTTTCAGCCCGCTCTACCAGCAGATCAAGACCCTGATCCTGCGCAGCCTGCAAAGCGGCGAGTGGCGCCCCGGCGAAGCCATCCCCTCCGAAATCGACCTGGCCGCCCGCTTCAAAGTGAGCCAGGGCACGGTGCGCAAGGCCGTTGACGAACTCGCTGCCGAGAACCTCCTGCTGCGCCGCCAAGGCAAGGGCACCTTCGTCGCCACCCACGCAGAAGAACAGGTCCAGTACCGCTTCCTGCGACTGGCCGCCGACCCGGCCACCGCCGCCCAAGGCTCGACGCACCGCGAATTCCTCGACTGCCGCCGCATGCCCGCGCCAGCCGATGTCGCGGCCGTGCTCCAGTTGCCCCCCGAAGACGCGGTCGTCGAAGTCCGCCGCGTGCTGCATTTCTCCGGCCAGCCCGTGGTGCTCGACGACATCTGGTTGCCCGCCCCGCTGTTCAAGGGCCTGACCGCTGAACGCCTGAGCGAGTACCGAGGCCCGATGTACGGCCTCTTTGAATCTGAATTCGGCGTGCGCATGATCCGCGCCGAAGAGAAAATCCGCGCCGTCTCGGCCGACGAATCCGTGGCCGCCTTGTTGAAGGTGGCCCCCGGCACCCCGCTGCTGAGCGTGGAGCGGTTGGCCTTCACCTATGGTGACCAGCCCGTCGAACTGCGTCGCGGCCTTTACCGAACCGACCGGCACTACTACCGCAATGAATTGAGCTAGTGACCGATTCCTCCCTTTCCCCCGTTTTCGCCGCTGCCGCTTGCATCTCAAAGATGTCTGCGGCAGAGGTGGGATCCAGGGCTTGGTGATTGCCCTAAAATCGCCGGCTTATTTCGACAGTTTTTTGACGCTCGGCAGGAGCCCACACAACATGGCAGACAACGCGAAAACCCCACGCCCCGTCTATCGGAACATCCACGTCACGGACATCGTCTCGTACCGCCTGCCCCCGGCCGGCATCGTGTCGATCCTGCACCGCATCAGCGGCGCCGTGATGTTCCTGCTGATGCCCTTCATCATCTGGATGTTCGACAACAGCGTCACGTCGGAAATCTCCTTCGGTGAGTTCACCTCGGTGTTCACCGGCCAATTCGGCTGGTTCTTCAAGCTGATCGCCCTGGGCCTGATCTGGGCCTACCTGCACCACTTCGTCTCCGGCGTTCGCCACCTGATCATGGACGCCACCCACCGCGTCACCAAGGAGCAGGGCAAGTCGTCGGCCATCGTGACGCTGGTGCTGGGTTTCGGCCTGACCGCCGTGCTGGGCCTCAAGCTCTTCGGCGTGTTCTGAAGCTGAACCCTGAAGCAGCCCCACCGCCCGATCCCCGCCACCTGATCCGAACGTCGATTCCCCCCTCAGGAAACAACCATGTCCCAAAACTACGGTACCAAGCGCATCGTCACCGGTGCGCACTACGGCCTGCGTGACTGGCTCGCCCAGCGCGTCACGGCCGTGCTGATGGCCCTGTTCACCATCGTCCTGCTCATCCAGGTCCTCTGCGCCGAAACGCTCGACTACTACAGCTGGTCCGGCATCTTCTCCAAGCAGTGGATGAAGACCCTGACCTTCGTCGTCATCGTCTCGCTGCTGTATCACACCTGGGTCGGCATCCGCGACATCTGGATGGACTACATCAAGCCCGTTGGCGTGCGCCTCGCCCTGCAGGTGTTCACCATCGTCTGGCTGGTCGGCTGTGCCGGCTGGGCCATCCAAGTGCTCTGGAGACTGTAAGAAATGACCGCCATCGCTAATTCCCTCCCCACCCGCAAGTTCGACGTCGTCATCGTCGGCGCCGGCGGCTCCGGCATGCGCGCCTCGCTGCAGCTCTCCCTGGCCGGCCTGAACGTCGCTGTCCTGTCCAAGGTCTTCCCGACCCGCTCGCACACCGTGGCTGCCCAAGGCGGCATCGGTGCCTCGCTGGGCAACATGTCCGAAGACAACTGGCACTATCACTTCTTCGACACCGTCAAGGGCTCCGACTGGCTCGGCGACCAGGACGCCATCGAATTCATGTGCCGCGAAGCCCCGAAGGTCGTGTATGAGCTCGAACACTTCGGCATGCCCTTCGACCGCAACCCCGACGGCACCATCTACCAGCGTCCGTTCGGTGGCCACACCGCCAACTACGGCGAGAAGCCCGTGCAACGCGCCTGCGCCGCCGCTGACCGCACCGGCCACGCCTTGTTGCACACCCTGTACCAGCAAAACGTCAAGGCCCGCACCCAGTTCTTCGTGGAATGGATGGCCCTGGACATCATCCGCGACGCCGATGGCGACGCCGTGGGCGTGACCGCCCTCGAAATGGAAACCGGCGACGTGCACATCCTGCACGCCAAGACCGTGCTGTTCGCCACTGGCGGCGCCGGTCGCATCTACCAGGCCTCCACCAACGCCTTCATCAACACCGGCGACGGCCTGGGCATGGCCGCTCGCGCCGGCATCCCGCTGGAAGACATGGAGTTCTGGCAGTTCCACCCCACCGGCGTGGCCGGTGCGGGTGTGCTGCTGACCGAAGGCTGCCGTGGCGAAGGCGCGATCCTGCGCAACAGCAACGGCGAGCGCTTCATGGAACGCTACGCCCCGACCCTGAAGGACCTGGCCCCGCGTGACTTTGTGTCCCGCTCGATGGACCAGGAAATCAAGGAAGGCCGTGGCTGCGGTCCCAACAAGGACTACGTCCTGCTGGACATGACCCACCTGGGCGCCGAAACCATCCACAAGCGCCTGCCCTCGGTGTTCGAGATCGGCCACAACTTCGCCAACGTCGACATCACCAAGGAGCCGATCCCCGTGGTGCCGACCATCCACTACCAGATGGGTGGCATCCCGACCAACGTCTACGGTCAGGTCGTGGTTCCCAAGAACGGCAAGCACAACGACATCATCAACGGCCTGTACGCCGTGGGTGAATGCTCGTGCGTGTCGGTGCACGGCGCCAACCGCCTGGGCACCAACTCGCTGCTCGACCTTGTCGTGTTCGGCCGCGCCGCCGGCAACCACATCGTCGAGACCAACCTCAAGACGAAGAGCCACAAGCCGCTGCCCAAGGACGCCGCCGACTTCACCCTCTCGCGCCTCGCTCGCCTCGATGCCGCCAAGAACGGCGAGTACTCGCAAGACGTGGCCAACGAGATCCGCGCCACCATGCAGAAGCACGCTGGCGTGTTCCGCACCCAGAAGTCCATGGACGAAGGCGTGCAGAAGATCGCCGCCGTCCGCGAGCGCGTCAAGGCCATCGGCCTGAAGGACAACTCCAAGGTCTTCAACACCGCCCGCATCGAGGCCCTGGAAGTCGACAACCTGATCGAAGCTGCCCAAGCCACCATGGTGGCCGCCGCCGCCCGTCCGGAGAGCCGTGGCGCCCACGCCCACGACGACTTCCCCAACCGCGACGACGCCAACTGGATGAAGCACTCGCTGTGGTACTCCGAAGGCAACCGCCTCGACTACAAGCCCGTGAACCTGACCCCGTTGACCGTGGAATCGGTGCCTCCCAAGGTCCGCACGTTCTGATCGACAGCGCAACGCATTAGGAAACCCCACCATGAGCCAAAAGCGCACTTTCCAGATCTACCGCTACGATCCCGACAAGGACGCCAAGCCCTACATGCAGACCATCGAGATCGAACTCGACGGCCATGAACGCATGCTGCTCGACGCCCTGGTCAAGCTCAAGGCGGTCGACCCCACGCTGTCTTTCCGGCGCTCCTGTCGCGAAGGCGTGTGCGGTTCCGACGCCATGAACATCAACGGCAAGAACGGCCTGGCCTGCCTGACCAACATGCGCACGCTGCCCGGTACGATCGTGCTCAAGCCGCTGCCTGGCCTGCCCGTGGTCCGCGACCTGATCGTGGACATGACGCAGTTCTTCAAGCAGTACAACTCGATCAAGCCTTACCTCGTCAACGACACGCCGCCGCCCGAAAAAGAGCGCCTGCAGTCGCCCGAAGAGCGCGAAGAGCTTGATGGTCTGTACGAGTGCATCCTGTGCGCAAGCTGCTCGACCAGCTGCCCCAGCTTCTGGTGGAACCCCGACAAGTTCGTCGGCCCCGCCGGCCTGCTGCAGGCCTACCGCTTCATCGCCGACAGCCGCGACGAAGCCACCTCGGCCCGCTTGGACAACCTGGAAGACCCGTACCGCCTGTTCCGCTGCCACACCATCATGAACTGTGTGGACGTCTGCCCGAAGGGGCTGAACCCCACGAAGGCCATCGGCAAGATCAAGGAACTGATGGTCAAGCGCGCCGTCTGACGCCACGCGCCTGCTCATCTTCCTCTTGATGCCCTGAAGCCCGCTCCCGCCCATGACCGACACCGCCTTGCTTGACGCCAACGCCACGCCCGACGAGGACGTGCTGCGGCGCCTGCGCTGGCGTTGTCGCCGTGGTCTGCTCGAGAACGACATCTTCATCGACCGTTTCTTCGAGCAGCACGGAGCGAGCCTGACCAATTCCCTGGTACAGGGCTTGCTTCAGTTGATGGACCTGTCTGACAATGATTTGCTGGATCTGCTGCTGGCCCGCAAGGAGCCGGAGGGCGAGCTGGACAACGCCGAAGTCAGGCGCGTGCTGTCGCTGATGAGGGTGTCCCCGGCCTGATGTTCTGTCGCCCGCACCACCCGATCCGCGATGGTGCAGTGCAACTTCGGACCATAATGGCGCCTACGGGTTGTCACCAGTCCGGCCGCCCTCGACCCACAACGATTTCTCCCCAAAAGACCGACCCCTAGGAGTGCTCATGACACCGTCCGACGTGAAAGCCACCCTGTCGTTTTCTGACGGCAGCCCCAGCATGGACCTGCCCATCTACAAGGGCTCCATCGGCCCGGATGTGATTGACATCCGAAAGCTGTACGCCCAGAGCGGCAAGTTCACCTACGACCCTGGCTTCCTGTCGACCGCTTCGTGCAACTCGAAGATCACCTACATCGACGGTGACAAGGGTGAGCTGCTCTACCGCGGCTACCCCATCGAGCAACTGGCCACCAACTGCGACTTCCTGGAAACCTGCTACCTGCTGCTCAACGGCGAGCTGCCGAACCAGACCGAGAAGGCTGAGTTCGTCACCCGCGTGACCAACCACACGATGGTCAACGAGCAGATGCAGTTCTTCCTGCGTGGTTTCCGCCGTGACGCGCACCCGATGGCCGTGATGACCGGCCTGGTCGGCGCCCTGTCGGCCTTCTATCACGACAGCACCGACATCAACAACCCCGAGCACCGCAAAGTGGCCGCGATCCGCCTGATCGCCAAGATGCCCACGCTCGTGGCCATGGCCTACAAGTACTCGATCGGCCAGCCGTTCATCTACCCGAAGAACGACCTGTCGTACACCGAGAACTTCATGCGCATGATGTTCGCCACGCCGTGCGAAGAGTACAAGGTCAATGACGTGCTGGTGCGCGCCATGGACCGCATCTTCATCCTGCACGCCGACCACGAGCAGAACGCCTCGACCTCGACCGTGCGCCTGTGCGGCTCGTCCGGCACCAACCCGTTCGCCGCCATCGCGGCCGGCGTGGCTTGCCTGTGGGGTCCGGCCCACGGTGGCGCCAACGAAGCCGCCCTCAACATGCTGGAAGAAATCCAGAAGAACGGTGGCGTCGAGAAGATCGGTGAATTCATCGCGCAAGTGAAGGACAAGAACTCCGGCGTCAAGCTGATGGGCTTCGGTCACCGCGTCTACAAGAACTACGACCCGCGCGCCAAGCTGATGCGCGAAACCTGCCACGAAGTGCTGACCGAACTGGGTCTGCAGAACGACCCGCTGTTCAAGCTGGCCATGGCGCTCGAGAAGATCGCCCTGGAAGACGAATACTTCGTCGCCCGCAAGCTGTACCCGAACGTCGACTTCTACTCCGGCATCGTGCAGCGCGCCATCGGCATCCCCGTGCAGCTGTTCACCGCGATCTTCGCGCTGGCCCGCACCGTGGGCTGGATCGCCCAGCTCGACGAAATGATCGGCGACCCCGAGTACAAGATCGGCCGTCCCCGTCAGCTGTTCGTCGGCGCCGAAAAGCGCGACGTCAAGCCCATCGCCTCGCGCTGATCGGGTCGTCCGTGGTGCCTTCGGGTGCCACGCGATGCACGGAGCCCCGCCCAGAGCGGGGCTTTTTCGTTTCCAGATGGGCTGCGGGTGTCCCTGACGCGATCGCGCCAGGGCCGCATCGCATAAAATCTTCGTCTTTCCCCACCACCACCACCAGGGGCCGTTGGGCCCCTCGCGCAAGCGGCATCACGCGGCATCAAGCGGCACAGGCAGCACCATGGGACGCACCCTCTACGACAAGATCTGGGACGAGCACGTCGTCCACACCGAGGAAGATGGCACGGCCACCCTCTACATCGACCGCCACTTGGTCCACGAAGTGACCAGCCCTCAGGCGTTCGAGGGGCTGGACATCGCTGGCCGCAAGGTGTGGCGCCTGTCCGCGAACCTGGCCGTGAGCGATCACAACGTGCCCACCACCGACCGCTCGCAGGGCATCGCTGACCCGGTGTCCAAGCTGCAGGTCGACACGCTCGATGCCAACTGCGATCGCAACGGCATCACCCAGTTCAAGATGGGTGACAAGCGCCAGGGCATCGTCCACGTGATCGGTCCGGAGCAGGGCGCCACGTTGCCTGGCATGACCGTGGTCTGCGGCGACAGCCACACCTCCACGCACGGCGCTTTCGGTGCGCTCGCCCACGGCATCGGCACCTCCGAGGTCGAGCACGTGCTGGCCACCCAGACCCTGTTGGCCAAAAAGGCCAAGAACATGCTGGTGAAGGTCGAAGGCACGCTGGCCAAGGGCTGCTCAGCCAAGGACATCGTGCTGGCCATCATCGGCAAGATCGGCACCGCCGGTGGCACGGGCTACACCATTGAATTCGCTGGCAGCGCCATCCGCGCCCTCAGCATGGAAGGCCGCATGACGGTGTGCAACATGGCCATCGAGGCCGGTGCCCGTGCCGGCCTGGTGGCGGTCGACGACACCACGATCCAGTACGTGCAGAACCGCCCCTTCAGCCCCAAGGGGGTGGAGCTGGAGCAGGCGATTGCCTACTGGCGCACCCTGCATTCCGATGCCGACGCCAAGTTCGACGCCGTGGTGGAGCTCGACGCCACCCAGATCGCACCGCAAGTCACCTGGGGCACCTCGCCCGAGATGGTGCTCTCTGTCGAAGACCGCGTGCCCGATCCCGACAAGGAAAAGGACGCCGTCAAGCGCTCGGCCATGGAGCGCGCGCTGACCTACATGGCGCTGGAGCCCAACAAGCCCCTCAACGACATCCTCGTCGACAAGGTGTTCATCGGTTCGTGCACCAACAGCCGCATCGAGGACATGCGCGAAGCCGCCGCCGTCGTGCGCAAGCTGGGTGGCCGTGTCGCCGCCAACATCAAACTGGCCCTGGTGGTGCCTGGTTCGGGCCTGGTCAAGGAACAGGCCGAGCGCGAAGGCCTGGACCAGGTCTTCAAGGCCGCAGGCTTCGAGTGGCGTGAGCCCGGTTGCTCCATGTGCCTGGCCATGAACGCCGACCGCCTGGAGCCTGGTGAACGCTGCGCCTCGACGAGCAACCGCAATTTCGAAGGCCGTCAGGGCGCGGGTGGCCGCACCCACCTCGTCAGCCCCGCCATGGCCGCCGCCGCCGCCATGCAGGGTCATTTCGTCGACGTGCGCCGCCTGGCTTGACCCCCTGAGTTTTGGAGACCCCGACCATGATCCGTCTGATCACCCTGCTGTCCCTGATCGCCGCTTTCGCGCTGGCCGGTTGCAACACCGTGCACGGCGTCGGCCAGGACATCGAGAAGGCTGGTGAAGCCATCTCCAACGCCGCGAAGAAGTAAAGCACCATGCAAGCCTTCCGCATTCACAAGGGGCTCGTGGCCCCCATGGACCGCGAGAACGTCGACACCGACGCCATCATCCCCAAGCAATACCTGAAGTCGATCAAGCGCACGGGCTTCGGCCCCAACCTGTTCGACGAGTGGCGCTACCTCGACGTGGGCGAGCCCGGCCAGGACCCGGCCACGCGCAAGCCCAACCCCGACTTCGTGCTGAACCAGCCGCGCTACCAGGGCGCCTCCATCCTGATCGCTCGCCAGAACTTCGGCTGCGGCTCCAGCCGCGAGCACGCGCCCTGGGCGCTCGACCAGTACGGCTTCCGCGCCATCATCGCCCCCAGCTTCGCCGACATCTTCTTCAACAACTGCTTCAAGAACGGCCTGCTGCCCATCGTGCTGAGCGAGCAGCAGGTCGACCAGCTGTTCAATGAGGTGTTCGCCTTCCCCGGCTACGAGCTCACCATCGACCTCGAACGCCAGGTCGTGATCAAGGGCGACGGCACCGAGTTGCCCTTCGACGTGCAGCCCTTCCGCAAGTACTGCCTGCTCAACGGCTTCGACGACATCGGCCTGACCCTGCGCCACGCCGACAAGATCAAGGCCTATGAAGCCGAACGCCTGGCGCAAAAGCCCTGGCTGAACAACCGCATCGTCTGAATCCGAAGAAGAACTGAGAACCACCATGGTCATGAAGATCGCTGTGCTGCCGGGTGACGGCATCGGCCCCGAAATCGTCAACGAGGCCGTCAAGGTGCTGAAGGTGCTGGACCTGCCCCTCCAACTGGAAGAGGCCAAGGTCGGCGGTGCGGCCTACGACGCCCACGGCCACCCGCTGCCCGAGCACACGCTGAACCTGGCCATGGCTTCCGACGCCGTGCTGTTCGGCTCTGTGGGCGACTGGAAGTACGACAAGCTCGACCGCCCGCTGCGCCCCGAGCAGGCCATCCTGGGCCTGCGCAAGAACATGGGCTTGTTCGCCAACTTCCGCCCGGCCATCTGCTACCCGCAGCTCACGCACGCGTCGAGCCTCAAGCCCGAACTGGTGGCGGGCCTGGACATCCTCATCATCCGCGAGCTGACCGGCGACATCTACTTCGGCCAGCCTCGCGGCCGCCGCGAATCGCCCGATGGCGAGTTCAAGGGCGCCCCCGAGGCCTTCGACACCATGCGCTACAGCAAGCCGGAAATCGAGCGCATCGCCCACGTGGCGTTCCAGGCCGCCCGCAAACGCAACAAGCGCGTCACCAGCGTCGACAAGGCCAACGTGCTGGAGACGTTTCAGTTCTGGAAGGACGTGGTCACCGAGGTGCACGCCCAGTACTCCGACATCGAGCTGGATCACATGTACGTGGACAACGCCGCGATGCAGCTGGTCAAGGCGCCCAAGCGCTTCGACGTGGTCGTGACCGGCAACATGTTCGGCGACATCCTGTCGGACGAAGCCTCGATGCTGACCGGCTCCATCGGCATGCTGCCCTCTGCCTCGCTAAACGCCAAGGGCCAAGGCCTGTACGAGCCCAGCCACGGCTCGGCCCCCGACATCGCCGGCAAGGGCGTGGCCAACCCGCTGGCCACCATCTTGTCCGCCGCCATGATGCTGCGCTTCAGCCTGAACCAGGAAGAGGCCGCCGCCCGCATCGAACGCGCCGTGCAGTCCGTGCTGGAGCAGGGCCTGCGCACGCCTGACATCTACTCTGAAGGCACGAAGAAGGTCGGCACCGTCGAGATGGGCGAGGCCGTCGTGGCTGCGCTCAAGGCGCAGTGACCCGCACTGACTTGCCCCACATCAAACACGTTTACTGAGGACACACAAATGGCTACGACTCTGGTTGGTCTGGTGGGTTGGCGCGGCATGGTCGGCTCGGTCCTGATGGACCGCATGCAGGCCGAAGGCGACTTCGATCACTTCGAACCCCTGTTCTTCTCGACCTCGAACGCCGGCGGCGCCGCGCCTTCGATGGCCAAGAACGAAAAGACGCTCAAGAGCGCTTACGACATCGACGAGCTCAAGCGCTGCGACATCATCGTCACGGCCCAGGGCGGCGACTACACCACCGAGGTCTACGGCAAGCTGCGCGAAGCCGGCTGGAAGGGCCACTGGATCGACGCCGCCTCGACGCTGCGCATGAAAGACAGCGCTGTCATCGTGCTGGATCCGGTCAACATGCCTGTCATCAAGAACTCACTGGCCAAGGGCGGCAACGAGTGGATCGGCGGCAACTGCACCGTGAGTTGCATGCTGATTGGCGTCGGCGCGCTCTACAAGGCTGGCTTGGTTGAGTGGATGTCCACCCAGACCTACCAAGCTGCTTCGGGTGGTGGCGCCCAGCACATGCGTGAACTGCTGACCCAGTTCGGCACGCTCAACGCCGATGTCAAGGCGCTGCTGGATGATCCCAAGAGCGCCATCCTCGAGATCGATCGCAAGGTCATCGCCAAGCAGCGCTCGCTGAGCGAGGCCGAGACCGCCAACTTCGGCGTTCCCCTGGGCGGCTCGCTGATCCCCTGGATCGACAAGGACCTGGGCAACGGCCAATCCAAGGAAGAGTGGAAGGGCATGGCCGAGACCAACAAGATTCTGGGGCAGGGCGAGGGCTTTGGTACCTCTGCGGTGCCCGTGGACGGTTTCTGTGTGCGCATTGGCGCCATGCGCTGCCACTCGCAGGCCCTGACCTTCAAGCTCAAGAAGGACGTGCCCGTGGCCGACATCGAGGCCCTGATCGCCGCTGACAACCAATGGGTGAAGGTGGTGCCCAACACCCGCGAGGCCACCATCCGTGGCCTGACCCCGGTCGCCACCACCGGCACGCTGACCATTCCTGTGGGCCGCATTCGCAAGCTGGCCATGGGTCCCGAGTACGTTGGCGCTTTCACCATCGGCGACCAACTGCTGTGGGGCGCCGCCGAGCCGCTGCGCCGCATGCTGCGCATCCTGCTCGACAAGTGATGCCAGTGATGGATTTCCCGGGCGTTCGGGGTGCGTGACACCGTGACGATGCCGCGAATGCCGGGTAATTCCTGCCATGGTTGCAACGTCTGGAAACAATCTGAGCGAATGGGCTTGTGGCCGGCCGGCGACAATTTCGGAAGTCCGTTTCAAGAGGACGGGTTTTCATCCTGGGCTGTCCCGATGTCAGCCAGAGCATGAGCTTGTCACCCTATCTGCTTGATGCTATTGTGTTTTGTGCCGCGTACCGTCTGCAGGTGCTGGCGTGATGCCCCTTTCGCGAATCAGGCCCCTTTTGGGGCCTGCGGTCGCATGGGCCCGCCACGGGTCTCCGACCCACGCATGACGAATTGGGAGACGCCTTGAAAGATCATTCCATGTCCGCAGGGCGTTTTGTCCTGAATCGGGTTGCTGTTGCTGCTGCCGTATCCGTCCTTTCCGCATTGCCCGCTTCTGGCTGGGCGCTCGGCCTGGGCAAACTGAATGTCCAGTCCGCGCTGGGTGAAGGCCTGCGTGCCGAGATCGATGTCACCAGCCTGACCGGCGACGAGGGCGCGACCCTCCAGGTCAAGGTCGCCACGCCCGAGACCTACCGGGCTGCGGGCGTCGATTACAACAGCGTCCTGGCGAACACCTCCATCACCCTGCAGCGCCGCGCGGATGGCCGCCCCTTCCTGCGCCTGAGCAGCGATCGCCCCGTGCAGGAGCCCTTCGTCGACGTGATCCTCGACCTGGCCTGGTCGTCCGGCCGCCTGGTGCGCGAGTACACGCTCCTGTTTGATCCGCCGGCTGCACGCTCCTCTGCTGTGCCCGCACCTGCGACGGCGCCCATCATGGAGGCGCCTGCGCCTGTGCCCGCGCCGGCTCCCTCTCGTGCGGCGGCCCCAGCCCCTGCGCCCGCTCCCGTCGCAGCGGCTCCGGCACCCACGCCCGCCGCAAGCAAGCCCCGCAAGGCTGCCAAACCTGCTTCGGCCGCAAGCCAGCCGGAAGCCGTTGCTTCGGCGCCTGTTCCTGCTCCCGCTCCGGCGCCGGTTGCCGCGCCCGCGACTCGCCCGGCGACGTCGGCCGCTCAGCCTGCCGACAACGATGAGGCCCGCACGGTCCGTGTGCGCGCAGGGGACTCGCTGTCTTCCATTGCCCAGCGCAATGCGGCCGAGGGTGTTTCGCTCGACCAAATGTTGGTCGGCCTGTATCGCAGCAACCCGCATGCCTTCCAGGGCAACAACATGAACCGCCTGAAGGCGGGTGTCGTGCTCAATGTGCCGTCGGCCGAAGAAGCCCAGAAGGTGCCGCAGTCTGAGGCGCGCAGCGTCATCGTGGCCCAGAGCGCTGACTTCTCGGCGTATCGCCAGCGCCTGGCCGGCACGGTTGCGCCAACCCCGGTTGATCAACCTGAGCGCCAGGCCGCTGGCAAGGTTGAGGCCGAAGTCAAGGACCGCAAGCAGTCTGCCGCACCGGCTCCCGACAAATTGACCCTCAGCAAGGGCGGCATGAGCGCAGGTGCTTCTTCCGCCGAGGATCGCGTCGCCAAAGCCCGCGCCAAGGAAGACTCCAGCGCCCGCGTTGCCGAGCTGTCGAAGAACCTTGACGAGCTGCGCAAGCTGCGCGAGAAGGCTGCGCAAGCCTCTGCCCCGAGCAAGGCGGCTTCGGCTCCTGCCACCAAGCCCGCGCCGCTCCCCGCTCCTGCTCCTGCGCCCGTGCCAGCATCTGCTCCGGCCAAGGTCGTGCCTGTGCCGGCCCCCGCCCCGGTCCCGGTGCCTGCCCTCGCGCCTTCGAAGGCTGAACCTGCTTCTGCACCGGTTGAACAACCGGCCAGCGCGGCGTCCACGGCTGGAGGTGGCATCATCATCTCTGCCGATGCAGCGTCCACGCCTGAGGCAGCTTCCGAGGCCGCGTCCGCTGCCTCGTCCCTGGTGCCTGCCGTGCCCGCTCCGGTGAGCGTGCCCACGCCACCGCCTGCACCGGTGCCTGACGCGCCTGGCTTCCTTGAGTCCATCAACTTGATGGCCGTGGCAGCTGGCGGCGCCGCTGTTGCGCTGCTGGCGGGTGGCTTCATGTTCCTGCGTTCGCGCCGACGTGCCGAAACGGGTGAAACCTCGTTCCTGGAAAGCCGTCTGCAGCCTGATTCCTTCTTCGGCGCCAGTGGTGGTCAGCGCGTGGACACCCGTGACGCAACGGGTGGCCCCTCATCAATGAGCTACTCGCTCAGCCAGCTCGACGCCATCGGTGACGTCGATCCGGTGGCTGAGGCCGATGTCTATCTGGCTTATGGTCGCGACCTCCAGGCTGAGGAAATCCTCAAGGAAGCCCTGCGCAGCACGCCGGATCGCCTGGCCATCCGCACCAAACTGTTGGAGGTCTATGCGAAGCGCCGCGACACCAAGGGCTTCGAGCAACTGGCGTCGCAGCTCTACAGCGTGACGCAAGGCCAGGGTGAAGACTGGGCGCGCATCCAGGAGCTGGGCCTGAGCATCGACCCCGAGAACCCGCTGTACCAGCCGGGCGGGCAGCCTTCCGAGGCGCCCTTGAGCGTCGAGCAACCCACGGATACCTTGGGGGCGAGCACCATCCCGCACTCCGTCATGCCGGCTCCCAGCATGCTGGACAGTGTGGCGCCGCCCGCTGCGCCGGACAGCTTCGCGCCTGCTGATGACAGCGTCGACCTCGACCTGGACATCTCTTCGCCTGTTCCGCTTGATGAGGTGAACGACTCCGTCGCTCCGCCTGTCACCGCTGCTGGCGACCTGCCGCCGCTGGATCTGCCCGAGTTCGGAGAGAGCATGCCGAGTGCGCCTGCTCCGGCGGCCGCAGACACCGCTCCGCTGGAGTTCGGCGTTGACCTGCCCAGCCTTGAGCCCGCCCCGACGCCCTCCGCCGATGCCGAAGGCCTCGATTTCGGCATCGAAGTGCCACCTGCTCCCGCGCCTGCGCCGGCGTTTGACCTGGGTGACATCAGCCTTGATCTCGACGCGCCCGCCGCGCCCGCTGAGGCTCCCCCGCTGGATGAGGTGTCCGATCTGTCGGCCGATCCGATGGCTCGCAAGCTGGAGCTGGCCGACGAGTTCCGCCAGATCGGTGACGCCGACGGCGCTCGCGAACTCCTGCAGGAGGTCGTCGAGCAGGCGCAGGACGCCGGCCTGAAGGCGCGTGCCCAGGCCATGCTCGACAGCCTGTCGTGATGACTTGAGTCATGTCATCTTTGGCTGAGGGCGGAGAGGGTACGGCCCCCTTCGCTCAAACCGAGAGGGCGATCCGACGGATCGCCCTCGGCGTTTCCTACGTCGGCACCGCCTACAAGGGCTGGCAGAGCCAGCCTGGCGGGGGCACGGTGCAAGACGTGCTGGAGGCCGCCTTGCAGGCCTTCGCGGTGCGCCCGCTGAAGGTGCTCTGCGCTGGCCGCACGGACGCTGGCGTGCACGGCATCAACCAGGTCGTGCACCTCGACACCGACCTGCACCGAGAACCTTTCTCTTGGGTCCGCGGCACGAATACCTTCCTGCCGCCCGACATCTCTGTGCAATGGGCGGCCGAGGTGCCCGCGCACTTCCATGCCCGCAACAGCGCCATGGGTCGGCGCTACGCGTACATCCTTCTGGAGTCGGCCGTGCGGCCTGCGCTGGAGTCAGGCAGGGCAGGGTGGGTATTCCGTCCCCTTGACCTGGCCGCGATGGAGCAAGCCGCAACACACCTCATCGGTGAGCATGATTTCAGCTCCTTTCGCTCGTCAATGTGCCAATCGCCCACGCCCGTCAAGACGCTGCGCGAGATCCGCATCCGCCGCTGCGGCCCTCCTGGTGCCCCCACGGCCTACTGGCGCTTCGATTTCGAGGGGCAGGCGTTTCTGCACCACATGATCCGCAACATCATGGGCTGCCTGCTGATGGTGGGCTCCGGTGTGCAGGTTCCGGATTGGGTGTTGCAAGTGCGCGAGGCCCGTGATCGCAAGGTAGCGGCCCCGACCTTCTCGGCAGATGGCCTTTACTTCCTTGGGCCGCGTTACGCGCCGGCTTTCGGGTTGCCTGAGCATGTGCCCGGCATGGACTGGCTTCCCTCCTGAGGCCTGTTTTTTCAGAAGGAAACATGTTTGCGCATGGCGAAATTTCGCCTGAGGGGCATCCCGACCGGCGGGCGCGTTTTTTGAGACAATGTGCGCATCGACACCGCCACGGGACGCAGCAGTCCCGGCCCCTGGATGTCCCTTTCGATTCCCCATCGCACGCGCATCAAGATCTGCGGCCTCACGCGTGAAGCCGACGTTGATGCCGCAGTCGAAGCCGGCGCCGACGCCATCGGCTTCGTGCTCTACGAGAAAAGCCCCCGACACGTCAGCGCCGCGCGGGCCGGTGAGCTGGCGCGCCGTTTGCCGCCGTTCGTCACCCCGGTCGTGCTGCTGGTCAATGCTGACGAGGCACTGCTCGCTCAGGCCCTGCGGTCGGTGCCCCAGGCGCTGCTGCAATTCCATGGCGACGAGTCGCCTTCAGCTTGCGCCGAGCCTGCTCGCCCATTCATCCGGGCCGCCCGCATGGCCACCGGTTTCAATTTGTTAGACTTCGCCCGGCAATTCGAGGCCGCCCAGGCCCTGTTGGTGGACGCCCATGTGGACGGCTACGGTGGGGGCGGGCAGGTGTTTGACTGGTCCCTGCTGGCGGGACTGCCCGCATCGGTGGCGCGCAACCTCATCCTCTCGGGCGGGCTGCATGCTGGCAACGTGGGTGAGGGCATCCGCCATGTGCGTCCCTGGGCCGTGGATGTGAGTTCCGGCGTCGAGGCCGCCAAGGGTGTCAAGGACGCCGCCCGGATGGCCGATTTCTGCCAAGCTGTCCGCGAGGCCGACCAGGGCCTGGATGCACCCCGTTTCGCGACGGCTGCTTGATCACATGAAGAAGTCGGCAGCCGCTCACCACCTGACAAGACATGTTCACCTACAACCAGCCTGACGCCCGCGGCCACTTCGGTCCCTATGGCGGCACATTCGTCTCAGAGACGCTGATCCACGCGCTCGCTCAGCTCAACGAGGCGTACGAGCACTACCGCCACGATCCGGAGTTCCAAGAGGAGTTCCGCCGCGAGCTGGCGCACTTCGTCGGCCGTCCCAGCCCCATCTACCATGCTGCACGCCTGAGCCGTGAGCTGGGCGGCGCCCAGATCCACTTCAAGCGCGAAGACCTCAATCACACCGGCGCGCACAAGGTCAACAACACCATCGGCCAGGCTTTGTTGGCCAAGCGCATGGGCAAGCCCCGCGTGATCGCCGAAACGGGCGCGGGCCAGCACGGCGTGGCCACCGCCACCATCTGCGCGCGCTATGGCATGGAGTGCGTGGTCTACATGGGCGCCGAAGACGTCAAGCGCCAGTCGCCCAACGTCTACCGGATGCACCTGCTGGGCGCCAAAGTGGTGCCGGTCGAGTCCGGCAGCAAGACCCTGAAGGACGCGCTCAACGAGGCCATGCGCGACTGGGTCACCAACGTCGAGAACACTTTTTACATCATCGGCACGGTGGCCGGCCCGCACCCGTATCCCGCCATGGTGCGCGATTTCCAGAGCGTGATCGGCGAGGAGTGCCTCAAGCAGATGCCCGATCAGATTGGTCGCCAGCCGGATGCGGTGGTGGCCTGCGTGGGCGGCGGCTCCAACGCCATGGGCATCTTCTACCCCTACATCCCGCACGAGCAGGTGCGGCTGATCGGCGTCGAAGCTGCGGGCGAGGGCTACGACAGCGGCAAGCACTCGATGTCGCTGCAAAAAGGTGTGCCGGGCGTGCTGCATGGCAACCGCACCTACCTGCTGCAAGACGAGAACGGGCAGATCACCGAGACGCATTCGGTGTCCGCCGGCCTGGACTACCCCGGCGTGGGCCCCGAGCACGCCTACCTCAAGGACATCGGCCGAGCTGAATACGTCGGCATCACCGACAAGGAAGCGCTCGAGGCGTTCCACCGCCTGTGCCGCACAGAAGGCATCATCCCCGCGCTCGAATCGAGCCACGCCGTGGCGCATGCCATGAAGCTGGCCGCCACCATGAAGCCCGATCAGCACGTGCTGGTCAACCTTTCGGGGCGTGGCGACAAGGACATCGGCACCGTGGCCGACCTGACAGGTGCTGAGTTCTATTGCCGCCCGTCCTGCCGTGGCCTGTCGGTGAAGGGAGGCGCATGATGAGCCAAGCCATCACCCGCCTGGATCACACATTTGCCACGCTGAAAGAGCAGGGCCGCAAGGCGCTGATCCCCTACATCACCTGCGGTGACCCGTATCCAGCCAAGACCGTGGAGATCATGCTGGCGATGGCCGAGGCTGGCGCGGACGTGATCGAGCTGGGCGTGCCCTTCTCCGACCCGATGGCCGACGGCCCCGTCATCCAGAAGGCGGCCGAGCGTGCGCTGGCTCAGGGCATTTCGCTCAACCACGTGCTCGCCGACGTGCGCGCCTTCCGCGCCAAGAACGCCACCACGCCCGTCGTGTTGATGGGCTACGCCAATCCCATCGAGAACCACGACCTGCGCCATGGCCCTGGCAGCTTCGTGCGCGACGCGAAGACAGCCGGTGTCGATGGCGTGCTGGTCGTCGATTACCCGCCCGAGGAGTGCGAGGAGTTCGCCGCGCGATTGAAGGCCGCCGACCTCGCCCCCATCTTCCTGCTGGCTCCCACGTCGACCGAGCAGCGCATGGCCGACGTCGGCCGCGTCGCTGCCGGCTACGTTTATTACGTCTCGCTCAAGGGCGTGACGGGGGCCGGGCACCTCGATACCTCCGCCGTGGCCGACATGGTCCCGCGCATCAAGGCGCACGTCAGCGTGCCCGTGGGCGTGGGCTTCGGCATCCGTGACGCCGAGACGGCCAAGGCCGTGGCTTCCGTGTCGGATGCCGTCGTGATCGGTTCGCGGCTGGTGCAACTGCTCGAAACGCAGTCGCCCGAAACCGTGGCGTCAGCGGCCCGCGGCTTCATCGCCGAAATCCGCGCTGCACTCGATTCCCTGAAAGGATGACCATGAGCTGGCTCGAGAAACTCCTGCCCCCGAAGATCCAACCGACCGACCCGGCCGAACGCCGCTCGGTGCCTGAAGGGCTGTGGGTGAAATGCCCCTCCTGCGAGACCGTCCTCTACAAGAACGACCTCGAGGCCAACGTCAACGTGTGCCCGAAGTGCGGCCACCACCACCGCATCGGTGCGCGCGCCCGCCTCGACGCCTTCCTCGACGCCGAAGGGCGCTACGAGCTCGGCCAGGAGGTGCTGCCCGTTGACGCGCTGAAGTTCAAGGACAGCAGGAAGTACCCCGAGCGCTTGAAGCAGGGCATGGAAGCCACCGGCGAGACCGATGCCCTGATCGTCATGGGTGGCTCGGTTTGCAGCATCCCCGTTGTGGCGGCCTGCTTCGAGTTCGACTTCATGGGCGGCTCGATGGGCTCGGTGGTGGGCGAGCGCTTCGTGCGCGGCGTCGAAACCGCCGTCGACCAGAAGACGCCTTTCATTTCGTTCACCGCCACCGGTGGCGCGCGCATGCAGGAAGGCCTGCTGAGCCTGATGCAGATGGCCAAGACCAACGCGGCCCTCACGCGCCTGGCCAAGGCCAAACTGCCCTATATCAGCGTGCTGACCGACCCGACCATGGGCGGCGTGTCGGCCTCGTTTGCCTTCATGGGCGACGTGGTCATCGCCGAACCCAAGGCCCTGATCGGCTTCGCCGGCCCGCGCGTGATCGAGAACACCGTGCGCGAAGTGCTGCCCGAGGGCTTCCAGCGCTCCGAGTTCCTGATGCAAAAGGGTGCCATCGACATGATCATGGATCGCCGCGAACTGCGCCGCAACATCGCTCGCCAGTTGGCCGTGCTCACGCGCCAGCCGGCCGACGCCGTGGCGGGCTGAGGCTTCCCGCGCGTTTCCTTTTTCTGCGCGATGAGAGCGGGCTGCGCTGAGCAGCCCGTTTTGTTTGCGGTGGCGGGTGCTTCGCTGATCGTTCGCGCCTTGTCCGCCTTGAGGATGCCCGCCGCGTCCCCACATGTTGTCCTGTCTCTGCTTGAGCTCCTGAATGTCTCCAACGCCCCGCACCCTCGAAGACTGGCTGGCCCATTGTGAGCGCCTGCACACCGTCGGCATCGACATGGGGCTCGAACGCGTGGGCGAGGTTTGGCGCCGCGCGGGCGTCATCCTGGGCACGCCGCTGGGACAGGAGCCCGCGGACGGCGCCCCGGTGGTTTTCACCGTGGCGGGCACCAATGGCAAGGGCTCGACCTGCGCGATGCTGGAGAGCATCCTCATCGCGTCGGGCTTTCGCGTTGGGGTGTATGGCTCGCCGCACCTCGTGCATTTCGAGGAGCGCTGCCGGCTCAATGGGCAATTGGTCAAGGCCGATGAGCTGCTGCCGCATTTCGAGGCCATCGAGGCCGCGCGTGGCGACACCCCGCTGACCTATTTCGAGTTCACGACCCTGGTCATCCTGCGCCTGCTGGCCTCAGCCGGGCTGGACACCGTCATCCTCGAGGTGGGGCTGGGCGGCAGGCTGGATGCGGTCAACGTGGTCGACACCGATTGCGCCGTCATCACCAGCATCGACCTGGACCACATGGATTACCTGGGCCCGGACCGCGAGGCCATCGGTCGCGAGAAGGCCGGCATCATGCGCGCCGGCCGGCCGGTCGTGGTGTCCGACCCGCAGGCGCCGGCCAGCGTTGTGGGGCATGCCGAAAAACTGGGAGCCGACCTGTGGCTGTTCGGCCGTGACCACAACTACGCGGGCGACCGCCAGCAGTGGTCCTGGGGCGGACGCAGCAAGCGCTTCAACGGCATGGCCTACCCCTCGTTGCGCGGTGCCAACCAGTTGCTCAACGCCTCGGGCGTGCTGGCTGCGCTCGAGGCCGTGCGCAACCGGCTGCCGGCGTCGGCACAGGCCGTGCGCACGGGCCTGGCCACGGTCGAGCTGCCGGGGCGTTTCCAGATCATTCCGGGGCAGCCCACGCTGATCCTGGACGTGGCGCATAACCCGCACGCGGCGGCGCAGTTGGCGGTGAACCTCGACCAGATGGGCTTCTTTCCGCGCACGCATGCAGTCTGGGGAGCCATGGCCGACAAGGACCTGGCCGGCATGGTGCACAAGCTGCGTCCGCTGGTGGACGCTTGGTACTGCTGCGAGTTGCCGACGGCCCGCGCGGCCACCGCTGATCAACTTGCCCAGGCCATCGAGGCCGACGCGGCGGCCCACCCTTCGGCCACGGCGCCGAACGCGACCATCAGCCGCCACGCCGACCCCATGGCCGCGCTGCATGCCGCCCTGGCCGCTGCGGACCCCACGGATAGAATCCTGGTTTTCGGGTCCTTCTACACGGTCGGGGGCGTGATCGACGCCGGCCTGCCACGCCTGAACGCGCCCCACATGCCGGGTGCCTGAGTCTTCCCAGTCGTTTTCACCTTGTCCCAGCGCATGCCTCTGTCCTCCCTCCTCGAGCGATTTCGCCGTGGCACCAACGGAGCCGCCTCGGGCGCCCGCGCGCCTTCGCCATCGGACGTCGAGGTGTTGCGTACCCGGGCGCGCCGCCGCCTGATCGGCATGGTGGTGCTGGTGGGGGCCGGTGTGCTCGGCCTGCCTTGGTTGTTCGAAACGCAACCTCGTCCGATCTCGCCTGACGTGCGCATCGTTCAAGCCGCTCAGTCAACGCCGGGCGATGCGGATGGGGCGCCTCGTGCGGCTGTGGGTCGTGTGGCCCAGGCGCCGCGCCGCGAGGCCCAAGTGGCCAACATCACGCCGCCTGTTGCCGATGCCACCGACGAGCCCGCTGCCAATGCTCAGCCGCTGGCCGAGGCAGGTGAGCCCAAAGCCGCAGCCAAGCCAGAATCGAAACCCGAACTCAGATCGGAAACCAAACCGGCCGCGCCCAAGCCGGTGCAGAAACCCGCAGCCAGCGAGCCGGCTCGCCAGCCTGAAAAGGTCGCCGCCAAGCCAACTGAAAAGACCCCAGAAAAGGTCGCTCCGAAGGTCGCTGAAAAGGCTTCGGAAAAAACAGCTCAGAAGGCCCAGCCCAAGCCTGCGGACAAGCCGACAGAAAAGACCGCCGAGAAGAAACCGGACGCCAAGTCAGACAACAAGGCCTCCGACACCCGCTACGTGGTTCAGTTCGGCGCATTCGCCGATGTCAATGCCGCGCGCGAAACCCGCCAAAAGGCTGAGCGCATGGGCCTGAAGACCTACGCCCAGCAGGTCGACACGCCGCAAGGAAAACGCATCCGTGTGCGCCTGGGGCCGTTCGCCGACAAGGCCGAGGCAGACAAGGCCCTGGCCACCCTGCGCAAGGGCGGGCTCAACGGCAACGTCCTGACGCTCTGAGGCGGGAAAGGCACGTTGCACCGTGGAGGGCCTCAACCTCGTCATCCCCGCCTCGATGGCGCCCGCCTGGACCTGGCTCGATATGGCCTTGCTACTGGGGCTGTTGTCCTCGGTGCTTCTGGGGGCCTGGCGTGGCCTGGTGACCGAATTGATGGCCCTGATGGGTTGGGTCGTGGCCTGGTTGGCCGCGCGTTTCCTGGGCGCTGAGGTGGCGCGCCATGTGCCGCTGGGCGAGCCGGGTGACCACATCAACCTGCTGTCAGGCATGGTGCTCGCATTCGTGGGTGCCTGGCTGGCCTGGGCCGTGGTGTCCTGGGGCATCTCGCAACTCATCCAGGCCTCGGGACTGGGCGGCTCCGACCGCCTGCTCGGCGCTGTTTTCGGGCTCGTGCGCGGCTTGCTCGCGGCCCTGGCCATCTTCGTGCTGGTGAGCATGACGCCCGTGGTGCAGGCGGATGCGTGGCGTTCGTCACGGGGCGTGGCCTGGCTTGGCACCGTTTTGCAGGGGCTTCGCCCCATCCTGCCACCCGAGGTGGTCCAATTCCTGCCGGCGCCCTCGATGCCTTGATGGCGGCGGCTGACCTGTTTTTTTGACGTTTGTTTTTCCGGGCCTCCGGTCCGGTGCGAGGTGAACCATGTGCGGCATCGTGGGTGTGATTTCTAAGGCGCCCGTCAACCAGCTGATCTATGACGCGCTGCTGCTGCTGCAGCACCGTGGCCAGGACGCCGCCGGCATCGTGACCGCCGGCCCCGACGCCCACGGCCGCAAGTTCTTCATGCACAAGGCCCGTGGCATGGTCAAGGACGTCTTCCGCACGCGCAACATGCGTGCCTTGCCTGGCACCGTGGGGCTGGGCCAGGTGCGTTACCCGACCGCCGGCAACGCCTTCAACGAAGAAGAGGCCCAGCCCTTCTACGTCAACGCGCCTTTCGGCCTGGTGCTGGTCCACAACGGCAACCTCACCAACGCCCACGACCTGCGCAAGGAACTGTTCGACATCGACCGCCGCCACCTCAACACCGACAGCGACACCGAGGTGTTGCTCAACGTGTTCGCCCACGAGTTGGAGTTGGCCGGACGCGAACTGCCCCTGACGCCGGCCGCCGTCTTCAAGGCCGTGCGCGCCGTGCACAAGCGCATCAAGGGCTCCTACGCCGTGATCTGCCTGATCGCCGGCTATGGCCTGGTGGCTTTCCGCGATCCCTTTGGTATCCGCCCGATGTGCTACGGCGAGGCCGACCTGCCGGAAGGCCGCGAAGTCATGGTTGCCAGCGAGTCAGTGGCCCTGGAAGGCACCAGCCACAAGTTCGTGCGCGACGTGCAGCCCGGCGAAGCCTTGTTCATCGACCTCGATGGCGTGGTGCACGCCGAGCAGTGCGCCGACAAGACCGTGCTCAACCCCTGCATGTTCGAGTACGTCTACCTGGCCCGTCCTGATTCCGTCATCGATGGCGTGTCGGTCTACCAGGCCCGCCTCGAAATGGGCGAAACCTTGGCCCAGCGCGTGATTTCGACCATGCCGCCCAACGAGATCGACGTGGTCATCCCCATCCCGGAATCGAGCCGCCCCTCGGCCATGCAGCTGGCGCAAAAACTCGGCAAGCCCTACCGCGAAGGCTTCGTGAAGAACCGCTACGTGGGCCGCACCTTCATCATGCCGGGGCAGGGCGCGCGCAAGAAATCGGTGCGTCAGAAGCTCAATGCCATCAGCCTGGAATTCAAGGGCCGCAACGTGCTGCTGGTCGACGACTCCATCGTGCGCGGCACCACCTCGAAAGAGATCGTGCAGATGGCCCGCGAGGCTGGCGCCAACAAGGTCTACCTGGCCTCGGCCGCGCCGCCGGTGCGCTTCCCGAACGTGTATGGCATCGACATGCCCACCAAGAGCGAACTCGTGGCCCACGGCCGCTCGCTCGAAGAAGTGCGCCAGATCATCGGCGCCGACGCCCTGATCTACCAGGATGTCGATGCCATGAAGAAGGTGGTCGGCAAGCTGAACCCGAAGATCCAGGGCTTCGAAGCCTCGTGCTTTGACGGCGTCTACATCACGGGCGACGTGAGCGCCGAGGATTTCGCCGCCATCCAGTCGCAACGCCTGACGCAAAAGGGCGAGGAAGAAGCCATCAATTCGCGCCTTGCCCTGCAAAGCCACAGCGACGAGTGAAGAACCTTTGACCGCTCCCGGCCTGCCAGCGCGGGCCGGGCTGAGAGGAGGCCGCATGGCCCAGTCCCCTGACAAGAAACGCCTGCCCCGCAAGGACCTGCCGCCCGATGCCCGCATCGAGACGCTGTCTGTGCGCGAGGGCCTGCCCGCCACGCAATGGGGTGAGAACTCCGAAGCGCTGTTCCTGACCAGCAGCTTCAACCACCCCGACGCGGCCACTGCCGCCGCGCGCTTCGCCAACGAAGAAGAAGCCTTCGTCTACTCGCGCTTCACCAACCCAACCACGATGATGTTCGAGCGCCGCCTGGCCGCGCTCGAAGGCACCGAGGCGTGCATCGCCACATCCAGCGGCATGAGTGCCATCTTGTTGTTGGTGATGGGCCTGCTCAAGGCGGGTGACCACATCGTCTGCTCGCAAAGCGTGTTCGGCTCGACCATCACGCTGCTGCAGGCGCAGTTCGGCAAGTTCGGCGTCGAGACCACCTTCGTCTCGCAGACTGTCGTGGCCGCCTGGCGCGCGGCGGTCAAGCCCAACACCAAGCTGTTCTTCGCCGAAACGCCCAGCAACCCGCTGACCGAGGTCTGCGACATCGCAGCGCTGGCCGAGGTCGCGCACGCTGCGGGCGCCTTGCTGGCCGTGGACAACTGCTTTTGCACGCCCGCGCTGCAAAAGCCTGTTGAACTGGGTGCTGACCTCATCATCCACTCTGGCACCAAGTACCTCGACGGGCAGGGGCGTGTCCTGGCGGGCGCCATCTGTGGCCCCGATGCGATCATCAACGGTCCGCTGATGACCACCCTGCGCGGCGCCGGCATGACGCTGGCGCCTTTCAATGCCTGGGTCGTGCTCAAGGGCTTGGAGACGCTGTCCATCCGCATGGCCGCGCAAAGCGCCAACGCGCTCAAGCTTGCGCAATGGCTCGAACAGCAGCCGCAGGTCGACCAGGTTTACTACCCCGGCCTGCCCAGCCACCCGCAGCACGCGCTGGCCATGAAGCAGCAACACGGTTGCGGCGGCGCGGTGGTGTCCTTCACCCTCAAGCCCGCGCAGGGCGACATCACCGTGCCCGCGCCCGCTGTGCTGAGCGACGACGCCAAACGCCTGCGCCAGGCCGCCTTCCACGTGATCGACCACACCCGGTTGTGCTCCATCACCTCCAACCTGGGCGACACCAAGACCCTCATCACGCACCCGTCGAGCACCTCGCACGGGCGCCTCACCGAGGACCAGCGCCTGGCCGCCGGCATCACGCAGGGCATGATCCGCGTGGCCGTTGGCCTCGAGCACATCGACGACCTCACGGCCGACCTGGCCCGTGGCCTCGACACCCTGAATGCCTGAACGGCGCCCGACGCCCGCCTGATCTGACCCCCATGTCCCAAGAAATCACCCAAGTCCGCACGCGTTTCGCGCCGTCGCCCACCGGCTTCATTCACCTCGGCAACATCCGCTCGGCGCTCTACCCCTGGGCCTTCGCGCGCGCCAACAAGGGCGTCTTCATCCTGCGCATCGAAGACACCGACGAAGAGCGCTCCTCGCAAGCCGCCGTCGACGTCATCCTCGAGGGCATGCAATGGCTGGGCCTCAACCACGACGAAGGCCCGTACTACCAGATGCAGCGCATGGAGCGCTACAAGGAAGTGGTGCAGCAAATGCTTGACCAGGAGCTGGTCTACCCCTGCTACATGAGCTCGGCCGAACTCGACGCCCTGCGCGAGCGCCAGATGGCCAACAAGGAAAAGCCCCGCTACGACGGCACCTGGCGCCCCGAGCCGGGCAAGACCCTGCCGCCCGTGCCCGTTGGCATCAGGCCCGTGCTGCGCTTCAAGAACCCGCAGGGCGGCAGCGTCGTGTGGGAAGACAAGGTCAAGGGCCGCATCGAGATCAGCAACGACGAACTCGACGACCTGGTGATCGCTCGCCCGGCGCCCGAAGGCAGCGACAGCATCGTCGGCACGCCAACCTACAACTTCTGCGTCGTGGTCGACGACATGGACATGGGCATCACCCATGTCATCCGAGGCGATGACCACGTCAACAACACGCCGCGCCAGATCAACATCCTGCGCGCCCTGGGCCAGGAGCCGCCCGTTTATGCCCACCTGCCCACCGTGATGACCGAAACGGTGGACGAGCATGGCGAGAAGCACGTCTCCAAGATGTCCAAGCGCCACGGCGCCAAGGCCGTCACCCAATACCGCGACGAAGGCTACCTGGCCGACGCCATCGTCAATTACCTGGCCCGACTGGGCTGGAGCCACGGCGACGACGAGATCTTCTCGCGCGCCCAGTTCATCGAATGGTTCAACCTCGACCACCTGGGCAAGAGCGCCAGCCAGTTTGACGAGGCCAAGCTGCGCTGGGTTGCCCAGCAGCACATGAAGACCGCCGACGACGTGTTGCTGGCCGGCTTGGTGCGCGAGCAGTTCGCCAAGCGCGGCGTGAGTCTGCCGGCTTCACTGGCCGCAGGGCAGGGCGGGCAAGAGGGTGACAGCCGCCTGGCCGCCATGTGTGCTCTGTTCAAGGACCGCTGCGCCACCACCGTCGAGCTGGCCGACTGGCTCGGCATGTACATGGCCGATGTGACCCCGCCCGCGCAGGAGCTGGCTGAGAAGCTGACCGACGCCGTCAAACCCGCGGTCGCGGCCCTGGCGACGCGCCTGGCCGTCTGCCCCTGGGAACCCGCCGCCATCGCCCAGGCCATGAAGGACACGCTCGCCGAGTTCAGCCTGAAGATGCCGCAACTCGCCATCCCCGTGCGCCTGCTGGTCTGCGGCCGTTCACAAACGCCTTCGGTCGACGCCGTGCTCGCGTTGTTCGAACGTGACACAGTTCTGCAACGACTGCGCTGAAGCCGCCGCCACTTGTGCGAGCCTGAAAAACCGGTATATACTCTCAGTCTCGCTTGAACGACGCTTTGTTTGAAACAAAGCAGCCGGGCCAAGCCGAAAGAAGGCATCGCAAGAAGCCATCTGACGGGGGTATAGCTCAGCTGGGAGAGCGCTTGCATGGCATGCAAGAGGTCAGCGGTTCGATCCCGCTTACCTCCACCACCAACCCCCGGGTTGTTCGGTGACCGGGTTGCGGTTGGACCAGGCACAGCGTCGATCAGGTTGCATGAAGGATTCAGTCCCCTTCGTCTAGAGGCCTAGGACACCACCCTTTCACGGTGACTACAGGGGTTCGAATCCCCTAGGGGACGCCAAGTTTGACGGCACTTGGTTCGCGCAAGCGAACGAAGTCGTCACCGACGCGGAGTGGTAGTTCAGTCGGTTAGAATACCGGCCTGTCACGCCGGGGGTCGCGGGTTCGAGTCCCGTCCACTCCGCCAAGTATTTTGATGGCGCTGCTGGTGACAAAGCAGCGTCGAAACGAGTCAGTCTCGGTGCCAGCGCGGCGCCCTGCGTGGTGACACAAGGGGGTATAGCTCAGCTGGGAGAGCGCTTGCATGGCATGCAAGAGGTCAGCGGTTCGATCCCGCTTACCTCCACCATCCAACCAGGCGTCGCCGGCAGCGAGGTCGACTCGGTTCATGACAATTCGATTTGACGGAGTCCCCTTCGTCTAGAGGCCTAGGACACCACCCTTTCACGGTGACTACAGGGGTTCGAATCCCCTAGGGGACGCCACAAGTTTTGACGGCGCTTGGTTTGCGTGAGCAAACGAAGTCGTCACCGACGCGGAGTGGTAGTTCAGTCGGTTAGAATACCGGCCTGTCACGCCGGGGGTCGCGGGTTCGAGTCCCGTCCACTCCGCCAATTGCTTCAGTGAAGGGCTGCCTGATATGGCAGCCCTTTTGCTTTGTGCTTTCATTTGGCTTTTCCGTTCCTCATGTCGATGCCATCTCCCGGCAGGCACGTGCGCATTCCCGGCATGCTTTTGCGCATGCTTGGCAGTGCTCATGGGCATGTTGAGCGCACTCTGCGCCGCAGGCTTCGCACACCTCGGCACAAAAGTGGCAGAACGCTGGCGCGTGGCTGCTGTCGCGTGCCATCAGTGCGGCGGCCAGCCGGCACGAGTCGGCGCAGTCCAAGTCCAGCGCGATGCAGCGCGCCATCTTCTGAACGTTAGGCTCTCTCAGACAGGCAGTCGCGCAATGGTCGCACGCGGCGGCGCATTGCTGGCAGGCTTGCAAGCAAGCTTCTTGTTTGGATGGTTTCATGATGCACCTCTGCGGACGCGGTTGGGGTAACGGAAGCCGGACCTTGCCGAGTGGCAAGGGGCGTGCCCCCTGCGCGTGTGCAGGGTGTTCATTGCGATCGGCGAGGCATGGTGTCTGCCTCTGATGCCGCTTAACCTCCTGAGGCAGCCTCGGGGCTGCGGCGCCCAAACATCGCCCAGCTCTCGATCGTCATCACAACTTCGTCGCGTTGATTCAGCGCTTCCCAGCGCGTTTGCACCAGGCCGACATGCGGCTTGCTTTTCATCGGGCGTTTGGCCAGCACCGTCATGCGCGCACGCAGCTCGTCACCCACCAGCACGGGTTTGAGCCAGCGCAGGCTGTCGAGGCCGGGCGAGCCCAGGCTGCTGGATTGCAGCAGGAACCCATCGCACATCAGGCGCATGACCATCCCCGCCGTGTGCCAGCCGCTGGCAGCCAGGCCGCCGAACAGCGAGGCCTTGCCGGCCTCCTCGCTCAGGTGAAAGGGCTGAGGGTCGAACTCGGCGGCGAAGCGGACGACCTCGTCGCGCTCGACCTGTTTGGGGCCGAAGGTCAGGATCAGGCCCTCTTGGATGTCTTCCCAATGCCAGCGGATGGCGGGTTGTTTGTCATGGTCCATGTCGGTCACTCCGAGACAGGCTCAACAGGGTTTTTGGCTGTGAGGTCAGGTGACCTGATGCACAGCGGGGGGCGACGCGGGGGCGCGTGCAGACTGCCAGGTTCCCCAGGCGATGATGGCGGTGCCCAGCAACATCGGCGGGGTGATGGTTTCGCTCAGGAAGAGCGCACCCCAGAGCATGCCGAACACCGGGATGAGGAACGTGACGGTGAGCGCCGGTGTCGGGCCCAGCCGTTGGATCAACTGGAAGAACACCGTGTAGGCCAACGCCGTGCACACGGCGCCCAAAGCGAACATGGCGCCCCAGGCTGCGGCGGGCACGTCCGACCAGTGGCCCGAAGGCAAGCCCGCTGGACCGATGAACCACGCCGGACCCAGCAGGCAGGCCGAGGCCAGCACCATGGTGCCAGCGCACAGTGCCAGCGGGCTGAGGTGTTGCAGGCGCCGACGGGCGTGGTGCACCGAGATGGCATAAGAGAGGGTGGCCACCAAGATCAGCAGCACCGGACCGACCCCACTGCCTCCGGCGCTGGTCGGCGTGTAAGCGATGTGCCCTGGCCCGGTCAGGATGCCGACCCCGAGCAGGCCGGCCAGCATGCCGCCCACCACTACGCGGGACGGCGCCTGCCGAGACCAGATCCAGCCCACCATCACGCCCCACAAGGGTGTGGTGGCATTGAGGATGGACATCATGCCCGCAGGCAGTGACAACGCAGCCTGGCCGAGGCACAACGCGGGCAGCACGCAAGATAGCAATGCAGAGACCATCAGGTCCGGCCAACTGTGCCGCGAGGGCACTGCTTGGCGCGTGGCGAGCAATGCCAAACCCAGCAGCACGGCAGCCAAACTGACCCGCGCGGCTGCGACCCCCACCGGCCCGACCACGGGCGCGGCCACCCGCAGGAACAGGAAGGATGCCCCCCACACAGCGGCCAAGGCGATGAGGGTGAGCATGTCGCGCGGTTTCATCTGCCCGATGATACGGGGCTCACCAACTGTCACACGCCCCCTGCATCCTCGGGGCGTGTGCCGCATGTGGCCCCTGTCTTGCTCCCTACAATGCCTGAACCGGGAGGGGCGCCACACGATGCCGCCCGACATCAGCCAAA
This sequence comes from Pseudomonadota bacterium, assembly GCA_021819435.1. Classification (GTDB taxonomy): domain Bacteria; phylum Pseudomonadota; class Gammaproteobacteria; order Burkholderiales; family Burkholderiaceae_C; genus Aquabacterium. The sequence continues at coordinate 86,284 of JAKARB010000004.1, read as the reverse complement.
CCTCATCCAGACAAAAAGGATCACCATGCAAGTCGCCGCTTCCATCTTCAAGGCCTATGACATCCGAGGCATCGTCGGGCAGACCTTGAACGAAGCCGTGGCCGAACACCTGGGCCGCGCCTTCGGCACCGAGGCACTCAAGCTTGGCGAGAAGGCCGTGGCCATCGGGCGTGACGGTCGCCTCTCGGGGCCTTCGCTCAGCGGCGCGCTGATCAAGGGCCTGCGCAGCACCGGCATCAACGTGATCGACCTGGGGGCCGTCACCACGCCCATGCTGTACTACGTGGCCGCCACCCGCGCCGACCAGGGCTGCCACAGCGGCATCCAGGTGACCGGCAGCCACAACCCGAAGGACTACAACGGCTTCAAGATGGTGCTGGCGGGCCGCGCCATCTATGGTGACGACATCCAAGGCCTGCGCCAGCGCATCGAGGCAGAAGACTATGCACAAGGTCAGGGCGAGCTGAGCACCCTGGATGTGCTGCCCGAGTACACGCAGCGCATCGTGGGCGACGCCAAGCTGGCCCGTCCGCTGAAGATCGTGGTCGACTCTGGCAACGGCATCCCGGGTGCGTCGGCGCCGGGCATCCTGCGCGCGCTGGGTTGCGAGGTCACCGAGCTGTACTCCGAGGTCGATGGCGACTTCCCCAACCACCACCCTGATCCGTCCAAGCCGGAGAACCTGCAAGACCTCATCAAGGCCGTGAAAGAGCAGGGCGCCGACCTGGGCCTTGCCTTCGACGGTGACGGCGACCGCTTGGGCGTGGTCACCAAGGAAGGCAACAACATCTTCCCCGACCGCCAGATCATGCTGTTCGCCCGCGACATCCTCACACGCGTGCCCGGCGGCAAGATCATCTACGACGTGAAGTGCAGCCAACAACTGGCGCTGGCCGTGCGCGCGGCCGGTGGCGAGCCGGTGATGTACAAAACGGGCCACTCGCTCGTGAAGGCCAAGCTCAAGGAAACTGGCGCACCGTTTGCGGGCGAGATGAGCGGCCACATTTTCTTCGCCGAGCGCTGGTACGGTTTCGACGATGCCACCTACACAGCGGCGCGGCTGCTCGAGATCCTCTCGAAGGTGCCTGACCCGAGCACGGTGCTCAACGCGCTGCCCACGAGTCACAGCACGCCCGAGCTCAACGTCCCTTGCGCCGAGGGCGAGCACCACGCTGTCATCGAGAAGCTGCGCCAGACCGCCAAGTTCGAGGGCGCGCAACTGACCACCATCGACGGCCTGCGCGCCGATTACGACGACGGCTTCGGCCTGGTGCGTGCCTCCAACACCACGCCGGTGCTGGTGCTGCGCTTCGAGGGCCAGACGCCCGCCGCGCTGGAGCGCATCCAGGCGCATTTCATGGCGGCGATCCTGGCGGTCAAGCCCGACGCGCACGTTGGCGCCTCGGCGCACTGACGCCCCGCTTTGCGCGGCGCGGTGCACAGGAGGGCGCGCAAGCCGCGCCGGCTCGGCTACGATCGCGGCCTTGCCGGGCCTTGCGCCTGTGATCGTCCACCGAGCGCGCCCCAGCGCCTTGATCGTTCCCTTGTCTTCTCCCTCGTCACCGCTGCGCGCCTGGCTGGCTGGCCAGCTTTATTCGCTCCTGCTGCGTCTGGCCACGCCGGCCTACCTGTTGCGTGTCTGGTCGCGCGGCCGGGTGGAGCCAGGCTATCGCCGTTTCTGGCCTCAGCGGCTCGGCTGGCACTCAGGTCCTGCCTGGCGTCCCAACGCGCAGGCGCCGGTGGTCTGGCTGCACGCTGTTTCGCTGGGTGAGACGCGCGCCGCCGTGCCCTTGGTGCAGGCGCTCCGGGCCAGCTTGCCTGGCATGCGCCTGCTGCTGACGCACACCACGGCCACCGGCCGGGAAGCCGGCCTCGCCCTGATGACCCCGGCTGATGCGCAGGCTTGGTTGCCCTTCGACACACCTGGGGCGGTGCGGCGCTTCCTGGCGCATTTCAGGCCCGACATCGGGGTGCTGATGGAAACCGAGGTCTGGCCCAACCTGATGCGGGAAGCCGCTGGCCGGGGCGTCCCCATGGTGTTGGCCAACGCGCGCCTGAGCGACAAGAGCCTGAGGCAGGGCGAGCGTTTTGCCGCGCTGCTGAAGCCCGCCGCCGCCGCGCTGAGCCTGACCTTGGCGCAGACCGAGGCCGACGCTGCTCGCCTGCGCCGCATGGAGGCAGAGCCCGTGGAGGTGATGGGCAACGTCAAGTTCGACATGACCCCGCCGCCCGCGCTGCTGGCGCTCGGGCGAGCCTGGCGTGAAGCTGCAGGCCGGCCGATCGTGCTGGCGGCGAGCACCCGCGAGGGCGAAGAGACGCTGCTGCTGGCGGCTTGGCGTGAACTGATCGCCCGCCTGCCTGCTGGCGAGGCGCCTCAACTCTTGATCGTGCCTCGCCATCCGCAGCGTTTTGACGAGGTGGCGGCCGCCATCCACGCCATGGGCTGGCGGGTGTCGCGTCGCAGCACCTGGGGCGCCCAGGGGGTTCTGAATGACGAAGCCCGGTCGGCCGATGTCTGGCTGGGTGACAGCATGGGTGAGATGCCCGCCTATTACGCTTGCGCCGACATCGGGATGCTGGGTGGCAGCTTCGCGCCGCTGGGTGGGCAAAACCTCATCGAAGCGGCGGCCTGCGGTTGTCCGCTGATCGTCGGGCCCTCCACCTTCAACTTCGCCGAGGCCGCCGAGCAATGTCTTGCTGCCGGGGCTGCGTGGCGTGTCGGAGCGTTCGATGATGCATGTCAGCTCGCATCGCTGGCTCTGCAAGATGGACGCCTCCCCCATGCGCGGGAGGCTGCTTTGACTTTCGCCGCCACCCACCAGGGTGCTGCATCCCGAATGGCTGCGGCCATCGTGCTATGTTTGCGGCAAGTGAAATGAAGGGGCCTTGGGCAGGGGGCTTCATGGACGATGCCACACGAACGGGGGATAACAATCGGAAACATTTCCCGATATCGTTCAGCCCATCAACAGTTCCCCTCGGGAGACGAAGAATGAACGGTCTGCAAAAGTTCCTTGGTGGCGTCGTGGCATCCACCGTCCTGGCGGCTTCGGCTTACGCCCAGGTGGCAACCACCACCACGAACCTCGGCCAGTTGTCGGCCACCCCCACGAACTTCGGCAACACCTTCAACAAGTCGCTAGACTTCAGCGATGTGTACACGTTCTCCATCGCCGGCAGCGGTTCGGTGGGTGGCTACACGGACGATTCGAGCACGTTCAAGGCTTTCATCGACTTCCGTGACGTGGACATCACCAGCCTGATCCTCTACAAGGGCACCACCGTCAACCCGACCACCGTGCTGGACTACGACCTGTACGTCCCCGTTTACAACACGTTCACCTTCGATGGCTTGACCGCTGGCACCTACTCGCTGGCCGTCAATGGACACGTGAGCCTGGGTGCCGGTTTGTTGGACACCGCTTCTTATTCGGGCCAGATTTCCACCACCGCCGTGGCGTCTCCTGCTCCTGAAGCCTCTGACGTCGCCATGACCCTGGTGGGTTTGGCTGGTGTGGGCCTGATGCTTCGCCGCCGCAAGCAAGCCTGATTTCTGGCTAACCAAAGATGAGACGGGCCTTCGGGCCCGTTTTCGTTGGATCTCGGCGATGCGATTCCAGTCGCCAGCATTCACCATGTGACAAGATGACGAACTGTCAAGGCAACGAGGTGGAAGCACATGGTGCGATGGCGTGAGAGGTGGTTGGTCCGGTGCGTGAGCCTGGCTGTGTTGCTGGTCGTGGCTGGCTGTGGCCGAGGCGGCAGCGCCTCTGGCGCGGGCGATTCGCAGATCGCGGCTCAGGTTAACAAGGGCGAGATTTCCGTTCACCAGGTGCAGGCCTTGCTGCGTGTGCAGCCCGGGGTTGCGGCCCAGTGGGGCGAGAAAGCCGCCGACAAGGCCCTTGATGCCTTGATCGAGCAGGAGCTGGCCGCTCAGGCCGCCGCGAAAGCAGGCCTCGACAAGCAGCCTCAAGTGATCCAGTCCTTGGCGCTGGCCCAGCGTGAGGTGCTTGCCCGCGCTTACCAAGATCAACTCGCAGACAAGGCTCGCCTGCCCGACACGGCGGCGATCAACAGCTATTACGACGAGCACCCGGAGTTGTTCGTCCAGCGCAAGATCTACCAGTTGGAGGAGACCGTGGTTCGGCCCGGCTCACAGGACGAGGCGGATGCTTTGCTTCGCGATTTGCCGACGCTGGCTGGTTCCGAGGCGCTGAACCTGCACCTGAGCGCCAGGGGTTTGCGCAAGGCGTCCCAGCGACTCTCGGTGGCGGCTGAGAACGTGCCCCTGGATTGGCTGCCCAAGCTGGCCAAGTTGTCTGTGGGGCATTCGCTCGCCGCCCAGCGCAATGGGGCGGTCGTGGTTTGGACGCTCGTCGGTGCTGAAGATTCGCCAATGCTGCTCGCTCAGGCCAAGCCCGCCATCCAGGCCGCGCTGGTCAGGCAGGCGCGGCAGCAGGCCATCCAGGAAGGCATGAAGAAGCTGCGCGATGAAGCCAAGATTGAGCGGCGGCAACCGGCGATCGCGGCTTCGTCGGCCTCCTCTGCTTCCTCAGTCGCTTCGGCCGCCTCCTCAGCGGCGTCTCAGCCCTGACAGGCGTCCAACATGCGGATGGGGGGCACTGGCTTGCTGGCTTTGATGCTGGGGTGGCTGTGTCTGGCCGTGCCCTCGCTGTGTGACTTCCTCTTCGGTGTCTGGTCGGGCTTCAGCCAGGGCCATGAATTGCTGCTGCTGGCTGTGGCCGGCTGGCTGCTGTGGCGGCATCGCAGCCCCACCGATCTGCCGCCCCAGGGGGCCTGGCCGTTCTGGTTCTGGCTGGCCTGGGGTGTGGGCTGCCTGGCTTACGCTTTTGGCCGTTCGCAGGAGTTCATCCGCATCGAGCTGCTGTCGCTGTGGTGGCTGGCGGTGCTGCTGACTTGGCTGGCGCGGGGTTGGAGCGGCCTGCGCCGCACTTGGTTCGCATGGCTGTTCTGCTTGTTCGCGATGCCCCTGCCTTTTGGCGTGGTGCTGATGCTTACCGCGCCCTTGAAAGAGGCGGTTTCCGCACTCGCCGTGAGCATCCTTTCCGGCGTGGGCTACCCGATCGGGCGCAGCGGCGTGGTGCTGACCGTGGGCCAGTATCAATTGCTGGTGGCGGAGGCCTGCGCTGGCCTGCATTCGATGTTCATCCTTGAAGCAATGGGCCTGCTCTACAGCCACCTGGCGGGGCACACCTCGCGCTGGCGGACCATCTGGCTGGCGATCATGGCGGTGCCGGTTTCTTTCGTGGCCAACGTGCTGCGGGTGATGATCTTGGTGCTGGTCACTCATCACTTCGGTGACGCGGCTGGGCAGGGGTTCATCCACGGGTTCGCGGGCATCGTGCTGTTCGCGCTGGCTTTGATGCTGATGGCGGGTGTCGATTGGGTGCTGGGCTGGGTCTGGCCGGATGAGCCCGGGAAAACGTCTGGCGCAAAGCCCGAAGCGGTGGCGTCGCCTCTGGGTGTGGCAGAGGGCCTGGCTGCAGAGGGCCTCGTACCTTGGCGGCATGCCATGCTGTTCGTGGCGTTGCTGACCTCGGCTGGGATCGCGCACGTTGGGCGCCCTCAGGCTTCACCGGAGGCCAACGCCCGTGCGTTGGTGCCGCTGGAAGCCTTGTTCCCGCAGCACGTGGGTGAGTGGCAGCCGGACCCGGTGGCAGTGGGCTTCGTGCGGCCGGCGTTCGAGCAGGCCAAGCGCTTCCAGATGTACGACCAAGTGCTGGAGCGCGTGTACGTGAACCCGGCGGGTGAACGCATCATGCTGTCTGTGGCCTATGGGCGGCAGCAGTCGGTTGGCCTGCAGGTGCATCGGCCCGAGGTTTGCTACAAGGCCGGCGGCTTTGAAGTGGGCGCCGTGCAATCCGGCCAGATCGACTTGCCGGGGCATGCGTTGCCTGTCACCCGCTTGGTGGCGACCATGCCCGAGCGGCAGGAGCCCATCACCTACTGGCGCTTGCTGGGCGACAAGGTCGTTGCCAACGAGGCGGCATTCAAGCTCGACCAGATCGCCGCAGGGCTGCGCGGGCGCGGCATCGACGATGGCCTGCTGGTGCGGGTGTCTTCGCTGGGAGCCGATGCCGAGGCGGCGTGGCGCCTGCAGGCTGAATTCGTGCGGGAGCTTGATCGCGCCCAGGACGACGCTCAGCGCCGACGCACGACGGGCACTCGGGCCACCGGTTCCTGAAGAGCTGGCGGCGACGCCATCAGCGCAGGTCGTGCCATTCGGGGTGACGGCGCAGGTACACCGCCACGTAACTGCACACTGGATCAACCTTCAAGCGCTGCTCACGGGCCCAGCTGAGGGCCTGTTGGGCCAGCGCTGCTGCGATCCCGCGACCTTCCAGCGGCTGCGGCACGCCCGTGTGGGTGATGTGCATGACGCCCGGGCTGAGGCGGTAATCGAGCTCGCAGCGCAGGCCTTCGACGATGGCCTCGAAACGCCCTTGGTCAGGGTGATGCTGGATCTGGAGTTCGGGGTGGCTGGACATGTTGGGGAGGCGCACGGTGGGTTGAGGAAGCGCTCAGATCCAGCCGAGGCCGCCGAGCAAGGCGCCTGCGCCGACCAGCCAGATCAGCCGGATGCGGGTGCGCCAGACGATGAGGGCCACCGCGACGGCGAGCAACCAGGCTCGCAGGTGCTCGGTGGGATGGGGCATGAGCAGCCAGCCGGTGGCCAGCAGCAGGCCGACTGTGACGGGTGTCATGCCGGCCTGGAAGGCGCGCACGCTCAACCATTCGCGGCGGGGGGCGACCCAGCGCGACACGGCCAAGGCCAAGGTGGTGGAAGGCAGCATGATGCCCAACATGCTTGCGAGCGCGCCCCCCAGCCCCGCGCTGTGCCAGCCCATCAGTGCGACGAAGAGCACGTTGGGCCCTGGTGCAGCCTGGGCCAGGGCGATGGAGCCAGTGAAGTCGGCATCGGTGAGCAGGTGGTCACCATCGACCAGTCGGCGGTGCATGTCGGGCACCAGGGTGATGGCGCCGCCGATTGACATCAACGACAAGGCCAGGAAGTGTTCGAACAGCGTTTGCCAAGTGCCGGCCTGCTTGAAGGCGTGGCCGAAGAACTCGGTGATGGCGGTGAACGGGATGGGGTTCATGGCGTTTTTTTGCCCGACTGCCTTTGAGTGGGGGTGCTGCCGCGGGGGCCGGACGCATCGGGATGCAGCACGGCGACCGGCGCGACCGAGGTGACCAGCTCTGATGCGGATGCGGCACGGCGACGGAGGATGAGCCAGGTGACCACACAGGTCACGCCACCCAGGCCAAGCAGCACCCACAGCAGGGGCCAGCGCATCCACACCATGCCGGCAAACGCGATGCCCGCCAGGGCCACGCAGGCGGGGCCCCCCAACTCATGCTCGCGCAAGGGGGCGGACAGCTTCAGCACCGTGCCGATGATCTGGCCGGCGGCCACGGCGGCGATGCCGGTTAGCGCGCCGTGGATCCAGCCCGCCGCATGCGGGAACTGGCTGGCGTGGCCCAGGCCCCAGGCCAGCAACAGCACCAGCGCCATGGGCGCGGCGATCATGCCGGTCAACGCCACGCACGCGCCCCGCCAACCGAAGAATCGGTCGCCGATCATCAGCGAAAGGTTGCAGACGTTGGGGCCGGGCAGCACCTGAGCGGTGGCCAGCGTGTCGACGAACTCGCGCGGTGTCAGCCAGTTGCGGCGTTCGCAGAGTTCGCGCTGGGCCACGGCCAGCACGCCGCCAAAGCCCTGCAGGGCCAGCAGGGTGAAGGCGATGAACAGCTCGCTGAGCGAGGCGGGCCGCTTCGTGGGGGGCTGCGCCTCGGGCCCCGCTGAGTGCGAGTTTTCGCCCGTGATCGGTGCTTGGGCCGAGGTGTCCGCCATGTTGGGATGGGCCTGTTGCGTGATCAACGGCGCTCAGCCATAAACAGCCACCACCTGGTAACCCAAGGCGGCCATCTGCCCTTCGGGTGTCCACAGCGTGGTCTTCTCGTTGACGTAGCCTTCGCCTGTGGCCAGGGCCTCCTTGTCCACGCGCCAGAAGCCGAGGGTGTCGGCCAGGGTGACCGGGCGCAACTCGAGCGCCCAGGACACCGAAGATGCCGGTGCGAAACCGCGCAGGCGTGCCAACGCGGGTGTGGGGCCGGCGTCCGCTAGCAGCACGGTCTGCAGTTCGTTGTCGACGCCATCGACGGCGTTCAGGCGGGTGTAGACCCGGCTGTGCCATTCGTCGGCGCCGGTGAAGGGCAGGCCACCCTCTGCCTGGCGGAATTCAAAGTGCTGGGTGAAGGCCGGCGTCAGGTTGGGCACGTAGGCCCATTTGAAGGCGCTGTCGATGTCCTTGGCCGCCGGCTCGTGCACCGGACGCAGCTCGGGCAGGCCCGACTCGCGGCCAGTGCCGAACACGCCCAACAGCACGCCGCCGGTCTGCTCGGCGCCGCTGGCATCGGCTTGCACCACGCGGGCCTGCACCTGGCGGATGTTCTTGCCTTGGCGCAGCAGAGTTACCTCGACATCGAACGCGCCCGGTGCCACGGGGCCCACGAAGTTGGTCTGGAGCGCGCGCAGCGGCCAGTCCGCGCCGCACACATCGCGCATGGCTTGCACGACCAGCGCAGACAGCAACCCACCGAAGGTGGTGCGGCCTTGTTGCCAGTCGGGTGTGACGTGGAAGCGGATACGCGGTGTGGCGCCCACTTCGAGTTGCTGCCGCCTTGACAGCAATTGGGACAGGGAAACAAGGGCGGGGGCCGGGGCGTTTTCGCTCATGGATCGCTCGGGGCGGGGAACTGCGGAGGGTTCATTATCGAACGATCGTGCTTTTTCTGCTGGCGAGCCCGTTGTGGGGCTTTTCAGCCGCGCGCCAACAGCGCCGCGACCTGATCGGGCGGAACCGGCCTGCTGTAGAGGAAGCCTTGCGCCACGTCGCAGCCCAGGCTGCTGAGGAAGGCTTCCTGATCGGGCATCTCCACGCCTTCTGCGACCACGTGCAGCTTCAGGCCCCGCGCCATCGAGATCATCGTGCGGACCAACTGGCCATCGCTGTCGTTGCTGGGCAGGTCTTGCACGAAGCTGCGGTCGATCTTGAGTTGCTGCACCGGGAAGCGCTTGAGGTAGGCCAGCGACGAATAGCCGGTGCCGAAGTCGTCGATGCTCAGGTTCACACCCAGCGCATGCAGGTTCTGCAGGAATTGTTCGACACCCGCGCCCGACTCCATCAGGCCGCTTTCGGTGATCTCGATTTCGAGGCGCTCGGGCGGCAGGCCGGTGCGTTCGAGGATGTCCGTCAGGCGCTCGACCACGCGGCCACGGCGGATCTCGGCCGGCGAGAGGTTGATGGCCATGCGCCCGAAGTCCAGCCCCTGGTCAAGCCAGGCGCGGCCCTGGCGGCAGGCTTCTTCCATCACCCACTCGCTGAGCGCTTCGATCATGCCGGTGTCTTCCATGACCGGGATGAACTGGTTGGGCCCCAGCGGCGAGGCCTGGCCGTCGTAGGCGGACGGGTTCAGGCGCACGAGGGCCTCGACGGCGGTCACGCGGCGATCGCGCAGGCGCACCATGGGCTGGTAGTGCAGCGTGAAAGCGCGCGTTTCCACGGCGCGGCGCAGCAGCGTTTCGAGGCGCAGGCGCTCGGTGGCGTCGGTGGTGAAGGACTGCGTGTAGAAACTGAAGGCGTTGCGGCCGCGTCGCTTGGAGTCGTACATGGCCGCATCGGCGTTGCGCAGCAGCTCGGCCTCGTCCTGACCGTCGTCGGGGTAGAGGCTGATGCCGATGGAGGCGCGCACGTAGACCTGCTGGCCGCCATCGAGCGTGAAGGGCTGGCTGAGCGTCTCCAGGATGGCCGATGACACAAGCCCCGCCTGCTGAGGGTGGCGCAGGTGTTCGAGGATCAGCACGAATTCGTCGCCGGCCAGGCGGCCGAGGGTGTCTTCCTGGCGCACGCGCAGGTTCAGGCGCTGGGCCACCTGCTTGAGCAGGCTGTCGCCAGCGGCGTGGCCCAGGCCGTCGTTGACGGTTTTGAAGTTGTCCAGGTCGATGAAGATGACGCCGACCATCGTGCGGTGGCGCTGCGCGAGGTTGATGGCGTGGGCCAGTCGCTGGCGGATGAGCACCCGGTTGGGCAGCTCGGTGAGCGGGTCGTAGTGGGCCATGCGGGCCAGGCGCTCTTCGGTCTGCTTGAGCGGCGTGATGTCGGTGAACACGCCGACGAGGTGCGTGGGCTCGCCCTGGGTGCTGTGCACGGCGCTCAGCGAAAGCTGCGTCATGAAAGGCTCGCCATCGCGGTGCTTGAACCAGACCTCGCCCTGCCAATGGCCACGGCGGAGGATCTCGTCGCGGAAGTGGGCGAGGGTCTCGGTGGGCTGGTCGGTCAGCAGGAACTCGGGCGTGCGGCCGATGACCTCGTGTTCTTCATAGCCGGTCAGGCTGGTGAAGGCGGGGTTGACCGACACCAGGCCCTCGTCGATCGACATCACCATCACGCCGTCCTGCGTGCTTTCGAGGGCGGCCGCGTGCAGGCGGATGCGCTGTTCGGCTTGATTGCGCAGGGCTTCGCGGTGCAGCATGGTCAGCGCGAAAGACAGGTCGGAAGACAAATCGCCGAAGAGGGCGAGTTCTTCCGGGTCGCTGTCGTCCACGCGCTTGCCCAGCAGGATCAGGTGGCCGATCAGCACCTGCTCCTGGCGCAGGGGCACGATCACGCAGCCTGGCGTGCCGGCCTGCACGGCTTCGTGCGCCCAGGCTGGGGCGGCGGCGGTGGTGCCCAGCAGGGCGGTGCGATAGGTCAGGCCTTCGCGCAGGCTGCGAGCGAGCGGGTCGTCGGCCGAGGCGGGGGGCAGATCGAAGTCGAGGTGCTTGCGGGCCGGGCGAGGGTCGCCCGATTCGGCGGTACAGCGCAGCGAGGCGGGCTGCTGCGGGTCGTCGAACAGCGCCACCCAGGCCTTGCGGAACTGGCCGTGCTGAACGGCCACGTCGCAGACATGGCTCAGCAGGTTGGGCAGGCCCTGCGATCGCACCATGGCCTGGTTGACATGGCTGAGGAAGTCGTACATGCGCGTCTTGCGGCGCAAACGGCGCTCGGTCTGGCGGCGCGCGGTGATGTCCCAGATCATCCAGACGACCTGGTCGCTCTCTCCCACGGGCGCGCAGCGGCTGTCGAAGTGCAGCAGGTTGCCGTTGACCGGCACGGAAAACGTCAGCGTCTGCGCCCGGCCGGTGCCGAGGCTCTGGCTCAGCACGCTCAGGAAGCGCTCGGCCATGTCGGGCGGGAAGAGGTCGTGCAGGCGGCGGCCGATCAGGTCTTCGACGGGGCGGCCCAGCAAAGGCAGGTTGTTGCCGTAGATGTCGAGGTAGTGGCCTCGCGAATCCATGCGGAAGGCCAGGTCGGGCAAGGCTTCGGCGAAGGCTGTGAGCTGAGCTTCGCGGGTGCCGAGCTTGCGCACCGCCAGCTCGCGCTGGCGATGGGCCCGTGCCATGAGGCCGAGCAGCAGCAGGGTCAGCCCACCGACCAGTCCGACGTTGAGGCGGTCGAGGCGGCGCTGGTCGCGCGTGGCCTGGTCCAGTGCGACTTCCCATTGGGTGGCGGCTTGGTCCAGGCTCTGATCGACGGATTGCAGCGCCGCGAGCAGGGCCTTGGAGTCGTGCGCCACGGAGGTGGCCTGTTGCAGTGCCTCGCGCGTGCGCTGCAAAGCGGGCAGCGTGGCTTCAGGCGCGTGGTCTTCCAGCCCGGCGAGCGTGCTTTCAGCTCGGTGCAGCGGGGCGGTCAGGGCATCGACCGGGATGGAGGCCGCGCTGGAGAGGGTGTGCAGCCAGCGGGTGTGGCGGGCCTCCTGGCGGGCTTCGAGCAAGTGGGTGTCGAAGGCGTGCGCGCTTTGCTGCAGCCGGTTCCAGCCCACGTGCGACCAGGCGATCAGGCCCATGCTGATGGCCGCGATGGCCGCCACCGAAAACGCGAGCGGCCCGAAGCGGCCCAGGGCGGGCGTCGGGGGGAGGCCGGTGGCACCGGAGGTCGACTCGGCGGTTTGGATCACGGCGCTCAGGGCTGGTGAAACGGGGGGCGTTAAAGCGTGGCAGGGCCGACCGGGGCAGTCGGAAAGACCCGACAGCTTAGGTGAAAAAGCACCCGGATCGGCGATGATGCGCGGCGAGCTTCCCACGATGACGCGCGCGTCAGCCACCGCGTTTTCCTGAGGCAGCCCCATCTGGCCATCACCCCTTCGTCCCATGAGCGCTGTTGTTCCCTATGCCCCCGTCTACCCCGCGCAATCCGAGTTCCGCCAGGTACGCGGCTTGCGCCTGCACCTCTCCGTTTGGGGCGATCTGGCCAAGGCCACGCTTGAGCAGCCCCTGGTTGTGCTCATGCACGGTTGGATGGACTGCGGCGCTTCGTTCCAGTTCATGGTCGATGCCCTGAGGCGCCAGCCCGGCTGGGCCGAGCGCCCCATCGTGGCGGTGGACTGGCGCGGCTTCGGCCGCAGCGAATCGGGGTCGTCCGATTGCTACTTTTTCGCCGACTACCTGGGCGACCTCGACGAACTCCTGCACCAGCTTTCGCCCGATCACCCGGTCGACCTGCTGGGCCACAGCATGGGCGGCAACGTTGTCACCTTGTACGCGGGCGTGCGCTCCGAGCGCATCCGCCGCCTGGTCAACCTCGAAGGCTTCGGCCTGCCGGCCACCACGCCCGACGAGGCCCCGAAGCGCTACATCAAGTGGCTCGACGAGATCCGCGAGCCCGTGCGGCTCAAGGACTACGACAGCCTCGAAGCCGTCGCCAAGCGCCTGCAGGCCAACAACCCGCTGTTGCGGCCTGAATTCGCGCTGTGGCTGGCCCAGCACTGGGCGCGCGAAGAGAACGGCCGCTGGGTCATCAACGCCGACCCGGCCCACAAGCGCCCGCAGCCCTTCCTTTACCGGGTGGAAGAGGTGCTGGCCTTCATGGCTGGCATCCGCTGCCCGATGCTGTTCGTTGAAGGCTCGCAGACGCTGTATTTCATGTTCTTCCAGGGCGGCTACAAGCGCGAGGATTTCCTCGAACGGCTGAAACTCGTGCCCGATTGCCGCATGGAAACGCTGGACCGCGCGGGCCACATGCTGCACCATGACCAGCCCGAAGAACTGGCCTTGCACCTCGCCGGCTTCCTGGGGCCTGGCAGCGCCGCCACGGCATGAGAAAATGGCGGATTGCCCGCCGGGCCTCGCGACCTCCGCGCGGCTTCTGTCACGGCCCCATTTTTGCTTCGGATGACGCGCCTGGCGCATCCCACTGCCCGCAGGATTCAGACTCATGGACATCGAACACATCAACGCCTTGGGCGCCCAGATCACCGACCTGACTCAGCGCACCGCTGAGCTTCGGAGGTATCTTTGACTGGGATGAAAAGTCCCGCCGCCTCGCCGAAGTCAACGCCGAACTCGAAGACCCGTCCGTCTGGAACGACCCCAAGCGCGCCCAGGCCCTGGGCAAGGAAAAGAAGTCTCTGGAAGACGTCGTTGTCGTCATCGACAAGCTGACGACCAACCTGTCTGACAACGCCGAGCTCTTCGAGATGTCGAAGGAAGAGGGCGACCACGACGGCCTGCAAGCCATCCACGACGACGTGCAGACGCTGCTCCAGGACATCGAAGGCCTGGAGTTCCGCCGCATGTTCAGCAACCCGGCCGACCCGAGCAACTGCTTCATCGACATCCAGGCTGGCGCCGGCGGCACCGAGGCCTGCGACTGGGCCTCCATGCTGCTGCGCCAGTACCTGCGCTACTGCGAACGCAAGGGCTTCTCGACCGAAGTCGAAGAAGAAACCCCGGGCGACACCGCTGGCATCAAGAGCGCCACCATCAAGGTCGAGGGCGACTACGCCTTCGGCTACCTGCGCACCGAAACCGGCGTGCACCGCCTGGTGCGCAAGTCGCCGTTCGACTCCTCCGGTGGCCGCCACACCTCGTTCGCCTCGATCTTCGTCTACCCGGAAATCGACGACTCCATCGAGATCGACATCAACCCGGCCGACGTGCGCACCGACACCTTCCGCGCCTCGGGCGCTGGCGGTCAGCACATCAACAAGACCGACTCGGCCGTGCGCCTGACGCACATCCCGACCGGCATCGTGGTGCAATGCCAGGACGGCCGTTCGCAGCACAGCAACCGCGACGTGGCCTGGAAGCGCCTGCGCTCGCGCCTGTACGACTTCGAGATGCGCAAGCGCCAGGAAGCGCAGCAAAAGCTGGAAGACACCAAGACCGACGTGGGCTGGGGCCACCAGATCCGCTCCTATGTGCTGGACAACAGCCGCATCAAGGACCTGCGCACCAACGTCGAAATCTCCGCCACCCAGAAAGTGCTCGACGGCGACCTCGATGCCTTCATCGAAGCCAGCCTCAAGCAAGGCATCTGACCTGAACCGACTCCCACACGAGAGGCCCACCCCATGCGTGAAGGCAGCGCTCAGCTGATTCGCCGCGAAGACTACGCGGCACCGGCGTTCTGGATCAAGACGGTCGACCTGACCTTCGACCTCGATCCGGCCAAAACCCTGGTCATCAACAAGATGACCGTCGAGCCCAACCCGACGCAACCTGGCGCGCCCCTGCGCCTGGACGGCGAGGACATCAACCTCACCCGCGTGCTGGTCGACGGCGAGCCCGTGTCCTTCCGCACCGAGGGCGGCCAACTCGTTCTGGAGAACCTGCCCCAGCAGCCGTTCAACCTCGAGATCCGCACCACCTGCGCGCCCGAGAAGAACACGCAGCTCTCCGGCCTCTACACCAGCAGCGGCGGCTTCTTCACGCAGTGCGAGGCCCTGGGCTTCCGCCGCATCACTTACTTCCTCGATCGCCCCGACGTGATGGCCACCTACAAGGTGACCCTGAAGGCCGACAAGCGCAAGTACCCGGTGCTGCTGTCCAACGGCAACCTGGTGGAAGAAGGCGTGCTCGAAGGCGGCAAGCACTTCGCCGTGTGGGTGGACCCGCACCCCAAGCCCTGCTACCTGTTCGCGCTGGTGGCCGCCGACCTGGTGCGCCGCGAGCAGCGCATCCGCACCCGCGCCGGCAAGGACCACCTGCTGCAGATCTACGTGCGTGCCGGTGACCTCGACAAGACCGAACACGCGATGAACTCGCTGATCGCCTCCATCGCCTGGGACGAAGCCCGCTTCGGCCTGAGCCTGGACCTCGAGCGCTTCATGATCGTGGCGGTCAGCGACTTCAACATGGGTGCCATGGAGAACAAGGGGTTGAACATCTTCAACACCAAGTTCGTGCTGGCCAACCCGGCCACCGCCACCGACGTCGATTTCGGCAACGTCGAAAGCGTGGTCGCCCACGAGTACTTCCACAACTGGACCGGCAACCGCGTGACCTGCCGCGACTGGTTCCAGCTCTCGCTCAAAGAAGGCCTGACCGTCTTCCGCGACCAGCAGTTCAGCCAGGACATGGCCGGCAGCCCCAGCGCCCGGGCGGTGAAGCGCATCGAAGACGTGCGCACCCTGCGCCAGCTGCAGTTCCCCGAAGACGCGGGCCCGATGGCCCACCCGGTGCGCCCCGACAGCTACCTGGCCATCGACAACTTCTACACCGCCACCGTGTACGAAAAGGGCTCTGAGGTCGTGCGCATGATGCACACCCTCGTCGGGCAAGAAGGCTTCGCCAAGGGCATGGCCCTGTACTTCGAGCGCCATGACGGCCAGGCCGTGACCTGCGACGACTTCGCCCAGGCCATCGCCGACGCCAACCCCGGCAGCGAGCTGGCCTCGCGCCTGGACCAGTTCAAGCGTTGGTATGCCCAAGCCGGCACCCCGCGCGTCCAGGCCCAAGGCGTGTACGACGCCGACAACCGCAGCTACACGCTCACCCTGAGCCAGAGCTGCGCCCCCACGGTGGGCCAGCCCGAGAAGCTGCCGTACGTCATCCCCGTGGCCATGGGCCTGACGGGCGTCGACGGCCGCCACATCAACCTGCACCTCGAAGGCCAACTCGACCCGATCGGCCACGACACGGTGCTGGTGCTCTCCGAGCCCACGCAGACATTCACCTTCGTGCACGTGCCGGTGGAGCCGGTGCCTTCGCTGCTGCGCGGCTTCTCGGCCCCCGTGGTGCTGGAAACCGAGCTGGGCGACGACGCGCTCTTCACCCTGCTGAGCCACGACCTCGACCCCTTCAACCGCTGGGAAGCCGCCCAGAAGCTGGCCCTGCGCCGCATCCTGCACGCGGTCAAGGGCCACGGCCATGTCGAGCTTGACGCCCGCTTCATCGAAGCCATGCGCGGCGTGCTGCGCAACCCGAGCCTGGACGCCGCCTTCAAGGAACTGGTGCTGACCTTGCCGAGCGAGGCTTACGTGGCCGAGCAGCTCGATGTGGTCGACCCGCAGCGCATCCACGCCGTGCGCGAGAGCATGAAAGTGCAACTCGCCCACGCCCTGCATGAAGACTGGGCCTGGGCTTACGAGGCCAACGCCGAGCTGGGCGGCTATTCGCCCGACCCGGTCAGCGCCGGTCGCCGCGCCCTGGCCAACCTGGCCCTGGCCATGTTGGCGCTCGAAGGCGTCAACCGCCACAACCCGATCTGGGTGGGCAAGGCTTACCAGCGCTTCAAGGACGCCACCAACATGACGGACCGCCTGGGCGCGCTTTCCGCCCTGGTGACCGCCCATGCCGACCGCGCCGAAGACGCCCTCAAGCGCTTCCACGCCATGTTCAAGGACGAGGCCCTGGTCATCGACAAGTGGTTCTCGCTGCAAGCCATGGCGCCTGAGAAGGACGGCCAGGTCTTCGCCCGCGTCAAGCAGCTCATGCTGCACCCCGACTTCACGCTGCGCACGCCCAACCGCGCCCGCAGCCTGCTGATGGCGCTGTGCCAGAACAACCCGGCGGCCTTCCACCGCGCCGATGCGGCGGGCTACGTGTTCTGGGCCGACCGCGTCATCGAGATCGACGCCATCAACCCGCAACTGGCTGCTCGCCTGGCTCGCTCGCTCGACCACTGGCGCCGCCTGGCCGAGCCTTACCGCACCGCAGCCCAAGAGGCGCTCAAGCGCGTGGCCTCTCGCGGCGAACTGTCTGACGACGTGCGCGAAATCATCACGCGCGCGCTGCAAGACTGAGCGCAACCTTTTCACATCCATCCGAGACACCACCATGTCCACCAAACGCATCAGCCTCACGCAGTACCTGATCGAGCAGCAGCGCGGCGAAGCGCAGATCCCGGCTCAATTGCGCCTGCTCATCGAAGTCGTGGCCCGCGCCTGCAAGCGCATCGCCATCAACGTCAACAAAGGCGCGCTGGGTGATGTGCTCGGCTCGGCCGGAAGCGAGAACGTGCAGGGCGAAGTCCAGAAGAAGCTCGACGTGATCGCCAACGAGGTGCTCATCGAGGCCAACGAATGGGGCGGCCACCTCGCCGGCATGGCGTCCGAAGAGATGGACGACATGCTCGCCGTGCCCAACCGCTACCCGCAGGGCGAGTACCTGCTGCTGTTCGATCCCCTCGACGGCTCCAGCAACATCGACATCAACGTCAGCATCGGCACCATCTTCTCGGTGCTCAAGCACCAAGGCGGCCCGGTCACCAACGAGAGCTTCCTGCAACCCGGCACCGCCCAGGTGTGCGCAGGCTACTGCGTGTACGGCCCGCAGACCACGCTGGTGCTGACCGTCGGCAAGGGCGTGGTGATGTTCACGCTCGACCGCGAACAAGGCTCGTGGGTGATGACCGAAGACAACGTCCGCATCCCCGAGGACACCAAGGAGTTCGCCATCAACATGTCGAACATGCGCCACTGGGCCACCCCGGTGAAGCGCTACATCGACGAGTGCCTAGCCGGCAAGGACGGCCCGCGTGGCAAGGACTTCAACATGCGCTGGGTAGCCGCCATGGTGGCCGACGTGCACCGCATCATGACCCGCGGCGGCATCTTCATGTACCCCTGGGACAAGCGCGAGCCGAACAAGCCCGGCAAGCTGCGCCTGATGTACGAAGCCAACCCGATGAGCTTCCTGGTGGAGCAAGCGGGCGGCGTGGCCACCAACGGCCTGCAGCGCATCATGGAGATCCAGCCCACGCAACTGCACGAGCGCGTGAGCGTGATGCTGGGCTCGCGCAACGAGGTCGACCTCGTCACCCGCTACCACCAAGAGCTGAAGTGATCGACTGAGGTGCTTGCGCACCGGCCTGGAACGCCTGGCTTGACAGCAAAAACCCGCCAGTCCATGGCGGGTTTTTTCATGGCGCGGGCAAGGCCCCGAAGCCTGCTCAGGGCTTGGCCGGCAGGTAGAACTCACTGGCCAGCAGCTTCTGGCCATAGACCGTGCCTTGTGGGCCGCCAGCGGGCAAGGGCACCACGGCACCTGCGGCCAGGATGGGGCCTTGTTCCAGCGCGGACCAGGCGGCCTGAACGGCCTCCTCGGATGCGCGTGCCGGGGTGAAGTCAGGCATGTCGATGGTGCGTTCGGTGGCCGGGCGGTTCAGCGTGCTCAGACTGAAAGACGGGCAGGGCGCCTTGATGCAGACGATGCCGGTGCTCTTGAGGCTGTAGAAGGTGCCCAGCGGGCGCTTGTTGCCGCCCTGGCCCTGCCAGGCCTCGGCCACGCGCAACACCTCGCCGGTGTAGAAGCCACGTGGCTGCGGCTCGAGCGCACCCTTGACCAGCGCCTTGCCCTGGCCGAAAGAGGCCTCGAACTTGGTGCGTTGCTCGTCGCTCCAACCCAGGGCGCGGGTGTCGAGCTCGACGGCGTGGCATTCGCGAGCCAGCTTGCCGTCGGCGCAGCGCGTGAGGGCGCTGTTGACCGCCTTGACGAAGTAGCCGCCGCAAAGCGGGTAAGCGCACTTGCGCGCGTCAATGCGGGTGACGATGAAGTAGGGCTCGGCAGGCGTGCTGACGGCTGTGGGCGGTTGCTGGCCCGGCTCGGTGCCTGGGGTGGGGGTGCTTTGCGCATGCACGGACGCGCTCAAAGCGATGGCGGCGAGGGCCACCAGGGTGCGAATGTGGGACATGGTTTCTTTCCTCCAGCGTGGGTGTTGGCGCTCGAAGGTTATGCCGAGGCGCACGCTCGTGGTGCATCGGAGGCGTCTCTGGCGGGTGAGATGCGTCTCGGGGTGTAAACATGCCCAGAAAGGGTGCTTTCGGAGCCCACGGTGATGGTGCGGGTGTGGTGCCGGGAGGGAATGGTGCGCAGGTGGGCGGTGGCGGTCGAGGTGAGAAAACGGCGCTGAAAACGGTTATGATTGTGGGCTGTGCAGCAGGCCGTCTGGCTTGTGTCACGTGTGCCGGTGTAGCTCAGTCGGTAGAGCAGCTCATTCGTAATGAGAAGGTCGAGGGTTCGATTCCTTTCTCCGGCACCAATTGAACATCCAACGACATCTAAAGTCGTCTTCTAACCGACCTCCCTCCTAGGGGCGGTCGGTTTTTTGTTGTCCAAAGTCATCCACAGTCCCACAATGACATACCAACACTTTGTTGGTATCTCTGTTGGTATCTTCAGTACCAACACTTGGAGGTACCAACAACCGGGGGCGTGATGGCACTGACGGACACCTTCGTCAAAAACGTGAAGCACACCGGCGCACCGGCCGGCGACAAGCACACAGATGGTCAAGGCCTGTTCCTGCTGGTCAAGGCTGCAGGCAAGTACTGGCGGCTGAGCTACCGCTTCCTCGGCAAGCAGAAGACCCTGGCGCTAGGCGTCTACCCCGAGGTGAGCCTCGCGCAGGCCCGCCAGCGGCGTGACCAGGCCCGTGTATTGACCCAGCGGTTTCTGCACAGCTCAGGCTGCTAAAGCATAAGCCTGAGCGGGGGCTTCATGCCCAGCGCTTTGAGAGTCTGGCGTCAGGGTTTAGGTGCGGGAAGCAGCTGAGCAACTGACGGCTTCCTCAGGCTGCAGGCGAGCGGCCTTCCAGCGCCATGCGAGCAATGAACCCCGAACGGGTTTCACCCTGGGCCCCCGCCAGGGCATCCAGTCTGCGCAGCACTCGGCGAGGCAGGCTGATGTTCACACGCTCTAGGGTGTCGTCCAACGCGGCCGGGTCAACCTTCACCACGGCCCATGCCCAGCCCTTCCATTCCTTGTGCGCCTTGCGCAAGGCTTCAATGCCTGAAGGCTGGGGGATGTCTTGCCCGGCATCAATGGCGGTTTCAATCCAAGCCTCGATGGCCTCTTCCGCCATGGCCATGGCTTCTTCCAGTGTGTCCCCCGCAGAGAAGCAGCCTGGCAGGTCCGGAACGACCACGCCGAAGGCTTCGGTGTCGGTTCCGGGTTCGATGGCGACGGGGTAATACATGGTGGATGCCTCTCAAATGCCGGCTTGCTGCCGGATTGCCTTGACCAGCCCCTTGCCCAAGTCCTTCTTGGGATGTGGAGCCACGACGATGCCGGGGCGCTGCGGGTGCGTGAAAACATGGTGCGAGCCGTTCATGCGATTTTCTGCCGACGTCTACTATTCATTTCACGTCGCGCATGGGTCCCCTACCAAGTTCCGGATCAGTACTCCGCGTGCACCCGCAGCGCCCAGAACGACACCGGCCCCCGGTCCGCGTTGTAGCCCGGGTTCCAGATCCGTTGGTGATCCGCGCTCAGCTCCAGGCCCTTGGTGATGCGGGCGCGGTAGTAGGCCTCGAACACCTGTTCTGATCGGTAGCGCAGGGCGCCATCGCCCAGGAAGAAGGTCAGGCCGCCCGCCGCGAGCACCTTTTGATGCGAGCCCGACAGTGCATTGCGGGCCAGGGCCAGGCCGAGGGTGTCTTCCGCGCGACCCCACCGGGTCCCATCGATCGACACGCCCCCTGACACCGAGCGATCGACTTCCGTGAAGGCGTAGGTCTCCGTCTTGCCGTCGGCCCACATGGCGCGCGCGAAGAGGCCCACGTCCCGGGTCAGCTTCTGCTCCAGGTTCACGCCCAGGCCGACTTTGTCGTGGTCGCCCGTGCGCACGGCGTTGAGGTCCAGCGCTTGGCCTGTTTGCGCGGCCAGATCCAGTGCATCGTCATAGCGTGACATGCGCGCGCGGTTCTTGAACGCCAGGACGCGCACGGCGCCTGGCAGGCCGCCATCGAGCTCGTGCCGGTGTTCGATCTCCACCTGGTCGCCATGGTGCCTGACCATCTGCCGGTCGAGTTTCAGTTGGTTGGGCTCTTTCGGTTGGATGAAGCGGCCCGCGCGCAACGACCAGTCGCCCGTGGTGTACTCGGCGGCCAGCCCCCAGGTGTAGCCGCGTGAGTCCGCCGCGTAGTCGTAGGCGCCGTGCGTCATCAAGGTCCAGTTCATGAACTGCGAGCGCGGGTCGTGGCTGTAGGCGTTGGCATCGAAGATGTCCAGCACGGAGAGGTTGCCTGCGGTGATGACCAGGCGCTCGTTGGGCAGGTTGCCCGCGAGTTGGTTGACGCCCGATTCAACCGGCGTGGTGTCTTCCGACAGGCCGATCACTTGCCGCACGAACACGCGGGCCCGGTAGAGCTTGGGGCTGGAGCCGGAGGTGCGCGCCATCTCGCCGTTGGTGAAGCCGCCCAGCCCTTGCAGGTTGGACAAGGGCACGCCCTGCGCGACTTCGGGGTTCACATACAGCTCTGTCTGGGGTGCGAGGCGCAGGCCGAGGGCGGCCGTGGCGGTCCAGGAGTAGCTGTATGCGCTATCGGGCGTGAGGCTGTGTTCTCCTTGATAAGGCGATGAGAAGGATGCCTGGGCCTGGCGGATGTAGGTGGTCTGGAGCTTGATGTTCCAGTTTTCCGGTTCGTCTGCGTGGGCGGTCGAGGCGAGCAGCAGGGCGCTGGCGAAGGCGAGTTGGAGCTTCATGGGGAGACGGTGTCCTCTGCTTCGTCCTCGGGCACGAACACCATCTTGGTCTTGGCATTGAAGTCCATCAGGCCGGCGTAACGCCCCCAAGCGATCATGGTCTGGAAGACCTTTTCGGGGTTGTCGTAGGGCAGGGCCATGGCGATGTCCTTGATGACTTTCTCGGCCTCGACCTCGTCGCACTCTTGAAGCAGCGCGATGATGATGTGGAAGAGCCGCAGCCTGAAGACCTGCTCCGCGAAGATGGCCTTGCGACCGTCTCGGTCGGCGGCGACGAAGCGGCGGCCGAGTTCGGTGAAGCGCACTTCGTCGCCAGGCGTGTCGATGAATTCGAGGATCTCGGCTGCCTTGACCAGCGCGATGGTGTTGCCGAACTCCTGCCCGATCTCATCCGAGATGTCGTAGATGTTGGACAGGCCGGGCGAGTCGTGCAGCAGGCTCAGCAAGCCGAGGATCTGCCCCACGGGCACGAGCGGGATTGACTCCATGCGCGTGCGCGCACGTGACACCGGCTGGCCCGCGACGGGCACTTCAGGCGGCAAGTCTGGCAGGGTGGTGGTGGTGATGCATTCGTGGATGACGCTCACCAGGCGCTGGAACTCGGCGCTCTTGGTGTCGCGCGGATAGGGCAGGGGGTTGTCGAGCACCAGCCCCACGCGGCCGGGGCGCGGAAAGAGCACCACGATGCGCGTGGCCATCTCCACCGCCTCTTCGATGTTGTGCGTCACCATGAAGATGGAGCTCAAGCCGGTACCGGGCGTGCGCCACAGGCTGACGAGCTCCTGCCTGAGGTTCTCCGCCGTCAACACATCGAGCGCGCTGAAGGCTTCGTCGAGGCACAGCATGCGCGGGTTCGACACCAAGGCGCGGGCGATGCCGACGCGTTGGCGCATGCCGCCCGAAATCTCGCGCGGGTAGGCCTTGTGGTAATTGCCCAGGCCGATGAGGTCGATGGCGCGGTCGACCGCCTGCTCTCGTTCCTCGCGGCTGACGTGGCGGGACATCAGGCCCACGGCGACGTTCTGTTCGACCGTCAACCAGGGGTAGAGCGCGAAGGTCTGGAACACCACCGAGGCGTCTTCGTTGATGCCGTGCAGCGGCGCGCCATGGTGGAGCACCCGGCCCGAGGTGGGTTCCACCAAGCCGGTCAGGCAGCGCAGGATGGTGGACTTGCCCGAGCCGGACTGGCCCAGCAGGGCCAGCAACTCGCCTTCGTGGACCGCCAGGTCGATCTGGTCGAGCACCTTCAGCTCGTGCCCGCCGCCGGTGACGTAGGACTTGCTGACGGCGCGGAGTTCGGCAATGGGCGCGGGCGCGGTCGCAGGGGTGCTTTGGTGGATGTGATGAATGTTCATGTCGGGCACCTATGTTGTCAGTCCAGGCGGAAGCGGCGTTCGGCGAAGCCATACAGGCGGCGCCACACCAACTTGTTCATGGCGACGACGAACAGCGACATCACCCCGATGCTCAGGATGAGCATGGGCGTGTCACCTCGTTGGGAGACGTCGGCGATCAGGGCACCCAGGCCATCGGCCGTGAGCCGGGTGTCGCCCCACGCGGCGGCCTCGGCGACGATGCTGGCGTTCCAGGCACCACCGGCCGCGGTGCACGCACCCGTGACCCAGAACGGAAAGATGGCCGGCAGGATGAGGGTGCGCCAAAGCTGCCATCGCTTCAGGCCGTACACCCGCGCGGCTTCCTTGAGGTCGTTGGGGATGGCCATGGCCCCGGCGATCACGTTGAAGAGGATGTACCACTGCGTGCCCATGGCGATCAGCAGGATGCTGCCCCAGTTCATGGGGATGTGGTGGGCCACGAAGAAGCCGACCACGATGGGAAACGTCATGTTGACGGGGAAGGACGCGCCGATCTGCACCAGGGGCTGCGCGAAGCGCGCGGCGCGAGGGTTCAGCCCGATCCACACACCCACGGGCGTCCAGATGGCGGTGGCGATGACCGTCATGGCGAGCACGCGCAGCATGGTCAGCGTGCCCAGCCAGCTCACGTGCAGCAGCTCGGGCAGCGTCAGGCGGCCATGGAGGATGGCCAGCGCTGACAGGGCGCCCCGGATGACCTCATAGCCCAGCCAGGCGCCTGCGGCGATGCCTGCGGCTCGCCAGAGCCAGTGCTTGATCTGGCGGGCATGATGGTTCGTGCGGCGTGGCGCCACGCGCGCCTGCAGGCGCTCGATGCGATCGAGCAGCGGCTCCCACAGCGCCTCGCGCAGCCATGTGAAGACGTGCGCGCCCTGCAGCAGCGTGTGGACCCACGACGCTGGCGCGTGCTGCGATTCGGTGAGCTCGATCTTGAACTTGTCCGCCCAGGCCAGCAGGGGCCGCCACACGAGTTGGTCGCTCGCGAGGATCACCGCCAGCATGGCCAGCACGGCGAGCAGCGCGGCGGTGTGGTCGCCACGTTCGATGGCCACCGCCATGTAGGCGCCCAGGCCCGGCAGCTTGATGTCCTTGTTCATGACGTTGATGGCTTCGCTTTGCGCCACGAAGAACCAGCCCCCGCCGAAGGACATCATCGAATTCCAGATCAGGCTGTGCGTCGAGGCGGGCAGCTCCACCGTCCGAAAGCGCTGCCAGGGGCTCAGGCCGTAGGTCGACGCGGCCTCCTGCATGTCGGTGGGCACCGTGACCATGGAGTGGTAGAAGCCGAAGGCCATGTTCCAGACCTGGCCAGTGAAGATGGCGAAGATGGCCGCGCATTCCACGCCCAGCAGGCTGCCCGGGAACAAGGCCATGAAACCGGCGACGGTGGCCGACAGGAAGCCCAGCACAGGCACGGATTGCAGCACGTCCAGCGCGGGCAGGATGACGGCGCGGGCCACTTGGTTCTTGGCTGCGAGGAAGCCCAGGCCGATGGCGAACGCCAGCGAGAAGGCGAACGCGATCCACATGCGCAGCAGGGTGCGGCCCGCGTAATACGGGATCTGGCCGATGGAGAAGTCGAATGGGGTGGCCTGGCTTGGGTCGAATGCGACCAACATGCCGTGGCCGAAGTGCATCGCGCTCCACAACAAGCCAAAGAGCGTGAGCAGGACGATGCCGTCGATGCGGGTGAACGAGGGGCGGACCGTTGCAACGGCCAGTTGGGGGGCGGTGGACTTCATGAACTGACGGACCAGGGCTGACCGCGACGCGCACGATCACATGCATCGTCGCAGCCAGGGTTGACATGCGTGTGACGAACTTCGCGCGAACCTGCCGAGGAAGCCTTTTTCAGCGCAGGCCGTGCAGGCCGCCCGAATGGCATCCAGGAAGGGACGACGCGAAGCGTCGGACAAGGGGCTGTCAGGGGGAGGGCGGCCGTGTGGGGCGCCAGAGGGTGCATCAGGCACGGGGCCGGCCTGCGTACGGATGAGCGAGCGCTAGTCGGCGGAGCCTGAGGTCATCTCGACCTCACCATGACAGGGACCAGGGGGGCATTCCACGGAGGGAACCTCGCTCAAATGAACACGGGGCGCAGTGTAGATGCGCGGCCTTGCGCGTGACAAGCGAAATGTGATGCGTGGGCGCGTCATGAGGCGGCGTCGGGGGCGTCACGCCCTGGCATCGCTGTCGGGGGCTTTACGCTTCTTCATGCGCGGATGGCGCCGCCAAACCGCCACCCAGGCGCTGCTCGCCACGCACCCACTCCGCATACACCCTCACGTGCGGGTGCACGCCTTCGTCCTGCTCGGCTTGCGCCAGCGGCATCCATTGCCATTGCGCATGCTGCTCGCCTTCGCCTGCTGGCAGGGTGAGAGCAGCCACCTCATCAGCCGTGAGCCGCAGCCAAAGGGCCAGGTTCACGTAGTGGGTCGAGATGGACGCGTCGAAGGCGCTGTCGGGGTAGAAGTGATCCCAGGCACCCATCAGCGTGGCGCGGCGCACGGCTGCATCGGGCAGCCCCAGCTCTTCGGCGGCGATGCGGCGGCGTGCCTCGGCCAAGGGCTCGTTCTTGCGGATGCGGCCGCCCGGCGTGAACCACCAATCGCGCGCAGGTGCGTTGCGGCGCAGGCCCAGCAGCAGCCGCTGGGCCGAGTCGGTCAGCACCAGGTCGATCGAGACCAGCGGCAAGGCTTCGCAGGCTTGGGCGAACTGGGCCGCTGGCAACAGGGCCGATGCGGGTGGCGAGTTGGCTTTCATGGCGTCATCCAGTCTTGGTGCAGGGGCGCGAACCGCGCGCTCAGGTGGTCGACGAAGGCGAGGACCTTGGCCGAGAGGTTGCGCCGCGCAGGGTACACGGCGTGGATGTCGGCGCTGGGCAGCTCCCAGTCGGTGAGCACCTGCACCAGCCGGCCCGAGCGCAGGTAAGGCGCCACATGCCATTGCGATCGTTGCAGGATGCCCAGGCCCTGCAGGGCCCAGCCCAGCGCGGTTTCGCCGTCGTTGGTTGAGACGGGGCCTTGCACCTTCACCGTCTGCTTGAGGGTGCCGCAGCGCAACTGCCATTGGCCGTAGACCTCGTCGCGCTCGCGGATGACGATGCAGCGGTGGCGCTTGAGGTCGGCGGGGGTTTCGGGCGTGCCATGCCGGCGCAGGTAAGCGGGCGTGGCCACGAACAGGCGCCGATTGCCCGCCAGCTTGCGCGAGGTCACGCGCGCATCGGGCACCTCGCCGAAGCGGATGCACACGTCCACGCCATCTTCGCCGAACTGCATCGGGCGGTCGGTGAGCTGCAACTGCACCTCGACCTGCGGATGCTGGCGCACGAAGTCGGTGATGGCCGGTGCGATGTGGTGCCGCCCGAAGCCAAAGCCCGCGTTGACGCGCAGCAGGCCCTGAGGCGTCGCGCTGCGGCCGGAGATGTCTTCCTCCAGCGCCTCGATGTCGGCCAGGATGCGGCGGCTTTCTTCGAGGTAGCACAGCCCTTCCTGTGTGAGCGAGGTGCGCCGGGTGGTGCGCTGCATGAGGCGGATGCCCAGGCGCGACTCCAGCGCGGCCAGACGCCGGCTCACCGCCGCGGTGGAGAGGCCCAGCTCCTGTGCGGCCGCCGAAAGGCTGCGTGACTGGGCCAGGGTGACGAAGAAAGCGAGGTCGGATGTGGGGTTCATCTTTGCGTTCAATGCAATGATGGTTTGATTTTGCCTTCATCCGCGCAATGATGGTGGGTGTCAGACTCCTGGGCATGTCCTGGCTGAACCTCGATTTTCTGTGGCCCGTTTTGCATCCATCCCTTCATTGGCATGTGCTGGCCGATTTGGTCTTGGGCGTGATCCTGGGCGCGGTGGGCGGTGTCTTTGGCATTGGCGGCGGGCTCATCGCCATCCCCGTGCTGGCCTTGGGCTTCGGGCTGGATCAGCCGGTGGCACAGGGCACGGCGCTGGTGATGATCACGCCCAACGTGATGCTGGGTTTCTGGCGCTACAAGCAGCGCAACCCCATCGACCTGAAAGACGCCGGTTGGCTGGGTGGCGCCGCAGTGGGCTCGACCTGGCTGGTGGCGCATTGGGCCACCCACCTTGATGCGGGGCGCTTGCGTTGGGCCTTCGCGAGCTTCCTGGTGGGGTTGGCAGGCTTGTTGTACTGGGGCGCGCGGCGGCGCGAGCGGGCGGCTGAGGGCGTTACTTCCGATGTGGGTGCCGTGGCGGATGCCCAAGCTGCGCTGAAGCGACCTTGGTTGGGCGCGCTTGGCCTGGTCAGCGGTGTGTTTTCGGGCCTGTTCACGGTGGGCGGTGGGCTGGTGACCGTGCCGGCATTGACCACGGTGTTCGGCGTGCGTCGGCAGACCACGGCGCAAGGCCTGGCGCTGGCGGCGGTGGTGCCGGGTGCGCTGGTGGCGCTGTGCACCTACGCCATGGCAGGCAAGGTGGACTGGTCGCGCGGCCTGCCGCTGGCGATGGGCGGCTTGTTGAGCATCTCGTGGGGCGTGGCCCTGGCGCACCGCCTGCCGCAGCGCGTGCTGGGGCAGGCGTTCTGCGCGCTGCTGTTGGTGGCCGCCGCGATGATGCTGTGAACTCGATCTGGCATGGCGGCGGCCGGCTGGCCCTGCGCCCCGTGCTGCCGGCGCGCGATCAATTGCAGCGGGCTTCGTCGCTGGAGACGTAGGCGCTTTGGTTACCCTGGCGGGCGGCCGCCGTTGCACAGCGGAAGAACCTGCCTTCGATGACGTTGTCCTCGGTGTGCGTGCAGCGCTCGGTCTGCATGCACTGGCGGCCTTCTTGCGAGTCGCGAAGGTCGGCATGCCAATTGATGCGAATGGCGTCGACCACGCGCTCGGGGCCTTTGTCGGCGCAGCGGCCATCGGTCACCCAGGCCTCGACCCGGTTGCGGCTGTAAGCCACGTAGAAGCCGTTGCCATGCCGCAGGTGCAGGCAGAAGGGCGTGCCGCCCACGCCTGCCGTGGCTTCGGTGCTCAGGGTGACGCTGTCGACCTGGGTTTCTTGCTGCTGTTGCATGGGGCGCAGCGTACAGCCCGTCAGGCCGAGCCCGGGCACGGCGATGAGCGCGGCGCTGGTGAGCAGCGCGGCGGCGTTCAACCCCGCGCGCGGGCGTGTGCTCGCTTGGCGGACGAGCCTGGGGCCGGTCCGCTCAGGCGTCATGGCCGGAGCCGTGGATGGAGGCGGGCACACATGGGGCAGCTTCATGCCATGCATGGTGCGCGGCCTGGGCTGCCTAGCTTGCCCCGATGAACACCGCAGTGATGGCGCAATTCCGAGGATCCAAGGGGCGGGTCCATGGATCGCGTCGGCGTCCGTGTCCGCGTCGGGGCCGTGGCGGGTGTCGGAGCCGAGTTTCAGCTTCGGCGCCTCAGGCTGGCCGCCGCACATCGTCGTGGGGCAGCAGCCCGGCCGCCACGCGCCTGGCGGCATCGGTGGGCCGCTCTTGCATGAAGCAATGTCCGCCGGGCACCTGCTCCGCGCTGACGTGATCGTTGAGGCCCGTCCAGCGCGCCACCGATTCGCCGACGAAGGGGAAGGTGTGCTCGGCATGCAGCACGTGCACGGGCTTGCGCACCCGACCCAGCAGCGACCACAGTCGGTCGGGCATGGAGCCGAAGATTTCGGCCTCGCGGCTGGGGCGGCACTTCAGGCGCACGCCATCTTCGACATCGGCCAGGGCATGGGTGAGGAAGGCGTCCATGGCCTCGCGGGCCCAGCCTTTGTAGGTGCCCCGGCCAGTGAGGTTGGCGCGGGCCTCGTCGCGGCTGGCCCAGTGATCGCGTCGGGCGCGAGCCTGGCGGGCCAGCGGGGTGTGGCGCATGACGCCCGTGAGTTCGGCCACCGAGGCGCCCAGCAGCATCGGCGGGGTGAAGAGCACCGGGTCGAGCAGCACGGCGGCCTGGAACAGTTTGGGCTGCTCCGCCACGATCAGGCTGGTGAGCACACCGCCGAAGCTGTGGCCGGCGGCGAACCAGGGCACATCGGCGAAGGCCTGGCCTTGCGCTTTCAGCGCCTCGGCGGCCAGATCGGCGCTGCGGTTCCAGCCGACGAATTTGCCGCCGTGGTCGCTGTCGCCATGGCCTTGCGCGTCGCTCAGCCAGAGGTCGAAGTGCTCGGCCAGGTGGCGCAGCATCGGTTCGTAGACGCGGCCGCAAAAGCCGTTGCCGTGGAGGAAGTGGAGCAGGGGGCGGCCGCTCGGGGCGCTGTGCCAGCCTCTGAGTGTGAAGCCTGCGCTCGTGGCGTGGGTCCAGGGGATCAACTGCATGGGCGCGATTCTGCCGTTTGGGCGCGCTTGGCGTCAGACAGGGGATTCGGACAGGCTTGCCCGCCCGGCACTTTGTGGTCTACGATGCGCCACCATGAAAATCAATCAAGCGCTTGATTTTGTTTCTGGCGCTCCGGCGGTGCAGGAGGGCTCGGCCAGCCAAGAGCGTGGCGCCCGCGCCCGCGAGCGCCTGCTGCAGGAGGCCACCCGCATCTTCGCTGAGAAGGGGTACGCCCGGGCTTCCACGCGCGAGATCTGCCAGGCGGCCGGCCAGAACGTGGCGGCCATCCACTACTACTTCGGGGACAAGGCCGGCCTGTACCGCGCCACGCTGCTGCGCCCCATCGAGATGACCAATGAAGCCCTGGCCGGTTTCGACGACCCCGGCCTGACGCTGGAGCAAGCGTTGCGCCGCGTGATGTCTGGCCTGCTGTGCCTGCCGCAAGCCGGCGAACCGCCCGACGTGGAGATGCGGCTGTACCTGCGCGAGATGCTGGAGCCCAGCGATTCGCTTCAGGACATCGTGGTGCAGCACATCATGCCGGTTCACCAACGCATGGTGGCGATGCTGGCGCGGCACACCGGCGCCAGCGAGCCCGACGACGACCTGCATCAACTGGCTTTCGCCTTGTCGGCCATGGTGCATGACTACTGCATGTCGCGGCCCTTCATGGATGGGTTGGCGCCTGGCCTCTTGCACGGCGAAGGTGCCACCGAGCGGGTGTTGGAGCGCCTGGTGGGCTTCGGGCTGGCTTTGGTGAACCACGAACGGGCGCGGCGCGCGGGGCGAAGCGTGTGAGCGTGTCAGCGTGGAGATGGCACAGCCAGAGCCCACAACACCAATGAAAAGTTGAGGAAGAGATCGAAACATGAACAAGCAACTGACGTTCAAGCGCGGCGCCTTCGTGGCGGCTGTCATCGCCGCTGTCGTGACCGTGGCCTGGTACCAGGCTTCACGGGCTTCTGCCAAAGAAGAGGCCCTAGCGCCGAGCGCAGCAGCCAAGGCGGCAGACGGCAAGGGGCACACCGCGCGCTCGGCCCGCCCGGCGCTGAGCGTCCAGGTGGTGCGCCCCGAGCAGGCCGACTGGCCGCTGGAGCTCAACGCCAACGGCGCCATCGCCGCCTGGCAGGAAGCCGTGGTCGGGGCCGAACTCGCGGGCCTGCGCCTGGATGCCGTGCTCGTCAACGTGGGTGACCGCGTGCGCAAAGGCCAGGTGCTGGCCACGCTGGCCAACGAAGCTGTGCTCGCCGACATCCAGAACGCCCGCGCCAGCCTGCTGGAGGCCGAGGCCCTGGCCGCCGAGGCCAAGTCCAACGCCGACCGAGCCC
This sequence comes from Pseudomonadota bacterium, assembly GCA_021819435.1. Classification (GTDB taxonomy): domain Bacteria; phylum Pseudomonadota; class Gammaproteobacteria; order Burkholderiales; family Burkholderiaceae_C; genus Aquabacterium. The sequence continues at coordinate 55,549 of JAKARB010000004.1, read as the reverse complement.
GCAAGCTGCGCGCGGCCGACGCCATCAGCGCACAGGAAGCCCAGCGCTCGCTGACCTCGGAGCAGACGGCGCTGGCGCGCGTCGAGTCGGCCAAGGCGCTGCTGGCCACCCAAGAATTGCGTGGCCGCCAGACCCGCGTGCTCGCGCCCGATGACGGCGTGATCTCCGCGCGCTCGGCCACCGTGGGGGCCGTGGCGCAGCCGGGTGTCGAACTCTTCCGCCTGATCCGCCAGAGCCGCCTGGAATGGCGCGCCGAGCTGCCCTCGGCCGACCTCACGCGCGTGCAGCCCGGCATGAAGGCCCTGGCCACGCCGCCGGGCGGCCAGCCGGTGGAGGGCCGCGTGCGCATGGTCGCCCCCACGGTCGATGGCGGCACCCGCAACGGCATCGTCTACGTCGACCTGCCAGCCTCGGCCGCACAGGCCGGCGCCCGCGCGGGCATGTTCGCGCCGGGCAAGGTGGCGGTGGGCCAGGCCAGCGGCCTGACCGTGCCGCAGACGGCGGTGCTGCTGCGCGATGGGTTCTCGTACGTCTTCGTGCTGGAGGGCGCGCCATCGGGTCAGCAAGAAGCCGCGCAGACCTCGGTGCGCCAAGTCAAGGTGAAGGTGGGGCGCCGCCAGGGCGAGCGCGTCGAGGTGATCGAAGGCCTGAAGGACGGCGCGCAAGTGGTCGCCGCGGGCGTGGCTTTCCTCGCCGATGGCGACACGGTGCGCGTGGTGGGAGAGCGTTCATGAACGTCTCATCCTGGTCGATCAAGAACCCCATCCCCGCTGTCCTGCTGTTCATCCTGCTCACCGTCGTGGGCCTGATGGGCTTTGCGGAGATGAAGATCCAGAACTTCCCCGACATCGACCTGCCCACGGTCACGGTGACGGCTTCGCTGCCCGGTGCTGCGCCGGCCCAGCTCGAAACCGAGGTCGCACGCAAGATCGAGAACTCGATCGCCACGCTGCAAGGCATCAAGCACATCTACACCAAGGTGCAGGACGGCACGGTTTCCGTGACCACCGAGTTCCGCCTCGAAAAGCCCACGCAGGAGGCGGTGGACGACATCCGCGATGCCGTGTCGCGCGTGCGTGCCGACCTGCCTGGTGACCTGCGCGACCCCGTCATCTCCAAGATGAACGTGGCGGGCTCGCCCATCCTGACCTACACGGTGGCCTCCGACCGCATGGACGACGAGGCCCTGTCCTGGTTCGTCGATCACGACGTGACCAAGCGCCTGCTGGCCGTCAAGGGCGTGGGCTCGGTGACGCGCGTGGGCGGCGTCACGCGCGAGGTGCGTGTCGAGCTCGACCCCGCGCGGCTGCTGGCGCTCAACGCCACGGCGGCCGATGTCTCGCGCCAGTTGCGCAACGTGCAGCAGGAAGCCTCAGGCGGGCGCGTGGACCTCGGCGGCGGCGAGCAGTCGGTGCGCACCGTGGCCATCGTGCGCTCGGCCGAAGAACTCGCCGCCATGGACATCACCCTGAGCGACGGCCGCCGCGTTCGGCTCGACCAGATCGCCAAGGTCAGTGACACGGTGGTCGAGCAAAGGCAAGGCGCCATGCTCAATGGCCGCAAGGTGGTGGCCTTCGAGATCTCGCGAGCACTCGGCGCCGGTGAAGTGGCGGTGCGCGAAGGCGTGCTCGCGGCGCTCGACGAGTTGCGCGCCGAGCACCCCGATGTGAAGCTCAACGAGGCGTTCAACTTCGTCCAACCCGTGATCGAGAACTACGAAGGCTCCATGCACCTGCTCTATGAAGGTGCGGTGCTGGCCATCATCGTGGTGTGGTTCTTCCTGCGCGACTGGCGCGCCACCGTGGTGGCAGCGGCCGCCTTGCCGTTGTCGGTGATCCCGGCCTTCGGCGTGATGCACCTCTTCGGCTTCACCATCAACGTGGTGACGCTGCTCTCTCTGTCGCTGGTGGTGGGCATCCTGGTGGACGACGCCATCGTCGAGATCGAGAACATCATGCGCCACCTGGCCATGGGCAAGAAGCCGCTCGAAGCCGCGATGGAAGCCGCCGACGAGATCGGCCTGGCCGTGATCGCCACCACCTTCACGCTGATCGCCGTCTTCCTGCCCACGGCCTTCATGGACGGCGTGCCGGGCAAGTTCTTCGTGCAGTTCGGCTGGACGGCGGCCATCGCCGTGTTCTTCTCGCTGGTGGTGGCGCGCATGCTCACGCCGATGATGGCGGCCTACCTGCTCAAGGCACCCGAGAAGGAGCACCCCGAGCCCCGCTGGATGACGATGTACCTGGGCTGGGCCCGCTGGTGCCTGAGCCACCGCTGGCAGACGATGCTGATGGTGCTGGCCTTCACTGTGAGTTCGTTCTTCCTGCTGTCGAGGCTGCCGTCCGGCTTCATCCCGCCTGATGACCTGTCGCAGACGCAGGTGATGATCGAGCTGCCGCCCGGCAGCACCTACGCCCAGACCTTCGCGCTGGCCGAGCAAGCCCGCGCCATCGTCGAGAAGCACCCGCACGTGAAGATGATCTACACGGCCATTGGCGGCGGCGCTTCGGGCGCCGATCCGTTCGCGCCCACCGGGGCCGGCAATGTCACCAAGGCCACGCTGACGCTCAACCTGACCCACCGCACCCAACGCAAGGGCCTGAGCAAGCAGGCCATCGAGTCCCAACTGCGTGGCGAGCTGGTGGCGCTGCCCGGTGCTCGCATCAAGGTGGGCTTCGGCGGCTCGGCTGAGAAGTACGTCTTCAAGCTCTCTGGCGAAGATGGCGCCACGCTCATGCAACACGCCGCGCGGGTCGAGAAGGATTTGCGCACCATCCCTGGCATCGGCAGCGTGGTGTCCTCGCTGAGCCTGGTGCGGCCGGAGCTGGTGGTGCGCCCCGACGCGGCCCGCGCGGCCGACCTGGGCGTGAGCACCGCCGCCATCGCCGACACGCTGCGCGTGGCCACGCAGGGCGACTACGACCAGACCTTGCCCAAGCTCAATTTGTCGCAACGCCAGGTGCCGGTGGTGGTCAAGCTGCCGCCCGAGGCCCGCACCGACCTGGATCTGCTTTCTCGCCTGCCCGTGCCGGGGTCGCGCGGGCCCGTGCCGCTGGGCAACGTTGCTGACCTGTCGATCGACAGCGGCCCCGCGCAGATCGACCGCTTCGACCGCCAGCGCACCATCAACTTCGAGATCGAGCTCAACCAGCAGCCGCTGGGCGAGGTCGAGAAGGCGGTGATGAACCTGCCCAGCCTCAAGCAGATGCCGCCGGGCGTGGGCATCCAGCCGGTGGGCGATGCCGAGGCCATGGCCGAGCTCTTCTCCAGCTTCGGCCTGGCCATGCTGACGGGCATCCTGTGCATCTACGTGGTGCTCGTGCTGCTCTTCAAGGGCTTCGTGCAGCCGGTGACCATCTTGGCCGCGCTGCTGCTGTCGGTGCCGGGCGCGATCTTTGCGCTGTGGGTCACGCAGACGGCGGTGTCGATGCCCTCGATGATCGGCTTGATCATGCTCATGGGCATCGCCACGAAGAACTCGATCCTGCTGGTGGACTACGTGCTGATCGCGCGCAACGAGCACGGACTCTCGCGTTGGGAGGCCGTCATCGACGCCTGCCGCAAGCGCGCGCGGCCCATCATCATGACCACCATCGCCATGGGCGCGGGCATGGTGCCCATCGCGCTGGGTGTGGGTGTGGACCCGAGCTTCCGCGCGCCCATGGCCATCGTCGTGATCGGCGGGCTCATCACGTCCACCTTCTTGAGCCTGCTGGTGATCCCCGTGGTGTTCACAGGGGTGGATGACATGGTGGCCTGGAGCGGCCGGCAGGCGCGCAGGCTGCGGGGGCAGGAGCTGGCGGCGGGTTGAGTCTGGCTGGAGGCCCGGTGCCGTCAGCCCTGAATGGGCACGAACACCCAGGTCGACACGATGATCGCGGTGAGCACCAACCATTCGAGCGTGGCCTGCCATCGGTTGTGTCGCATGGTTCAGGCCCTTTCGTCGTCACCGGGCATGCGCAATGGCATGCCGACCTCGCTGCCGTGCCCGCGTTCGATGAGCTGCTGCCCCATCTGCAGGTAGGGCGCCACGCGCCAAGTCTGGTGGGGCGACAGCCCGCAACGGATGTGCATGCGGTGATGCTGCCAGCGGCGCAGGATCACCTGCTGGTCTGAGAGTCCTGTGGACATCGTGGCTTCCCCGATGAGCCGAGGCTCGGTGGCTTCGATGTGCGAATCTTATTCGCAAATAAGACTTATTCTCAACAATGGCTCTCGTTGGTGTTTCGGGGCGCGCTTCGGGTGCTTGGTTGTGTGCGCAAAACCCCTGACATTGGAAAACGAAAAAGGCGCCTCGTGAGGCGCCTTTGCTGTGTGAGGGCAGGGCCAAGTGCCCCGCGCTCAAACGCTCTGAAACGTGCTCAAACGCGCTCGATCACCATCGCGATGCCCTGGCCACCGCCGATGCACATCGTGATCAGCGCATAGCGGCCGCCGGTGCGTTGCAGCTCGTAGATGGCCTTGGTCACCAGGATGGCGCCGGTCGCGCCCACCGGGTGACCCAGCGAGATGCCCGAACCATTGGGGTTGGTCTTGTCGTTGGGGAAGCCCATTTCCTTGGACACTGCGCAGGCTTGGGCGGCGAAGGCTTCGTTGGCTTCGATGAGGTCGAGGTCCGACACCTTCAGGCCGGCCTTTTCGAGGGCCAGCTTGGAAGCGGGCACCGGGCCGATGCCCATGTACTCCGGCTCGACGCCAGCGTGGGCGTAGGACACCAGGCGGGCCAGCGGCTTGAGGCCCAGGGCCTTGGCCTTCTCGCTCGACGCCATCACCACGGCGCCCGCGCCATCGTTCAAGGTCGAGGCGTTGCCGGCGGTCACGGTGCCTTCTTCCTTCTTGAAAGCAGGCTTCATCTTGGCCAGCGCTTCCGCGCTCGTGTCGGGCTTCACACCTTCGTCGGTGTCGAACAGCACCACGCCCTTGCGGGTCTTGATCTCGACGGGGACGATCTGCTCCTTGAACACCCCGGCCTCGATGGCGGCGGCGGCACGCTGCTGTGATTGCGTCGCGTAGGCGTCTTGCTGCTCACGCGAGATCTCATAGCGCGCGGCCACGTTCTCGGCAGTGATGCCCATGTGGATGTGCAGGCGCGGGTCCTGCAACGCGCCGAGCACGTAGTCCAGCATCTTCACGTCACCCATGCGGGCACCCCAGCGGTTGGAGGTGACCAGGTAGGCGCCACGGCTCATCGACTCGGCACCGGCGCCGATGGCGACATCGCAGTCGCCCAGCAGGATCGCCTGGGCCGCAGACACGATGGCCTGCAGGCCCGAGCCGCACAGGCGGTTGACGTTGAAAGCTGGGGCCTCTTGCGGCACACCGGCGTTCAGGGCGGCCACGCGGCTGATGTAGGCGTCTTGCGGGACGGTGGGGATCACGCTGCCCATGACCACATGGCCGACATCCTTGGGTTGCACGCCAGCGCGCTCCAGCGCGGTTTTGATGACCAGGGCGCCCAGGTCGGCCGGCGGGATGTCTTTCAGCGAACCACCGTAAGAGCCGATGGCGGTGCGGGCGGCGCCCACGAAGACGACTTCACGAGTCATTTGGAATTCCTTGGGGTGGATAGGGCAAACAAGGGTCACCAGGGTCACTTGGCGACCCTTCTGACAGCGAGCCTTGTCAGTTTATCAATGTCAGCATGACGATCATCACACCGAAAGTGCTGCGCCGCAACAATGTAACCGGCCTATGATGGCGGCCACGCTCGCGGTAGGCATCCCATGCAGTTTTCTCCCCGCAATAGCCCCCGTCCCCATCCTGTTTGGCACGAAGCGGCCGACGCCCATGTTCTTGCCGGGCTGCTGGCCGGCTGGGTGGCCGGGCGTTTGGGCGAAGGCCTGGCGGCCCGGGGGCGCGCGACGCTGGTGGTCTCTGGCGGCACCACCCCCGTGCCGTTTTTCCAGGCTTTGCGCGATGCCGACCTCGACTGGTCGAAGGTGACCGTGACACTGGCCGACGAACGCGCCGTGCCCCCCACCCACGCCGACAGCAACACCCGTCTGGTTCGCACCCACCTTCTGCAGGGCCGGGCCTCCCAAGCGCAATGGCTGCCTTGCTTTGCCGCCCAATCAAGCCTGGATCAACTGGATGTGGCTTGCAATGAGCTGGCTGCACGCTTGGCGGCCCTGAGCTGGCCCGTCGATGTGGTGGTGCTGGGCATGGGCTCTGATGGGCACACGGCATCGTTGTTTCCGCGTTCGGCCGAGCTGCTGGACGCTTTGGCTGATCCCAGCGAGCGCCTGTGCCTCGTGGCCGAAGTGCCTCGTGCGCCGAACGCGCCGTTCAAGCGCCTGTCCTGGACGCCTCAGGCCTTGCTCGCCTCCCGCCACCTGGCCATCCACACAACCGGCGCCGCCAAACGGGAGTTGCTGCAACGCGCCTGCGCAGCGGACGATGTGCTGGAGATGCCGATCCGGCTGGCGCTGTGGCAAGACCGCGTGCCTTGCCACCTGTTCCACGCCGATTGACGGAAGGCTGAACAAGGGTAGCCCGCCATGGGCGCTCGCATCTGCCTGCCTATGGGGTGTCCAGTGGCTCTAGTGATGGGCGCCTTGGCGTGCACGCAACCGCGCCATGAAGGCCTCGGGCACGGTCGACACCTTCTTGCCGCCGCCGGGCGCATCGCCCACGAAGACCACGCCGGTCTTGCCGCGCGCGACTTCGCGCCCGCTGGCCTGGTCGCGCAGGCGGAAGACGAGGTCGAAGCCGTACTTGTTGAAATCGTCGGGGAGCATGTCGACCTGCATGGTTTCGCCGTAGAAGGCTTCTGACTTGTACTGAGCCAGCATGTCGCCGACGACGATGGTCAGTCCTTCGACGCCGATTTCACCGGGGTAGCCGAGCCAGCGGAAGAAGCGCACGCGGGCTTCCGAGACGAGGGTCAGCAGTTGGGCGTTGTCGAGGTGGCCGCCTTGGTTGACGTGGCTGATGTAGATGGGGATGTCGGTGGAGAAGATGAACTGGGCGGGCAGTTCGAATTGGAGGCGGGCCATGGTGGGTGGGTACTGCTTGTGAGGCTGTCGATGATAGGGCGGGGGCCTGGTGTTTGGCTCTGATGGTGGCCGTGCTTGGTGGCTGAGTTGATCAGGCTTGAGCTGATCCGATGTTTGAGCGCTTTTTCGGGGCAGCGCGGGGCGGTGCTGCGCCGGCATCGGCTCGGGCGCCGCGCGGGTGGTCACGCCTTTGGCGTGACTTCCTTCCGGGGCTCGCGGCGAGGTGGGGCCTTCGAACTCGCTGCGCGCCCTGTGGGCGCTCCGCTCAAACAACTCAGGCCAGTCAGATGACGAAGCATGCTTCGCATGCCCACCTCGCCGCTCCGCTCCTCGGCACCCGCGAGGCGCCCGAGCCGATGCCGGCTTCGCCCCTGATGCCCCGCTTTCCGCATGCGCAGGCTCTCTCATGCGGACGGCGGTGCATGACTCGCCAACCTTCGCATGCGTGGTGACGTGGCATGCCACGAGCGAGGCGGAAAAGGGCGGAGGCGGTGTGTGGGCGGGCGCCTGGGTGGTGCCGAGGAGCACAAGCTCGATCAGGTTGCCCCTTGCCGCAGGCAAGGGGATGGCGAGGACTGTTTGAGCGGCCGCAGGCCGCGAGTTCCGCAGCCACCTGATCGAGCTGAGCACCGCAGGGCAGTCCTGCCGCAGGCAGGACCACCACCCTTGAAGCCCGCCCACACACCGCCGCAGCCCCGCCTCGCGTTGCCCCGAAAAAACGCTCCACCAAGCCACCAAACAAGAGCCTCAGCGACCAAGCCAAGGACTCCCCTCAACGCGCCAAACTGGGCTCCATCGGCGCCGGCGAACTCGGGAAGCTGTGCCGCAAGATCCGCCAGATCACCTGGCTGAACTGCCCCACCATCGACCCCGTGTTGTAGTGGATGCCATACCGACGGCAGATGTCACGCACCACCGGCGCCATCTCCGCATAACGGTTGGCCGGCACATCGGGGAACAGGTGATGCTCGATCTGATGGCTCAGGTTCCCCGTCATGATGTGCAGCAGCTTGCTGCCCGACAGGTTCGACGAACCCTGGATCTGCCGCAGGTACCACTGCGCACGCGTCTCGTTCTTCACCACGCCCTTGGGAAAAGTCTGCACATCGGTCGTGAAGTGGCCGCAAAAAATCACCGTGTAAGTCCAGACATTGCGGATGCCGTTGGCCAGCAGGTTGCCCAGGAACACCGACCAGAACGCCGGCCCCGCCAACAGCGGAAACACCAGGTAGTCCTTGATGAGCTGGCGGCGCGCCTTGCGCAGCGTCGGAGCGGCCTCGCGGGCCAGTTGACGCCATGTGATGCGGCCGATGAAGACGCGGCCCACGCGCAAATCCTGGATCGCCACGCCCCACTGGAACAACAGCGCGAAGATCACCGCATACAGCGGCTGCAACAGCGCCGCCGGGTGCCACTTCTGCTCAGGGAACAAGCGCAGCACGTCGTAGCCGATGTCATCGTCCATGCCATGCACGTTGGTGTAGGTGTGGTGCTTGAAGTTATGCGTCTTGCGCCAGTTGTCGCTGGTGCCCACGATGTCCCACTCGAAGGTCTTGCCCTGGAAACGCGGGTCGCCCATCCAGTCGAACTGGCCGTGGATCACGTTGTGGCCCAGCTCCATGTTGTCGAGGATCTTGGCGATGCCCAGCACGAAGCCGCCGGCCAGCACCATCGGCCACAGCCATCCCTCAGGCATGAACAGACATGCCATCAGCATGCCGCGGCCCAGCACCTCGATCCAGCGCACGGCGGCGTAGATGCGGCGGATGTAGCGCGCGTCGCGCTCGCCCAGGTCGGCCACGGTGCGGGCGCGCAGGTCGTCGATCTCGGCACCGAAGCGCGCGAGGTCGTCCGGGCTCGGTTCACGTCGGGTGAGGGTGCTCATGGTGTGCGTGAGGGGCAAGGTGGATTGGGGGCTTCAGATGTCGAGCGTGAGGTCGGAGCAGGCGCGGCTGACGCACAGGCGCACGGCCATGTTTGCTTCGGACTGTGTCTCGCCAGATTGCATGTCTTGCGTGGTGCCTTCGACGCGCGGGCACACGCAGCTGTGGCACACGCCCATGCGGCAGCCCGAGGGCGGGTTCAGGCCCTCGGCTTCGAGCGCTTCGAGCAGGCTCAGGCCGGTGCTCAGTCGCAGCTCGCGGCCGGTGCGTTGCAGCGTGACGCGCACAGTGCTGGCGTGGGCATGGGCTTCGGCTTCCACGTTGGCATTGGCGTTGACATCGACGCCGTTGCCACGCGCGCCCGCAATGCCAGACGGCGCGGCCGGCGTGAAGCCTTCGGCGATGAAGGCCTGGCAGCGCTCGGCGCACAACTCGCGCGCGGTCACGACGAAACCGCCAGGGCCGCAGGCGAACACCTGGTGTTCGCTCAGCTTGGGCACGAGTTCAGCAAGTTGCGAGGCGCTGATCAAGCCTTGGGCCTCGCCGGGCACCGATGCCGCTTCGTGCGTGACGATGACCTGCAAGCGCATGCGCGGAAAGCGCGTGCTCAAGGCGCGCAGTTCCTGCAGGAAGCACAGCTCGGCGTGCGTCTTCACCCAGTACAGCAGCGTGAGGTCGACAGGCATGCGCTGGGCGGCAAGCGCCCGGGTCAGCCCCATCAGCGGCGTGATGCCGGAGCCTGCGGCGAGGAAGAGCCAGCGGCCCTGGGGCTGGGGCGGCAGCGTCATCTCACCGAAGGCCGGGCCGATGCCGAGCACATCGCCGACGCGGGCTTGCTGGACGAGGTGGGTGCTCAGCGCGCCGCCTTCGACGCGCTTGACGGTGATCGACAGGCGCCGTGAGCGGCCCTGCGAAGGCACGTTCGTCAAGCTGTAGCTGCGCGTCACGCGGCGGCCGTTGACTTCGGCGCTGACGTTGACGTGCTGGCCTGCCAGGAAGTCGCCGACATGCCGGTTGGGCTTGAGCACGAGCGTGACGGTGTCGCGCGCTTCGACGCGACGCTCGACGATGGTCGCCAGCGGGCGGCTCCAGGACCAGGCCGGGTTGAGGTGCCGCACCCAGAAGTCGAAGACCTCGGGGTCGACCATCGGCGCGGCGACACGCTGGAGCCAGCCGGCGGAAGAGGAGAGGCCTTTGACGGCCGGGGCGGATGCACTCACGGTGAGACGATCTTCATGGAGGAGATCGCGCCAGTATACGGGTTGAAAGACGTTTGTCTATACACTTGTGCATTAAATCGGGAGGGGTATCATGCGAACCGGTTTGACCCAACGCAATGCCGCCTCCAGCGCGGCCCTTGGAATCCCCCTGCTGATGGCCTCCGCCGACGTTTCCGCCGCCTCTGTTCTGGACCCGATCGAGCACGCCCCTGCGCGGGGAACGTCGCCGGGGCGCAAGGCCGTCATCTCGCGCGAGGACATCGTCGTGGCCGCGTTGCGCCTGGTCGGCCCGCACCGCAGCGTGTCCTCGCTCAGCCTGCGCGAGGTGGCGCGGGAGGCGGGCATCGCGCCCAACAGCTTCTACCGCCAGTTCCGCGACATGGACGAGCTGGCCGTTGCCTTGATCGACCGGGCTGGCAGCTCATTGCGGCAGATCATCGGCGAGGCCCGCCAGCGCGCCACGGTGGATCGCAGCGTGGTGCGCGGCTCGGTCGAAGCCTTCATGGAGCAACTCCAGCGCGACGACAAGCTGCTGCACATCCTGCTGCGCGAGGGCTCGGTGGGATCGGACGCCTTCAAGCAGGCGGTGGACCGCCAGCTCAGCTACTTCGAAGACGAACTGCGCCACGACCTGGTGCGCCTGGCCAAGGCCAATGACACGGGCTTGTTCGAACCCGGCTTGACAGCCAAGGCCATCACCCGCCTGGTCTTCACCATGGGAGCGGCGGCGATGGACATGCCGCAAAGTGAGCAAGGGCGCCTCACCGAGGAGCTCATCCTGATGGTGCGCATGATCGTGGCCGGCACGCAGACGCTGGCGGCCATGGCCCCGGAGCAGGTTGCACGTTGATGCAAGTGCACAGGCCCTGATGGCGGACTCGGCGCCTGCCGAGCCTTAGCATCGATGGCAGCGTTGTCGCCCCTTGGAGCTTGACCATGGCCCGCTCTGACCTGCCTTGCCCCGCCGTCTCCTCTGTGCCCTCTGTGCTCTCAGTGCGTGGCGCACGCCGGGCGCGCCTTTGCCTGTTCGCCATCGCCTCGGCCCTGCTGTTGGGCGCATGCGCCTCGGGGTCGGGCGGCTCGGGCGGTTCCTCTGGCTCGAAGCCCGCCGGAGCGTCGGCGGGATCGGCCTCGTCCAACCGACCTGGCGGTTCCAGCGGCGCCGCTTCCAAGGGCACCAATGGCCCGAATGGCCTGACCGCCTTGATCGGCCCCTTTGCCACCCTGCGCTGCGGCAAGCAGGAGATCTCCGTGCGGGCCAACGCCGAGCAGGCCGAACTCAACGTGGGTGCCAAGCGATACCTGTTGCAAGCCCAGCGCAGCGCCTCGGGCGCCCGCTTCGCCTCAACAGCCTACCCGGGCACGAGTTTCTGGTCCAAGGGTGATCGGGGCATGCTGATGGTCGACGGTCGGGCCTTCCCTGAATGCGCGCCCCTGGCAGCCCCGACTCCGGTGGTCGCGCAGACCGGGGGCGCGTCAGCCGAAAGCGGGCCGCCGAGCGACCTCACCGTGCGCGAATGGGTGGTGGAGAGCATCGATGGTCGCAGTGTGGTGGACAACAGCCGCACCACACTGGTCTTCGATCAGCAGGGGCAGATCTCAGGGCGTGCCGGCTGCAACCGCTACACCGGTTCATTCCAGCTCCAGGGCGCCAGCTTCGAGGTACGTGGCATGTCAACCACCCGCATGATCTGCGTGCTCGCGCTGATGGAGCAGGAGGCCCGTTTCCTTGCGGTGCTGGCGCAGGCCAGGGCCTGGCAATTGCAGCGCGATGGCAGCCTGGTGTTGCGCACCGATGACCAGCGGCGCATCGTCGCCCGGTGATTCAACGGAACGCAAAGGATAAAAAGCGATCTCCCACCTGCCAACAAAGCAGCCCGGCTGAACAGGTAAGGGAGGGGCCCCTGCTCAAGGCGGTGTTGACGCTGATCCGGAGAACCGGCGCTGGCAGGCTGTTGCGGGAGATCGCGCAAAGCGTTGGGTGTTCGTTCTTGTTCGTTGGGCGCTCGTTCAGCGCCGCAGCACCCACCAGTCAACGTGCGGGTTGAGTTCTTCGCAGCGCACGGCGTGTTTGACGATGTGTTCGATCGCGGGGCAGTACTCGGCCGGCACCGCCTTCGCCTGAGTCAGCCAGTAATGCACGTGCGCCTGGGTCACCCCGCCGCCGATCTCGCGGGCGAGTCGGCTCTGTGAACCCACGATCTCGATGGCACGTGCCAATGCTTCTCTGGGGAGCATCTTTTCCTCTCTCGTTATTTGTAGTTGATTTTGTACATCAAAACAAAAATTATGGCAATGCGGCTCACAAAGATCTTTGTAGCATCGCCGCATGAAAAACAGAGAGTGGGAAAGTTACGCCGGTCGCCTGGGATGGGCCATGCGGCGTGCCGGGCGCACGAACCAGAGCGAATTGGCTCGGGCCATCGGGGTCAAACCGCAGGCCATCCAATACCTGTGTGACCTCGATGCCGGGGCGCAAGGCAGTTCGCACACGCCCGCCTTGGCCCGCGAGCTGGGCGTGCGCGCCGACTGGCTCGCCAGGGGCGAGGGGCAACCTTTGGAGAAAGCCCCGCCGGTTGCCGCCGAATCACTCAGCGAAGAAGAGGGCACCCCCCTCGTGAGGGTGCCCATTCATGGCGTGGTGCATTTGCGTGCCGATGGCAAGCAGGTGGCTCAGCGCGTGGGGACGCCCAAGACCCAGCCGGCCCCTGGCGGCTCTCTGGGCCTGCCCTGGATGGGCGAACACTGCCACGCCATGCTCGTGCAAGGGCAGGGCCTCGCGCCTTATGCGCCCGACGGCCACTACCTGGTGCTGTCTCCGCACTCGCCCCTGCAACCCGACGACCTCGTGCTGATCACCCTGCGCAAGGGCGGCTTGCGCCTGTGCAAACTGCTCCTCGACCGCGAAGACTCGATGGTGATCACGCCCTGGCAAGGTGGCCCGGCCGAAGTCGTGTTGCCCAAGGATGTGGTCAGCGTGACCCTGGTGGTGTGCGCCATGGCGCCGCGTTGGTGGCAGGCCGACGGCTCGGCTGTGGCCAAACCCGTGACAGGGTGACGACGGGCAGGGCGCCGGGGCGGCCTTGGTCCGCAACTTGCTCGTGTCACATTCAGCGCAGCCAATCGATGGCTGTCCGCCAAGTTGGAGATCCGCGTGTCCATCCACGTTGCCCTGAATCACGTCACCCACTACCGGTATGACCGGCTGGTGAACCTATCACCCCAGGTCGTGCGCCTGCGCCCTGCGCCGCACAGCCGCACCCGCATCCTCTCGTACTCGATGAAGGTCGAGCCGGTGATGCACTTCATCAACTGGCAGCAAGACGCCTTCGCCAACCACCTCGCCCGCCTGGTCTTTCCCGAGCGCACGCAAGAGTTCAAGGTCACCATCGACTTGGTCGCCGAGATGGCGGTCTACAACCCGTTCGACTTCTTCCTCGAACCGCACGCCGAGAACTACCCCTTCCAGTACGACGAGGCCACTGCCCACGACCTCGCGCCTTACCTCGTCAAAGGCGAGCTCACGCCAGCGTTCCAGGATTTTGTCGACAGCATCGACCGCAGCGAGGTGCGCACCATCGACTTCCTGGTCGGACTGAACCAGCGCCTGCAACGCGACATCGCCTACACCATCCGCATGGAGCCCGGCGTGCAGACGCCCGAGCAGACGCTGACCAAGCGGTCCGGCTCCTGCCGCGACACGGGCTGGCTGCTGGTGCAGACGCTGCGCCACATGGGCTTGGCCGCGCGCTTCGTCTCGGGCTACCTCATCCAGCTCAAGGCCGACGTGGCCGCGCTGGATGGTCCCTCGGGCACCGAGGTCGACTTCACCGACTTGCACGCCTGGTGCGAGGTCTACCTGCCCGGCGCGGGCTGGATCGGCCTGGATCCGACCTCGGGCCTGCTGGCCGGCGAGGGCCACATCCCCGTGGCCTGCACGCCCGAGCCATCAGGCGCGGCGCCCATCAGCGGCGCGGTGGACGAGTGCGAGGTCGAGTTCGATCACCAGATGTCGATCACGCGCATCTATGAATCGCCGCGCGTGACCAAGCCCTACACCGAAGACCAGTGGGCGGAGATCGACACGCTGGGCCAGGCGGTGGACGCCCAACTGCAAACGGGCGATGTGCGCCTGACCATGGGCGGCGAGCCCACCTTCGTGTCGGTCGACGACCGCGATGGCGCCGAGTGGAACACCGATGCCCTCGGCCCCACCAAGCGCGGCCTGGCCACCACCTTGGTCCACAAGCTGCGAGCCAAATATGGCGAAGGCGGCTTCCTGCACTTCGGGCAGGGCAAGTGGTACCCGGGCGAACAACTGCCGCGCTGGGCCCTGTCCATCTTCTGGCGCACCGACGGCCAGCCCTGCTGGCACGACCCCAGCCTGTTCGCCGACGAACGCCAGGCCGAGCACTACACCAGCGACGATGCCAAGCGCTTCATCGAGACCTTGTCGAACAAGTTGGGGGTGGGGCCGGCCCACATCCAGCCGGGGTTTGAAGACACCTGGTACTACCTGTGGCGCGAGCGCCGCCTGCCGATCAACGTCGACCCCTTCGAATCCAAGCTCGACGACGAGCTCGAACGGGTGCGCCTGCGCCGCGTCTACGACCAGGGCCTCACGCACACCGTGGGCTACGCCTTGCCGCTCAAGCGCGAGTGGCAGCATGCGCCCGGCCTGAGCGGGCCGCGCTGGGTCACCGGGCCCTGGTTCTTCCGCGACGAGCGCATGTACCTGATCCCGGGGGACTCGTCGATGGGCTATCGCCTGCCGCTGGACTCTCTGCCTTGGGTCACGCGCGGGCAGTACCCCTTCATGCATCACCACGATCCGTTTGCACCCCGCGCGCCGCTGGCCGATGCCGCCGCCTTGCGGGCTCAATACGGGCCGCATGCCGTGGGCGGTGGGTTCGCGCAGGGTGGGGCGGTCTCCATCCAGGGGCAGCCGATTGAAGGCCTGGGCGGTGAGGGTGTCAATGGCGAGTGGGGCGACCTGGCCGCCAACCCGGTCGTCGCGGCCGCAGGCCCCGCCACGCCTTCGGATGTGGACCCGGCCAAGCACCCCAACCGCTTCGAGTCGGCGCACTGGATCACGCGCACCGCGTTGTGCGTGGAGGCCCGCAATCCCGACCGCGCCAGTGGCCCCAAGGTCGAGGCCGAAGGCAAGGGCGGCGGCGTGCTCTACGTGTTCATGCCTCCGCTGGCCAGCCTGGACGACTACCTCGACCTGCTCGCCGCCGTCGAAGCCACCGCCGCCGAGACCGGCTTGAAGATCGTGCTCGAAGGCTACCCGCCGCCGCGCGACGCCCGCCTGAAGGTACTCCAGGTCACGCCCGACCCCGGCGTCATCGAGGTCAACATCCATCCGGCGTCGAACTGGGGCCAACTGGTCGACCACACCGAGTTCCTCTACCAGGCCGCGCACGAAACCCGCCTGTCCACCGAGAAGTTCATGGTCGACGGCCGCCACACCGGCACCGGCGGCGGCAACCACTTCGTGCTGGGCGGGGCCACGCCGGCCGACAGCCCCTTCCTGCGCCGCCCCGATCTCATCCCCAGCCTGCTGACCTTCTGGCACAACCACCCTTCGTTGTCCTACCTGTTCTCGGGCCTGTTCATCGGCCCGACCAGCCAGGCGCCACGCATCGACGAAGCGCGCATGGACCAGGTCTACGAGGCCGAGATCGGCATGAAGGAGATCGAGCGCCAGATGGCCATCTGGGGCCAGTGCCCGCCCTGGCTCATCGACCGCACGCTGCGCAACCTGCTGATCGACGCCACCGGCAACACCCATCGCAGCGAGTTCTGCATCGACAAGCTCTACTCGCCCGATGGCCCGACCGGACGCCTCGGCTTGCTTGAGCTGCGCGCTTTCGAGATGCCGCCCCACGCGAAGATGAGCCTGGTGCAGCAACTGCTGTTGCGCGCCCTGATCGCGTGGTTCTGGAAGACGCCTTACCAGGGCCACGGCGCCACCCGCCTGACCCGCTGGGGCACGGGCCTGCACGACCGCTTCATGCTGCCCAGCTTCGTCGAGCAGGACTTTGCCGACGTGCTGGCCGAGCTGCAGATGGCCGGCTTCGACTTCCAGCCCGAGTGGTTCGCGCCGCACTTCGAGTTCCGCTTCCCCTACATCGGCGAAGTGCAGACGGCCGGTGTGCGCCTGACCTTGCGCGGTGCACTCGAGCCCTGGCACGTGATGGGTGAAGAGGGTGCACCAGGAGGTACCGTGCGCTACGTGGATTCGTCCATGGAGCGCCTGGAGGTGCGCGCCACTGGCCTGAATGGCAACCGTCACGTGGTCACGGTCAACGGCCGCGTGCTGCCGCTGCATCCCACGGGCCGCGTTGGCGAGTTCGTGGCCGGTGTGCGCTACCGCGCCTGGCAGCCGCCTTCGTGCCTGCACCCCACCATCGGCGTCGACGCGCCGCTCACCTTCGACCTGGTCGACACCTGGCTCAAGCGCTCGCTGGGCGGCTGCCAGTACCACGTCGCGCACCCGGGCGGCCGCAACTACGACACCTTCCCCGTCAACTCCTACGAGGCCGAAAGCCGGCGCCTGGCGCGCTTCTTCCGCATGGGCCACACACCGGGCGCGATGGATGTGCGACCTCTTCCCGCCGGGCTGGAACATCCGCTCACGCTGGATCTGCGCAAAGCCAAGGGCGGTTGATACGATGTCAGGATCGTGACAGCCAACCTGCCTCTTTTCGACGACACCGGACCGGACCCGAACGCGGCCCAGGACCTGCTGCGCCGCGCCCGGCCGGTGGAGCCTGGGCATTTCGATGAGCTGCGCGAGGAGGAGGGCGCCTTGCGGCCCCTGTGGCGAGACTTCGCGCAGCACCTCGGCGCCCCGCTGGACGACCTCCAGCGCCGCCAGGACCTCATGGCCCGGCAGATCCGCGAAGACGGCATCACCTACAACGTCTACAACTCCCAAGGCGGTCCCAGCCGGCCGTGGTCGCTGGAGGTGCTGCCGCACATCATCGGCGCGCAAGAGTGGCTTGGCATCGAACAGGGCGTGGCCCAGCGCGCACGCCTGCTCAACGCCATCCTGTCCGACACCTATGGCGAGCAAAACCTGCTGAAACAGGCATTGCTGCCATCGGCCCTGGTGCTGGGCCACCCGGGCTACCTGCGCGGCATGCAGGGCGTGACCCCGCCCGGCGGCGTCTACCTGCACGTGCTGGCTTTCGACCTGGTGCGCGGGCCCGATGGCTCGTGGTGGGTGGTCTCGCACCGCACGCAGGCGCCATCTGGCCTGGGCTACGTGATGCAGAACCGGCTCATCGTCTCACGCCAGTTCCCCGATGCCTACCGGGCGATGAACGTGCAGCACCTGGCTTCGGGCTACCGCCGCCTGGTCGACACCCTCACCGAGCTGGCGCTGCCCTGTGCCGATGGCCTCTCGCCCCGCCTGGCCCTGCTCACCCCCGGGCCCTACAACGAAACCTATTTCGAGCAGGCCTACCTGGCGCGCTACCTGGGCCTGCCCCTGGTCGAAGGTGGCGACCTCGTCGTGCGCGATGAACGGCTCTTCCTCAAGACCGTGCAGGGCCTGGAGCCCTTGCATGGCCTGCTGCGCCGCCTGGACGATGACTTCTGCGACCCACTGGAGCTGCGCGCCGATTCGCACCTCGGCGTGCCCGGTTTGATGCAGGCGGTGCGCGCCGGTCACGTGGTGCTGGCCAACGCCCTGGGCACCGGCTTCCTTGAATCGCCCGCAGTGCACGGCTTCCTGCCCGCCTTGTCCCGGCATCTGCTGGATGAAGAACTCAGCCTGCCTTCGCTGCCGACCTGGTGGTGCGGCGAAGCCTCGGCCTGGGCGGACATCGAGCCCGATCTCGCCCACCAGGTCATCCGCCCCAGCTATCCCTATGCCGGCACGCCTGGCTTCGGCTCGCCGCGCCTGCGCCAAAGCTTTGACGCGGTGCTGGGCCAGACCTTGTCCCAACCCGCCTTGCAGAGCTGGCGCGAGCGCATCGGCCATGACCCGGCGGCCTACACCGTGCAAGGCTTCGTGCCTTACGCGCAGGCGCCGGTCTGGCAGGGCGGGCACATCGCCATGCGCGGGGCCTCGCTGCGCGTCTATGCCTTGTCTGATGGGCAAGGTGGCTGGCAGGTGCTGCCCGGCGGCATGACCCGCATCGCCACGCGCGACGCCGGTCCCGTCTCCATGCAGTTGGGCGGCAGCTCGATGGACACCTGGGTGCTCACCGAAGAGGCGGTCGACACCTTCTCGATGCTGCCCAGCGCCGTGCGCGCTGATGAGCTCGCCCAGCGCCAGCGCCCTGTGGCCAGCCGCACTGGAGAGAACCTCTTCTGGATGGGCCGCTACACCGAGCGGGCCGAGCAGCAGTTGCGCCTCGTGCAAGGCCTGCTGAGCCTGCAGACCAGCGAGGACGATGCCGACGAGCACGTGCTGCAGGCGCTCTCAGACCTCGCCCGCCTCAACGGCCTCGTGCCGCCGGGCGCTCCCCCGCTGCACAAGTCGCCGCGCGTGTTTGAGCGTGCCGTGCTCGACGCCCTCTCCGATGAGCAGGCCACCCAGGGCGCGTTCAGCCTGGGCTACAACCTCGAGGCGCTTTCGCGCTCGTCGCAATCGCTGCGCGAGCGCCTGTCGCCCGCCCACGCCCGCCTGCTGCGCAGCCTGGGCGAAAACTTCCGCCAAGCCCTCATCCAGGATGTGCCCACCGGTCAGCATCCTGGCTTGCAACAGGCCGATGCCGCGCTGGAGCAACTCGCCGTGCAACTCGCCGCCGTCACCGGCGCCCAGACCGACCGCATGACCCGCGACGTGGGCTGGCGCCTGCTCACCGTGGGTCGACTGATCGAGCGGCTTGTGGGTTACACAGGCTTCCTGCGTGCGTTCTGGGAACAGCACGCCCTGGCCCAGGCGCAAGGCTTCGACCAGTTGCTTGACCTGTTCGACAGCGCCATCACCTTCCGCGCGCGCTTCCAGCGTCGCCTGGAAGTGCCGGCCTTGCTGGCCCTGTTGGTGCACGACGAAAGCAACCCGCGCGCGCTGGCCTGCGTGCTGCGCCGCCTGCGCACCGAGCTGGGCAAGCTGCCCGACCGCACTGGCCTGCACGACGACCTGTTGGTGTTGCTGCCGCACCAGGGCGTCGGCGTCGAGCTCGACGCGCTTTGCTCGCCGGTCGAGGGCCATGCTCGCGTGCTGGCCTTGTGTGATCGTCTGCTGGACGCCGGCTGGCGCCTCTCCGACGAAATCGCCCGCCAGTATTTCGTGCATGCCGAGCCCAACGACTCCATGGTGAGCGCATGACCCTGCTGTGTCCGCCCGTGTCGACGCCCGAAGTCGGCAGCGCCCGGCTGTCTGTCGAGCACGAAACGCTCTACCACTACGACAACCCGGTGGAGCAGTCGCAGCACATCGCCTGCTTGCGCCCGCTCTCCGATGGCGGGCAGCGACTGCTGTCCTTCGACATGGTGGTGGAGCCCACGCCCGCCCAGCACAGCGTCCGGCGCGACAGCCATGGCAACAGCCGCGCCTATTTCGCCATGCACGCGGCGCACGCCGAGCTGCGCGTGCAGGCCCGAAGCGAGGTCGAGGTGCTGCACCGATATCGCGAGCTGGACGCCACGAGTGGCCCGACCTGCGGCGAAGTGCGTCAACGCCTGGCCTATTTCGCTCACGCCCCGTTCGAGGCCGCCAGCGAGTTCCTCTACGCCTCGTCTTTCGTGCCCTTGCACCCGGAGTTGCGGGCCTACGCCGGTGTCTCCCTGGCCGATGATCGCCCGCTGGCAGAAGCCGTCATCGAGCTGATGCAGCGCATCCACCGCGACTTCACCTACGCGCCAGCTTCCACCGACATCTCCACGCCCATCTTGGAGGTGTTCGAGCGTCGCCAGGGTGTCTGCCAAGACTTCGCCCACCTCATGCTGGGCTGCCTGCGCGCGTGCGGCTTGGCCGCTCGCTACGTCAGCGGCTACCTGCTGACCCTCCCGCCGCCAGGCGAGGCGCCCTTGGTGGGGGCCGACGCCTCGCACGCCTGGCTCAGCGTCTGGGTGCCGGGGCTGGGCCTGCCGCTGGCCGATGACTGGCTCGACCTCGACCCCACCAACGACTGCGTGCCCGGCGTGCACCATGTGCGCGTGGCCCATGGACGAGACTTCGGCGATGTCACGCCGCTGCGCGGGGTGATCCGAGGCGGCGGGCGCCATCAGTTGGTGGTGCGCGTGACCACCCGCTTGCAAAACGAAGGCTGAAACCTTGTCCGCTTCTTAGGGGGATGGGTGGTCGACTTGTCGCTTTTTTGCCCCTTTTGGGGGCGCTTTTTTTGATGACCACCCGGATTCGGGGGTGTGGAGGCTTCCGCATTGGGATACACCCCTTTTTTTCGCTCATCAAAATCCCGAGGGTCGAACGTGAACGCATCTCCAGAGTTCCGCAAGTTCAGCAAGCTCAGCCAACTCGTCTTGGTCGCCGCCTGCATCGGCGCGCATGCATTCGCTCAGGCTCAAACCAACCTGAGCCCGGGCTCGGGGGTGGCGGGTGGGGGCAACCTGCATGGCGGCCAGCCTTACGCCCCGGAGCCCGGCTCCTTCTACCGCGACCACAGCTTCTTCATCAGTTGGCAGGACCAGTCCGTCGCGCCATCCCAGCGGTTCACCGACATCGTCGGACAGGCCGGGTCGGTTTGGCGCTCGCCTTCAACGGGTGAGTCGCCGTACACCTTCACCGGGGTCGAGTTGTTCGCCGCCGGCTCCGGGAACCTGCTGGACAGCTATTCGTTCAACCCGAGCGCAGACCCAGTCCATTTCACCTTCTCGCGGCTCCTGGAGGGTGAGTACACCTTGCGGATCATCGGCACCCCGGTGCCGTCTCCCGACGGCTGGTGGCCCGTGAACGAGTGGCAGTACTCGTTCAGCGCCGTCGCTTCGCCCGCGCCGGAGGCCTCCACGCTCGCCATGGGCGCCATGGGTCTGATCGCCGTGGTCGCCTGGGCTCGGCGTCAGCGGCGTGCACCGCGAACTGGCGCTTGAACGCAGGATCAGGCCAGATGCAAAGCGGCACCGAAAGGTGCCGCTTTTCTTTTGCCCGCACCGTGATGTCTCTGGCCATGTGGGCCAGCACAAACCACGCTGCGTAGCCAAGCGCACCCATGCACCGCCATGGCGCATGGGTGCTTGAAGCCCCCTGAAACACCGTTGCCACCGCTCTGTTTTGCACCATGTGAGCTTGCTTTTGCACCATCATGTTGCGTGAGCCATGCCTGCAACCACGGCCGCGGAACCTGACTTGGTGCAAGTACCGTAACCTGGCACAGTTAGTGCATCTGCTCGGTCACCGCTGTTTCCGAAAGCCCCAAGAGGGTCAACCGATGCGATTCTTCGACGAGATGCATGCCAGCAGCGCCGGCGCCGACAAGCAGGTGCGCGACCATTACCGAACCTACGAACGCTGGCTCGGCCGCCAGCCGCAGGAGTTGATGTCTTCCCGGCGCGACGAAGCCGAGATGATCTTCCGCCGCGTGGGCATCACCTTCGCGGTCTACGGCGACAAGGACGAGGACGGCTCGGGCACTGAGCGCCTCATCCCCTTCGACCTGATCCCGCGCATCATCCCCAGCCACGAGTGGAAGGAGATGGAAAAGGGGCTCAAGCAGCGCGTTGCCGCGCTCAACCGATTCCTCGATGACATCTACCACGGCCAGGAGATCTTGAAGGCAGGCGTCATCCCGGCCGAGCCCGTGCTCAACAACGCCCAGTTCCGCAAGGAGATGATGGGCGTGAACGTGCCCGGCGGCATCTACTCCATCATCTCGGGCATCGACATCGTGCGGGCCTGCAACCCCGATGGCAGCGGCACCTACTACGTGCTCGAAGACAACCTGCGCGTGCCCTCCGGCGTGAGCTACATGCTGGAGAACCGCAAGATGATGATGCGGCTCTTCCCCGAGCTGTTCTCTGAGCACCGCATCGCGCCCGTGGCGCATTACCCCGATCTGCTGCTCGACACCCTGCGCGCGCTGGCGCCGGCCTCGGTCAACGAGCCGACCGCAGTGGTGCTCACCCCCGGCATGTACAACTCGGCCTACTTCGAGCACGCCTTCCTGGCGCAGCAGATGGGCATCGAGCTGGTCGAAGGCAAGGACCTCTTCGTCAAGGACGACTTCGTCTACATGCGCACCACGCGCGGGCCGCAGCGCGTGGATGTCATCTACCGCCGCGTCGACGACGACTTCATGGACCCGGAGGTCTTCCGCAAGGACTCGACTCTGGGCGTGGCCGGTCTGCTGCGCGCTTATCGCGCTGGCAACGTCACGCTGGCCAACGCTTTCGGCACGGGGATTGCCGACGACAAGTCGATCTACCCCTACGTGCCCAAGATGATCGAGTTCTACCTCGGCGAGAAACCCATCCTGCAGAACGTGCCCACGTACATCTGCCGCGACAAGGCCGACCTGCAATACACGCTCGACCACCTGGGCGAGCTCGTCGTCAAGGAAGTGCACGGCGCGGGCGGCTACGGCATGTTGGTGGGGCCGGCCTCCACCAAGGCCCAGATCGAAGATTTCCGTCGGGCCTTGCTCGCCAACCCGAGCAACTACATCGCCCAGCCCACGCTGTCGCTGTCGACTTGCCCGACCTTCGTGGAAAGCGGCATCGCGCCACGCCACATCGACCTGCGGCCCTTCGTGCTTTCTGGCAAGACCGTGCAGATGGTGCCAGGCGGCCTCACCCGCGTGGCTTTGAAAGAAGGCTCGCTGGTGGTCAACAGCTCGCAAGGCGGCGGCACCAAGGACACCTGGGTGCTGGAGAACTGACGGAGGCCCGGCCATGCTCAACGAACGCATCGAAGACCACCTGCCTACCCAACTGATCGAGACCGAAACCGGGGCCTTGCGCGCAGCAAGCGCTTCGCACCTGGAGACCAAGCCCATGCTGTCGCGCACCGCCGACCACCTCTTCTGGATGGCCCGTTACATGGAGCGCGCCGAAAACACCGCGCGCCTGCTCGACGTCAATTACCAGACGTCGCTGCTGCCTCAGTCCAACGAGGCGGCCATGCAAGGCTGGCAGGGCCTGCTGAGCATCAGCGAGCTCATGCAGGAGTACCGCAACAAGCACGACGAGGTCAACGCGCGCGATGTCATGGCCTTCATGGTCACCGACGCCACCAACCCGTCGAGCATCCTCAACTGCTTGCGTGCGGCACGCGAGAACGCTCGTGCGGTGCGAGGCGCGCTCACCACCGAGGTCTGGGAGACGATGAACCAGACCTGGCTGGAGTTCAACCGCCTCATCAAGGCGGGCGCGCTGGCGAAAGACCCTGCCGAGCTGTTCGAGTGGGTGAAGTTCCGCTCGCACCTCTCGCGCGGCGTGACGCTGGGCACCATGCTGCAAGACGAGTCCTTCCACTTCCAGCGCATCGGCACCTTCCTGGAGCGCGCAGACAACACCGCGCGCCTGCTCGACGTGAAGTTCCACGCCCGCAACACCGAGTTCTTCGGCTCGGGCGTGGGCAACGAGGGCAAGGAGGTCGACTTCTACCACTGGTCGGCCGTGTTGCGCTCGGTCTCGGCCTTCGAGGTCTACCGCAAGGTCTACCGCAACGTCATCCGCCCCGAGAAAGTGGCGGAGCTGCTGATCCTGCGTGCCGAGATGCCCCGCTCGCTCGTCTACTGCATGGATGAGGTGGTGAGCAACCTGCGCGCCGTGGCCAACGACCACAGCCACGAGACCCTGCGCCGAGCTGGCCGGCTGCGCGCCGACCTGCAGTTCAGCCGCATCGACGAGATCGTGGCCACCGGCCTGCACGCCTACCTCACGCAGTTCCTCGACCGCGTGGGCGACTTGGGCTATGGCATCAGCCGCGACTTCCTGATGCCGGCCTGATCACCTTGATGGCAGGGCGGGCCCCACGGCCGCCTGCGAGAACGCTGAGCCGATCACCCTTGCCCCTGCGGCGGTGGGGTGGTTGGTGTCCCAGAACAGGTGGTTGTCGGGGTTCGCGCACACCGGTCCGGGCAGGCCCATGAACGGCGGGTCGTAGCAGGGATCGATGACGTTGTAGCCGTCGGCCGCTGCCTGCACCACCTGCTGCTGCGAGAAGGCGAAGGTGTCGAAGGTGCGCACCTTGGCGTTCGGGTAGGTCTTGGCGAAGGACTTGAGCATGGCGGTCACCATGCTGGCCAGTTCCTGGCTGCGCGCGCGGGCGTTCTTCATGTAGTTCGATTGGTACTTCTCGTGCAGCCGGGCCGAGGGCGTGATGCTGAGGTCGGGCATCAGCGGCACGAAGAAGTTGCGTGCGCCCCTGAAGTAGAGCGTTGTCATGGCTTGCAGCAGGTTGGCCGTCACCTTCACGTTCGTGGTGGTGAGGTAGATGTTGCTGCCTTGGTAGTAGTCATCCGGGCCGGTCCACAGCACGTAAAGGGCTTGGCTGTCGGCCTGTTTGAAGAGGCCCAGGCTCTTCGTGTAGTCATCCACCTGCCTGAGCATGCCGATCTGCAGACCGAACACCGGCACCAGGCCGCCACGCCCCGATTGCCCACCACCGAAGGCGTAGTTCAGCAGCGGTTTGTTGAGCGTGTTGGACATCACCTCCAGCACAACCGGGCCATTGGAGAAGCGCCCCCGGTCGTTGGGTGCCATGGGCAGGCCCCAGTTGGTCAGTTGCATCGTGACCTGGTACATGTTGCCCGTGTCGCTCATGCTGTCGCCAAACGAGACGATCTGGCTGTAGGCGTTGCCCAGCGTCGGCCCCGAGGGCTGGGGCGCCTGGGGCACGGGTTTGAGCGTGGGCGCAGAGGTGAGTGCGAGCTTGCGCATGGCCTCGCTGTAGGGCTGCAGGAAGGGGGTGAAGCTGTTGATCAGGCCGTTCCACAGGAAGGGACTGACGGCAGGCACGGCGGCCAGCTCGGGGCTGGCCAGGTTCCAGCCCAGCAGGGCGACAGCGGCCAGGGTGTCTGAAGTTTCAGCGCGGGCGGGGGTGTGCATTCCCCATCCGCTCAATCCGAGGGCCAGGCTCAGCGAGGCCATCCAACGGGTTCGGCGAAGTGACATCGGCAAACTCCTCATGAAAAGGCTCAGACGATAGGCGTCCGTCTTGAGGAGTTGAATGGGGGTTTCCGCCGCTCGCGGCCAAGTCGAGACACGTCAGGCGCCTGACCCAGAGGCCGTGGCGCGTCAGTGCATGGACTCAGACCGCATAGGTCGTCATCCGCAGCATGCGCAGGATCACGCCGATCGGCGTGGTCTCGTTGAGCACGAAGCGCGGCAATTCATGGACGCTGGCCTGCCGCGTGCCCACGGCGGAGTGGGTGGATACGGCATTGCGGTAGCCGAGTTCTCGCACCAGTTCGACGTGCTTGGCGTCGTAGTCGAGGCCGGGCTTGCCATTCGGGTAGGCGAAGGACACCAGCGGCTTGTCGATCAAGCTGGAGAGCGTTTGCTGGTTGGAGACGATCTCCTCGCGGGCGGCCTCGGGGCTCAGCTTCGACAGGATCACATGGTGGGCCGTGTGTCCGCCAATGCTCATGCCATGGCGTGACATTGCCCGGACCTCTTCGTCGCCCATCATCAATGAACGCGGGGCTTTGGCGCCCAAGGTGCCGATCAGTCGTTCGGAGAGCTGCTGGCGCTGCACGGGCGGCAGGTATTTCATGGCGCCCATGAGGTGCTCGGCGGCTGCGATGCGGGAAGCCACGTCGCTGATGTGCAGGGGCTGGATGCCCTCGATGCCGAGGTCGAAGGTGCCCGTGCTCGCGTGGCGGATGGTCTCGACCAGCACATCGTGGAAGATCAGCCCGCCGTTGAGGTAGGCGCTCGCCACGTAGAACGTGGCCGAGAGACCGTGGCGCTGAAGCAGGGGCAGGGCGAGGTCGTGGTTGTCCCGGTAGCCATCGTCGAAGGTGATGCAGACGGCGCGCGGAGGCAGGCGGCCGGCCATCAGCATCTCGGCGGCCTCGTCAAGCGGCAACACCTTGAAGAACTGGCGCAGCGTGCGGAACTGGGTGTCCATCACCCGTGCCAGGTGGATCTCACCTTGCAAGGGGTCCGGGTGTTCGAGCACCCGGTGGTACATGAGGATCGGTAGGGCTGCTTTCGGGCCGCCCGCCAGTCTGCTAGGAGAGAACACGGTTGCCGCCACCTCTCCTGGCGTCAAGAGCGGACGGCAAACGCGCGCCAACCACCGAGCTGTCCTGGTGATCGGACGATGGTGTGCGCCTCAAGGGCGCGGTTGGTCGCGTCTACCGTAAACAACTGTGCTCCCGTGGTCTTTGCAGAAGATTACACGAACCGTCTGCATCAAACGCTTACATCTTGGGGTTTTTTTCGCGAACTGAAGTGATTCCCTCAAGCTGAGGGGGGCACGTAGCCCTGCACTTGTTCAGCCCCGCCACCGAAGAAGAACTGCTCCATCTGGCGGGCCAGATATTGGCGGGCGCGGGCGTCAGCGAGGTTCAGGCGGTTCTCGTTGACCAGCATGGTCTGGTGCTTGAGCCACATCTGCCAGGCTTCCTTGCTGATCTCGTTGTAGATGCGCTTGCCCAGTTCACCGGGGTAGGGCGCGAAGTCCAGGCCTTCGCCTTCTTTCTTGAGGTACGAACATTGGATGGTGCGTGCCATGTGGGGGCCTTTGCTTTCTGTCTGATCAGAGGAGTGGGGTGGGGCGGTGGCTCACTTGAGGTGCTTGACCAGCACCTGCGAGCGGCGGTCCCATTTGTACGACCGCTTGCGCGCCTCGGGCAGCCAGTCCGGGTCGACCGGTGCGAAGCCGCGCTTGTTGAACCAGTGCATGGTGCGGGTGGTGAGCACGAACAGGGTTTGCAGGCCCATGGCCCGCGCGCGCTGCTCGATGCGCTTGAGGATGCGTTCGCCGTCGCCCTGGCCTTGCACACTCGGCGAGATGGTCAGCGCTGCCATCTCGCCGGTGCCGGCTTCGGGGAAGGGGTATAGCGCCGCGCAGCCGAAGATCACGCCATCGTGCTCGATGACGGTGTACTGTGCGATGTCGCGCTCGATCTCGGTGCGGCTGCGCTTGACGAGCGTGCCGTCTTGCTCGAAGGGCTCGATGAGCTGCAGGATGCCGCCCACGTCGTCGGGCGTGGCCTCGCGCAGGCTTTCGAGCTTTTCGTCGACGATCATGGTGCCCACGCCATCGTGCGTGAAGACCTCCATCAGCAGCGCGCCATCAACCTTGAAAGGGATGATGTGCACGCGCTCGACGCCACCTTCGCTGGCCTTGACCGCGTGTTGCAGGTAGAAGGCCGTGTCGGTGGGCTCGGTCGGGTTGGGCAGGGATGCCAGCAGGCGTTTGGCGTCGGCCAGGGCCAGTTCCTGGTCGATCTCGGCGTCCGGGTCGTTGTGGTGCTGCGCTTCGAGCGCATCGGCCTGCGCGGGCTCCTGCACGATGGCCTGCAGGATGCCGCGCACCTCGGTCACGAAGATGAGTTTATCGGCCTGCAAGGCGATGGCCGCGCTGGTGGCCACGTCTTCCATGCTCAGGTTGAAGGCCTCGCCGGTGTGCGAAAAGCCGAAGGGCGAGAGCATGACCAGAGAGCCGGTGTCGATGGCGCGGCGGATGGCGATGGCGTCGATCTTGCGGACCAGGCCGGTGTGCTTGAAGTCGACTCCGTCGACGATGCCGACGGGCCGCGCGGTGATGAAGTTGCCCGAGATCAGGCTGATGGCGGCGCCTGCCATCGGCGTGTTGGGCAGCCCCAGCGAGAAGGCGGCTTCGATTTCATAGCGCAACTGGCCGGCGGCTTCCTGGGCGCAGTCGAGCGCCACCTCGTCGGTGATGCGCATGCCGTGGCTGAAGCGAGATTCCTGCCCCTTGGCGCGCAACTGTTCTTCGAGCTGCGGGCGAAAGCCGTGGGCCAGCACGATCTTGATGCCCATGGCGTGCATGAGCGCCAAATCCTGGACGAAGCTGGCGAGCTTGCCGGCGGCGATCAGCTCACCCGAGAGCCCGACCACGAAGATCTTGCCTCGGTGCGCGTGGATGTGGGGAGCCACCGAGCGGAACCAGGGGACGAACAGGTGCGGAAAGACGAGGTCCATGGTGGGGGGGATCAGGCGGACGCTCGCAGGCAGGAGGAGCGTGACAGGCGAAATGTTAGCGGTTTGTGGGGCGGCTCAGGCCGGCAGGGGCTCAAATCGCCGGACGCCGGTCGAACCAGGGTTGTGCGGCTTCCAGTTGGAAGGCCAGTTGCAGCAGCTTGAACTCGGAGTCGAGTGCGCCGGTGAACTGCACGCCCAGAGGCAGGCCCTGCGTGCTCCAGTGCAGCGGCACGGACATGGCCGGCCGGCCGGTGATGTTGGCCAACTGGGTGTAAGGCGTCCAGGCCAGGTTCTGGATGGTGATGTGTTTGAACTGCGGTGTGTGACGCAGCAGGCCCGACAGCTTCAACCCGGACACCAGCTCGTTGATGAGCTGCAGGCTGCGCGGTGTGTCCATTTCGCCGATGCGGATGGGCGGCGCGCTCAGCGTCGGGCTCAGCCAGAAATCGAAGCGCTGGTGGAAGCGCGAGAGCGCGTGGACGTGGTCGTTCCAGCGGCCCAGGCTGCGCATCAGTTCCGGGCCGCTCACGCTGCGGCCGACCGAGGCCATGGCGCGGGTGTCGGGCTCGAAGTCACTGGCGCGGGCGCCGTGTCGTTCGATGATGTCGTCGACGATGGCGGCCTGGCAGGCGAACCAGTTCAGCAAGAAATCTTGCGCCAATTGCGTGCCGTCGACCTCGGGCTCGGCTTCTTCAACGTGGTGACCGAGGGATGCGAGCAGGTGAGCGGCCTGTTCGACGGCGAGGCGGGCTTCGGGGTGCACCTCGGTGCCCAGCGGCGACGCCCACGAGAACCCGATGCGCAGCGGGCGGAGGGGCTCTTGGGACGCCTCCAGGTAGGAGCGTGACGGCCCTGGCATGAAATAAGGGGCGTGTGGCTCGGGGCCTTGCAGCGCGTCCAGCGAGGCGGCCGTGTCACGCACGCTGCGCGAGACCACGCCTTGCACCGCCACGCCGTTCATGGGTTCGCCGAACTGCGGCCCTAGGGAAACACGGCCTCGCCCCACCTTCAGGCCGAACAGGCCACAGCAGGCCGCTGGGATGCGGATGGAGCCGCCACCGTCGTTGGCGCCGGCCATCGGCACCACGCCCGCCGCGACGGCCGAGGCCGAGCCGCCTGACGAACCGCCTGGCGTGCGTGACTTGTCCCAAGGGTTGCGGGTGGGGCCACTGACGAGCGGCTCGGTGACGTTGCGCGCGCCGAACTCGGGCGTGTTGGTCTGGCCGATGAAGATCAGACCGGCTTCGCGCCAGCGACGCACCACATCGGCATCGGCATCGGCCTTGACATGTTGCATCGACCTGCTGCCGCAGCCCGTGGGCCAGCCAGCGGCCTCCTGGAAGAGATCCTTGAGCAGAAAGGGCACGCCAGCGAAGGGGCGGGCCTTGTCCAGGGGCTGCTGCAACTGGCGTCGGTGCTCTTCGTCCATGCGGCGCGCCAGCACGTTGAGCTGGGGCTGCACCGCCTCCACCCGGGAGAGCGCCGTGCTCACCAGCTCCGACGGTTGAACCTCGCCTTGGCGGACCAGCTCGGCCAGGCCCATGGCATCGTGTTGCACGTACTCTTCGAACTTCATTGACATGTCGGTTGGATGGCTGCGGGGACGTTGGGTGAAAAGGCCCGAGGGTGCCGCGCCTCCACAAGGCTGGCACCCCGTGCTAACCCGTGCTGGCTGGCCCGAGCCGATAATGCCGGACTTTGCCTGCCTGTCCACCAGCGCGCCGCCAGCCGTGAGCCAAGCCACCCTGAACTTTCCGGAATCCTTGCCCGTCAGCGGCAAGCGCCACGAGATCGAAGCCGCCCTGCGTGAGCACCAGGTGGTCATCGTCTGCGGCGAAACCGGTTCGGGCAAGACCACGCAGTTGCCCAAGATCGCGATGGCCCTGGGCCGGGGCGGCTGGGGGCAGCCGCGCGAGCATGGCAAACGCCCAAAGCTGATCGGCCACACCCAGCCGCGCCGCATCGCCGCTTCCAGTGTGGCCAAGCGCATTGCCGAAGAATTGAACACGCCGCTGGGCGAGGTGGTGGGCTACAAGGTGCGCTTCCAGGACCGGCTCCAGCCCGGTGCCTCGGTCAAGCTGATGACCGACGGCATCCTGCTGGCCGAAACCCAGGGTGATCCGGACCTCAAGGCCTACGACACGATCATCATCGACGAGGCCCATGAGCGCAGCCTGAACATCGACTTCCTGTTGGGCTACCTGCGCCAGTTGCTGCCGCGCCGGCCGGACCTGAAGGTCATCGTCACCTCGGCCACGATCGACGCCGAGCGGTTTGCCAAGCACTTTGCGCGGCCCCGTCAGGCGCCGGGCCGTCCCAAGCCTGACGGCGCCCCCGTGGGGGGCAGCGAGAGTGCGCAGCACGAAGCGTGGGGGCAAGAAGTTGTGCCGGCGCCGATCATCCTGGTGTCGGGGCGGCTGTACCCGGTCGAGCAGCGCTACCGGCCTTTCGAGGAAAGCCGCGAATACGGGCTGAACGAGGCGATCGCCGATGGGGTGGACGAGCTGTGGCGCGATGGCTCGGGCGACATCCTGGTCTTTTTGCCGGGCGAGCGCGAGATCCGCGAGGCGGCCGATCACCTGCGCAAGCACCTGGCCAACGGCCGCGTGGTGGCCGAGGTGCTGCCGCTGTTCGCGCGTTTGAGCCAGCAGGAGCAGGAGCGCGTCTTCCAGACGGGCAACGGCCGCCGCATCGTGCTGGCCACCAACGTGGCCGAAACCTCGCTGACGGTGCCCGGCATCCGCTACGTGATCGACAGCGGCAGTGCGCGCGTCAAGCGCTATTCCTTCCGCAACAAGGTCGAGCAGTTGCAGGTCGAGCCCATCAGCCAGGCGGCGGCCAACCAGCGCGCGGGCCGTTGTGGGCGGGTGGCCAACGGCATCTGCATCCGCTTGTATGACGAGAAGGACTTCAACGCGCGGCCGCGTTTCACCGACCCCGAGATCTTGCGCTCCTCGCTGGCCGGCGTGATCTTGCGGATGAAGTCGCTGCACCTGGGGCAGGTGGAGGACTTCCCCTTCATCGAGCCCCCGCTGCGCAAGGCGATCGCCGATGGCTACCAGTTGCTCAATGAGCTGGGCGCGGTTGACGACGACAACGAGATCACGAAGCTGGGCACCGAATTGGCTCGCCTGCCGCTGGATCCGCGCGTGGGCCGCATGATCCTGGAAGCGAAGGACCGCCAGGCCCTGGCCGAGGTGCTGGTGATCGCGGCCAGCTTGAGCGTGCAGGACGTGCGCGACCGGCCCATTGACCAGCAACAGCAGGCCGATCAGAAGCACAAGCAGTTCGACGACGAGAAGTCGGAGTTCATGGGCACGCTCAAGCTGTGGAAGTGGCTGGATGATTCACGCGGTGGGCATGGGCACCACGAGCCTGGTGCCCCTGAGAAGCACAAGCTCAGCCACCGCAAATACGAACAGCTGCTGCGCGACAACTACATCAACCCGCGCCGCGTGCGCGAGTGGAAAGACGTGCACACGCAACTGCACACCGTGGTGGCCGAGCACAACTGGCGACTCAACGGCTCGCCCGCCACCTACGAGCAGGTGCACCTGTCGCTGCTGTCGGGCCTGCTGGGCAATGTGGGCTGCAAGTCGGACGATGACGAGTGGTACCTGGGCGCGCGCGGCATCAAGTTCTGGAAGCACCCGGGCGCCAACCTGAGCAAGAAGCCGGGACGCTGGATCCTGGCTGCCGAACTCGTCGAGACCACCAAGCTCTATGGGCGAGGCGTGGCCAACATCGACGTTCAATGGCTGGTGTCCATGGGCGGCCACCTCCTGAAAAAACAGCTGCTGGAACCGCACTGGGAAAAGAAGGCCGCCGAGGTCGTGGCGCTGGAGCGCGCCACGCTGTACGGCCTGGTCGTCTACAACAACAAGCGCGTCAACTTCGGCCTGGTCAACCCGCGCGAGGCCCGCGAGATCTTCATCCGCGAGGCCTTGGTGGGCGACGAGTGGGACACGCGCTTGCCCTTCCTCGCGCACAACCGCAAGCTCATCGGCCAGGT
Source organism: Pseudomonadota bacterium (assembly GCA_021819435.1). Taxonomy (GTDB): domain Bacteria; phylum Pseudomonadota; class Gammaproteobacteria; order Burkholderiales; family Burkholderiaceae_C; genus Aquabacterium. Next base: position 23,403 of record JAKARB010000004.1, on the reverse strand, counting down.
CGAGCAACTGGAGCACAAGTCGCGCCGCCAGGACGTGCTGGTTGACGACGATCTCATCCACGCCTTCTACGACGCGCAAATCCCGCCCGAGGTGATGAGCGGAGCCAGCTTCGAGAAGTGGTACCGCCACGCCAGCCGCGAGAACCCCAAGCTGCTCCACCTCAGCCGCGAAGAGCTGATGCGCCACGAGGCCGCAGGCATCACCAGCGCGGCTTTCCCGAAGTACGTGCGCCTGGGTGGCGTGGACTGCGTCGCCACCTACCTGCACGAGCCCGGCGACGCCCGCGATGGCGTGACCGTGACCGTGCCCATCTACGCGCTCAACCAGGTCAGCGAAGAGCGCGGCGAATGGCTGGTGCCCGGCATGTTGAAAGACAAGGTGCTGGCCTTGGTCAAGAGCCTGCACCAGAAGCCGCGCGCGCGCCTGGTGCCGCTGCCCGAGTTCGCCGAGGGTTTCGTGCAGTCCGTGGCGTTCGGCCAGGGCAGCTTGATGGACGCCTTGCTCAAGGCCGTGCGCGACAAGACCCAGCTCGACGTCAAGCGCGCCGACTTCAAGCTCGACATGCTCTCGCCTCACCTGTTCATGAACCACTGCGTGGTCGACGAACATGGGCGGCAGTTGGGCATGGGGCGCAACCTGGCGGCGCTCAAGGCGGAGTTGGGCGCGCAGGCGCGCGGGGCGTTCCAGGCGCTGGCGGCGTTGAAGGCGCAGGAGGTGGTGTCCGGTGCGGACGCCGATCAGCCCCAGCGTGGCGGCCCGCTTAACGAGCCGGTTTCAGGCGCGGGCGGCTTGGGGCGGACGGGCGCTCAGGCAAATCACCGGCCCACTCACCAGCCCAATCACCAGGCAGAGCGCCATGCAGTCCGTCAAGGCATGGGTGACGCCGCGCATGCCGGCTCGGCGGGGGCGTCTCGTCGCTCGACAGGCGGGGCCGCCGATGGCGCCGCAAGAGATGGCGGTGGTTCGGCCACGGGCAAGCCGGGCGCCAGCGCGCGCTCGCAGCCCAGCACCCCGCTGACCGACTGGACCTTCGGCGAACTGCCCGAGCTGATGGAAATCCAGCGCGGTGGCCACACATTGATCGGCTTCCCCGCGCTGGTGGACAAGGGCACGCACGTCGAGATCGACATCTTCGACGAGCCCGACGTGGCCGCAGCCAAGCACCGGGCGGGCCTGCGCCGCCTGGTCGCGCTGCAGATCCGCGAGCCGCTGAAGTACCTCGAAAAGAACATCCCCGATCTGCAAAAGATGGCGATGGCCTACATGAGCCTGGGCACGGCGGACGAGCTGCGCGAGCAGGTGATCGATGTGGCGCTGGACCGTGCCTACCTGAACGACCCGCTGCCCGCCGATGCCGCGAGCTTCAAGGCCCGCGTGGAGGAGGGCCGCACGCGCCTGAACCTCATCGCGCAGGAGGTGGCGCGCCTGGCCGGCACCGTGCTCGCCGAATACGCCGCCGCCACACGCAAGCTCAAGGACGCCAAGCCCCCGAAAGACGTGGCCGACGACATCGCCGCGCAACTGCAGCGCCTGATGCCCAAGCGCTTCGTCAGCGCCACGCCGTATGCGCAACTGCAGCACTTCCCGCGCTACCTCAAGGGCATCACCCTCAGGCTGGACAAGCTCAAGGGCGACCCCGCGCGCGATGCGCAACGCATGGCCGAACTGCGTCCGCTCGACCAGCGCCTGGTGCGCCGCCTGGCCGAGCTCAAAGGCACGCACGACCCGCGCACCGACGAGTTCCGCTGGCTGCTCGAAGAACTGCGCATCAGCCTGTTCGCGCAAGAACTGCGCACGCCGCAGCCGGTCAGCGTCAAGCGGCTGGAGAAGGCCTGGGCGCAGATCAGCGCCCAGTGATGACGTGCACCATCTCCTCGATCACGCGCATCTGCGGGCCCTTGCGCGTGAGGTAGCGGGTGCGTTCAACGCCATCGAGGTAGCCCCACCAGTCCCAGCAGCCATTGGGGTTGGGCTGGAACCAGGCCGAGTCCGCCGATTTGTCGACAGCGCCGGCAGCGCAGCTCTCCGACACCGGCGTGTCACCCTGGTCGATGGCCGGGAAGAGGATGATCTGCTTGTTCTGCTCGGCCCAGTTCACGTAGCCCGTGGTCAGCGCGAACTCGCGCACCTGCTGCTTGCAGCCATGGAAAGCGATGTGCAGCCCGCAACGCGCGCCAGGCTGCCGGCAAGAGGGCGGCACGTGGAAGTAGCCCGTTGCGGCCATGTCCAGCCGTTTCCTGCGCTCACTGCGCACCGGAAACCAGAAAAACGCCAGCGAATCCGGCGCGATGTAGTCGCCCGAGCGCGTCACCGCCTCGATGAACGGCCGCTGGTCGAAGGCCTCGATGTCGCCAGCGTTCACCGGGGAACGCCGCAGGGCCGGGTCCTGGTGCACCTCGGGGAACAGCGCATGGAAAAGATCGCGCGCGTTGTCTTCCTGCCCGCACTGGCGCACGTAGCTGCGGTCCTGCGGGCTGGCCTCGCAGTGGTCATGCCCCGCGGGGGAGATGATGCCGTGGCCAGCGCGGCTGCTGCCATCGCCCGCGTTGCCGTTGTCCACCGTGGGCGGCGTGCCGATGAAGGACGCCAGGAAGGCGGCGCTGGCCTGGCCGGTGCTCGCCACCACCGTCGCATCCAGCGGGCTGTGGAAGATGAAACCGCGTGCGAGCGCCTGAGGGTGCCCATCGCGCAGCGCGTCAATGGCGCCGTCGCGGGCCAGCTCCTTCGCCAGTGGCAAGGCGCTGGGCACCGTGTCTCGGCCACACATGCAGTCGTTGATGGCCGTGCTCACCAGGCCCCGCGCGCAACCCCAGCTCGGCCCGGCGATGGCCGCCACGCCGCTCACGCTGCCCGAGTGGGCGACGGCGTATTGCAGGGCCATCGCGGCCCCCGATGAAATCCCAGAAACCGTGACCTGCTCGATGCGCGTGCCATGGGGCAGGGGGCTCAGGGGTTGCGCCAAGCTGGCGTGCGCCGCTGCGAGCAGCGCGCCCAGGATGGCGATCAGACGCGGTGTGGTGCGCATGGCCGGCTCCCTCCCGTTGGTGTTCCGTTGTGGCGTGTCCGGCTCGTGTCAAGCGCAGACCGAAATTGGAGAGAGATGTTCTAGCAACGGTCGCGCATCGACCATCCCTAGCTTGCGGCTACAATGCTGGCTTGTTCGGGGCGTAGCGCAGCCTGGTAGCGCATCTGCTTTGGGAGCAGAGGGTCGTGAGTTCGAATCCCACCGCCCCGACCATCCAACCCATGTTGAGCCGCAACGGTTTTGGCCGCTGCGGCTCTTCTTTTTGGCGTTGACCGATCCGGTTGTGCCCTGCTATGTGTCACCGGCCTTGATCGTCGGCAGGAACGCCGTCAGCAAGCCGATCAGGGGCAGGAAGGCGCAGACCTGGTACACCGTTTCGATGCTGGTGGCGTCGGCGAGCCGGCCCAGCAGCGCCGCGCCGATGCCGCCCATGCCGAAGGCAAAGCCGAAGAACAGCCCCGAGATCGTGCCCACCTTGTTGGGCACCAGTTCCTGCGCATAGACCAGGATCGCCGAGAAGGCCGAGGCCAGGATCAGGCCGATGACGACCGAGAGCACGCCCGTCCAGAACAGTCCGACGTGAGGCAGCGCCAGCGTGAACGGCGCCACCCCCAGGATCGAACCCCAGATCACGCGCTTGCGGCCGATGCGGTCGCCGATCGGCCCGCCGGCCACGGTGCCCGCCGCGACGGCGAAGAGGAAAACGAACAGGTAGACCTGGGCTTGCGAGGTCGACAGGCCGAACTTGTCCATCAGGTAGAAGGTGTAGTAGCTGCTCAGGCTGGCCATGTAGAAGAACTTGGAGAAGATCAGCATGCCCAGGATGGCGAGCGACCAGCCAATCTGGCGGCGGCTCAGGCCGTTGCCGGTGTGCGCCTGCATGCGCTTGCGGAAGCTGGCCGTGTGCTGGCTGGCCCAGCGCCCAACCCAGCTCAGCACGACCACGCCGACCAGCGCGAACAGCGAGAACCACGCCGCGCTGCCCTGGCCGCGTGGCGCGATGATCAGCGCGGCCAGCAAGGGGCCGATGGCCGAGCCCAGGTTGCCGCCGATCTGGAACAGCGACTGCGCGAAGCCCGGCTGCTGGCCGGCCGCCATGCGGGCCACCCGTGACGATTCAGGGTGGAAGACGGACGAGCCCATCCCGATCAGCATGGCCGACACCACGACGGCCTCAAAGCTGGCGGCTTGCGACAGCGACAGCAGGCCGACCAGCGTGAAGAGCATGCCGACGGGCAGCGAGTACGGCTGCGGACGCCGGTCGGTGTACAGCCCGATGGCGGGCTGCAGCAGCGAGGCGGTGACCTGGTAGGCCAGCGTGATCAGGCCGATCTGCCCAAAGCTCAGGTGCAAGCCGAGCTTGAGCATCGGGTAGGTGGCCAGCAGCACCGACTGCATCATGTCGTTGAGCAGGTGCGCGAAGCTGATCGCGGCGATCACGGGGTAGGCCGTGCCTTGCCGGGCGTCGGTGCGCGAGCCGATGAGCGATGGGGCTGGCCCGGTCGAGGAGGGGGCTTCGGTCGCCAATGTTTGGGTCATGGTGAAGGGGTTCCAGCGGAAGGAGCACCCAGTCTAGAATGGCTGATATGAGCGTGTCTGGACAAAAAACATCGTGAAGTGGACAAGCCCCGGCGTCGACATGTCGACTCACGACGACATGCATCAGACGCTCCCCCACCCCGTGACCGCCAAGGCCCGCAACTACCGCGCGGGCGAAACCCCGGCTCACAGCCACCCGCGCGCCCAACTGGTTTATGCCGGCAGCGGCGCCATGCGCGTCGAAACCGACGCGGGCTGCTGGGTCGTGCCACCGGTGCGCGGTGTGTGGATCCCGGCGCACACGGTCCACCGGGTGATGATGCTCGGTGAGGTGCAGATGCGCACGCTGTACATCCGTCAGGACGCGGCGCCTGGCTTGCCTGATGGCTGCTGCCTGATCGAAGTCAGCCCGCTGTTGCGTGCGCTGATCCTGGCGCTGGTCGAGGAGCCGCTGAATTACGACCGCGCGGGCCGGGCCGGGCAGATCGCGGCGCTGGTGCTGAGCGAATTGCGTTTCCTGAAGGTGCCCGCCTTGCACTTGCCGATGCCGCGTGAGCCGCGCCTCAACGGGCTGTGCGCCGAGCTGGTGGCCAACCCCGACAGCCGCGAGACCCTGGAGACCCTGGCCGAGCAGCAGGCCACCAGCAGCCGCACGCTGGCCCGCCGCTTCCAGCGCGAAACGGGGATGAGCTTTCGGCAATGGCGGCAGCAGGCGCGGCTGGTCGAGGCGTTGGGCCACCTCGCCAACGGCGTGCCGGTTGCGCGGGTGGCGGACAGCCTGGGCTATCGCAGCGCCAGTGCGTTCGCCGCGATGTTCAAGCGGACGCTGGGCGTCGAGCCTCGGCGCTATTTCTCTGACACGCAGGTGGCGTTGGACACCCCGACCGACCCGACCTGAGCGCCGAGGGCCTCACTCGCTCGCAGCGGGCGAGGGCTTTTCAAGCCGCCATGCCCTGCCTGCGACCCACCTGCTCTTGCAGGAAGGGCACCAAGGCCTCTGCCACCCCACGCGGATCGTCCGCGAACGGAAAGTGACCGCTCTCGGGCAGCACCACCACCTTCGCCCCGGGGAAGGTCTCTTGCTGCTGATGGGCGTAGCGCACCGGCAGGTAAGGGTCGGCGGCGCCCCAGATCACGAGCGTGGGCGGCTTGAGTGGCAGCAGCAGCTTTTCGAGCATGCGGCCTTGGCTGTCGAGGTCGTCCGTCGCGCGGTAGAGCTTGAGGATGGCGCGCTTGGTGCCCCAGTCCATGTCCCGGTACATGCGGCGAACGAAGGGCAAGGGCAGGCCCTTGGGACAGCCATGCTGGATGGCCCAGCGGAAGCCCGCTTCGTTGGTCAGCAACTGCTGCAACTCGCCGAGGATGGGCGTGCGCCAGATGCGCGCCATGTAATGCCATCGGTAACCCTTGAGCACGCCCGTGTTGATCAGCGTGAGGCTGGCCAGGCCCAAGGGGTTCATGGCCGCCCACAGCAGACCCCAAGGGCCGCCAAAATCGTGCAGCACCAGGTGGGCGCGCACCACGCCCAGTTGCTTGAGCGCCTCGGTCAGGAAGGTCATGCCTCCTTCGACCGAGTAGGGGTACTTCGCCGGTTTGTCGGCCTGGCCGAAGCCGGGCATGTCCAGCGCGACCACGCGGGCCACGGGTGACGCCACCTGCATCAACTCTCGCCAGTCTTCGCTGGAGCCCGGGTTGCCATGCACGAAGACGACGGCCTCCGTGGCGCGGAGGTCGGCACCGCCTTGCAACACCCGGGTGCGGATGCCGCAGGCGCTCAGGCCGGACGCCTGCAACGGCCAGCCGGGCTGGGTGGGAAGGGACATGTCGTCCTCGGCTTGTTGTGGAACCTGTCTGACATCATGCACAGCTTCGGCCCAGGTCGTCCAGGATCGGGCAGGACGGCCGGTCGTTGCCCTGGCATTCGGATGCCAGCTTCGCCAATGTGCGCTTCATCGCCTCCATTTCGTCGATGCGCCGTTGCAAGGCCTCGATGTGGCTCAGCGCAAGCTTCTTGACCGTGGCGCTGGCACGGCGGCGGTTGCGCCACAGGTCCAGCAACTGAGCGATGTCGCCCATGCCGAAGCCCAGGTCGCGCGCCCGCCGGATGAAGTGCAGCGTGTGCAAGGCCTCGTCGTCATAGAGCCGGTAGCCACTGTCGGTGCGCGGCGCGGGTGGCAACAGCCCCAGGCCCTCGTAGTGCCGGATCATCTTGGGCGAGACGCCGGTCCGCTTCGACGCTTCGCCGATGTGCGGCAGGGCGCCTTGCGAGGCGGCCATCAGGCCTGCACCTCGTAACCTTCGTCGGTGATGGCCTGGGCCACGGCTTCGCGGGGCAGGGTGGTTCGGGCCTGGACACGGCCACTGGCCAGGTCGACCTGCACTTCGGCTTGCGGGTCCTGCTCCTGGATGGCGCGGGTCACGCCCTTGACGCAATGCTGGCAGCTCATGCCCTTGACCTGGAGTTCGTGTTGCTGGGTGCTCATGGTGGAACCTTTCTGTGTCGATGGCCTGATCGCGCGGGGGCCAGCGAAGCCAGGATAAACCTTGACACCGTGGCAAGGTCAAGGCCCGGGTGCATGCCGCATCGCATTGCTTGACCTTGCCATGGTGTCAAGGTCGAGACTGGCATCATCCTGATCGAAGCGGCTTTGGCCATGCGCACCATGTCTTCCTCCGAATCCCGCGCGGAGCCCAGCTCGGGCCCCGCCACCGAAATCACCCACCTCGCCGTGCGCGGCATGACTTGTGCCGCCTGTGTTGGCCGGGTAGAGCGCGCCTTGCGCAAGGTGCCGGGCGTGGCCGATGCGCAGGTCAACTTCGCCACCGAAACCGTGGCCGTGCGCTGGGCCGATCGAGCCGATGCCCAAGCCGCCATCGACGCGGCCGGATCGAGCCGCACCGAGCCCCCAGAGGCCGCTGAGGCGCCACAGGCCCCGAATGCACCAAAGGCCGTGGCCACCTTGCTGGCCGCCGTCGACCGCGCGGGCTATCAAGCCCAATGGCTTGCGCCTGACCAAGCCCCACCTGAGTCAGTCGAGCCGGCCTGGTCGGTGTGGGGGCCTGTCACGCTCGGGGCGCTGGCCAGCCTGCCACTGGTGCTGCCCATGCTCTGGGGCAACCACCACTTCTGGCCCGCCTGGGTGCAGTTCGCGCTGGCCACGCCGGTGCAGTTCATCCTGGGGGCGCGCTTCTTCCGCGCGGGCTGGGCGGCGCTCAAAGCCGGCAGCGGCAACATGGACCAGCTCGTGGCCCTGGGCACCTCGGCGGCCTGGGGGCTCTCGGTGTGGCTGTGGTGGCGGCACGGTGGGCATGGAGGCGAGCATGCACCGGCCTTGTATTTCGAATCCTCTGCCGTGGTGATCACCCTGGTGCTGCTGGGCAAGGCGCTTGAAGCGCGCGCGCGCCGCCAGACCACCCAGGCCATCCATGCCCTGCAAGCCCTCAGGCCCGAAACGGCCCGCCGCCAAGGCCCGCAGGGCGAAATCGACGTGCCGCTCGCGCAGGTGCTGGTCGACGATGTGCTGGTGATCCGCCCGGGCGAGCGCGTTCCGACCGATGGCGTCGTCACCGAGGGTCACAGCCACGTCGACGAATCGTTGTTGACGGGGGAGCCCCTGCCGCAGCCGCGCGGGCCGGGCGACCGGCTCAGCGGCGGCGCCATCAACGCCGAGGGCCGGCTGTTGATGAAGGTCACCGCCGTGGGCGGGCAGACCATGCTGTCGGCCATCATCCGCCGCGTGGTCGAGGCCCAGGCCGGCAAGGCGCCCATCCAGCGCCTGGTGGACCGGGTGTCAGCGGTGTTCGTGCCGGTGGTGCTGCTGATCGCGGTGCTGGCGGGGGGCTGGGCCTGGTGGTCGGGGCTGGGCGGCGAGGTGGCGTTGATCCGTGCGGTGTCCGTGCTGGTCATCGCCTGCCCCTGTGCGCTCGGCCTGGCCACGCCGGCCGCGATCATGGCGGGCACGGGCGTGGCTGCGCGCCACGGCGTCCTCATCCAGGATCCGCAGGCGCTTGAGACCACCCACCGCGTGCAGGTGGTGGCTTTCGACAAGACGGGCACCCTCACGGTCGGCCAGCCCCGGCTGGTGGCATGGGAGGTGACGGGGGATATGTCGTCGCAGGCCGATGGCTCGTCCCCGCTTACGCGCGACGAGGTCCTCGCTGTGGCCGCTGCCTTGCAAGGCGGCAGCGAACACCCCTTGGCGCGGGCCGTGCTGGATGCCGCGGCTGGCTTGCGCGAGATCCCCATTGCGCGCGATGTGAAAGCCCATGCGGGCCGGGGCATCGAAGGCACCGTGGCTGAGTCCGCCGAGCAGGCCGGTGCATCGCCTGGCGGAGCGCGCGGAAAGCTGGCGGGGGGGTGGCGGCTGGGCAGCCAGCGCTGGGTGGACGAACTGGTCGCAGGGCAGGCCGATGCTCGCCTGCTCGAACGAACCCGGGAATGGGCACGTGAAGGCCGCACGGTGTCCTGGCTCATGCGCCAGGCCGGAGCCGGATGGGAAGCCGTGTCCGCCTTTGCTTTTGGCGACGAACCCAAGCCCGAGGCGCGCGAAGCCGTGGCCCGCCTCCGGGCCATGGGTGTGCGCACGGTGATGATTTCTGGCGACAACCGCGGTGCGGCCGAAGCCATGGCGGCCTCGTTGGGCATCAACGAAGTCATCGCCGAGGTGCTGCCCGGGGACAAGGCAGACCACATCCGCCGTTTGCAACAAGGCGATGCGGGCGAGCGCCGCATCGTCGCCATGGTGGGCGATGGCATCAACGACGCCCCCGCCCTGGCTGCCGCCGATGTTGGCATGGCCATGGCCAACCCGCAGGGCGGCACCGATGTCGCCATGCAGGCCGCCGGCGTCACCCTGATGCGCGGCGACCCGCGCCTGGTGGCCTCGGCCATTGAGGTCTCGCGGCGCACCACCGCCAAGATCTGGCAAAACCTGCTGTGGGCCTTTGGCTACAACGGCATCGGCATCCCTCTGGCGGCCATGGGCGAACTCAGCCCCATGCTGGCGGGCGCGGCCATGGCCTTCAGCAGCGTCAGCGTGGTCCTCAACGCCTTGTGGTTGTCACGCTGGCGGCCCTGAAATGGTGCGATGGCGTAAACTCATCAGCGCGACTGCCTGTAGCTCAACTGGATAGAGCAGCTGCCTTCTAAGCAGCAGGTCGGGGGTTCGAGTCCCTCCGGGCAGGCCAAATCGGGGTCCGGGCTATCGCCTATTCCGCAAGCACGCCTCTCGCCGAGCGAGGCAAGTCACCCAGGGCAAACAATCCGCATGTTCGACGCGCTCAAGCGAATGATCGGTTCCGCCACCGGCGGTGGCGCTGCCGACGAAGGGCAGGTGCTGGCCGCATGGGCCAAGGCTGAGGGCCACACGTTCAAGCGGGTCAAGGCCAAGGTCGGGGCGGGCTTCGTGGTGGAAGCGCCCGAGGGTTGGCGGGTGGAATGGGGCGCCTCGCAGCGCAGTTACGTCTCGGGCAAGGAGTTGCGCTTCCGCTGCGACACGGGTGTGGCCTCTGATGTGCAATTGATCATGCTCAGCCGTGCCCTGTCGCTGGTGCTGGAAACCGATGTCTTCAGCCGGTTCACCAACGCCATGCAGACTCAGATCGACAACAGCCTGCCAGACGAGATGCGCTGGCTGGCCATGCACCCTCGCGTGCCCCTGAATGACCACGCAGCCCTGGCGCGAAGGCTGGTGGTGTTCAGCAACGCCGAAGCGGTGGCGCGCCGCTGGCTTGACGACGCCGTGCTGCTGTCCCTGGAAGAGGCCGCCAGCAATTGGTGGACCGACACCTTGGTGATGGTGGTGACCGTCAACCGGGGCATGCTGACCTTGCGCATGTCCGGCGATGGCTTGCAGCCGCTGCAACTCAAGCTGGTCGGAGAGCTTTTCCGGGTGATGGCCATGGGGCTCAAGGCTGTGGCCGTGGGGCGCTGATCCGGGTTTGATCCGGCCCTGGGTTAGCCTCGGCCGCGCCGTTGCAAGAAGGCTTCGATGGCTTCGCCGGCAGCGGGCTGGCTCAGGTTGCTCAGGAATCGTTGCTTTTCTGCCTCCAGGTGGGCGCGCAGCGGTTGGTCGGCTTCGTTGACCAGTTCCTTCAAACTCGCGAGCACAGCTTGTGGCCGCTCGGCTAACCGCTCTGCGATGGACAAGGCGATGTCCAACGCCTGGCCGTTGGGCGCCACGGTGTGCACCAGCCCAGCTTGATGCCAGTCATGCGCCGACTGGCTGTCACCCAGCCACAGCAGGGCCAGCGCGCGCTGGCGGCCGAGTGCTCGGCTCAAGTGCCAGCTCGCGCCTCCATCCGAAGACAGGCCGACTTGGCTGTAGGCCATCAAGAAGCGCGCGTTGTCAGCCGCCACGATCAGGTCGCAGGCCAGTGCCAGCGACACCCCGCCGCCGGCCGCCACCCCCTCGACGGCCGCGATCACCGGTTTCGGGAAGCTGTGCAGGGCCTCGATCCATTGGTGGAAGGCGTCGAGGTTGCGCTCTTGGGCGGCCATGTCGTGCACGCGTTGGTGTGCCAGGCGTTGCAGGTCACCCCCTCCGCAGAAATGCCCGTTGGCCCCGGCGAGCACCACTGAGCGCACGTCCGGGTTGTTCTCGGCCATGTTCAGGGTTTCCACGCCGGCAGCGTAAACCTGGGGTGACAAGGCGTTGCGGGTGGCGGGGCCGTGCAGGCGCAGCACGAGGGTGGCGCCGTGGCGCTCGGTCTGGAGTTCGGTGGTCATGCAAATCTGGGTTGGATGGGCGAGACACAGGCATCAAATCGGTGGATGGAGTCCACGGGCAGCATGCTAGAGTCGTCCGTAATACCCATCATGCACCCAATGAAATTTTCTCGACGATTCCTGATTGCGGTCTCGACGCTGAGCGTTGCATGGGCATGGTCCTCGCCGGCGTGGTCCCTGGGATGGGGCCGGCCCGAAAGTCAGGCTGTGCTGGGCGACACCTTGCGCGTCGTCGTGCCTCTGCGGCTCGAGGCTGGCGAAACCGTCACGCAGGAATGCGTGTCCGCTGAAGTCTTCTTTGGCGATGACCGGGTGGCCCCGGGTGCTGTCTCGGTTGAATTGCAGCCGTCGGAGACGGTCACGGCCGGCATGGGCGCGCGCCTGGTTCTGCGCACCACCGCCCTGATCAACGAACCGGTTGTCAACATCCAGGTGAGCGCTGGCTGTCAAGCTCGCATCACCCGCCGCTTCGTGGCCCTGGCCGATCCGCCGGGTATGCAGCCGCCCCTGATCGCGCAGGCAGCCCCGCTGCCATGGCTTTCCTCCGATGCCGAGCAGGTGCCCGCTGCGAAGGACAAGGCTCGCTCCGGGGTGCCACGCAAGGCTGAGAAAGTTGCGTCGGTTGACAGCGCGCAGAGCTCCCGGCCACATGGCGGGCCCTCGCGCAAGGAAGCCCGTCGCGCCCAGCGAGACAAGACCGTGGTCGCGAGCGCAGAAGCCCCCCGCCTGGCGCTCGATCCGATCAATGCGGATTCTTTGGTGCAGCCCAACTTGCGTTCGTCGGGGCAGTTGGTTGCGCCCGTCGAAGGTGCGCAAGCCGCATCGGAAGTGCAGGCCCGGCGCGATGCCGCTGCCGCGCTGTGGCGCGCACTCAATGCCACGCCCGAGGACATGCTGCGCCAGCAAAGGCACGTCGAGCAGCTCGAGCAGCGCTTGCACAGCCTTCAGCGCAGCGGCGAACAGACCCAGCAGAGCGTTTCGGCCTTGCAGGCCCGCATGCAGGCTCTGGAGCAGCCGGCGCGTTCAGGCTTGAGCTGGCCTTTGGTGCTCGCCTTGCTCGCCGGTTTGAGCTTGGTGGCCTGGCTGCTGCATGGCTGGGGTGTGCGCCGTGGTCGGGAACAGGCCGCCGCTTGGTGGCGCCCGGAAACGGGCCAGCCGCCGCTGAACCTGCCTGAAAGCGAAGACACGCATAGCAAACCGCACCTCGACCCACTGGACAACGACGATTTGCTCGGGCCCATCCCCGAGCCTGACGAGGAAGACCGCCTGCAGCCCACGCCGGTTGCAGCAGCTGCGGCGACGGCCTCGGGCCACCGGTTCACCGCGCCTGCATCGATCATTGGCACGTCAGCGCCGCAGCCTTCCCTGGTCTCGCCCGAGCCCTTGAAGGCTGTGTCGGTGGAAGAGTTGATCGACCTTGAACAGCAAGCCGAGTTCTTCATCGTGCTGGGTCAGGACGAAGCGGCCATCGAGTTGCTGGAGGTCCACCTGGGCGGGCATGCGCAGGAGATCCCCTGGCCTTACCTCAAGCTGCTGGAGATCTACCGTCGGCTGGGCCGCCGTGCCGACTACGAGCGCGTGCAAGAGCGCTTCAATGCCCACTTCAACGGTCGCGCCCCCACCTGGGAGTCTGATCTGGAGCACGGCCGCAGCCTGGTCGATTACCCTGGCGTGATCGAACGCCTGCAAGCCTTGTGGGCCGAGCCCGCGCGTGCCATGGACGTGCTCGAGATGTCGCTCGTGCACCTGGGCACGGACGCCGATGCATTCGACCTGCCTGCCTATCGCGAACTGCTGTTCCTCTACGCCGTTGCGCGAGACCTGGCTGATCGCGCCGAGCGCAGGCACCCGGCTTCCACCGATGTCGCGCCGCTGACCGCCACCCAGCCTGTGCGCTCGGCCGACCTCAACGTGCCGGCCGTAGAGCCGCTCTCGGTGGACCTCGACTTCGACCGGTTGGACGACCGGGCCTGAGGCCGAGCGTCCGGGTGCTTCAGTTCAAAGCCCGTGGTCCTGGCTCATTTCGGATGCTGCGCCAGTGGGCGACTGCATCGCCTGCAAGATGAGCGCGCGGCTCAGACGATCTGAGATCAGCTCGGCGAACGCCAGCACGAACTGGCGCAGGTAGGCGCCCCGCTTGAAGGCCAGGCGCGCCATGTTGGGCCCAAAGAGGTGCCCGACCGGCCGCCACACCAGGTCGCTGCCCGGGGCCGACATGGTCGGGTCGTCCTTGACCGCCATCTCGGCCACCAGCCCAATGCCCAGGCCCAGCCGCGTGTAGGTCTTGATCACGTCCGCGTCGATCGCTTCGAGCACGACGTTGGGCGTGAGGCCACGCTGCAAGAAGGCCTGGTCGATGCGTTTGCGGCCCGTGAACGACGGGTGATACGAGATCAGCGGCTCGGCGGCCAACTGCTCCAGCGTCAGCCGAGGCACCGAAGCCAGCGGGTGCGACGGCGGCATGACCACGACGTGCTGCCACTCATAGCAGGGCAGGGTCACCAGGTCCGGGAAGTCGCTGAGCGACTCGGTGGCCAGGCCGATGTCGGCCACCTCGTCCAGCACCATGCGCGCCACCTGCTCGGGCGTCCCCTGGTGCAGGCTCACGGCCACCTTGGGGTACTTGCGGCGCAACTGGGCGACGGGCTCGGGCAGCACGTAACGCGCTTGAGTGTGCGTGGTCGCGATCGACAGGGTGCCCGCGTCCTGCATCGCGTACTCCTCCCCGATGCGTTTCAAGTTGCCCAGCTCGCGCAGGATCACGTCGATGGACTTGAGCACCTCCAGCCCCGGCTCGGTGATGCGCTTCAAGCGCTTGCCGTGGCGCACGAAGATGTCCACGCCCAGCTCCTCCTCCAGCTCCATGATGGCCTTGGAGATGCCCGGCTGCGAGGTGTGCAGGGCCTTGGCCGTTTCGGTGAGGTTGAGGTTGCGGCGCGCGGCTTCGTGAACGAAGCGGAACTGGTGCAGGTTCATGCGGGCTCCGGTGGGCGCTGGCGAACGTGGAGTGGATGGGTATCTGGCAGGGAAGAGGTTGGGGCTCAGCCCTGCGGTGCTTGCGCCGGGGCAGCCTCGGCCAGGGACCAAGCCGCGTCCGCCATGCCTTGGATGAGGATGTCGGTTTCACCCACGGCTGGGCACAGGCGCCAACTGACGCCCGGGTGACGGGCCGAGAGCTCGTCGAGCAACTTGGGCAGGTCCTTGCGGACGTGTCCACCTGCGCCCAGGAACAGGGGCACCACCGAAACCACTGTGCAACCGCGCGCGGCGAGGTCGTCGCCAGCGGTGGCGATGTCCGGGGTCATGAATTCGAGGAAGGCCAGGGTCACCTCGGGGGCCGCCTCATGCGTCGCAGCGGCTCCTCGAGCGCGTGCAATCAGGCGCTGGGCCACGGCCTCGAAGGGCAGGGCCCAGTTCGGATCACGCGCCCCATGGGCGAACAGCAAGATGCCGGTGCGGGACATGTCTCAAAGCTCCGTTCAAGGCGCGGTTGCGGTCATTGCCTGCGCACCAGCCAGGTGAACACGCTCATCGACAGCAGTGTGTAGAGCAGGCTGGGCGCCACCGCAGCCAGCCAGGGCTGCCAATCCTGCAACTGGCCGAGGTGGCTGGCGATGTGGTTGACCAGGATGAAGCTGATGCCCAGCATGATGCCGCCGAAGATCTTCAGGTTCATGCCGCCGCTGCGCGCATGCAGGTAGGCAAAGGGCAGGGCCAGGGCGACCATCACGAAGCAGACGAAGGGGTAGACCGATTTCTTCCAGAACTGCATCTCATAACGCTGGGCCGCCTGCGCGTTCAGGTCGAGGTGGCGGGTGTAACGCCACAGCGCCAGCACCGACATGCTCTCGGGCGGCAGCACCGAGGCCGTCACCACGACCGGGGTGAGGCTGCTGGCCCAATCCATGCTGTCGTGCCGGCGTTCGTCGATGACCTTGATGCCGCCCAGTGCTGCGTCCTGCGTGAGCCGCTCGTGCGAGAGCCAACGCGTGTCGATCACGTCGCGCAACTGCCAGATCGAACCATCGCCAACACCTGGCGCGGGGTTGGGGACCACGCGGGCCGTTGCGGCCGCCAAGCGGCGCTTGAGCTGCCCATTGGCGTCGAACTCGAAGATGCGCACCTGGCCGAACTCGCCTTCGTTGATGGCGCTGCCCACGTTGACGGTGAAGGTGTGTGTGCCTTGGCCCGGCACCTCGCGTTTTTCGCGCAGCCAGGTGCCCGCCCGTCCGAGCATGACCTGCTGATCGGTGCTGAAGGTGGCGCGCTGGCGGGTGAGTTGCTGCTCTGCGATGGGCACCAGCCAGTTGCCGATGACGGCCACCAGCACGGCTGCCATCAGGCCGAACAGCGCGAGCAGATGCAAGGCCCGCGCCGGGCTCAGGCCTCCGGTGCGCAAGATGGTGAACTCCGATGTCTGCGCCATGCGTGCCAGCGCCAGGATGCCGCCGATCAGCACCGCGATGGGCATCAGGTCATGCACGTGTCGCACCAGCATCAGCAGGCAGGTGACGAAGGCGTCCGCCAGCGTGTAGCCGTTTTGCCCGATGTCATCCGAGACCTCGACGAAGTCGATGAAGAAAGCCAGCCCGGAAAAAGCCAGCGCGACCAGCAGGGTGCGCCAGGCCACGGCACGGAAGATGAGGCGGCGAACGGTCTTCATGCCTGGCCCTCGCCTGATGCGGTCGGCGCCGCCGCGCCGCGCCGGCTCCACATCGACCAGCCCCCATCACGCCACCAGATCACCGCCAGGCAAGCCAGTGTCAAGGTGCCGTGCACCACCAGCAGCGCCGTGACCGCGTCCATGCGCTGGCGCGCCACCCAGTTCTGGCTCAGGCTCAGCAGGTTGAAGTAGACGATGAAGACCAGCAAGGCGTAGACGAGGTTCCAGTTGCTGTTGCGCCGCGTGTTGCCAGCCGCCAGGCTCAGGCCGGCCAGCACCATGTTGAAGGCCGCCCAGATCAGGCCCACGCGCCAGACCATCTCGCCTTGTGCCCGGGCGCTGCGCAGCAAGGCCAGCGCCGGGGTCGACATCGAGCGCAGATCGGGCGCCACATCGGGCGGGGTGATTTTTTCGCCCACGCGGATGCGCGCGGTCTCGAAGCGCGAGAGGGCCTTTTCTCCCGTGCTCAAGTCGGTTTGGGTGCGCTCGCCCTGGCTGAGCACCAGGAAGCGTTGCCCATCCACCACTTCGATCTGCCCCTGCCGCGCGGTGACGACTGCCTCCTGGGCGCCATCTGTGTTCACCATGAAAACATTGCGGCCCGAAGTCAGGCCCTCGCTGTGGCTGTCGATGAAGAACACGCGCTTGCCATCGGCCGACACCTGGAACTGCCCGGGCGCCACCCGCGCCATGTCGGAGCGCTGCTCATAACGCACCTTGAGGATCTGCGTCTGGTTCTGCGCCCAAGGCCGTGCCACCAGCGAGGCCAGCGCCACCATCACCAGCACTGGCCAGGCCATGCGCAACAGGGGCTTGATGAAGTGGAACTGGCGCGCGCCGCTGGACTGCCAGACCACCATCTCGCTGTCGCGCCAGATGCGGCTGAGCACCGCCACCACGGAGACGAACAGCGCCAGCGCCAGCAAGATCGGCAGCTGGCCGATGATGGTGTAGCTCAGCACCAGGCCCACGTCGGTGGGCGCGAGGTTGCCCTTGGTGGCCTGGCTGAGGATGCGGATGAGCACCATGGTCAGCAGCACGGTCAGCAACACCACGAGCGTGCCACTGAAGCTGCGCCAAAGTTCTCTGCGAATGGAGGAATCGAATAACATCGGACGGATCGATCAACCCGCGCATTATGGACTTGCACCGCATGGACTACCGTTCTTCCGTCGCCCAGGGTTCGACCCTGTCTCAGGTCAACGCCGATGCGCTGCTGCTGGTGCTCACGCCCGAGCAGAGCCAGACCGCCGATCCGGTGCTCGACGCCCTGATCCAGGACGCCATTCAGGCCGATGACCTGGCCCTGAAGGCCGGCCGCGCGCTCTACCTGCATCGCCCGCGTGGCGTGAAGACCGCCCGCTTGGTGCTGGCCGTCGCCGCCGATGCCAAGCCCAAATCCTTCAAGGCCGCCGTGGCCAAGGGCTTGTCTCTGTTGAAAGACGGCGGTGCCGGCCACGTGGCCATCGCCGCCGCAGAAGGCTTCAAGCTCGATGCCGATCACGCCCGCGTCACGGTGCTGACCGTGGCCGACGCCACCTATGTGTTCCGCCTGACCAAGCCCAGCGCCCCCAAGGCCGGTGCGCTCAAGAAAGTCACCCTGCTGAGCGCCGACGATCAAGCCGCTGCCGTGAAGGCGGGCATTCAGCAAGGGCAGGGCATCGCCGAAGGCGTGACCCTGGCGCGTGAACTGGGCAACCGCCCGGCCAACCATTGCACGCCCACCCACCTGGCCGCCGAGGCCCGCCGCCTGGCCAAGTCCAGCAAGTCGATCAAGGCCGAAGTGCTGGAGCGCCCGGCGCTCGAAAAGCTCGGCATGGGCTCTTTCCTGTCGGTCACCAACGGCTCGGCACAGCCGCCCAAGTTCATCGTGCTGCGTTATGAAGGCGGCGCGGCGGGCCAGGCTCCCGTTGTGCTGGTGGGCAAAGGCATCACCTTCGACACCGGCGGCATCTCGCTCAAGCCCGGCGCGGGCATGGATGAAATGAAGTTCGACATGGGCGGTGCCGCCAGCGTGCTGGGCACCTTCCAGAGCCTGGCTTTGCTGGCCCCGAAGATCAACGTCGTCGGCCTCATCCCCACTTGCGAGAACATGCCCAGCGGCACGGCCACCAAGCCGGGCGACGTGGTCACCAGCATGTCGGGCCAGACCATCGAGATCCTCAACACCGACGCCGAAGGCCGCCTCATCCTGTGTGACGCGCTGACCTACGCCGAGCGCTTCAAGCCCGCCGTGGTGGTCGACATCGCCACGCTGACCGGCGCCTGCGTGATCGCTCTGGGCAACCTGCACAGCGGCCTGTTCTCGAAGGACGACGAACTGGCCTCGGCGCTGCTCCAGGCTGGTCAAGCCGCGCAGGACACCGCCTGGCGCATGCCGCTCGACGACGAGTACGGCGAAGGCCTCAAGAGCAACTTCGCCGACCTGGCCAACGTGGGCGGCCGCGAGGGCGGCTCCATCACGGCGGCGTGGTTCCTCAGCAAGTTCACCCAGGCTTACCGCTGGGCTCACCTCGACATCGCTGGCACGGCCTGGAAGTCGGGTGGCGCCAAAGGTGGCACGGGCCGCCCCGTGGGCCTGCTGACCCAGTTCCTGCTGGACCAGGCCGCTGCGGGCAAGGATGCGCTGGCGCCGCGCGAGGCCAAGCCGGGCAGGGCTGCGGCCAAGACCACGAAGACCACGAAAGCGCCCAAGGCTGCCAGCAAGTCTGTGAAGCCGGAGAAGCAGGTGAAGCCCGCTGTGGCGCGCAAGTCATCGATCAAGCCGGCGGCGAAGGCCTGATCGGCAGGCCAACGGTCAGGCAGGGAACGCTCCATGCGCAGGGTCGAGTTTCACCACGGCATCGGCAACAAGCTGGCCTACGCATGCAGGCTGCTGCGCAAGGCGCACCGCGCCGGCGCGCGGGTGGCCGTGACGGGTGACCTCGCCTCCTTGCAAGCCCTCGACCGCGAGCTTTGGACCTTCGACGACCAAGAGTTTCTGCCCCATGTGCTCGCGGCCGGCAAGCCACTGCCCGAGCGCCTGCACGCCACGCCCATCTGGCTCTCGCCAGATGCAGCTTCGGCGCCGGGCGAGCGCAGCATCCTGGTCAACATCGGACGAGAGATGCCCGCCGGAATGGACCGTTTCGAGCGCCTGTTCGACCTCGTTTCCAGCGAGCCTGACGACCGCCAGCAAGGCCGCCAGCGTTGGAAGGCCTACGCCGCGCAGGGCTGGGATGTCCAGCCCCACGAAGTCAAGGACGAGGCCCGTTGATGAACGGCATCTCACGCCCTCATCCAGCGCACGTGCCGACCTTGACAGAGGTCATCGAGGTGCAGCCTCAGGTGCCTGCTGCGCCCGCAGTGCCTGCCGCCAAGCCCCCCGTGCCGCTGGATGCCTTGCCCGTGCTCGCCGAAGTCGTGGCGCCTTTGCCGACCGAACCGTTGCCTCCTTCAAACCAGCAGCTCACGCCCACGGCCGGGGCGCCGCAGGAGGCCTCCTCGAACGTGACCGAGGCCCAACTTGCGCACCGCGTGCTCTCCGACGTGCAAAAGCAGATCGACGGCATGCTCGAATTCCGCTTGAAGGAAGCCATGGCCCCCTTGCTTGCCCGCCACACCGAAGCCATCGCGCGTGACCTGCGAGACGAACTCAACCGGACCCTGAAAGACGTGGTTGCCCGCTCCGTCGCTCAAGAACTGGCGAAGCTGCGCCAGCGCTGAGCACCGGCCCGCCGATTGCTTGATCTGCTCGTCTCGCCCACCAGGCTGCCCCTGCATCCCACCCCGGCTCTCACCGATTCAACCCAACGAAACACCAACGAGGTCCTGATGAAACTGCGTCCGATCCCGTCTTCGCTGCTGGCCGCTGCCGGCCTCATCTTCGCCGGACTTTGCGCCACGCCGGCCCAGGCCCAGACCGTGGTGCGCATCGGCCACGTCGGCCCGGTCTCCGGCCCGCAAGCCCACTATGGCCGTGACAACGAAAACGGCGCCCGCATGGCCGTGGCCGAACTCAACGCCGAGGGCCTGACCATCGGCGGCAAGAAGGTCAAGTTCGAGCTGGTGGCCGAAGACGACGCCGCCGATCCCAAGCAAGGCACGGCCGCCGCACAAAAGCTGTGCGACGCCAAGGTCAACGGCGTGGTTGGGCACCTGAACTCGGGCACCACCATCCCGGCGGCCAAGGTCTACAACCAGTGCGGCCTGCCCATGGTCTCGCCCTCGGCCACCAACCCCGAGCTGACGCAGCTCGGCTACAAGAACGTCTTCCGCCTGCTGGCCAACGACAACGAGCTGGGCGCCGGCCTGGCCCGCTACGCGCGTGATGTGCTCAAGCTCAAGAAGGTCGCGATCATCGACGACCGCACGGCCTACGGCAAGGGCGTGGCCGAGGTGTTCGCGCGCACGGCCCAGCAACTGGGCATGGAAGTGGTGAGCCAGCAGTACACCAACGACAAGGCCGTGGACTTCATGTCCATCCTCACGGCCATCAAGAATAAGAAGCCCGACGGCATCTTCTTTGGTGGCATGGACCCGCAGGCCGGCCCGATGTTGCGCCAGATGCAGCAACTCGGCCTGACCAAGGCCTACCTGTTCGGCGGCGATGGCATCTGCACCGACCAGCTCGTCAAGCTCGCCAGCGGCGCGCGCACGCTGGGCAACGTGGTGTGCGCCGTGGGTGGCGCCTCGCTCGACAAACTGCCCCAGGGCAAGGCCTGGCGCGAGAAGTACGAGGCCATGTTCCCCAAGCAGTTCCAGGTCTACTCGCCTTACACCTATGACGCGACCATGGTGCTGGTGGACGCCATGAAGCGCGCCAACTCGACCGACCCGAAGGTCTACGGCCCGAAGATCGTCGAAGCGGCCTACAGCGGCGTGACGGCCAAGGTGTCGTTCGAGCCCAACGGCGAGCTGAAGAACCCGGCCATGACGCTCTACACCTACAAGGACGGCAAGAAGGTGTCGGTCAACTGAGCAAACCTTGCTATACTTGCGGGCTGCACGGAGAGGTGGATGAGCGGTTTAAGTCGCACGCCTGGAAAGCGTGTGTAGGTTAATAGCCTACCGCGGGTTCGAATCCCGCCCTCTCCGCCAGAGTCACGATCACAGCGTCCCATAAAGACCCGAGTTACCACGCGAAAGCCCCGCCACCACGGGGCTTTTTGCGTTTTGGCGTCCCATGGCGTCCTTTGACAGCCGGGGCCAATTGGGAGACTCATTGGCGAAGGAGAGGCTCGGCCTGAGTCTCCATGATGAATTCCTTCAGTGATCGACAGCAATTGATGCACGCCCTTGGGCCTACCAGCTTCGGCCCAGCACGTCGCCGGGTTCGTACACATCCAGCAGCACGTTGAACGCGGCCAGCGCGCCGTTGTCACCCGTGGCGAACAAAGCACGGCGCGCATCGAGCGCCACAACCGGATTGGCGCCCAGCACTTGGGCCTGACCTTTGGCGATCACGATGGCGGAGGATTCGCTGATGCCCCACACGCCACACGCACGGCAGTGCGCGGCCATGCCATAGAGGCGGCCCCAGCGGCGCTCCAACTGCAGGCGAGGCTCGAACACTGCCCCGCGCACCAGGCCCAGACCCGCCTGCACTTGCGCGTTGTCGGCACGGAAGGCGGCAATGGCATCGTCCTGCGAGTCGCCACCGCTGACGGCATCGAAGCGCTCGCCCACGGCGGCGAGCATGGCGCCCTCAAACATCACCACCTGGGCAGAGTGAAGGGCCTGCCAGATCGATGCGCGCAGGCGAGGATCGGCCAGTGCTGTCGCCAGACGCGCCTGCTCGCCACCCACAAAGATCACACCTGTGGCGGAGGCAAATTGCTTGGGGTCCAGCAGATCTTGCCCCTGGATCAGCACACGTGCGGCGCTGCCCGTCCAGCCGGCGTCAGCCAGGGCCTGGTTGTATGTACTGACCAGGGCGCGCGCGTCATCGGCACTGGCAAAAGCCGAGGCCACGATCAACAACTGGCCCGCTCGCACCAGGCCCCGTGGCGGCCTAGCCTCTGACAATGGAGCAGGTTTGGCCAAGGCTGTGAAGCGGTGCAAGACGGGGCCACCCAGGTCGCCCGAGATGTCACCTGACAGCATCAAGGTGGCCACTGCATCGCTCACGGCCAGTTGCGGACGGATGGGCGGCAGGCCCTGCCCCAACCAGTTCAGTCTCATGCCGCCCAACAGGGGGGCGCGCCGGGCAAGGTCAAAACCGATGGCCTGACTCGGGGGCAACAGGTGCGTGAGCACGCGGCGCGCGGACAGGGCCTGTTGCTCTCCCTGCCAGCGATAGCGCGCGTCGGCCGTGCGCAAGTCCACCACCACCGCCGACGACACCCCGGAGACCGAGCGCAGTTGGCGGTCGCCATCGATGGCGATGCCTGTGTCGTAGTCCAGCCCCACGCCCAGCAAGCCGCCTTGCCCCAAGGCTTCGGCCGTCTGCGCTGAGGCGTTGATCATGCGGCCAAGGCGGCCGCGTGAATATACGTGCTCATCGATCACCAGGCGCTGGCTGCCAAAGATCAGGCCACGCTGATTGGGTGTTTGGCGCCACCACATGTCGATGGCGCCCTTTTGCAAGGCCGTGGTGGCATCACCCGCTTCGGTATAGCCCGCGTTCATCACCAGAGACTGGATGGCCGCGCCCGCGCTGGTGCCCCCGACCACCACACCGCGCCCCGCCAGCCTGTTCAAGGCTGCTTCAGCAGGTGTGTTGGCCAGGATGCGCATGGCATAACCCTGGTCATCCCCATTGAAGAAAACGCCATCGAGTGAAGGGGAGTACAAAGCCTCCAACACGTTTGGATCGCGGGCATCGGCCGCCACGTACAACGGCGCGGAGCGCACGTTGCAGCCTTGCGAAAACCGCACACGAGCCGCCTGCGAACGCGCCAGCACGGCTTCGCAAGCGCCTTGCAGGGCGGCCACGTCATCCGCCAGGATGCCGGGGTCTTCCGGCAAGACCGGGTCATCGGCGAAGGCGGCTGGCAGCATGACGATGTCGATGCGTGGGCCCTGCGCGTGGCGCATGACCTCTTGCACATAGCCTTGCAGCGCGGTGTCATAGCCGCCACCAATGCCATAGAGGTGCGCGCGCGCAGCCTCTGCCCACAGTGGCGACGCCTGTGCGAAGCAGCTCAATGGCAGCGCGACCAGGCATGCCGCAGCCCATCGAGAAAGCCCTGTCGATTGATGGATGGTCATGATTTGGTTTGAGATTTGGATTTGCGAGCGGCAGAGGCTCAGAGCGTGTCACGAGGCGCCATGGGGCTCAGTACCTGGTAGGCCCGCCGCACAAACAGGTTCAGTGGCCACAGCCCCACCAGACCAGCCAATTGGGCTGCTGCCGGTTTGAAGGACACCTTGTTAAGGTGTGAAGTCAAACCGGAGGTGGTTTATGGCAACGAGAAGGCTGTTCAGCCGAGAGTTCAAGCTTGAGGCAGTCAAGCTGGTCGTTGAGC
>JAKARB010000018.1 GCA_021819435.1 Pseudomonadota bacterium | reverse complement strand
CAAATCCACCCCCGCCAAAGCGGCAAAATAACCCCGTTCCTCAACCCCCTCGGGAGCCCTGTTCAGCAGCCAGAAACTGGCTCCATTACGCCGAACATCCTTGGCTCCATTACGGCGATCCGTGACAGCGCTCATGCTGGTCACGGTGATTCTGGTCGCACCTATCAGCGAGGAGCTGCTCTTTAGGCATGTCTTACCAGGCTTGCCAGCTGAGCCTGCGCCCAAGATTGGTCAAGGGATATGGGTTCGAATGATCCTGTCGGCGCTTTTGTTCATGTTGGTCCATTCGCAGTATCAGCAAACCAGCACGTTGTTGCTCATGCTTTGGGTGGCCATCGTCTGCACGGCCGCACGCTGGAAAACGGGCGGCCTGGCGTTGCCTGTCGGCCTCCATGGGTTTGCCTCGGTCTTGGCCCTCGGCTTCCAGTTGCTGCGTTGATCTGCAGGTGCTGGCCAGCGCTTTCGCGCGGGTGCAACAACCTCGCGGCCAACCCGGGTACGGCCCTTAAAATGCACAAGGTGAAAAATATTCCGTGATGGCTGCGAACACCGCAAGCCACCCCGGGAGAGAGATCGAGCTCAAATGCCCTTGCGCGGCGCTTTGGGCCACGATCAAATTCGTGTGGCGATGCTGTGAATTCCCACGGCAACGCCTCTTCCTGAAGCCTCTTCCTGCTGATCGACATGGGAATGCAGATCACAACCGTCGTGCTCGACGAAGCAGGAGAGCCCCGCTTCAATGCTGAGGTCCAAGTTGACCCCATTTCCCTGATGGTACTTGCCGAAACCAAAGAGGATCTGGTGCGTAGCAAGGGAGTGGAGTGGGCTGCTGGTGCTATCCCATTCTGGGGCAAGCAGTTGGCCGATGCCGCGGTAAGTGCGCGTCCGCAAGCAGAGATTGAGCAGGTCGCCATCCAGGTGGCCATTGCGGCATGGCTGTTCGATTCGGTCTATGGGGGAATCGAGGCGGAGCTGTTCGCACACAGTGACCTGCATTTCACCGTGACGCCGCAAGGCGCGGTCAAGTATGACCGCTACCTGAGGTCCTGAGCTTCGCACCGGGCAGTCCATTCCCGCTCTACAAGGGTTAAACCAGAACTCATGAGAGGGGGCGCCGAGGATTCATCCCCTCACTCACTTTGGGCCGTCAATTCGACTTGGTAGGTCTGAGCCCCAGGGGTATGGGTGACCTTAGCCGCGCCTCGCAAAATGGTGCCGTCAGGCTGGATGACAGCTGCCCAGGTTTCCTTGACAGCCTGGCTGTTCGCTCGAAGAGACGGTGGGGCTTGGCCTGGGGTCGTGCCGACGTCCATCATGACCAGCATGCCGACGAGAAAGACGCAAAGCACCGCCATCACGGTCGTGCGCTTCGTGCTGTCGGAGTATTGACCAGGCACCAGTCGCATCAACCGCAGGAGCATCCGATTGGCCGGCTCATTGAAGGCTGGTCCAGAGCCCCCCGAGGCAATGAGAACACCGAGCATGAGGAAGACCAAGGCGAGATACATCGCCTTGAGATTGTGGAAGGCGCTGGCGATGCTTGCGTCATCTGCAACGACCATGCTGGTGCTGATGCTGCGGAGGTCCTCCACGCTGAAAAATCCCATTAGGCACAGGACGCCGAGGAAGTTGAACGGCAGCATCAGCGCGATGGCCAGCGCCTTGACGATTGGCCACAAAAGCGCCAAGAACACCCTCAGGCGAGTAGCGGTTGGAGCTTGGGTTTGGTCTGTCATGGTTTCTCCTGCAGGAAGTCAGTGAGGTTGTCAGGCCCGAGAACGGCTGTGTCGGCGTGCTCATCCGGGTGCACGTCGAATTCACCGCAATCAGGGCAGGTAAAGCAGGTGACACCTGCAGGAAGAAATGCGGTTTCGGGTCCTCGGTGGCCGCAGCTGTCGCAGAAAAGGTTCATGAGCGCTCCAGAGGGTGGTGCTCGACGTCGACGTCGCCAAAAGGGATGGCGAGGGCCAGCTCATCTACCTCGTTCACGCCATGGCCCACGCAGGTGAGCTGCTCAAGCTCGGGGAAATGGGTGAAGTGGCTGATCGGCAGTGCCTCTTGCTTGTAGTCGTCCAGGTTGACCGGCGTGGCCACGTCGACGCCGGCTTTCAGCCGGAACACGGTGATGTTCTCGTCGTACGCCTCGCCGAGCTCGACGCCGGTTTGGGCTGTGAAAAGCACAAGGCGGTCGTGATCTCGCTCGAGCCGCATGGGAAGCAAGCCGAAGGCTTCGGCCGAGGCCCGGTTGTTGGTAAAGCCGGCCTGGACGCGGACCAGCCAGGCGCCGGAGCGCCAGTACGTGACGGACTCGAAAAGCATGTTTCTCTCCTGGAACAGGCGCGGGTCACAGGCCCCCCACGCGCGGGCGCAAGGGGCTGGAAACTGCTTTTCCCCCGTGGAAACTGAATTTGGTATGATGAAAATGCTCTTCCTGGCCTTCACGGCGCCCAGGAAGTGGCCAAAAATGAACTTTGGGAACTGAAGGAGCACGCCATGGATGCATGGGACTACCTGGTCGCTGTAGTACGCGAGGCCTTGCAAGGCCTGAGCCGCGGCATGGCCGGGGCTGCCCATGGCTATCGCGTGTCAGCTGCGGCGCATTCGGTGGCGGCTGACGGCGGTTCTTGGGCTGGTGGCCAGGCACCCTTCTCAGAGGATCACGGTGATCTTTTCCTCGAGCCGAGCAAAGATGATGTTTGCTTTCGAGGCGATGTTTTCCATGATCCAGCCTATGCGGGCCTGCCAGGAAATATGTGGACGAACGAAGCTCAGTCGGCGACGGCTTGCACAGGCGTCCCGGCGAATGTGGCTTGGCCTGAGTCGGGTGACATGGTTCCTGATAGGTGGACCGACCCCACTTATGCCTACGAACCGGACAACATTTACCATGGCACTTTGGTTGATCCCAGCAGTAGTCACGGCTTGGAAACAAGCCGCCTTGGTGCAGAGTGGTGAGCGTACGGGAGGCAAGCACGCATCACCTCAGTTTGTTGAGGCCACGATCGCTCATTTAGGGATCCGATCAATTGCCGAGCGATCGGGGGCAGGGTTTCTAGGCGGATCTTTGGGGATCAGGTCGACGGCGCTGGGAGCCGCAGGGGCTGGGGGTTGGACGCCAGGCATTGGCCGGTGATTCCGATCAATCCTTGCGATGTCGTTCGGCCCGGACGAGAAGGCATCCGTGGGTGCATTCTTCAACCCGCGCTCCATCAGACCGTCTATTCGCGCCTTTTCTTCTTCATTGCGTGTCCGGGTGGCGCTTGCGCTGTTCACAGTGTCTTGTTGGATCGCAGCTGCGCTACGAGTGGGTTGGCCTTCCAGTGGAGTTAGGTCGATAGGCCGCTCCAGAGGGGTGCCCATATCGACGCCCGCAGCACCGGCCGCGCCGGTGACAGCCGCTCTGTTATCCGTCCCCGCACCGCGAACAGCGGCAGCGCTTGCATTGCCGGGCGTGAGGGCCGTCTGAGAGGCTAGGTTCTGGGTTCGATCTCTTGAGAACTGCTGGTCCAGACGGCCATCGCCAAAGGCATCTGCCGACCTGAGATGTCCGCCGCCCGCAAGGTAGTCGGACACGTCGTTGAACTCTCGCAAGGCCAGGAATGAACCCTTGTCGTCCTGGGCCAGTTGCGTGCGATTCAAGAAGAAGCTCTTCATGAGCGCCGCATGCTCTGCTGCGCTCATGTCGTTGGGATCCTTGCCCAACGAGCTCCATGCATAGGCGTTGTACTCACGGACGAAATCGAAGCCAATCTGCTGCGTCGCGCTCTTGGCAGACTCTGCTGCCTGGGCATACTCTTGGGAAGAGCGAAGTGCCACGTCGGCGGTTTTGACGTAACCACGAACTTGGGAAAGGTCGGAAGTCAGTCGCTTGGTCAACTCTTGCGATGAGGTTTCTCCCTCGGCATAGCCCCGTTGCTGAAGCACCGATTCCAGTGTTGATGCCCGGTTTTCGAGGCTCATGGCCCTGGCTTGATCAGTCGTGCGTCGCAGGGCATTGTTGATTTGCTCTTCGTTCGCGCGTGAGCCAGCATGTGCAAGGCTGGCACGGGTACTTGCACTGACTCCGATGCCTGTCAGGCCCTGGCCAGGTGTTCCGGCCGTGGCCGCAAGTGAAGTTTCCAATGCACTGCGCAGTTCTCGACGGTTGCTCTCGTTGACCGTTATGCCCAGGTCTTGCCCTAAACGCTCCAGCAACTGGTCCTGCTGAGCAGAAGAAAGCTGAAACTGGTCAGTCCGGCCAGCCTGCATTAAGCGATCGAGCGATGTCCGATCTCCTCGTGACTGGGCCATCGCAATTGCTTGTTGATAGCTCGAACTTAGAGCGGAAGAAGCGCTGTCCATCTGGCCATGAGCCAGGCTTTGCTGCTGCCTGGACATCTCGCTCCAGCGCTGGGTGCTCTGGAACACATCGGAGACTTTGACAGGGCTGCTACCCAGCCTTGCCTCCGAACGTCGTGCATCCGCATTGAAGGGGTTTCGGGCATCGAAGTAGGTAGAGCCGGCCACGTTGTCCATGCGAACCATGTTGGCGTCGGTCTTCTGCATGGCCAGGCTGTAGTTGTCGAAGCTGGCCGAGCCACCGCTGACGGTGCCGGTCATGGCTTCCGCTGTCTTGCGCCCGATCGTCGCCGCCATGCCTGAGGCGCCGCTGGCCATGGCGCTGACGGCCTTGTCCATGCCGAAGAACAATCCGAAGCAGATCACGGGAACGAACTTCATGGCCATGCCAACCATGGCCAGGTCCGAAATCGCACCGGAGTAGATGGCGTCCGCATTGATCAAGGCCATGCCACTGCCACCACCCGGGAGCGCACCTGCCATGGCCATGCGATGCGCAGCATAGGTGTTGCCCACGAAACTCACGGCCGCGTTCATGAACGGCCATGCTTCGATGCATACCAGGGCAAGGATGTATTTGATGCCCAGGGACCTCAGCCCTTCGCCTTCGGTGGCAATCAGCAGCAGTGCCACGATGGGAAATGCAGCAATGAGGATGACATCGAGGATGTTCTTGAGGATGGCCAGCGAGGCGCTCACGGACTCGCCCTCGGCGATCAGCGAGGAATTGACCTGCACGGTGCCTTGCTGGCGCGCGAAGGCCTGCAGCACGGCCGCCGAGTCGCCCATCTGGGTGGCCATGGCCGCCGAGGCGTCGCTCATGACGTTGATAAGGGCGTTCTGGAGGATGATCGCGTTGGCATCAGCGCTCGCGGCCGCGATGTTGGCCTTGGAGTAGGCCGCGACCAGGCCGGGCTGGAGCAAGGCGTTGGCAGCTGCTGCGTCCTTGGCCTGAGGGAAGACCATGGTGCCAATGCGCGTGAGCACGTCGTTGGTGGCTGCCGCAATCTTCAAGTCCAGGATCGCATAAACGGTGGGGCAGGTGGCGTACTTGTACTCGCCGCTGTCCCAGTAGGAGGCGAACAAGGCGTTGTTGGTGTTGGCGAACAAACCCCAGAGGTTGGTGGACTTCATCAGGTCGTCCATGCTGATGAGGTGGCCCACAGAGGGGATGACGCAGTCCTTGACGTAGTTGGTCAGGTCGGTGCGCAGCACTGCATCCGGGATGTTCGCGCTTCGCGAGGCGTCGACCAGGCGGGCGCCGAACATCATCCCGTTCTGCAGGTAGCTCAGCTCCGACGGCAGGACGAAGTCAGGAGCACCACTGACCCCGGAGGGAATGGTCTGAAAGCCTGCTTCACCCATGACCGTGAGGTCGTGGCCAAAGCCTGATTTCGTGCCAAACAGGAAGGCGAGGGCGTAGGGGACATTGGCGACCACGGCCGGCGAGCTGTGCCCCGTCGCATCTTCGATGATGACGTTTGCCTTCGGCGTGAAAAGGATGGACGACATCAGCGCGACCGTGACCAGCCACTTCCAGCCGCGGTGAGCATGAACGCCGGCGTGCATCATGTAGAGGATCATCGTCATGGCGCCGAAACCCAGCATCATGCGAATCATCGTCTTGTAGACGTCGTCGCCCATGATCATCACGACGCCGTTGAGCATCCCGTAGAGGGCGCTCACATCGCCGTAGGTGTAGATCGTAAAGTCCATGGCCTGGCTCAGCGACCGCGCATGGCGCTCATGTGATTGGAGAAGGTCATCATGTTCTGCAAGCCTTGTGGCAAGGTCGCGTACATCTGCCGCTCGGTGTCAACGATGTTTGTGACCATGGCCGACATGCCGATGTTGTCGGTGGCCTTGATGTGGCGCTGGCCCTCGAGCTGATTGATGAGGGCGTCCATGCGCGAGATCATGTTGTCGACCTCGATGTCCTCTACGCCGCGGCGATGCGCGCCGTTGGCGAGGTAGACCTTGGCGTCGAGGATCGACCGGGAGAGGAAGTTGTAGGCGAAGTCGTAGCCGATCACGTCGGCATAACGATTCGTCAGCGAGCGAGCCAGATCGTCGCGCCGAGACATGTAGCCCACGCGGAGCATCATGCCTATCGGCAAGGACGAGTAGTTCACGAAGTTCTGGTCGGAGAGGGACGGCTCCTTGTTGTTCCACAGGGCGTTCAGCAGCGCGGTCATGCGGTTGAACGCCTGTTGGGCGAAGGGGGTGAACACTTTGGTGGTGGTGTTCTTGGGGTTGAGGCATTCGGGGTCGGCGTCCTCATCGCAGCTCCACCAGCCCGCGATGGCCACGTCACCTGGCTGGGCGCTGGAGGGAGGAGTGGTGTTGCCCTTCTCCAGGACGTTCAAGCTGTCCAAGACCGGGGGAATGGTCTGATTGGTGTCGCCGCTGCTGTCGCGCTTGGCGCGCACGATCACGGTGCCCGTGACGTTCATGTAGAGCTCGCGCTGCTCATGCGTGAGCTTGGTCTTCTTGAGCGCGTCCCAGATCAGGTTCACGTCGCGTTGGGCAACGGCACGGACGGCGGGGTTGCTGTCGCTGGCCGCTGCCTGGTTCACGTCGGGAGCCTGGTCCTGGCACTTCGTGCGGGCCTCTTCCTCGTCCTTGGCAAACAGTCGCTGAACCTTCATGCACGCGCTGTAGGTATCGGCCGTCTTCTTCCCCATGAGGCCATCGAGTGCCATTTCTGCACTGCGGCAGGTGTTCGAAAAGAAGTTGGACGCGTCTTGCACCTGCTTGAGCAGCATTTCGATCTTGCCGCCGATCAGCGGTGTGATCGTGCTGATCGCGGCAGAGAAGAGCAGGCCCACGGAGTTGTTGCCGATCTGCTGGAGCATCTGCTTGAACTTCTCGGTGTTGATCCACGAGAATGAGCCCAAGCGCAGGTCGACGCCACCACAGCCCGCCTTCATGGACGGCAGGTCGTAGCTCATCATCTGGTAGTTCTGGACAGGCGTGCGGACCTGCAGGCCACCCAGGGCGGCGATGTTGCTGCTCTGGGAGTGGTAGACGTTGGGGGGCGTGTCATTGGCCATCATTCCCGAGGCCTTGAACATGTCCGCCATTTCGGTCTGCAGACTTGCCTGCGCGGGCGTCAAGCCGGCCGGTGCGGCCAGCAGCAGGGTGAGAGAGCAGGCGACGGCGACGGATCGGCGAGAGGGCAGTTTCCGGGTGAGATGGCGCATGGGGCCTCCGTGGTCTTGTTGTAGCTGTTGATCAGGGTCGGACAGGCGTGACGCCGGCGGCGGCGGTCGTGCGTCCCAGGGCTGCCGCCGTACCTGCAGGTGCTTGCCAGCCCGGCGATCGGGCATCGGATCGAGCGCGGGTTGCCTCCCGGGCGAAGAGGTCGAGGCGTTCGCTAAGCTCGTCCTCGTTCATCACACCGAAGCCGACTGGCACGATTTCCTGCGGTGCTGTGGGCTTGGCGAGGACGGTGAAGGGCACGACGAACTGTTCGCGTGGAATGCCCAACTGGTCGACGAAGCGCCCGGCGATGCCGTTGTTTGGGACAGCGTCCGGGAAGTCGGGGATGGTGGCGCCATCCATCGTCACCGGGAAGATGGTCAGACCATGGCGGAGCGCGAAGCGCTTGAGCAGAGGGGCGTAGGCGTGGCAGTAGGGACAGTCGCTCTTGAAGAAGAAAAAGATGCCGTGCGTTTTCGCCAGGGCCTTGATGTTGGCTTCTTGGGATTGGCGAGAGGCCGCGTCCCATGCGGCCGTCGCCGCCGGATTGGGGGGACGTACGTTCTGGCCGTTGTAGCGGTCATCGACCATGGGATTGAGCGCAGCCACGCGCATGCCGGCGTCAGTGAAGACGGCGGCCTTGCGCCGGGTCTCAGCCATGAGCGTCAACACTCGAACGATGTTCTTGTCGCTCGGGTTGATGGTGGCGATCTTCATGGCATCGTCCAACTGCTTCTGGAAGGAGGAGAACTTGGCCAGGTCCAGCTCATCCTCATTCGTAGCCGGTGAGGCTGCCGGCGGGTTCTTTGCCTGCTCCGGCTTCTTGTCCTTGGGCTCTGGAGCCTTGTCCTCGTACCAGAACCAGCCTTCGCCCCGACGCTCGTAGAAGGGAAGTTGCTCTGACGAGGTGGCCTGGGCAAACGCGGGCGTTGCGCTGGCCACCGCCAGGAAAACGACGAGCATCGCTTTGATGCGCGCGGCGATGAGCTGGGTCACTGTTGGCATTTGCCTGCTCCGTAGTAGCACTCTGGGGCGCTGCTGCCTGCCTTGTCGATCAGGCTGTCGGTAGAGGGAATCACGGGCTTGATGTCCGCATAGAAGTCGCTGAAATCGATCTGGGAGAAATCGAGGCTCTGCAGCTGCTCCACGGTGAAGCCCGTGCAGTCCGGGTTGTCCGGATTGCTCTTGCTGCCCCAGCCCTTACCGATCTGAGCCCGGCCTTGCTCGTTGATGATTCGCCCCAGCTTCGAGTTGAAGCAGCAGTAGGACTCGGACTCCTCGATCGTGATGCCCAGCGGCCCTTTCTTGGAGGTCCACTTCCAGTTCCAGTGGCACAGTCCTTGTTCGCGTTTCTGAGACAGTTCCATGACCTGGTCCCAGTCGGACTTGCAGGCCAGCAGCAAAGTGCCGCCGCCGCCCACCGAGTCGAGGATCGTTCGGCTGTCGCAGCAATCGACGAAGCCCAGGACGTAGTTCTTGCACTTCAAGGCCTTGCCCTTGAAGATGGTCATGGTTGCTGTGTCCAGGTCTTCGGATGCCTCGGCTGCGGCGGCGAGCTGGCTCACAGAGGTCACAAACTGAGTGGGCGGCTGGCTGGCCTGGTTGGTGCTGTCGTAGCAGGATCCACCGGAGCAGAAGGTACTCGGGCCGCAATTGACGGCGGCGTTGTACTTGGCTTCGGCGGTGGGGCACTGAAGGGGAAAGCTGACGCTGGAGCAGGACCCGTCAGATCCCGGCACCACGCATACAGAAGGATCGACCTGATTGCACTGGGTTGCTTCGGACGCCGAGCACGTCGAGCTGGCCGCAAGGTCGGAGCAGGCAAAAGTATTGTGGTAGCGCCAGCAGCTCTTGTAGACGGACTTGCCATCGAATACCCGTGTCCCTGCCCCTTCAAGGCAGACGCTGTTCGTGCGAATGCATTGCCTAGGCATGTTAAGAGCGCTCAGTGGCAGAGAGTAGCTGCTGTGGCCAGTGTTGTCGCCATCAGGTGGAAGCGCCCCTGCGGGAACCATCTTCTCGTAACTCTCACACCCGTTGACAGTCATTTCCTGAGCTTTCTGCGTCATATGCGGTTGCTCAAAGGAAATGTCGGTAGGGACATCGCGCTTTCCAGCCCAGATGAATCGGAATGACTTCGAACAGTTTCCGCTGATGCATCCGGGGCCGCCTTCGAAGACATCTACATCCCTGCATCCACCGCCCCAGTGAGGCCGTACACGTGCCACCTTGTTCGATGCAGGCAATGGCGTGGGTTTATCCATGGCGAGCTCAAACTGTTGCCACCCCGTACAGCTACCGTTTTTCCCGTACGCATGCACCCGAAAGGTCATGCGTCCATCAAGTCTCGTTGGTTCGCATAGCGCTTGCACCTCAGTGCGGTCGCTACCACCGCCGCCCAAGGAGGCAGAGAACCAAGTACCTGGGGTACAAGAGTAGCGATCCGAGCCGAGAATGTTGAAGCTCTTCTGGCAGCTTGCAGTGCTGGTGTTGATGAAATCAAGGCTGCAGGTTTTCTCAGCGAACTGAGCGGCCGATTGCACTTCCGGGGTGGTGGTGGTGCAAGCGTTGTAGGTGGTAGAGAAGTCACCCAGGATCGCTTGAGGGTTCGTGACAGCGGTACGGCCCGCAAGGGCCTTGTCGTCCAAACGGATGTAGACCTTCTGGCGGTTCTGGGTGCCTGAATTCACGCCTGCGCAGGTTGCGTCGTTCGGATTTGCGGTGCACTTGGCTCGCAAGGCAGCGGTCGCTGCAGTGGGGTTCTGTGCGTAGGCTTCCGTTTCTGGGGTGGATGTTTGGCCTTTGTAGGTAGGCAGATTCTGTTTCGCCGTGTCGTTGTTGATGGTGCCGGCCAGGTCGCTGTTGCGAGCCTTGCCCAGCGCCTTCGCATCGTTGAAGATCTGCTGGGGATCGTTGTCAGCTGCTCGAGCTGGGGCCGGACTTGTCAGGACCAGGAAGGAGACGAGCACGAGCACCACGCACGGCAAGCCGGCGAGCGACTTGGGCATGGCCCAGGTCGCTCTGATGCCGCGGGAGCGGCCCTCGGTCGGGGCGTGGGCTTGCTGCCTCATTTTGCCAAGGCCTCCCGGTCGCTCAACTGCTTGAGCGAAGTGGTGGCCTGGGCCGCCAGGTATGGGTGGGCTGAGCGCTCGATCTCCTCCAGTGCGTAGCGCAGTGAGACATCTCCGGTGACCTTGGCGAAGTTGGCCTGGCCGTTGCAGCGTTGGTCCTGACACGATTGCATGGATGCACCGGGTTCAACCATCACGGTCACAGGAACTGCAGTGATCCCATAGAGCTTGAACAGGCGAGGGTCGATCATCCAAGGCACCTTGCGTTCACCGATGACGTCTTTCACGGCCATGGCTGTAGCGGTCAAGGACTTGTCCACCAGGCCCCGAAGAACGAGCGTTGCGCCAGCACGTTCGGCCTGCTGGACGATCCGAGCCAACGCGTCCTTAGGCATGCCCAGGCTCACGAAGACGAAGAGCCCGTCAGGGATGCGGTTGTCGGCCGTGCCTGACTGTTGTGCAGCACCTTTGGTCGCCTCGAAGCGCCTGGCCAAGCCTTCGAGGTCGATCGGCGGCTGCGCACTCGGACGAGTTGCTGCGCTGGGAAGTTGGACCTGGCCCGGAACGCCAGCGGGTGCAGCCGGGACGCGCGGGATGGTCTGGGCCCGAGCTGCAACGCACAGCACACCCAGGATCAGAACCAGGCTCAAGCGGTATCGATCACTTTTGGACATAGGAGGCGCAGCAGTTGCGTTTGCGGAAGATCTGGTAGACGTAGTCCTCGCCCCGAACCGGGAACTCCATGCCTGCACCCCACAGGACGGATGAGCGCCCAAGGGGCGAGCAGCATTGGCCCGCAATCGTGGTCTGGTTGAGGGGGTAGACGAGGCTCTTCTTGTAGGCCGACTTCGTCATCAAGGGGGCGACCTTGGGGCCGCAGACGGCCTCTTCGCCCCAATACTGGCGGGCGAGGAACTCGCGATGCATCTTGAAGAGCATGCGGGTGACGATCAGTGCCGACGCTTCGATACCGCCGATG
The DNA here is from genome assembly GCA_021819435.1 of Pseudomonadota bacterium. GTDB lineage: Bacteria > Pseudomonadota > Gammaproteobacteria > Burkholderiales > Burkholderiaceae_C > Aquabacterium. The sequence continues at coordinate 83,573 of JAKARB010000018.1, read as the reverse complement.
TGTTCCTGAACATGGCCGTTGGCGGGGTACATGATCCCGTTGCAGCCGGCGCACCACATCATCAAGTCGATCGGCATACCGACCATCGAAGCCACGCAGTCCGCCACGCATGTCATGGCAGCCGGAAGGCTCGCGAAAAGCACGGCTTCTGGGTTGAGCAGCAGGGTCGTTTCATCGCTGTTCCACATCGGGTCCAGCTCGGTCACGTAGGCGACGTCGAAAGCGCCGTCCTCGAGGCAATCCAGGCCGGACAACAGGCCAAGGATGTAGAGCAGGGGGTTGACGTAGACGTGAGCCTGGTAGAAGGATGCATTGGCCCCGCCTCCGATGACCGTGCGCGAGTCCTGGCCCGCCTCTGGGGCCGTGCTGGTCATGCCGATGGAGACGCCGCCAAGGCCCGGGAAGCAGTTGGGTGTGCGAACGACCTCGACCATCCGTGCTGGCTCCCAGAAGCCGATCTCCAGACCAATCTTGACCCAAGGAAACATTGATGTTGGGCAGATGCAAATGGGGCTGCCCGGGTTGGGACGGTCGTCTTGCTTGGGTGTGGGGGTGAGATTGGCTGCGCCGATGGTGATGGGCAGCATGCAGGACCAGCAGATGTCCGTAATCGGATTGGCCATCCGGCCAAAGCAGGTGCCCGGAGCCACCGCATTTGCATGGGTGGCCAGCAGAAGCAAGACGACCGCGCCAAGGCTGCGCAGCCAGTTGTGGAGGCGGTGCATCATGACTTTCCGTCTTTCTCTGCAGCTGGCGCGATCACTTCGTCGATCCGCATGACCTTGCCTTCCTGGTAAACCCAGGCAGGCACTTGCTGGATGCCGAAGCGTTTGACCAGCAGCCCTTGCTGGTCAAAGAACAGCCGGACCTTCCACCGATCCATGAGGTCGTACACCGCGCCGCCGACGAGGATGGGCGTGACACCCGATCCGAGCTTGGCGATGGCCTGTTTCGCATAGGCCAGCTGCGCAGGATCCCTGGCGTCGAAGAACAACATGCTGCGCTTGAGCTGGACGTGGTCCAGGGGGTTCGTGACGGTGCCTCTGGGCACAACGACACGGCCCTTGTCATCGATGATGTTCTCTTCGATGGAGATGGAGGGGTTCCAGTAGCGGGTGCGCGCCACCATCGTGCGATTGAGTCCTTGGACCGGCTTCGGTTCGCGGATGGAAGCAATGGCGCGCTGCCGTCCCTCCGCCTGGATTCGAGCGAGCTCACCGCTGGCTTCCTTCTTTCGGAGCGTGGCGGTGATGTCTTCAAGCAGATCGGGTTCCTTGATCTCGTAGGTCGGGCCCAGTGTTCCAAGGTCGCTCGAATAAGTCTTGGCCCCGCCGGTGGAAGCGATCGAGGCGAGCGACAGCGCCATGACCAGCTTCGTGAGGTGCGCGACGGCGTTGGATTGGCGCAAAGGAAGGTGTGCCATGGATGCCTCAGAAGATCTTGATGGCTCGGCCGAGGAACGTGTTCACCGGCACCAGCCCCATGGCTGCGTACCGCGAGTCCAGCGCATCGCGGTCAGTGCCCTGAACCCAAACATGGCCAGGAGGGATCACGCCACCTTCAGATGCCTGCAGCGGCACGCTCTTCAAAGGCTTGGCCCAGCCCAACTCTTCCAGCTTGCGGGTGGTCCAGCTCTTCTTGGCTACCCCCGATCGTTCCTTGGCATGTCCCAGGGGGTGACCATCAAGGAAGAAGTCGCGGCCCGAGCGTTCGATCCGATCGCCAGGGATACCGGCCAACACCTTGACGATGCCTTCGCCCGGACTGTGTCCGCCGATGTCTCGGCCGGTGTAGATGAATGCCACCAGTTCCCCCTTCTTCGGCGTGGTGCCTTTGAGAACCAGGACCAGGTGGGCGTCGATGCTCTGTGTTGTCACGAACCCGATCGCAAGGTGTTGTGAAGTCACCCAAACCGCCAGAAAGAGAGCGATGACCCACGGCAGCCGGCGGCGCGCGATGGCGGGCTGGGTGGCTTTGTACCTGCCCCAGCGCTCATCCCAGCCAGGGCGGCGGGTCACGAGATCCACCAGAAGGGTGGTAAGAGCGATCGGCTGGTGCGGGCCCTGTGGGCTTGGTGCCGTGGTCATGGTGCGTTCCCGGGGGAGGTCTGGGGAGCGAGCTGGCCGGCGCCCAGCCCTTGCTGGGGAACGGGCACGCGGAACTCGGCCGGATCCACCGTCAGCCCGTAGGCGGCCTTGATCGCAGCGGTGTAGTCGGGCACGGCCAGGGTGCTTCCGAAAACTGCCGGGCTGGCGATCAGCAGGCAACCGCAGCGACGTGAGAAGTCTTGCAACTGCTTGGACATGTCCTGGCCAGCCTGTGCTCCCAGGGCATCGGCTGGCATGTTCGAGGAGCCTGAGAGCAGCTTCTTGATGGCAACCGCCTGGTTCGCTGCAAAGATCTGGCCGATATCTACGGTTCCGAGCCGGGGGGTACGTGGATCACGAACAAATCGGTCGTAGACCAGAAGCGCACAGGCTGTCAGAACGATGGACGTCATCGCAGCGATCAGGACGATGCGGATGCCGGTCGAGGGGTGATCCTGGCTGGTCATCGCGCTGTCGTCAGGAGCAGAGGCGGAATGGGCATCGCCTCCTTGGGGGGATTGGGTGGTCGTGTCACTCATGCAGGCTCCGTGATGCCTCGGGCGGCGAGCAGATCGTCGATGGCCTGGGCTGTGCTCATACCCGCCGCCATGCGCTCGTCAAGCGGGTTGTTGTCCTCGGCACGGTTGCTGAACAGCAGCACCTTCGAGGGGTTGAGCAGCAGGCGGATCACGCCCTTGTAGATCTTGGAGTGCAAGTACCACTCCTTGTAGTAGCCGGATTCGCCGGAGAGCGTGCCGATGAGGCGCTTGAGCTGGTCGTCCATGATGAAAGACTCGGACTTTGCAGCTGCGGCGATGGAGGTCTCTGACTGCGACCCCATAAAGATGAAGTCCGACTGGTTGAAGATGCTGCGTCCTGCCGCAGACACCATCCAGTGCGCAACGTCCTGAGATGCGGTGATGGCCGAGCCACCGTACTTGCGTACGCGCAGGTACATGTTTTCCAGGAACTCGCCAGAGGCCTGGTCGTCGGGGCCGTGGCCGGCCAGGTCGTCCTTGGCCTCGTCCAGGATGAAGAGCTTGCGGCGCTTGCGCTCGACCAGGAACTCCTGTGTCGTCTTGTACATGAGGATCTGGCGAATCACCCCGTGGAGGTGCTGGTTGGCCTCCAGATCCTGTGTTTCGTAGACGATGAAATCGTTGCTGAAGTCGATGTTGCAAACGCCGTTGAACCACTTCTCGTAGACGCCGCCAACACACCAGGGCGCGAGCATGTCGTAGAGGTCCAGGTAGCGCTGATCGACGGGGCGGTCCTCGTAGATGCGGCCCGTGCGGTATCGCTCGCGCACGTCCGTGATGGTCATCTCGCGACCCTTTTTGATGAACTCTTCCTTGATGACGGTCGCGATCGTTGCGTAGACGGCGGGATCGAGGTCCTGGTTCGGGGATGCCATCTTGGCCACCATGGGCTGCAGCAGCGCCACGTCGTCATCAATGCCGCCGCACATCTCGCCATCGATCTCCATGGGCTCACTGACCATGGAGAACGGGTTGACGCAAATGCGGGATTGGCTGACGAAGCGAATGAACTGGCCGTTCAGGCGTTCGGCGATTTTCTGGAACGAGCGGCCTTTCTCGGAAACACGGACCTTGGCGCCGCAGCTGTAATACGACTCGGCGATCTCCTGCAGGAGCGTGGACTTGCCCGAGCCGGTGGCTCCGACGACAGATGCGTTCTTGCCGCCAAACTCATTGTCAAAAAGGTCGATGGGCGCAATCTGCCCACGTCGGCCTACGCCGAGAAGGACGGGCGTGCCAGTGCCCCGGCCTTCAGCAATGAGTGGAGCCAGGTGAATGGCGTTGCCGCTGTGCTTCGGCGTAAGCTGCTTGTTGAAGCGCATCTCGTCGGCGAAGCCCTTTGACATGGTCATTGGCAAGCTGCCATACCAGTATTGCTCCTGGCGACGCAGAGCCACCTTCAGCTCGAAGCCGCGGCTGTAGAAGATGTTGCGCATCGCGTTTTGAGCGCGGTTTGCCAGCTTCGGATTGGCATAGAGGCCCACGCACATGTAGGCATCCAGCATCTTGCGACCATCGTTGAGTGCCTTGCGCGTCGCAGCCCACTCCTTGGCCTTTTTGGTCATGCCGGGGTCGATCTGGGCCATCTCAGACTGGGCATCCTTCTCGGCCTTGATCGAGTTGACAGTCGCGCCGGCCTTCTCCTTGTTCTGGTCGCCGATCCATGTGCCAAGCGTGATGCTGTAGGGGCAGGGGACCTGCAGGGCGGGTTGGAACAGATCTCCGATCAGCATGCCCATGTTCCAGAGCGCGTTTCGCTCGGGGTACTTGTCGACCACCATCATGCGCAGATCAATGGTGTGCTTCTCCTCGGCCCCGCCCTGGGCCAGGATGGCCCGGCGTGGATCTCGCCAGTTCGAGTAGGCGTCAGGGCCCACGCATTGTTCGTTGATGAGGCGGCTCTCGTCATAGGTGAGGTGCGCGCGCTCGCCATAGAAGCGCTGCGCGTTGCAGAAGTCTGCAGTCCAGTTGATGAGCTCTGTGGCATTCCAGTTGCGCACGTGGAACCCAGCCGTGCGGAACGTGGACATGATCTGATCGCGCAGTTCGGAGAGCTCGCTCACGCGGCTCGTGTCGTCAACCCCGCCAGGCAATGTGAAGCAGAAGAAGCCCTTGTAATCTCGAATCATGAGGGGAACCGAGGGCACCAGCGACTCCATGACACCGGACTTCATGAACGCGAAGCGGCGCCGTGCCATGGACCGTGAGATGTTCTCGTGGCGGCCTGGTCGACCGAACTGGGCCATGACACCCGAATGGTTCAGATCGTTTCTTCGCATGGAAGCGTAGCGCTTCAGCAGGTCATCGATGTGTGGCGATGCGAAGAGGGTGAACTGCTGGCCGGTGTTGTCTGGCAGGATGGAGTAGATGCCCTTCAGGCTGTCGACCATGGACTGATCAGCACCCGTCTGTGGGGTGAAGCCGATCACGCAACCGATGGAGTCTTCGTTCACAAAGACCTCGTTTGCCTTGTCGTACGCCCGATACGGCAACCAATGGGCCAGCCGGTCGGATGGGTCGGAAGGGTCCACCTCCACTTCGCCACTGGCAAAGTGCTGGGAGACATCGAACAACTCGATGGGCTTGGCGACCATCAGGCGCTTCAACTTGTCCAACATTTGGGCTTCCTGATCAACGCGTGGGCTTGGGGCTTGTCTCATCCGCGCCTGCCGGCGGATTCGAACCAGGTTGACTGGCGCGGCGCATGGCCTCCTGGATTCTCTGGATCATGGAGGCGGGGTCCTGGGTGTTGTTTTGTTCAGCTGGCGTGCTGCCTGCTGCTGTGTCCTGGCCTTTGTCGGCTGCATCGGAAGGGAGCGCAGATGTCGGGCGATTTGTGGTGGACCCACTGCCTGCGGTGGGCAGGCCCGTTCCCATGGCCCTGACAGGGCGGGAAGGGGCATAGCTGTCTCGGACGAGCTGCTGCGCGTGCTCGATCATCCAATGGCCGGAATCCAGCGCCATGTACACGTAGAACTGGTCGACGATGTCACCATCGGCGTCCTTGTACGACATGACCCACGTGCGAATGGTGGTCGGCTCGGAACGGATCGCGCCCGAATAGGTAGGAGGCAGGCCTGCCCCCATGTTTCGGGCAGCGGGCAAGGGCAGGGCGCCCGAGGTCGAATCGGGTGCACGACGGCCTTCCTGGGGGGCTGCCTGGTTCGATGCAGAGGTGCCCCCCTGGGAGTTGGCATAGACACCGCTAATCGATTGGCACTGCACACCGGGAGGGGCCTTGCACTTGAACTGGTTCTCGGCGTCGTAGCCGTTGAAGAAGCCAGCGCAACCCGAAAGAGCACCCCCAGCGATCACGGCCACAGTGATGCCCCGGAGCAGAGGATTGAGAATGGGGCGCATGAGCGATGAGGTCATCATGCTTATTCCTTCGTGGACTTGAGAGAAACGGCCTGTCCTGCGTTCGTGGGCTGATTGCTCAACCAGGCGGATAGCTCTGCCGCGGAACGAGCACCTGCCCGCTTGCGGCCATCAGTTGCGATGAACGTCGGGGTGCCTTCGACTCGAAGTGACTTCGCCAGTTGGCTCAAGCGTTCGACGGGGGCAGCTGCGATGCAAGCGGCCGAAGCTGCTGGAGGTTGGACGGCCTTGGTCATCCAGGCTTTCCACGCAGCAGCTCGATCAGCGCTGCACCAGATGGCCTGTACCTTGCTCATGGAGTCCTGGCCGAGGATCCCAACTGGGAACACGTAGATCTGCGTGTCCTTGAGCTGGGGAAGCTCCTTTTCCAGCACCTTGCAGTAACCGCAGTTGGGATCGGCGAAGATGGCCAGGGTGCGCAGTGGCTTGCCGTTGATGAAGCGAATGGCCAGCTCGGTGGGCAACTGGTTGAAGTCCACTCGGTCGAGATCGGCCATGCGTTCTTGGGTCATGTCGGTTTGACTTTGCATGTCCCAGACGTGGCCAAAGACCCAGTAACGACCGCTGGCGTCCACATACGCCAGATTGCGTCCCATGGCCACCTCGAACAGGCCCGGCAGCGGCGAGGTCTTCACGCTGTCGAACTTGGTTGCAGGCTGCAGTTGACGCAACTTGGACAACACCTTTGTGGCCTCATCGTCCTGGGCGTGCGCCCCCGTGGCAAGGCTCAGCGCCAGGCCGATGGTCACGGCTTTGATCGTTGTGAGGATGGTGGCGTGTCTCATGAGGTCACATGTCCTTGAATAGAGCGGAGATCTCGGCGCTGCGGTCCAGGTTTCGACCGGAGGCAGCCTGGAGGGCTTCAACGTCGTCGTCGCCGGGCACGATGTCGATCTCGATGCCCTTGGTGAATGCCAGATCAACCATGCGCCCTGCATCGATTTCGATGACGGGGTACATGCGGTCGGCACGTTCGATCCAATACTGGGCAAGTCGGTCCATCGCGCTGCCGAAGCCTTGCGCCATCGAGTTGTTGAGGATGGTCTTGGCGTCTTGGGACTGCTGGGTCGTAACGCCCAAGGGTGATTGCGAAACTGTCGTGCCCTGGTTCCCGAAGCCCTTGCCAATGCCTGAGGCAATGCCAGCCATGGCGGCATTTGCGAGGATCTGGCCTTGCTTGGTGACCAAGCGGCCTCTCATGCCGTTCTTGCCGTCTTCGCCGAACACGGACCCTTTGACGGAGGCTTCCAGGACATCGCCGTTGTGCTTGACGCAGCTCAGGGTGAGCAGGCGGATGTATGCACGTTCGGACGAGATGTCCCCCACACCGCCGCCCACGATGAAGCAGTTGCGCACTTTGGAGCGCCAGCCGTTGGGCAGGATGGCATCGTCTTGGAGTAGGAAGAGAACGGGCTGGGGATCGCTTTGCGATTGCCCCCCTGTTGCCGCGTCGATGCCGCCAAGCAGCTTTGCTCGAACAAATCCCACGGGCAGGAAGTTGCGGGTCACGTTCCACTTTGGCCCTGCTGCCTTCTGGCCATCACCTGCGGGCTTGTCGCCCTGGGCGCCGCTGGCGCCGGCTTTCACGGAGATGATCACCGGAGCACGAGCGGCGCTGGCGTCCAACTGGGGGCCACTGCCAGTGTTGGAGTTGGGAGAGCCTGGTGGGTACTGCGTGAGGCCGAGGTGTGCACCAGGTGCATTCGGATTGACCCGTTGAGGATCAGGAATGCCGTTTGTACCTGTGCCAGCAATCTGGCTTTGCTTGGGGTATGGCGTCGGTTTGCCACCCGCACGATCATTGCTCTCGACCACGACGACTGCTGGCTTTCCTGTCGCAGGTGTCTTGGCTTCACCTGGAGCAGGTGCAGATGCGCTGGATGCCGCTGGGGCAGCCGTCTCGGCTTGGGACGCAGCAGAGGTGGCGGCCGGTGTGGGGGCACCTCGGCCATCGCGCTCTTGCTTGATCTTGTTGACGAATTCCTCCAGGTGGTCCAGGCGCTTGCGCTCGGTCGCCATCCAATACTGCTGAGGGTCAACCTTGTTCGATCCGGGGGCGCTGAGCTCGGCCGGCGTGACGTTCTCGAGCTCCGGAGGTGGGGGAGGCGGGGCGCTGCTGCTCAGCACCCAGGACACGAACGACACGAGGATGACGCTGGCCAGGCCACCCAGCACCATGTTCGCCGTCTTCTTCTGCTTGGTCGAAAGGTTCCGGTATAGAGACAGGCCGGGGAGTTTGATCTGTTTCAGGCTCATGATGGCTCTCAGTCCTGCTCAGAGCGTGTGCGCAGAACCCACACGGGCGTGCTGGTGCCGGGTTCGACTTGGTGCTTGAAAACCGTGACTGCAAGGACGCCGTTTCGATAGAACTCACGCTCGTCCAAAATCAGCGTGCGATCGGAGACGTTGGTGAGCGTGAATCGGTCGCCGACCATGGCCTTGCCTACCCAGCTGTCGTCCAGCGTGAAAGTCACCTCGCTCCACAGCGCGATCCGCTTGTCAACCCGACGAACATCGACGGCCTCGGGCGCGCGATTCGATGCCATTGCCAACATCCATCCTTTGATGCTTCGAACATAGGACGAGCTGGTGAACTCCGGCGTCTGCCCACGGGCTGGTTCCTGCGAGTAGCTGTTCGTAGCGCGCGCAGCACCCGGGGGCAGGGCCTTGCCCCTCGACTGCATGACGATCGCATCGGCAGGCATATCGAGAGGCTTGAGCAGAAGGGAGTAGGTGCCCAAGTCCGTTTTGAGTGTCAGCGTCACGGCCTGGTAGCCGGCACCGCCGACCAGTACCGGCTGCACGAAGACCTCACCCGATTCGGCGTCCGTCATCACGGTGACGCGGCCATTCGGATTGCGCGTTTGGTCGTAGACATCGCCAACCACGTCAACGATCTTGCCGCCCTGCAGGGTGATCCTCGTCGGGTCGCGCAGTGACATGCTGGCGATGGAGCTGTCGCCGTCTCGCACAGTGATGAACTGTGCGGCTTGCACGACGCTGAGAGCAGATGTGCCGAGCAGGCCGGCGAGCAGCAGGGCGCGCAAGGTGTTCAAGGGTGTCGTCATGGCTGTGTCCGTTTACTTTCCGGCCGTCTCGTCGTTTTCAGTCTTCAACTTCTCGAAGGGCTTGTCCTTGCTCGATTCGAACCAGTCAGCCAGATACAGCCGCGAGCCGTCCTGCGTGAAGATGTAGGCGTAGGTGCGGGTCTCGGTGGGAATAGGGACCCCGTTGACCCATTGGCGGAACTCGCCTGTCAGCGCGATGCGCAGACGCTCAGGGTCTGGCGTGGCGAATAGGGGGTTGAAGCTTTGAACGCCTCCGATCCGCTCCAGTGCGAGTGAGGCCTTCTGGATCTTGCGGTTCATGACGTCCCAGCCGGAGGCAGGGATCCATGTCTTGAGAAGTTCGCCCTTGGTTTTCACGGATCCAGGTGACACGTCGAGCGTCAACGAGCTCATGAAGAAGCCCGTGTCGATGATCTTCTGTCGTGATGGGCCCGAGCTTTCGCTGATCCAACGGCTGCGGTCGCCATCAGGGGTTTGCTGGACGATCTTCTCGGCCTTCCTGGCCGACATGAACATGAATAGGAGGACGATGATCGCCAAGGCCTGGGCGGCGTTGACGAGCAGGGACACCGAGAGCCAGGACTTGGTGTCGGCGATGGTGTTTTTGGCTGCTATGGGCGAAGTCATCCGATGAACTCTCGCTTGTGAGAAGGTGGGCAGACATGCTTGAACAGCGTCCACAAGGAGGCGGGGGTGTGCCACCACAGCCAGCGGAATGCGAACCCCTTCGGGTTGTTATTGCGAGAGGTCTGCCACTTGTATGCAACGGCCACTGCGATGGCCAGCCCGATGAGCTCGTGCTTGAGCATGAAGCCCATGAATGCCGTGGGCGCTACACCCATGGCGATGTCAAGATCGAGGACCAGCAGCTTCCAGGGATCCTTGATGCTGTTGATGATGATCGTGTCCGGATCTTCTGTTTGTTGAGTCATGGGCTGGTCATGCAGTGGTGTTGCTCAGTGGCGCTTCTTCAGATCAGCGCGCCGCCCAGGGCGAAAGCGGCGCCCAGAGCCATCGACGCGTAGATCGCGATACCGATGTACTTGAGGACCGGGCCGGTGGCTTGCGAGGCCAGGATGCCGAAGACCGTGACGATGAAGCCGATCGACAGCACCAAGGCCTTGCCGTAGCCACCAGTCAGGTCATCGACGGCGGTGTAGGCAGCTTTCAGGGCCTGGCCCTTGGCGGTGGCATCCAGGGTGCCGACAGCGTGTGCGGCCTCCATCAGGCCGATGACCGCGAGCATGGCGATCAGGGCGTAGGGCAGGTACTTGAAGAAGGTCTGCAGGAAGGCCTGGGCCTTCGTTTGGTTCGCGGCGACAGCGGCGTTGATGGTCAGGGAAGTCATTGCTTGAAGCTCCGTAGAAGAAAGGTCATGTGTTGTGCTTGTCCAGCTGCTGACGCAGGCGCTGGCGAGCGTGTTCAGCCACCTTCTCCAGACCACCGGGGCTTGCCAAGAGCGCCGAGATGGCGCCCTCGACGAGATACCGCATGTCCAGTCGGGGCTGGGTCTTGCGCTGGAGCTCACCCAGGTCGTCCAATAGGTCGTTGGAGAGCAGGATTCGCCTGCACCCTTCGACCATATGGACGCCTTTGGCTCCGCTGTGCTTACGTCCTTCTTCGGTGCCTTCATTGCCTGAATTCATTTGTCGGTTCCCCAGTTACTGATCGGCCTGCCTGGTGGGCAGGGCATTGGCCGCTTGCTCAACATCAACTCTTCGATTCATCGCACGGCCTTCGGGTGAGTTGTTTGGTGCGACATAACAGCAAGCGCCCTTGGCTTGCTCGTCGATATGCAGTGCTGTGCCTTGCTGTTCAGCGCATGCGCGTAGGAACTGCGATGTGGTCCTGGCCCGTTGCTGGGCAAGTCGATGATTGCGAACTGGGGCACCAGTGCTGTCCGTGTGGCCGGTGACGGTCAGGCCGTCGAGCTGCATGCGGCCTTTGCAGAAGGCCTTGAGGCGAGACTTGGCAGTGGCATCAAGCGCAGCCGAGTCGGAGGCAAAGTGCACGCTCGTGGCGACGATCGTTTCCTTGTCGACCTGGGGCTTTGCTGGGGAGGCTTCTTGGGCTGGGGCAGCGTTGGTGCTTGCTGCGGGCTGCCGTGAAGGCGCTGGGGCAGTCCAAAGCGTCTTCTGCGTTGGTTGGGCGCAAGGCTGGCATGTCACGAAGGTCTGGGACAGCCCCTTGTCGAGTTGCTGGAAGCCGACTGGGACAGGCGGAGCTTGCGGCGGGGTTTCTTGTTGAAAGGATGAGCAGCCGCACAAAGCAACTGCGATACCCATGGCCATGAACTTGAGCTTGCTGATCATTGCGGAGCCTGCGTGGGTGCTGTATGGCCCACGTCTTCTGGTGTGAGGTTGGCCATGGCCTGGTAAACCTTCCAGCTGTACCAGGCGCGTTGTGAGCGGCATCGCGCTCCTTTGAGCGTCGTGCAAGCGGCGTTGAGAGCGCCTACGGCTTCCCAGGTGTCGCCCTTGGCTTTGAGCTCATGAGCCAAGATCCAGGCCGCGACATCGATGTTGGTGCAGGGCTCCAAGAGGTCGCTCTTGGTGAAGCCGAACCGTTGTTTGAGCTTGGGAAGCCAGCTGTGGTCTACCTGCAGCAGGCCATATGCGGGGGAGGGGGAGACGGCCGCAGGGTTGCCTCGGGATTCAACAACGGAGATCCCGGCCAACAGGTATGGGTTGATGTTGTAGCGCGCACCGCTGATCGAGAAGCACCTGGCCCACGTCGCAGGAGCCTTCTTCTGTTGTGCACGCTTGGAGGAGGCATGAACTGATGGGGCGATGAGCGCGCACGCGAGGGCGACAGTGCATGCGACTGTCGCCCCAACGATCCGCCGATTGATCCACCTGTGCTTCTGCATCTCTTCGTGTCCTCAAGCGGAAAAGAACCCGGGGCGGCTGGCCCCGGGTGAACGCTTGACAAGGGTGTGTGGCCGAGGAAGTTGGCCAACACGGGGGCGACTCTAGGAAATCGATGCAGAAAAGTCGCGTTTCAAAGCAGATGTAACGGGATGTCCTTTTGCCTTGACGAATCAAAGCAAGTCACAGATGATGAAAGGTTTTTCGCTTTGCCAAAAGCTGGCGGAAAGGGCCAGTTGCGACGGAGAATCAAGCACTTGCCGCATATTTGTGCGTAACCCTGGGTTACGAATAGACGCAAATAGGCTCGTGCTTCGGGCGCATGAGGAAATGCCTGCGAGGGCCTTCTGTAACAGATAACGGCCCTACCCAAAGGGCCGGCAGCCGCTGCCGCTAAGCCGCTCCGCGGCTGCCTAAATGGCATTAATGGGCAATGGGAATTGCCTTAAAGGCTAATCAATTCAAATGGTTAGCGGCTTCGCGCAAATGGCAGAAGGGCTGTCGCGATGGAGGCTGCCGCAGGTCATTCTGTGCGTGTGCGATGCAATCGAAACGTCGCGCAAACCGACCAGTATATCGGGAAAGGCTTTTCCTACGGAAGCTTAAACACCTGCCCGTTACGTTTGCCTTTTCGCTGGACTGCGGCGATGCACATCAATAGTCTGCGGCGGCTCCCATCCCAGAAGCCATCTGCCCTCTATGACGTCTGTCCAACTCCAGCCCCTGCGTTGCCTGCTCGAAGAGCGAGGCTTGGCACATTGGCATGACGTGGTGGTTGACTTTGCCTGCAGGTGGGATGGTTGGCAAGCGCACTATTACGCAGATGACGCGATGTCACCAGACCATGAGCCCCTGCAGCAGGTCATGGAAGCCGTTAGAACCGTGCCGGTGCTGGATGGTCCGCCTGGTCAAGGTCGTCGCCGGGAAATACAGGATCGGGAGCTGGCTTGCGCCGAAGCGTTGGCCTGTGTCGACATGACTGCCTGGCAGGCGATGGTTGACCAGCAGGTGCCACAACCATGGAATCCCCTGGAGCAGCCGTTCCTGAGCTTTCGGCAGGCGCGAGGCAGGTTGCTCACCTGGGAGGATGTGAAGACTCTCTGGCCTCGTACGGTGCTTCGGACCTGGTTGCTCGGTCGCGTGAAAGAGCACGAGCTGGGCTTTGCTGTGTCGGAGGTCTGAGCCATGGCCATGAGCCCGACTGCCGAACACATGTTGCTGCTGTCCGCTGCATTCATCGGCGGTCTCAGTGTGGTGTGGGCCTTGCAAAGGCGATCAGACGTTCGAGCGATCAGCAAGAAGCCCGCCGGCGGCACGGTGCCCGTGATCAGCAGGCCTGCGTCGCACATTCGCGTCCAGTCATTCGAGGAGATCGTGGCCGCGACGAGCACCAGCTCGTTGCTCGACTCCATCGAGCGGCGCACGCGCCTTTCGCAGAAGGCGTACAACTCGGATTGCCTGCCGGTGCTTCGGTTGCTGGCCGAGTTCGTCCAGATGCTGCCCGCGAGCGAGAGCCATCACCACGCTCAACCGGGTGGCCTGTGGATCCACATGTTGGAGGTTGCCGATGCGGCGCTGGCTTTCCGGGCTGGGCTTGAGTTGCCGCGCGGGGTAGGCACAGAGGATCGCAAGCGGCTGGAACATCGCTGCACCTACATGGTCTTCATCGGCGCGTTGCTGCACGACGTGGGCAAGCCTGTCGCAGATCTTCGCGTTACCGTTTTCCCGGACGATCCTAGGCTTGGCAAGCCATGGGCCGCTCTGGCAGGGCCCATGGAGGTGGGGCAGTATTACCGGGTGGAGTTCGCCCCAAAGGACGAGCGCGAGTATCAACTGCACCAGCGTCTGCCAGCCATCCTGGCGCAGCGATTTGTGCCTGAGCACACCATCAAGTGGCTGGGCGATGAGCCGCAGCTGCTCGGCGAGCTGTTCAAGTACCTCAGCAGTGAGGATGCACCGCAGTCGTTTCTGCCCGACATCGTCAGACAAGCTGACGCTGCGTCTGTGAAGCGTAATCTGGCTTCTGGTCCAAGAACAAGGTTTGCCACAGCCAAGGTGGTTCCCTTGATCGAGCGCCTGATGCAGGGGTTGCGTCGAATGCTGGCGCAAGGTGGGCTGCTGCCCTTGAACAAGCCTGGTGCAGTAGGTTGGGTCTACGACGGGGCAGTGTGGTTCGTCTGTGCTCGCCTGGCTGACGAAATCAGGGACTACCTGGCGCAGCATGAATCGGCCGAAGGCATTCCCAGTGCTGCGAAGAATGATCGCATCTTCGATGAGTTCCAGGACTACGGTGCATGCGAGTCCAATCCTGATGGCTCTGGCGCAGTGTGGAAGATTGAGGTGGAACTTGACGTGGGCTGGAAGTCCCCGCCTCTGACGGTGCTGAAGTTTCCACTGGTCAAGCTGTTTGGTGCCGATCAATCGACCTGGCCAAGCCCGATAGTCGGCAGCCTCAAGGTGTTGGGGTCAGCCTCCAAAGCTGCCGCAGCCAATGTGGTTGTAGCTCCCGCGCAAACCAGCGAGCAGGGGACTGGAGCAGTGCCTCAATTGACCCAGCCTGCCGCAGTGTCGAATGCCTCGTCTGGGCCAGCCGTCAAGCCTCTGGCTCAACCCTTGACGACAGCTGGAGCAGCGATAAAGCCCGTCCCTGTTCAGCCTGGGCCAGCCATCACCACAGTTCCCTCTGCAGGGGAGAGTGCTGTCAAGGTTGAGGCGCCGCAGCCCAAGGCAAAGGCTGCGCCAACTTCTCCGCAGGAGCTGCCGCATGACCTGGCCCAGTCTTCATCGTCATTGGACATGATGGCGATGCCTCCCGACGAGGAAGACGCCCCTGCTGAAACTGTTCGACATGGTGGCCTGCCACAGCCTGAGGGGGGCGATACCGATGTAGCCGAACCCGGCAAAGGTCCTGTCTCGTCACCTCAGCCATCGACTGCCCAGGAGCAGTCCGATCAACTGAATGATGGTGAGGGGGCGCCGTTCCTGCGCGAAGAGGACCAGGCTGATCTGTCAGCGATGGCCGGCGCCCCGCGACAGACGGCCAAGGCCGTCAACAGCGTGCCTCTTGCGATGCCGGTGGTCATGCGTGATGAGGCCATCGCGGCTCCGCAGCAACCTCACCAGAAGCTCAAGAAGAGCCCCAGGCCTGCCAAGGATGCGACGCCTGCTGCAACTGCCTTCTTCGTGTGGCTCCAAACGTCTGTCGCAACTGGGCACCTCAAGTACAACGAGCCACAGGCTTTGGTGCACTTTGTGCCAGAAGGCATGCTGCTGCTTTCCCCTGGGGTGTTCAGGCGCTTCCTGGAGGACCACGATGGCGTTGAAAGTGGCCCTGTGGCGGCGTTGAAGCAGACCTATGGCGAGAAGGTCATGCATCGCCTGCAGAACGAGGTTGCCAAGTCCCCTTACACCTTGCGCAACGGGGATGAGAACCTGCACTACTACGCGTTCACAAAGCACGACGGCGGCATCTCGGCCACGTCGAGCTTTTTTCTGGTCCCACAGCCACAGCTCTTCTTCAATCCAGTTCCTGCATTGAATTCGCGCATTGTCAAAACCGGCCGACCAGCTCGCAAGCTCAAGCCTGTTGGAGCTCAATCGAAGACCTGAAACAGGAGAATCCGGATGTTTGATTACGCAGACGCATATGCAATCTCGCTGTTGTTGGCAGTCGTTGCCTGGCTGGGCTTTGCTTTGGTATGCCCGCCGAAATTCTTGCGATCTGAAGAACCTGCAGCGCTGGCGCCGCCATCTAACAACGTGGTGATGGCAGCCCAAGGCAGTCTTGTGGACCTTGGTCTGCTTCAACTGCTCGAAAGAAGCCAAGGGGGCGTTCATAAGCGGATATCGGAGGTACGGGAGGTCACCGAGGTCATACGGCTTCGGCACCCTGAACTCTTCAAGGACGAATTTGGCCTCACTCACTGGCTGAGCGCAACGGACGACTTCTTGTGTGAATTGCGTGACGCTGCATGGCCAGAGGGGACATCACCTTCGCATGATGAACTGCGTCGACGCTTCGAGCGACATCAGCCCAGGCCCGACTATGACGCGCTGCGTTGATCACTGAGCGAGGTGGCCCATGCAGGTCAAGATCGAGAACGTCTATCGACGTCCTTACGAGATCCTTCCGGCAGCAGGCGCGTTGGCTGCTGCCATCGCGTTGAAGACATGGCCAGAACTGTTCGTCATCCCGACACAAGCGGCCATGGCCTGCTCAGCAGGCCTGGCAGGCCTGGCCGCTGTGCGCGGCATGCAGGCACGCAGAATCGTGCGCTATCGGCGCAGCCTGCGGCGTCTTCCCGCCTATGCATTGGAGCCGAAGGACATTCCTCACGCTGGTGATGGCCTGTTCTTCGGCCGAGGGTTCGAGTGGACGCAGGTGCATGCTCAGCGCCTGCACCAGGCGCGCATGCCCTACAACGCCCATCTTCTCAAGTTGGGGCGTCTCTACAAGTTCGCACGCGACTACGAGCGAAAGCACCCACAGGGCGACTGGCTGACCAGTGTCACCCAACGCAGTGCCTGGTGGAATCCCGTCGAGCCCCTGGCGCCTCTCGGGGGCAAACCCGAAATCCATGGCGTTGAGCCGGATGAGGAGGAGATCTGGACGGCCCTGGCCGAGCTGACAAACCACGTCATCGTTTATGGCACGACCCGGGTGGGGAAGACCCGCCTGGCCCAACTGCTCGTCACGCAGGACATCCGGCGGGGAGATCCCACCTTTGTCTTCGACCCAAAGGGTGACGTCGAGTTGCTCCTGTCCATGTACGCCGAGGCTGTCCGAGCTGGGCGTGAGAAGGACTTCGTCGTGTTCCACCTCGGCTTCCCTGAGATCTCGGCAAGGTACAACCCCATCGGCTCGTTCGAGCAAGAGTCCGAGGTGGCGAGCCGCACGACAGGCCAGCTTCCCGACGAGGGCCAGTCGGCGGCGTTCAAAGCATTCGCTTGGCGCTACGTCAACACCATCGCGCGTGCAATGGCCGCTACCGGGGAGAAGCCCGACATGGCCAAGATCTACGCGTACGGCGTGAACGTCGACAAGCTGGCGCGTGACTACCTGGAATACTGGCTCGACAAGCGCAGCCCGAATTGGCGGGCCACCTTCGATCCAAACCCGACGAAGGACATGAAGGATCTCGTCGCGAAGACCGAGCGCAATGGGCGCGACATCACGGTCGTGCTCTTGGCCAAACACTTCCGCGAGCTCGGACACAAGGATCCTGTTGCAGACTCGTTGACCGGCATCCTGTCGAACGACCGGACCTACTTTGAAAAGCTGGTCAACAGCCTTTATCCGTTGCTGGAGAAGATGACCACGGGCAAGCTCGCTGCCCTCATCTCTCCCGACTACATGGATTCGATGGACCCGCGCCCGCTCATGGAGTGGCAGTCGCTGATTTCGCGGAACGCGATCGTCTACTGTGGTTTCGACGCGCTGTCGATTCCAGACGTGGCCGAGGCCGTCTCGGCGTCGATGCTCTCCGACCTGACGTCGGTGGCTGGCGCCATCTACAAGCATGGCCTGGGATACGGTCAGTCCGTTTCCGAGAAGGTGAGGCGCATTCGGCTACACCTGGACGAAGTCAACGAGCTCATTGGCCCGTACTTCAAGCAGCTTGCCAACAAAGCTGGCGGCGCCGGCATGCAGATCACGGCTTACACGCAAACCGGCCAAGACATCGAGGTCAAGACGGGCTCTCCTGCAGCAGCTGGTCAAATCGGGGGCAACCTGAACACGATGATCATGCTGCGGGTCAAAAACGAGGACACGGCGAAGCTGCTGACCTCCCAGCTCGAGGAGGTCCCCGTCTGGTCTGTTACACCGGACAGTGGGGTCACAGACACCAACGATCCCGGCGACTTCGCAGACTTCAGCAGTCGGTCGGGCGACAAGCTCAGCTCCGAGAAGGTTCCGTTGGTGACCCCCGCCATGCTGATGTCTCAGCCCAAGGGGCAAGCCTTCGCGTTGCTGGAGGGGGGGCGCCTTGTCCATGTGCGGATACCGCTCGCGCTTGCAGAAAAGGACCTGGTGGTGCCGAGCAAGTGGGAAGAGATGCTTCAACACATGAGGCGCCAAGCTGCAGAGCTATCGTCGCACGAAGACGCGATGGAGGAGCTGACGGTGGAGGGGGCGGGAATTGGCTTCTAAGAACGCTTCAATGACCGATGGTCAGGCGTTCTCCGCCCTGATCTGGCCAATTCGTGCCGCGGCGTGGACAGCGCTTCTGCTGGCCGTGTTCTGGGTTTATGGCGTCGTAGCTCTTGCCAGCGTAGCCCTGTGGCGTCAACACGATCCCGTCTGGGCAATGCAGGAGCTCGCGCAGCAAGAGATCATGCACTCGGCTCAACTGAGCACGCCAGTCCTGGATCCTACGAGCTTGTCCATCGAGTTCGGTGATGCTGTCCGTAGCGGCGTCATCGGATTGATGACCAAGGGGATGCGCAGCCTGCTCAACCTGCCGTCGCACCTGCCCGGGCGTACAGCGAGTCCTGAGGATGATCCAGACCCGGGCAAGACGTTCTTTGATCGATGGTGGGCCAACAACGGCGACATCGTCGAAACATGTCTGTGGGCGAACTACGTGCTGGCGATCCGGGCATTGGCCCTTCTGACGGGTGCCATTCCGATGCTTGCCCTGGCGTATGCCGTGGGTCTCACGGATGGGGCATCCGCTCGGGCGATTCGTCGTGCCGACGCAGGGCGCGAATCGGCGAATCTGTACCACCGTTTCAAGATCGCGCAACTCCAGATCATCGCCGTCACGTTCATGGCCTACCTTGCTTGGCCCACGGCAGGCGTCCCCGTTGAATGGGTCATCGTCGCGATGGTGCTGCTGTGCGCAATTTGTGCGCGGATGCAACTGACCTACTACAAGAAATACGCCTGAACACCAGTCTGAATTCTCCGGCCCCCACCTTGTGGGGGTGCTAACCCTAAGTCCTCTCTCTCAGAATGATTTGACGTGCCTGACCGGCACGTGGAAACGATGACAAGTGAGAGAAGAGGAAGCCGATGAAAGTGCGTGAGTTGATGGAAGAGGTTCGCCAGCTGAGTGTTTGGACGCCGGCCACCTACAAGACCTACAAGTATTGCGTGGATGTGCTGTGCGCAGAGTTTGAGCATGGGGACCCTGACTTGGAAGAGATCACCGTTAGCTGGTTGACCGGCTACCGGGCACGCTGTCTTGCCAGGCTCAGCCCCGTGACGTTCAACTCTCGCCGCAGGCATTTCTGTGTGCTGTGGAAGCATGCGGTCTCGCGAAAGTACATCGAAGAGAACATCTTCCGCCTTGTGAGGCCCGCGCCGGTGCCCAGGAAGCCGAAAGCGATCCCTCGCGAGGTCCTGGCCCGCTACGTCCAGGTCCTGTCGTCAGCCAGGCGCGAACTGCGCGACGGCACCGAGGTCGACATGTTCCCGCCCCAGTTCTTCTGGCTCGCCGTGGTGAAGACCTTCTACACGACCGGCATGCGCCTGCGCCAGCTGGTGGGGTTGAAGTGGAAGGACATTGACTGGGTCGCGCGCTCCATCCGCTTGCGAGCCGAGACGAGCAAAACGAAGCGTGAGTGGGATGTGCCCATATCGGACGCACTCTTGCCCACGCTCGAGGACCTGCGCAGGCGGACCAGGGAGATTGTGGGATACGACCTGGCCGATCGACAGGTGTTCTGCTTGCCGCTCTTCTCTGCGAGGCCGTTCAAGCACGACGTGATGACTGGTGAGCGCGTCATCAGGTTCTTTGCACGCTTTCATAGCAAGCAGGACGAGGACTCTGTTCGCATGACTGCGCACAAGATCCGGCACACCACAGCAACGCAGTTGCTACGGGGCAACAGGTCGAGCCTCAAGGTGGTGCAAGAGCTTCTTGGCCATACGACGCCCTACACCACGCTGCAGTACGTCCATCCGGATCTTGAGGACATGCGCGCGGCGGTGGACCTTCTGTAACACATCACCATGCGAATGTTTGACACGTGATTTTTCCCGTATAAACTAGGTACTTGAGAGGGCTTTGCAGCGAAGGGTTCGCCGCAGGGGCTTTAAGCATGGCTTAAAGACCTCTCAACCTTGTGTCTTCGGTCAGGCGCTGGCCGGCTAGGGGTGGACGGACTCTTAATCCGTTGGTCGTAGGTTCGAATCCTACAGGGCCCACCAAGTTTTCCAAAAGGCCTGCACGTCTGTGCAGGCCTTTTTCATTTGTGGCGCCTGCCGCCTGCGGGCGGGTGTTTTGAGCAAAGGTGCCCTCATGCGAGCGTGGCATCCAAGGCCAATGCTTGGCCATGCGGCCCAACCAAGGTTCCGTTCTTGATCGTCCAGCAGCCATGGTGCCAACGCCCCAACTCGGCGCGGTGGGCGATGCTCAGCACGGTGCAGCTCGGCAGTTGAGAAACGAGCAGGGCGTGCAGTTCATCTTGCATGGGCAAGTCCAAGGCCGAGGTGGATTCGTCGAGCAGCAAGACGTCGGGGCGATGCAGCAAAACGCGGGCGAACTGGATGCGCTGCTGCTCGCCTGGTGAGAGTTGGTGGCCCCAGTCGGCCTCGTGATCCAACTCCTGCGCGAGGGACGCGAGCTTCACTTGTTCCAGCGTGCGCTTCAGGCTCGCGTCGTCGAAGCGAGCCGGATCAGCCGGCCAGGACAGCACGGTGCGCAAGCTGGCCTGGGGCAGGTAGGGGCGCTGCGGTACGAACATCCAGCGCAAGCCCGCCGCTGTGCGGATGCGGCCGAAGCGCGTGGGCCACAGGCCCCCCAGGGCTCGCAGCAAGGAGCTCTTGCCTTGGCCAGAGGGGCCTGACAGCAGCACGCGCTGGCCGCGTGTCAGGGCGGCGTTTGGCACCTCCAGCAGGTCGCGGCCTTGCGGTGTCTGGATGCACAGGCCTTCGAGTTCCAAGGCCAGGTCTTCTCGCGATGGCTGCAGGGTGCGTGCGTCCATCGGCCGCATGGCGTCGGTGCGCAAGGCTTCGCGGAAGCGGGCCAGGCGTTGCACGGTGGCGCGCCAGTCGGCGAGCGTGCCGTAGGCGTCGATGAACCAGCTCAGGGCGCCTTGCACCTGGCCGAAGGCCTGGGCGGTCTGCATCAGGCCGCCGAGCGCGATTTGGCCCGCGAAGTAGCGGGGCGCTGCGGCGAGCATGGGGAACACCACTGCGGCTTGCCCGTAGCCGGCGGTGAACCAGGTCAGGCGCTTGGTGGCAGCGATCACGTTCCACCAGTTTTGTCGCACGGCTTCCAGCCGCTGGCGCAGGCGTTGGTTTTCGGCCTGTTCTCCACGTGCGAGCGCGATGGCTTCGGCGTGATCGCGCACCTGCACCAGTGCGTAACGGAAATCGGCCTCGGCGCGCTGTTGCTGGATGTTGAGTGGCACGAGTGGGCGCCCGATGCGCTGCGCGATCCAGCTGCCGATGCCAGCGTAAAGCAGCGCCGCCCACACCATGGCGCCCGGCACGTCGATGTGCTTGTCACCCCAATGCAATGGCCAACTGCCGGACAGGCCCCACAAGATGGTGACGAACGAGGTCAGGGTGACGACGGCGTCGAGCAACCCGAGGGTGAGGGACAAGGTGCCCGAGACGAACTGCGAGATGTCTTCGGCGATGCGCTGGTCGGGGTTGTCTGGCGTCTGCCCATCGGCCGTGGGCCATGTGCTGCCAAGCCGGTAGGCGGTGCCCGGACGCAGCCACTGTGCAAGCAGGCGCTCGGTGAGCCACACGCGCCAGTGCATGGTCAGGCGTTGCTGCAGATATTGGCGGTACACGGCGGCGACGATGTAGGCCGCAGCCAAGGCGCAGAAGATGCCGAGCTGGTGCCAGAAGGCGTTCAGGTCGTGGTTTTGCAGTGCGTCGTAGAAGGTGTTGTTCCAGGCGCTGAAGCGCACGTTCAAGGCGACGCTGCCCAGCGTCAGCGCCACCACCGCGATCAACAGGGCCCACGAACGGCGTTGGCTGCGTTCGCGCCAGAAAGGCAGGGCCAGCGCGCACGCGTCGAGCAATGCGTGGCGCCAACCGCCGAGTGATGTGGGCGCGTCTTCGGCCTTTGCGTGGGCGGCCTCAGGGAAGTCGGTCATGGTGGTGAAAGGGAGGACTGATCGCGAGGAGTCACGTCTTTTTCAGCACACGGCCTGCATGAGGCGGCCGTGTGTTTGGATCAGCTGTTCACCTTCTCGGCGCCATGCGGCCAGACGAAGATTTCGCGCGCCGTGCCCTTGCCGGCCACGTTCAGGGTGCGCTCCATCGTCTTGCCATCAAAAGTGGCCTTCACCGTGTACTGACCCGGTTGCAGGCGGGCGAGCACGAAGGGGCCTTCGCTCTTGGTGTCGAGCACCATGCTGTGCGCCTTGTCGATGATCTGCACCGAGACGTTGGTCAGGAATGCGTCGCGCTTGGTGTCGGTGTCCTTGACCGCGAATTCGAGCATCACAGGCCAGCGCGCGGCGGCCGCTTCGATGCTTTTGGCCTCTTGCTGGCCCACACCGCCAGACAGGTAGGCCACCTGGCCTTGGGTGTGCACGGGTGGCAAGGCACCAGCCCAGGCGCTGCCTGCGCCACCCACCGCGCCGGCCACGGCCAGCGCCATCAGCATGGGACGAACGTTGAGAGTCTTGAGCATGACAATCTCCTTGGAGGGGAACGAGGCGGCCATGGTGTGCAGTGCGCCGCCCTTGCACTGCCGCCCGCCGACGCGGGCGGATGAAGCGGGTCAGCCTCAGCCCAGCGGCACGGGCACAAAGAGGCGTTCGCCATCGCGCTGGATCAGCAACGCGGTGGACTTGCGGTCGCCGGCCACGGCCTGGCGCACTTGCTCGACGGTGGTCACCGGCTTGCCGTTCACGGCCATCAGCACGTCACCTGGCTGGATGCCTGCCATCGCGGCTGGGCCGCTCACGTCTTGCACGAGCAGGCCACCGCTGAGGCCGGAGTCCTTACGTTCGTCGGGTTGCAGTGGCCGCAGTGCCAAGCCCAGCCGTCCGGGCGCGGAGGTGTCTTTCGATGCGAGCTGGTTGTCCTTGTGATCGGTGTCGTTGACCAGCTTGGCCGAGAGCTCTTGCTTGTGGCCTTCGCGCCAGATCTGCAGCTTCATCGTCGTGCCGGGTTTGGCCTCGCCGATGATCGCCGGCAGGTCGCCGGAGTCGGTGATGGCCTGGCCATCGGCCATGAGCACCACATCGCCGGGCTTGAGGCCCGCGCGGTCGGCCGGGCTGTCGGGCTGCACCATGGCCACCAGCGCGCCTTCGGGCTTGTCGAGCTTGAAGCTTTGCGCCAGGGCCTGGTTCACGCCTTGCACGGTCACGCCCAAGCGGGCGTGGGTGGCGTGGCCGGTGGCGACGATCTGGTCCTTGATCTTCATGGCCAGGTCCACGGGGATGGCGAAGGACAAGCCCTGGTAGCCGCCGGTGCCGCTGTAGATCTGCGAGTTGATGCCCACGACCTCGCCACGCGCGTTGAACAGCGGGCCGCCGGAGTTGCCGGGGTTGACCGCCACGTCGGTCTGGATGAAGGGCACGTAGCTGTCGTCGGGCAGGGCGCGCTGCTTGGCGCTGACCACGCCGGCGGTCACGGTGTTCTCGAAGCCGAAGGGCGAGCCGATGGCAAGCACCCACTGGCCGACTTCGAGGTCACGCGCGCTGCCGATGCGCACCGTGGGCAGGTCCTTGGCGTCGATCTTCAGCACAGCCACGTCGGTCTTGGCGTCGCTGCCGAGCACCTTGGCGGTGAATTCGCGGCGGTCGGTGAGCTTCACGGTCACGTTGCTGGCGTCCTTGACCACGTGGGCGTTGGTGACGATGACGCCGTCCGGGCTGACGATGAAGCCCGAGCCCTCGCCGCGCAGCACTTGCGGTGGCTGCTGTTGGCCCATGCGCGCGTCAGGTGCCATGAAGCGGCGGAAGAACTGGTACATCGGGTCGCGCGGGTCGATTTGCGGCGGCACGCGTGCGTCGTCGTCATCGCTGACCTTGCGCAGGCCGCTGACGCTGACGTTGACGACGGCCGGGCCGTAGCGCTTGACCATTTGCGTGAAATCGGGCGCGGTCACCGCTGGCAGCAAGGGCTGGGCCGCTTGGTCATGCGTGGCCACGGTGGGGCTGGCCGCAGCTTGGGCGTTGGCGTGTCGGTTCCACGCCAGTCCTGCGGCGGTGCCAGTGAGGACCGCCGCAGCGGCGATGGCGGTGAGGGTGCGTGAAGGATGGCGTGACATGACGGCTCCTTGGAACGTGCGGATCGAAACAGGCAGGCTTGCTGGCCTGAGGCTGGCGATCAGGCCAGCCGTTGACGGGCTTGACCGATGGCGGCCTGGGCTTCGTGCATCTCGTGGCGCCGGATGTGCACGGCGGCTTCGTCGATCGAGGCCAGCGCGATGGCCTGGGGCGGGGTTTCGCTGATCAGCGCGCGCCGTGCCTCGCGCAGGGCCGTGAGGGCCGCAGCATCGTGTGCGCTGAACAGTTCGACCTGCGCGGCACGCAGGGCTAGCAGGGCGCCGCCGTGGTCATGCTGCACGGGGGCTGCATCTGCTGCGTGGACGCCGAGGCTGCTCACCAGGGCGGCTGTGGCGGACAGGGTGTCAAAGGTGGTGTTCATGGTGCTGCTCCTTGCTCGGGGTGGAAGGGTCGTGTCGCGGTGGCTCAGGTGCCGTGTGGACCGGGGGAGGTTTTCCTTGGGCACCTGTTTCGACTGCGCATGACTCACTGTCGCTCTGGCGGGTGACCCCCGTGCTACCGGTTCGTCCGGCCTTGTTACGGGCGCAACATGCGTTATCCGCTCAAGCCCAACGACCGGCGATGTTTTTCAGCAAGGTGGCGACAGCGGCCAGTTCGCGCTGCCGCAGTTGCACCAAGGTGGACCGCGCCGAGAGTTCCGCCGCCTGAGCGCTGGCCAGGTTGAGGAAGCTCACCGTGCCGGCGCGGTACTGCGCTTCGGTGACGAGCACATTGCGTTGTGCGGCATCGAGCGCCTGGCCTTGGAGGGCAGCTTCCCGTTGCAGGGCCTGCGCGGCGGCGAGGTTGTCTTCCACCTCCTGGAAAGCCGTCAGCACGGCCTGGCGATAGTTTGCTGCGGCGATGTCGGCGTTGGCACGCGCGCTGGCGCGGGCCGCGTCGCGCGCGCCGCCATCGAAGACCGCCTGCGTGATGGACGCTCCCAGCGCCCAGACGAGGTTGGGCGCGCTCACAAGGCGGCTGAGCGTCGCGGACTTGTACCCCGCGCTACCGCTGAGCGAAACGTCGGGGAAGTACGCCGCATCGGCTGCGCCGATGTCATGCCAGGCAGCGGCCACGCGGGCTTGGGCTGCGGCGATGTCAGGCCGGCGCTCCAGCAGTGTGGCGGGCAGCAGTTCGGGCACCCGAGGCGTTTGGGCAGGCAGCTCGCCAGCGTCGAGCGTGAAGTCGGACGGTGCGCGGCCCACCAGCACCGCGAGCGCGTGTTCGAGCTGGGTGCGCTGGAGTTGCGCCTCTTCGCGTTGCGCTTTGATGGTGTCGAGCTGGGTGCGCGCTTGCAGCACATCGCTTTCTGCGACCACGCCAGCCTCGTGGCGGCTGCGCGTGAGTTGCAGCACGCGCTGGTCAGCCTCCTCGGTGCGTGCCAGCAGGGCGGCCTGCGCCTCGGCGGTTCGCAGGGCGAAGTAGGTTTCGGCCAGCGTGGCCGAAGCCGAGAGGCGGGCGGCTGCCAGGTCTTGCGCGCTGGCGGTGGCGCGTGCCTGGGCGGCTTGCGTGGCTTGCCGCAGGCGGCCCCACAGATCCACCTCCCACGAGGCCTCGGCTCCCATGGTGTAGGTGTTCGCGGTGTTGCGCCGGCCAGTGGCTGTGGGGGCGGCTGCGCGCGAGGCATCGGCTTGCAACCCGAGCGTCGGCCCTTGGGCTGCTTCGGCAGAGCGCAGCGCGGCCTGTGCCGCAGCCACCTGCGCCACGGCGGCCTTGAGGCCCTCGTTGTCGATGACCAGGCGTTCTTCCAGGGCATCGAGCACCGGGTCGCCAAACAGCGTCCACCAGCGGTCGGGCACGCGCTGCACATCGCCATGTGCTTGTTTCCACGGGCCGTCTTCCTTGAAGTGTTCGGGCACAGGCGTGGCTGGGGGCGGCGGCGCGGGCGGGGTGGCGCAGGCGGCCAGGGTCAATGCGGCGGCCATCGCCAGGGCAACTGGGGTGAGGCGTGAGGAGGCGGGTCTCATGCGGAAACCTCTTGAGGTGAAGGCAGCCGTTGCGGTTCGCGGCGGTGGCGCAGGCGGTCCATGGCCGCGAACACGGCCGGGGTGGTGTAGAGCGTGAGCAACTGCGACAACACCAGCCCACCGACGATGGACAGGCCCAATGGCACGCGCAGCTCGGCGCCGTCACCGTGACCCCATGCCAGCGGCACCGCGCCTGCCACGGCAGCCAGCGTGGTCATCGTGATGGGCCTCAGCCGTCGCGCGGCGGCGCGGTAGATGGCGACGCTGCCCGGCAGCAAGCGTCCGCGTTCTGCGGCGGCGCGTTGCGAGGCGATTGCGAAGTCGATCATCAGGATCGCGTTCTTCTTCACGATGCCGATCAGCAGCACCACGCCGATCAGCGCGATCACGCTGAACTCGGTGTGAAAGAGCAGCAGTGCCAGCAGCGCGCCAACGCCAGCCGAGGGCAGCGTGGACAGGATGGTGAGCGGGTGCACAAAGCTCTCGTACAGCATGCCCAGCACGAGGTACACGCTGACGATGGCCAGCACGATGAGCAGCGGTTGTGATTTGAGCGAATCCTGAAACGCGCGCGCGGTGCCCTGGAAACTGCCATGCACGGACACCGGTACACCCAATTGCGTTACAGCGCGGTTGACCGCCTCGGTGGCTTGCGAGATCGACACGCCTTGGGCCAGGTTGAAAGCGATGGTGGTGGCCGGGGCACCGCTTTGGTGGTTGATGGCCATGGCCGTGTTGGTGGCCTGCTGGCTGGCCACCTGCGCCAGTGGAACCGGAGCGCCAGTGGGCGTGGTGAACACCAGGCCAGCCAGGGTTTGCGGGCCCTGCAGCCAGGTCGGCGCGTACTCCATCACCATACGATATTGGTTCAGCGGGTTGTAGATCACGCCCACCTGGCGCTGGCCGAAAGCGTCGTTGAGCGTCGAGTCCACGGCGGCCATGGTCAGGCCCGAGCGCGCGAGGGCATCGCGGTCGAAGGTGAGGGTGGTCTGTTGGCCTCGGTCTTGCTGGTCGCTGTCGATGTCGGTCAGCTCGGGCAAGGCGGCCAGGGCGCGGCGGATGCGTGGCGCCCAGGTGTTGAGCTCGGCCAGGTCGTCGCCTTGAAGCGTGTACTGCCAGGCGGCGTTGGATTGCCTGCCGCCGACGCGGATGTCTTGCACCGGCGCGAGGAAGAGGTTCGCGCCCGGCAGGTGCCCGAGCTGCGCGCGCAGGCGCGCCATCACCGTGTCGACGCCGTTGCGTTGGTCGCGTGGTTTCAATGAGATGAACATGTTGGCGGCATTGCGTTGTCCACCGCCGGTGAAGCCCGTGGCGTGCGCCACCGCCGGATCGTGGCCGACGATGCGCGCGAACTCGCGCAACTTGTCCTGCATGGACTGGAACGAGCTGGCCTGGTCGGCGCGCACGCCACCGACCATCAGGCCCACATCCTGCTGGGGAAAGAAGCCTTTGGGGATCTCGATGTACAGCGCGATGTTCAGCGCCACCACCGCCAGCAACGCTGTCAATGCGACCGGCCTGTGGCGCAAGGTCCAGCGCAGCGTTCGCCGGTAGCCGCGCACCATGCGGCGTTCGCCCCGAGCCAGCCAGCGGCCTGGCGCATGAAACCAGCGTGGCCGAGCGGGGGCCGGCGATCGATCGTTGCCGAGCAGCCTGGCGGCCATCATCGGCGTGGTGGTCAGCGAGACCACCATCGACACCAGGATCGACGCCGACAGCACCACCGCGAATTCGCGGAACAGGCGCCCGACCACGCCGCCCATGGCCAGCAGCGGGATGAAGACGGCGATGAGCGACAGGCTGATGGCCACCACGGTGAAGCCGATTTCGCGCGCGCCGCGCAACGCGGCTTCCATCGGCGTCATGCCGTGCTCCACGTGGCGCGCGACGTTCTCCAGCACGACGATCGCGTCATCGACGACGAACCCGGTCGCCACCGTCAAGGCCATCAGCGAGAGGTTGTCGATGCTGTAGCCCATCAGGTACATCACCGCGCAGGTGCCGGCCAGCGACACCGGCACCGCCACCGCAGGCACCAGCGCGGCGCGAACGCGTCGCAGGAAGGCGAGCACGACCACCAGCACAAGGCCGCAGGCCAGGGCCAAGGTGCGGCCGACTTCGTCCACCGAGGCGCGGATGCTGGTGGTGCGGTCCATCATCACGTCGAGTTGGATGGCGCCCGGGATCGAGGCCCGCAGGCGCGGCAGCAGCGCTCGCACGCGCTCGACGGTTTGCAGGATGTTGGCCCCCGGCGCCTTGTTCAGGATCAGCAAGATGGCCGGCTTGCCGTCGGCGAGGCCGTCGTTGCGCAGGTCCTGCACGCTGTCATTCACCTGGGCCACGTCGCGCAAGCGCACTGCCGCGCCGTTCTTGATCGAGAGCACCAGTGGCGCGAACTCCGCCGCCGTGCGCGCCTGGTCGTTGGCGCCCAGTTGCCATTGATGGGTGGCGTCCTCCAACTGGCCTTTGGGGCGGTTGGCGTTGACGGCCACCAGCGCGGTGCGCACGTTCTCCAGCGACAGGCCGCGCGAGGCCAGCTTGTCGGGGTCGATTTCCACGCGCACAGCCGGCAGCGCGCCACCGCCCACCGTGACCTGGCCCACGCCGTCCACCGCCGAGAGGCGCTGCGCCAGCACGGTGGATGCGGCGTCGTACATCTGGCCGCGCGAGAGCGTGTCCGATGTCAGCGCCAGGATCATGATCGGCGCCTCGGCCGGGTTCACCTTGCGCCAGGTCGGGTTGCTGGGCATGCCGGTGGGCAGCAGGGTGCGCGCCGCGTTCAGGCCGGCTTGCACGTCGCGCGCGGCGCCGTCGATGTCGCGGTCGAGGTCGAACTGCAAGGTGATGCGGGTGTTGCCCAGCGACGAGCTGGATGTGATCTCGTTGACCCCGGCGATCGTGCCCAGCGTGCGCTCCAGCGGCGTGGCCACGGTGGAGGCCATGGTTTCGGGGCTGGCGCCCGGCAGCGAGGCCTGCACCGAGATGGTGGGGAAGTCGACCTGGGGCAGCGGTGCGATGGGCAGGCGCCAGGCCGCGACCAGGCCAGCCAGGGCCACGCCCAGCGTCAGCAGCGTGGTGGCGACAGGGCGCTCGATGAAAGGACGCGACAGTGACATCGGGCCACTTTGCCTGCGCTCATCCCTGGGCTGGTGACCATGGGGCATGGGCATGTTTCAGATGTCATCGAAGGCGCGACCCCCCAGATCAATCCACGCGAAGTGTTTCCACCGGCACGCGTCTGTCACCCCAGAATCGGTCCATGGCCAGGTGGATGTACGACGCCGACCAGCCCACGAGCAACAAGCCATTGAGTGCTTCCATGCCGGCCAGCAGGCGCACCGGACCGGTGGGCGTGACGTCGCCGAAGCCGAGCGAGGTGAAGGTCTCGGCCGAAAAATAGAGGCACGAAACAAAGCTGTGCGCAGCGCCTGCGCTGAGCGTGCCGGCCCCCGCCACCTGGCTGAGTCCGCGGTAGGCCAGGGCATACAACAGCATTTCGGCCACGTGGGCGGCGAACACCACCACGAGCACGACCAACACCTTCAACCGGCGTGGCACCGTCGTCAGGCCGGGCAGCAGGGCGTTGAGCAGTGACAGCGCTTCGTAATGGGTCGTGGCCGTGAGCAGCAGCATCAAGGCGCTGGCAAGGATGATGATCGTCATGCGCCTTGCGTCCGCGAAGGGTTCTCGCGCCGTGCCCACCGCTCACGCAGCGTGTCGAACGCCAGGTAGATCACGGGTGTGCTGAACAGCGTGAGCAACTGGCTGACGATGAGGCCGCCCACCATCACCACGCCCAGTGGCCGGCGCAGTTCGCTGCCCACGCCGCCGCCCAGCATCAGCGGCAGCGCGCCGAGCAACGCGGCCATCGTCGTCATCAAAATCGGCCGAAAGCGCAGCAGGCAGGCCTGGCGGATGGCCTGCAAGGCGGGCAGGCCCTGGTGCCGTTGCGCGTCGAGCGCGAAGTCGATCATCATGATCGCGTTCTTCTTGACGATGCCGATCAGCAGCACGATGCCGATGATGCCGATGATGCCCAGGTCCAGCCGCGTGACCATCAGTGCGAGCAATGCGCCGACACCAGCCGAGGGCAGGGTGGACAGGATGGTGACCGGGTGAACGAAGCTCTCGTAGAGCACGCCCAGCACGATGTACATCGTCACCACGGCAGCGCCGATCAGCACCAGCGTGCTCGACAGCGAAGACTGGAACGAGGCCGCCGCGCCATCGAAGTGCACCTCCACGCTGGCAGGCAGCGACAGCGTGGCGAGCTCGTGCTCGATGGACTGCACCGCTGCGCCCAGCGATGTGCCGCCTGACGTGTCGAACGACACCGTCACCGACGGGAATTGCGAGACGTGGTTCACCGACAGCGGCGCCAGCCGCTCTTGCACGCTGGCCACGGATGACAACGGCACTTGCGCGCCGTTCGCACCTGGCACATGCAGGTTGCCCAGGTCGGTGAGCTGATGACGGAACTGGGGCGCCACCTCCAGCACGACGCGGTACTGGTTGCTCTGCGTGAAGATGGTGGAGATCAGCCGCTGGCCATAGGCGTCGTACAGCGCCGCGTCGATGGCCGCGACCGTCACGCCAAGTCGACCGGCGGCTTCGCGGTCGATGTCCAGCCACGCCTGCAGGCCCTGGGTTTGCTGGTCGGTCGACACCTGCGCGAGCGTGCCCAATGTGCGCAGCCGCTCGACCACGCGCGATGCCGCTTCGTTCACTGCGGAGGCATCGGGGCCGCTGAGCGTGAAGTGGTACGGCGCCTTGGCCAGGCGATCATCCAGCGTCAGGTCCTGCACCGGCTGCAGGTGCAGTGATATCCCGGGCACGTGCTGCGTCTGTGCCATCAGGCGCCGTGCCACGGCGGTGGCATCGTCGCCACGCTCGCTGAGCGGTTTGAGCACCACTTGCAGCCGCCCGTTGTTGAGCGTCGTGTTGCCGCCATCCACGCCGATGAAAGAGGCCACGCTGGCCACGGCCGGGTCTTCCAACAACCGCGCGGCCAGGGCTTGCTGGCGTTCGGCCATCGCCGCGAAGGAGACCGACTGCGCAGCCTCGGTGATGCCTTGCAACTGCCCGGTGTCCTGCACCGGGAAGAAGCCCTTGGGCACGGCCACGTAGAGCAGCGCACTCAAGGCCAGCGTGGCGCCGAACACCGACAGCGTGATGCCACGGTGCGCCAGCGCCCAGTCCAGCAAGCGCGCATAGGCCCCGATGGCCCGGTCGAACGCCTGCGCCACCCAGCGTGCCAAAGCGTTGGGCTGCTCTTCGTGCTCTGGCCGCAGCAGCCGTGCGCTCATCATCGGCGTGAGCGTGAGCGACACCAAGGCAGAGATCACGATGGACACCGCCAGCGTGATGGCGAACTCGTGGAACAGCCGGCCCACCACGTCGCCCATGAACAGCAGCGGGATGAGCACCGCGATCAGCGACACCGTGAGCGAGATGATGGTGAAGCCGATCTCGCTGGCGCCTTCCAGCGCTGCCTGCATTGGCGGCTTGCCCATCTCGATGTGACGCGCGATGTTCTCGATCATCACGATGGCGTCGTCGACGACGAAGCCGGTGGCGATGACCATCGCCATCAACGTGAGGTTGTTGACCGAGAACCCGGCCAGTTGCATGACCCCGAATGTGCCCACCAGCGACAGCGGCACCGCCACGGCGGGGATCACGGTGGCACGGGCGCTGCGCAGGAACAGCCAGATCACCGCCACCACCAGCACGATGGACAGCAGCAGCTCGAACTGCACGTCCTCCACCGAGGCGCGGATGGTGGTGGTGCGGTCGCCCAGCACCTGCACGTCGACGCTGCCGGGCAGGGCGGCCCTGAGCTGCGGCAGCGCGGCCTTCACGCGGTCCACCGTGTCGATCACGTTGGCGCCGGGCTGGCGCTGCACGTTGAGGATGACGGCGGCAGTGGTGGATGCCAGCGGAGCCGTCGCGAGACCGGCAGGGGCACTGTCGCCCAATGGATGCGCAGGGCCTGGTGTGGCGCTTGAGCCAGCCCAGGCTGCCAGGCGCAGGTTCTCCGCGTCGTCCACCAGCGTGGCCACATCGCCCACGCGAACCGGGGCGCCATTGCGGTACGCGAACACCACGTTGCCATATTCGGCGGCGCTTTTGAGCTGGTCGTTGGCGTCGAGCGTGCTGGCGCGCAGCGGTCCGTCGAAGCCGCCCTTGGCCTGGTTGACGTTGGCCGAGCCGATGGCATTGCGCAAGTCTTCCAGCGAGAAACCCAGCCGCGCCAGCGCGTCGGGGTCGGCCTGGATGCGCACCGCTGGCCGGCGCCCGCCAGCGATGCTCACCAGGCCCACGCCCGGCACTTGCGAAATCTTCTGCGCCAGCCGGCTTTCCACGAGGTCCTGCACGCGCGTGATCGGCAGCGTGGGCGACGACACGGCGATCGTCAGCACCGGGGCATCGGCCGGGTTCACCTTGCTGTAGACCGGTGGCATCGGCAGGTCAGAGGGCAACAGGTTGCCACCCGCGTTGATGGCAGCCTGCACCTCTTGCTCGGCCACGTCCAAGGACAGGCCGAGGTCGAATCGCAGCGTGATCACCGACGCGCCACCCGAGCTGCTGGAAGACATGCCCGCCAGCCCGGGCATCTGCCCGAACTGGCGCTCCAGCGGCGCGGTGACCGACGAAGTCATCACGTCGGGGCTGGCGCCCGGGTACAGCGTTGTGACCTGGATGGTGGGGTAGTCCACCTGCGGCAGCGCGGCCACGGGCAGCAGCCGCCACCCCACCAGGCCGGCCAGCAGCACGGCCAGCATCAACAGCGAGGTGGCGACCGGCCGCTGGATGAAAAGGCGTGAAGGGCTCATGAACCTGCTGCCTCTCGGTTTGCGCGGCGATGCTGCCAACGTGTACCAGACGCAGCACCCGAGGCAGGCCCGGCCGCCGCAGTGGCTCGGTCGATGATCTCCACCATGGCGCCGTCGCGCAACCGGTCTGTGCCATCGACGACCACCTTGCCGCCCGGGTGCACGTCGCCTTGGATGGCGCTCGCATCGCCATCGCTGGCCAGCAGCTTCACCGGCTTCATCGCCACCTTGGCGTCGCCCTGCAGCACAAACACATACAGGCCCGATGACCCGCGCAGCACGGCGGCGGTGGGCACCACCACGGCTTGAGCCACGGTGCCGAGTTGCAGCCGCACGCTGACCGGCTGGTTGGCGAACAACGCGTCATCGGTGTTGGGGAACAGGGCCTTGACCTTCACCGTGCCGGTGGTGAGGTCGATGGCGTTGTCGATGCTGGCGACCTCGCCTTGCGCCAGCAGCCGCGAGGCCCCACGGTCCCAGGCTTGCACGCCCAGCGGCTCGTGGCGCGCCTGCCGCTCGCGCATCGCCGGCAGGCTGTCGGCGTTGACGGCGAACACCACCGCAGCCGGCCTCGTCTGCGCGATGCTGACGATGCCATTGGCATCGGTCGGGGCCACGGTGTTGCCCACGTCCACTTGCTTCAGGCCCGCCAGGCCCGCGATCGGCGCGGTGACGGTGGTGTAAGACAACTGCAATTGCGCATTGCGCCTTGCCGCGTCGTCACCCTGAACGGTGGCCTCCAGTTGGCGCACCGTGGCCTGTTGCGTGTCGAGCTGTTGCCGAGGTGCTGCGTCTTGCGCCACCAGGCCTTCATATCGCTTCAGGTCTGCCCGGGCGTTGGTCAGTTGAGCCTGGTCGCGCGCCAGTTGGGCCTCGGCTTGCGCCAGCGCGATGCGGTAAGGCTCTGGGTCGATGCGCGCCAGCTCCTGGCCGGCGCGCACCGGCTCACCTTCCTTGAACCCGAGGCCAAGCAAGGTGCCGCTCACCCGCGCATGGACGACAGCCGTGTTGGCCGCGGTGATGGTACCCAGCGCCGTCACGGTGATGGGCATGTCGCGCTGCTGCACGGGGGCCACGGACACCGGTGTGCCACGCTGCGCGTGCCCAGTCGGCATGGCAGCACGGGCATACCAGGTCCACCAAAGTCCCCCTGCCAGGCAGGCAGCTGTGGCGCAGGCCGCGAGCAGGGGCCAGCGGCGTTTGCGCTCCGGGGTGTGCGCTGGCAGGTTGTCCTGGGGTGTCTGGGGGGCAGGTGCGGTGCTCATGAGGGGCCGCTGGCAAGGGCTTGGATGTCAACCATGTTCGCGTCGCCACGTTGCCGCATCGTGTTGGGCCTGCCGCTTCAAGCTACAAGTGAAACATGGCTCGCCGAGCTGACATCGATGACGATTGAAATGTGGGCCGCGTCGGGCGTCGCAATGCCGCAGTGCCGCCTGAACACGATCCGGGCATGGAGTCGGCAGGCTTTGGCGCGACGGTCGCGTCGTTGCGGATGCCGATCTGGTCGATGTTCAGGAGAACACCATGAACCCACTCAGCCAACGCACGCCCTTGGGCTGGCGTGCCACGTCGGGCGCCGTGCTGGCGGCCTTGTTGCTGTCCGCCTGTGCCGCGCCCGTCACCCGCACCACCCGCGTGATCGACGGTCCCGGCTACGCGCCGATGGCCTCCGCCACCTACGTGCAATACGGCACGGTGAGCCGCATCGAAGAGATCGACACCCGCGTGCGAGACAGCGGTGGTGGTGCCGCCCTCGGCGCGGTGATCGGCGGCGTTTTCGGCAGCGCCTTTGGTCATGGCGGCGGACGCGTGGCAACCACCGCGCTGGGCGTTTTCGGCGGCGCTGTCGCAGGCGACACCATCGAACGCAACAACGC
The DNA here is from genome assembly GCA_021819435.1 of Pseudomonadota bacterium. Classification (GTDB taxonomy): domain Bacteria; phylum Pseudomonadota; class Gammaproteobacteria; order Burkholderiales; family Burkholderiaceae_C; genus Aquabacterium. Next base: position 48,768 of record JAKARB010000018.1, on the reverse strand, counting down.
CGCTGCGCAAACGAACGTGGTCTACCGCGTGTTCGTTCGCTTCGACGACGGCAGCGCGCGCAGCTTCGACTACCGCGACCTGAACGGCCTGCACAGCGGCGAACGCGTGCGGCTGGAACACGGTCGTCTTGACCGCGCCTGACGCACTGGCGTGCGCCAGACCTGACACAAGGAGATGAGCATGAATCAAACCTGCTTGCGCGCCGTGGCGCGACCTGTTGCATTGGCCGCAGCGCTGGCCCTGTTGGGTGCCAGCGCTTGGGCCGACCCGCCTGCCCGCGTGGGCCGCGTCGCGTGGATCGCTGGCGACGTGTCGCTGTCGCCCCATGCCGGCGACGCCCCGGTTGGGGCGGCCTTGAATTGGCCGGTGACCAGCGGCAACGTGCTGGTGACCAGCCCTTCCGGCCGCGCCGAGATCACCATCGGCCCCACCGCCATTGATCTGGATGTCGACACGGCGGTCGACGTCGAGCAGCTTGATGACGACCAGATGCGCCTGCGCGTGGAGCGCGGCTCGGTGGCCGTGAGGGCCGCCAACGCCAAGGATGCCTCCATGCTCGCCGTGCAGACCCCGCTGGGGCGCTTCACCCAGCAGCAGCCTGGCAACTGGCGTGTGGACGTGCGCGGCTCGGCCGTGGACGGCACGGCCTTGCGCGGCCGCATCGGCTTCGTGTCGAATGATGGCGCCACATACACCTTCGTCGACGGCCAGCGTGCGCACCTCGTGCCCGACGCGAATGGCCTGGCGATGACCTTGCTCGGCGCGGCTGGAGACGACTTCCAGCACTTCGCTCAGGCGCGCGCCGGCGCCTCGTCATCGTCCATGTCGCAGCGCTATGTCCCGCCCACCATGACTGGCGCTGACACGCTCGACAGCTATGGCCAATGGACTTCGAGCCCGGAATACGGCAACGTCTGGGTCCCCCGGGTGGCCGCCGATTGGGCTCCTTACCGCTACGGCCATTGGGCCTGGGTCTCGCCTTGGGGCTGGACCTGGGTGGACGATGCGCCCTGGGGCTTCGCGCCCTTCCACTATGGGCGTTGGGCGCTCTGGGGCGGCCGTTGGGCGTGGGTGCCCGGCGCCTACGTGGCTCGCCCGGTGTATGCGCCGGCCCTGGTGGCCTGGACCAGCCCACTGCCGCCGGCACCGGGCGTCTCGGTCAGCATCGGCATCAGCTCGGGCTTTTCTGCCGGTGTGAGCTGGGTGCCGCTGGCGCCGCACGAGGTCTACGTGCCGCCCTACAGGGTGTCGAACACCTACGTGCGCAACGTGAACATCACGCACGTCACCAACGTCACAGAAATCAACAACGTCGTGCGTGTTGTCAACGCGCAGGGTCCCCAGCATCCACAGGGGACAGCCTTGCCAGGCCGACCGCTGGCTCTCGCGGGCAACCCGCGCGCCGAGACGGCCGTGCAGGCCCGTGTGATGCAAGCCCATCAACCGGTGTTTCAGCACTTGGCGCCAGCCATGGTGCACGAACCGGCGACGGCCCGGATGCGAGCGCCGCAATCCGCCCCGCAACCCGCCCCGCAAGGAGCACAACAGCCCTGGACGCGGGCCGACTCCCATCCCGCATCCGTGCATCCGCCGATGGCACAGCCCCATCGCTTCGATGATGAGACCAGGGCGCAGCGGTTCGAGCCGCAGAGGCCTCCGCATGTTGAGCCTGACCGCGCCATGCGTGAACACGAACAGCTTGAGCGTGAACCGCAACGCCCGCAAGAACGTGAACTGCAACGCGAGCACGAGCACGAACCTCAACAAGGGCATGAACCTCAGCGCGATCACCATCGCCGTCCTCATGCCGAGCGGGAAGAAGGCCGGCCCTGATCAACCTCAGACAGCAAAAGCAAAGCGGCCAGGCACACAGGCCAGGCCGCTCAAGATGCAGCCGAGCGATCCAGTGGGACCGCTCGGCTGCGCCTTCTTCCATCAGAAGTTCATCTTCAGGCCCACGAAGGTGGCGCCGACATTGGGCTTGGCATCGAACGCACTGGTGAAGTGGTAGCGGTCATAGCCCGCGCGCAGCGCCAGCTTGTCGTTGAAGTCGTACTGCACGCCCAAGCCAGCCTTCAGGGCCGGGCTGTTGTCATCGCCAGAAGGCGTGCTCAGGTGGGCTTGCGCCACACCGAGGCTGCCTTGCAACGACCACTTCGGCGCGATCGGCAAGATGCCAACGGCGTCCACGCCCAGGCCGTACACGTGAGCCGATCCATTGTCCGGTGCGGTCCGACCCAGGTTGAACACATTGCCTTCGATGGCGAAGTTCGGGTTGAGCTGATAGCCACCATATGCCTTGAAGGCCGGCCCGCGACCGCCACCGCCCGAGCCGTATCCATTGATGGCGCTGCTGTAATCGGGTGCCCCCAGCGCGCCGCCGGCATAAAAGCCTTCGGCATGGGCGCCGGCCACGCAGGCGAGCAGTGCGGCGGCGGCAACAAGGGGCTTGAGGGTTTGGACGTTTGACATCTTGGTTCCTTTCGATTCGTTGATCGAGATTGCAGCGGGGGCTGCAATGGAACCAGTGTCTGATCCGACCTGCCACGCACCATGTCGAGCGGCACGGACTGCGTTACCGCTGCAATGTGCCGTGAAAAAGTACAAGGCGAAGCAGCTTGCAGGCGCTTTGCTAAACAGCTCGCAAAGCCCGCTGCAGGGCTTCGGCCAGCGCGCGCCGTGTCAATGGTTTGGTGAGCACCATGCGCACGCCCGCTTCGGCCGCCCGTGCCTCGAACTGCTCGCCCCCATACCCACTGGCAAGCACGACCGGCAGGTCCGGGCGCAGCTCACGAACCCTTCTGGCCAGCTCTGTGCCGCTCAGCTCCGGCATCACCTCGTCGGTGAGCACGAGGTCGAAGCGCGAGGGATCGTCACGCAGCGCCTGCAAGGCGTGCGCGCTGGAAACGGTGCCATGCGGGTCGTAGCCGAGGTCGGCCAGCATCTCTTCTGCCAGCTCAACCAGGGCGGGTTCGTCGTCGACGATCAGGATCGCTTCACCTTGGCCCAATGGCAAGGCGAGCTCATCGGCTTGCCGCGCTTGCGGCGGTTCCTGCGACAGCGGCAGCAACAAAGTGAAATGGGTGCCGCGCCCGGGCGTGCTGTCCACATCGATGCCTCCGCCGAGGTCGGCCACCACCCCGTGCACCACCGCCAGCCCGATGCCGGTGCCGCCGTGCCGGCCCTTGGTGGTGAAGAAGGGCTCGAACAGGTGCGCCAACACATCGGCCGACATGCCGGAGCCCGTGTCTTGCACCTGCAGGCGCGCGTAAAGGCCTGCCGGCAGCGTGGTGTCGTAAGTCTGTCGGGGTTGCGCCAGGCGAACGCTGTCGAGCGAGACGGCCAGCGTGCCGCCCTCGGGCATGGCCTGCAAGGCGTTCGTGCACAGGTTCATCACGGATTCGTAAAGGGCCGTCGCGTCACCGCGCACGGCGAGGTCGGGCGCCTTCAGATCAGGCACCAGGTGCACGGATTCGCGCTTGGATGACGACAGGTGATCGAGCACCTCCTGGATCACGGGCTGCAACAAGAAGCTCACGCTGCGCCGTGGTTGACCGCGGCTGAAGGCCAGGATGCGCTCCACCTGCTGGCGCCCGCGCTCGGCGGCTTGCAGCACCTGGTCAAGGTGGTGCGCCTGGCGGCTGCCTTCTCCCGAAGCTTGGCGGGCCATCTCGCCGAAGCCCACCACGGCGGCCAGCACGTTGTTGAAGTCGTGCGCCACACCGCCGGCCAACTGCCCCAAGGCTTCCAGCTTGCGGTTGCGTGTCAGACGCTGCTCCAGCGCCTCGACCTTCAACTGATCGCGCGCCCTGCGCAGGCCACCCAGCAGGCTGACCGCCAGCATCGCCACGACGACGATGAAGACCAGCCAGGCTAGTTCATTCCAGCCCGTGAGGATCGCATCGGTGTCGCGCCAGACCACCTGCACCAACGGCAGCTCGCGCAATGGCACGGCGGTGGCCAGCACCCGCCTGTCGCCATGTTCCAGCATGCCGGCTGTCAGCGCACGAGGGCGCTCGGTGTCATCGAACGCATTGCGCAGCCCAGGCGGGATGTCCGCCTCGGGCTGCGCCGCATCGGCCGCGACATCCACCACCTTGCCGGCGGCGTTGCGGCGCAGCACAACGGCGCGCACGTCCTTGTCGCTGGCGATGTGGCTCAGGCTGCCCGAGAGGAAGCCAGGGTCCGCCACCAGGGCCACCACACCGGCGAACCGCCCTTGCGCATCGAACCACGGGATGGACAGGCTGACCGAGGGCTCGTCGTCCAGCCTGCCGACATACGGCTTGCTGAGGAAGAGCTGCGGCGACCGTGCGGCGCGGGCCGCGCGGTGAAAGTCGCGCGACTCGACGGTCGCAGGTGGCGGTGACGAAGCATCGCGCGAGGTCGCGGTGCGATGCCCCTCGGCGTCGAACAAGCTGATGGCGCGGAAACCGGGCAGCGTGCGAATCCGCTCGCGCAGCAGGGCATCCGTTTGAGGCCCGGATGGCGCGATCAGGCCGCGAGACAACTCATCCCCCGTGATCTTCAACGCCACCTGCCCAGTGCCCAGCGTGCGATCGGCTTGCTGAGCCATCGCGCGGGCCAGCGCGTCCAGCATCCTGGCTTCACCCTCCAGCGTTTGCGCTCGCAGCAGCCACAGCCCCCCGGCCACGACCAGGGCGAACAAGATTTCCGCCGCCAGCATGACCCGGAACCAGCTCGATTTGCGAATGGCATTCAGCGACATGGCGTGGACAGTGGGTGCGTTACAGTTGCGCGACGCTTCGAGCGTTCGATCATCGACCCATTAGACCTGAAACCACCATGCTCGGATCCGGACTCGACGCCGCCCAGACGCAGCCCCATGTCCTCGTGGTCGACGATGACCCCGCCATCCGCGAGCTGCTCACCGACTACCTCTGCGACAACGAGATGCGCGTCACCTCGGTGGGCAACGGGAAAGACATGCTGACGGCTTTCGACAGCGAAGCCATCGACATCGTCGTGCTTGATTTGAAACTGCCTGGGGAAGATGGCCTGCACCTGGCGCGGCAGTTGCGCGAGCGCGCCAACGTTCCCATCGTGCTGCTCACTGGCAAAAACGAAGAGGCCGACCGGGTGATGGGCCTGGAGTTCGGCGCAGACGACTACGTTACCAAGCCGTTCAGCCCCCGCGAGCTGCTCGCTCGCCTGCGCGCCGTGATGCGCCGTTACCAGGTGAGCGCCGAAATCAACGTGCAAGACGACAAGCGCCGCGCATTTCGATTCGCGGGCTGGGAGTTGAACCTGCGCACGCGCCGCCTGACGGCGCCCGATGGACAGCAGGTCGAACTCAGCAACCACGAGTTCAGCTTGCTGGTGGCTTTTTGCAGCGCGCCTCAGCGGGTGTTGAGCCGCGACCAACTGCTCAGCATGACCCGCCTGCACAACGCCGAGGTTTACGACCGCACCGTCGATGTGCAGGTGCTGCGCTTGCGCCGCAAGATCGAACCCGACGCACTCAAGCCCGCGCTGATCCTCACCGAGCGTGGCGCTGGCTACCGATTCGCCGCGACCGTGGACACCCTTTTCTGAAGGCCGTGGGGCGTTGGCCAGCGTCACGATCGATGCACTTTTCGGGGCACCTCATCGTGGGCCGTTTTTTTCCGCTTTGCCGTGTTGGCCCCCAGGCGCAAGAACGCCCAACCCATGCCCGCGCCGACGCCCAGCGCCAGCGCACGCAGGCCCCAGCGTCGAAGCGCTGATGCGTGCACCGGAGGCCTTTCCAGGCCCACGCTTTTGGCCATCACGGCCTCCGCCGAAACGGTCATGGCGACCATGGATGTGACCGCTGCCACAGGCATGGGCCTCTGCGTTGGAGCTTGCACCTGATCTTGCACCTGCCCTGTCGGCCCTGCCAGCGCAGGGTGTGTTGTGGCCCCCATCGCGCCAGCGGTCAGCGCCAGCAGGCACAGCAGCCAGCAGGCCGCCAGGCGGGGCCAGGCCGGCGCCGGGCGCGCGAGCTTTACCAGGGGTGGACAAGCAGAGACTTGCATGGGTTCAAAGCATGGGCTCGCGCTGTTTCGCCATGAAATCGCAGCGGCGCCGGTCCATGACATTTGTAGCATTCGCGAAGCCGTCGGCCCCCATTGCAGTGCGACATCCTGGCTCAAGGGGCGCGACGGTGGGGCTGCGGCTTTGCGCGCCAGATCGACCTTGGCGGCTGTCGGCTTCATGCGACACCCTGCGCGCGCGCAACGCCCGGCGGGTGTCGGCCCATGAGCCATCCAGCCCAGGCGTGATCGGCGATTTCGGCATTTTGGCGCGATCTGATCCCGCCCGAACCCCGTGTTCATCGTAGTTTCGGTCGGGTGGGGCCCCAGATGCCCGATGAACAGCGGCTCTCAGGGCAATCGATTGATCTGGAGCCGTGCCAAAAGGCATTCTTGGTTGCACAATACCTTGCCCGTCATTTGCGGGAGCCTTCCAGAAACTCATTCATGAACAAGACTGACCTCATCCAGCGTCTGGCTGACCAGCACACCCTGTCCAAAGCCGAAGCCGGCCGCATCCTGGACACGCTGCTCGACACCATCGTCACCGCCGTGAAGAAGGGTGACGCCGTCACGGTGCCTGGCTTCGGTACGTTCAAGCAGCACGCCCGTGCCGCCCGCAATGGCGTGAACCCCAGCACCGGCGCGAAGATCAAGATCGCCGCTGCCAAGCTGCCCAAGTTCACCCCCGGCGCCACCTTCAAGGCCGCCGTTGACCCCAAGGCCGCAGCTCGCAAGGCGGGCGCCGCAGCCCCGGCCAAGAAGGCCGCTGCCAAGAAGGCCAAGAAGTGATGTGAAGGAAGTCCCCGGGCTCTGGCCGGGGATGGTCCGCGCAGCAACGCGCAGCGCTCCGCTTTGGAGCCGGCGCGTTTTGCTTTTCGTCTTGCTTTTCAATCGCCCCCGCGCTGCTTGCGCCGCTGCGCCATCTCCCTGCCCATGCCCTGGAGGTCCCACTCGGTGATGCGGGCGCGCGCCTCGGGGTAGATCAGCGCTTCTTCCAGCGCAATGTGATCGTGGTAGAGCGCCTGGAACACCGGCACGGTCAGCCGCAACTGATCGATGTTGAACCAGTGGTAGCCCGCCGCGATCGATTCGAACTGGGGTGCCAGCTCCAGCCAGTCTTCCTCGATCCAGCCGTGGTCCTGCTGTAAGCGCAAGGTGGCGTCGATCAGGTCCGCGCGACCGCTGCGCAGCAAGGCCGGGAAGACATGGCGTTCCTCATCGAGGTGGTGTTCGCGGGCGGTGTTCATGAAGAACATGAAGATCTCGTGGGCGGTTTCCTTGGCGTGGGCGTCCACGCCTTTGTCAGCCAGGTGATCGATCAGATCATTCATCTGCTGCAGCTTGACCACGACCTCTCGGTGGCAACTGTCGAGCACGTCGAAGGGCTGCATGGCGCGTTCGCGTGGCGCGAGCGTGGCGGAGGGCTGGAGGATGGCGGACATGGCAGGCTCCTTTATCAGAGGGGGACTGCGATCCATTCTCGGCGTCTGGCCAAGGATGGCCTTGCTCCACATCAAGGCGACTCGGTGGTGCCCAGCGGCGAAGTCGTGGTCTGCCGCGCCGTCGTCCTCGGCATCGATGGCCTGAAGTTCAGAGAAAGCGTTCCAGCAGTTTGCGCGAATGCCGATCGAGGTCGGATGCCTGCGCGACACCAAACTGCATGCCCTGCGCCGTCGAGATGAGCAGGCGGCCGTTGCCCAGCCGACGGATGTCGTCTTCGCTTTTCAAGACCAACTCGGTGCGGCCTCGGTCCGTCTCCACCGTCCAGGTGCTGGGGGTGGAGAAGGTCGAGACCTCGACGATGCGGCTGATCATCGGGGTGAACTCGCGCACGGTGAGTTCGGCGTTGATCAAATCGCGGGCGGAGGCGGGCAGGTCGGCCAGCCGGTCGATCCAGCGCAGCTCGTGACCATCGGCGCTGACCAGTGACAAGCCGCCATCAGGCGCGCTGATGGGGAAGGCACGCACGGGCACGATGCCCTCGTGCACGGTGCCATCGGCGAGGGTCAGGTTCAGTCGGCCGTGGCTGTCGCGGGCCAGGGTGAAGTCATGTGTGGTCATGGCGTCTTTCGCGGCTCAGCTTTCGAGCAGCGCGTCCTGCTCGGCCTTGCGGGCCTGGGCTTCGTACAGGCGCCAGTAGGCGCCGCGGCGTTCCATCAGCTCGTCGTGCGGGCCGACCTCGACGACCTGGCCCTTGTCCATCACCACCAGCCGGTCGGCCTTGCGCAGCGTCGAAAGCCGGTGGGCGATGGCGATGGTGGTGCGGCCCTGCACGAGGTTGTCCAGCGCCTTCTGGATCTCCTTCTCGGTTTCGGTGTCCACCGCCGAGGTGGCCTCGTCCATGATCAGGATGCGCGGGTTGATGAGCAGCGCCCGCGCGATGCTGATGCGCTGGCGCTCGCCGCCCGACAGACCCTGGCCGCGCTCGCCCACCAGCGAGTCATAGCCATGCGGCAGGCGCAGGATGAAGTCATGTGCGTGGGCGGCGCGGGCGGCGGCGATGATTTCTTCGCGCGTGGCCTCGGGCTTGCCGTAGGCGATGTTCTCCGCGATGGTGCCGAAGAACAGGAAGGGCTCTTGCAGCACCAAGCCGATGTGGCGGCGGAAGTCAGCCACTGCGATGCGGCGGATGTCGACCCCATCGACGCGGATGGCGCCGTCGGTCACGTCGTAGAAGCGGCAGATCAGGTTGACCAGCGTCGATTTGCCCGAGCCCGAATGACCCACCAGGCCGATCATCTCGCCGGGCCGGATGTCCAGGCTCAGGCCCCGGATCACCGAACGGCTGCCATAGCGGAAGCCGATGCCGTCCATCTCGATGCGGCCTTCGAGCGACTTCATCGGCACAGGGTTGACCGGGTCCGGCACGTTGGAGACGTGGTCGAGGATGTCGAAGATGCGCTTCGCGCCGGCCGCCGCCTTCTGCGTGACCGAGACGATGCGGCTCATCGAGTCGAGCCGGCCGTAGAAGCGCCCGATGTAGGCGATGAAGGCCGTCAGCACACCCACGGTGATGTCGTGGTGCGAGACCAGCCAGATGCCGAACGCCCAGACCACCAGCAGGCCGATCTCGGTCAGCAGCGACACCGTCGGCGTGAACAGCGACCAGGTCTTGTTGAGCTTGTCGTTGACCTCGAGGTTGTACTGGTTGGCGGCGCGAAAGCGGTCGGCCTCGCGCTTTTCCTGGGCGAAGGCCTTGACCACGCGGATGCCGGGGATGGTGTCGGCCAGCACGTTGGTGACCTCGCCCCAGACGCGGTCGATCTTCTCGAAGCCGGTGCGCAGGCGGTCGCGCACCAGGTGGATCAGCCAGGCGATGAAGGGCAGGGGCACCAGGGTGACCAGCGCCAGCCACGGGTTGATGGACACGAGGATGACGGCCGTCATGGCGATCATCAACACGTCGGTGGCGAAGTCGAGCGCATGCAGCGACAGGAAGACGTTGATGCGGTCGGTCTCGGAGCCGACGCGGTTCATCAGGTCGCCGGTGCGCTTGGAGCCGAAGTAGTCCAGCGACAGGCGCATCAGGTGCTCGAAGGTGGTGGTGCGCAGGTCGGCGCCGATGCGCTCGGAGACCAGCGCCAGCAGGTAGGTGCGCGCCCAGCCCAGCGCCCAGGCCAGCAGCGCCGAGCCGAGCAGGCCGCCCAGCAACAGGTAGACCTTCTCGGTGTCGATGGCCTGGCCGTTCTGGAAGGGGATCAGCACCTGGTCCATCAGCGGCATGGTCAGGTAGGGCGGCACCAAGGTGGCGGCGGTGGAGGCCAGCGTGAGCAGGAAACCCGCCAGCAGCTTGCCCTGGTAGGGGCGGGCAAAGCGCCACAGGCGCAGCAGCACCCAGGTCGAAGGCGGCGCCTGGTTCTCACGGTGGCAGACCGGGCACTCTTCCGCGTCGGGCGGCATCTGGGCCTTGCAGGTGGGGCAGCGAGCGCTGTCGTCTTCTTCCTCTGCCAGGCCGGTTTGCAGGGCCTGCTGGCGGCGTTCGAACTGCTCCACCAAGCGCAGCACCGGGGCGTGCAGGGCGAGGGTGAAGCGCCATTGGGCCAGTTGCCCGTTCACATCGTGCAATGACAGGGTGCCGACGCCCGCGTGGTCGTGGTGGCGCAGTTGCAGCCCTGGCTGGATGGCCCAGCTTTGCCAGCCTGCGCCGGCAGCAGCCCGCGTCAACAGGCGGCGGTCGGTCAGCACCAGGGGGCTTGTGCTGAAGCGCAATTCGCCGTCGAGGTCAACCTCCAGGCGGTTCAGGACGTTTTCATCGGCAGCCAGCGGCAAATCGGCGCTGGCGTGTTCTGGTTCAGCCGGGTGCCCGGCGGCCCCGGATGCATGGTGTTGGTGCATGGCGATGTCGGTTCGCGAGGGAAAAATGAAGATCTCCCAGCGCGCAAGCGCACATTCTCGCCCAAGCCCGGCGCACAATGTGGGGTTTGGTCCATGGTGACTGGCACTGTCGAGCAAGAGCAGGACGCAACACCGGCTGGTGAAATGAGCAAAAAGAACGACCTGAAACTGCTGCGCATCAACTACCTGCGTGGCCCCAACATCTGGACCTACCGCCCCGTCATGGAGGTCTGGCTCGACCTGGGCGAACTGGAGGATCACCCCTCCAACCTGCTGCCCGGCTTCAACCAGCGGCTCACCACCTGGCTGCCGGCGCTGATTGAGCACCACTGCGGCGTGGGCGAGCGGGGCGGCTTCATCCAGCGCCTGGAAGAAGGCACCTGGGCCGGCCACGTGCTGGAGCACATCGTCATCGAGCTGCTCAACCTCTCGGGCATGCCCACCGGTTTCGGCCAGACGCGCAGCACCTCGCGGCCCGGCGTCTACCGCATGGTTTTCCGCGCCCGCGACGAGCAGGTCGCCCGCGCGGCGCTGGAGCAGGGCCACCGCCTGCTGATGGCCGCCATCAACGACGAAGCCTTCGACGTGCCCACCGCCGTCGAGGCCATCCGCACCCAGATCGACGACTGCTACCTCGGCCCGTCCACGGCCGCCATCGTCGGCGCGGCCACCGACCGCGGCATCCCGCACATCCGCCTGAACGACGGCAACCTGGTCCAGCTGGGCTACGGCGCCGCGCAGCGCCGCATCTGGACGGCCGAGACCGACAAGACCAGCGCCATCGCCGAAGGCATCGCCGGCAACAAGGACCTGACCAAGACCTTGCTCAAATCGTGCGGCGTGCCCGTGCCCGAAGGCGAGGTGGTCGACAGCCCCGAAGCCGCGTGGGAAGCCGCCGAAGACCTGGGCCTGCCGGTGGTGGTCAAGCCGCTGGACGGCAACCATGGCCGTGGCGTGTCGCTGGAGCTCAGCACGCGCGCCGACGTCGAAGCCGCCTTCAAGGTCGCCGAGGCCGAGGGCAGCGACGTCATCGTCGAGCGCTTCATCCCCGGCGACGAGCATCGCCTGCTGGTGGTGGGCGGCAAGGTGGTGGCGGCGGCGCGTGGCGAAAGCCTCTGGATCGTCGGCAATGGTCGCGACAGCGTCGTCAAGTTGATCGACGAACAGCTCAACAGCGACCCCCGCCGTGGCGAGGCCGAAGAATTCCCGCTCGAAACCATCATCCTCGATCGCGAGCCGGCCATGCGCCTGTTGCTGGAGCGCCAGGGCCTGAGCGGTGACTCTGTGCCCGCCGACGGCCAGCGCGTGCTGGTGCAACGCAACGGCAACGTCGCCATCGATTGCACCGACGAGGTCCACCCCGATGTGGCCCACGCCGCTTCGCTGGCTGCCCGCGTGGTCGGCCTGGACATCGCCGGCATCGACCTGGTGATCACCGATGTCTCCAAGCCGATGGCCCCTCAGCGCGGCGCCATCGTCGAGGTCAACGCCGGCCCGGGCCTGCTGATGCACCTCAAGCCGGCCGAAGGGCTGCCGCGCCCCGTGGGCAAGGCCATCGCCGACCACCTTTTCCACGAAGACGAAACGGGCCGCGTGCCCATCATCGGCGTGGCGGGCTCGCTGGGCACCACCGCCATCGCCCGCCTGGTGGCCTGGTTGCTGCACCTGAGCGGCCGCCATGTCGGCCTGGCCTGCCGAGACGGCCTGTTCCTGGGCAGCCGCCAGGTCGAGGCCGGCAACCGTGCCAACTTCGCTTCCGGCCAGCGCTTGTTGATGAACCGAGAGGTCAACGCCATCGTGCTGGAAAACGGCGCCGAGACCATCCTCGAAGACGGCCTGGCCTACGACCGCTGCGCCGTCGGCGTGGTGACCGACCTGCGTGGCGCCGAAGCGCCCGTGGCATCGGCGCTGGCTCGCCACGACATCCAAGAGCCGCAGCAGATGTTCAAGGTGCTGCGCACGCAGGTGGACGTGGTCCTGCCCGATGGCGTGGCCGTGCTCAATGCCGCCGACGCCCGCCTGCTCGAAATGGCCGAGCTGTGCGATGGCGATGTCATCCTCTACGACACCGACCACGACAACCCCGCGCTGGCAGCCCACCGCGCCAAGGGCGGCAGGACCGTGTCGGTGCAAGGCCACCACGTGCTGCTGAGCCACAACGGCCACACCGCGATCCGCTGCGCCGACCTCGACAGCGCCGCCGCGCGCCGCATCACGGCAGGCATGGGCGAGCAGCCCGTGGCTGGCAGCAGCGTGCGGGCCCTGCTCGCCGCCGCCGCCGTGGCGTGGTCGCTGGGCATCTCGCCCGAGCTGATCGCCGCCGGCCTGGAAACCTTCGACCCCTCGCCCAAGAAGTAAACGCGAACAAGCCCCGCCCCGAGAGACCGACATGGACGTTTCCCGCATCCGCGCCCTGCGTGGCCCGAACCTCTGGAGTCGTCACACCGCCATCGAGGCGGTTGTGAGCTGCGAGCCCCAGGAGCGGCAGATCGAGGCCCTCGATGGCTTCGAGGCCCGCGTGCGCAAGCTTTTCCCCAGCATGGGCGCGCTGCGTCCGGACGGCCGCCCCGGCCAGATCAGCCTGGCCCATGTGCTCGAAACCGTGGCCCTGGCCCTGCAGGCCCAGGCTGGCTGCCCCGTCACTTTCAGCCGCACCGCCGAGACGGTCGAGGCCGGCACCTACCAGGTCGTGGTCGAGTACAGTGAGGAGTCGGTTGGCAAGAAAGCTTTCGACCACGCCATCGCCCTCGTCGAAGCCGCGCTCAAGGGCGAAGCCTTCGACATCGAGGCCGCCCTGGCCGAGCTGCGCGAGCTCGATGAAGACGTGCGACTGGGCCCCAGCACCGGCTCCATCGTTGATGCGGCCATCGTGCGCGGCATCCCCTATCGCCGCTTGACGCAAGGCTCGCTCGTGCAATTCGGTTGGGGCAGCAAGCAGCGCCGCATCTGGGCCGCCGAGGTGGACAACACCTCCGCCGTCGCCGAATCCATCGCACAAGACAAGGACCTGACCAAGCGCCTGCTGGCCGCCGCCGGTGTGCCGGTGCCCGTCGGCCGTCCGGTGACCGACCTCGAAGACGCCGCCAAGGTGGTCGAGGAGATCGGCTGGCCCGTGGTGGTCAAGCCGCGCGACGGCAACCAGGGCAAGGGCGTGACGGTCAACATCGTCAGCCACGATCACCTGGCCATCGCCTACAAGGTGGCCGCTGAGTACGGCGAGGTGATGGTCGAGCGCTACCTGCCCGGCAACGACTTCCGCCTGCTGGTGGTGGGTGACCGCCTGGTGGCAGCCGCCCGCCGCGACCCGCCGCATGTGATCGGCGACGGCGTGCACACCGTGCGCCAGTTGGTCGACAAGGTCAACGAAGACCCCCGGCGCGGCCAGGGCCACGCCACATCGCTCACCAAGATCCGCATCGACGAGATCGCCATCGCGCGCCTGCAGGTGCAGGGCCTCACGGCCGATGACGTGCCCGAGAAGGGCCGCCGGGTCATCCTGCGCAACAACGCCAACCTCTCCACCGGCGGCACTGCCACCGACGTGACCGACGACGTGCACCCCGAGGTCGCGGCGCGCGCCATCGCGGCGGCGCAATGCATCGGCCTGGAGATCTGCGGCGTGGACGTGCTGGCCGAGAGCGTGCACCGCCCGCTCGAAACCCAGAACGGCGGCATCGTCGAGGTCAACGCCGCGCCGGGCCTGCGCATGCACCTATCGCCTTCCTACGGCAAGGGGCGCAACGTCGGCGAGGCGGTGATCGCCAACCTGTACAAGCCGGGCGACGACGGGCGCATCCCCATCGTCGCGGTGACGGGCACCAACGGCAAGACCACCAGCGCGCGCCTCGTCACCCACCTGCTGGCCACCAGCGGCCTGCGCGTGGGCATGACCAACACCGATGGTGTCTACGTCAACGGCCGCCAGATCGACAGCGGCGACTGCTCGGGCCCACGCAGCGCGCGCAACGTGCTGGTGCACCCGGACGTCGATGCCGCCGTGTTCGAAACCGCCCGGGGCGGCATCTTGCGCGAAGGCCTGGGTTTCGACCGCTGCGGCACGGCCGTGGTCACCAACATCGGCGCGGGCGACCACCTGGGCCTGAACTACATCACCACGGTCGAAGACCTGGCGGTGCTCAAGCGCGTCATCGTCATGAACGTGGCGCCCGATGGTTACGCGGTGCTCAACGCCGCCGACCCGATCGTCGTCGCCATGGCTCCGAAGTGCCCCGGTGGCGTCATCTTCTTCGCGATGGACCCGCACAACCCCGTGCTGACCGCGCACCGCGCGCAAGGCAAGCGCACCATCTGCGTGGACGGCGAGGCCATCGTGGCGGCCGAAGGCAGCTGGCGCGAGTTCCTGCCCCTGCGCGACATCCCGCTGACCCGTGGCGGCACCATCGGCTTCCAGGTCGAGAACGTGATGGCGGCGGTGGGCGCGGCCTGGAGCGCCGGTCTGGACTGGGACGTGATCCGCAACGGCCTGGCCAGCTTCGTCAACGACTCGGACAACGCACCAGGCCGCTTCAACGTGATGACCTACAAGGGCGCCACCGTGATCGCCGACTACGGCCACAACCCCGATGCCATGCGCGCGCTGGTGGGGGCGGTCAACGGCATCCCGGCCAAGCGCCGCTCGGTGGTGATCAGCGGGGCGGGCGACCGTCGCGACGAGGACATCCGCGAGCAGACGGCCATCCTCGGCGACGCCTTCGACGATTTCTTCCTCTACCAGGATGCCTGCCAGCGTGGCCGCGAGGACGGCGAGGTGCTGCGCCTGCTGCGCGAGGGCCTGAGCAAGGCCCAGCGCGTGCAGCACGTGGAAGAGATCCGTGGTGAGTTCGTGGCCATCGACACGGCCTTGGAGCGCTTGCAGCCGGGTGACCTTTGCCTTGTGCTGGTGGACCAGGTCGAGGAGGCGCTGGCGCACCTGGCCAGCCGTTGCGCGGAGTCGCCGGCTGCGGCTTGATTCGCGCGGTTCACGTTCGCGATGAAGGCGCCCCGCGGGGCGCTTTTTGTTTCTCGGGCCGATTCAGTAAGTGATGCTGTAGCGATAGCCCTTGTAGCGCAGCACCGCTGACTTCAGCCGGATCTCTTCGAGCACGACGCCAGGCGCCGGCTGGTCACCCTCGCGGAACACACCGCCATTGAGCACCAGCATGCGGTTGGCGGCCACATCGGAGTGCATGGCGCCACCCACGGTCAGTTGCGGCAGCTCGCGGCGGATGTTGTCCGGCAGGTCCTGCATCGGGACGACCTTGGGGCCGGTCTCGCGCAAGGACGGATCGACACGCAGCGGATCCTGCGCCGCGGGTGTGGCGCGGGTGTTCGTGGTGGCGGGAGGCGACGCCGTGCCGGATGGAGAAGGCACGTGCGAGGTGGCGGATGGTCCCGGAGCAGGCGTCACGGACGTCACGGGCGGCGCCTGCATCGGCAAGGGCATCGGCGCGGTGGCGCCTGGCGATGGCGCCGCTTCGCCGGCGTTGCCCGCTCCACCGATATCACCCACTTGGCCATGCATCGGCATCGGACGCGTTTCAGTCGCCACCGGCGCATCCGGCCCCGAGCGGCCGAGCAGCCAGAACAGCGCCGCCGCGATCACCACCCCTCCCGCGATACCGCCCACCAGCCAAGGGGTGCGCGGCGGGGCGCCGGCTTCGGCGCGCTCATCGGTGTCATCGGGCAAGGCGTGGTCATGCCGGCTGTGCAGCCCGGGCACGGCTTCGCGCTCGCGCTCACGGGCGGCGTCGGCCTTCTTCAGCGCTTCGAGGATGTAGGACATGGGTGGCTCGATCCTTCAGCGTGGGGCCTTGGTCTGGCGGGCAAGGGGCTGCAGCCGAGGCTCGGCGATGCCCACCGCCCGGTTGATCTGCATGAACGTGGTCGCACCGGCAACGCCATCGGGCTTGAGCCCCTGTGCCAGTTGAAAGCCTTGCAGCCGGGCCTGCAAGGCGCGGTCGAAGCGAGCGGGGATCGCTGCCGGCTGCTTGTCGATGCGGCCGAGCTGTTCGGCCAGCCAGTCGACCACCGGGCCGGTCTGGCCCAGTTGCACCTTGGCGCGGTAGCCCTCCGGCGCGAGCCAGAGGGTGGCGAAATCACCGCGCCACAGGCCCGAGAGCACGGCCAGGGGCAAGCGCACCTGCTTGTCGCCCGATTGCAGCCAGGCTTCGTCGCCCACCAGGCGCGTGAGCACCGTGTGGCGCGTGGCCCCTCCGCCATCCTGCAAGGTCAGCAGGGCAGGGCGGTCGAGCTGGGTGAGCAGGCTCAGGCCGCCGCTGTTGCGAAAGCAGATCAGGCGGGCGCGGTAGAGCTGGTTGCAGGGGTCGCCGCCGGTTTTCAGGTCGAACCGCCACAGGGCTGCCAGGTCCTGCCACGCCGCGGCCTCGGTGGGCGCGGCGCTCTGCATGAGTGTGGCCGCATCCACCAGCGGCGGGCGCGGCTCGGCGGGCGCGGCGGCCGTGGGCCGAGACGCCGATGCCGACGCCGCCTGCGCCACCGTGGCCGCTCCTGCTGAAGACTTGCCCGGTCCCGCCCAGTGCAGCCAGGCGCTCAGGCCGGCCCCCGCCAGACTCAGTGTCACGCCCGTGCCGAAGACGGCCCAGGTCCAATTCGGCCAGGCAGAGAGGGCGGTCTGAGCGCTCCGCTCACTTCGGTCGTTTCGGTCACGTCGGCCAGCGTCGTCCTTGCGCGCGGCGGCTTTCGCGGAAGCATCGGGCACGGCCAGCGACTCGAAAACCTCCGTGGCGGCCTTTTCCACGATGGCCTTGTCCACCCGCGACTTGCCCTCGGCATAAGCGCCCAGCAGGGCCCGGTCGCACAGCAGGTTGATGCGGCGGGGCACGCCCCGGGTCAGCTCGTGGATGCGCTTGAGCGCCTTGCGCTCGAACAGGCTGCCGCGTTTGAGCCCAGCGGTCTCCAGCCGGTGCTGGATGTACTGCGCGGTCTCCTCTTCGGACAGCGCGTCGAGGTGGTATCGCGCAATCACCCGTTGCGCCAACTGCTCCAGCTCGGGCTGGGCCAGCATCTGTCGCAACTCTGGCTGGCCGATGAGGATGATCTGCAGCAGCTTGCGCTCGTTGGTCTCCAGGTTGGTCAGCAAGCGCAACTGCTCCAGCACCTCGGGCGACAGGTTCTGGGCCTCGTCGATGATCAGGACGTTGTTCTGCCCGACAGCGTGGGTCTTGAGCAGGAACTGGTTGAGCGCGTCGACGTGCGCCTTGAGCGAGGCCTCGGAACCCTCGGGCAGCGGAATGCGGAACTCGTCGCAGATGCTTTGCAGCAGTTCGCCCGTGCTCAGCTTCGGGTTGAAGATGTAGGCCACGTTGCAGCGGCGCGGGATCTGCTCCAGGAAGCAGCGGCAGACCGTGGTCTTGCCGGCCCCGATCTCGCCGGTGAGCAGCACGAAGCCGCCGCCGCCCACCCCATAGAGCAAGTGAGCGAGCGCCTCGCGGTGGCGTTCGCTCATGAACAGGTAGCGCGGATCAGGCGCGATGGAAAACGGCGCCTGCTTCAGGCCGAAATGCGACGCGTACATGGCGGCCAAGCATACCCGCCCTGGTGGGCGCTTCATGCCCTGAAAAAACCGGTGTTGTTCAGGGCTGTGCCAGCCAGCGTTGCACCAGCTTCACCCACAGCGTCGCCCCCAAGGGCAGCAACTGGTCGTTGAAGTCATAGCTGGGGTTGTGCAGCGTGCAGGGCCCCAGGCCGTGGCCGCCCTCGCGGTGCGTGCCGTCGCCATTGCCGATCACGAAGTAGGCGCCGGGCTTGCCTTGCAGGAAGTAGCTGAAATCCTCGGCGCCCATGGTGGGCTCGAATTCCTGCACCTTGTCCGCGCCCACCAGGTCGACCATGACCTGACGCACGAAGGCGGCTTCGGCCGGGTGGTTCACCGTGGGCGGGTAGTTGCGGCTGAACTCGAAATCGGCCTCGGCGCCATGGGCGGCGCAGAGGTGGCGCGTGAGCTCGCGCATGCGGTTCTCGATCAGGTCGAGAGTTTCGGTGGTGAAAGTACGCACCGTGCCTTGCATCACCACCGACTCGGGGATGACGTTGGTGGCTTCGCCGGCCTGGATCATGGTCACCGAGATGACGCCGGTTTCGACCGGGCGCATGTTGCGCGTCAGGATGGTCTGGTAGGCCTGAACGAGCTGGCAGGCGATCGGCACCGGGTCGATGCCCAGGTGCGGCATGGCGCCATGGCAGCCCTTGCCCCGGATGGTGATGTGGAACTCGTTGCTGGAGGCGAAGCAGGGCCCGTTGCGCACGGCGAAGCTGCCCACCGGCATGCCCGGCCAGTTGTGCATGCCAAAGATGGCATCCATCGGGAAACGCTCGAACAGGCCGTCCTTCATCATCTCGCGCGCGCCGCCGCCGCCTTCTTCGGCCGGCTGGAACACGAGGTAGACGGTGCCGTCGAAGTCACGCGTGGCGGCCAGGTGGCGAGCGGCCGACAGCAGCATGGCGACGTGGCCGTCGTGGCCGCATGCGTGCATCTTGCCTTGGTGGCGGCTGGCGTGGGCGAAGGTGTTGTGCTCCGTCATGGGCAGGGCGTCCATGTCGGCGCGCAGGCCCACGGCCCGCTTGCCCGGACGCCCCTGGATGACGCCGACCACCCCCGTCTTGCCCAGGCCCCGGTGCACCTCGATGCCCCAGTTGGCGAGCGTGCGCGCGACCAGATCGGAGGTGCGCTCCTCCTCGAAACAGAGTTCGGGGTGGGCGTGGATGTCCCGGCGGATGGCACGCATCGCCTCGGCGTCGTCGAGCAGTTCCGGCAAGACGACGTCGGTGGAGGCGAGGGTCACGGTCATGGAGCGCAAACGGTCGTGGCGAAGAAAAACATCTTACTGCGAGCCATGCGCCCCTGACGGGTGCAGGGAAGCTGGTATGGGGATTGCTGTAGAGCCGCCCATGCTTGAATCTGCAGTCTTGGACAAAAGCCTGGCCGAAGCCGTCAACATGTTGTGGCTGGTGGTGGCGGGCGCACTGGTGTTCTTCATGCAGGCGGGTTTCGCCTTCCTCGAGTCGGGCATGGCCCGCGCCAAGAACACCATCAACGTGATCATGAAGAACTACTGCGACATGTGCTTCGGCGCGGTCGCGTTCTGGCTGGTCGGCTACGGCCTGATGTTCGGGGCCAACCACACCGGCTGGCTGGGCACATCGGCTTTCGCGCTGCAAGGCGTGCCCGAGTCCCAGTACGGGGGGCTCTTCTTCCAGATGATGTTCGCGGCCACCTCGGCGACCATCGTCAGCGGTGCCATCGCCGAGCGCACGCGGTTCTCGGCCTACATCACCGGCTCGGTCCTCATCACCGCGCTCATCTACCCCGTGTTCGGCGCCTGGGCCTGGGGCGGCGCGCATGGCGGCGAGGGCTGGCTCAAGCAGATGGGCTTCATCGATTTCGCGGGCTCGACGGTGGTGCACGCCATCGGTGGCTGGGCCGCGCTGGCGGCGCTGCTGGTGGTTGGCCCCCGACTCGGCCGCTTCGGGCCGGATGGCCGGCCGCGCGAGATCCAGGGCCACAACCTCACCCTGGTCGCCCTCGGTGCCTTCATCCTGTGGCTGGGCTGGTTTGGCTTCAACGCGGGCAGCACGATGGCGGCTTCCGTGGGTCTGGGGCGCATTGCCCTGAACACCCACCTGGGCGGCGCGGCTGGCGCCCTGGGCGCCATGGCCGCGATGACGCTGCTTCGCAGCAAGCTGATGATGACCCTGACGCTCAACGGCTCGATTGCTGGCCTGGTGTCGGTGACGGCGGGCTGCCACGTCATGGAGCCAGGCTTTGCCGTGCTGGCTGGTTTCGTCGGTGGGGCGCTGAGTGTGCTCGCTGCGCCCGTGCTCGACCGCCTGCGTGTGGACGACGTGGTGGGCGCGGTTTCGGTGCACGTGGTCGGCGGGGTGTGGGGCACCCTGGCAGCGGGGTTGTTCCGCAGCGGGCACCTGTTCGACCTGTCGCAACTGGGCGTGCAAGCGCTGGGCTGCCTGGCGGCCTTCGTCTGGGGCTTCGGTGGATCGCTGCTGATGTACTGGCTGCTCGACAAGTTCGTGCCCATGCGCGCATCCACCCTCGATGAGCAGCGCGGCCTGGACTTCAGCGAGCACCACGAACTGGGCTACCCCGAGTTCCAGCAGGAAGCTGTCCACCGGGGTGTGCGGCATGGCTGAGCAAGACCTGGCCATCGCGGCCGTGCAGCAGGTGTTGGGCACCTACCTCGAACCCGAGGCCGCCAGGCAGGCGGCGGCCTTGTGGCAGCCCATGTCGCCGACATCGGCCGGGCAGACCAGCCTGGCGGGCTTGAGCCGCTACTGCCGCCAGGTGGCCCAGCAATTCAACCTGCAGGGCCGGGAGGCGGAAATCCACCTGCAGATCATCCGTTCCCTGCAGCGCCTGGCATCGGGCGCACCGGCCGTGCAGGTGGCGTCGCCCGTTGCGCCGAGCCAGGACGCGCGGGTCGTCCAGGTCATCATCCACGCAATGGAGCGCCACGTGGAGCGCGCGCTCGGGCCGGCCTTTCTGGCGGTGCGATGGCGGCAAGGTCTGGCCCAGCATGTCAGCCAATCGCGCCTGAGCGCCGTGCAACAGCAGCGAGCGTTGAGCTGGATCCACGCGCACGGCGCGAACCTGATGGGCGAGTGGCCTGCGCGTGGGGCCGGCACCAGCCTCATCAACGCGGCCTACGTGATGCTCGCGCAATGGCTTGGCCCTGTGCAGGCGGATGCCTGCCTGACCCGCATCGTGCGCGAATGCGAGCAGAGCGCGGACCCCTCGCTCCATAGGGTCAGAAGTTACTTATAGTGGCGCCTTCGGGGGCGCGACGCCGTGTGCGCCCCACCCGAGGAGACCCCCATGAGCGAGATCAATTACCAGCGATCGCACACGCTGGGCCTGGATAAGGCCCGTGCACTGGCCAAGGAATGGGTCGCGGGCGCGGCGGGGCAGTTGGGCCTGAGCTGCGATCACCAGGAAGGCGCCGATCAGGACACCATCACGTTCGAACGCATGGGCGTCAAGGGCACGATGCAGGTCTCGGGCACCGAGTTCGACTTGAAGATCAAGCTCGGCATGATGATGGCGCCCCTCAAGCCCATGATCGAGGCCGAGGTCAACAAGAGCCTGGGCCGCATCATCGAGAAGGCCCAGGGGCTGGCTTGAGGCTCAGGGCTTGAGCGATTCGATCAGGTCGATGTAGGCCTGCTTGGCGGCGTCCTGGGACTTGCCTTTCAGCTCGGCCCAGGCGTCGTACTTGGCGCGGCCGACGAAATCCATCATGCCGGGGCGGTCGCCCTGCACATCGCCCACGCTGCCTTG
Source organism: Pseudomonadota bacterium (assembly GCA_021819435.1). Classification (GTDB taxonomy): domain Bacteria; phylum Pseudomonadota; class Gammaproteobacteria; order Burkholderiales; family Burkholderiaceae_C; genus Aquabacterium. Next base: position 27,107 of record JAKARB010000018.1, on the reverse strand, counting down.
CTTGTACAGCGAGTAGATCTTCAGCAGGGTGTTGTTATCGGGCTTGGCGGGCAGCAGCTTGGAATCGGCCAGGGCCTTCTCGAAACGGGCTTGCAGGTCGGACATGTCGGTCTCCTCGTTGTGGCAATGGGGCGGCGCGTTCCGGTTGCGGCCGCCAGTTGATGGGTGCGCCGAATGTTAGCGCCCGTTGAACGTGGCTCGATGTGCACCTGCCCCCTCAAAGCAGGGCCGCAATGTCCCCTGCCCAACGTCACCTTGGGGTGCTCCGTACAATCTTCCGCTCCATGAGCGCCGTTTCCTTCCAGCACGTCACCAAGACCTTTTCCTCCGCCGGACGCGAGGTGCGCGCCCTCCAGGGCGTCAGCTTCGACATCCAGCCGGGCGAATTCTTCGGCCTCCTGGGCCCCAACGGCGCGGGCAAGACCACCCTCATCAGCATCCTGGCGGGCCTCAGCCGCGCCACCTCGGGCCGGGTCACCGTGCAGGGGCACGACGTGGTGAGCGACTACGCCGACGCCCGCCGCGCGCTGGGCGTGGTCCCGCAGGAGCTGGTCTTCGACCCCTTCTTTTCGGTGCGTGAAACGCTGCGCATCCAGAGCGCCTACTTCGGCCTGCGTCGCAACGACGACTGGATCGACGAGCTGCTGGCCAACCTGGGCCTGGCCGACAAGGCCGAGGCGAACATGCGGCAGCTCTCCGGCGGCATGAAACGGCGCGTGCTGGTCGCGCAGGCGCTGGTGCATCGCCCGCCTGTGATCGTGCTCGACGAGCCGACCGCCGGGGTGGACGTCGAGCTGCGCCAGACGCTGTGGCAGTTCATCGCCAAGCTCAACAAGGCCGGCCACACGGTGCTGCTGACCACCCACTACCTCGAAGAGGCCGAGGCCCTGTGCCACCGCATCGGCATGCTCAAGCAAGGGCAACTGGTGGCGCTCGACCGCACCTCGGCCTTGCTGGCGGGCACGGCCTCGACCATGTTGCGCTTCAAGACCGACGCCGCCTTGCCGCCCGAGCTGGCGGCCCGTGCCCGTGTCACTGGCCGCATCGTGCAGCTCACGGCGCACGACGCGGCAGAGGTCGAGCAGAGCCTGGCCATGCTTCGGCAAGCAGGTTGCACCATCGAAGACCTGGAGATCGGTCGCGCCGACCTGGAGGACATCTTCCTGGCCATCATGCAGGGCCGGCTGACGCCGCCTCCGCCGGCCGTTGGCGCAGCTGGGGAGGGGGCCGCACCCATGACCGCCGATGGCGCGGGGAGGGCGGCATGATGAACTGGCGCGATTCCTTCCAGGGCGCCCGCCCGCTGTTCACCAAGGAGGTGCTGCGCTTTTGGAAGGTCAGCTTCCAGACGGTGGGCGCCCCCGTGCTCACGGCCGTGCTCTACCTGCTGATCTTCGGCCACGTGCTCGAAGACCATGTCCAGGTCTACAAGGGCGTGGGCTACACCGCTTTCCTGGTGCCCGGGCTGGTGATGATGTCGCTGTTGCAGAACGCATTCGCCAACAGCTCTTCGTCGCTCATCCAAAGCAAGATCACCGGCAACCTCGTCTTCGTGTTGCTGACGCCGCTGTCGCACCGCGCCTGGTTCCTGGCCTACGTGGGGGCATCGCTGGTGCGCGGCCTGCTGGTGGGCACTGGCGTGTGGCTGGCCACTTTGTGGTTCACGCCGCCGCAGTTCGCCCAGCCGCTGTGGGCGCTGGCATTCGGCCTGCTGGGCGGCTGCCTGCTGGGCTCGCTGGGCCTGATCGCTGGCCTGTGGGCCGACAAGTTCGACCAGATGGCGGCCTTCCAGAATTTCATCATCCTGCCCATGACCTTCCTCTCGGGCGTGTTCTATTCCGTGCACTCGCTGCCGCCGTTCTGGCATGGCGTTTCGCGCCTGAACCCCTTTTTCTACCTGATCGACGGCTTCCGTCACGGTTTCTTTGGCCAAAGCGATGTCAGCCCCTGGATCAGCCTGGGCGTGGTCGGCTGTGCGACAGCCTTGGTCGCCGGTTTGGCCTTGCGCCTGCTGAAGACCGGCTACAAGATCCGTCATTGAGGCCGGCCTCAACACCGCCATACCGCCTCGCCCTCGATTCCCGCGCCCCATCTTCGTTCAACCTGCTCACACGCCCGAGTCCACCATGGCCAATCCCACGCCCGACCTCGTCCAGCAGTACATCGCTGCCGGCCTGCCTTGCACCCACCTGAGCGTGGAGGGCGATGGCCAGCACTTCTTCGCCACGATCGTCTCGGCCGAGTTCGAAGGAAAGAACCGGGTCGCCCGCCACCAGCGGGTTTACCAAGCCCTGGGCGATAGAATGCGCGCTGAGATCCACGCCCTGTCGATGAAGACCCTGACCCCGGCCGAATGGTCGCAGCAGGGCTGAAGCGCGTTCAAGGCCTGATCAACCCCTCGACGATTTTTTGCATGGCGCATCGTCACCCGCGGTCGGGTGGCCGTGCGCCCATTGTGTTTCATGGACAAACTCCTGATCCGCGGCGGTCGCCGCCTGCAAGGCGAGGTGACCATCTCCGGCGCCAAGAACGCCGCCCTGCCTGACCTCTGCGCCACGCTGCTGGCCGCCGAGCCCGTTGCCTTGCACAACGTGCCGCGCCTCAAGGACGTCGGCACCACGCTCAAGTTGCTGGGCAACATGGGCGTCACCCACGTGGCCGACGAGGCGGATGCCACCCGCATCACCCTGAACGCCTCGGACGTGCACACCCCCGAAGCGCCGTACGAGCTGGTCAAGACCATGCGCGCCTCCATCCTGGTGCTCGGCCCGCTGCTGGCGCGCTTCGGCCGCGCGCGCGTGTCGCTGCCCGGCGGCTGCGCCATCGGTTCGCGCCCGGTCGACCAGCACATCAAGGGCCTGCAGGCCATGGGCGCCGAGATCACCGTGGAGCACGGCTACATCGAGGCCCGCACGCCGCTGGGCGCCAACGGCCAGCCCGGGCGTCTGAAGGGCGCGCGCATCACCACCGACATGGTCACCGTCACCGGCACCGAGAACCTGATGATGGCCGCCACCCTGGCCGAGGGCGAGACGGTGCTGGAAAACGCCGCGCAAGAGCCCGAGATCGTCGACCTGGCGAACCTGCTGATCGCCATGGGCGCGAAGATTGAAGGCGCCGGCACCCACCGCGTGCGCATCCAGGGCGTCGAGCGCCTGCACGGCCTCACGCCCGAGAAGGCCCACCACATCATCCCCGACCGCATCGAGACCGGCACCTTCCTGTGCGCTGTGGGCGCGGCCGGCGGCGACGTCACCCTGCGCCGCACCGATGCCGAGCAGCTTGAAGCCGTCATCGACAAGCTGCGCGAAGCCGGCGTGCAGGTCGAAATCGGCGAAGGCTGGATCCGCGTGGCGAGCAACGCGCGCCCGAAGGCCGTGGGTTTCCGCACCAAGGAGCACCCGGGCTTCCCGACCGACATGCAGGCCCAGTTCATGGCGCTCGACTGCATCGCCGAAGGCACCGCGGCCATCCACGAGACCATCTTCGAGAACCGCTTCATGCACGTCAACGAGCTGATCCGCCTGGGCGCGAAAATCGAGGTTGACGGCCACAGCGCGGTGGTCACCGGCGTGCCACGCCTGTCGGGCGCCACCGTCATGGCCACCGACCTGCGCGCCTCGGCCAGCCTGGTCATCGCCGGCCTCGTGGCCGAGGGCGAGACCCTGGTCGACCGCATCTACCACCTCGACCGTGGCTACGACCGCATGGAAGAAAAGCTGCGCGGCATCGGTGCTGACATCGAACGTGTGAAATGACCCACCCCCTACGCGCTTCGCGCGCCCCCTCGAGGGGGCGACACCAGCAGCCTGGCGAAGCCAGATCTGCGGTGTCCGCTTGATCGGGCCGATGCACCAGACCAGACCATAGCCATGATTACCCTCGCTTTGTCCAAAGGCCGCATCTTCGAAGAGACCCTGCCGCTGCTGGCCGCCGCCGGCATCCAAGTGCTCGAAGACCCTGAAAAGTCGCGCAAGCTGATCCTGCCCACCAATCGCGACGACGTGCGCGTGGTGCTGGTGCGCGCCACCGACGTGCCCACCTACGTGCAGCACGGAGGGGCCGACATCGGCGTGGCCGGCAAGGACATCCTCATCGAGCACGCGGGCAGCCTGGACGGCAGCGATGGCCTCTACCAGCCGCTCGACCTGAACATCGCCAAGTGCCGCATGAGCGTGGCCGTGCGCGCCGACTTCGACTACGAAGCCGCCGTGAAGCAGGGTGCCCGCATCCGCGTGGCCACGAAATACACCAGCATCGCCCGCGAGCACTTCGCCAACAAGGGCGTGCACGTCGACCTCATCAAGCTGTACGGTTCGATGGAGCTGGCGCCGCTGACGGGCCTGGCCGACGCCATCGTCGACTTGGTCTCGACCGGCAACACGCTCAAGGCCAACAAGCTGGTCGAGGTCGAGGAGATCATGCAGATCAGTTCGCGCCTGGTGGTCAACCAGGCTTCGCTCAAGCTCAAGCGCGAGGCCATCCGCGGCCTGATCGATGCGTTCGAGTCAGCGATCCCGGCTTTCTAAAATCGTCAGGCCATGACCGTTCAGATCCGTCACCTCGCCACCACCCAGCCCGACTTCGACGCCGCCTTCCAGAAGGTGCTGCATTGGTCGGCTGAAACCGACACGGCCATCGAACAACGCGTGGCCGACATCCTGGCCGACGTGCGCCAGCGTGGCGACGCCGCCGTGCTCGAATACACGGCCCGCTTCGACCAGGTGCCGGCGCAGGCCATGGCCGAGCTCGAGCTCACCCAGGCCGAACTCAAGGCCGCCTTCGACAGCCTGCCCACCGCCCAGCGCGAAGCCCTGGAAAACGCCGCCCGCCGCGTGCGCAGCTACCACGAGCGCCAGAAGGAAGCCTGCGGCCAGAGCTGGCAATACCGCGACGAAGACGGCACCCTGCTGGGACAAAAGGTCACGCCGCTCGACCGCGTCGGCATCTACGTGCCCGGCGGCAAGGCGGCTTACCCCTCGTCGGTGCTGATGAACGCCATCCCCGCCCACGTGGCCGGCGTCGGCGAGATCATCATGGTCGTGCCCACGCCTGCCCGCAGGGATGGCTCGTCGAAGGACCCGCGTGGCGAGAAGAACCCGCTGGTGCTGGCCGCCGCCTACGTGGCTGGCGTGACTCGCGCCTTCACCATCGGCGGCGCCCAGGCCGTGGCCGCGCTGGCGTATGGCACCGCCACCGTCCCGAAGGTCGACAAGATCACCGGCCCCGGCAACGCCTACGTGGCCAGCGCCAAGAAGCACGTGTTCGGCACCGTCGGCATCGACATGATCGCCGGCCCCAGCGAGATCCTGGTGCTGGCCGATGGCTCCACGCCGCCCGACTGGGTGGCCATGGACCTCTTCAGCCAGGCCGAGCACGACGAGCTCGCGCAGAGCATCCTGCTGTGCCCCGATGCGGGCTACATCGCCAAGGTGCAAGCCGAGATCGACCGCCTGCTGCCCACCATGCCGCGCGCCGACATCATCCGCGCCTCGCTGGAAGGCCGTGGCGCGCTGATCCTCACGCGCAGCATGGAAGAGGCCTGCGAGATCAGCAACCGCATCGCGCCCGAGCACCTCGAAGTCAGCAGCCACGAGCCGCACAAGTGGGAGCCGCTGCTCAAGCACGCCGGCGCCATCTTCCTGGGTGCCTACACCAGCGAAAGCCTGGGCGACTACTGCGCCGGCCCCAACCACGTGCTGCCCACTTCGGGCACGGCGCGCTTCTCCTCGCCCTTGGGCGTGTACGACTTCCAGAAGCGCTCCAGCCTGATCGAGGTGAGCGAAGCTGGCGCCCAGGTGCTGGGCAAGACCGCCGCCGTGCTGGCCTACGGCGAGGGCCTGCAGGCCCATGCCCAGGCCGCCGAATTCCGGCTCAAGAAGCCGTGAAGCCAGGCGGGGCCGATGGTCCCGCCATGCCCGCCATGCGCTTCAAGCAGACCCTTGCCCCTCACGCGACAGGGGCCTGATCGATTTCAGGCGGACAGGATCTCGCCCAGGGCCGCCACCAGCTTGGCGCACTGCTCGTCCGTGCCCACGGTGATGCGCAGGAACTGATCGATGCGTGCCTGTTTGAAGTGACGCACGATGATGGCGCGCTGCCTCAGCGCCGCAGCCAACTCGCCGCCGTCACGTCGCGGGTGGCGGGCGAAGACGAAGTTGGCGGCCGACGGCAGCACCTCGAAGCCCAGCGCCTGCATCTGTGCCACCAGCGTCTCGCGCGTGGCGATGACCTTGCGGCAGCTTTCCTGGAAGAAGGCCTCGTCCTCGACGGAAGCGACGGCGCCGGCCAAGGCCAGGCGGTCCAGCGGGTAGGAGTTGAAACTGTTCTTCACGCGCTCCAGCCCCTCGATCAGGTCGGCATGCCCGATGGCGTAGCCCACGCGCAGCCCTGCCAGCGAGCGGCTCTTCGAGAACGTGTGCACCACCAGCAAGTTGGGGTGGCGGTCCACCAGGGTGACGGCGCTTTCGCCGCCGAAGTCCACATAGGCCTCGTCCACCAGCACCACGGCATCTGGGTTGCCAGCCACGATCTGCTCCACCTCGGCCAGCGTCAACAGGCGGCCTGTGGGCGCGTTCGGGTTCGGGAAGATGATGGCGCCAGCGCGGTCGCCGCTGCGAGGCAGGTAGTCTTCGACGCGGATCGAGAAGTCATCGGCCAGCGGGATGGCCTTGTGCGCCAAGCCATACAGGCCGCAATACACCGGGTAGAAGCTGTAGGTCACGTCCGGGAACCACAGCGCCCGGTCATGTTTGAGCAAAGCCTGGAAGGCATGGGCCAGCACCTCGTCGGAGCCATTGCCCACGAACACCTGCTTGGCCTGCACGCCAAAGCGCTTGGCCAGGGCGATTTTCAAGGCGTCGCCGTTCGGGTCGGGGTACAGGCGCAGGCTGTCGCTTGTGGCGCAGCGGATCGCGTCCAGGGCCTTGGGAGATGGGCCGTAGGGATGCTCGTTCGTGTTGAGCTTGACCAGGTTGTCGAGCTTGGGCTGCTCGCCCGGGACATAAGGGGTCAGGCCGTGGACAACGGCGCTCCAGAAGCGGCTCATAACAGGCGGGAAACCAGGGGGAAACGCATGCCGCGCGGGTTTGTGCAGCGCCGCGATGACTGGGATGGAGGAGGGCCCACGATGCTATCATGGCCACCTTCTTATGTCTGCCACACCAGCCCCCGCCATGCGGCAAGCCGAAGTCACCCGCAACACCGCCGAAACCCAGATCACCGTGCGCGTCAACCTCGACGGCAATGGCACGGCCAAGCTGCACACCGGCATCGGCTTCTTCGACCACATGCTTGACCAGATCGCCCGCCACGGGCTGATCGACCTCGACATCCACGCGGTGGGCGACCTGCACATCGACGGCCACCACACGGTGGAAGACGTCGGCATCACCTTGGGCCAGGCCGTCGCCAAGGCCGTGGGCGACAAGAAGGGCCTGCGCCGTTATGGCCATGCTTACGTGCCGCTCGACGAGGCGCTTTCGCGCGTGGTGGTTGATTTCTCTGGTCGCCCGGGCCTGACCATGCACGTGCCCTTCACGTCGGGCAGCATCGGCGGCTTCGACACCCAGCTAACCTTCGAGTTCTTCCAGGGCTTCGTCAACCACGCCGGTGTCACCCTGCACATCGACAACCTGCGCGGCGCCAACGCACACCACCAGTGCGAGACCGTCTTCAAGGCCTTCGCACGCGCCTTGCGTGGCGCCTTGGAGCTCGATCCCCGCATGGCCGGTGTCATCCCGTCGACCAAGGGTTCGCTGTGAGTGATGCCCCCGAGCGTGGCTGTCCCGGCCGCGCCTCCCAACCATGAGCCAGACCTCGACTGTCGCCGTCATCGACTACGGCATGGGCAACCTGCGGTCCGTTTCGCAGGCGGTGGAGCACGCTGCCCGCGACCTGCCTTTCCAGGTTGTCGTCACCAATGACCCCAAGGTGGTGCGTGCCGCTGAACGTGTTGTGCTGCCCGGGCAGGGTGCCATGCGCGACTGCATGCGCGAACTGCGCGAGGCCCATGGCGGCGACCTCTTCGGCGCCGTGCTCGATGCCGCTGCCGCCAAGCCGCTGATGGGCGTGTGCGTGGGCATGCAGATGTTGCTCGATCACTCTGAAGAGCAAGACACGCCTGGCCTCGGCCTGATCCCCGGCCGGGTCGTGAAATTCCGCCTGGAGGGGCAGATCCAGCCCGACGGCAGCCGCTACAAGGTGCCGCAAATGGGCTGGAACCGCGTCAGCCAGAGCCGCCACTCGGGCGTCTGGGGTGGTGAGCCCCACCCCTGCTGGGCCGGCATCCCCGATGAAAGCTGGTTCTACTTCGTTCACAGCTACCATGCTCGTGTGGACAATGCCCAACACAGCGCGGGCGAAACCGAGTATGGGGTTCGCTTTACCAGCGTCGTGGCGCGGGATAACATTTTCGCCACGCAGTTCCACCCGGAAAAGAGCGCCGAACACGGCCTGGCCCTGTACCGCAACTTCCTGCTCTGGCGGCCCTGAGCAGGGTCGGGTGCCCTGCGAGGGGCGTCCGCAGCCGCCGAACCTCACCCCCGCCTGGCGCGCCAGGCATCTTCGAAGACTGACTCACTCCGCACCCCAGCCATGCTGCTGATTCCTGCGATCGACCTGAAAGACGGCAAGTGTGTTCGCCTCAAGCAAGGCGACATGAACGACTCCACCACCTTTGGTGAGGACCCTGCGGCCATGGCTCGCCGCTGGCTGGATGCCGGTGCGCGTCGCCTGCACCTGGTCGACCTCAATGGGGCGTTCGCCGGCAAGCCAGTCAACGAAGCCGCCATCAAGTCCATCATCAAGGAAGTCGGCGCCGAGATCCCCGTGCAGCTCGGCGGTGGCATCCGCGACCTCGACACCATCGAGCGCTACCTCGACGACGGCCTGAGCTACGTCATCATCGGCACGGCCGCCGTCAAGAACCCCGGCTTCCTGCGCGATGCCTGCACCGCCTTCGGCGGCCACATCATCGTCGGCCTCGATGCCAAAGACGGCAAGGTTGCCACCGATGGCTGGAGCAAGCTCTCCGGCCACGAGGTCATCGACCTGGCCAAGAAGTTCGAGGACTACGGTGTTGAAGGCGTCATCTACACCGACATCGGCCGCGACGGCATGCTCACCGGCATCAACATCGACGCCACGGTGAAGCTGGCTCAGGCCCTGACCATCCCGGTCATCGCCTCGGGCGGTCTCTCGAACATCAAGAACATCGAAGAGCTTTGCGCCGTCGAAGACGAAGGCGTCGAAGGCGTGATCTGCGGCCGCGCCATCTACAGCGGCGACCTGGACTTCGCCGCCGCGCAAAAGCGCGCCGATGAATTGAACGGCGGCACCTGATGCTGGCCAAACGCATCATCCCCTGCCTGGACGTGACAGGCGGGCGGGTCGTCAAGGGCGTGAACTTCGTCGAGTTGCGCGATGCCGGTGACCCGGTCGAGATCGCCGCGCGCTACAACGAGCAGGGCGCCGACGAGCTCACCTTCCTCGACATCACCGCCACCAGCGACGGCCGAGACCTGATCCTGCACATCATCGAAGCGGTGGCCTCGCAGGTCTTCATCCCGCTGACGGTGGGAGGTGGCGTGCGCACGGTCGACGACGTTCGCCGCCTGCTCAATGCGGGCGCCGACAAGGTCAGCTTCAATTCGGCCGCCATCGCCGACCCGCAGGTCATCCGAGACGCCTCCGACAAGTACGGCTCGCAGTGCATCGTCGTGGCGATTGATGCCAAGCAGCGCCAGGGCGATGACCTGGCCGCCAAGGGGCCGGGCTGGGATGTCTACAGCCACGGTGGCCGCAAGAACGTCGGTCTTGATGCCGTGGCCTGGGCCAGGCAGATGGCGGAGTTCGGTGCTGGCGAGATCTTGCTGACCAGCATGGACCGCGATGGCACCAAGTCGGGCTTCGACCTGGCGCTCACGCGTGCCGTGAGCGACGCCGTGGGCGTGCCCGTCATTGCTTCGGGCGGCGTGGGCAACCTCGACCACCTGGCCGACGGCGTGCAGCAAGGTGGCGCGGATGCGGTGCTGGCCGCCAGCATCTTCCATTACGGCGAATACACCGTGGCCCAGGCCAAGGCCGTGATGGCCGAGCGCGGCATCCCGGTCCGTACCTGATCTGTGTAAAGGGCGTGTGTTCGATCACATGCCTGCCCGCAGGGGCATGCTTTTCTGGGGATGCAAGCACATGTGAGAGGCGTAACCTGTCTTCGGGACGTGCCCCGCCTCTGTGCCTGTGCCGCGGTGAAGTCGGCCAGGCCGCCAGGACGGGGTCTGCATCGAAAGGAGCTGCCATGCCCCATCGCCAAGGCTACAAACCCCTGTCCATCCAGAGCTTGTCGCTGGCCCCGAACCTGCCCAAGGTGCAGCGTTCGGCCCAGTTGAGCGACCCCGCGCTGACCCTCTTCACCAACCTCCACCACAGCCCCTGCGTCATCGCGAGCCACCGCGATGGCCTGGATCAGACCCTGCACCTCATGCGCCGTGCTGGCGTGCGCATGGTCTTCGTCGCGGGTGCCGATGGCGAGCTGGTCGGCATGGTCACTGCGGAAGACCTGCAAGGCGAGCGCCCGGTGCTGCGTGCATCGGCCCACCATGTGCGCCACCATGAGCTGACGCTGGCCGACATCATGGTGCCCATCACCCAATGGGACACCGTGGACATCGCCCATGTGCGCTCAGCCCGCATCGGCGACTTGGTGGCCACGATGCACGAACACAACCTGCGCTACCTGCTGGTCACGCAAAACAAGGACGGCTCGACCATGCTGCGCGGCCTGTTTTCGGCCAGCCGGCTGGAGCAGGCGCTCAACACCACCATCGAGCCCGATCTGCATTCGCGCAATTTCGCCGAGTTGGAGCAGGTGCTCGCTCACTGAGCACTTGGTGCCACTTGGCACTGCTTGGCACTTGGACCACGCCGCGCCGTCTCAGCAGATGCGGGCAGCGTGGCCACACCGATCCTGATCAGGCCGGATTTGGCAAGTCGATGAAGGTGTGCGCCACGCCCATGCGCTGGGCGAGGTGCTCACCCACTGCCTGCACACCCCAGCGTTCGCTGGCGTGGTGGCCGCAGGCGACGAAGGCCACGCCGGTTTCGCGTGCCAGGTGGGCCTGCGGTTCAGAGATTTCGCCTGTGAGGAACACGTCGGCGCCCGCCGCGATGGCCGGCTCGAAGTAGCTTTGCGCGCCGCCACTGCACCAGGCCACGCGCCGCAGCGGGCGCCCGTCACCGGCCACGCCGGTCACCTCGCGCCCCATCACCTGCCGCAACTGTTGCATCAGGGCATCGAAATTCAGGCCGCTGGGGGCGTTGCCGATGAAGCCCAGCTCCTGCTCGCCGAAGCGGGCGTCCCCCACCCAGCCCAGGCGCTGGCCCCATTGCGCGTTGTTGCCCAGCGAGGCGTGGGCGTCCAGCGGCAGGTGGTAAGCGATGAGGTTGATGTCGTGGCGCAGCAGCGTGGCCAGCCTCTGCCGCATCCAGCCGGTGACCCGCCCGTCCTGGCCGCGCCAGAACAGGCCATGGTGCACCAGCAGCGCGTCGGCGCCCTCCGCCACGGCGGCTTCGATCAGCGCCAGGCTGGCGGTCACGCCCGTCACCACCTTGTGAATGCGCGCCTTGCCCTCAACCTGAAGACCGTTCGGCCCATAATCCTTGAATCGGTCCGCCTCCAGCATTTGGTGGAGGTGTGACAGCAGCGTATCCCTTTCGATCACGGCAGGCCTTTCTGGCTTGTGGATGTTCATGCGCAAAACCTGGCTCCTATTTTCTCAGGCTGTGACGGTCGCGGTGGCCGTCTTGTTCGTCGTGGCCACGTTCAAGCCGCAGTGGATCCAGTCCTTGCCCTGGCGCCAAGCGCTGCCCGACGCCACCGTCAGCATGGCCCCGTTGCCCGCTGGCAGGGCCAGCCAGGCTGCGCTGGGTTTCAGCGAGGCCGCGCGCGTGGCTGCGCCCACGGTGGTCAGCGTCATCACCGCGAACACCAGCCAGCGCCATCCGCGCGGCCGCGACCCCTGGTTCCGCTACTTCTTCGGCGAGCCCAACGAGCAGCCGCAATCGGGCATCGGCTCGGGTGTCATCGTCTCGCCCGAAGGCTACGTGCTGACCAACAACCACGTGGTTGATCACATGAACGAGATCGAGGTGGTGCTGAGCGATGGCCGCCGCGCGCGCGCGAAGGTCATCGGCACCGACCCCGAAACCGACCTGGCCGTGCTGAAGATCGACCTCGAACGCCTGCCGGCCATCACCCTGGGCAACTCCGAAGCCTTGCAGGTGGGCGACGCGGTGCTGGCCATCGGCAACCCCTTCGGCGTCGGCCAGACGGTGACCAGCGGCATCGTCAGCGCCCTGGGGCGCAACCAGTTGGGCATCAACACCTTCGAGAACTTCATCCAGACCGACGCGGCCATCAACCCCGGCAACTCGGGCGGGGCGCTGGTCGATGTCAACGGCCACCTCATCGGCATCAACACGGCCATCTACTCGCGCTCGGGCGGCAACATGGGCATCGGCTTCGCCATCCCGGTTTCGACTGCCAGGCAGGTGATGGACAGCCTGATCCGCGAGGGCCGCGTCACCCGGGGCTGGATTGGCGTCGAGCCGCGCGACCTCACACCCGAGATCGCCGAGACCTTCAACCTGCAAACCCGCGAGGGCGTGCTCATCACCGGCGTGCTGCGCGATGGCCCGGCCGCCAAGGGCGGTCTCAAGCCGGGCGATGTGGTGACCGAGGTGGGCGGTGCACGGGTCGGCAACACCGCTCAGTTGCTCAACGCCGTGGCAGCGCTCAAGCCGGGTGCGCCAGCGCAGGTGAAGGTTCAGCGCGGCGAGCAGGCGCTGACCATTTCCATCCTCACCGCGCGCCGGCCGCAGATGGCCAGCCGGGAGTTGCCGCAGCAGGAAGAAGATCCGGGGGATTCTGGGGATTCGGGCGAGGAAGAATGAGAAAGGGCCCCTGTGGGCCCTTGCCGTCGTCGAACTTGTGCCTCGCCAATGCGTCCGCGTCAGAGGCGGGATGCCATGGCGTCAGCCGGGTACAGATCCGCGTCCTCACGCAGGATTCACGTTGCCGGTCCTTCGTTGGAAGCATCGCTGTCAGGCGCCTGCGTGTGCTTGACGAACATCCCGGCCGCCATGATCCCCACCTCGTAGAGCAGGCACATCGGGATGGCCAGCGCCAGTTGCGAGACCACGTCAGGCGGGGTCACCACGGCGGCGATCACGAAGGCGATGACGACGAAGTAGCTGCGGAAGCCCTTGAGCTTGTCGATGGACACCATGCCCATGCGCACGAGGATGACCAGCACCACCGGCACCTCGAAGGCGGCCCCGAAGGCGATGAACATGTTGAGCACGAAGCTCAGGTAGGCCTCGATGTCGGGCGCGGCGGTGATGCTCTTGGGCGCGAACTGCTGGATGAAGGTGAAGACCTTGCCGAACACGAAGAAGTAGCAGAAGGCCACGCCCATGAAGAACAGCAGCGTGCTGGAGATGATCAGCGGCAGCACGAGCTTTTTCTCGTGTGCGTACAGACCGGGCGCCACGAAGGCCCACACTTGGTAGAGCACCACCGGCAGCGCCAGCATGAAAGCCGCCAGCATGGTCACCTTGATGGGCACCATGAACGGCGAGATCGGGTTGGTGGCGATCATCGTGGCGCCGGCCGGCAGGTGCTGCACCAGCGGCATGGCCAGCCAGTCGTACAGGCCGGAAGGCGAGGGGTAGATCGCCAGGGCGATGAAGGCGATGCCGATGGCGATGACGGCGCGGATCAGGCGGTCACGCAGCTCGATGAGGTGGGCAACGAATGGCTGCTCGGTGCCGTCCATGCCGTCCGGGCTGGGGGGAGGGGTGCTCACGGGGTGTCAGGGTTGGCGGTTCGGGCGGAAGCGGGCGACGCGCGCGGCGCCCGACTGCACATGGCGGCGCACGCCATGGCGCTGCTTGTACCAAAGCGGCGTGGCGCCCCGCTTCAGGCGCCAGTTCTTGCGCGGCGGGGTGTAGGCCGTGGTGGGCAGGTCGTTGTAGAAGCTGGGGTAGTCGGCGGTCGCGTCGTCACTGCCGGAAAGGGCCTGACCGGCTTCGTCCAGGCCACTGCGCACCGTCTGCCCAATGTCTTGGGCGGCGGTCTGCAGGTTGTCCTTCATCTTCTTGAGTTCGTCCAGCTCCATGGAGCGGTTGACCTCGCTTTGCACCTGCGAGACGTAGCGCTGGGCCTTGCCCAGGAGCACGCCCACCGTGCGCGCCACCCGGGGCAGGCGCTCCGGGCCGATCACGATCAGTGCCACGGCCCCGATGAGGGCCAGCTTGTCGATGCCGAAATCAATCATGCTTCAGAGGGACCGCGAGGCCCCCGCCGGTCATGTCCTGGTGGATCAGGACTTGGTCTTGGCGTCGACGTCGACGGTGTTTGTGTCCTGGCGGGTGGCGTTGGTCACCTGCTGGGGCGGTGCCTCAGCGGTGCCGCCGTCCTTCATGCCGTCCTTGAAACCCTTGACGGCCGACCCGAGGTCGGTGCCGATGTTCTTGAGCTTCTTGGTGCCGAACACCATCACCACGATGAGCAGCACGATCAACCAGTGCCAGATGCTGAACGAACCCATGATCACACTCCGAGCGGACTTCCGTGCCCGCGTTGATTGAAAGACAAGAGAGGTCGGGGATCCGGCCACCGCTTCGCATGGGCGAGGTGAGGCCGGCCTCGTGGAAATTCAAGACAAGAACGGTCAAGCACGCGGGGCGCCGCGTCGGGCAAATTCCTCCAGGCCCGAAAGGCCTTCGCGCCGCGCCAGTTCAGCCACCACATCCTGCGGCCCCAGGCCCATGTGCGACAGCGCCACCATGGAATGGAACCACAGGTCGGCGAATTCGCCCACCACGGCCTTGCGGCGCTCAGGGCTGTCCTGCGCGGCCAGGTCCTTGACGGCGATCACCGCCTCGGTGGCCTCTTCGCCCACCTTCTTCAGGATGGTGTCGGTGCCCTTGTGGAACAGGCGTGCCACGTAGCTCTTGTCGGGGTCGCCGCCCTTGCGGGAATCGATGACCTCGGCGACGCGGGCCAGCACGTCCAGTTGATTCTGCTCGCTCATCATGAGTAGATGGATTTCGGGTCTTTGAGGACGGGCTCGACCGTCACCCACGTGCCATTGTCGTACTTCTGGAAGAAGCAACTGTGACGCCCGGTGTGACAGGCGATGCCCGGTTCATGTCCTTTTTGCGTCACGCGCAAGAGCACGACGTCGTTGTCGCAGTCCATGCGGATGGCGTGCACCTGCTGGATGTGGCCGGACTCCTCGCCCTTGTGCCACAGCCGCTTGCGCGAGCGGCTCCAGTAGACGGCTTCACCTGTTTCGGCGGTGCGAGCCAGCGCCTCGCGGTTCATCCAGGCGAACATCAGCACGTCACCGGTGCTGTCTTCCTGGGCGATGACGGGCACCAGCCCGTTTTCGTCCCACTTCACTTCATCCAACCAAGTCATGTTCGCAGTGTAGCAACCGGGCGCCCTCGCAACGGTGGTCGCCCGATCGGCACGACAATCGGGTGTTAGCAATGTCCGTGCCCCTGGAGGCGCCTCCGAGATGGTTCACCAGACAAGTTCCCCTTTGGTCGGCGTGGTCGGCGCCGCCGAGAGCGCAGGGCCGCCCTTGGGCGACTGGCTCGCCCTGACGATGGGCGACGCTTGCGGCATCGGCCCCGAGGTCATCGCGAAGTGGTGGGGGCGGGACGCGCGGGCGTTGGTGATCGGCTGCCCACGCGTCATGCAGCGTGCCGTTTCTTGGGTGTCCGACGAGCGGAGGCCTCAGGTCGTTGCCTTGCAGGATTGGCGTGATGCGTCCAAATTGGGGGTGAGGCAGATGGGGGTCTGGGCGCCGCCAGGCTTGCCGCTCGATTTGATGGATGCGCCCTTGGGGCAGGTCGACAAGCGCGCCGGGCAGGCGGCGGCGGCCTGCATCCGCGCGGCGGTGCGACTGGCGCAACGGGGCGAGGTGGGCGCCATCGTCACGGCGCCCTTGCACAAGGAGGCGCTGGCCCTGGCCGGCGAGCCTTACCCCGGGCACACCGAGCTGCTGCAGGCAGAAGGCGCTCCGCCCGGCCAACCTCCAGCGCCGGTGCGCATGATGCTGGCCAACCGCCAGTTGCGCACGGTGCTGGTGACCATCCACGTCTCGCTGCGGCAGGCCATCGAGCAGGTGACCTTCGACGGCGTGTTGGAGACCTTGCGCATCACCCACCGCAGCGCGGCCTTGTGGGGGCAGCCGCGTCCGCGCATCGCCGTGGCCGGGCTGAACCCGCACGCGGGTGAGGGTGGCTTGTTCGGCAGCGAGGAGATCGACATCATCGCGCCGGCCATCCACGCAGCCCGTGCCGAGGGCATCGATGCTTCGGGGCCCTGGGCCCCGGACACGATTTTCATGCGCGCCCGCCACGATCCGCCTCGCCATGTCGGCGAGTTCGACGTGGTGGTCGCGATGTACCACGACCAGGGCCTGATCCCGGTGAAGTACCTCGGGCTCGATGAAGGCGTGAACGTGACGCTGGGCCTGCCCTTTGTGCGCACCAGCCCCGACCATGGCACCGCCTTCGACCTGGCTGGCACCGGGCGGGCCGACGAGGGCAGCTTCGCGCAGGCGGCGGACATGGCGCGGCTGTTGTTGGCTGGGCGTCAGGGGCAGTAGCGCCGATCAAGCCGCGCTGCGCTCTCGCCCGCTCGATGACAGCGCGGCGAGCTGGCGCCGTGCGCGCAGCGTGGCGCGCTCGATCAGTTCGGCCTGCTCGAAGGCCTTGAAGCGGCCGCTCTCGCACATCTTGGCGAGCGTGCGCGCGGTCAGCGAGATCGTCTGCTTGTGCGTGTGGCCGTGCGTGAAGATGAAGAAGGTTCGCCCCTCGGACACCCAGGTCAGGCGCACCCGCTTCCACTGGCCTTGCATCAGCATCTGGTAGGCCGCGCCCTTCTGGATGTGGTGCATCAGCTGCGTCCCAGCGGAGGGCGTGGGCGGGGCATCCAGGTCGATGTCGATGTCGGCAAGGCTGGGGTCGGCCGGTGCATCGAGGTCGATGTCGAGCGGGGCATCGGCGTTGAGGGCGGCTTCGGGCACGAAGCCAGTGGCCCTGACTTCTTCCTGGCTCAGGGCCGAGACCACGGTCAGCGTCGGCGCGGCACCCAGGTCGGCCAGCGGGGAGGGCAGTGGGTCGTTGGCCGCTTCCTCGCGAGAGGGAATGGCGAGCTTCTCCACCTTCGTCAACTGCTGCTCCAGCATGCGCTGGGTCAGCTCGTGGTGGGGCGTTGCCTTCAGGCATTCAGCATGGGCGGGCAGCAGTTGCGCGAAGAAGGCCTGCTTGGCCTCTTCGGGCCACTGGATCATGCCCAGGCCGTCGTTGAGGTCGCGCATGAGCTGAGGCAGGCCCAGCAGGAATTGCTTGCGCAACTGCGGCTGTCCCTTGGGCTGCACGCTCAGGGCCAGGTCGTGCCCGGCCTTTTTCATGCGCTGAGCCAAGGCTGAATCGGCACCGTGGCGTGCTGCGGCCATCACCTGCACCTGGCTCCAGATCTGCGTCAGGAAGTCTCGCAGGAACTCGGGGATCTCGACATCGGCCAGCTCACGCTTGAGGATCTGCATGTAGCGCTGGTGAACGCGCAGATCGGCTTCCTTGCCGTTGAGCAGCTCGGCCACGGCAGCCTGCTCGGCGGCGTCGCGCGAGGTGGTCTGCTCGATGAAGCTTTCCAGCTCGGCCAGCTTGCGCTCGTACAGCGCGGGGTTGTCGAAATCGCCGTCGACAATGCCGTCGACCAGTTGGGTCACGCGCGCAAGGCACGCCTGGCAGGCGCTGGCGTCTTGCTCGTCGATGGTGCCCGATAGCGTGGCAATGCGGTTGACGAAGCGCCGCACCGGGTGCTTGCGCGAGCTGAAGAAGCTGATGTCGCCCAGAGCCACGCGAAGCACCGGCATCTGCAGCCGGGCGATCTGGCGGGCCACTTCCGGCGCCACCTTCGGATCGGAAAGCACCTGGTCGAACAGCGCGGCGACGATGTCGATGACGATCTGATCGATCGGGGCGCCGCCGCTGGCTCGCACCAGCTCTTCTCGGTGTGCGCGGATCAGGTTGACCGCCATCAACTGGCCAGCGAAATCGCCGTCTGCAGCGCTGTGGGTTCCCGTCGGTCCGATCAATCCCATCGGGGCGGTGTCGGCGCCGGGTGCGACCAAGCCATCGCCCAAAGCTGGTGTTGGCATGGCCTGTGCGGCCAGCTTGCGCAGCAGTTGCTGGAAGTCCGTGCGCGCAGCCTGGGCGGCGGCTTGGCTGAGCTGGCTGTGGCCGCCCTGCGCGGGCATGAAAGAGCCTTCAAGGCCCATGGGCGAGGAGGGCAGCGCCACCCCGAACATGTGGCTCAGGGCCTGGGCCGCGCGCTGATGCACGTCAAACTGGGCAAAGGCGCTTGCCGGTTGCTGAAGCTGTTGCCCTGAGGTGCTGTGGAACTCGTCTGACTCGGATGTGGATGTGCTGAATGGGGCGTGGCCGCTGCCGCCGGTGGGGCGGGGGCGTGAGAGCACCATGCCCCGAGGCTCGATGCCCTGCTGGCGCATTTCCTGCACCACGATGCTGTAGGCGGCGTTCAATTCGACGCCCAGCAGCCGGCCGACGTGGGTGGTCAGTGTCTGGATGACGCCCTGGGGACACTCGGCGTCCGCCAGGCTGCTCAGCAGCGCCTTCGCCACCGACTGCGGGGTCAACGGGTTGCGCTCGGCGCCGTGGCCCTCGTCCACCAGGACGCTGAATTGCGCCAGGACGACCTTGAGGTGCTCGTCGCAGTCGGGCAACAAGGTCTGGCCCAGGCGGTCGGCCATGACGCCGCGCTCGACTTCGTCATCGCCCACCAGGGACAGCGCGTCCCAGTCGAGCTCGCCCATGCCGGAGGTGGCTGTGGCGGTTTTCTGCGCGGTGGCTTTATCGATCTGGCCTTGCAGATGTTTCTGGAAGCTCTGGAGGATGCGGCCCGATTTCGTGCGCAATTCACGCTCGGCGTCCATGAGCTCCATGCGCACCGTGCCGCTGGTGGCCGACAGCGCCAGCGGCGCCAACTGCACGGCGGCCTTGTCCACGGCAGCCGCGATCGCCGCCTGGATGCGGCCAGCGGCGGCCTGCAGCACGGATGCGAGTCGGGGATCGTGCACGGGCGGTGGTCCTTGTGGGCGATGTCTGCGTTGCGGGGCTCTGCGGGAACCCTTCCTTACGCTGGATATCGGCAACAACCCGCGAAGCTTTTGGTTTGTTTGCAAATTGTCACGATTGCGCAGGGCCTTGGCTCTGGCCGTTGGAGGCCTCGGGCCGCACTGCGTATGTGTGGCGGAAATGTTGCATCCCACCGCATTTCCGATCGCATGTTCCCGAGCGCTTTGGTAGGGCGGGCAAGCGCATGCGTCCGTTACAATGCCCGATTGACCCCTCTTACGTCATCGTCCCACCAGTCCCTGAGGATACCCATGAGCAATCAGCCAGTGGATCAAAGCCGTCGGACCTGGGTGACCATGGCCTGCGCCGTCGGCGGTGCAGGCGGCGTGGCCACCGCCATCCCCTTTGTCTCGACTTTCCAGCCGTCCGAACGTGCTCGCGCAGCTGGCGCCGCCGTGGAGGCTGACATCAGCGCCCTCAAACCCGGTGAGATGATGACCGTCGAGTGGCGCGGCAAGCCGGTGTGGATCCTCAAGCGCACCGACGAGCAGACTGCTGAACTGCCCAAGCACGATGCTGAATTGGCTGACCCCAACTCCGAGCGCAAGCAGGCCGAACTCACGCCCGAGTACTGCCGCAACACCGGCCGCTCGATCAAACCCAACGTGCTGGTCGCCGTGGGCATCTGCACCCACCTCGGTTGCTCACCCTCGTCCAAGTTCCAGTCTGGCCCTCAGGCCTCGCTGCCGGACAATTGGCCGGGCGGCTTCCTGTGCCCTTGCCACGGCTCGACCTTCGACCTGGCCGGCCGTGTCTTCAAGAACAAGCCTGCTCCGGACAACCTGGAGATCCCGCCCCACATGTACCTGTCCGACACCAAGCTGCTGATTGGTGAAGACAAGAAGGCCTGATCGGAGAGACCACGATGGCTGAAATGAAGCAAGCCCCCGCCGGCGCTTCCGCTGGCGAAAAGCTCCTGACCTGGGTGGACAACCGGTTCCCGGCCACCAAGCTTTGGAACGAGCACGTCGGCGACTACTACGCTCCCAAGAACTTCAACTTCTGGTACTTCTTCGGCTCGCTGGCCCTGTTGGTGCTGGTGATTCAGATCGTGACCGGCATCTTCCTGGTCATGAACTACAAGCCGGACGCCCAACTGGCGTTCGCCTCGGTCGAGTACATCATGCGCGATGTGCCCTGGGGTTGGCTGATCCGCTACATGCACTCCACCGGGGCCTCGGCGTTCTTCGTCGTGGTCTATCTGCACATGTACCGTGGCCTGATTTACGGCTCGTATCGCACCCCGCGCGAACTGGTCTGGATCTTCGGCTGCCTGATCTTCCTGTGCCTCATGGCCGAGGCCTTCATGGGCTACCTGCTGCCCTGGGGCCAGATGTCGTACTGGGGCGCGCAGGTGATCATCAACCTGTTCTCGGCGATCCCCTTCGTCGGCCCTGACCTGGCCATCCTGATCCGCGGCGACTACGTCGTGGGCGACGCCACACTGAATCGCTTCTTCGCGCTGCACGTGATCGCCGTGCCCCTGGTCCTGCTGGGCCTGGTGGTGGCTCACATCATCGCGCTGCACGAAGTGGGTTCGAACAACCCCGACGGCGTCGAGATCAAGCAAGGCCCGAAGGACGCCAACGGCAAGCCGCTCGATGGCATCCCCTTCCACCCTTACTACTCGGTGCACGACCTGCTGGGCGTCGGTGGTTTCCTGTTCGTCTTCACGGCCGTGATCTTCTTCATGCCTGAATTCGGCGGCTACTTCCTGGAGTACAACAACTTCATCCCGGCCGACCCGTTCAAGACCCCGCCGCACATCGCACCGGTCTGGTACTTCACGCCCTTCTATTCGATGCTGCGCGCCACCACCGACCTGATGGTCAACGTGCTGTGCGTGCTGATCGGCCTGGGCGCCATCCTGAACCTCGTCAAGGGTGCGGGCACGGGCAAGACCAAGGTCGGCCTGCTGGTCGCTGCCGCCGTGCTGATTGGCTTGCTCAAGACCTTCGAAGCCAAGTTCTGGGGTGTCGCCGTGATGGGCGGTGCCGTCGTGATTCTGGCCTTCCTGCCCTGGCTGGACTACAGCCCGGTCAAGTCGATCCGCTACCGTCCGGGCTGGCACAAGATCGTCTATGGCGTGTTCGTCGTGAACTTCTGCATCCTGGGCTACCTGGGCGTGCAGCCGCCGTCCGACGTGGGCAACATCGTTTCGCAAGTCGGCACCCTGCTGTACTTTGGCTTCTTTGTGCTGATGCCGTGGTGGAGCCGACTGGGTACCTTCAAGCCTGTGCCCGATCGCGTCACCTTCAAGCCCCACTGATCAAGGCAGGACCCACAACCATGAAAAAACTGCTTGCTTCCCTGCTGGCCGCTTTCGCCCTGGTGTCGGGCGCGCAGGCTTCTGGTGGCGCCTTGGTGCTGGACAAGTTTCCCGCCGAGCGCGTGACCGACCTGGCCGCTCTGCAGAATGGCGCCAAGATCTTCGCGAACTACTGCCTGAACTGCCACGCCGCCGCCTTCATGCGCTTCAACCGCCTGAAGGACATCGGCCTGACCGATCAGCAGATCAAGGACAACCTCCTGTTCCCGACCGAGAAGGTGGGCGATGTGATGAAGGTGTCCCTCGATCCGAAGGATGCCAAGGAATGGTTCGGTGCCACCCCGCCCGACCTGACCCTGGTTGCCCGCTCGCGCGCCAGCCATGCGGGCACCGGTGCCGACTACCTCTACACCTACTTGCGCAGCTTCTACCGCGACGACACCCGTCCGACTGGTTGGAACAACCTGGTCTTCCCCAACGTCGGCATGCCGCACGTGCTGTGGGAACTGCAGGGCCAGCGCGCCGCCAAGTTCGTCGAGGTGGCCGATCCGCACGATCCCGCCAAGAAGGTTCACACCTTTGAAGGGTTCGAGCAATTGACTCCTGGCAAGATGTCGCCTCAGGAGTACGACAGCGCCATGGCCGATCTGGTCGCCTACTTGCAATGGATGGGCGAGCCCGTTCAGAACCAGCGCAAGCAGATCGGCGTCGGCGTGCTGATCTTTCTGGCCATCTTCACTTTCATCGCCTGGCGTCTGAACGCCGCCTACTGGAAAGACGTGAAGTGATGCGTCGGTCCCTGACGGCCTGAGCCGACAGGGGCTCCAGGCGCAGTGGTCTGCTTTTTCGCGGCCACTGCGCTTCGTTGTTTTTCAGCGGGCGAGCTTTTTCGCCCCCTTCTGCTTACCTTGAGGAGCCCACAGCCATGATGGTGCTGTATTCCGGAACGACCTGCCCTTACTCGCACCGTTGCCGCTTCGTCCTGTTTGAAAAAGGCATGGATTTTGAAATCCGTGACGTCGATGTTTTCGCCAAGCCCGAAGACATCGCTCTGATGAACCCGTACAACGAGGTGCCCATCTTGGTGGAGCGCGACCTGATCCTGTACGAGTCGCACATCATCAACGAGTACATCGACGAGCGCTTCCCCCACCCGCAGCTGATGCCGGGTGACCCGGTGGCTCGCGCCCGCGTGCGTTTGTTCCTGCTGAACTTCGAGAAGGAGCTGTTCGCGCATGTGAACCTGCTCGAAGGCCGTGGCGGCGTGAAGGGCAACGACAAGCAGCTTGAGAAGGCTCGTTCGCAGATCCGCGATCGGCTGACCCAGCTCGCTCCGATCTTCCTGAAGAACAAGTACATGCTGGGCGACGACTTCTCGATGCTCGACGTGGCGATCGCTCCGCTGCTGTGGCGCCTCGATTACTACGGCATCGATCTGTCGAAGAATGCCCTGCCGCTGTTGAAGTATGCTGAGCGCATCTTCTCGCGCCCTGCCTACATCGAGGCCCTGACGCCCTCGGAAAAGGTGATGCGCAAGTGACCTCCTTGCCGGCCTGATTGCGCATGTCCACCGAACAAGACTCCCAGGGCACCTCGACCCGCCCTTACCTGATCCGTGCCTTGCACGACTGGTGCACCGACAACGGCTTCACGCCCTACCTCGCGGTGTATGTCGATCGCTCGGTCCAGGTGCCCCTGGAGTACGTCAAGAACAATGAGATCGTGCTCAATGTCAGCTTCGAGGCCACGAGCCAGCTGCAACTGGGCAACGAGTTCATCGAGTTCAAGGCCCGCTTTGGCGGGGTGGCGCGCGACATCAGTGTGCCGGTGGATCACGTCATCGCGATCTACGCCCGTGAGAACGGGCAGGGCATGGCCTTTCCCGTGCCCACCCCTGCGGGTGGTGATGCCACCGATGCCCCGGCGTCGGCGGTGCAGGACATCGATGGCGGGGGCGTGCCCGAACCCGTCATCGCCGAAGCGCCCCGGCGCGCTGGCGCTGGTTTGCGTCTGGCGCCGCTGGCCCAGGCCGCGGACAGCGCCAAGGGCCGTGGTGATCGGCCGCAAAGCGGTGGCGAGGGGGAGGATGGTGACGACGATCCGACTCCCGAAGGCGCCGGTGGTGGCGGCCGCCCGACACTGCGTCGAATCAAGTGATGTGGGGCGCTAGAATGCGCCCATCCATGATTTCTCAGCCGGCTTAGCTCAGTTGGTAGAGCAACCGCCTTGTAAGCGGTAGGTCGTCAGTTCGAATCCGACAGCCGGCACCATCCATGGCAAAGGGCCTGCATTCGTGCAGGCCCTTTCTTTTGTTGCCTTCTTGATCGGTTTTCGCGCCCTGCGAGGCCTGGATCAGCGGCAGCTCAGCGAGGACGGCAGCCAACCGGCATGGGAGGCGCGATCAGGTCCGGTGATCAGTTCGCCAGCAGCTTGTTGAGCTCGGCCAGGTCGTCTTGTGTCAGCACGCCGCTGGCCTGCCGAAGCTTCACCGAACCCACGATGACGTCATAGCGGGACTTGGAGAGATCCTTCTGGGTGTTGGCCAGTTGGGTCTGTGCATCCAGCACGTCCTTGTTGATGCGAACGCCCACGCGGTAGCCCAGTTGCGTGGCTTCCAAGGCCAACTTGGCCGAGGCCTCGGCGGCCTCGTAGGCCTTGACCTGCACCAGGCCAGACTGCACGCCCAGGTAAGCTTGGCGAGTGCCCAGGGTGACCTGACGCTTGGCGTTATCAAGGTCGTGCTCGGCCTTTTCCTTCAGCTTGAGCACTTCGGCGATGCGGTTCTGAATCGAGTTGCCCGCGTACAGCGACATGTTCATCTCCAGGCCGATGGCGGCGGAGGTGCCGGCGCCGCCAGAGGTTTTTGCGAGCTGGTTGGAGGTGTCGATGTTGGTGCGTTGCAGGCTGGCGACGGCATCCAGCGTGGGCAGGTGCCCGGCGCGGGCGCGCTCAATCTCCAGGCTGGCGGTTTGCAGACCGGCCTCGGCTTTGCGCACATTGGGCGAGCCTTGCGCCTGGTTCACCCACTCTTCCATCTCGCCAGGGGTCAGGCTGTCTAGCGTGGCGGGCGTGCGAAGCGGGTTGGGGGTCACGTTGGCGCGGCCGACGAGTTGGTCCAGGGTGATGCGTTTGACACGCAGCTCGTTGGCGGCGGCGAGTTCCTGTGCCGTGGCCAGGTCATGGCGGGCCTGGGCTTCGCGGGTGTCGGTGATGGTGGAGTTACCCACCTCGAAGCTGCGCTGAGCGGCGGCCAGTTGTTCGGCCAGCGCGGCCTTGTTGGCCTGGGCCGTGGTGAGAACGTCTTGTGCACCCAGCACGTCGAAGTAGGCCTGGGTGACGCGCACGGCGAGGTCCTGTGAGGCGACTTGGAGGTCAGCGTCGGCCAGGATGCGGGACTGTTCGGCCTGGTCGAGTCGGGCGAAGCTGTCTGCGTTGTAGATCGTCTGGCGAGCCTGCAGGCCAGCACGCTTGGTGGTCGTGTTGCTGTTGTAGTTGGGCGCTGGTGCCCCCGGGATGGTGGCTGGCACGTTGTTCACGCTGGAATCGAAGTCGGTGCGGGTGATGCCGGCTTGAAGGTTCAGCGAGGGGCGCACAAGGGCCTTGGCCTGATCGGCCTTGCTGTACGCCGACTCAGCTTGCGCGCGTGCTGCGAGGTAGGTGGCGTCGTAGAGCTTGGCGGCGTCGTAAAGCTCCAGCAGGCTTTCAGCCTGGGCCGCGCCCGCGAGGCAGGTGCCGATGGCCAGCGTCGCGATCGCCCGCGAGACGGCAGAACGGCGGCGGCGAACCGACGGTGCGCGTGAGGGCAGGGACGTGACGGCGAGCTGGAACATCTTCGATCCTTGAAGTGAGAGGCGCGAGCGTGGGGTGATGACCGCTGGGGGTCAGAATTGGAAGCGGCTGGGCTCCGGGAAGCCAGGCAGGCGGGCTGCGACGGTGTCGAACAGCTCCTGGCGGCTGAACTGGTTGGCGGCCACGCGGGTGAACAGCGTGGCCTGCATCACCGGTTCCTGGCCGATGATGGCCAGCAGGCGCCCGCCGACCTTGAGCTGGTCGAGCAGGGCTTGGGGGGCTTCGGCCAACGAGCCGCATAGCAGGATGGCGTCGAACGGCGCTTGAGAGGTGAGGCCGGTCGTGCCGTCTGCCTGCACGATTTCGGCGTTGTTGATGCCGGCCTTGCGCAAGTTGGCGCGGGCCTGGGAAGCCAGCGCGGCGTCGGCTTCGAGGCCGATCACGCGCTGTGCTTTGTGAGCCAGCAAGGCGGTGACGTAGCCGGTGGCGGCGCCCACCTGCAGCACGGTGTCGCGCTTGCTCAGGTTGAGGTCTTGCACCAGGCGGGCTTCGACGCGCGGAGCCAGCAGGCAGCGGCCGCCGCTCAGGGGCAGCTCCAGGTCCATGAAGGCCTGGGCTTGGTGGGCGGCGGGGACGAAGTCTTCGCGTCGCACGGCCGACAGCAACTCCAGCACCGAGGTGTCCAGGACATCCCAGGGGCGGATCTGTTGCTCGATCATGTTGAAGCGGGCTTGTTCGACGTTCATGCGGGGCATCCTACGGGAGACGGTAAGGGGAAGGTATCCGGGGAAAACTCAGATTTTAAGAAGACCCACCCGACTCGGGGTGGCTGGCAGCGGCTTCCTGCGGCATTTGCCACCGCATGTGTGTCTGGATCACGACTGGGACGGGCGTTCCAGGCCCTGGAGGATCAGGTTGATCTGGGTGTGCATGAAGCGCTCGGGGTCCAGCGGCGCTGGGTTGGACGAGCACACCGAGGTGCACTGACGGTAGAGGATGAGGAACTGGGCGGGGGCGATCAGGCCGTGGACGACGGAGGTGACGTCCATGTCGCGGAATTCGCCCCGGCGGATGCCGCGCTCGATCACGCGCGAAAGCAGGGCGTGGGTGGGGGCCACCACCTCGTCGAGGTAGAACTGGGCCACGTCGGGGAAGGCACGGGCTTCGCTCATGATGAGCAGCAGCAGGCCAGCGGCTTTCGACGAGCCGACCTTTGTCCACCACGTTTCAGCCAACCTGCGCAGCAGTTCGGAGGTCGAGCCCTCAAAGTGGTCGGCGAGTTCGTCGCCGGCGCTGATGGCGTCGCTCAGTTGAGAGCGCACCACGGCCTTGAAGAGTTCGTCCTTGCTGGGGTAGTAGAGGTAGAGGGTGCCCTTTGAGACGCCAGCGCGGTGGGCCACTTCTTCTGCGCGGGTGGCGGCCAGGCCCTTTTCGACGAACAGGTCGAGCGCGGCTTCGAGCAGCTCTTGCGGGCGAGCGGCCTTGCGGCGCTGCCGGCCTCGGGGCAAAGCCTGGCTCAGCGCGGCCATGGCTTCGCTCAATGGGCAAGCGGTGGCGGCGGGTTCGGTGGGCAGGGCCGCAACGGCGGGGGGCTGGGCTCGTTTCAAACGTGGAACAGGTAACTGACTCGTGGGTCATTAATGTAGCCGTCGCCACACGGGCGGGTCAACGGCCTCTCCCTGGGGTGGGTGGCGGGGAGTCGCGGGGGCGGGTAGGGCCTGTCAGGAATTTAGTGTTCAGGGCATAGCATGACGAAACGGAGCATGTATGCCAAGCAAACTGAACCGAGCGAAGAAGGCAGCGCCCGCGCTGC
>JAKARB010000003.1 GCA_021819435.1 Pseudomonadota bacterium | reverse complement strand
AGAGCTGAACCAGTCGAGGAAATCGTTCCAGTTGGACGGGTGGTCTTTACCTGCCTCTGGGCTTGCGATATGCTGGATATCCATCCAGTACTCCGGCGTTGCTGGAGCTAAAAGGATACCCCTTATGAATATACAGCATCATGTCTTGGCTCAAATGAACGCTCCGCTTTTGCCCGCGCTCAGACCGAGATCATCGCGGTTGCGGTTACGGCAAGACAGTTGGGCGGGGGGCGGCCGTTTCAAAACTCACCTTGAAACCCGCCATGCGTCAGATGGTGCTTGCCGAGTCACAGGTCCAACCTGGCCAGTTCGAAATGCATGCCGTCGCGTTCGCTGCCGCTGAAATGACCGCCCCACGCAAAACCTTCCTGGGCGAACAAGGGCACCAGTTCGCGCAGGCAGCCCGTGCGGCCCATGAGTGCGGGTTCAACGCCGTAGCCGTTCCACGGTACGTTGAGGTCAATGGCCACACCCCAGCTGTGTGAGCTCAGTTCGCGTTTGGGGTTCCAGCCTTTGTGACGGGGCACAAACGTGCCTCCGCATCCAAGGATGCGGTCAGACAGTGAGGCGTTCTCAATCGCTTGGAAGACCCTCGTGAACGCGGGGAGCGCCTTGCTGTGGACTCGCAGATGACTGCAGCCCAGTTCCATGAGCCGGCCGGGTTGGAAAGGCACCAGGCATTGTTGCCAAGCGGCGTCGGTGATTTGCACGGCGCCGCCACTCGCTTCCCTGAAGCTGAAACGTCCGAAGACCTGTTCCAGATCGGCATTGCCGAGCGGGCGGATGGTGCCGTCACCACGGCGGTTCAGGCGCATGGGCGAACTGGCTGTCGGATCGGGCGCGCCCTCACGCAAGCGCGCGCCGCCAGCCCAGAAGTACAGGCCGGAGCC
This sequence comes from Pseudomonadota bacterium, assembly GCA_021819435.1. Classification (GTDB taxonomy): domain Bacteria; phylum Pseudomonadota; class Gammaproteobacteria; order Burkholderiales; family Burkholderiaceae_C; genus Aquabacterium. Next base: position 344,421 of record JAKARB010000003.1, on the reverse strand, counting down.
CGCCTCCTGGAACCAGCCACTCTCGCCGAGATAGTCCTCGCCGTCTACCAGGCAGGCAACACGCAGCACCTGGCCGGGCAGGGCGCGGCGGCATAGCGCAGACTGGCGCGAGGGGCCCCTGCGCACGTTCAGCTTGACGGCGACAACAGCCTCTCGCGGTGCGGCGAAGGACTGGATGATCATGGGTTCAGCCGACAAAGCCGTCTCCATCTCCCAGCGGAGGGCGCCCAAGCAGCGCGGCAATCTGCGCCGCAGACAGCTCGCCGCTGCTTTGCTGGCCCTCGTCGCGCTGGTACTGGGCAATGGCATCGCGGGTGGCGCCGTTGAAGTAGCCCGTCACGGTGACCTTGAGCGCCCGCTGGATTTCCTCGACCTCGGCCGTTGTCAACATCGCTTCGGCGGCGTTGAGCACATCGCTCTGCGCAGAGGCTTGCGGCTGTGCCGGTGCGGCAGGAAGGGTCATGACGCCGCCTGCACCTGGGGCCGGCGCGGTGCTGCCACCTGAGGCTGCGGTTGAACCAGTGGTTGGTGCGCCCCCCGCATCCCCGGTGTCAGGCTTGCCGCCCGCGCTACGCAGCTTCACGAAGCGTGTCAGCAGGTCGAACCAAAAAGCCCCGCCCAAGGTGCCAGCCATCCCCGTGAGCAGCCAGCCGAGGACCGCCAGCCAGATGTTCGGATTGGTCAGCAGCCCGGCGCCAGAGCATTGGGCCGGTGGCGGGTCTTCCGGTTTTTTGTCTGCCGCCTGGGCGTTGGGCGTCTGCTGCTGTGGCGATGACGTCCACGCCACGCGCTTGCAGGCCGAACTCTGCACCACGTTGGGCAGGTACGGTGGTGACCAGCCGATGGGCAGTCCGGCGAGTTGCAGGGAGTTCAGGTCGTTGAGGTGCTGGCAAAGCTTGCGCGCCTCTTCGGAGTTGACCTGTTCGCATTGGCCTCTGCGCTGTGGGGCCTCACGGTCTTTGAGTTCCTTGTCGATGGCCAGCTTGAGCGCATCAATCTTGCCCGGTAAGTCTTCGCCCAGACCTTGGGCAGCCAGTGCATGCGCGTGCTTGCGCAGCGCCGCGAGGTGCGTCTCCAATTCGATTCGCCCCTGGAGCCTGATTCGCTGTCGCTCAATGCTGCCGTCAGCAGCAATGCGTGCATCGTCCAGAGCGTTGGCAAGCTTGGCGGGCTCGTCCAGGGCGAGCAGCAACACGCTGGTCGAGTCGCGTGTCATGGTGGTGCCCAAGGCGGACGTTGCCAAGTGGTCCAGGTTCTGTTTTAGCTTGGCGATCTGCTCCTCCACGTCGATGGATAGCGGTGTCGCCATCACCTTTGCTTTGGCTGTGTCTGGGGGGTGCACTTGCGCGCTGCTTGAATTCACGGCGACGTTGGTGGCCGATGTGGTGTCACCAGCAGTTGCCTTGGCCTGCTCGGCTTCATAGGCCCTGCTGGCTTGCTCTCCCGCCGTGACCATGGACTTGCGCAGCATGTCGTCATCCCACAGCCTGGGCCCGATCACAATGGGATTGATGTTCAGCAGTGCCGCGGTCACCGTGCCGATGATCAGCATGTCGCGCTGTGCACCGCGCTTGTACCATCCGCTTGCGCGCTCTCCCACGGCGTTGTACCAGGCGCAAAGGCGTTGTTCAAAGGCAGGCCAGTCGACCTCGGCTCCAGGCAGCAGGGTCTTCAGGCTCTCGTGCAGGTTGGCGGGCAAATTCGCCTGCAGTCGGGTGACGAACTCGGCGGGCGTGGGAGGCTTTTCGCTGCCGGGAGGCAGGTATTTCTTCGTCAGGAACGCGATCAGCGCTGAGACAAACACATCCGCAGCCAAATAGGAAGGCTTGGGATTCGAGTTCGCATTGCCTTGAGCCATCGAGGTCAGCAGTGGCTGCTTCATCAGTTCATCGGCCAACTCGGTGTGGTCTCCGAGCAGCGAGGTCACTGACAGGCGCAGCATCTTGCCGCGTGACTTCATCACCTGTGCGAGCCATTCGTGCATGGCCGTGACCAACAGGCCAAACAGCGCGAAGACCAGTACCAGTCCAATTGCCACATCCAGCATGCGTGAGTCCATGGCCTCGCCCTCAGTCAATGTTCTTGTAGAACGCGTGTTTGCCGATGAAGCGGCAGGGCGTGCGGCCCTGCGCCCAGCGTGGGGGGCGAGCCATCCAGCGGTTGTGGTAGTGGGTGGCTCCGTCCGTCGGGTCGCCGAAGCGGTTGTTCATGACTGCGTCCACGACATCGCGCACCTCCTTGACGCGTGTGTTTTCCACAGCCAGCGTCAGCAGTTGGGCGCGGTTGGGGTCGCCTGCGTTCCAGCAACTGAATTGGTAAGGTTTGAGGCAGACCCCGCTGATGGTGTGCCCCCAGTAGCGCTGCGCACGCACTCGGTTCAGCACCACATGGGCCACGCCCGCCATGCCTTCCCTGGGCTCTCCGCGTGCCTCACCCCATACGGTGCGGATCAAGACGCCGCGGTCGTCGCCGTCCTGTGCTGCGGCGGTGGTGGGCGCAGCTTCTCCGGTCGACGTGACGACCCGATGCGTGGTGGGCAGCAGGGGCTCACTGTGCTGCAGAGGCGGTGGCGATGGCTGAGTTGACCCCGTGACAAGGTCCACCCCCCAATGGTCCAGCACGCGTTGAATGGGGATTCCCAACGCGTTGCCCTGTGTGCCGGGCGGTGTCGCCCCGACGTGAATGGCCAGCAGCCGGCCGTGAGCATCCCGGACGGCTGCGCCGCTGTCGCCATGTTGGCTTCCCCCAGGCAGGTCGTAGCAGAGCGCATCTTCCAAGAAATAGCGGTGCTCGAAGTTCTGTCCACCCCGCATCCAACAGGACACGTAACCCAGCAGTTGTCCGCTCACTGGTCCCCGCAGGGACTGGAGCACCACCGCCGCGCCAACGACCGGTTGCGCGACGCCAGCGGGGAGCAGGCCGGGGACGAGTGCAAGCTGCGTGTAGTCGGCGCGGTTGATCGTGGACAAGGCGGCGTCGATGCCATCAGCCGGGCTGCCGTCGAAGCGTGGTTGCCATGCGCACAGCCGGGCGGTCACGGTCACGCCAGTCACCGAGCCAGCCTGCGGCCACTCAATGGCGATTTCGTCGTCCAACGCCGCATCGGGGTGTGTGCCCAACACGTGGCCCGCCGTGACCGCAAACACGCGGCCGCTGCCGCCTCGTTCGCGCACCAGCGCTGCCAACGTGCCGGCGCCATCGTCATGGCTGGTGTTGGAAATGCGCGCCCAGGCCATCTTGTCAGCGGTTGGAGGTGGCAGGCAATTCTGCTGGCTGCTTGCTGGCGCCCTTGCCTTTGGGCGTTTCCGTGATCACGGGTGGTGCGGTCTTGGTTGCTGGCAGTTGGGCGTCTTGTTCAAGAGCCAGTGGCAGCACGCGCTTGCAGCTTTCGCTGCGCGCGGCTGCCAGTGCGCCTCTGAGTTGGGCATTGCGCCCCTCCAGCGCCTGGCGGGCTTGGGCGCTTTCGGAGATCGCGTCGCGCAGGTCTTCGAGACCCGCTGGTCGGGGGGCCACCCTCCCGGCGGGGTTCTTGGTCTCCGCTGATTGGGCGTCTCCGGGCTGTTCGCTCGGCGGTGGCTGCGGCTTGTCAGACTGTTTGGGTGGCTGCGGCGATGTCAACGCTTGCGACACGGACAGCACCGTCGCGAGGTCTGGCTCGGTTTTTTCTATGCCCTCGCGGACTCGCTTCTCGATTGCGACCCCCGTGCTCCACAGCCATGAACCCGCGAGCGCGGCCTTGCCTCTCAGCTCATGGGTGTCCTGGATGGCTGCATTGATCTTGGTTTGTTCTTCGGCAGCCTCTTGCAGTGCACTCACGAGATCCGGGTGGGGCTTCTCTGCTGCGGTTGTCGCGGCGCGCGGCGTGCAGGCTGGGTCGGCCTTGAGCTGCTCGCACAACTTCGCCTGGATGCTGTTGGCTGCTGCACCGGTGCATTTGGCTGTTTGAAGTGGGGCGCAATTCGCCGCCATCGAACGGCCAGGTATCCATGTTTCTTTGGTGATGTTGAGCTGCCGCATCTTTCGGGCTTCACGCATCAGCGTTGCCTTGGCGGTCTCGGCGGCGTTGATCTGTGCTTCGACGGTCTGTGTGCCATGGCCGACCCATCCCAAAGCCTCATAGGGGGAGACGGCTTCGATCGCGCAAGCCATCGTGGCGATGCCCTCTCGGTAGATGGCGTTGCGCGCGCTGGATGTCATCGTGCTGCCCCAGGCATACAGGGCGGCACCTGCTGCGCCCAGGCCGGCCAAGTCTTTGGCATGGGGGCTGGAGACGCCCATGATCAAAGCGATGGTCGACAGACCGATCAGGCCTGCGCTGACACCTCGCTTGCGGTCTGCCTCACCACGTGCAGACTCAGCCCACTGTCGCTGAGCCTCTCTGGCCAGGGCCAGCGCGTTGGGCAGACTTGATGTGTCAGCACCAATCGCCGGCAAGGGCGCTGAAGCCGATGCCGGTGGCGCCAGTCCCTGCTCTAGGAATACATAGGGCTTTTCGACGGTGGCACAGCCCACCAGCCAAAGGGCGATAACGCTCGCCACCACGATCCGCCTGCCAGCCAATTGATTTGGCTTGTGCCCCCCAACCCGCGCCATGACCAGCCTTTCATTTCTCCCTTTCAACAACCAGTCTAAGGTTGAGGCCAAACGAGCGCATTCCCTAATTTGAAGTGCGCTGTGATGCGCGCATCGACTCCGCCAGCAGGCCGGCGATGGGGCCAGGCAGCCCCGCCCCGGCTAGCGCCTGTTGGAACTCGGACTTCGGCAGGTTCTGGTGCCGCAACCGCAGCGCCCGCTTGGCGGTTCAGATCGGCAATCAGGTCGGCAAGCGTGTACGAGGTGTCGCCAGCCAGTTCGATGGTGCGGTTGCCGCCGATGGGCCGCGATCGCGGCGGGCCGTGGATGGCAACCCACTGCCTTGGCATCAGCACGAGGTCCGCAGCCGTGCTCGCTGCGCAGCAGCCATCGTGCTGCATCAGCTCCCGCGTCCCTGGGGCCGCCTGGGGTTGGCTCGCCTGTTCGCCTTGGCACGTGAGTTGCCATTTGCCTTGCTTGTTGTTCATCACCTTCGAGAAAGATCGTTTGACATGAGAAGCAAGCAATGGGCGCTGGGCACTGCCTTCGCCATGTTCCCTTGGATCGTGCATGCCGGTGGCGTGACCGTGTATGGCATCGCGGATGCCTTCGTCGAGACCGCCAGCGCGGGCCAAGGCACGGTGACGCGTGTGGAGAGCGGCGGCATCGCGCAGTCCCGCCTGGGTTTCACGGGGCAGGAAGATTTGGGCGGCGGGCTCAAGGCCATCTTCACGCTGGAATCGGGCTTCGCGTATGACACGGGCCGCACGGGCAGCGCGTTCTGGAGTCGCCAGGCCTTCGTGGGTTTGAGCAGCGGGCAATGGGGCACGCTCACGCTGGGCCACCAAGAGACGCCGCTGTTCCTCACCACCTATGCCTTCGACGCCTTTGGGCTGGGCAACAGCGGCAATTACTGGAACCTCAGCCAATACGCCAACTTCTGGGTTGACAACGTGGTGGCGTACGAAACGCCGGTGTGGTCGGGCTTCTCGGCGCGGCTGTTCTATGCGCCATCAGAGCAGGCATCCGGTTCGGGCTCGGCTTCGGGCACGGGCGCCTATCGCGCGGGCAGCGTGAGCTACAGCCGTGGCCCGCTCAACGTGGTGGCCTCGTTCGACGAGCAGGCCATCCGTGGTGGCAAGCCGGACGCGCGCCATGCCACCGTGGGCGGCAGTTATGACTTCGAGGTGATCAAGCTGTTCCTGGGCTTCGAGTCGGTGAAGAACGCCGATCCAGTCGAGGCCCCCAACCGCGACGCACGCCTGGCCACCGTGGGTGTGCACGTGCCGGTCACGTCCACAGGCAAGGTCGTGGCCTCGTTCACCCGCCGTGATGACAGGTCCGATGCCGATCGGGACGCGGCGCAGTGGGCTGTGGGCTACTTCGAGAGCCTGTCCAAGCGCACGACGCTCTACACGACCTATGGCCAGGTTCACAACCAGAACGGCGGCACCTTCGGCATCGGCTACACGCCGATCACGGTGGTGGCCGGGCACACGGCGAAGTCCTTGCAGGTGGGCATCAACCACACCTTCTGATTCGCCCTGGGGCGACAAAGCACGCCGCCCGTTTCAGGCGGCGTGCGCGGTCTTCTTGCTCAGGCCTTCGCCGAAGTAGGATTCCTGGATGTCGGAGCGCCGGCGCAGTTGTTCTGCAGGCCCTTCGAGCACGCTGGCGCCGGTGTCCAGCAACGTGGCGTAGTCGGCGTATTGCAGGGCCACGGCCGAGTTCTGTTCGGCCACGAGGATGGACAGGCCTTCGTGCTGGCTGAGGCGCTTGAGCGTGCGGAAGATCTCTTGCACCACGAGCGGTGCCAGGCCCATGGAAGGCTCGTCGAGCACCAGCAGGCGTGGCCGCGACATCAGTGCGCGGCCAATGGCCGTCATCTGCTGTTCGCCGCCGGAGGTCAGGCCTGCGCGCAGATGGCGCTTGTCCTTCAGGCGTGGGAAGACCTCGTAGACGCGCTGCAAATCGGCCTTCAATTCGGCGCGGCTGGCATCGCGGCCAAGGCCGCCGGTGACGAGGTTTTCCTCGATGCTCAAGCTCGGGAAGCAATGCCGGCCTTCCAGCACCTGCACGAGCCCGAGGCGAACCAAGTCCGCCGGGCTGGTTCGCCCCACGTCGATGCCATCGAACACGATGCGGCCGGCCGTCACCTGCCCCCGCTCGGCGGGCAGCAGATTCGAGACGGCCTTGAGCGTGGTCGATTTGCCCGCGCCATTGGCGCCCAGCAGGGCGTGGACCTGGCCTGGCCGCACCGTCAGGCTCACGCCATGCAGCGCCCTGATCGAGTGCTGGTACACCGCCTCGACGCCGTCGAGGCTGAGCAGGGGCGCGCTCATCAGCTCCACGCGTGGAAAGGTGGCTTCACGCCGTTGAGCACGTAGTCGCCGACGATGGCGTACTTCCAGCGCACCGGGTCGTGCAGGGTGTGGGTGCGGGCGTTTCGCCAGTGGCGGTCGAGGTTGTGCTGGGCCAGGGTCGAGCGCGTGCCGGCCAGCTCGAAGAGCTTGTTGGTGGCCAGGATGGCGATCTCGGTGGACAGCACCTTGGACTCGGCCACGGCGATCTGCGCCTCGGCCACGGTCTCGGCATTCGAGTTGGCCAGGGCGCGGTCAATGGCCTTGCCAGCGCGTTCGAGGATGGCTTCGCTGGCATGCAGGCGGATGGACAGGTCGCCCACGGCCTGGATCGAATAGGGGTCCTGCCAGGCGTGGTCCAGCTTGCTGTCGATCCAGGGGCGCGACTTGGTGCGCACGAAGTCGATGGTGTCGGCGATGGCGTTGCGGGCGATGCCCACGTCCACCGCAGCCTGGATGATCTGGAAGATGGCGCCATCGGCCGAGGGCGATTCATAGCCCTTGTAGGCCGCGATCACGTGCGTCTTGGGCACCTTGACCTGGTCGATGATGACCGTGCCGCTCAAGGTGGTGCGCTGGCCGAAGCTCGACCAGTCGTCGATCACGCTCAGGCCCGGTGCGTTGCGCTCGGCGATCACGTACCAGGTCTTGCCGTTCGCGTCGTTGGCCACGATGGGCACGAGGTGCGCCAGCAGCGCGCCGCTGGAGTAGAACTTCTTGCCGGTCACGACCACGTGGTCGCCCGCATCAACGAAGGAGGTTTCGAAATCGGCGGCGCGCTTGGAGCCCAGCTCAGAGAAGGCGTTGCCCAGGCGCACGCCATGGAGCACCTCGGCGAAGAAGAAGGCCTGCTGCTCGGGCGTGGCCACCGTGCGGATGGCCGCGACGATGCCCAGGTGGTTCTGCGTGACCTGGCCCAGCGAGGGGTCGGCCGCCGAGATGATGGCGATGACCTCGGCCAGCGTGGCGTAAGACACCTCGGCACCGCCGAAGGCCTTGGGCACGTTGATGCCCCACAGGCCGCTTTGCGAGTAGAGGTCGATCTCCTCGACCGGCCATTGCCGCAGGCGGTCGCGTTCGGATGCGCCGGATGCGATGCGGCTGGCGATCTCGTGCGCCACGGCGATGGCTTCTTCGTCGCTGCGGATGATGTGAGCGGGGGTCGAGGGGCGGGCGAGGCCGGGCACGGCGACGTCGTGTGCCGGTTTCGCGGCGTTGGATGAAGAGGTCAAGGGCTTTTCAAGCACGGAAGACATGGGTTTCTCCAATCGGTCGATGAAGGGTGTTGACGGGTGTTGAAGAGAAAGTGCGTCGCGTCAGTCGTTGGGGCCCGTGCGCAACTTGATGCCCTTTTCCTTGGCATAGGCCTCGGAGGACTTTTCGATGATCGGGCGCAGCAGCTTCCAGTCGGGGGCGATCCAGTCGGACACCACCTTCCATTGCTTGCCGTCCCATTGCTGGAAAGCCACGCGGCCGTCGCCCTCGTGGTTGTCCCAGGTCACGTTGATCGAGTGGAACAGGCCCTTGGCGCCCAATGCGGCGGCCCGTGCTTCGTCGATCTTCAGGTGCTCCAGGCCCCAGCGCACTTCGTCGCCCGTGAGCGTCCGCTTGCCGAACTTGGCCTGTGCGATGCGGATGGCCTCCACGTTGAGGATGCCGTTGAGCACGCCTAGGTTGTGATACACGCTGCCGATGCGTTTTTGATCTTGCAAATTGCCCTTGCCCGCGCCGTAGACGACCTTGGTGATGTCTTGCAGCACCGGGTACTGCGAGCCAGCGGCCACCGTGGTGATGGCGGTGTAGCCCTTGGCCGCGTCGCCAGCGGGCAGCACGTCTTCCTCGGAGTTCGACCACACGTTGCCGATGATCTTGCTGGCCGGGAAGCCCGTCTTCTGCGCCGTCTTGAGCGCCACCGGGTTCATCACGCCCCAGCCGCGCAGCACCACGTAATCGGGCTTGACGCGGCGGATGGTCAGCCATTGCGACTGCTGCTCGTTGCCCGGGTGCGGCACCTCGATCTGCTGCACCGTGAAGCCGTATTTCTTGGCCAGCAGTTCGTAGATGGGGATGGTTTCCTTGCCATAGGGCGAGCCGTGGTACAGCACCACGATCTTCTTGCCCTTGAGCTTGTCAGGGCCACCCTCCTTGCTGGCGATGTAGTTCACGATGCCGGAGGTCTCGCTGTACGGGTTGAGCAGCAGCGGGAAGATGTACTTGAACACGCGGCCATCGGTGGTGTCCGTGCGGCCGTGGTTGATGGTGAGCAACGGCACCTTGTCGGCCGTCACGCGGTCGATCAGCGCGTAGGCGATGCCCACGGACAGCGGGTTCCAGGTGGCGATGCCGGGGTGCTTCTTCAGGCGTTCGTACACCTCGACGCCGCGCTCGACCTCGTATTGCGTCTCGCCTTCCTCCCACGTCAGCTTCACGCCGTTGACGCCGCCGTCACGCGTGTTGACCAGGTTGAGGTAGTCGATGAAGCCGCCGAAGAAGCCCGTTCCGCCAGCGGCATACGGACCGACGCGGTAGCTTTGCAAGGGGAAGAACTGCTCATCGGCATGGGCCGCCTGCAAGCCGGCGAGAGAAAGGGTGGCGAAGGTGGCGGCGAGGGCCGCCGTTCTGAAACGCGAAAGCAAAGACATGAAGCAAGACTCCGAAACAGAAGATGGATGCACAGGGACGAACGAGTCCGTCAGGCCGCGCGTGGCGCCAGCCGCGATCGGACACGCGAGAACCACCGAGACCAGAGGGCGGCCAGTCCATCTGGTTCGGCGATGAGGAAAAACACGATGAGCAAGCCCAGCACGATGCGCTGGCTCATGTCCAGCACGCCGGAATCGAACCAGTGGCCGAACAAGGCGGTGCCCACACGAGAAAGCAGCAAGGGGAAAGCGACGATCAACGCAGCACCCAGGAAGGCGCCACGGATCGTGGCCAGTCCGCCGATGATCACGATGAAGAGGATCTGGAAGGAGCGGTCGAGGTTGAAGCCCGCGGGCTCCACGGTGCGCAGGTAGACGAAGGCCCAAAGCACGCCCGCCACGCCGATGACGAAGGACGAGACCGCGAAGGCCAGCAGCTTGGTGCGCAGCACCGGCACGCCGATGACGCGGGCCGCGAGTTCGTGGTCGCGCACGGCGATGAAGTGGTGGCCCGTCTGCGTGCCCACCAGTCGCCAGGCCAGCGCGGTGAGCACCGCGACGATGGTCAAGGCGAACACATAGCGCCCGGCGGCCGAATCGAAGTTCAAGCCGAATGCCGTGAGGGGTGGCGCGTCGATCACGCCCGAAGCGCTGTCGTTGGTGAACCAGCTGAACTTGGTCAGCGCCCACTGCACGAAGAACTGCGCAGCCAGCGTCGACACGGCCAGGTAGAAGCCGCGCAGCCGCAAGCTGGGCAGCCCGAACACCACGCCGAAGAGCGCCGCGCTCGCCCCCGCCAGGATGATGCTGCCCCACAGTGGCAAGCCTTCGACACGCAACTGGAAGTTGTAGGCCGCGAAAGTGCCCACGGCCATGAAGGCAGCTGAGCCCAGAGAAAGCTGCCCCGCGTAACCCGTCAGCAGGTTCAGCCCTACACCCGCCAAGGCCAGCGCCAGGAAGGGCAGCAAGATGGCGTCGAACACATAGGCGCTGTGGACGAAGGGCACGATGCCATAGGCGATCAGCAGCGCGGCCAAGGGCCAGGCCCATGTGGGCGTGGCGCGGGTGCGGGCGCGGAAGGTTTGCAAGGTTTCCATGCTCAAACCCTTTCCACCAGCTTGAGGCCGAACAAGCCGTTGGGCCGCACCAGCAGGAAGGCCAGCGCCACCACATAGGCGAACCAGGTCTCGATGCCGCCGCCCACGAAGGGGCCCAGGTAGACCTCGGCCAGCTTCTCGAAGGCCCCGATCAACAGGCCCCCCACGATGGCGCCGAGGATCGAATCGAAGCCGCCGAGCACCAGCACCGGCAAGGCCTTGAGCACCACCATGGACAGCGAGAACTGCACCCCCAGTCGCGCGCCCCACAGCAGACCGGCCACCAGCGCGATCAGCCCGGCCGTGGCCCACACCGTGGCCCAGATGCGCGGCAGCCGCAAGCCCACGGCCAGCGCAGCGTAGGTGTCATCGGCCACGGCGCGAAAGGCCAGGCCCACCCGCGTGTAGCGGAAGAAGGCCGACAGCAGCAGCACCAGCAGGCCCGCCGTGGCGGCCGCGAACAGGTCGAAGCGCGACAGCAGGATGCCGGCGAACTCAATGGGCTCGTCACCGATGCCGATGTCCAGGGCGTGCACCTGCGTGCCCCAGGCCAGTTGCGCCACGCCTTCGATCACGTAAGACAGCCCCAGCGTCGCCATGAACAGCGTCATCGGCGGCTGATTGACCAGGGGCCGCAGCACGGTGCGCTCGATCAGCAGCCCGATGAGGACCATGGCGGTGAGCGTGATCAAAAAAGCCCCGGCGAAAGGCACGCCCCGTTCGACCAGGCTGACGAAGGTCAGCGCCGCGAACAGCAGCAGCGAGCCTTGTGCGAAGTTCAGCACCCCCGAGGTCTTGTAGATCAGCACGAAGCCCAACGCCACCAGCGAGTACATGACGCCGGAGAGCAGGCCGCCGACCAGGACTTCGGCGAAGAAGGTGAAATCGAAGTCGCTCATCGGCTGGCCTGCGTGGGGTCGTTGCGGCCATCGCCGTTGTGATCGCCACTGCCTTCGTCATCGCCATGGGCCACGCCCAGGTAGGCGTCGATCACCGCCGGGTCGCGCCGCACTTGCTCGGGCGTGCCGTCCGCGATCTTGATGCCGTGGTCCAGCACGGCCACCCGGTCGGACAGGCCCATGACCACGCCGATGTCGTGCTCGATGAGCAGGATGGTGGTGCCCCACTGGTCACGCGCGGCGCGCACGAAGTGAGCGGTCTCCTGCTTCTCGGTCACCGTCATGCCGGCCATGGGCTCGTCCAGCAAGAGCAGCCTGGGGCGGGCCACCAGGGCCCTGGCCAGTTCCACGCGTTTTTGCAAGCCATAGGGCAGGGTGCCCACCAACCGGTCTTGCACTTCGCGCAGCCCCAGAAAACCGATGACCTCGGCCGCGCGTTCATGCGCGTCGGCGCGTTCGCGGCGGGCACGCGGCAGGCCCAGCAGTTGCTCGACGAACGTGGCGCGCGTGGCGGCCACGCGTCCGATCGCCACGTTGTCGGCAACCGACAGGCCCTTGAACAGCGCCAGGTTCTGGAACGTGCGGGCGACGCCCAGTCGGGCCAGCCTGTCGGTGGGCACTTGTCTGAACGTGCGGCCACCCAGGTGGATGTGCCCCTGGTCTGGCCGGTAAAGCCCGCTGATGACGTTCACCAGCGAACTCTTGCCCGCGCCATTGGGGCCGATCACCGCGCGGATCTCGCCAGGCTGGATGCGAAGGTCGATGCCCGTGAGCGCCTTGACGCCTCCGAAGGACAGGTCGATGGCGGCCAGGTCCAGCACGGGCTGAGTGGCATCGGTCGCGACAGCCCCGGGCACAGGCGATCCCTCATTGCCTGCCCCCTGCTGAACGAGTCCTTTCGTGAACCCTTTTTCAAACCCTGTCGCGTCGAGGACGGCACTGCTCATGGCATCGACCTCCAGCCTCAGGCGGCTTGAAGCGCCGGCTTGTCGGCACCGGCCTGCGCCGCCTGCTGGGCTTCAAGCTCGCGCACCAGCGGCAGCACCTTCTTGCCGAAGTACTCGACTTCTTCGATGAAGTGCAGGAAGCCGGTCAGCACCAGGTCCACGCCGATGGCCTTCAGCGCCACGATGCGCTCGGCGATCTGCTGCGGCGTGCCAATCAGGTTGGTGCGGAAGCCATCGTTGTACTGAACCAGGTCCTCGAAGGTGGACTTCGCCCAGTTGCCTTCGCCTTCTGGCGAGGCCTTGCCCGCCTGCTTGACCGCATCGCCGAAGGCATGCACCGCCTCCACGTGTGCATGCTTGATGATGTCATCGAGCACGGCGCGGGCTTCTTCTTCCGTGTCGCGGGCGATCACGAAGGCGTTCACGCCGATGCGCACCTTGTGGCCGTTGGCCGCCGCCTTGGCCTGTATGTCGTCGATCTGTGCCTTCAGGTTCTCGGGCGTGTTGCCGTTGGTGAAGTACCAGTCCGACACGCTCGCGGCGTTGTCGCGCGCCGCACGCGAGCTGCCGCCCTGGAAGATCTCCGGATGCGGTTTCTGCACGGGCTTGGGGCTGAGCGTGTAGTTGTTGAAGCGATAGAAATCACCGCGGTAGGTGAAGTTGTCCTGCGTCCAGATGCCCTTGAGTGCCTCGATGAACTCGCGTGAGCGACGATAGCGTTCATCGTGATCCAGCCAGTGCTCGCCAATGGCCTGGAACTCCCCCCGGAACCAACCGCTGACCACGTTGATGGCGATGCGGCCGTTCGAGATGTGATCGATGGTGGCGATTTGCTTGGCCACCACGGCGGGGTTCCACGGGCCGGGCAGGATGGCGGCCAGCACCTTGAGCTTGGTGGTGGCGTGCAGCAGCGCCTGGCTGAAGGACACCGATTCATGCTGGTGCTCGGCGCCGTAGCCGGCCGTGAAGCGGATCTGGCTCAGCGCGTACTCGAAGCCGGCGGCCTCGGCGGTGCGGGCCAGGCGCTGGTTGTAGTCCAGGCTCCAGTCGGTGCGTTGCTCGATGGTGCTGACCACCAGGCCGCCGCTGACATTGGGCACCCAGTAGGCGAACTTGACGGCATCGTCACGGGTTGAAGGTTGGCTCATGGTGTGCTCCTTAAGCAATGAAGGCAAGCGATGAAGGGTTCGGTGAAAAAGAAGGTCAGGTGGCCGTTTCAGGCAGCCAGTGGCACGCGTTGTTCTGCGGCCTCCACGGCTTCTGTGGCCTGGGATGTTTTCGGTGCGCGCAGCAAAGGCACGGCCCGTTCAATGGCCAGCTCGATGCGCTGAGCCAGCAAGGGGTTGCCGATCTCGTAGCCTTGGAAATCGGCCTCGGATGCGTAAACACCCAGCGGCAGCGTGCGGGCCTGGAAGAAGCTGAACAAGGGGCGCAACTGGTGCTCGATGACCAGCGCATGCTTGTCACTGCCGCCGGTGGCCGCCAGCAGCACCGGCACGTCGATCAGCGCCTCGTGGTGGATGAAGTCGAAGAGGTGCTTGAACAGGCCCGTGAACGAAGCGCGGTACACAGGGCTGGCCACCACCAGCACATCGGCCGATTCGATGGCGGCCAATTGAGCTTCGACATCGGCGCCGAGCTGCGAGCGGTACAGCGCACCGGCGAGCTTGGGGCCGACATCGCCCAACTCGATCAGCTCGACCTCGATGGGCAGTTCTTGCCCGAGCTTGGCCAGCAGTTGCTCGACCAGCACCAGCGTGCGCGAGGGCCGTTGCAGGTTGCCTGACACGGCGACGACTTTCAGTTTTTTGCTCATGTTGATGTGTCCTTTTCGTTCAAGAAAATCAGGCGAGGAGGTTGCTCTGAATGAGCGAGTCCCGTGCCATCGGGTTTAAACAGATCGATTCCTTTGAAATCAACGACTTGGCTGCATGCCGCTTGCCCGATGGGTGCTCTTTTTCAGGCAAGCTGCTGAGGGGCTGCTGCTGGGTCAGCAGGCGATTGATGGCTTGTTTTGAATGCTTTCAAGCACATGCGCTTTCCAAGCATTCACGCGTAGAAGCTAGGCGCCGGATGACGCTCGTTGAGCGCGAAGTCACCCAGCTCGCGGACCTTGTAGTCGACCGGGTCGTGCAAGGTGTGCACCCGCAGGTTTCGCCAATAGCGATCGAGCCTCAAGGCCGTCGTGGTGGCGCGCGCCCCCGTGACTTCAAACATGCGGTGGGCCACCTCCAGGCTGGCGCGCGTGGTCGCGACCTTGGCCGCGGCCACCGCGATGGCCACCTCGCCACGCTCGTGCGCGGTCAAGGCATGGCCGCGTTGCCATGCCTGGTCCAAGGCATCGGCCGCTTCATCGGCGAGCGCCCTGGCGCCATGCAGCGCGAGCCAGAAGTCACCGTAGTGGCCCAGCACGTACGGGTCTTCATGGGCGTGCGCGGCGGGCGAGGTCACCCATGGCCGCGCTTGTGTCCGCGTGAACGCGCGTGCCTCTTGCAACGCGCCTTCTCCCAAGCCCAGGTAAACGTTGGCCAGGATCAACTGCGCCAGCAGCGGCCTCAAGCAAGCGAAGGGCGATGACAACGGCCCCGGGTCGGTCAGCAGCTCGTCTTGCGCGACCTCGACGTCGTCGAACAGCACGCTGCCGCTGTCGGTCTGGCGCTGACCCATGTTGTCCCAGTCCTGCAGCACCGTGATGCCGCGCCGGGCCGTGGGGACGACACCGATCAGCAACCGGCCTTCGCCATCGAGCGCCGACGCGATCAGCATGTCCGAGTCGCTGGCGCCAGAGCAGAAGCTCTTGCGGCCGCGAAACAGCAGGCCGCCCTGATCGCTCGACCCATGAGGAACGGCGCGCGTGGCCTTGTCCAGCGGGTTCAGCGCATTGCCCCAGAACCAGCCTTGTGCCACGGTCTGCTCATGCCAGGGGCGCCACTGCGCGGGTTGACCGAACAAGCGCGTGGTGGCAAGCAGCAGGTGATGGAACGCGAACAGGTGAGCCAGTGAGCTGTCGACCCGCGCGAACTCGCGCACCACGCCCAAGGTGTCGCCCCAGCTTGCGCCCAGGCCGCCGTGCTCCTTGGGGATGCTCAAGGCCAGCAAGCCGCTCTGCCTGATCACATCGCGCTCGGCCTTCGCCGTGCCACCGCGCGCATCGCGCTCGACCGCCGTGGCGGCCAGAGCCCTTGACACGTCCTTCACGGCATCGCGCCATGTGGGCGGCGTCACCAGTTTCAAAGAGGATTCGGTGTTCCTCATGCCGTGGCGCCTTCACGCACGACCGGCTTGCTCGGCGGCACGATGTCATTCGCGATGACCTCGCCGAACGGACCCGTCAGGTTGGCCTGGCCTGCCGGCCTTGATTGCTTCAGCGGCAGCAAGGGGAAGAGCAGCTCGGCCACGCGGTAGGACTCTTCCAGGTGCGGGTAGCCCGAGAAGATGAAGGTGTCCACGCCCAAGGCCGCGTACTCCTCGATGCGGGCCGCCACCTCCTCGGGGCTGCCGACCAGCGCGGTGCCAGCGCCGCCGCGCACCAGGCCCACGCCGGCCCACAGGTTGGGCGACACCTCCAGCTTGTCGCGCCTCCCGCCGTGCAGCGCCGCCATGCGTCGCTGACCCACCGAATCGAAGCGCGCGAAGGCCTTCTGCGCTGCGGCCACCACCTCATCGGTCACGTGCGAGATGAGCTCGTCGGCAGCGCGCCATGCGGCCTCGCTGGTCTCGCGCACGATGACATGCAGGCGGATGCCGAAGCGCAAGGTCCGGCCATGCCGCGCTGCAGCGGCCTTCGCCTGCGCGATCTTCTCGGCCACGGCGGCGGGCGGCTCGCCCCATGTCAGGTAGACATCGACCTGCTCTCCCGCCAGCTCGATGGCCTCGTCCGAAGAGCCGCCGAACCACAGCGGCGGATGCGGCTTCTGCACGGGCAGGTACAGGCTCTTGGCGTTCTCCACCTTCAGGTGCTTGCCGCTGAAGTTGACGCTTTCGCCCGCAGACACGCCACGCCAGATCTTCAGGAACTCGCCGGCCGCTTCATACCGCTCGGCATGCGTGAGGAAGCTGCCATCGCCGCGTTGCTCGTCCGGGTCACCGCCCGTCACGACGTTGATCAACAGGCGGCCGTTGGAGATGCGGTCCAGCGTGGCGGCCTGCCGTGCCGACACCGTGGGCGAGATGATGCCGGGCCGAACGGCGATCAAGAACTTCAAGCGCTCCGTCAGCGGCACCAGTGACGAGGCGACCACCCACGGGTCTTCGCACGAGCGGCCCGTTGGGATCAGCACGCCTTCGTAGCCCAGTTCATCGGCCGCCTGCGCCACCTGCTTGAGGTAAGCGTGGCTGACGCTGCGCGCGCCATGTGATGTGCCCAGGTAGCGGCTGTCGCCATGAGTGGGGAGGAACCAGAAGATCTGCATGGGATGTCTTTCAGGATGGGATCACGAGCAGGTTCTTCCGCACATCGCGTGCCAACGTCCATCAGGCCCTTGCCCCTGGCGAAAGCCCATGCCATCGCCCTTGCAGCTGCTGATTCAGCAGCAGTTGATCACCAGCTTGCTGCCTGAACAGCAGTCCTTGCTTGGTGTTTGGCGCATGACCTGCTGCCATAGAAGCAAACCGACTTAGTGCATGAGGAATGCGCCTGCACGGCAGGCCGTCAAATGGTCAGAATGTGCTGATCACGCAGCACCCTGCAAACCGCATCTCCGCGCACATGAACACCATGCTGGCCTCACTCACCGAAGACTTCGTCCAGCCCCAAGAAGCCAGCGCCTCGCCTCGGCGGATCGCGCATCGCCTGGCCCTCGAGTTCGCCGCCACGGCAGTCGAGCGGGATGAGCGCGGCGGAACACCTAAGGCCGAACGGGACATGATCCGAGCCAGCGGCCTGCTGGCCTTGAGCATCCCTGTGGAATTTGGTGGATTGGGTTGTAGCTGGCGCGAGACCCTGGACGTGGTGCGCATCCTCAGCCGTGCCGACAGCTCGATTGGCCACGTCTTCGGCTTCCACCACTTGATGTTGGCAACAGTGAGGTTGTTCGCTTCGCCTGCGCAGTGGCAGCCTTGGTTCGAGCAGACCGCCCGGCGTCAATGGTTCTGGGGCAATGCCCTCAACCCACTTGATGAGCGCGCCATCAGCAGGGTGTTGGGAGATTGCCGTGAGTTCACGGGCCAGAAGAGCTTCTGTTCGGGCGCGCTGGACTCGGAAATGCTCGTGGCATCGGCGCTGGAGGACGGCACGGGCAAGCTGCTCGTGGCGGCCTTGCCCACAGCACGCACGGGCATCCACGTGGTGCCTGACTGGAACAACATGGGCCAGCGCCAGACCGACAGCGGCAGCGTCACCTTTGAGCGGGTCCGCGTCGAGGCGCGTGACCTGTTGCTGGAACCGGGCCCCTTGTCGACCCCGTTCTCCTGCCTGAGGCCGCTCGTCGCGCAACTGGTGCTGGCCAACATCTACCTGGGCATCGCCGAAGGGGCCTTCCAGGAAGCCAGCCACTACACCTTGCACGAGGCACGGCCTTGGCATGCTTCCGAGGTCGACAGCACCGACCGCGATCCCTATGTGCTGGGCCACTACGGCGAATTCTGGGTGGGCCTGGAAAGCGGCCGTGCGCTGACCGACCGGGCCGCAGACAAACTGGACCAGGCCTGGTTGCGCGGGGCGGCCCTCACCGAGGCCGAGCGCGGCGAAGTGGCCGTGGCCATCGCCACAGCGAAGGTGTCCGTCACGCAGACGGGGTTGGACATCTGTTCACGCATGTTCGACGTGGCGGGCGCGCGGGCCACCCATGGCGGGCTCAGGCTCGATCGCTACTGGCGCAACCTCAGAACCCACACCCTTCACGACCCCGTGGCGTACAAAGTCCGAGAACTTGGCGCCTGGGCCCTTCGCCAGCAATACCCGTCACCGAGCTTCTACTCATGAATCACGCATCCCATTCATCCTTCGTGTCGGATGACGACGATGACGACCTCCTCCGCTCGCCTGGGCCGCTGCTCACCTTGCCCGAGCGGCGCTCGCTCACGACCTCCATCCGCGCCACGGCCACGGTCTTCGAAGACCCGAGCTCGGTCGCGCTGCTCGAACGCATCCGCATGGTCGCGCCCAGCGACGCCAGCATCCTCATCATTGGCGAGACGGGCACTGGCAAGGAGCTCATCGCACGCCATGTGCATGAGCTGAGCCAGCGCCGCCACGGGCCCTTCATCGCGGTCAACTGCGGCGCGTTCTCTGAAACGCTGGTTGAGAGCGAACTGTTCGGCCACGAGAAGGGAGCCTTCACCGGCGCCTTCTCATCCAAACCAGGCTGGTTCGAGGCCGCCAACGGCGGCACCATCTTCCTCGACGAGATCGGCGACCTGCCCCTGTCGATCCAGGTCAAGCTGCTGCGGGTTTTGCAAGAGCGCGAAGTCGTCAGGCTGGGTTCGCGCAAGAGCATCCCCATCGACGTGCGCGTGCTGGCGGCCACCAATGTGCGCTTGCAGGCCGCGGTGGCGGCGGGGCATTTCCGCGAAGACCTGTTCTATCGGCTCAATGTCGTTCACCTCGCCTTGCCAACGCTGCGCGACCGGCCCGGCGACATCCTGCCGCTGGCCCGGCACTTCGTTGAGGAGTACCGGCACCGCCTCGGCTACAGCCCCATCACCATCTCGCCAGAGGCCGAACTCAAGCTCCTGCGGCATGCGTGGCCAGGCAACATCCGCGAATTGGAGAACGTCGTCCATCACGCTTTGCTGATCGCCAAGGGGCACGTGTTGCAGGAAGCCGATCTGCAGTTGTCGTCCATGACCGTTCAGCGCCAAGGCATAGGAGAAGAGGCCCGCGCCAAGACCCCGCAGCAAGCCCTTGGCGAGGTGCTGCGCGAGCTGTTCAACGAAGCCGGGGAAAACCTCTTCGAGGACATCGAAGACACGGTGATGCGCGAGGCCTTCCTGTTCTGCCATCGCAATCAGGTGCAGGCGGCCAAGCTGCTGGGCATCAGCCGCAACGTGCTGCGGTCGCGGCTCATCAAGAGCAAGCAGATCTCGGCGTTGAAATGAGCGCGGGCGCTGGAAGAACGCATGGTGGGGGCGCCATGCACAAGTGCGCTGGACGGCGCTCAGCAGCAGTCCATGATGTGGGCGTGCCTCAAAAGAACGCCTGAATCCCCGTCTGCGCCCGCCCCAGGATCAAGGCATGCACGTCATGCGTGCCCTCGTAGGTGTTCACCACCTCCAGGTTCACCAGGTGCCGCGCCACGCCGAACTCGTCGCTGATGCCGTTGCCGCCCATCATGTCGCGGGCCAGGCGGGCGATGTCCAGCGCCTTGCCGCAGTTGTTGCGCTTCATGATCGAGGTGATCTCGACTGCCGCCTTGCCTTCATCCTTCAGCCGGCCCAGGCGCAGGCTGCCTTGCAGGCCCAGCGCGATCTCGGTTTGCATGTCGGCCAGCTTTTTCTGGATGAGCTGGTTGGCGGCCAGCGGGCGGCCGAACTGCTGGCGGTCGAGCACGTATTGGCGCGCGCGGAACCAGCAGTCCTCGGCCGCGCCCAGGGCGCCCCACGAGATGCCGTAGCGCGCGCTGTTGAGGCAGGTGAAGGGGCCCTTCAAGCCGCGCACATCGGGGAAGGCGTTCTCTTCCGGCACAAACACGTCGTCCATCACGATTTCGCCGGTGACGCTGGTGCGCAGGCCCACCTTGCCCTGGATGGCGGGCGCGCTCAGGCCTTGCCAGCCCTTTTCCAGCACGAAGCCCCGGATGCGGTCCTTGCCGTCCTCATGGCACTGCGCCCACACCACGAACACGTCGGCGATGGGCGCGTTGCTGATCCACATCTTGTTGCCGCGCAGCGTGTAGCCGCCGTCCACCTTCGTGGCGCGCGTGAGCATGCCGGCCGGGTCGGAGCCGTGGTTGGGCTCCGTCAGGCCGAAGCAGCCGATGAGCTCGCCCGTGGCCAGCTTGGGCAGGTACCTGCGTTTGGTGGCTTCATTGCCGAAGGCGTGGATGGGCACCATCACCAGCGACGACTGCACGCTCATCATCGAGCGGTAGCCGCTGTCCACGCGCTCCAGCTCGCGCGCGATCAGGCCGTAGCACACGTAGCTCAGGTCGGCGCCCCCGTACACAGCCGGGATGGTGGCGCCGAGCAAGCCCAGTTCGCCCATCTCGCGGAAGATGGCCGGGTCGGTCTGCTCGTGGCGAAAGGCCTGGGTCACGCGCGGCAGCAGCTTGCCTTGCGCGTAGTCGCGCGCGGCGTCGCGCACCATGCGCTCGTCTTGGGTGAGCTGCTCGTCGAGCAGCAGGGGGTCGGACCAGTTGAAGGAGGCGTCTGTTGGTTTCATGGGTGTGCTCCGCTGGGTCATCGGTGGCCTCGGCGTTCAAGGTGCTCGCAGGATGTCGCTCAGCCAGGCGTGGATCTCATCCACCTCGGCCATGCACAGCGAGTGCGCCATCGGGTAGCTGCGCCAAGTCACGTCATAGCCCAGCGCGAGCAAGGCATCGCGCGCCGCAGCGCCGCGTGTGATGCCGACCACGTCGTCTTCGCTGCCATGGGCCATGAAGATGGGCGTGCGCGCGTTGGCCGCATGGCGCTCGGCCCCGGTGGTGTCGGCCAGCGGCAGGTAGCCCGACATCGCCACCAGCCCGGCGAGCTTGTGCGGACAGCGCAGGCCCGTCATCAGCGTCATGGCGCAACCTTGCGAGAAGCCCATCAGCACGATGCGTTCGGAAGGGATGCCGCGTTCGATCTCGCGCTCGATCAGCCAGCTCACCTGCGCATGCGCCTCGCGCAGCGAAGCCTCGTCTTCGCGCTTCGGGCCGCTGACCGGCAGGATGTCGTACCAGGCCTGCATCGGGTAGCCGTTGTTGATGCTCACGCGGCGCACGGGCGCGCTGGGCAGCACGAATCGAACCGGGCCGGCTTCTTCGAGCGTGAGCTCGCCGCAGAAGGGCACGAAGTCGCTGCCGTCGGCGCCCAGGCCGTGCAGGATGATGAGGCTGGCCGTCGGGTTGGGGCCGGTTTCGATGTCTTGCGTGATCAGCATGGGAGCCCTTCTTCTTTCAACTCAGCCACTCGATGCCCGGCAACTGCGCGCATTCGGTGCGGATGATGCCGGCGATGTCCTGCATCCACGGCTGACCCGATTGTGCTCGCGGCCAGATGGCGTGCAGCTCGCTCCACAGGCCCTTGGGGCCGATGCGCAGGCCTTGCACGTAATCGTGCGACAGGTAGCTTTGCAGGCCCCAGGAGGGCAGGGCGGCGATGCCCCGGCGGCTGGCGGCCAACTGCACGATGGCCACCGTGAGCTCCGCCGTGCGGCGCGGTGGCGTGACGCCCGCTGGCTGCAGCACCTCGCGGATGAGGTCAATGCGCTGCTCTGGCACGGGGTAGGTGATGAGCGTCTCGCCTTCGAAGTCCTTCGGGTTGAGGTGGCGCTTGTTGCGCAGCGGGTGGTCGTTGGCCAGCACGGCCAGGATCTCGAAGCGAAACAGCGGCAGCACCTGCCAGGGCCGCACGCTCTTGGGCCTGGAGCCAATCACCAGGTCGGCACGGCCTTCTTTGAGCAAGGCCAGCGGGTCGGCGTGAAAGCCCGCCACCAGGTCAACCTCGACCCCAGGCCAGCGCTGGCGGAACTGGTGCATCACGGGCATCAGCCAGTCGAAGCAGGTGTGGCATTCGAGCGCGATGCGCAGCTCGCCGCTGGCCTGGCCGTTCATGCGTTGCAGGTCGCGCTCGGCGGCCTGCACCTCGGCCAGCACGTTGCGCGCGAGGCGCAGCAGGCGCTCGCCGGCGGGCAGGAAGCTCAGGCCCTGGCGGGTGCGCTCAAACAGCGGCAGGCCGTGGTGCTCTTCCAGCGCGCGGATCTGGTGCGACAGCGCCGATTGCGTGAGGTGCACGCGCTCGGCGGCGGTGGCGAGTTTGCCGGTGTCGGCGATGGCCACAAGCGAGCGCAGGTGTCGGATGTCGAGCATGAATGCCAATGAAGGAATGAAGAAAAACAATTCATTCTATTCATGCCTGATGAGGGTGGCCGTGCATGGGGAATGTCATGGTCAGGTCATGGCCAAGGCAGGGGCGGGCGAACCCGATGAAGACAAGTCGGGCCAGCGGCGGCACAATGCACCGACCCCTTCATTTGTGCATTTTTCACGGAGCCGTGTCCCCATGGGCCAGATGATCGAGGTCAGCCGCCCTGACGGTGGCAAGACCCCCGCCTACTTCGCGAAGAACCCTGAGCCGAACCAGCGCTCGGGCTCGCCCGGCATCGTCCTCATCCAGGAGTGGTGGGGCTTGAATGACCACATCCGTGGCGTGGCCGATCGGCTGGCGGCTGCGGGCCACAACGTCCTCGCGCCCGACCTGTATCGCGGCCGGCTGACCACGCTCGCCGACGAGGCCAATCACCTCATGGACGGCCTGGATTTCGCCGATGCCACGCAGCAGGATATCGCAGGCTGCGTGATCCACTTGCGCGAGGGGGGCAGCCCCGTCGGCGTCATGGGCTTTTGCATGGGCGGTGCGCTCACGGTGGCGGCAGCGGTGCTCGTGCCAGGCCTGTCTGCGGCTGTCTGCTTTTACGGCATCCCGCCGAAACAGGTGGCCGACCCGGCGCGCATCCGCATCCCGTTCATGGGGCACTTCGCCACGCTCGACACCTGGTGCACACCTGCCGCCGCCGCTTCGCTTGAAGCCGACATGCGCGCGGCCGGTCAGTCGCCCGAGATCCACCATTACGCCGCGCAACACGCGTTCTTCAATGACTCCCGCCGCGCCGAGGTCTACGACGAAGCCTGTGCTTCGCTGGCCTGGACCCGCACCATCGAATTTTTCGCCCGGCACCTGAAAACCTGAGCCCCCGGGCCCGTGGATTGCTGGTGCCGTTCTTCCTTGCTTGATTCCTTGTTGGAGGTTGCCATGCGTCCTGTGTCGTCCGAACTCATCCGTTATGACATCGGTGCCTGCGGTCCAGGCATGAAGGGCCTCGTGCTCGTGGCCGACCGGGGGCGCGGCCTGTGTGCCGTCCTGATGGGCGACGAAGAAGAAGCCTTGGTCGAGGAACTGGCCGAGCGCTTTCCCCGAGCGCAATTGATGCAGGACGAGGCCGAACTGTCGGCGGCGCTGGATTCGGTGCAGAGCATGCTGGCCGATCCGCGCAACGGCCTGGACTGGCCGCTCGACCCGCTGGGCACCGAGTTCCAGTTGCAGGTTTGGGAGGCGCTGCGCCAGGTGCCGCCGGGCCAGACGGTGAGCTACACCGAGCTGGCCACACGCATCGGCAAGCCCGATGCCGTGCGTGCCGTGGCGTCGGCGTGTGCTGCCAACCCGCTGGCGGTGGTGGTGCCCTGCCACCGCGTCATCCGCAGCGATGGCGGCCTGTCGGGCTACCGCTGGGGCACGGAGCGCAAGCAGAGCCTGCTCAGCCGCGAAGGCCTGAACTGAGGTCTTGCCTGACAAAGCCTGAGGGCTGACAGTCAGGGTGATGGATGGGCATGAATTCCATTCAAGTCACCTTGAAAACATATCGCTTGATTCATGGGGTGAGCCTGCCCACACTGCCGTCCATCTTAGGTACGCGTCAGTCACGAGGCCCCCATGAATCCAGTCCACACCGCTGCCCACATCCTGGGTTTTCCGCGCATCGGCGCGCAACGCGAACTCAAGTTCGCCCTTGAGGCTTTCTGGCGCGGTGAGCGCAGCGAAGCCGAGTTGCGCCGCACCGGCGCCGAACTGCGCCAGCGCCACTGGGCCTTGCAGCGCGAAGCCGGGCTCGATGCCGTCACCGTCGGTGACTTCGCCTGGTACGACACCACCCTGACGCTGGCGGCCACGCTGGGCGCCTTGCCCGCGCGCTTCGGCTTCGATGCGCGCTCGCTGAGCCTGGTGCAGTACTTCGAGCTGGCCCGTGGCAACGCCGCGCAGCCGGCCATGGAGATGACCAAGTGGTTCGACACCAACTACCACCACCTGGTGCCCGAGCTCACGCCCGAGACGGCCTTCGACGGCGGCGTGAACTGGCTGCTCGATGAGGTGGACGAGGCCCGAGGCCTGGGCCACCGCGTCAAGGCCGTGCTGCTGGGCCCGGTCAGCTTCCTGTGGCTCTCCAAGGGCCATGGCGAGCACGCCGGCTTCGACCGCCTGAGCCTGCTGCCGCGCGTGGTGCAGGCTTACCGCCGTGTGCTGCAAGGCCTGCGCGAACGTGGCGTCGAGTGGGTGCAAATCGACGAGCCGGCGCTGTGCCAAGACCTGCCCGCCGACTGGCTGGCAGCCTACCAGCCCGCCTACGACGAACTGGCTTCCGACCTGAAAGGCAGCGCCACCAAGCTGCTGCTCGCCACCTACTTCGACACGGCCGAGGACCACGCCGTGCTGGCTGCGCAATTGCCGGTGCAGGGCTTCCACATCGACCTGGTGCGGGCGCCGCAACAGCTCGGTGCCTGGCTGGCCGCCTTGCCGCGCGAGGCCGTGCTCTCTGTGGGCGTGATCGACGGGCGCAACATCTGGCGCAGCGACCTCGATCGCGTGCTGAGCCTCTTGCATCCGCTGAAAGCGCAGTTGGGCGAGCGCCTGTGGGTGGCTCCTTCGTGCTCGCTGCTGCACGTGCCCGTGTCGCTGGCGCATGAGGTGAAGCTCGATGCCGAGGTGAAGGGCTGGCTGGCCTTCGCCACCGAGAAGCTGCACGAGCTGCGCACCCTCGCTCGCGCGCTCAACGAAGGCAGCCAGGTGGTGGCGGCGGAACTCGAAGCGCAACGCCAGGCCCTGGCCGCGCGCCGCCGTTCAGGCCGCGTCACCAACCCGGTCGTGCAGAAACGTTTGGCTCAAGTCACCGCTCACATGGCCCAACGCCAGAGCCCCTTCGTGCAGCGCCAAGCCGTGCAGCGCGAAGCCCTGCAACTGCCCGATTGGCCCACCACAACCATCGGCTCTTTCCCGCAGACGCAGTCGATCCGCCAGGCGCGATCGGCCTGGCGCAAAGGCGAGCTGTCTTCCACCGATTACCTGCAACGCATGCGCGCCGAGATCGAACACGCCGTGCGCCAGCAGGAAGCCTGGGGCCTGGACGTGCTGGTGCACGGCGAGGCCGAGCGCAACGACATGGTCGAGTACTTCGGCGAACAACTCTGGGGCTACGCCTTCAGCGACAACGGCTGGGTGCAGAGCTATGGTTCTCGTTGCGTGAAACCACCCGTTCTTTATGGCGATGTCTTCCGACCCGAGCCGATGACGGTCGAGACCACGCGCTACGCGCAGTCGCTCACCGAACGCCCCATGAAGGGGATGCTCACCGGTCCGGTCACCATGCTGCAATGGTCCTTCGTGCGAGACGACCAGCCCCGTGATGTCACCGCGCTGCAACTGGCGCTGGCCATTCGCGAGGAAGTGGCCGACCTGGAGAAGGCCGGCATCCGCGTCATCCAGATCGACGAGCCAGCCTTCCGCGAAGGCCTGCCGCTGCGACGCAGCGAATGGGGCGCTTACCTCGACTGGGCGGTGCGCGCGTTCAAGGTCTCGTCGTGCTGTGTGCGCGACGACACGCAGATCCACACCCACATGTGCTACTCGGAGTTCAACGACATCCTGCCCAGCATCGCGGCCATGGACGCCGACGTCATCACCATCGAAACCTCGCGCTCGGCGATGGAGCTGCTCGACGGCTTCGGCGCCTTCCACTACCCCAACGAGATCGGCCCGGGCGTGTACGACATCCACTCTCCGCGCGTGCCCTCGGTCGAGGCCATGGTGCGCCTGCTGCGCCGCGCCGCCGAGGTGATCCCCGCCGAGCGTTTGTGGGTCAACCCCGACTGCGGCCTCAAGACCCGTGGTTGGGTGGAGACCGAAGCCGCGCTGCGCAACATGGTGGCGGCGGCCGAGGTGCTGCGGCGCGAGGCGGGATGGCGACACGCGGCATGAGCCGTTTGGCTGGATGGGATGCACCTCATCGGGGCATTCGTGAACGATCACAGTGATTCGCCTCACGCTCGACGCAAAGCGTTCTCGATGTAACAAGAGCTAACCTTTCTTGCCACCCCGCATCTAACGCAATTCTTTACAGTCGCTCCCGAGGGCAGCCGGGTGAATCTGGCGATCCAGGTTCAACGCAGAGGAGCGGGTTGTGGTCGAGGTGGAAGAAGCAGGTTTGGGCCTGCGAGGGGCGGTGGCCGTGGGTGCGGTCGCCGCCGCAGCGCTCAGCGCATGTGGCGCAGGTTCGCGTGGTTTCGAACCGATGAACGATGAGCGGGCTGCGCGCCTGCTCAACCAGGGCGGCTTGGGCGCCACGCCAGCAGAGGGCGCCGCCATCGTGAAACAGGGCGCCGACGTGTGGTTCGATGCCCAGGTCGCGATGCCGCCTGGTGCGTCGATCTGGCAGTGGGCCATCGACCACGGCTTTGCCAACCGCGCCTTCGCGCGCAGCGACTACGGGCTCGATCAGGCCATGTGGTGGCGCCTGTGCACCGCGCAGGACGTGCTGCGGCAGCGGCTGGTGCTCGCGCTCAGCGAGATCTTCGTCGTCTCGCCTTTGAACATGGTGGCCTACTGGCGCCAATTCGGCTGCATCGCCTGGTGGGAGTTGCTCGAGCAGCACTGCTTCGGCAACTTCCGCGACCTCCTCACGCACATCACTTTGTCGCCCACCATGGGCGTCTACCTCAGCATGCGTGGCAGCGCGAAGGAAACGGTGGCGGGTCGCCGGCCCGACGAGAACTTCGCGCGCGAACTGCTTCAGCTCTTCACCATCGGCCTGCACGAGCTCGACATCGGCGGAAGGCCCCGTCAGCCGCTCACCGAAACCTACGACGCGGCAACGATCTCGAACCTGGCGAGCGTCTTCACCGGCTGGGATGTCGATGGCTTCAACCCCCTCGACCCGGAAGGCGCCTTCGACTACTGGCGTTCGCCGATGGCTTTCCATGCCGATCGCCACGCAAGCGGTGAGAAGCGCGTGCTGGGCGTGACCATTCCTGATGGCACGCCAGGGCCACAGGCCATGCAGATGGCGCTCGACGCCATCTTCCAGCACCCCAACATCGGCCCTTTCATCGCCAAGCAGCTGATCCAGCGCCTGGTGACGAGCAACCCAAGCCCCGCCTATGTGCAGCGCGTGGCCTGGGCCTTCGCGGACAACGGCGCCGTGCCTTCCGTTCGGGGCGACATGGTGGCGGTGCTGCGCGCCGTGCTGGCCGACCCGGAGGCCAGGCCCGACAAGGTCGAGCCCGCCGCAGGGGCCGTCAACGTGCTGACCGATGGCAAGCTGCGCGAGCCCGTGCTGCGACTGTTGCAATGGCTGCGGCTGAGCCGCGCCACCTCCACCGATGGGCAATGGAACGTGCCAGACCTGTCGGGCAGCGACATGATCGGCCAGGCCCCGCTGCGCGCGCCATCGGTGTTCAATTTCTTCCGGCCGGGTTACGTGCCGCCCAACAGTGAGGTGGCACGCCTCGGCCTGGTCGCGCCCGAGTTCCAGGTCACCAACGAATCGACGGTGATCGGTTACGCGAACTTCCTGCGCATGGTGCTGCCCTTCGGCGGAGGCGGCATCCTGCCCAACTACGAAGACTGGCTGGCGCACGCCGACGACGTGCCCACCCTGGTTGACCAGCTTGACCTGCACCTCACCGGCCGGATGCTCTCTCGCGCCACGCTCGATACCGTCGTGCAGGGCGTGAGCTCGATCACCGGGCAGTCGAACAACGAGCGCCGCAACCGCGTGCTGGCGGCTTTCTTCCTGGTCATGACCTGCCCCGAGTACCTGGTGCAGCGCTGAGGTTTCCCGCCATGAACGATCACTCCCCCAGCCGACGCGCCTTCCTGCAACGCAGCGCCTGGCTGTCCATCGCCGGGGCCGCCGCGCCCTGGGCCATGAACCTGGCCACAATGGCCGAGGCCGCTGCGCAAACATCCGGTGCTGGCGACTACAAGGCCCTGGTCTGCGTCTTCCTGCAAGGCGGCAACGACCACGGCAACACCTTGCTGCCCGCCGATGCGGCCAGCCACGCTGCCTACGCGAAGGCGCGTGGCGACCTGGCCTTGCCGCTGACCAGCCTGGTGGACACCACCTTGTCCACCGACCTGTCGGCCAACCTGGGCGGACGTCAACTGGCGCTGGCCCCCGCCTTGCAGCCGCTGAAGGCGCTGTATGAAAGCGGTCGCCTGGCCGGCCTGCTCAACATCGGCACGCTGGTGGAGCCGACCACGTTGGCGCAATACCAGGCGCACTCGGTGCCCTTGCCGCCCAAGCTGTTCTCGCACAACGACCAGCAGGCGGTCTGGCAGTCGCACGGCGCGGAGGGCACGAGCGCCGGCTGGGGCGGGCGCATGGTCGACGCCGCGTTGTCGAACAACGGCCAGGCCTCGCTGACCTGCATCAACACCTCGGGCAACGCGGTGTTCGTGGCCGGTGAGCAGGCCGTGCCCTTCATGGTCAACCCGGCGGGCGTGCCGGCCGTGGCCGCGCTGGGCGGTGGCATGTTCGGTTCGGCCGCGTGCGAGCAGGCCTTCCTTAAGCTCGTGACGCAGACCCGCCAGGCCCACGTGCTGGCCGCCGAACACGCCACGGTGATGAAGCGCGCGTTGGAGGCCAACGGCATGCTGCGCTCGGCCTTGTCGGGCGCGCCCGCGCTGAACACGGTGTTCGATGCCGACAGCCTGTCGAAGCAGTTGGCCATGGTCGCCCGCCTGATCTCGGTGCGCGGCACACTGGGCATGAAGCGTCAGGTCTTCTTCGTGCAGCTCGGCGGCTTCGACCTGCACGACAACCTCATGTCCCGCCACCCGGTGCTGCTGGGCCAGGTGGCGCAGGGCCTGAGCCGCTTCCAGCAGGCGCTCGACGAGCTGGGCGTGGCCCAGCAGGTCACCACCTTCACCGCCAGCGATTTCGGGCGCACGCTCAGCAGCAACGGCGATGGCTCCGACCACGGTTGGGGCTCACACCACTTTGTGATGGGCGGCGCGGTGCAGGGCCGGCGCCTCTTCGGCTCCCTGCCCGAGGCGGGCTTGGGCGGCAGCCACGATGTGGGGCAGGGCCGCCTGCTGCCGACGATGGCGGTGCAGCAACTGGCCGCCAGCCTGGGCCGCTGGATGGGGGTGAGCCCGACCGACCTGGGCCTGGTGGCGCCGGGCCACTCTGTCTTCGATGCGACGGTGTTGTCCGGCTTGATGAAGACCTGAGGCTGGCGCGGGGGCTCTTGCTCTAGGATGGCGCCCTGTCTGAACAGGAGCCCGCCGATGTCCGCCCGCCCCAACCAAATCTCCCGCACTGTGGCCAAGCTGCAAGGCCTGCCCTTGATCGGCCATTGGGCCACCAGCTTCGCGCTGGGCCGCGTGGTGCCCTTCGTGGGCACTTCCGGCCTGAAGTACGAGGTGATCAGCGCACAGCGTGTGGTGGTGCGCATCCGCAACCAGCGCAAGGTGCAAAACCACATCAAGGGCGTGCACGCTGCGGCCATGGCCCTGCTGGCCGAGACAGCCACCGGTTTCTGCGTGGGCATGAACCTGCCCGACGACAAGCTGCCGCTCATCAAGACGATGAAGATCGACTACGTGCGCCGCTCGCAGGGCGACATGGTGGCCGAGGCCAGCCTGCGCCCTGAGCAGATCCAGCAGATCCTCACGCAGGACAAGGGCGAGGTCGTGGTGCCCGTGGTGATCAAGGACGAATCCGGTGAACAGCCCATCCAGGCCGAGATGACCTGGGCTTGGGTGCCGAAGAAGAAGGGCTGAGGCAGGGCTGAGGCGGCTCAGCCTTGCGGCTCTGGCGCATGCCGCTTCACCGCCGCCACCAGCGCTTCCAGCTCGATCGGCTTGACCACCAAATCGACCATGCCGGCGTCGCGGCACTTGTGGTGCTCTTCGGCCATGGCGTGGGCGGTCTGGCCGATGATGGGCAGATCGGGCGCGAAGGCCCGCATCTGCCGCGTGGCCTCGTAGCCGTCCATGCCGGGCATCTGGATGTCCATCAGCACGACGTCGAAGGCTCCGCGCCCTTCTGTCTGCAAACGGACGACGGCATCGGCGCCGCTTTCGCACATGGCAACTTGCGCGCCCTCGATGGCCAGCAGCTCGGTCAACACCAGTTGGTTGACGGCGTTGTCCTCAGCGGCCAGAACGCGCAGGCCGGTCAGGCGCTGTGGATGTGGTGGGGCTGTGCCAACGTGTAAGTCTGAAGTGCCGATTGCGCCTGACGCATCCGACTGCAGGGTCGATGTCGGCATGGTCTCTGGTGTCATGGCCGATGCAGGTGTTTTGCTCGCCATGGCCTCGACCTCGTCGTTGGCCATGGCGAGCTCGGTGGCTTCGGCTGGCACCTGCGTCAGCAAGGGCAGCCAGACCTCGAAGCGCGTGCCCACGCCGGGCTCGCTGCGGGTGAGGATCTCGCCGCCCAGCATCTCCACCAGCCGGCGCGAGATCGTCAGGCCCAGGCCGGTGCCGCCGAAGCGGCGTGTGGTCGAGCCGTCAGCCTGCTCGAAGGGCCGAAACAGCCTGTCGATCTGAGCTGGGTTCATGCCGATGCCCGTGTCGGTGACGGCCAGCATCAACCGACCTTCCCGCGCGCTGGCGCTCAGGCGGACCTCGCCCTTTTGCGTGAACTTCACCGCGTTGGACAGCAGGTTCAGCAGCACCTGCTCAAGCCGCAGCGCATCGCTCACGCAGGTGGCGGGCAGGCTGGCGTCGAACTCGATGCTCAACGTCAGGCCTTTCTCGTCAGCGCGCTCGCGCACCGTGGACATGGCCCGCTCCAGCAACCCCCTGAGCTGCAGCGGTTGCAGGTCGATGTGCAGCTTGCCGGCTTCGATCTTCGAAAAGTCGAGGATGTCGTTGATGACGCCCAGCAGGAGTCGTCCCGAGGTGTTGATCTGCTCGAAGATCTGGCGCGCCGGCCCTTGGTGGTCGCGCAGTCCGATCTGCGCCAGGCCCAGCACCCCGTTGAGCGGTGTGCGGATTTCATGGCTCATGTTGGCCAGGAACTCGCTCTTGATGCGGCTCAGACGCTCGGCGTGGTGTCGCGCGGCTTCGAGTTCTGCGGTGCGCTCGCGCACCATCTGTTCGAGGTGCTCCTGGTGGGCTTGCAGTTCGGCGCGCGCCTGTCGCACCTCGCTGATGTCCTGGATGGCGCCCTCGATGCGCACCACCCGGCCGTCCTGCCAGATCGGCTCGCCCTGGGTCCGCACCCACTTGGTCTTGCCCTGTGCGCTGACGAGCTGCAACTCAAGCGAATACGGCTTGCCCTGTTCAGCCGCATGCTGAAGCGCCTGCGAGATGCGGTCGTGGTGCTCGCCCTCGAAGTAGCTCAGGCCACCCTGAAAGCTCAATGAATCGGGCCGGCTCGGGTCCAGGTCGAGGATGCGCGCGGCGCCATCGGTGCGCGTGCCGGTGCCCGTGGTCACGTCGATGCTCCAGCCGCCAACCTTGGCCAGCGCGCTCATGCGGTCGAGCAGGGCCTGCTTTTCCCGAAGCGCGATTTCGTTGCGCTGCCGGTCGGTGACATCGAGGGCCATGCCGATGACGACGTTGCCGCTCACGGTTTGCAAGCCCCGGCCATGCACTTCGAGTTCGATGGTGGTGCCGTCGCGGCGCACCGCCGTGAACCCGTAGTTCACCTCCGTGCCGGGGTGGTCGAAGCGAAGCTGGAGCTGCTGGCGCACTTTCTCACGGTCGGGGGCGGCAACGAGGTCCTTGACCTGCAACTGCCCAATGATCTGCTGAGGGTGCTCATAACCCATCATCCGCGCGAACGCCGGGTTGACGTACACGAAACGGTCTGCCTGGATGATGTAGATGCCGGCCAGCGATTGCTCGACCAGCGCCTGGAACTTGCTGTTGCCCGAACGGCGTTCTGCACGCTGCATCCACTCGATGCTCGCACTCACGATGATCCCCATCGAGACGAAGATGCCCATGGCGATCATGCCGGAGGGCTTTTGCTCGCTCCAGGCGGGGTGGGTGGGCGCGAACACGATCCAGGCCAGGCTGGCCGAAACCCCCGTGGACACCAGGCTGGCCACCCAGCCTCCCAACCAGGCTGACACGAGCAGGGCGGGGTACCCCAGCACCCAGGCGAATGGCCGCAGGTGCTCCCACCATGTCCACTGCACCAGCGCCGCCAGCGAAGGCACGGTCAGGCCCCAGGCGATCGCCACCCAGGGGTTGTGGCGGCTGGTCTGATCGCCGAAACGCACGTCGACATCGGCGTCCGTGGGGGCGTTCATCAAGGTGAACCACAGGATGGCCGCCGTCGCGAGCACGAAGGCCATGCCCTTGAACATGCCGTAGCGCGCCAGGGTGTGCGGGTCGCTGAATTGCTCCAGCAGGCTGTCGGAGAGGAAGATCCAGGCGGTCGCGAACGCAAGGTAGGCGACCGTGGCCTTCAGACCGAACAACTTGCGTCGGGAACCGGGCATCCCTTCTCCTTGACCTGGGGCGGATGCTCGATTATCCGGTCACGCCTGGCGACGCGCCCCCGGGATGTGCCGGGTGTTCATGTGGCGCTCAAGCGGCATCCACCCGCGCGGTCACGGCCTTGCCGCTCTTGAGCCCCAGCTTCTTCATCAGCGCCTGATCGGCGTCGAACTCGGGGTTGCCCGTGGTCAGCAGCTTGTCGCCGTAGAAGATGGAGTTGGCGCCGGCCAGGAAGCACATCGCCTGCACTGCTTCGCTCATCTGCTGGCGGCCGGCCGAGAGGCGCACGCGCGCCGTGGGCATGGTGATGCGGGCCACGGCGATGGTGCGCACGAACTCCAGCGGGTCCAGCGGTGGGGTGTCGGCGAGCGGGGTGCCGGGCACGCGCACCAGGTCGTTGATGGGCACCGACTCGGGGTAGGTGGGCAGGTTGGCGAGCTGGGCGATCAGGCCGGCGCGGCCTTCGCGCGTTTCGCCCATGCCGACGATGCCGCCGCTGCAGACCTTCAGGTTGGCCTTGCGCACGTGTTCGAGCGTGTCAAGGCGGTCCTGCATGTCGCGGGTGGTGATGATGTCGCCGTAGAGCTCGGGGGCGGTGTCGAGGTTGTGGTTGTAGTAGTCAAGGCCGGCGTCCTTCAGGGCCGTGGCCTGGGTGTCGGTCAGCATGCCCAGGGTGCAGCAGGCCTCCAGCCCTTCTTGCTTGATGACGCCGATGAGCTCGGCCACCTTCTCGATGTCGCGGTCCTTCGGGGCGCGCCAGGCGGCACCCATGCAGAAGCGGCTGGCGCCGGCGTCGCGCGCGGCGATCACGGCCTCGCGCACCTCATCAGGCGACATCAGCTTGCTGGCCTCCACGCCGGTGTCGTGGGCCTGAGATTGCGGGCAGTAGCCGCAATCTTCCGGGCAGCCGCCGGTCTTGACCGACAGCAGCGTGGCGTGTTCGATCTCGTTGGCGTCCCAGTGCTGGCGGTGCACCTGCTGGGCCTGCCAGAGCAGGTCGTTGAAGGGCAGGTTGAAGAGTTCAAGCACCTTCGAGCGCGGCCAGCGGCCATTGTCGAAATTGGGATCGGTGCAATCGCCGCCGCAGCCGTGGGCGTTCAGCGCCGGCTTCTTGGGCACGAGCTGGATCGGGCGTTCGGCGGTGGCCGGGGCGCTGGACGGCAAGGTGGAGGTGGAGCAGGAGGTCATGAAATTCGATGCCGCCCGGTCAAGGGCGGCGGCAGACGTCATAGAGCCCCAGTGTAGTCCGGATGACGTGCGCGTCACTCCCAGGGGGCTTGCTGCGGTTGGTTCGCTGGCCTGGAGGCCGTGGAGGTAAGCTCGGCCCATGCGCTTCGAACACCTCATCGAGATCAACGCCCCGCAGACCAGCCTGGAGATGATGGCGCCAGCCTTCACGCGCGAGCAGCTTTGGCGCGGCCTGATGCAGCGTGTGCAGGCACCGCAGCGCTTCCCGATGGGGCCTGATCGCTGCGAATGGCAGGAGACAGAACCTGGCGTGTTCCAGCGCACCCTGCATTTCGGCTCACACGTGATGCGCGACGAGGTGCGCGCCGAGGCGGGGCAACGCCTGGTCTTCACCCCCGAAGCGCATGGCGACACGGCGCCCATTCGCTTGAGCATTGGCATCGAGGAGCCGCGCGCCGGGCAGATGGTGCTGCGCTTCGTCTACGAGGCGCTGGCCGATCAGACGGCCGAAGAGGCCTATTACAACGACTACCGCCACAATGCGTGGTTGCACAACGACCGGGACATGGTGCGAACCTTGCGCCAGTGGTTGTCAGAAGAAGGGCTCTGAGCCCTCATCGGTCGCGTGTGCGCCTTGGTGGTCCATGGGAGGGCGCATGGCTGGATCAAATCAGCAAGGGACGCGAGCCAGGAGGCGCTTGACGCCCGGCCTGGCGCGGCGCGACTGGCGCGGGCCTGATGCGCTTGCCGCGAGGCTGGTGCATGCCGCGCTGGTGATCGCCTTTTTTGGTACCTGGCTGACCGCGCCCTGGGAAGGGCTCAGGTCCTGGCACGTGGCATTTGGCCATGCCGTGGCGGGGGCCTGGTTGTTGCGCGTGGGGTGGTCGTTCGCGCGGCCGGCGGCGTCGTTGGGGCGTTGGGGGCACACCTTGCTTCGCACGGGGCGCCGGTTGCGGTCGCCCGGCGTGGGGGCTTTGGGGCCGGCCACCGTTTCACTGTTGGGATTGTCTGGGCTCGTGTGCGCCATGCTGGTGTTGGTGCCGGCGTGCTTCGTGAGTGGGTGGGCGCTGGGGCGGTTGGTCGAGCCTGGCGCGGGCTCGCTGGGTTTGCACCGCTGGCTGGGCACGGCCCTGATGGGGGTGGTGGCTGCGCATGTCGCGTTGGTCGTGGTGCTGGGCGTGCTGCGTGGGCGCGGCGTGGCGCGCGGCGGCCTGCCGGGTGAACGAGAGCGGCAGGGCGGCGACCCAGACAAGATGCGGCGCTGACTCAATCGCGAGTGCGCCCGGCATGGGCGCCAGCCGAGGCCGAAGGCGTTGACCAGGAGTGCGGCTCATCCTGTGTCCCCGCTTGGGGGCGACTTTTTGGACCACCACCTGTAGTTAGGCCCTTGCGTAGTACGCCTCATGCGAAGGCCACACGAGCCGCCTCCTCGGCGGCAGCGGCACACCGGCTCTTGCCCTCAAGTTGGTGTGCTGGCATCTCTGCCGCTCAGGTTGAAGGTGCGTTAAATTGAGGCATTCGTCAGCGTATGGCTGACGCCATACGCAAAGGGAGGCGTGATGGCTAGGTTCATCTCGGAAGCTGCCAGTTCAGCTCATCGCGCACACCAGGCTAGCGCCTCGTGTGCGGGCTCGCTGCCCGCGCAACGGCCCTGCTACTTTCACCGGCCTAACTGGTCGTTGCAGGGGACGCTCATACGTCGCATCGCTTCGGCCACGCCTTATGGGCGCCCCTGAACTCAAGCGTTAGGCCACTCAGGCACAAGCACAATGCAACAGATCGAATGGAGCGATTTCACGAAGGTTGAACTTCGCGTTGGCAAGGTCATCGCGGCTGAGTCCTTCCCCGAAGCACGCAAGCCCGCCTACCGTCTGCAAATCGACTTTGGTCCTGAGATCGGCGTACGCAAGTCGAGCGCTCAAATCACGGCTCTATATGAGCCAGATTCACTTGTGGGCAAGCTCGTCGTTGCAGTGGTGAACTTTCCACCCAAACAAATCGGCCCCATCATGTCCGAGTGCCTGGTCACTGGTTTTCACAACGCCAATGGCCAAGTCACGCTCTGCATCCCCGAACATGAAGTGCCGCTTGGCACACGCTTGCTGTGAACCGCCCGCGCACAAACCGTGGCCTAACTGGGCGGTCAAGCGGACGCTTACTTTGGGCTAGGCCTCAATGTGCTGCGGACCCTGATGAAAGACGCACGCGGGGGCTCCATTCGTTAGTGAAGGTCGCTACATGGCGCCTTCAAGCATCGGGGTTATTCGACAGCCTTGTCGGGGCCACTCAGTAGTGATATCGGAGCTGCGAGATCAGCAGCGCGTCTCCATCGACCTTGTAAACCATCCGATGCTCGTCCGTGATACGCCTGGACCAATATCCAGCCAGGGCGTGTTTAAGCGGTTCGGGTTTCCCAATGCCAGCGAATGGTTCGCGCTGTACTTCCTTGATCAGCTTGTTGATGCGCTCGACCATGCGCTTGTCTTGCTGCTGCCAGTACAAATAGTCTTCCCAGGCCGCATCAGCAAAAATCAACTTCATTCGGCCAGCTTTCGTTCCGTGCCTCGCCCGGTGTTGAGTTGCTCCATGGCTGCAAGAAGCCGCTTGGCATTGGCTGGGCTGCGCAGCAGGTACGCTGTCTCTTCAAGCGCAGTGAAGTCTTCAAGGGAAAGCATGACAACGGACTGCTGGCCGTTGCGAGTGATGATCAACGGCTCATGGTCTTCACACACTCGGTCCATCGTGTTGGCCAAGTTGGCGCGCGCTGAGGAATACGAGATGGCATCCATGTGCTTGGCTCCTTGTTGTACGTTTTATTGTACATGAATCGGTCATCACTGTCCAGTGCTGGACATGGCCCGTGGCCTCTCATGCAGGTCACGCTAAGTCGTTTTCATAGAACGAGTTTTTTGTGACGCTGAGAAGCCCCCGCATTGAGCTGTTCGTTCTAGCCAGCGTTGTGCAGAGGCAGGCAGGGGTGAGGCGCGGCCACCACCGCACGTGTCGTGGCCTGGCGCGCCGCCTGCCGCAGGCTGGCCAGTTTCGCGGGCAGGGCGGCCGGCTCGGTGTGCAAGGCCCTCACGACGCACAAGGCCGCCGGCCCGCAGGCCGCGAAACGCCGGAGGTCGTCTGTGCCCAGCAGTCCGCCAATGGCCACCACCGGCACGTCGGACTGGGCCACCCACCAGCGCAGGTTGTCTTCGCCTTGCGGCAGCCAGGGCATGTCCTTGGTGGTGGTTGCCTGCACCGGGCCGCAGGCCACGTAACTGGGGCCGCAGCCGAGCGCGCGGGCCAGCTCCCACGGGCAATGCGAGCTCAGCCCGAGCAGCGTGTCGTGCCGGCGCTGCCTGAGCGCGGCACGGTCCTCGGCGGAGAGGGCGAGCAGGTCTTCCTGGCCGAGGTGGATGCCCAGTTGGAAGCGGGGGTGGCAGTGAGGCAGGCCATCTCCTTCTGATTGGCTGGGCGCGGGCCGGGGCGTGGCGAGCGCCAGCCGCCAATGGTCGTTGACGAAGAGCGTGGCGCCATGGTGCGCGGCGGCGCGCAGGCTGGTGGCCAGGGCGGTGTCCGCGCCTGGCAGCGGCTTGTGGCGCAACTGGACGCAGCGCAGGCCGGCTTCCACCGAGGCGGCGAGCGTCGGGCCGTCAGGCAGGATGCCGTACAGGCGGTCGGCCGGCGGGTGGAAGGCCGCGAAGCGCGCGGGCGCTCCGCTGGAGATGCCCGGCATCAGCCGCCAGGGCAGTTCGCGTCCGATCCCCAGCCAGGGCATGGGCGCTCCGCCGAGTGCCGGGCCGGTCAGTGCGCCCGTGCTCGCGATGACGGGCCCGCGTCCGGCTCCAGCGGGGCGGGCGTGCATCAGCGCGTGGTGAACGACCATGCGCCCCAGCACGCAGGCATCGGCCGCCACGTGGCCGGTGGCCAGGGCGGCGGCGATGGCGCTGGCGAGGGTGCAGCCGGTGCCATGGTGGTGCGGGGTCGCCACCCGGGGTGCGCACAACCAGCCCTGGGCCTCGGGGCTTTGCAGCCAGTCGAGGCTGAAGTGAGCTTCGAGGCCGTGGCTGGCATCGGCGTGTTCTTCTCTCGTGTGCGGAGGTGTTGGCGAGCCCGTGTCCACGCTGGTGTAGACGGCATCGCCACCGGTGACCAGCACGGTTCGCGGCCCCAAGGCTTGCAGGGCCACCGCGATGTCGGGAATCGCATCGAAAGCCGAGGCCTTGGGGGATGGGGCCGGCTTGCCCAGCAGCGCAATGGCTTCCTGCCGGTTGGGTGTGATCACGGTGGCGCGTGGCAGCAGCCAGTGGCGATAGGCTTCGACGATGGCTTCGTCCGTGAAGGCGGCGCCGCCCGCGCTGGCGCGCAGCACCGGGTCGACCACCAGGGCCAGATGGTGATGCGGGTCGATGCCGGCGTTGGCGTTGGCGCGCAGGCGGTCCACCCAGCGGGCGACGGTTTCGATGGCGGCCACGCTGCCGAGCAGGCCGGTCTTGATGGCGCGGGGCGGCAGGTCGTGCGCAAGAGCCTGGAGTTGGGCTTCGAGCTGCGTGGTGTCAACCGGGAAGATGGCTTCAACGCCTTGCGAGTGCTGGGCGGTCAGGCAGGCGGCGATGGGGCACAGGTGCACGCCATGTGCATCGAACGCGTCGGCGGCACGCTGGTCGGCGCTGAGGCCGGCGCCACCGGCTGTGTCGAGCCCGGCGATGGACCAGACGATGGCTGGCTGCGTGGGGGCGGTTCGGTTCGGCGGCATCACAGCAGGACGAAGGGTTGGCCGCCCACCGGCGTGGTGGCGATGGCGATGTCGCTGGTTGGCATCAGGCCGGCGCGCCAACCCTGGCGGCCACCTTGCACGGCGTCGCGGAAGGCGCGGGCCATGCCCACCGGGTCGCGCGATTGGGAAACGGCCGAGTTCAGCAGCACGGCGTCGAAGCCCAGCTCCATGGCGGCGGCGGCGTGCGAGGGCGCGCCCAGGCCGGCGTCGACGATGAGGGTGACACCAGGCAGGCGGGCGCGCAGTGTGCGCAAGGCCCAGGGGTTGAGCAGCCCGAGGCCCGAGCCGATGGGCGCGGCCCAGGGCATGAGGATGCGGCAGCCGGCGTCGACCAGGCGCTGGGCGCTGACCAGGTCATCGGTGCAGTAGGGCAGCACCTCGAAGCCGTCCTTCACCAGTTGACGGGCGGCTTCGAGCAGCTCGAAGGGATCGGGCTGCAGGGTCTGCTCGTCGCCCACGACTTCGAGCTTGAGCCAGTGCGTGCCGAGCAGTTCGCGTGCCATGTGGGCCAGGGTGATGGCCTCGCGGGCGCTGCGGCATCCTGCGGTGTTGGGCAGCAGGTGGGCGCCTTGCGAGCGGGCCGTGTCACGGATGATCTGCACGAAGCCGTTGTCCTGCCCGGTGGCGCCCAGCGTGCGCTTGAGGCCCAGCGTGAGCACCTGGCTGCCTGAGGCCTCGATGGCGGAGCGCAGCACCTCGGGCGAGGGGTAGCCGGCGGTGCCCAGCAGGAAGCGGCTGGTGAGCGCGGTGTCGCCGATGCGCCAGGTGTCGGATGTCTGGTGGGCGGCGGTGGCTGAAGGCACGGCGGCTTGATCGACGGCTGGTTGAGAGGCGGGAGCCTGAGGGGCCGACGGTGGGATCGGTGAGGACATGGTGTCAGCCTCCGGTGATGGGCGAAAAGCACAGCACGGTGTCGCCATCGTGCAAGGTGTGGTGAGCGCGGGCGGCGCGGGCCACGAACTCGCCGTTGACCGCGGTGGCGATGGTGTCGGCGTTGACGGTGGCCGTGGCAGCCGGATCGCGCGAGCGGCCTGCCAGCAACTGGGCGACGGCGTCCGCCAGGGTGCTGCCGACGGGCAGGCTCATTGGACCTTGATCGGTGTGGATGGTGAGGGTGGTGGGGCTCATCGGGGTGGATGGACGCTTGGATGCTTGGTGGTTCTGTGGCCCAGTCGGTTCAAGCAGCCTGCGTGATGCCGGGGTTTGGCCGAGGCGTGGAGAGCGGCGTCGCGAGAGGTGTAGTGAGAGGCAATGTGCTCGATGAGCCGCTGTTTGGCATGGCGCTGGACACGGCCAAGGTTGCGCTTGGCCGTGTGCTCTCGCGTGGCAGGCCGCCCAGGCCGAGTTGGCGCAGCGCGTCGTCGACCAGCGCGGGGGCCAGCAGCCAGCCGTGGCGGTACAGGCCGTTGATGCGCAGCAGCCCCGGCTCGTGGTGCACCTGCGGTCGGTGGTCGGGCAGGGCGGGGCGCAGGTTGGTGTCGAGCTTGAGGATGCGGGCTTCGGCCAGCGCGGGCAGGATGCTGTGTGCGGCGGCCATCAGCTCCACCGCGCTGCGCAGCGACATCGGCGAGCGGTCCTCGCTTTCGAGTTCGCTGGCGCCCACCAGCACGCGCTCGCCGGGCCGGGGCACGATGTAGACGCGGTGGCGTGGGTGCAGCAGGCGCACGGGGCGTTGCAGTTTCAGACCCGGTGCGTGCAGCCATACCACCTCGCCGCGCACGCCGCGCACCGGCACGGCAGGGCGTGCGCCCACGCCGCGCAGGTCGCAGACCAGGTCGAAGGACAAGGGCTGTGTTGCCGCCTGCGCCGGGGTGCCCAGCCAGAGCCGGCCCGGCGCCACATCGCGCACGGGCTGGGCCCAGTGCCAGCGCACGCCCTCGGCGTCGTCTTGCAGGGCCTGCATGGTGTTCACGGTGTCGATGTGGGCTTCGCCGGGCAGCCACCACGCATGCAGCGGACCGCCGCTGCCGTGCAGATCGGGTTCGAGCTCCCGCAGGCCTGGCGCCGTCAGCGCCCGCGGCCGGTGTTCGCAGGCGAAGGCCGGGTCGACCTGTTCCAGCCTTTGCAGCACGCGGCGGGCGGCGCCGAGGTCGGGGCCGTGGGCCACCATCAGGCTGCCGCCTTGAGCAAAATGCGGCGGATGCGTCAGGCGCGTGCCCAGCTCGGCCACGATGGCCCGCCAGTGCGCGATGCTCTGCCAGCCACGGTGCGCGACCTCGGGTTCGGCGGTCTCCAATTCAGCCAGCGGGCTGAGCATGCCGGCAGCGGTGAAGCCTGCGGCGCCATGGCCATCGTGCGCGGGCAGCGCCTGCGGCGCCGGGTCGAAGACGCTGACCTGGTGGCCCTGCTGAGCCAGCGCCCAGGCCACCAGCCGGCCCAGCAGCCCCGCGCCGGCGATGCCCACGCGCAAGGGCGCGGTGGTTTGAGCGCGGGGCGCGGTCGAGGATGGCAAGGAGGTTTGCACGCCTGCCGACTCCTCAGGCAGCGGGCGGGACGTGGGCGCAGCCATGGCTTCAGCCTCGCGCCGGCTTGGCGGCCTGCTCGGCCTTGATCGGGATGTAGAGCTCGCCGCCGACCTGCTTGAACTCCTCGGACTTCTGCGCCATGCCTTGCGCGATGGCCTCGCCGTCGCCCACACCCTGCTTGGCCGCGAAGTCCCGCACCTCCTGCGTGATCTTCATCGAGCAGAACTTGGGGCCGCACATCGAGCAGAAGTGCGCCACCTTGGCAGCATCCTTGGGCAGCGTCTCGTCGTGGAAGTCGCGCGCGGTTTCTGGGTCGAGGCCGAGGTTGAACTGGTCCTGCCAGCGGAAATCGAAGCGCGCCTGCGAGAGCGCGTCGTCGCGGGCCCGCGCGCCGGGGTGGCCCTTGGCGATGTCGGCCGCGTGCGCCGCGATCTTGTAGGCGATCAGGCCTTGCTTCACGTCGTCGCGGTTGGGCAGGCCCAGGTGTTCCTTCGGGGTCACGTAGCAGAGCATGGCCGTGCCCATCCAGCCGATCATGGCCGCGCCGATGGCCGAGGCGATGTGGTCATACCCCGGCGCGATGTCGATGGTCAGCGGGCCCAGGGTGTAGAAGGGCGCCTCGTGGCAGTGCTTCAACTGCTCGTCCATGTTGGCCTGGATCAGGTGCATGGGCACGTGGCCGGGGCCTTCGATGATCGTTTGCACATCGTGCTTCCAGGCGATCTGCGTGAGCTCGCCCAGCGTGCGCAGCTCGGCGAACTGGGCCTCGTCGTTGGCGTCGGACAGGCAACCGGGGCGCAGGCCGTCGCCCAGCGAGAAGGTCACGTCGTACGCCTTCATGATCTCGCAGATCTCTTCGAAGTGCGTGTAGAGGAAGTTCTCCTTGTGATGCGCGATGCACCACTTCGCCAGGATCGAGCCGCCGCGCGAGACGATGCCGGTGCGCCGGTTGGCCGTCAGGTGGATGAAGGGCAGGCGCAGGCCGGCGTGGATGGTGAAGTAGTCCACCCCTTGTTCGGCCTGTTCGATCAGCGTGTCGCGGAAGATGGCCCAGGTGAGGTCTTCGGCCACGCCGCCCACCTTCTCGAGCGCCTGGTAGATGGGCACGGTGCCGATGGGCACGGGGCTGTTGCGCACGATCCAGTCACGCGTGGTGTGGATGTGCTTGCCGGTGGAGAGGTCCATCACCGTGTCGGCGCCCCAGCGGATGGACCACACGAGCTTCTCGACTTCTTCCTCGATCGACGAGGTCACCGCGCTGTTGCCGATGTTGGCGTTGACCTTCACCAGGAAGTTGCGGCCGATGATCATCGGCTCCAGCTCGGTGTGGTTGATGTTGGCGGGGATGACGGCGCGGCCGCGCGCCACCTCGTCGCGCACGAACTCGGGCGTGATCTCGCGCGGGATGGCAGCACCCATGCTGTTGCCGCGCAGGCGGGCTTCGCGTTCCGCATCGTTGCCGTACTTGGCACGCCAGTCTTCGGCGAGCTCGATGCGGCGCTGGTTCTCGCGCAGGGCGATGAACTCCATCTCAGGCGTGATCAGCCCCAAGCGCGCGTAGTGCATCTGCGTGACGTTGCGGCCGCCACCGATGCCACCGACGGCGCGGCGAGGCTGGCGCTGCAAGGCCGCAGCCGCCGAGCGCAACGCCGCCATGCGTTCGTCGTGGCGTTCATCGGGTTTGAGGCCATCGTCCACAGCCAGCACGGCGCGGCCTTCGTAGGCCTCGGTGTCGCCACGGGCCAGGATGGCGGCTTCGCGCACAGCGGGCAGGCCCCGCGTGACGTCGATGTCGACGTTTGGATCGGTGTACGGCCCCGAGCAGTCGTACAGCGTGACCGCCTCGCCGTTGGTCAGCGATACCTCGCGCATCGGCACGCGCACGCCGGCGTGGCTGCCCTCGACGTAGACCTTGCGGGACGCGGGCAGGGGCTCGCGCGTGAGGCGGGTGCGCTCGTTGAGAGACTCGGGGGTGCTGACAGGGGCGCTGACCTGGGCGTTGAGGGGGACGATCTCGGGGGCGTTCACGGTGGGCTCTCCTCGGGTGGGGCGGTTGCCATGGCGAGCCATGGGCGCGTGCTCCGAGGGGTGCCACGTGGGCGCCGAGGGGAGTGGGAGTGAGGAAGGGCCCGTCGGTTTGTGCAGCCAGGAGGCGCGGACACCGATCGGGCCGCCTCCATCACGGACCTCTCCACGAGGTGGCCAGACGAGACAGCTCTTCTTTCGCCGGTATGAACCGGATCAAGTTCAACGGGTTCGGTGTTTCACCATCTCAGCGCCTGCGTGATCGGGTCACGCGGCACACCCCGGAGCGAGGCGAAGTGTAGCCCCAAGCAAGGGGTGTTCGCAAACCGGGAGGATGGGATGCGCTCGATCGATTCTGCGCGTCGCTCAGCGTCGTGGGGGCAGCTCCGAAGATAGCTCGGACGTGGTTCGCAGGAAGCCGGCACGCCGGATCGATTGCC
Organism: Pseudomonadota bacterium; assembly: GCA_021819435.1. Classification (GTDB taxonomy): domain Bacteria; phylum Pseudomonadota; class Gammaproteobacteria; order Burkholderiales; family Burkholderiaceae_C; genus Aquabacterium. The sequence continues at coordinate 300,651 of JAKARB010000003.1, read as the reverse complement.
AAGCCTCGGCCAGTTGATCGGCCATTTGCTCCGCTTCAGTGGGCTCGGGCTGGACGAGTGCCTCAGCCTGGCCCAGGCCGGCCGGCATCGACGAGGCTGGCGGAGCCGCCTCGCGCGACAGGCTGGGCAGCCCCGTCTCGCCTGAGGGCGAGGGGCCGAACCAGGCCAGCAACAGGGCGAGTGGAACGATGGCGAGTGTGGGGCGCATGAAAGAGGGCGACGCGCTGAATGGCGTCTTCGGCACAGTTTAGGACCATGCCGCCAACTGCTATCCCCCGGCACAAGGGGGGAGCCCTCAAGCACGGGAGGTCAATGGCCTGGGGTTGCCCCGGGTGTGTCGTGTGATGTCCTGCGGTGAACCCTGATCGGCACCGATGAGGATGTTCCGCAACTGCCGCATCCCCCGCCGCCACACGCGCTGGGCGCCTGGACCTCGCAGCCCGCTTCGGAGCCGGCCTTGGCTTGCAGCGCGGGCGCCATGGACCGATCGCCCTGTTGTCGCGGCCACACATGTCGGGGCCACCAGCGCCGTGTCAGGTGCAACGCGGCCAGCAGCCCCAGGCCGCAGGCCAGCCAGCTCTGCCAGTCGAAGTGGCTGGTGTCCATGTCTTCAAGCTCCGAGTGCGAGGGCGACGTGGTAGACCACGAAGGACGCCACATACGCCAGCGTGAACAGGTAGCCGGCCAGGATCAGCGGCCAGCGCCAGCTGTTGGTCTCGCGGCGCACCACGAACAGCGTCGACAGGCACTGCGGCGCGAACACGAACCAGGTCATCAGCGACAGCGCGGTGGCCAGGCTCCAGTCCTGGGCAATGATGTGGCCCAAAGCGGTGTCCAGTGCGTCGCCGGTTTCCGACATGGCGTAGACCGTGCCCAGCGCCGCAACGGCCACCTCGCGCGCGGCCATGCCCGGCACCAGCGCGATGCAGATGTGCCAGTTGAAGCCGATGGGTGCGAAGACGACCTCCAGCGCGCGGCCGATCATGCCCGCGAAGCTGTGCTCGATGGGTGCGCCGCTCGCGCCAGGTGGCGGGGCCGGGAAGTTCGAGAGGAACCACAGCACGATGGTCATCGACAGGATGACCGTGCCCACGCGAACCACGAAGATGCGACCGCGCTCCCACAGCCCCACGAGGAGGTTGCGCAGGTGTGGTGGGTGGTAGTCGGGCAGCTCCATCAGCAGGGCCTGGGCCTGCCCCTGACGCATCACCAGCTTGAGCACCAGCGCCACCACCATGGCCGAGAAAATGCCCGCCACGTAAAGCCCGAACAGCACCAGTCCTTGCAGATTGAACAGGCCCAGCACCTCGCGCGCTGGCACGAAGGCCGAGATCAGCAGTGCATACACCGGCAGGCGGGCCGAGCAGGTCATCAGCGGCGCGATGAGGATGGTGGCCAGGCGGTCGCGCGGGTTGGCGATGGTGCGGGTGGCCATGATGCCGGGGATGGCGCAGGCGAAGCTCGACAGCAGCGGGATGAAAGCGCGGCCCGACAGGCCCACGCTCGCCATCAACCGGTCGAGCAGCAGCGCCGCGCGCGGCAGGTAGCCCGAATCTTCCAGCGCGAGGATGAAGGCGAAGAGGATGATGATCTGCGGCAGGAAGACCAGCACCCCGCCCGCGCCGCCGATCACGCCTTCGATCAACAGGCTGCGCAGCATGCCATCGGGCATCGCGGCCGCCACGGCCTGGCCGAGCCAGGCCACGCTGGCGTCGATCGCGTCCATCGGGGCCGCAGCCCAACTGAACACGGCCTGGAACATCAGGAACATGATCGCGGCCAGGATGATCGGGCCAACCACGGGGTGCAGCGCCCAGTGGTCAACCACGGCGGTCAGCCGCGAGCCTTCGTCCGGCATGGACACGCTGCGCGCGAGGATCTCGCCAACGCGGCGGTGCGTGTCTTCCACCGAGGTTTGCTCGATGCGCGCGAGTGCCTGCTCGCCGCCCGGGGTGTCGCTGGCTCGCCAGTCGACTTGGTCGAGGTGGGCCAGCAGGGCGGCTTCGCCACCAGGCTTGACCGCTACCGCCTCGACCACCGGGATGCCCAGCTCTGCCTGCAACTTCGCCGTGTCGATGACGATGCCGCGCTGGCGGGCCTGGTCCATCATGTTGAGCACCAGCACCATGGGCAGGCCCAGGGTGCGCATCTCCAGCACCATGCGCAGGTTCAGGCGCAGGTTGGTGGCGTCCACCACGCAGACCAGTCCGGCTGGCATGCTCTCGCCGGTGCGGTGGCCGGTGATCACGTCACGCGTGACGGCCTCGTCGGGCGTGGTGGCCAGCAGGCTGTAGGCGCCGGGCAGGTCGAGCACGCGCCACTGCCGGCCCGCCGGCGAGGTGAACTGGCCTTCCTTGCGCTCGACCGTCACGCCCGCGTAATTGCCAACCTTCTGGCGCGCGCCAGTCAGGCGGTTGAACAGCGCGGTCTTGCCGCAGTTGGGGTTGCCCACCAAGGCGATGAGCAGGGGGCTGGTCACGGCTGCGACCTCGGGCGACTTCATGGGGCAGGGCTCTTCAGGTCAGTGCGCTTCGACCTCGATCAGCGAGGACTCCAGCTTGCGCATGGCGAAGGTGCTGGTGCCCACGCGCACCGCCAGCGGACCCCGGCCGAAGAAAACCCGGCGCAGCACCTGCACGCGCTCGCCCGGCACGAAGCCCAACTCCAGCAGGCGACGACGCAGCCGGCCATCGTCGCCCGGTGGCACATGCACGTGGCGGATGGTCGCGGTTTGCCGGGGCGGCAATTGGTCCAGGGTGAGCCGGTGGACACGGGTGTGGGGCTGGTGCAGGTCGACGCGCATGCCCCATTGTCCACCAAATGAGAATCAGTCGCAATTTGATGCGCATTGATGCGCGTCAAAGTGGGAGATGGCGCCTCTTCTTGCCTCCCCTCGCTCCGGGGCGGATCAGGGTGTTCCCGGGTTGTGCCGGATGCGCTCTTTTGGGGTGGAATTCCTCATTTTGCACTTGCAAACCCCTTCGCAGGTCCTTGATTCATAAGGACTTTTTCTGACCGTTTTTGACTTGAATGAGGTTCTAAGTCATTGATTTCATTGAACTTTTTTTTGGTTTTACCTTGTTGACGCCTTGCCGATCAGTTAAAGTGGGATTTAGTGCAAATTCGTGGGGTTTTGTGTGAGTCTGATCTTTCAAGGTGCATCAGCGCTGTCGCTGGACGCCAAGGGCCGCTTGGCGGTCCCGGCGCGCCATCGCGATGCGTTGCAGGCGCTTTGTGCCGGTCAGCTCACCCTCACCAAACACCCCGAAGGCTGCCTGATGGTCTTCCCCCGCCCGGCGTGGGAAACCTTCCGCGACAAGGTGGCCGCCCTGCCCATGTCCGCCGCTGGCTGGAAGCGCATCTTCCTCGGCAACGCCATGGACGTGGAGGTCGACTCGGCTGCCCGCGTGCTGGTCTCGCCCGAGCTGCGTGCTGCGGCCGGCCTAACGAAGGATGTGATGCTGCTCGGCATGGGCAGCCATTTCGAGCTCTGGGACGCCCAGCGCTACGCCGCCCACGAAGCCGAGGTCATGGCCCAGGCCATGCCCGAGGTGCTGCAGGACTTCACCTTCTGACCCATGCAGCACCAGCAAACACCTTGGCAGCATCGGACCGTTCTGCTGCACGAGGCGGTCGATGCCTTGTGGGATGACGCCACCGGCCCACTGCCCCAGGGTCGTTATGTCGACGCCACCTTTGGTCGTGGCGGCCATTCGCGCCTGATCCTCTCGAAGCTGGGCCCCGATGCCGCCTTGCTGGCCATCGACCGCGACCCTGAAGCCATCGCCCACGCAAAGCAAGGCGAGGCCGCCATCCGCGACCCGCGCTTTCACATCGCCCACGCGCCGTTCTCGCAGTGGGCCGAAGCGGCTGAGGCGCAAGGCTGGGGTGCTGTCGATGGCTTGTTGATGGACATCGGTGTGTCATCGCCGCAGATCGACAACCCTGAGCGCGGCTTCAGCTTCCGCTTCGATGCGCCGCTGGACATGCGCATGGACACCACCAGCGGCGAAAGCGCGGCCGACTTCCTGGCGCGCGCTTCGCTCGACGAACTGGCCGATGTCATCCGCACCTATGGCGAAGAGCGCTTCGCCGGCCCCATCGCGCGCGCCATCGTGGCCCGCCGTGACGAGGGACAGCCGATCCGCACGACGGCCGAGTTGTCGGCGGTGGTGGCCCGCGCGGTCAAGACCCGCGAGCCGGGCCAAGACCCGGCCACGCGCACCTTCCAGGCCCTGCGCATCCACGTCAACCGCGAGCTCGGTGAACTGGAAGACGCGCTCGATTCGGCCTTGCGCATGCTGGCGCCTGGGGGGCGGCTGGCCGTCATCAGCTTCCACTCGCTGGAAGATCGCATCGTCAAGACCTTCATCGCGCGCCACAGCAAGGAAGAGGTCGACCGCCGCGTGCCGTTCGCGCAGCCGCGCCCGTTGCTGCTGAAGTCCATCGGGCGCATCAAGCCTTCCGACGAAGAGGTGGCGGGCAATCCGCGCTCGCGTTCCGCCGTGCTGCGCGTTGCCGAGCGCACGGGCACGCCGTGGTCGCCTGAGCTGGTGGCGGCCGCGTCGCCGCGCGATGCTGGCAAGGCTGCCAAGGCAGGCAAGCCGGCGCGTGCTTCTGGCAAGGGGGCTCGCAAATGATGCTGCGCCTCAACATCCTGCTGGCCGTCGTGCTGTTGGGCAGTTGCGTCTGGCTGATCCGCAGCAGCCACGAGTCGCGCAGCCTGGTTTACGAGCTGGAAAAGTCGCAATCGGCTGCCCGTGAGTTGCAGATCGAGTTCGAGCGTTTGGAGCTTGACAAGCGGGCCCAGGCCACGCCCTTGCGCGTTGAAAAATTGGCGCGCGAGAAGCTGCGCATGTTCGGCAACAACCCGGGCGTGACGCATTACGTGTCGGCCTCGGGTGGGGCCGCGTCGGGCGCCGAGGGTGCGCCGGCCGAAGCCGCTTCCGGAGGTCGCCCATGAGCCGCTTCGGTGACCTCTGGCGTCGCCTGCGCGGCCAGCCTCGCCGGCAGAGCAAGGCCGCCATGCCCACGGTGCGCTACGCAACCAGCCCGCTGTTGGCTTCGCGCACGCCGCCGTGGCGCGTGAAGTTCTTGATCGGGGCCATCGGCCTGGGCTTCGCGGTGCTCATCGGCCGCGCCGCCTGGATCCAGATCATCCACAACGATTTCTATCAACAGCAGGGTGCGAGCCGCTACGAGCGCCGCATCGAGCTGGAGGCCAATCGCGGGCGCATCCTCGACCGCAACGGCGAGCTGCTGGCTTCGAGCGTGCCGGCGCCCTCGCTGTGGGCCATCCCGAAAGACTTCAACGCCACGCCCGAACAGCTCGGCAAGCTGGCCAAGCTGCTGGAAATGAAGCCGGCTGAGCTCAAGAAGCGCTTGGGCACCAGCCCCAACTTCGTCTGGCTGCGTCGCAAGGCGCCGGACGAGGTGGCGCAGAAGGTGGCCGACCTGAAGATCAAGGGCGTGTACGAGCTGCGTGAGTGGCGCCGCCAGTACCCCGAGAGCGAATCGGCGGCCCACATCGTTGGCTTCACCAACATCGAGGACGAAGGCCAGGAAGGCATCGAGCTGGCCTACCAGAAGCAGCTCTCCGGCCACGATGGCGCGCGCCATGTCATCAAGGACCGACTGGGCCGCGTGGTTGAGTCGGTGGGGGACACCATCCCGGCGGTCGACGGCCAATCCATTCGCCTGTCCATCGACGCCAAGATCCAGTTCTACGCCTACCAGCGCATCCGCGACGCCGTTGCCCTGCACAAGGCCAAGGCTGGCAGCGTGGTGGTGCTCGACGCCGTGACAGGTGAGGTGCTGGCCTTGGCCAACGTGCCCAGCTACACGCCCGAAGACCGCCGCAACCTGACCGGCGCGCAACTGCGCAACCGCGCGCTCACCGACACCTTCGAGCCCGGCTCGACGATGAAGCCCATCATCGCCGCGCTGGCGATGGAAACCGGGCGCGTGACGCCGCACACGGTCATCCCGACCGCGCCCGGCAGGCTCACCATCGACGGCTCGACCATCTCCGACTCGCACCCGCATGGCGACCTCACCGTCGAAGAGGTGATCCAGAAATCATCCAACGTGGGCACCGCCAAGATCGCCCTGCAAATGCAGCCACGCGAGATGTGGGAGATGTTCAGCGCGGTCGGGCTGGGGCAGAAGCCCCAGTTGGGCTTCCCGGGTGTGGTCACTGGCCGCCTGCGTCCTTACAAGAGTTGGCGCCGCATCGAGCAGGTCACCATGAGCTACGGCTACGGCTTGTCGGCCAGCTTGTTTCAATTGGCGCAGGCCTACACCATCTTCGCCAGCGACGGCGAGCTGATCCCGATGACGCTGCTCAAGCGCGATGGCGGCGGGATCGAGCCCCGCCAGACACCCGCGAACGAGGACGAGCGGCCCGTGCTGGCCTTCCGCACGGGCTTTCGGCCTGACGGCGCCAAGCAAGGCCGCGTGACCAGCGAGGTCGGTGAAGAGCCGATCCGGATGCATGGCACGCGTGTCATCTCGCCCGAGACGGCACGCGCCGTGCGCAAGATGCTGATGATGGTGACCCAGGCCGGCGGCACCGCGCCCAAGGCCCAGGCGCTGGGCTACAGCGTGGGCGGCAAGACGGGCACCGCGCACAAGCAGGAAGGCCGTGGCTACGCAGGCAACAAATACCGTTCGTGGTTCGTCGGCATCGCGCCGATCAGCCAGCCGCGCATCGTCGTGGCCGTGATGGTCGACGAGCCGGGCACCGGCGTGTACTTTGGCGGCGAGGTGGCCGCGCCCGTTTTCAGCCAGGTCGTGCAGCAGACCTTGCACCGCCTGGGTGTGCTGCCCGACATGGAGGTGCAGTCGCAGATCCAGACCAGCATCCCTGCTGAAGTGGAGAGCTTCTGATGGCCGCGCCGCGCCTCCTCCCCGACACCGCCGCCGCGCTGGCCTGGCTGCGCGCGCAAGGCGTGACCGAGCTGACGGTGGACAGCCGCGCCGTGCCCTCGCTGAAAGACGTGGCTTTCATCGCTTGGCCAGGCGCCGCGCGAGATGGGCGCGCCTTCGTGCAACAGGCCCTGCAAGCCGGCGCTCGCGCCTGCCTGGTCGAAGCCGACGGGGCGCAAGCCTTCGCCTTCGACGACGCGCGCATCGCTGCCATGCCGGGGTTGAAGGCCGGCAGCGCCGAGATCGCACACGGCTTTTACGGTGAACCGAGTGCCGCGCTGCGCGTGGCCGCCGTCACGGGCACCAATGGCAAGACTTCGACTTCGTGGTGGACGGCCCAGGTGCTCGAAGCCATCGGCCTGCCTTGCGGCGTGGTCGGCACCTTGGGCGTGGGCCGCTTGCGCGATGGCGGTGTGGTGCACACCGGCCTGACCACGCCCGACCCCATCACGCTGCACCGCACCTTCCGCGATTTCGTGGCCCAGGGGCTGAAGGCGGTGGCGATCGAGGCTTCGTCCATCGGCATCGAAGAACTGCGCCTGCACGCCACGCACATCGAAGTCGCCCAGTTCACCAACTTCACGCAAGACCACCTCGACTACCACGGTGACATGGCTGCCTACTGGCTCGCCAAGCGCCGCCTGTTCGATTGGCCGGGCCTGCGCGCTGCCGTCATCAACCTTGATGACGAGAAGGGCGCCGAGTTGTTGCGCCACGCCGAGGCCCGTGGGCTGGAGGCCTGGACCTGCCGCGTGGCCGGCGCCCCCGGTTCGGCCCGCGTGCAAGCGCTGGATGTTCAACATGCCGAGGGCGGTGTGCGCTTCACCGTGGTCGAGCACAGCGCGCAAGGCACGCAGGAAGTCGGCCGTGCGCTGGTGCAGGCGCCGGTGATCGGCACCTTCAACGTGGCGAACCTGCTGGGTGTCATCGCCACCGCACGAGCCATGGGTGGCGAGCTCGGTGCCATCGCCAAGGCTTGCGCCTCGCTGCAAGCCGTGCCCGGCCGCATGCAGCTCGTCGGCGCGCACGCCGGTTTGGCTGGTGGTGCGCTTGAACTGCCCCTCGTCGTGGTCGACTACGCCCACACCCCCGATGCGCTGCAAAAGGCGCTGCAAGCCCTGCGCCCCGTGGCGCAAGCACGTGGCGGCCGGCTGTGGTGCGTGTTCGGCTGCGGTGGGGAGCGCGACCCGATCAAGCGCCCGCTCATGGGTGCCACCGCCGACTGCCACGCCGACCACGTCGTGCTCACCAGCGACAACCCGCGCGGCGAATCGCCGGCCTTCATCCTGTCGCAGATCCTGGCCGGCGTGCCGGGCCGCGACGGGGTGGACGTGATCGAAGACCGCCGCGCCGCCATCGCCCACGCTTTGAGCGAAGCCGACGCCCGTGACGTGGTGCTGCTGGCCGGCAAGGGCCACGAAACCACGCAAGAGGTGGCCGGCGTCAAGGCGCCTTTCTCGGATGTCGACGAGGCCGCTGCTGCCTTGCGTCAGCGCGCGGCGTCGGCGGGCGTGCTCTCTGATCGCGTCGCTTCCACGGGAGCCGTGGCGAGCAAGCCGATGATGACGCTGGGGGTGGCCCAGGCGCTGCTGCCCGGCTCGACCCTGCACGGCGACCCCGCCACGCCCATCGCCCGCGTGCACACCGACACCCGCACCCTGCAGGCAGGTGACTGCTTCGTGGCCCTGCGCGGCGAACGCTTCGACGCACACGATTTCTTGCCGCAGGCTGCTGGCTCGGGCGCAGTGGCCGTGATCGGGCAACGCGGCATGGCCGCGTCGGGACTGCCCGGCCTGACGGTGGGCGACACGCGGGCGGCGCTGAGCATGCTGGCCGCCGGCTGGCGCGCGCGCTTCGACATCCCGCTGGTGGGCGTGACGGGCAGCAATGGCAAGACCACGGTCACGCAGATGATCGCGTCCATCCTGCGCGCCTGGATGGCCTCGGCACAGGGCAGCGAAGACGCGGCCCTGGCCACTCAAGGCAACTTCAACAACGACATCGGCGTGCCCTTGACCCTGCTGCGCTTGCGCGAAGGCCAGCACCGTTGCGCCGTGGTCGAGCTGGGCATGAACCACCCAGGCGAGATCGCCCAGTTGGCCGCCATCGCGGCGCCCACGGTGGCCCTGGTCAACAACGCCCAGCGCGAGCACCAAGAGTTCATGCACACGGTCGAGGCCGTGGCGCGCGAGAACGGCTCGGTGCTGCGGTCGCTGTCGCGCAGCGGCGTGGCGGTGTTCCCAGCCGACGACGAGCACACCTCCATCTGGCGCGAGCTGGCCCATGGCTGCCGGGTCATCGACTTCGCCACGCAGGGGCCGGCCGCTGTCACTGGCAGCGCCACCTGGCAGGCCGAGCCAGCACCGCATTGGCAGATCCGCCTGGTCACGCCACAGGGCGAGGCCGAGGTGGCTCTGGCCATGGCCGGCCGCCACAACGTGCGCAACGCATTGGCCGCCACCGCCGCCGCGCTGGGCGCGGGCGTGCCGCTGGAGCGCATCGTCGCGGGCCTGCAAGCCTTCCAGCCCGTCAAGGGCCGTTCGCAGTTGCGGCAGGCCACGGTGCGCGGCCAGGCCGTCACCCTGGTCGACGACTCCTACAACGCCAACCCCGACTCCGTGCGCGCGGCCATCGACATGCTGGCCGACTTGCCTGGGCCCCACTGGCTGGTGCTCGGCGACATGGGCGAGGTGGGCGATCAAGGCCCTGCTTTCCACGAGGAAGTGGGCGCCCACGCTGCCGCGCGTGGCATCGAACACATCTGGACGGCGGGCGACTTGTGCATCCACGCGGCGCGCGCGGCCCAGGCAGCGCGCGGCACGCAAGCCAGCCAAGCCGCTGGCACCGCGAGCGCCACGCCTTCGCAACCCCGCCATTTCGACAGCGCCGTCGACATCGTCTCGGCGCTGTCCCAGCCCGATGCCGCACCGCTTGCGGCATCCATCCTGGTCAAAGGTTCTCGCTTTATGAAGATGGAACAAGTCGTCGCCGCCCTCACCGGAGGTGCCCATGCTGCTTAGTCTCGCGCTGTGGCTGCAGGAGTTGCACCCCGACCTGGGCTTCCTGCGCGTCTTCCAGTACCTGACCTTCCGCTCTGTGATGGCTGCCATGACGGCGCTGCTCATCGGGTTGTTGCTGGGCCCCTGGGTGATCCGCAAGCTGACCGAACTCAAGATTGGTCAGCCCATCCGCGAATACGCGATGGACACCCACCTCACCAAGCGCGGCACGCCCACCATGGGCGGCGCGCTGATCCTGCTGAGCATCGGCCTGTCGACGCTGCTTTGGTTCGACTGGGCCAACCGCTTCGTGTGGATCGTGATGATCGTGACGACAGGCTTCGGCCTGATCGGCTGGGTCGACGATTGGCGCAAGGTCGTCAACAAGGACCCGGAGGGCATGCCCTCGCGCGAGAAGTATTTCTGGCAGTCCGTCATCGGCCTGATTGCCGCCATCTACCTGGCTTTCAGCGTGTCCGAGACCAACAACCTGCGTGTGATCGAGCTGTTCTTCCGCTGGATCGGATCGGGCTTCAGCAATGACCTGCCGCCGAAGGCCGACCTGATCGTGCCCTTCTTCAAGACGGTGAGCTACCCGCTGGGCGTGTGGGGCTTCATGGCGCTGACCTACATCGTCATCGTCGGCACCAGCAACGCGGTGAACCTGACCGACGGGCTCGACGGCCTCGCCATCATGCCGGTGGTGATGGTTTCAGCTGCTTTGGGCATCTTCGCCTACGTGACCGGCAACGCCGTGTTTGCGAAGTACCTGCTGTTGCCGCACATCCCCGGTGCGGGCGAGCTGCTGGTGTTCTGCGCCGCGATGTCGGGGGCAGGGTTGGCGTTTTTGTGGTTCAACGCCTACCCGGCGCAGGTGTTCATGGGCGACGTGGGCGCGCTGGCGCTGGGCGGTGCCCTGGGCACCATCGCTGTCATCGTGCGCCAGGAGATCGTGCTGGCCTTCATGGGCGGGGTCTTCGTGCTCGAAGCGCTGTCGGTGATGCTGCAGGTCAGCTACTTCAAGTACACCAAGCGCAAGTACGGCGAGGGCCGTCGCATCCTGCTGATGGCGCCGCTGCACCACCACTTCGAGAAGTCCGGCTGGAAGGAGACGCAGGTTGTTGTGCGTTTCTGGATCATCACCATGCTGTTGTGCCTGATCGGCCTGTCCACCCTCAAGCTGCGCTGAGCACCCACCGAGCACCATGCACCACCTTCGCAACCTCACCGTGCTGATCCTGGGTCTGGGTGACTCGGGCCTGGCCATGGCGCGCTGGTGCGCCCGGTGCGGCGCGACTGTGCGCGTGGCCGACACGCGCGCCAACCCGCCCCAGGCCGCCACCCTGGCCGCCGACGTGCCCGGCGCCACGTTGCACCAGGGCCTCGACCCATCGCTGCTCGATGGCGTCAACCTGCTGTTCAAGAGCCCAGGCCTGATGCCGGCCTCGCCCGAGGTGGCGCCCATCCTGGCGCGTGCGGACGAGTTGGGTGTGCCCGCGCGCGGCGAGCTCTCGCTGTTCGCCTCGGCCTTGGCCGACCTGAAAGCAGACCTCGGCTACGCGCCCAAGGTGGTCGCCATCACCGGCACCAACGGCAAGACGACCACCACCTCGTTGACGGCCAAGCTGATCGAGCGCGCCGGCCTGCGTGTGGGCTTGGCCGGCAACATCGGCCCGACTCTGCTCGACACCTTGGGCATTGCGCTCGATCAGGAGCCCACTCGGCTGGCCGAGCCCAAAGGCGCCGAGGCGCAAGCCGCTCCCGGTGAGGTCGATGCCGTGCTGCCCGAAGAGGTCGGCGTGTCAAACGATGCGGTGACCGAGCCTGGCGACGCGCTGCCCGAGGCGGGGGAAGCAGCCCGCTCAGAAGTGGCCTTGCCCGAAACGGCGTCGGCTGCCAACCTGGACGGCGTGAGCGTCGCAAACGCCGAAGTCGATGCGCCCGCCGAAGCGGACGCCACCGAGCCGCAGGCCCCCGTCGCGCTGAGCGACGATGCCGATGCAGCACCCATCGAACTGACGCCGCCACCTCCCGCCGCGCCCGTGTTCGAGGTGCTGCCCGAAGCCTGGGTGCTTGAACTCTCCAGCTTCCAGCTCGATGGCGTCAGCAACTTCCACCCCGATGCGGCGGTGGTGCTCAACATCACACAAGACCACCTCGACTGGCACGGCAGCATGGCCGCCTACGCCGAGGCGAAGTCCCGCATCTTCGGCAAGACCGGGGTGATGGTCGTCAACCGCGACGAGCCGCTGGCCGAGGCCATGGTGCCGCCGCCTGAGGTCATCAAGTCGGGCGTGCGCGGCCGGCCCGCCAAGGTCGTGCACCGCAACGTGGTGCGCTTTGGCCTCGACGCCCCGCGCGCGCCGGGCGACTTCGGCCTGGTGGTCGAGTCTGGCATGGCCTGGCTGGTGCGCGCCCGCGAGGCCGATCCCACGCTCAAGCTCGCCAAGGGCGAACAGCACGAGATCGTGCTGCAGCGCCTGATGCCAGCCGATGCGCTGCGCATCCGTGGCCGCCACAACGCCTCGAATGCCCTGGCCGCGCTGGCCCTGGCCACCGCAGTGGGCTGCCCGCTGGCACCGATGCTGCACGGCCTGCGTGAGTACCGTGGCGAGCCGCACCGCGTTGAGCATGTGATGACGCTGCGCGGCGTCGACGCCATCGACGACAGCAAGGGCACCAACGTGGGCGCCACCGTGGCCGCGCTGCTGGGCCTGGGCGCCGACCTGTCTCCCGGCAAGCTCTGCCTGATCCTGGGCGGCGACGGCAAGGGCCAGGACTTCGCGCCGTTGCGCGAGCCCGTGGGCCGTTTCGCGCGCGCCGTGTCCCTCATCGGCCGCGATGCCGAAGCCATCGGCGCTGTGCTGCAAGGCGTGAAGAGCCCGGCCGACGAAGACATCCTCGTCCAGCGTTTCGACACGCTGGAGGACGCCACCCGCTGGTCCTGGGAGCAGGCGCGCCAGGGCGACGCCGTGCTGCTGAGCCCGGCTTGCGCCAGCCTGGACATGTTCCGCAATTACGCGCATCGCGCCGAGGTCTTCGTCCAGACCCTGCAAGCCATGGCCAACGACCTGGGAGAGATCGCATGAGCATCGCCGCAGATCGCGCCCAGGGCCCATCGCTCATGAGCCGCCTCAAGTCTCTGTTCAAGCCGTCCAGTGGCGAGGGCCGCGACGCCGGCCCGCTGCCCGTGCGCGATTTCGTCAACATCAGCACGGCCCAGCCCTCGCGCCTGATGGGTTTCGACCAGCCGCTGATGTGGGTCGTGCTCGCGCTGCTGCTGACCGGCCTCGTCATGGTCTATTCGGCCACCATCGCGCTGCCTGACAGCCCGCGCTTCTCGAACTACACGCCGACGTATTTCTTCCAGCGCCACATCATTTCCATCACGATGGGCATCTCGGTGGCCGCCGTGGTCACGCAGATCCCCATGAGCACTTGGGAGAAGCTTGCGCCCTGGTTGTTCGTCGCTTCGCTGGTGCTGCTGATCATCGTGTTGATCCCGCACGTGGGCAAGGTGGTCTATGGTGCGCGCCGCTGGCTGCCGCTGGGCTTCATGAACTTCCAGCCCTCCGAGCTGGCCAAGCTGGCCATCGTGCTCTACGCCTCCGACTACATGGTGCGCAAGATGGACGTGAAGGAGCACTTCTTCCGCGCCGTCACGCCGATGGCCGTGGCCGTGGGCGTGGTGGGCCTGCTGCTGCTGGCCGAGCCCGACATGGGCGCCTTCATGGTGATCGCCACCATCGCCATGGCCATCCTCTTTCTGGGCGGCGTCAACGGCAAGATGTTCACGCTGATCACGGCGGTGCTGCTGGGCGCCTTCATGCTGATGATCACGCTCAGCCCCTGGCGGCGCGAGCGCATATTCGCCTACCTCGACCCGTGGGACGAGAAGAACGCCCTGGGCAAGGCCTACCAGCTCACGCACTCGCTGATCGCCTTCGGCCGGGGCGAGATCTTCGGCGAAGGCCTGGGCTCCAGCGTCGAGAAGTTGCACTACCTGCCCGAGGCCCACACCGACTTCCTGCTCGCCGTCATCGGCGAAGAGCTGGGTTTCATCGGCGTGGCGGGCGTGGTGCTGGCCTTCTTCTGGGTCGTGGTGCGGCTGTTCAACATCGGCCGCCAGGCCATCGCGCTGGACCGCGTCTTCTCTGGCCTCGTGGCCCAGGGCGTGGCCGTGTGGCTGGGCGCGCAGGGCTTCATCAACATGGGCGTGAACCTGGGCGTGCTGCCCACCAAGGGCCTGACGCTGCCGCTGATGAGCTTCGGCGGCTCGGGCATCCTGCTCAACTGCATCGCGTTGGCCATTTGCCTGCGCGTGGACATGGAGAATCGTCAACTCATGCGCGGAGGACGCGCATGAACATGCCTCAACGCCACCTCGTCATCATGGCCGCAGGCACCGGTGGGCACATCATGCCTGGCCTTGCCGTGGCCGATGAGATGAAGCGCCGTGGCTGGACGGTGAGCTGGCTGGGCACCGAAGGCGGCATGGAAAACCGCCTGGTGCCGCCCACCGGCATCGAGCTGGACACCATCGCCTTCAACGGCCTGCGCGGCAAGTCGCTGAAAGACACGCTGTTCGGCGGCGTGCGCCTGCTCAAGGCCTTTGCCGACTGCTACCAGATCTTGGTCAAGCGCCAGGCCGATGCCGTGTTGGGCATGGGTGGCTATGTCTGCTTCCCCGGTGGCGTCATGAGCGCCGCGCGCCTGCTGCCACTGGTCATGGTCAACGCCGACGCGGCCATGCTGCTGAGCAACAAGGCCCTGCTGCCGATCACCGACGTGCTGGCCTGCGGCTTCGATGGCCCGGCTGCCAAGCGCAAGGTCGCCCGCGTGACGGGCAACCCCGTGCGCGCCGAGATTGAGTCCATCGCCCCGCCCGCGCAACGCTTCGAAGGCCGCAGTGGCCCGCTCAAGGTCCTGGTGGTCGGCGGCAGCCTGGGCGCCAGGGTGCTCAACGAGACCGTGCCGCAAGCCCTGGCCCGCATCGCGCCCGAACAGCGCCCGCGCATCACCCACCAAACGGGCATGGCCAATTTCGAAGCCGTGAAGGCTGAGTACGTCAAGGCGGGGCTCGATCCCCAGCGGGATGTCGAGCTGCTGCCCTTCATCAACAACATGGCCCAGCGCCTGACGGATTGCGACCTCATCGTCTGCCGCGCGGGCGCGATCACGGTCAGCGAACTGTGTGCAGCGGGCGTGCCCAGCGTGCTGATCCCGCTGGTGGTGTCGACCACCGCGCACCAGCGCGACAACGCCGAGTTCATGGCCCAGCACCAGGCCGCCATCCACCTGCCACAAGCCGAGCTCACCGCCGACACCCTGGCGCGCCAGCTCCAGTCGCTGCAACGCGAGGAGCTGCTGACCATGGCCAAGCGTGCACGCGCGCTGGCCCGCAACCATGCCGCTGCGGCGGTGGCCGATGCCATCGAGCAGCTCGTTCAACCTCACAAGAAGAAGGCGTCGGCATGAAGCACGCCGTCAAGCACATCCATTTCGTGGGCATCGGTGGCGCCGGCATGAGCGGCATCGCCGAGATCCTGCACAACCTCGGCTACACGGTGTCGGGCTCTGACCAGGCCGACAGCGCCACCTCGCGTCGCCTGGCCTCGCTGGGCATCGCCGTGAAGATCGGGCACGACGCCGCGCACATCGAAGGAGCCGAAGCGGTGGTCACCTCCACCGCCGTGAAGGGCGACAACCCCGAGGTCATCGCCGCCCGCGCCAAGCGCGTGCCCGTGGTGCCGCGCGCCGTCATGCTCGCCGAGCTGATGCGCCTGCGCCGGGGCATCGCCATCGCCGGCACGCACGGCAAGACCACCACCACCTCGCTGGTCACGGCCATCCTGGCCGAGGCCGGGGTCGACCCGACCTTCGTCATCGGCGGCAAGCTCAACAGCGCTGGCGCCAACTCGGCGCTAGGCAAGGGCGAGTACATCGTGGTCGAGGCCGACGAGTCGGACGCCTCCTTCCTCAACCTGCTGCCCGTCCTGTCGGTCGTCACCAACATCGACGCCGACCACATGGACACCTACGGGCACGACTTCGTCAAGCTCAAGCAGGCCTTCGTCGATTTCCTGCACCGCATGCCTTTCTACGGCGCGTCGATCCTGTGCATCGACGACCCGGGCGTGCGCAGCATCGTGCCGCTGATCTCGCGCCCGGTCATCACCTACGGCTTCGGCGAAGACGCCCAGGTGCGAGCGGTGGACGTGGAAGCCCTGCCCGGCGGCCAGATGCGCTTCACCGTGCAGCGCCGCAACGGCGCCGTCATGCCTGACATGAAGGTCACGCTGAACCTGCCCGGCCAGCACAACGTGCTCAACGCCCTGGCCGCCATCGCCGTGGCCACCGAGATCGAGCTGGCCGACGCGCCCATGGTCAAGGCCCTGGCCGCGTTCACGGGTGTGGGCCGCCGCTTCCAGCGTTACGGCGATTTCGCCTGCGCCGACGGTGGCACCTTCACCGTCATCGACGACTACGGTCACCACCCGGTCGAGATGGCCGCCGTCATCAGCGCGGCGCGTGGCGCCTTCCCCGGCCAGCGCCTGGTGCTGGCCTTCCAGCCGCACCGCTACACCCGCACGCGCGATTGCTTCGAGGACTTCGTCAAGGTGCTGGGCACCGCCGACGCCGTGCTGCTGACCGAGGTCTATGCAGCGGGCGAAGCACCCATCGTCGCGGCGGATGGCCGGGCACTCACCCGTGCCGTGCGGGTGGCCGGCAAGGTCGAGCCCCTGTTCGTGGACGATGTGGCCGACCTGCCCCAAACCATCGTCGACAACGCCAAGGCCGGCGACGTGGTCATCTGCATGGGTGCCGGTTCGATCGGCGCCGTTGCGGCCAAGGTCGCCGAGTTGAAGAAGGAGGGCCGTTGAGATGAGCCCGGACACGAAGAACCTGTTGAACCCGCCTTCCACCGATCCGAAAGCGCTCGGCCGCGTGGCCGTGCTCTTCGGTGGCACCTCGGCCGAGCGCGACGTGTCCATCATGTCGGGCACCGGCGTGCTCAAGGCCCTGCAATCGCAAGGCGTGGACGCTTTCGCTTTCGACCCTGCCGAGCGCCCGCTGCAAGAGCTCAAGGCCGAAGGCGTGGATCGCTGCTTCATCGCCCTGCATGGTCGCGGTGGTGAAGATGGCACCGTGCAAGGCGCGCTCGAACTGCTGGGCATCCCCTACACCGGCTCGGGCGTGATGGCGTCGAGCATCGCCATGGACAAGGTCATGACCAAGCGCATCTGGCGCTTCGAAGGCCTGCCCACGCCAGACTGGCGCATCGTCGCCAGCGCCGCGGAATGCGAGCAGGCCCTGGCCGTGCTAGGCGCGCCCATGATCGTCAAGCCCGCGCGCGAAGGCTCGTCCATCGGCCTGACCAAGGTGACGGACGTGGCGCAATGCACCGCCGCCTACGCCGCTGCGGCCCAGCACGACCCCGAGGTGCTGTGCGAGCAGTTCATCGAGGGCGAGGAGACCACCTGCCCCGTGCTCATCGTCGAGGGTGAAGAGAAGGCCCTGCCGGTGATCCGCATCGTCGCGCCCGGCGGCAACTACGACTACCAGAACAAGTACTTCACCGACGAGGTGAAGTACCTCTGCCCGAGCGAACTGGACGCGGCCGAAGAAGCCGAGATCCAGCGCGAGGTGGTGCGCGCCTTCAAGACGCTGGGCTGCCGTGGCTGGGCGCGCGCCGACGTGATGATCCGCCGCACCGACCGCCAGCCCTTCCTGCTGGAGATCAACACCTCGCCGGGCATGACCGGCCACTCCCTGGTGCCCATGTCCGCCAAGGTGGCGGGCCTGAGCTACGAACAACTCTGCGTGCACCTGCTGGCCTCGGCCACGCTGGACCGCAACGCCTGACCCCGAAGAAGGACGCATGCAAGCCGCCGCCGCCCTCCACCTGCCGCGAGAAGCCAGCGAAGCGTCGCAAGACGTGCGCTGGATGAACGTGGCCACCGCCTGGCTGGTGGTGGTGGGCCTGTGCCTGCTCGCGGCGGCGGGCTTGCAGCGCCTGGGTCGGCTGCCGTTTTTCAACCTCACCGAGGTGAGGCTCGAAGGCGACCTCGTGCGCAACAACATCGCCACCGTTCGCGCCCACATCGTGCCCCGGCTCGACGGCGGCTACTTCACGCTCGACCTGCAAAAGAGCCGCGAAGTCTTCGAGGCCGTGCCCTGGGTGCGCCACGCCGTCGTGCGCCGAGTGTGGCCCAACGAACTGCGCGTGCAGCTCGAAGAGCACCGCCCCGCCGCACACTGGCAGAACCAGGACCGCGACGACCAGTTGGTCAACACCTTCGGCGAGGTCTTCGAGGCCAACCCGGGTGACGTGGAAGACGACCACCTGCCCGTGCTGGTGGCTCCGGCCAACCCGGCGCCGGGCCTGTCCAAGACCATGCTCGAGATGCTGCACACGCTGCAAAAGGTGCTGGCGCCGCTGGGCGACATCGAGCGACTCAAGATCACCGAGCGGGGTTCATGGAGCGTTGAGCTCGACACCGACGCCGACATCATGCTGGGCCGGGGCAGCGTCGACGAAATCGCCGAACGCGCGCGCCGTTTCGTGCGCACGCTCCCTGAGTTGCAACGCCATTACGCGGGTCCGCTGTCTTACGCCGACCTGCGCTACCCCGAGGCTTATGCCGTCCGCCTGCGTGGCACGACCACCTTGCAGGACGACCCGAAGAAACCAGGTGTGGTGCGCAAGCCAAGTGCTGGCGTTACCCGTTCCCTGAATCCGAATATCAATCGATAATTTCGTCACACACCATGGCCAAGGAATACAAGGATCTGGTAGTCGGACTCGACATCGGTACCGCCAAAGTGATGGCGGTCGTGGCCGAAGTCCTCCCGGGTGGCGACCTCCGGCTCGCCGGCCTCGGTGTCGCTCCCTCCCATGGTTTGAAGCGCGGTGTGGTCGTCAACATCGACGCCACCGTGCAGTCCATCCAGCAGGCCTTGAAAGAAGCCGAGCTGATGGCCGACTGCAAGATCAACCGCGTCTGGACGGGCATCACCGGCAGCCACATCCGCGGCCAGAACTCCACCGGCATGGTCATCGTGCGGGACAAGGAAGTCGCACCGCTCGACGTGCAGCGCGTGGTCGAGACCGCCAAGGCCATCAACATCCCCAACGACCAGCGCCTGCTGCTGGTCGAGCCGCAAGAGTTCATCATCGATGGCCACGAGGTGAAAGAGCCCATCGGCATGAGCGGCGGGCGCCTGGAGGTCAAGGTCCACATCGTCACAGGTGCACAAAGCGCGGCCGAGAACATCGTCAAGTGCGTGCGCCGCTGCGGCCTGGAAGCCGAGCAACTGGTGCTCAACCCGAGCGCCTCCAGCGCCGCCGTGCTGACCGACGACGAGAAGTCGCTCGGCGTGGCGATGGTCGACATCGGCGCGGGCACGACGGACGTGTCGATTTTCACCGACGGTTCGGTGCGCCACACGGCCGTCATCCCCATTGCCGGCGACCTGATCACCAGCGACATCGCCATGGCGCTGCGTACGCCCACGAAGGACGCCGAAGACATCAAGGTGGACTTCGGCGTGGCCAAGCAACTGCTGGCCGACCCGAACGAACACGTCGAGGTGCCCGGCCTGGGCGACCGCGCGCCGCGCATGCTCTCGCGCCAGGCCCTGGCCGGCGTGATCGAGCCGCGCGTTGAAGAAATTTTCTCGCTGGTCCACCAGGTGATCCGCGAGTCGGGGTACGAGGAACTGCTGTCCTCAGGCATCGTCTTGACCGGCGGCTCGGCGGTGATGCCGGGCATGGTCGAGCTGGCCGAGGACATCTTCTTGAAGCCGGTGCGCAAGGGCACGCCCTTGTACTCCGGCGCACTGCACGACATGGTGGCCAGCCCGCGCTCGGCCACCGTCATGGGCTTGCTCGAAGAGGCAAGACTCGCGCGCATGCGCGGGATGAAGGCGGCGCAACAGGCGGGGTCGGTGCAGTCCCTGTTTGGTCGCGTGCGCGATTGGTTCGTGGGGAACTTCTGAGCTTCGGCGAAGAGGGCATCCACTCAGGAAATTCAACTGGCAACTGCTTGAGACAAAGAGAGGTCTGACATGGCAATCGAAATGATCGAATCCTTCGACATGGGCACGCAAATCAAGGTGATCGGCGTGGGCGGCGGTGGCGGCAACGCCGTCGAACACATGATCTCGCAGGGCGTGCAAGGCGTGCAGTTCATCTGCGCCAACACCGACCAGCAAGCGCTCAACCGCTCGAGCGCCGAGCTGCAACTGCAACTGGGCCACTCGGGCCTGGGCGCAGGCGCCAAGCCCGAAGCCGGGCGCGCCGCCGCCGAAGAGGCCGTGGACCAGATCCGCAACGCGCTCGAAGGCGCCCACATGGTGTTCATCACCGCCGGCATGGGCGGTGGCACGGGCACGGGCGCTGCACCGGTGATCGCCCGCGTTGCCAAGGACATGGGCATCCTGACCGTGGGCGTGGTCACCAAGCCTTTCGAGTTCGAAGGCGGCCGCCGCATGAAGCAGGCCGACGCTGGCCTCAATGAGCTCGAAGCCAATGTCGACTCGCTGATCGTCGTGCTCAACGAGAAGCTGCTGGAAGTGCTGGGTGACGACATCACCCAGGAAGAAGCCTTCGCCAAGGCCAACGACGTGCTCAAGAACGCCGTGGGCGGCATCTCCGACATCATCCACATCCCGGGCCTGGTCAACGTCGACTTCGAAGACGTGAAGACCGTGATGAGCGAACCCGGCAAGGCCATGATGGGCACCGCCACCGCTGGCGGCCCGGAGCGCGCCACCAAGGCTGCCGAAGCCGCCGTGGCCTGCCCGCTGCTTGAAGGCATCGACCTGTCCGGTGCGCGTGGCGTGCTGGTGCTGATCGCCGCTGGCAAGGCCAACTTCAAGCTGAGCGAGTCGCGCAACGCGATGAACACCATCCGCCGCTACGCCGCCGAAGACGCCCACGTCATCTACGGCACGGCCTACGACGAGAGCCTGGGCGACCAGCTGCGCGTCACCGTGATCGCCACCGGCCTGAGCGGCTCCAAGCGCCAGCAGGCCCCGATGACCGTGGTGCACAGCGCCCCGCAGGTCTTCGCCCGCACCGGCACCGACAACATTCCCGTGCTGACCCAGCCGGTCGGCCACGCCGCCCTGCACGGCGGCCCGGCGATGGGCCACAGCAACGACTTCAGCGGCATGAACACCCCGAGCGTGTGGCGTTCGGGCCGCACGCAAGCCGCTGCCAAGGTCGACGCACTGGCCAGCAACGGCATGGACGAGATCGAGATCCCGGCCTTCCTGCGCAAGCAGGCGGACTGAGTTCGCTGACCTGTCTCTTGCCTGAAACGGCGGCGCGGTTCGCCATCCGCGTCACCGTCTGATACTTCTCTCTCTCTTTGTTCCCCCTGTCCCTCGCGGGCAGGGGGCTTTTTGGCTTCTGCCTTGCGTTGCGGTCCGCTGAGATAGAGTGACCCCATGAAGCGAACGTCAGCCATGCCTGAAGCCCCTGAAGCGCGCCCAGCGCCTCAAACGTCTCCCGGGGCCTCCGCGTCTCTTGCATCTGACCTGCCCCACGACACCTTCCGTCGTTCCTGGCCCACGCGCATTCTTCGCCGCTGGCTGATTGGCGCCATCGCCGTGGCGCTCGCTGCCTGCAGCCTCTTGCAGACCCTCTACGACCAAGCGCCGCGCTACCTGCAATGGCGCACCAACGTCGCCCACCATTTCACCGAGGACCAGTACGAACTGGCCCGATCGAACATCCGCCGTTTTTTCGACTGGCATCGCCGTGAGCAGATGCCCCAAATCGCGCGGATGCTTGCGCAAGCTGCCCAGGACGTGCGCGGCCCCATCAGCCCCGAGTTGGCTTGCGAAAGGCGTGACGCCTACGTGGCCTTGGGCAAGCAGGCCTTCGCTGCTGCGGCGCCACTGGCTGCGGGCGTCATCGTGAAGCTGGGCCCGGCGCAGATCAGCCGCGTGCGAGACTTCTTCGACGACCTCAACGACGACTTCCGCGACAAGTACATCTCGGACGATCCGCGTGAGCAGGCGCGCTTCGCGGTCGACTTCATCGAGGAGTGGGGCGGCCTTGTTTACGGCGATTTCAGCAAGGCCCAGCGCACGACGCTGGAACGCGAGGTGATGGCGCTGCCCTTCAATGCGCGCACGGTGTTGCAGGAACTCCAGCGTTTCCAAGGGCGCTATGTGCAACTGCTGGAAGACACCCAGGCGCGAAAGCTGTCGACCGATGAGGTCAGTGCGCGCTTGCTGGCGATGCTGCTCGATGGCATCGACCCGCAAGAGCCCGAGCGCAAGGCGCAGATGCAGCGCTGGGTGAAGGCCGGCTGTGCCTTCACGTCCGAGCTGCATGCCCAGACAACGGCAGCCCAGCGCGAGCGGGCTGCGCGCACGCTCTCAGGCTGGCGCGCCGATGTGGACGAGATCGCCAGCCACCGCTGAGCACATGACGGCGAGCTCACCGCGTGAGCTCAACGTCGGGCAGACCGTCGAGCGCTCAGCGCCGAACGCTCAGCACTGGCCTCACTTCAACTCCGCCGAAGATTTGCCCAGCAGTCGCCGCGCCACGATCAGCAACTGGATCTGCTGCGTGCCCTCGAAGATGTCGAGGATCTTGGCGTCGCGCGCCCACTTTTCGAGCAACGAGATCTCGCTGTAGCCGACCGCGCCGGCCAGCTCCACGCACTTCAGCGCGATGTCGACGCAGGTGCGCCCGGCCTTGGCCTTGGCCATCGACGCTTCCAGCGAATTGGGCTGCCCGTTGTCGGCCATCCAGGCGGCCTGCAAGGTCAGCAGGCGCGCGGCTTCGTGGTCGGCGCGCAGGCGCACCAGCTCGGCCACAGCGTGCGGCTGGCGGTGCAGCGGACGGTCGGGGTCCAGCGCCAGGCCGGCTTCGGCCAGCAGGGGCGTGATCTCGTCGAGGCAGGCGCGCGCCAGGCCCACGGCCATCGAGGCCACCAGCGGGCGGGTGTTGTCGAAGGTCTGCATGACCCCGGCGAAGCTCTTGTCGGGCTGGACCTCGGGGTCACCCAGCAGGTTCTCCTTCGGCACGCGGCAGTCCGTCAGCATGAAGGCGGCGGTGTCGCTGGCGCGGATGCCCAGCTTGTGCTCCAGTCGGACGAGTTCGAAGCCCGGCGTGCCTTTCTCGACCACGAAGGACTTGATGGCGGCGCGGCCCAGGCTCTTGTCGAGCGTGGCCCAGACGACGACGAGGTCAGCGCGGTCGCCCGAGGTCACGTAGATCTTCTCGCCATTGAGCACGTAGTGGTCGCCATCGAGCCTGGCCGAGGTGCGGATGGCCGCCGAGTCGGAGCCGCAGCCTGGTTCGGTGATGGCCATGGCGGCCCAGCGGCCCTTGAAGCGCGCGAGTTGCTCTTCGTTGGCCACCGAGGCGATGGCGGCGTTGCCCAGGCCCTGGCCGGGCATGGCCAGCAGCAACCCGACGTCGCCCCAGCACAGCTCCATGATGCTCAGGCAGGTCGAGAGGTTGGTGCCGTTGGCGTTGTCCTGCGGGTTGCGCTGGCCGCTGCGTCGCACGCCGGTGGCGCCGGCGCCGGCTTCACCCATGGCGTCGTTCATGCCGTTGATGGCGGCGGCCAGCATGTCGAGTTCGACGGGGCGGTCGTGCTCGGCGCGGTCGTATTGGCGGGAGATGGGGCGCAGCACCTGGCGGGCGACTTCGCGGGCCTGCATCACCAGGGGGGCAAAACGTTTGGGCGTGTCGAGGTGGATCATGGTCGGTCTTTCGGGTTCGGTTCGCTGATGTCCATGGAGAGCCATTGAGGGCCGTGGTGGTGGCGTCTGAGGCGACGGCCTCAGAGCAGGAGCCCGCCCTCCATCAGCGCCACGGCGCGCAGGTCGCGGTACCAGCGCTCGACGGGGTGCTCCTTCACGAAGCCGTGACCACCCAGCAGTTGCACGCCGTCGCTGCCGATCTGCATGCCCTTGTCGGCGCACAGGCGGCGCGCCAGCGTGACAGCCTCGGCGAAGGCCTGCTGCGCCTTGGCTGCGGCAGGCGCGTCGGTACCTTGGTTGGCGCCCTGGTCGGCGAGCTCGTGCGCGAGTTCGGCGGCACGCCAGGTCAGCAGGCGCATGCCTTGCAGCTCGATGGCGATGTTGGAGACCGCGAAGGCCACGGACTGCCGGTGGCTGATGGGTTCGCCGAAAGCCTGGCGCTCGTTGACGTAGGGCACGAGGTAGTCGAGCACGGCCTGCGCGCAGCCCACGCTGAGCGCGCACCAGGCCAGCCTGCCGAGCTGGATGCATTCGCGGTAGGCATTCGGCTGGCCGATGCCCAGGCGCGCGCCGGCCGGCAACGCCACGTTGTCGAGCTTGAGCCGGCCGGGGGCGGCGCTGCGCAGGCCCATGGTCGGCTCGGGCGCGCTGCTCAGGCCCGGTTTGTTGGCCTCGATGACGAAAAGCTGCGGCCCCTGGCCTTCGAGCTCGGCGGCGACCACGAAGAGCTCGGCCTTTGCCACCCCCGGCACCATGCACTTCTCGCCGGAGAGCACGTAGCCGCCGTCCGGCGCCTGGCGGGCGCGGGTGCTCAGGGCCATCGGGTCGAACAGCGGTGTCGGTTCCATCACCGCCAGCGCGGCGGGTGGGGGCTGCTCGCCTGCGAAGTCGCCCAGGTAGGTGGCCTGCTGCTCGGCGCTGCCCCAGCGCAGCAGGGCCTGGCTGACGGCGGCCGGCGCGAGGCAAGCCCAGGCCATGCCCAGGTCGCCATGCGCGAGTTGCTCGGCGATCAGGGCCTGCGTGAGCGCGTCGTGCGTGTCGCCGGAGCCGCCAAGTTCATCGGGCACGGACAGGGCGGCCACGCCGAGCTCCGCGAAGGCCTTCGTCAGCTCGGGCGTGAGGCCGCCAACCGTGTCGGCCTGCTGGGCCTGCGGGCGCAGTTGCTCGTCGGCGAAGACGCGCATGGCGTCCATCATCATGGTCTGGTCTTCGCTGGGGCGCAGGTCGAACAGGTCGGATGCGGCCTGGCGCGTAGGGCGCTTGGCGCCGCCCAGTTTGCGCACGGCCTTGAAGCCTCGGCTGGCCGTCGAGATGGATTGGAAGCCCAGGCGCGTGCCCTCGTAAATGAGGCGCTGGGTGGGGCCGCGCAGGCCGGAGGCTTCGAGTTGCGGCGAGGCGGCGATCTTGCGCAGGGCGCGCAGGCCCATTCGAACGATGTTGCTCATGTGGGGCGTCTCCTGGGGGGTGTGTCGGGTTGTTTTGGGGTCATTCGAAGCGGAAGCGGCCGGCCTGGATCTCGGCCAGGGCCTGGGCCCGCAGCGGCTCGTAGCCCGCCGGGGTGAGCACCCAGACCGTGTCCGCGGTGCCTTGCTCGCCGGTTGAAGCAGGCGGGGTGAAGCCTTCCCGTTTGAGCTCGACCTTGCGGTGCTTGAAGGTGGTGGTGATGGCCTGCTGGTCGCGCAGGCGCAGGAACAGGGGCACGGCGTAGCGGGGCAGCGCCTCGCGCAGGCCCTGCATCAGGGCCGCGCCGTCGAGGCGGTCAACGCCTGGGAGCAGCCGCAGGCAAGCCATGCCCGCACGGCCGTCCGCCCCCGGCACCTGCACGCCGTAGACCACGGCCTCTTCGATGCCTGGCTGTGCGCACAAGGCTGCTTCCACGTCGGTGGTCGCCACGTTCTCGCCTTTCCAGCGGAAGGTGTCGCCAACGCGGTCAACGAACTGGATGTGGCCGAAGCCCTGGTCGCGCACCAGGTCGCCGGTGTCGAACCAGGCGTCGCCGGGCTGGAGGACATCGCGCAGGACCTTGCTGGCCGTCGCTTTTTTGTCGGTGTAGCCGTCCATGGGCGCCTTGGCGGTGATCTCGGTCAGCAGCAGGCCCACCTGGCCCTTGTCGACCCGGCGCATCAAGCCTTTGGCGCCTTCCCTGATCGGGCGCTCCTCTGCCACGTCGAAGGCCACGATGGCGTGCGACAGCGGGCACATGCCGGCGCTGCGGGGCACGTTCAAGGCGTTGACGAAGGCAAGGTTGCACTCGCTGGCGGCGTAGAACTCGGCGACGTGCCCGATCCCGAAGCGCTGCTGGAAGGCCTCCCAGATGTCGGGGCGCAGGCCGTTGCCGATGATGGCGCGCACGCCATGCTGGGCGTCGTCGGGCCGGGCAGGTTGGTTGAGCAGGTAGCGGCAGAGCTCGCCGATGTAGGAAAACGAGGTGGCACGATGGCGCTCGATGTCGCGCCAGAAGCCGGACGCGCTGAACTTGCGGCCCAGGGCCAGGCAGGCGCCGGCCGCGACCGTGGCGCCCCACGACACCGTCAGGGCGTTGTTGTGATACAGCGGCAGGGCGCAGTAGAGCACGTCGTCGCGGCGCAGGCGCAGCCCGAGCACGCCCAGGCCGATCATGCAGCGGTGCCAGCGGTAGTGCGTCATCACCGAGGCTTTGGGCTGGCCCGTGGAGCCCGAGGTGAAGATGTGGAAGCAGGGCTGGCTCAGCACGATCTGTGCGGTTTCCAGCAGGTTGGCCTCCGCCTGCTGGGCGCAGGCTTGCCGCAGGTCGGTCCAGCCCGTTGGGGCCGGTTGATCGCCGTCCCACCACCAGGCGATGTCATCGGGCGCGGCGGCCTCTGGCATGGAGCGCGCAACCGCCTCGCACTCCTGGCCGACCAGCACGATGCGCGGTCGGGTGATGCGCAGGCTGTGAGCCAGCGATTCGCCTCGCAATTGGTGGTTGAGCAAGGTGGCCGTTGCGCCGAGCTTGACGATGCCCAGCGCACAGGCGATCACCTCGGGGCGGTTCTCCATGAGGATGCCGACGGACTGCCCCGGCCTGACTCCGGCTTGCCGCAGGCCATGCGCCACCCGGTTGGCCCAGGCGTTGAGTTCGCGGTAGGTCCAGGCCCGGTCTTCGAAGCGCAAGGCGGTGCGTTCGGGGTGGCGTGCCGCGCGGGTCTCGAAGGTCAGGCCGATCGAGCCGGTCTGATGAGGGCGCAGGCAAGCCAGGCGGATCAGGCCTGGCAGCAGGCGTGGCAGGTCGGGAGCGGTGCGCAGGAGCGCGCGCACCCAATCACCCCATCCGATGACGCTTGGGGCCGGCTCGGACTGGGGCGGGTTCGCGGCAGGAAGGTGAGCAGGGGCCACGTCGTTTTTGCGATGCTTGGGGGCGGTCGAACCCAACATGATCTTCACGCGGGTTGCCTGCACAGGGTATCGGCTGCGTCAACAGGGGCGCCTGGAGGACAGTCCTGCCCTGGATGCTGGTGCATCCCCTCGTCCACGGTGCAGGGTCATCCCGAGGGTGGCAGGCGGGCAGCGATGGCCTCGGCGCGCGCGCGCTGGATCTCCAGGCCGATGTCTTTGCCTTGCTTGCCCGTCGCCATGGCGGTGCTCGCCAGCTCGGCGGTGTCCACCGACAGGGCAGCATCGAGGACCCGTCGCAGGTGGTCGGCCTGGGGGTAGGGCTTTTCGGTCCAGCCAAGGCGCCCCCGGGCGTCGCATTCACAGGCCAGCAGCACTTCTTCGAAACGCGCCGGCTTGCGGATCGCGTCGCAACGCTCCAGCAGCCTGAGCAGCGCGGCGGCGCCCAGGTCCTCGCAGCGGTGGATGTTGCCGTGTTCGCGCGCCACCACCTCGGCCAGCTCGCGGCATTCGTTGGGCACGCGCAGGCGCTGCCCGACCTGCTGCAGCAGCTTCACGCTGCGGCCTTCATGGCCCAGGTGCCGGGGCAGCACGTCGGCCGGGGTTGTGCCCTTGCCGAGGTCGTGCCCCAGGCAGGCGTAGCGCACACCAAGCGATCCTTGCAGGCGCGCGCTCATGTCCAGCACCATCATCAGGTGCACGCCGGTGTCGACCTCGGGGTGGTAGTCGGCGCGCTGGGGCACGCCCCACAGGCGATCAACCTCGGGCAGCAGGCGGGCCAGGGCGCCGCACTCGCGCAGCACCTCGAACATGCGCGAGGGGCGTTCTTCCATCAGGCCCCGGGCCAGTTCCTGCCAGACGCGTTCGGCCACCAGGTGGTCCACCTCGCCATCGGTCACCATGCCGCGCATCAAGGCCAGGGTTTCGGGGGCCACGGTGAAGTCGGGCAGGCGCGCGGCGAAGCGGGCCAGGCGCAGGATGCGCACCGGGTCTTCCGCGAAGGCCGGCGAGACGTGGCGCAGCACGCGCGCGGCCAGGTCGCGCTGCCCGCCCCAGGGGTCGATGAGCTCGCCTTGCTCGCCTTCGGCCATGGCGTTGATGGTGAGGTCGCGGCGCAGCAGGTCTTCTTCGAGCGTGACGTCGGGCGAGGCGTGGCATTCGAAGCCGTGGTAGCCCCGGCCGCTCTTGCGCTCGGTGCGGGCGAGGGCGTGTTCCTCGCCGCTGTGGGGGTGCAGGAAGACGGGGAAGTCCTTGCCGACGGGTCGGAAGCCAGCAGCCAGCATGGCTTCGGGCGTGGTTCCCACCACCACCCAGTCTCGGTCGCCTTGGGCGCGGCCCAGGAGGCGGTCGCGCACGGCGCCACCGACGAGGTAAGTCTTCATCCAGCCAGTTTACGGCGCTGTCGGCTTGGCGTGCTGCTGAGCCATCGCGCGCCGTGCCAGGGCGAGGTAGTCGGCCACAGGCACTTCTTCCGCACGCCGCTGCAGGTCGAAGCCGCCTTCCAGCCCGTGTTCGGCCATCCAGGCGCCGATCGTGTGCCTCAGGATCTTGCGGCGCTGCGAGAACGCCACCGCCACCATCTTTTCCAGCACATGCACATCGACCGGCTCGGGCTGCGCCCAGGGCGTCATGCGCACCACGGCCGAGTCCACCTTGGGCGGCGGGTCGAACGATTCGGGCGGCACGTCCACCACACAGGCCATGTCGTAACGCCATTGCAGCATCACGCTGAGGCGACCGTAGTCCTTGCCGCCCGGCTGGGCGACCATGCGGTCCACCACTTCTTTTTGCAGCATGAAGTGCTGGTCGACCACGTGCTCGGCCACCGGCAGCAGGTGAAAGAGGATGGGGCTGGAGATGTTGTAGGGAAGGTTGCCGATGACGCGCAGCTTCTGGCCCGCCTCGGCCGCCAGCGCTGCGAAATCGACCTTCAACACGTCGGACTCGACCACCTTGAGTTCTTCACGCTTGCGCAGGCGGGCGGCGAGGTCGCGGTCGAGCTCAATGACGGTGAGCTGCTTGGCGCGTTCGACGACCGGGTTGGTCAGCGCGCCCAGGCCGGGGCCGATTTCAACCAGGGCTTCACCCGGCTTGGGGCCGATGGCGCGCACGATTTCGTCGATCACGCCGAGGTCAACCAGGAAGTTCTGGCCGAAGCGCTTGCGCGCGATGTGGCCGCCACCGCCGGCCACGGGACGCCGGCCACTCGCATGCTGGGGCCGTTGTTGGGGACGCTCAGGGCGCATCGCGCATTTCCACGTACGCGGCGGCGCGCAGCTCGTTGGCCCATTCCTCGTAGGCCGATTCGAAGCGGCGCTCGCGCAGCACGCTGCGGGCCGCCTCGCGGCGCTGGGCATCGGTGAGTTGCACCTCTCGGCGCTCCAGCAGCTGGATCAAGTGCACGCCATAGCGGCTGACCACGGGCTCGGAGATCTGGCCCGGCTGCAAGGCGAGCACGGCTTTTTCGAACTCGGGCACGAACTGACCGGGAGAGCTCCAGCCCAGTTCACCGCCCTTGGCGCCGCTGCCGTCTTCCGAATATTGGCGTGCCATCTGCGCGAAGCTGGCCTGGCCTTCCATGATCTGGCGGCGGATGGCCTGCATGCGGTCGACCAGTTCGCGGGTGTTCTGCCCGGGAGCGACGCGCAGCAGGATGTGGCGCGCGCGTTGCTGGGTGTAGCTCGCCTGCGCGGCGTTCTCGCGCTCGACCAGCTTGATGATGTGGAAGCCCGCACGCGAACGCACCAGCGGGGCCACCTCGCCCACCTTGATGTTGGCCACGGCCTTGACGAAGACCTCGGGCAGCCCGCTGACCTCGCGCAGGCCGAAGGCGCCGCCGCTGTCGTGCGTGCTGCGGTCGTCGGAGAACTGCTTGACCAACTGCGAGAAGTTCACACCAGCGGCGGCCTTGCGCTGGATGTCCTCCGCTTTGGCCTGCAACTTCTGCACTTCCTGCGGGCCGGCCTGCTCGGGCACCTTGATGAGGATGTGCGCCAGGTTCAGCGCGGACTCGGTCTGCGCAGCCGGGTCGCTGGCCAGGAACTTGTTGATGTCGTCATCGCTGATCTGGATGCGCGGCGTCACCTCGCGTTCGCGCACGCGCTGGATCAGGATCTGCTCGCGCAGGCTGTTGCGGTAGCGATCAAAGTCCAGGCCGTCCGTGCGCATGCGCTCTTGCAGCTCGGCCATGGTCATCTGGTTCTGCGCGGCGATGTTCTCGATGGCGGTGTCGAGCTCGGCCTCGCTCACGCCCATGCCCAGGTTGCGGGCGTAGGAGAGCTGCACCTTCTCGTCGATGAGAGCGTCCAGCACCTGGCGGCGCAACTCATCCGTGCCCGGCAGTCGAGCGTTGGGCGGCGCGCTGTCGATGACGCGCTGCACGCGCTTGTCGACCTCGGTGTGCGTGATGGGCTCCTGGTTGACCACGGCGACGATGTAGTCGGAGGTGCGCGGCGCACCGCTGAGTTGCAGGTCGGTGCTCAGCGAGCGGTCGCCGGGGATGCGCGGCGACATGCCCGATGCATCCGGACGGCGCAGCTGGGCCCAGCCGGGAGGGGCAGCGCCCACCAGCAGGCTCAGGCAGATCAGCGGCAGCCAGCGGCGCGCGCCCGGGGTCTTGCGGTCATTCATCTTGGGAACTCTTGGGGGTGCCCGGCACGTTGAGAGGCTGGCCCTCTTCGCGCAACAGGCGGTAGCCAGGGACATTCTGCTGCAGCACGCGCAGCGGGTTGGCGCCCAGCGCCAGTTGGGACAGGCCCAGCAGCTCGAGCTGGAACATGATGCGGGTGTTGGCCTTTTGGCCCAGCGCCACGCGCTCGGCAACGACGCGCCCGATCCAGCAGCCGGCGTCGTACTCGAAGCCGACCAGCGAATTGATGACGCGCTTGTCGCGCATGCTGTGGGTCAGCCGGCCCACTGTGTACCAGGCGCCGCCGCAGGCGTTGCTGCCGGAGCGTCGGGGGTTGACCTGCATGAGGTCGGGCGAGCTGGCCTGGCTCATCATGTCTTGCAGCGGCGGCGTGCGCCCGGTCAGCGGCCATTGCCAGCCCAGTTCGACCTGCTCGCTGGCCTCGCGGGTGTAGCGGTAGGTGGCGCTCACCGTGCGCCAGGCACCCGGCGAATAGCGCACGCCCAGCGTGCCTTGCTCGGTGCGCTTTTCTTGCGCACCGTATTGCAAGGTGCTGTCGATGTTCCAGTGCGGGATCACCGAGGTCGAGCCCAGCAGCAGCAGGTCGGAGAGCTTCTGGGTGATGGGGCCATCGCCTTGCGGGTTGATGCGCTGGTCGGCCAGCAACACCTTCTGCGCGATGCCCAGGCGCAGCGCTTCGCCGCCGGTGGCGCTGTCGAGGAGGCGCGAGGTCACGCCCACCGTCACCTGGTTGGCGTCGGTCACGCGGTCGCCACCGGTGAAGCCGTTGTCGTTGAAGACGGCGTACTGGTTGAAATCACGCGGGGCGCTGTCGAACAGCGGCATGTCGTCTTGGCGCCGGTAGGGCGTGTAGACGTACATCACGCGCGGCTCCAGGGTCTGGACCAGGTCGCGGCCGAAGAACTGCACGTCGCGCTCCATCGAGAAGCCGCTGTCCAGGCTGAAGGTGGGCACGGCGGTCGAGGTGCTGCCGCGTGAGCCGGCGGCCGCGAGCGCGTTGTTGCGGTCGAGGTCGTAGCTCATGCTGCGCACCGCGACGCTGGGCAACACGGAAATGCCCAGCAGATCAAAGCGGCGCTCCAGGCGGGCGTTCAGGTTGACCCGGTTGCCGGTGATCTTGGTGGTGTCGTTGTTGGTGAAGCGGTTGAACTCGCCTTGCAAGTTGAACACCGTGCCGGCGTCGGAGTTGCTGCGGCTGCGGAAGCCCAGTTGCGGCTCGCGCTGATAGGGCGAATCGATGCGGCTGAGCACCGGGTCAGAGGCCGGGTCGAGGTCGCGCAGCGTCTGCCAGGACTGCACCGAGGCATAGAAGCTGTTCTGGCTGTTGCCCAGGCCCCAGGTGCGATCATTCAGCGTGGAGTCGAACCTGACATGGCTGTCGAACAGGCGCGGCGTGGGCGAGGGCAGGTTGTGCGAGAAGTCCTTCCAGTAATCGTCGTCGGAGGCCCGCAGCCACTTGATGTCGTACTGGTTTTGCGCCAGCGTGCTGCCCGTGCGGAAGCGTCCCTTGTTCGTGAAGTCGATCAGGCTGCGGCCTTCGCCCTTGAGTCGATCATTGGGCAGGGCGTAGATGTGTGCCTTGCCACTGTCGGTGGATGTCAGGTAGCGGTACTCGAGGTCGAGGCCCAGCCCGCGCCGGGCCGACAGCGCTGGCGCGATGGTCGCATCCTGGTTGGGGGCTATGTTCCAGTAGTAGGGTGTCGAGAGCTCGAAGCCGCTGTTGCTGTCGAAGTAGAACGTCGGCGGCAGCAGGCCCGACTTGCGCTGGTTGTCGAGCGGGAAGGTCAGCGTGGGCGCCGCCAGGATGGGCACATCCATGAAGCGGATGACGGCGTTCTTGGCCGTGCCCTCGCTGGCTTCGAAATCGAGGTAGACCTCGCTGGTGTTGAGCACCCAGTCCGGCTTGCCTGGGCTGCCGTCGGGCAAGTCTTCTGGGCGGCAGCTTGAGTAGCTGGTCTGGTAGGCGCGCAGGCGGTTTTCGCCCAGGAACTCGACCAGCAGGGCATCGCCACCAGCCTGGGTGCGCGCGAACCAGAACTCGGGCCGCACAAAGTTGCCTTCCAGCGTGTCGAGGCGCAAGGTCAGCTCGGGGCCGGTGAACAGGTTGCCCTTGCTGACGATGCGCACATGGCCCTTGGCGTTGGCGGTGTTGTTCGCCTGGGTGTGGGTGATCTCGTCTGCGCGCATGGCGAGGTCGCCCTGGCGCAGCCGCACGGAGCCGCTGGCGTGCGTGAGGATGCCGGACTCGCCGCCGAGCTGGTCGGCTTCGAAGAACAGCGGTTCCTTGGCGTCGCGCCGCTGCAGGCGCGGCGGCGGCAAGGAAAAGGTCATGCGCGACGCGGGGTTCGCATCCGATGCGGCGCCCGAGGCTTGCGCGGCCTGCTGAGCTGGTTGAGCTGCCTGCGTGGTGGACGTTGGGGCCGTTGGCTGCACCACATCGAGCGCCTGCGCGCGCGATGGAACATGCAGCGGCGCGGCCAGGCAGGCGGCGGCCAGGGCCACGGGGCGCCAGATGGGCGTCGCGTCCGCAGGCCGGTGGCGTTTCGGTCGATGCAAGGAAGAGGGGCGTCGGTTCAAGGAGGTGCTCACGGTCACGGGGGCGCGTCGCAGTGGGGCTGCGGCAGCGGCTTCCTGGAGGGTGAGCCGGCCTTGCCTAGAATCGCCGCATTATTTCATGAGCCAAGCCGCATGATCCAAGCCGCCGCTGCCCCCATCCCCTGGACCGATCCCGCTCGCCAGCAGGCCTTCGACGCATGGCTGCGATCCCGTCCGTCCAGCCTCGGCCTGTTGCCGCAGAGCTTGCGGCCAGCCAGCGCGGATGCGAGCTTTCGCCGCTACTTCCGCATCGATGCTTCGGCAGGCTCGCTCATCATCATGGACGCCCCGCCCAGTCACGAGGACTGCCGCCCCTTCGTGTCGGTGGCCCGCCTGCTGGCATCGGGCGAGGTGGCCGTGCCCCGCATCCTCGATTGGGACGAAGCCCAGGGCTTCATGCTGCTGTCCGACCTCGGGGCGCACACGCTGCTGTCCACGCTGGATGTCGACCAGCCCCACGGCGTGGGCAACCGCGCCCGCTACAACGCCGCGCTCGATGAACTGGTGCGCCTGCAGGCCGTCCCGGCCGACAGCCTGCCGCCATACGACGACGCGCTGCTGCAGCGCGAACTCGACCTCTTCCCCGACTGGTACTTCACGAAGCTGCGCGGCCAGGCGCTCGACGACAAGGCCCGCGAGGTGCTCGACCGCGCCTTCGCGTTGATCAAGGCTCAGGTGCTGGCGCAGCCGGTGGCGCTGGTGCACCGCGACTACCACTCCCGCAACCTGATGGCCGACCCGGCCGATGCGAACGCCCGCCTGGGCGTCATCGACTTCCAGGACGCCGTGCGCGGCCCCATCACCTATGACCTGGTCTCGCTGCTGCGCGACGCCTACGTGATGTGGGACGAGGACGTGCAGATCGACCACGCCGTGCGTTACTGGGAGAAGGCGCGCAAGGCGGGCCTGCCCGTGCACGCCGACTTCGGCGATTTCTGGCGCGACTTCGAATGGATGGGCCTGCAGCGCCACATCAAGGTGCTGGGCATCTTCGCGCGGCTGGCCATCCGCGACGGCAAGCAGCAGTACCTGGGCGACATCCCGCGCGTGTGGACCTACGCCCACCGCGTGGCCTCGCGTTATCAGGGCCTGGGTCCGCTCGCGCGCCTGCTGGAACAGGCCGAGGCCGACCACGGCGGGCTGCGCACCGAGGTGGGTTTCACCTTCTGATCGCAGGGGAATTCGGCGCGTTTTGGCGCCCATTGCCCTGTTTTCACGCCATGCCCCGACGAAATGAGGGGGCGTTGGCCGCATTTGTTTGCGCAAAAATGCAGCAATGCGGGGATAATTCGACCCCGATGATTGAACAAAACTCCCAGCCGGCCACCCTGGCCGCGCCCGATGCCGCAGCCGCTGCGCCCGTCACCCCCGAGACCGTGAACCCGGCGCCCGCGTCAGCCGAGGCCGCCGACCAGGCTGCGCCGGCCCGCTTCGACACGCTGCCGCTGGACAAGAAGATCCTCAGCGCCATCAAGTACCCCACGATGACGCCGATCCAGGCCAAGGCGATTCCGCTCGTGCTGGCGGGGCGCGACGTCATGGGTGCCGCGCAGACGGGCACCGGCAAGACCGCCGCTTTCTCCATCCCGCTGCTTCAGAAGATGATGAAGCACGAGAACGCCAGCATGTCGCCGGCGCGCCACCCCGTGCGCGCCATCGTGCTGGCGCCCACGCGCGAACTGGCCATCCAGGTGGCCGACAACGTCAAGACCTACGCCAGCAAGTGCAACCTGCGCTCGGCCGTGGTGTTCGGCGGCATGAACATGAAAGAGCAGACGGTCGAGCTGAAAGCCGGCGTCGAGGTGCTCATCGCCACGCCGGGCCGCCTGATCGATCACATCGAGGCCAAGAACTGCAACCTCTCGCAGGTGGAGTACGTGGTGCTTGACGAAGCCGACCGCATGCTCGACATCGGCTTCCTGCCTGACCTGCAGCGCATCCTGAGCTACCTGCCCAAGACGCGCCAGACCCTGCTGTTCTCGGCCACCTTCTCGCCCGAGATCAAGAAGCTGGCCCAGAGCTACCTGCAAGATCCGGTGCTGGTTGAAGTGGCCCGCCCCAACCAGACGGCCACCAACGTCGAGCAGCGCTTCTACCGCGTGGACGACGACGACAAGCGCCACGTGATCCGCCAGATCCTGCGCGACCGCGGCATCACCCAGTCCATCGTCTTCGTCAACTCCAAGCTCGGCTGCGCCCGCCTGGCGCGCACCTTCGAGCGCGATGGCCTGCGCACGGCCGCCCTGCACGGCGACAAGTCGCAAGACGAGCGCATCAAGTCGCTGGACGCGTTCAAGCGCGGTGACGTGGACCTGCTCGTGGCCACCGATGTGGCCGCGCGCGGCATCGACATCGCGGCCCTGCCGGCGGTGTTCAACTACGACATCCCCTTCAACGCCGAAGACTACGTGCACCGCATCGGCCGCACGGGCCGCGCGGGCGCCTCGGGTCTGGCGGTGTCGCTGGTCACCGGCGCCGATGCCCGCCTGATGGCCGACATCGAGAAGCTGATCAAGAAGAAGCCCGAGGTCGAGCCGTTCGAGCTGGAAAACCGCCGCGAACGCGAGCGCCCGAGCTTCCGCCGCCGCGAGGAGTTCGACGAGCGCCCTGATCGGACGGACATGGCGGGCACCTCTGCGCCGCGAGCCAGTGCGTCACCCCGTGTGTCGGCCATGCGCCGCCATGAATCGCGCGACCCCTTCTTCGACAAGCCCTACGAGGCCAGCGAGGGCGCCGAGCCCCCGGCCTGGGACAAGAAGGAAGTGGCGCCGACCACGGGCGGCGGTGGCAATGGCCTGTCCCGCTTCATCAAGCCCAAGCGCAAGGTCGCGACCTTGCTGGGTGGCTCGGGCACCGCTCGGCGCTGACGGTCAACGGCGCTCAGGCCGCATCCGCGTGCGGCGTGGGCCCCATTTGATGCCGTTGTCGCCAAACCGAGGGCGACACCCCGTGCTCGCGCTTGAAGGCCTGGCTGAAGGCCGCTTCCGAGGCATAGCCCACTTGATCGGCGATCTTGCCCACCGACAGCGCTGACGTGCTGAGCTGCCGCGCGGCCAGCCGCATGCGGTGGCGTGTGAGGTAGGTCAGCGGGGGCTCGCCCAAAGTTTGCGTGAAGCGATCGGCGAAGGCTGAGCGCGAAAGGCATGCCTCCTTGGCCAGCTCTGGCACCGTCCAGTTGCGCTGCGGCTCGCGGTGGATGAGCGCCAGCGCCGTCGAGAGTGCACGGTCCTTCAGCGCCGACAGCCAGTTGCTCGAGCCCTCTGGCACCGATTCGACGTAATCGCGGATGCACTGCATGAACAGGATGTCGCCCATGCGGTTGAGGATCGCCTGCTGCGCCGGGCGCTGGTGTGCGACCTCCAGGGCGAGGAACTGCAAACCCACGGCCAGCCACGGTGGCGGTGCTTCGCCCAGGCCGCGCACATGCAGCACCGGTGGCAACGCCCGGATCAGCGGGGCCGCCATGTCGACATCGAAACGCGCATGGGTGCTGATCAGGTGGCAGGACTGGGGCGTGTCCTCGCCCCCCAGGCGGGAATCGCTGAGGTCGCGCGCCATGAGCGGCAGCAGGTCGCGCGGCGTGGCCGAGGTGTGCGGCTTGTCTTGAATGAAGTGCGGTACGCCACCGGGCAGAACGATGAGGTCGCCGGTTTCGAGCAGCAAGGGGTCGGCCCCCTCTCGGGTGAGCCAGGCTTGGCCGCGGGTGATGACGTGGGCGCAGGCGAGGCCGTCGAGGGCCAGTCGCCATGACCAGGGCGGCGCGTTGACCGACGAGGCGAACACCACTCCGTCAAAGTGCATGTCGGCCAGAATCAGGCTGAGGGTATCCATGTTGCTCTAGCTTGCCACGGAAGTCGATGGCTGGCACGCGGCAAAAGACCGGATATCCATTGCCAAAAGCCAATGTCAGCCGGCGCTTGCGCCACCTCGGGTTGACCCTCAACGATGCGCGGCGGATCGCGATGGTCCTCCGGTCGCTGCCGGCTTCCGCGCCTTGCGCCAAATCAAGACACTGTGGTCATTGTCAAGGAGTTCGACGATGTCTCAAGCCACCCTGTCTCCCTCACCAGCTGCTCGCTGGTCCGACCCCAAGCGCTACCTCTGGCTGTTGGGCCCGGCCATCCCCCTCATCGGCGTCGGCGTGCTGGCCGGCTACTGGCAAACCCACCAGAGCTGGTTGCTTTGGGTGGCGTTCGCCCTGGTGCACGCCATCTTGCCCCTGCTCGACTGGCTGTTTGGCGAAGACGCCTCGAACCCACCTGACAGCGCCCTGCAGGCGCTCGAAAATGACCGCTACTACAGCTGGGTGCTCTACGCCTACGTGCCCATCCAGATCGCTGTGACCATCGGTGGCGCGGCCATGATCGCGTTGGTGGACATGCCCTGGTACGACATGCTCGGGCTGGCCATCAGCGTGGGCGTGATCAATGGCGTGGCGATCAACACGGCGCACGAGCTGGGTCACAAGAAGGACAAGCTCGACCGCTGGCTGGCGCGCATCTCGCTGGCGCCCACCTTCTACGGCCACTTCTACGTGGAGCACAACCGCGGCCACCACAAGAACGTGGCGACGCCTGAAGACCCGGCCACTTCGCGTTTTGGCGAATCGTTCTGGGCGTTCTGGCCGCGCACCGTGGTGGGCAGCCTGCGCTCGGGCTGGGAGCTCGAAGCCGAACGCCTCAAGCGCTTCAACAAAGGTGTCTGGAGCACCGACAACGAGAACCTGCAATCGTGGGCGATGTCGGTGGTGCTGTTCGGCGGCTTGTTGCTGGCCTTTGGCGTGGTCGTGCTGCCTTACCTGTTGATCCAGGCGGTGTATGGTTTCTCGCTGCTGGAGGTGGTGAACTACCTGGAGCACTATGGCCTGCTGCGCCGCAAGAACGCCGATGGCCGCTACGAGCGTTGCCAGCCCGAGCACTCGTGGAACAGCAACCACACGGTGACCAACCTGTTCCTGTATCACCTGCAGCGCCACAGCGACCACCATGCCAACCCGACGCGCAAGTACCAGACGCTGCGCCACTTCGATGACAGCCCGCAACTGCCCTCTGGCTACGCCGGCATGATCACCCTGGCCTACCTGACGCCGCTGTGGTTCGCCGTGATGAACAAGCGTGTCATCCGTCACTACAAGGGCGACCTGGAGCGCATCCAGTTCGCGCCGGGCAAGCGCGAGGCCCTGATGAAGAAGTACGCTTCGTTTGCGGCCGATGTGAAGGCGGGGCGCGCCTGAGTTCGCAGACGGCACCGAGGAGACCTGACAACATGAAATACCGTTGCCCGAATTGCGACCATGTGTACGACGAAGCCGCGGGTGATCCGCACGAGGGCTTCGCGCCTGGCACGCCCTGGAAGTTGATCCCCGATGACTGGTCTTGCCCGGGCTGCGCGGTGCGCGACAAGGTGGACTTCGAGCCGGTGGGTGACGCGGGCTGAGGCCTTGTCGTCGTCGCCGGCTGGCATGGCGGTCGGCACTTGAAAAGGCTCCCGTTCGCGGGGGCCTTTTTGCTTTGGCTACCATCGCTGCCTGCCCTGTGAACAGGAGGTTGCGATGCCCGCTCGACGCGCACGAAAGTCCAGCTCGGTGGCCATGCGGTCGGCCGAGCTGGCGATCGCGGTTCCCCAGGTGGTGGCGCACAGGATGATGCGGATGGCGCTGGCCGGCCCCGTGCTATCTGAGCGCGACCGGCGCGAGTTCCAGAACATGGTCACCGAAAAGCAGGCCGCCTTCACCCAGGCGTGGTTCGCCATGGCGGCCGAGTCCTTTCGTGCCAACCAGGCCATGGCCTTGTCGATCTTCGGTTCGCTGTTGAACCCGTTCTCACCCGTCAAGGGTCCAGCCCAAGTGGCAACTCAAATGGCCGTCGACATGCAGGCGGCCGCCATGGGCGTGCTCAGCCAGGGCCTCAAGCCGGTCCATGGCAAGGCCACGGCCAACGCGAAGCGCCTGGCGAAGACGCGGCTGCGCTGAGGCGGATGTGCTGGCGTTCAGGTGCTCAGGGCAGTTCCACCGCCCCCATGCGCGCCGCGATCGTCCCTGCCCGTCCGCTCACATAAGGTGAGCGCGGTGACTTCTCGAAGCGCTTGGGCGCCGGCAGCATCACCGCCAGCCTGGCTGCCTGGATTGGGGCCAGCCGCGCCGCGTCGACACCAAAGTAATGGCGCGATGCCGCCTGCGCCCCGAACACACCCTCGCCCCATTCCACGTTGTTGAGGTAGATGTCAAGGATGCGCTGCTTGCTCAGCAGGCCCTCGAGCATGAAGGTGATGGCGAACTCCTGGCCCTTGCGCAGGAAGTTGCGCTCGCCGCTGAGGAACAGGTTCTTCGCCAGTTGCTGCGTGATGGTCGAGCCGCCGATGACCTTGGCCGTCACCTGGATGGCCTCGGGTGGCGGTGGTTCGGGGCGACCCCGCTTGCGCGCGCGCTCCACCGCACGCTGGTGGCGGGCCAGCGCATCGGCACGTTGCCGGTCGGCGCGGGCCTGAGCGGCGTTGTTCTTGCGCCAGGCGTTCTCCAGCGCATCCCATTCCACGCCGTTGTGATCGACGAAGTTCGCGTCTTCCGAGGCGATCACGGCGCGGCGCAGGTTGTCCGAGATCTGCGAGCCGGGCACCCATTCCTGAGCCCACGGCACGCGGCCCTGGGCGCGCAGGATGCGCACGAACTCGCTGCGCTGGAAGGTGGTGGACTGCGGGTCCAGCACGTTCATCAGCGCGATGCGCGCCGCGAAGAAGATCTGCAGGCTCAGGCCGCTGAGCACGAGCAGCACGGTGATCCGCCAGGCAGCGCGCATCTTGGTTTTCCTCGGGTTGGGCAGTTTGGGGCGGTGGCCGATCAGTGGCTGTTGCCTGGTGCGATGGTGTGCGATGGTTCTTGCGAGGCCAGGGAGCGGTTCGGGCGAGCGGCGATGCAGAGCGCCTGCTCAATGGGCCGAGGCCGCGTCGACCAGCGCGCGCATTTCGGCCAGCACGGGGGCGGTGTCGGGGCGCACGCCGCGCCACAGCGCGAAGCTCTCGGCGGCCTGCTCGACCAGCATGCCCAGGCCGTCGCGGGCCACGGCGCCATGCAATCGGGCCCAGTCCAGGAAG
This sequence comes from Pseudomonadota bacterium, assembly GCA_021819435.1. GTDB lineage: Bacteria > Pseudomonadota > Gammaproteobacteria > Burkholderiales > Burkholderiaceae_C > Aquabacterium. Next base: position 260,307 of record JAKARB010000003.1, on the reverse strand, counting down.
GCTTGAGCTGCGGGGCCGTACATCATGTCGAGCGCGAGGCTGCCGGCTTTCAGCACCTCGGGGCCGACGGGCACGCCGCTGCCGGCGAGGCTGGCGGCGGTGCCGTTGATGAACACGTCGAAGCCCTGGCCGGCGTCGGCCAGGCTGCGGGCACTGAGCTTCACGCCGTGCTGAGCGGCCCAGTCGGCATGGCGGGCCACGATGGCCTCGGCCTTCTCGATGGTGCGGTTGGCCATGACGATCTCGGCGGGGCGTGCTTCGATCAGCGGTCCCAGCACGCCGGCGGAGGCGCCGCCTGCACCGAGCAACAGCACGCGCCGGCCCGCCAGGGGCACACCCGCGTTGATGGTGATGTCGCGCACCAGGCCCACGCCATCGGTGTTGTCGGCCAGCCAGCCGCCTTGCTCGTCGGGGTCGAAGCGAAGCGTGTTGGCGGCCTGGGCCAGTTCGGCGCGCGGACTGCGACGTGCGGCCAGCTCGAAGGCCTCGAACTTGAAGGGCACGGTCACGTTGCAGCCCTTGGCGCCGGAAGCGGCAAAGGCCTTCACCTCAGGCGAGAAGCCGTCCAGAGCACAGAGCAGGCGGCCGTAGTCGACGGCCTGGCCCGTTTGCCTGGCGAACAGGCTGTGGATGTGCGGCGAGCGGCTGTGGGCCACGGGGTTGCCGGCGACGGCGTAGCGGTCGGGGGCGGTGTGCGTCATGCGGGGTCAGGGGCTCGTGGCGGCTGGGACGGTGTTCTGGGTCGCGTTGGGGTTCGCGGCCTGGGTGGTGGCTTCGAAGCCGGCTTCACGCGTGAAGCGGAAGCGCGAGGTGATGAGGATGAGGTCGTGGCCGGTGCTGACCTCGGCGGGCACGGGGTCGAAGCGGCCAATGCGTCGCACGATGGCTTCGGCTCGGCGATCGAGCAAGGGCTTGCCGGAGCTCTGCACCACGATGGCGTTGTTGACGCTGCCATCGCGGGCGATCCACACTTCCATGATCAGCTCGCCATAGAGCTTCTGGCCGTTGCTGGTGGGGAACTGATCGGTGCCTGCACGTTCGACCCGGGTGCGGAAGGCGCTGTAGTACAGCGCGTCGGCCGACTTCAGGGTGGCGGGGCTGAGGTAGCGTTTCTTGGGGCGGGCGTTTTCTTCCTGGATGCGCTTTTCCAGCTCGGCCAGCATCTTGGTGAGTTGGCGGCGCTTTTCTTCTTCGGCGCGGGCCAGCTCGCTCTGCGACGGATTGCGCGGCTGTGGCGGTGGCAGGGCGGCCAGTTCTTCGCGCATCTGAGCCAGCAGTTGCTGCTGCTCCTGCTGCATCTGGTCGATCATGCGCGCGGTCTGCTCCAGCGAGTCGCCGACTTCATTGGTGGGCGAGGGTGGCAGGGGCGATTGTGCGCGCCGGTTGTCGGTGGCCTCGCCGCCGCCGGCCAGGTTCTGCTGCGCCAGCGCCTGGGCCTTGTCGGGCCGTGCTTCGCTGCCCGCGTTGACCAGGATCACCTCCAGCGGGGTGTCCTGGAAGGTGCGGTTGAAGCCCTCCGGGTCGATGAAGCGGAAGCCGAACAGGCCCGCGTGCAAGGCCACGGAAACACCGATGCAGACCTGCAGCAGGCTGAGGGACTTCAGGTACTTCCAGGGTGCGGTCAGGCGGCTGGGCATCGTGTTGGGGTCATTGGGGCGCGCTCGCGGCTTCGCCCGGTTCGGCGTCGGCCACGTCGATGGCCAGCGTCAGCGGTCCCGCATTGTCGAGCACCTCGGTGTCGTCCTCGTCTCCGGCATCACCCTGGGGTGCCGTGCCCGACTCGGCCTCGTCCAGGCGGGCGATGACGCTGGCGTGCACGTCCAGCGTCAGCAGGTCGACGCCGGTGATGCGCACGCGCACCTTGGCGTGGCGCGGCAGGTTGTCTGCGCCGATGGCCTTGAAGACCAGGGGCAGGGTGTCGGCGCGCACCAGGCCGTTGACCATGACGGCGGCGTCGAGTTCGGTGATGCCGGCCTGGCCCAGGTGCTTGATCGTCCAGTAGCGCTCCATGCTGGACTGGAAGCCGTTGTAGGCGCTGTAGGCCCCGTCGAAGTTCGAGATGATGGCGAAGAGTTCGGCGTCCTTGGGCTTGAAGGGCGCGGCCAGGGCAGCGGTGCGGCCGTTCTTCGCGCAGGCGATGATCTGCCACTGGTTGACCAGGTCCACATAACGGCGCAGCGGCGAGGTGGCCCAGGTGTATTGCGCCACGCCCATGCCGGCGTGCGGCAAGGCCTTGGTGCCCATGCGCACCTTGATGCCAGGCGCCAGGCTGGCCTGGCTGCGGTAGATGCCGGGCACGCCGAGTTCGGCCAGCCAGCCGCCCCAGGTGCTGTTGGCCAGGATCATGGCCTCGGCGACGATCAGGTCGAGCGCGGAGCCACGGGCGCGCACGCCGATGAGCACCTGCTCGTCACCTTGCGGCTCGATGCCGTCGCTCATCGTGTTCTCGCCATTGGCGGCGATGAGCTTGAAGCTGTAGTCGGGGCGGTTGAAGGTCTCGGGCTTGCCGCGCACCACTTCGCGCTGGGCCTTGAGGTGTTTGGCCAGGCGGAAGGCGAAGGCCAGCTCGGGCGCGAAGGCGTAATCGGCCGGGGCCTCGCCGCTGAGCGTCGCGTCGGTGATGACGCCATCAAGCTGGTCGTGGCGCAGGTTGGCGGCAATCGGCACGCGCTCGAGCTTCGTCTCGCTGGCTTTGACCTCCAGCGTGGCTTCGTCGAAGGTGACGTACAGCGACACGGCGGGGCAGTCGCGCCCTTCGATCAGCGTGTAGGCCTGCACCACGCTGTCGGGCAGCATGGTGATCTTGTGGCCGGGCATGTAGACGGTGGACATGCGCGCGCGGCCAAGCTGGTCGACCGGTGCGCCTGGGGCGATGGCCAGGCCGGGTGCGGCGATGTGGATGCCGTAGGTGACGCTGCCCGTGCCCAGTCCCTGCACCGACAAAGCATCGTCGATCTCGGTGGTCATCGAGTCGTCGATGGAGAAGGCCTTGACCGGCGCCAGCGGCAAGTCGTCCTTGATGGGGGGCGCTTCGAGTGCCGGGAAGCCCGTGCCCTTGGGGAAGTGCTCGAACAGGAAGCGCTTGAAGTGGAACTGGTAAGGGCTGTCGATGGCGCCCGCGTCTTTCAGCAGATCAAGCGGGGCGCGCTGCGTGGCCTTGGCGGCCTCGACGACAGCCTTGTAGGCGGGGCCGTTCTTGTCGGGCTTGAAGAGGATCTTGTAGAGCTCTTCCTTGATGGCTTGCGGGCAGGTGCCGGCGGCCAGTTCCTCGGCCCATTGAGCGATTTGCAGGGCCTGCTGTTTCTTGCGTTCGATGGCGGCCAGGGCTTGCTTGAGGATGTCCTCGGGCGCCTTCTTGAAGCGGCCTTTGCCACGGCGGTGGAAGTAGTGCGGGGCCTCGAACAGGCGCATCAGCATGGCGGCTTGCTGCACGGCGTCGGCGGATTCGCTGAAGTACTCGCGCGCCAGGTCGTCGAAGCCGAAGTCTTCGGCGGGGGCGACTTCCCAGACCAGGTCGAGGTCGATGTCGCCCGACTGGACGGCCGCCTGGGCCAAGAGCTCGGCCGGGGCCGGCTTGGCGAATTTCAGCAGCACGTTGGCGGCCTTGGCCTTCACGCGTTTACCGGAGTCGAGCTCGATTTGCATCGAGGCGTCGGCTTCGGACATCACGCGGCCTGCCAGGAACTTGCCGGCGTCGTCGAACAGGGCGTACATGGGGGATCGGGTTCTGGAGCGATTTCGGGCCCAGATTGTCCCACTTCGGGGCGGGGTGCCTCGCCGAAGGGCGGCAAGCTTGAAAGCTGCTCGCAGTTCACATGGCGAAAAGGCTGCACAGGGTGATGCACCTTGGGCAAATGGGGGGCTCCCCAAAAGACCACGACCATGTGAGAATCTTGTCACGAATGCCTCGAAGCCCCTGCTGTGTCAGCGCAGGTCGCCGATTGGCGCAACCAGTCAATTGTTGGAGACCTCCACCATGAAATCCATTTTTGTCGCTGCGGCCCTGGCCGTTTCCATGTCTTCCGTGCTGGCTGCCGGTCCTGCCGAAGATCCGAACGTTGTTGCCGCGCAGGGCAGCTTCACCGAAGGTTCGGGCTCCGTCACGGTTCCCATCAACACCAACGCGCCGGCCGTCTCGCCCGTGCCCGAGGCTGACTCGCTGCTCATGCTGGCAGCCGGCGTGGGCGTGGTGGGTGCCTTGGCGCTGAGCCGTCGCAACAAGAAGTGATGCTGGCGGTTGACGCCGGGTTCGCCTGGCGTCAAATCGCGCCAGACAAGCGTCAGATGAAAACGGGCCTGGTGGCCCGTTTTTTTTGCGCTCAGGGGAAGAGCCAGCGCATCAACGTGGGCAGGTGTTCGTCGAAATCGCTGACCGCGTGGTCGCTGCCGTCGAGCAGGTGGATGCGCGCACCCTGGTAGTGACTGACCATCTCGCGCCAGTCGAGCACCTCGTCGCCTTCGGCGATCAGGGCCCAGCAGCGCTCGGGGTGTTCGATGGGGTAGGGGTCGAGCTCGCGGAACTGCTCGATGAATTCCTCGCGGAAGAAGAACTTCGCCTCGGGGTCGTGGAAAGAAGCCTGCTCGCCGATGTGGCGGGCGAGGTCGCGAGCCGGCTGCACGGCGGGGTTGATGACGGCGAAGCGGCAGCCGCGCTCGCGTGCCAGCACGGTGGCGTAGAAGCCGCCGAGCGATGAGCCGATGACGACCATCGACTCGCTCGGCCAGTGCCGCACCAGTTCGCGGAGTTCGGCCATGGTCTGCTGAGGCGAAGGCGGCAGTTGCGGGCAGCACCAGATCAGCGGCTGCCCTTCGACCTGGCGCGCCTGCACCGCGCGGGCCAGGCGCTGCGCCTTGAAGGACTGCGGAGACGAGCGGAAGCCGTGCAGGTAGAGCAAGTGGGTCGGGGCGGTCATGCCCCGATTGAACGCCCAGGCCGGGGTGTGGGTCAAGCCGGGGGCGCGTGCTGCATCGTGGCCCGAGCCCGAGCTTGGCGCCTCACTCGCCAGCCACGAAGGCGTCGCGTGCCTGCTTGCCGAGGAAGGGCTGGTCGCTGAAGAAGCCGTCCATGCCAATCTTCAGGAAGACCTTGATCTGGCCGGCCAGATCGCCCAGCTCGGCCGGGTTGGCGCTGCTGTCGAACTCGTTGGGCAGGAAGACGTTCTCGGCGCGGAAGGTCCAGCCGTGCACGACCAGACCGGCGGCGTGGGCGTCGCGCACCAGCGAAGTGGGGCTGCCCAGGCGACCGCCCACGAGCGGGATCATCAGGTTGGTGTTGGCGCCGATGCCGCTGGCGTAGCGGGCGATCTCCTTGAGGCCTTCGGGCTTGGCCAGGTCGGCGTAGGTGCGCGTGTCGCCCTTGACGACGAAGTCGTAGGGCTGGCCGGCGCCGTTGAGCAATTGCACCAGCGGCACGCGGGTCATGCGGGCCAGGGCTTGCAGGTTGCCGACTTCGAAGGACTGGATGAAGACCGGCGAGGTTTTGAAGCGGTAGCCATGCTGGTGCAAAGCACGCACCAGCGGCTCTTCCAGCGACAGGCCGATGCTGTCGAAGTAGGTGGGGTGCTTGGTCTCGGGGTAGACGCCGATGGGCTTGACCTTCAGCGCGGCCTTCCAGCCGCCGCTGGCCAGGGCCTGTTGCTGGCGGCGCTCGTTGGCCTGTTCCACCAGCTTGAGGATTTCTTCGAAGGTGGGCACCTCGAACATGCCGTCGAAGCGGGTGTTGGCGGTGCGCAGTTGGGGCAGGCGCTCGCGGGCGCGCAGGGTCTTGAGTTCGGCCAGGGTGAAGTCTTCGGTGAACCAGCCGGTGATGCTCACGCCGTCGATCACCTTGGTGGCCTTGCGGCTGGCGAACTCGGGGCGGTCGGCCACGTCGGTGGTGGCTTCGCGCACGCTGCCATCGGCGTTGAGGATGGCGATGGCGTTTTCGTGGCGGGCGACCAGCACGCCGTCCTTCGTGCTCACGAGGTCGGGCTCGACGTAGTCGGCGCCTTGTTCGATGGCCAGCCAATAGGCGGCCAGGGTGTGCTCGGGCACGTAGCCCGATGCGCCCCGGTGGGCGATGAGCAGGGGCTTGGCGGCTTCGGGTTGAGGCTGGCCGTGGCGGGCGCTTTCAGTGGCCGAGGCGGTGGTGTGGGTGCTGAGGGCGACGATGGCCAGGGCGAGGGCGCTGAGGGTGCGGACGAACATCTCGGTGGCTCCTTGGAGGGTGAGGTATGCCGGCCGCCAGGGAGCGGCTTCTTGGCTTCTTGTTCCTCAGGCTAGGGCGGGTGTGTGTCCCTTGCATGAAGGGGCCATGGTCGCGGTGGTTGTCACAAAGCTGTCAGGGATGGGCCAATAGGATCACGTCCGTCGCGTTGACCAGGCCTGTTTCAGGCCAGGGACCAGCGCAGGAAGGATTGCCCCGATGATCACGCGTCAGGCGCCCCGCTGTGGGGTGCAGGCTGAACTCGTCCCTGTTGTTTCGGTTGCCGATCGGTCGGCGACGGGTTCGGTCGCACGCGTGGTTTGTGCGGGGCCATGCACGCGCAATGCGCATCGCATTCACGCGGGTTTCACGCTGCTGGAGTTGCTGGTGGTGCTGGTCATCATCGGCCTGCTGGCGGGTTATGTGGGGCCGCAGTTCTTCAAGCAGATCGGCAAGTCTGAGAGCAAGACGGCCACGGCGCAGATCGACGCACTGGGCAAGGCGCTGGACCAATACCGGCTCGACACCGGCCACTACCCCAGCACCGAGCAGGGCTTGGGCGCGCTGTGGGTGCAGCCCAGCGGCGAGGCGCGTTGGTGGGGGCCTTACCTGCGCAAGGCGCCGCCGAAGGACCCCTGGGGCCGCGACTACGGTTACCGCGCGCCGGGCGAGCATGGCGAGTACGACCTGTTCTCGCTGGGCAAGGACGGCCGCGAAGGCGGCAATGGCGAAGACCAGGACATCGTCAACTGGTGAGCACGGGCCTGGCCATGAACCGACCCATTCAACCAGCCCACGCTCAGCGTGGCACCACGCGGCCGCCCTGGTGGCAGCAGACGTTTGCCAAACGCCAGGTGGCGTTCCCGAGGCGCCTGTTCTGCCAGGAGCTGGCCGTGCTGCTCGATGCCGGCATCCCCTTGTTCGAGGCCATCGCCACGTTGCGCGAGAAGGAGTCGTCGCCCGATGTGGCGAGGGTGCTGTCCCGGCTGAACGTGGCCTTGTCCGAGGGGCGCCCGCTGGCGCAGGCCATGCGCGAGCAGCCCGAGGCTTTCAGCACCTTGTTGATCGCTTCCATCGAGGCGAGCCAGCGCACCGGCCAGACGCCGCAGGCGCTGCGCCAGCACGCCGCCTACCTGGCCTGGGTGACGGGCCTGCGCGACAAGCTGGTGAGCGCGGCCATCTACCCGGTCATCCTGATTTCGGCGAGCCTGTTGGTGATGGCCTTCCTGACGGTGTTCGTGGTGCCGCGCTTCGCCGAGATCTACGAAGGCATGGGCGGTGAGTTGCCCGTGCTGTCGGGCCTGCTGTTGAAGTTGGGCACGGCGGTGGGGGCGCACCCGTGGTGGTTCGTCATGGGGCTGGTGGGGTTGGTGATCATGGGCTTGGCGGCGTGGCGTTCGCCCACCGTGCGCGCTGCGGCGGCGGACCAGCTCTGGCGCACGCCTGTCATCGGGCCGCGCCTGCGGCTGATCGAGCTGGCTTCGCTGTACCGCACGCTGGGGTTGCTGTTGCAGGCCGGCGTGGCCGTGGTACCGGCGCTGGAAGCGACGCTGGAGCTGGTGGGGGCTTCGCTGCGGCCTTCGTTGACGGCGGCGCGGCGCAAGGTGCAGGAGGGCACGCGCCTGTCCGATGCCTTGCAGGCGCATGGCTTGTGCACGCCGGTGTCGCTGCGCATGATCCGCGTGGGCGAGCAGACGGGCGAACTCGGCCCCATGCTGGAGCGCGCCGCCACCTTCTACGACGAAGAGCTGGCGCGTTTCACCGAGTGGGTCGGCAAGGTCATCAGCCCGGCGTTGATGTTGATCATGGGGGTGTTGATCGGCGGCATCGTGGTGCTGATGTACCTGCCCATCTTCCAGGTGGCGGAGCAGATCCAATGAGCGCCAGGCTTTTGCCCGCAGAAGATGTGTCGACGGATGCAGCGTTGCCTGTCCACGCGGTGACCCAAGCGGCCACGGATGGGGGCGCTGAAGCGAGCGCAGAGGCCATGCTGGCCTGGCAGCCCGATTGGCGTGTGTGGCCGCTCAACCGAGCCATGCGCCTGAAGGTGGTGGTGGTGCGCGACGAGGCGGGCGGGGTGTGGGCGTTGGCGCGCGATGCGTCGGACGCGATGCTGCGCGAGGCGGTGAGCCGCGCCGTGGCCGCTCCGGTTCGGTGGCGCGAGGTCGACGAAGACACGCTGGCGCTGTGGCTGGCGCGCGGTGAGCAGGCCTTCGAGGCGCGGGGCACGTTGCTGCCTATTGCGTCGGCATCGGCATCTGCGTCAGAAGCCGGGCCGGGCCTGGCCTTGTCGGTCGACACCATCTCGCGCGAGAGCAGCCCCGTGGTGCGCCTGCTGGACGCCACCTTGTTCGATGCGCTCAAGGCCCAGGCGAGTGACTTGCACCTGGAGTCCACCGCCAGTGGCATGGTCATCCGTCATCGGCTCGATGGTGTGATGGTGCATGTGGGCGACATCGGCTCGCGCGAGGTGGCTGAGCAACTGGTTTCGCGCCTGAAGGTGATGGCCGAGCTCGACATCGGCGAGCGCCGACTGCCGCAGGACGGGCGCTTCAAGCTGCGCGTGCAACAGTCGGCCAGCGCGGGCGCGGCGGGCGTGCGCGAGGTGGACTTCCGCGTCTCCATCATGCCCAGCAGCTTTGGCGAGGACGCCGTGCTGCGCATCCTCGACCGCTCGCGCCTGGCCGTCGAGCAGCAGGCGCTCAGCCTGGAGGGCCTGGGCTTCGAGGCCGATGACGCGGCGGTGGTGCGGCGCCTGGCACGCAAGCCCTACGGCCTGCTGCTGGTGACCGGCCCCACGGGCAGCGGCAAGACGACCACGCTGTACGCCGTGGTGCAGGAAATCAACGATGGTGCCGACAAGATCATCACCATCGAAGACCCAGTTGAATACCAGCTTGGCGGCGTGGTGCAGATCCCCGTCAACGAGAAGAAGGGCTTGACCTTCGCGCGTGGCCTGCGCAGCATCCTGCGCCACGACCCGGACCGCGTGATGGTCGGCGAGATCCGCGATGCGGAAACGGCGCAGATCGCCTCGCAGGCTGCGCTCACGGGCCACCTGGTGCTGTCCACCATCCACGCCAACAACGTGTTCGACGTGGTGGGCCGCTTCATGCACATGGGCGTGGACCTCTACAACATGGTGTCGGCGCTCAATGGCGTGGTGGCGCAGCGCCTGATGCGCAAGCTGTGCGCGCATTGCGCCCAGCCCTGGCAGCCCGGTGCTGGTGACCTGAAAGCCGCGCAATTGCCGCTCGACGCGAAGGGCCGTTTCATGCGCGCGGTGGGATGCGCGCATTGCCGTGGCACGGGCTATCGGGGGCGGCAGGCCATCGCCGAGATCCTGTTGATGGACGACACGCTGCGTGACCTCATCGTGGCGCGCGCGCCGCTCACGCAGGTCAAGGCGCATGCGCGGGCCAGCGGCACGCGGCTGTTGCGCGAAGCCGCGCTGGCGGCGGTGCTTCGCGGCGAGTCCACCATCGACGAACTCAACCGCGTGACGTTGGTCGAATGAACGCGCGCACCGATCTTTCTGCCGAGGCCGGTGTGCAGGCCATGTCGCCCCAGCCGGTGCTGCTCAGGTGGGTGACGCGCTGGCGTGGCCGGCTGAAGAGCTGGCGGCGGCCGCATCAAGTCATGCTGCCGATGGATGCGCAAGCGCTGGCCCGGCCGGGTGCGGTTGGCGTTGCCACGCAAGCCTTTGAGGCATGGGCTGCGATGCACGAAGGCGCGGCCGTCGAGCTGTCTCTTTCGTCGCACGGCCTGTTGATGCTGGCCGATGACGGCACCACCGATGCGAGGGCCCTGCGTGAGCAGGCCATCGAGCGATGGACGCATTACATGGACCTGCCGGCCGAGGGCTTCGACAGCGAGTGGCTGCTTCGCACCACGGTGGACCTGGGGCGTTCACCCGTCGCGGTGGCGTGTGCCGTGCCACGCGCGTTGTGCGATGGCTTGGTGGATGTGGCTCGCCGACATGGCGTGAAGCTGCTGGCCGTTCAGCCTTGGTGGGCGGGCGGTCTGCAGCAGGCCTGGCAGGATTTGCCATCGCCCGATGACAGCGGGGCCGGGCAGGTGGATGCCTCACGCCTTTGGGCTTGGCGCGAGGGGGCTTGGCAGACCCAGGCTCAGGTGGGCGTGGACGGCGCGCGGTGGGTGCTGCGTTCGCTGGCGTTCGTGACCGTTGGGGATGGCGTCCAGGCGGACGGCGGCGCGGCGGTGAACGAGGTTTTCGAGGCGCCTGTGTCGGACGTGGTTTCGCCGATGGCGGTGCCATGCTCGGCATCGGCATCGCCGGTGGCCCTGGCGGCGTCGCTCATGCGACCTCCACGCATGCCGTGGGCTGAGTCGCTGAACTTCGTTGGGCCGCGCGTGCGCGTTTCATTCTGGTCCTGGGCTTTGCTGGCCCTCGGCTTGATCGCGTCGGTGCATGCACTGGATCTGGCCTGGCAAGTGGCTGATGCGCAAGAGGCCACGCAGGCCGAGCTGTCGCGCTTGCAGGCTCATGCGAAGTCCGCGCAAGCCAACGGGCGTAACACGAAGCCCGAATCTTCAGAGGCGAGGACCTCGGGCAGTTCGGCATCACGCGCTTCTTCGGATCCAAACATCCCCCAGCTCCAAGCCGAAGCCTGGGGCTCGGCCGCGCAGCTCGCGGCCTGGTTGGGGCACCCTTGGGCCGCAGCCCTCGACCACGTCGACGCCACGGCGCATCAACATGGCATTGCGTTGACCCGCTTTCAACTCGACCTGGGCACCTGGGGTGATCGCGCGGGGCAAGCGCTGACGTGGCGGCTGCAAGCGGCCGTGCCCGACGATGCCACGGCTTTGGCGTGGTTGGCTGACCTGGGCCCGCAGGCCGAATGGCAGCGCCGCGACGCCCTGCCTCAACCGGTGCCCAGCGAGCGTGGCACCCTGGCCTGGCGCATCGACGTGAGTGGGGCAGGGGGACAGCCATGAGCGCGATCACGATGACGCAACGGTCGCGAGGGCTGGGGTCCGGGCCTTGGCAACCATGGCGGCTTTGGCTGCGCCAGGTGGGGCTGCCGGGGCTGGTCGGCGGGGGCTTGTTGCTGGCCTGCGCCTGGTTCATCGCGTTGGAGCTGCCGAAGCGTCGCGAGGCGGTGGCGCAGGCCGAGTCCGATGTCCGGCGGCTCAGGCATGGGCTCATCGCTCGGGCGAGTTCGGACAGCGAGGGCAGGTCTGCGCCCCTTCTGGATGAACCTCCGCAAGCCTGGGCTCGCTTGTGGTCGAGCCTGCCCGACGACAGCCAGCGCCTGGCCCTGCAGGCACGCGTGTTGGCATCGGCGGCTCAGGCGGGCGTGCCTTTGCAGGCCGTCCAGTGGCAGGGCGAGGCCGTGAGGTGGATCGCGCCCGAGGGCACGATGGATGCATCCGCTGCGGGCCTGTGGCGCCAGCGCATGAGCATGCCGGTGCAGGTGCCTTATCCCGCCTTGCGGACCTGGCTCGACCAACTGCAGCGCGAGCCGGCGCTGACGGTGGATGCCCTCGACATCCAGCGCGGCGATCTTCAATCAGATCAGGTGCAGGCCCAGGTGAGCCTCTCGCTTTGGTGGCGGCGTTCAGCGCAGCCTGCCACGCCGCAGTTGAAGCCGTCATCAACGCCGACATCAACACCAACATCGACGACGACGCCGTCCGCCCGCCCATCTTCAAGGGAGGCGCCATGAGGCCGCCTCTGCTGATCGCCTTGGCGGTGGCCCTGGGTGCGACGCTCTGGCTGCAACAGGGCGAAGACACCAGCGGCGTTGAACTCGCTGAGCGCCGTGGGGCCTCGCGGACACAGCCCGCCGATCGGTCGGCGGCTGCCGGCCGTGCGGACACGTCCACGCGGCATGCCGGCCAGTCGGGCGAAGCCCATGCACTGCGCACGCGCGCTGAGCGTGCACCCGAAGCGGCGGGCGCGTGGCTGGTCGAGCGCGTGCAAGTGTGGCGTGCCCGACGAGCCGAGGTTGAATCGTTGCCGCCAGCGCGGGCCATGACCATGGCCACCCCATCGGCTTGGGCGGCGGCCTTGCCTCCCCCGCCGCCACCGCCGAAGGTGGATCGTTCCGCGCAGGCGGAACCGGTGGCGCCGCCCTTTCCGCACCAGTGGGTGGGGCGTTTCGATGACGAAGCCAGTGTGGGCTCGAAGCCCGTGCGCCGCGCCGTCATCAGCGGCCCGGTGTCGACCTGGGTTGCGCGCGAAGGCGATGTCATCGAGGGCCAGTGGCGTGTCGACCAGATCCAGGATCGGCTCATGCGGCTGACCTACCTGCCGCTTCAGCAGAGCCAGACGGTGGCCATGAAATGAACATGCGTGACTCTTTCTCATCCTTTTCCATCGACGGCCCTCGCCAGCGATGCGCCTGGCGGACGTTCGCGCCGCGCCATGGGTTGGCCTGGCTCGCCCTGGCGGCTGCGATGTCGCTCGCGAGTTGCGCCGGCCCACAAGCCCTCGACGAGGCGAATGAACTTGCCCGCTTCGGTCAGCACGAGGCAGCCGTGAAGCGGCTTGAACAAGCCAGCCTGGACGATCCCTCCGATGGCCGCTTGCGCCTGGCCCTGATCCAGGAGCGCGAAAGGGCGGTCAACCAGTTGCTGTCGCAAGCCCCGCAAGGGCGGGGCGAAGAAAGCCAGGCCGCTTTGCAAGGGTTGCTAGAGCGGTTGCAGGCAGTGGCCCCGCAGCACCCTCGCACGCTCGCCTTGCAAGCCGAGGTGCTGCGCCGCCAAAGGCACGTGCAGCGCATGGCCGAGGCCCGCCAGGCGGTGAAGGAAGGTCGGCTTGATCGCGCCGAAGCCACCCTGCGTGAGCTGCTGAACGAAGACGCCGGTCACCCTGCAGCCCGTGATCTGCTCAATGACATCGAGGCGCGCCGCCAGGAGCAGGTGCGCCAGCAGGCCACGCTCACCCTTGGCACAGGCGCCAAGAACGTGACACTCGAATTCCGCGAAACACCGATCAAGACGGTGTTCGAGGCCCTGTCTCGCGCGGCCAACCTCAACTTCGTTTTCGACAAGGACGTGCGTGGCGATGCCAAGACCACCGTCTTCCTGCGCAACATCTCGGTCGAAGAAGCCCTGCGCGTCATCCTCAGCACGCAGCAGCTCGGGCACCGCCTGCTCAACGAGAACACGGTGCAGGTCTTCCCCGCCACGCAGCAAAAGCAGCGCGACGTGCTGGAAACCGTCACGCGCACCTTCTACCTCGTCAACACCGACCCCAAGCAGGCCCAGGCGCTGGTGCGCACGGTGGCCAAGACGCGCGATGTGTTCATCGATGAGCGCCTGAACATGATGGTGGTGCGTGACACGCCGGAGGTGGTGCGCCTGATTGAGCGCCTGATCCAAGGCCTGGACGTGGCCGAGCCCGAAGTGGTGCTCGAACTCGAAGTGATGGAAGTCGCCAACAAGGTGCTCGACAAGGTGGGCATCGACCTGCCTGCCGCGGTTTCATATGGCGCACCCGGGGCGGTGTCGACGGTGTCGTCGACCAGCGGCCTGAGCTGGCTGGTGCCCAACCCCGTGGCCGTGGCCAACCTGCGCAGCACGCGCGGCAGCAGCAAGCTGCTGGCCAACCCCACCATCCGCGCGCGCAACCGCGAGAAGGCCAAGGTGCTGCTGGGTGAGAAGCGGCCGGTGTTCACCACCACCTCCACCGCCAACGTGGGCGTGTCGGCGTCTGTCAGCTACCTCGACGTGGGCTTGAAGCTGGAGATTGAACCCCAGGTGCAGCTCGACAACGACGTGACCATCAAGGTGGCGCTCGAAGTCAGCAGCGTGACGAATGAGGTCATCGGGCCGCAGGGCTCCATCGCCTACCAGATTGGCACTCGCCAGGCCTCGACCACGCTGCGCATCCGCGATGGCGAGACGCAGATCCTCGCCGGCCTGCTCAACGACACCGAGAGCACCACCTCCACCGGCCTGCCTGGCTTGCACCAGATCCCGGGCGTGGGCAAGCTCTTCGGCACGGGCACCGACACGCGCGACAAGACCGAGGTCATCTTGCTGATCACGCCGCGCATCGTGCGCAACGTCATGCAGCCCACTTCGACGGCCGGCTTCCTGCCATCGGGCACCGAGGCCCAGCCGGGCATGGCGCCGCTCAGCCTGCGTCCAGGTGCGAAGGCGAGCACCGGTGAGGTCCGCAGCGGCTTCTCGACTTCGCTATCCAACCTGCCTGCTGAAACGGGCCGACCTGGCAGTGGCGCTGCCGGCCCGCAGGCCGGTGTCTCGGGACCCGAGGTGGTGATGCCGGGCTCTGCCTTCCAAGTGCTGGTGCACAACCCCGGCGCTCAGCCTTTGAGCACCAGCTTGATGGTGGACGGCAGCGTGCTGAGCATCGAGGCGCCGGGTGGTGAGTCGGGCCGTGTGGCGCTGACGGTGCCGCCGCGAGGATCGGCGCCGGTGATGCTGCGTGCGCGCAAGGACGTGCGCCTGGTGGACACCGAAGTCACGCTCGATTCGGGTGGCCAGCCGCTGCGCTTGCGGGTGCGTGACCCGGCCACGCCCGACCCCAGCGAGGCGCCCGAAAGCGTCGCCTCGCCCGAACCGTCCAACCCCGGTGACGCCGGGGTGCAGCCTGATCGGTGAAGCCGGCCATGGAAGATGTGAACATGCCCCGGGGCGCAAGCCGATCGCGTGGCTTCACGCTCATCGAAATGGTCATCGTCGTGATGATCGTGGGCATCCTGGCCAGCGCGGCCATGCCACTGGCGGCCTTGCACAAGCGGCGCGCGCAAGAGGCCGAACTGCGTCAGGCCCTGCGCACCCTGCGCATGGCCATCGACGAACACAAGCGCGCGTGGGACACGGGCCGCATCGAGAAGAAGGCCGACGCATCCGGCTACCCGCCCAGCCTCCAGGTGCTGGTGCAAGGCGTGTCCGATGCGGCCAGCCCGCGAGGCCAGCGCATCTACTTCCTGCGCCGCCTGCCGCGCGACCCGTTCGCCGACCCGCAACTGCCACCCGAGCAGACCTGGGCCACGCGCAGCTACGCCAGCCCGCCCGATGCGCCCGCCCCGGGTGCCGATGTGTTCGATGTGGCCTCGCGCACGCCCGGCATCGGCCTGGATGGCGTGCCCTACCGGCAGTGGTGATGGAGCGTTCGCATGCAGGCAATGCCACCTGACCCACGCCCGCGCGGCTTCACCCTGATCGAACTCATCGTGGTGCTGGCCATCATCGGCCTGCTCGCCAGCATCGTCGCGCCTCGCTATGTGCGCACGGTCGACAACGCCCGAGAGGCCTCGCTGAAGACCTCGCTCAACGTCATGCGCGACGCCATCGACAAGTACGCTGCGGACCAGGGCCGCTACCCCGATTCGCTCGACGAGATGGTGCGCAGGGGCTACCTGCGCCAGGTGCCGGAAGACCCGCTCACTGGCCGCAGCGACAGCTGGCAGATGCTGCCCGCCCGCCCGGACAGCGTCGTGCAAGGTCAGGTGGCCGACGTGCGCAGCGGCGCGGCCGGGCGGGCGCAGGACGGTCGGCCTTACAGCGCCTGGTGACGTGCGTGGTAATGCGCGTGGTAATGCGCCTGGTGATCTCTGTCGACATGGCCATGTTCAGTTCGCGCATCCATCTGTGCACGCGTCAACGACCGGGCGGGCCGCGCCACGCCCAATCACGCCAGCAGGCCGGCTTCACCTACCTGCTGCTGCTGTGGTGGGTGGCGCTTTCCGGCCTGATGCTCGCCGCCATGGCGCAGAGTTGGATGCTCGATGCACGGCGCGCGCGCGAAGCCGAACTGATCTGGCGCGGCGAACAATTCCGCATGGCCATCGAGGCCTACGCCAGCGTGCCCGTTGGCGAGGGTGAATCGCGCCTGCCCAAGCGCCTGGAAGACCTGCTGGAAGACCGCCGAGGCGGCGGCCTGCAACGCCACCTCAAGCGCATCTGGCGTGACCCTTTGACCGGTCGCGCCGAGTGGGGCCTGGTGCGCGAAGGCGATGGCATCGCGGGTGTGCACAGCCTTTCGCACGCCGTGCCCTTGAACGCGCCGCAAGGCATCACGCGTTACGACCAATGGCTCTTCGTGTTGGGCCAGCCACAGGCCTTGCGGCCATGAAGGCGGGTGATGCGCTCGTGATGGGTTCGTGAAGTTTCGTCAAGAAACCGTCACGGGCCATCCCTAGACTGCGCCGGTTCAACCCGACACACCATGACGCTCCAACCCATCGCCCCAGACCAATCGGAAGTGCTTCTGCGCGTCGTCGAGGCCGCGCCTCAGGTCTGCCGTCGACACCAGTTCTTCGTCTGGACCCAGGGTGACTTCCAGCGCTGGCTGCCGCACAAGCTCAGCCTGTGCGGCAACTACGACCGCGATCAGCGCGATGTCGTGTTCGACCTCTTCAACAGCCTGCCCATGCCCGACGGCGTGATCCGGTCGCTGCGTGACCGGCGCGGTGTGCTGGTGGAAGCAGCCCTGGCAAGCTGGCAACGCGGTCGGGGGCAGGCCGTTGTGCTGGAGCTGGCCCCCTTGTCGGCCCGCGATCCGCTGGTGGCCGAACTCATGGAACTGGGCTACGAGCGTTTCGTCGTGCATGGCCTCACCCGGCCGGGCCGGCCTGATGAAGTGGAGAGCATCTTCCTGTTTGGCCAACCCGGCCAGCCCAGCGACGACAACTCGCGCCAGGCGCTCGACATGCTGCTGCCGTGCGTGCACCTCGCCTACCAGCGTGTCTGCGTCACCGAGCGCCAGATGAGTCAGGCCCGCTCGGGCGCGCCGGCTGCTGCCAGCGGCATCGTTGCGCGGCCCTCGCCCATCACCGAGCGCGAGCGCGAAATCCTCATCTGGGTGCGTGACGGGCTGAGCAACCAGCAGATCAGCGAGAAGCTCGGCATCAGCGCCCTGACGGTGAAGAACCACGTGCAGAAGATCCTGCGCAAGCTGGGCGCGGCCAACCGCGCGCAGGCCGTGGCCAAGGCGATGAGCATGAACGCGCTGAGCGCCGTGCAGATGCCTTACCGCGAATCCACCCTTTGAAGGCCAGGCAAGAGGTGAGGCGAACGATGTTGTCCGATGTGAAGGCCGGGTCTTGGTTTCTGATGATGGCCGGGTTGGTCTGCGCGGCTGTGGGGTGGCCGGTCATGCCCGCTCATGCCCAGCCCGTGGCGGCAAACCAGCTCGCACGCCAGGCGGGTGAGGACGCCAACGAATGGTCGTCGTTCACCGCGCCGGCCTCATCACCTTTGGCCAAGGGGCCTGTGTCGGATCCCAGCTGGGCCAGCCTTCGCGAGGGCGGCCCATGGGCTTTGAACGATCCGTCTGGCTTGATGCCCGCCGAGCAGGAGGTCATGCAACTCGCGCTCGCCGGCCGCTGGGCCGATGTGGTCGCGCTGCTGCAGCAACGCAGCGTCCAGCCCGACTTCCGCGACGTGCAGGGCCGCACGCTGTTGACCCTCGCGGCGCAGGCGGGTGACTTGAGCGCGGTGCGCGCCCTGATCGCACAAGGGGCGGATCCCGACCGCATCGGCTCGCAAGGCAAGACGCCGTTGGGCATGGCGGCCTGGCGCGGGCAGGAGCTCGTGGTGCGTGAACTGCTTTTTGTCGGCGCCGATGTCCAAGGTGTGGACGCACGCGGGCAAACGCCGCTGCACCTGGCTGCGCGCATGGGGCAGGTGCGGGTGATGTCGATGCTGATGCGTGCTGGCGCTCGCGCCGATGTGTTCGACCACGGCGGCTTCACCCCCTTGATTGAAGCCGCTGCCATGGGCCAGGTGCCCGCCATGGCGCGCCTGGCACAGGCCGGTGTGCCATTGAGTCAGACCGATCGCCAGGGCCTCAACGCGGTGCACGCAGCAGCGCTGTCGGAGCAGGCGGGGGCCGTTGCCTGGCTCACCGCGCAGGGCGTGCCCGTGCAAGGGCCGGTCACCCAGTTGCTGATTGACACCATGGGGCGTCGCGAAGCCCTCGTCCGCTGACCCCCCATTCAAAGGGGTTCAGCGCCAGAACTGTGGCCTGGTGAGCGATGAAGCGCGCCGAAACAGTTCCTTCGGCTCAAGGGCGAGCCCTGATTCAACGCGAACGCGCGTCACAAACGATCTCGACACTGACACCAACCCCGAACCGGCTCATGGATTCGGGGGTTCACGGATCCAGTCCTCAATCTCGGAGATCAGCCTCATGAAACTGCACCACATCGCCGCCGCCGTGGCCTTCGCCGCCGCTGGCACCGCCCACGCTGCCATCGACAACTTCACCACCGGCAACGGTTCCCTGTTCCTGGTCGCTTACGACAACGCTGGCGGCTCGTTCACCCAAACCGCCTCGCTGTTCGACCTGGGCTTCCACCTCGACGACATCGCTGGTGCCACCGGCAACGGCACGAACGGTGCCATCGGCACCCTGGCCAACCCCGGCACCACCGTGGTCTGGAACTTCAACAACAACACCGTCACCGTCGACGGCGTGACCAAAGACCTCGGCACCAACTCCTGGTCGACCGCTTTCAACAAGCTGGTGGCCAACTCGGATGCTGGCCAAATCAAGTGGGTCGTCGGTGCTGGTGACAACGTTGGCATCCAGAGCAACGCCCGCTACCTGCTGACCGGCCAGCCCACCGCCGCTGCCCTGAGCACCCAGAACGCCAGCAACACCTCCAACCTGACCAGCAGCAACACCCTGTTCCTGGACAGCATCACCAACAAGGGCACCCTGAATGTCGCCGGCGTGGACAACGGCGCCTGGACCTTTTCCGCCGCTGAAGACGGCGCTGCCACCGCCATCAATGGCTACGTGCTCGACACCACCGTGTTCAGCCCCAACTGGAAGGGCCGCAACATGCTGAACAGCCCGGCCGTGCTGGACGGTGCCAAGCAAAACCTCTGGCTGGCTGATGCCACCGGCGCCGAGAAGCGCGTGGGTGACCAGCCCCTGGCTGGCCCTGACTACCTGAACGGCGCAGGCACCCTGACCTTCAACTCGGCCACCGGCACCCTGACCCTGGCCATCCCCGCCGTGCCCGAGCCCTCGACCTACGCCCTGGCCCTGCTGGGCCTCGGCCTGGTTGGCGCCGTCGCCCGTCGCCGCCGCGCCTGATGCGGCTGTGCTGATCGGCTCCGATCAGCACCGCATAGGAACCTGACCGGCGCGGCCAGTTCGCGCCGGTCCCGACCCAGCCTTGATCGTTTCCCAACCGAGGTGTCCGCACCCCGGTTGAGGCAACTCACGTCCCTCGCACCCCCAGTTCATCGCACAACCTTTCCGGAGCACACCATGCAAATCTCCAAGATCGCCCTGGCCGCTGTTGCCGCCGTTGCCTTCGCTGGCCAGGCCCAAGCCGCCACCGCCTTCCTGACCGGCGCTTCCGCCACCTCGGTCAACTACGTCAAGGCCCTGAAGACCCTGTGCGGCGGCACCTTCACCGTCTACAAGGAAGCCACTGGCAACACCTCGCTGGGCAACTTCTTCACCGCCAAGTGCTCGCAGGCCTTCACCGGCATCTCCGGCATCGACGCCGTGGCCTTCAACGTGTCTGGCGGCTCCTACAGCGCCGTGCAGAACTCCACCCTGGGCACCACGGGTACCAAGTTCGTGCAAGCCCTGAGCGGCACCCCGGTGGCCGGCGCTGGCGCCTTGTCCGGCATCAACCTCGTGCCTGGCATCACCGCCACTGGCAGCGTCAAGTCTGAAGGCGGCTTCATGGACATGGAGCCCGCCGCGTTCGACCCGTCGCTGCTGTCGCCTTTCGGTGGCGCTGAAGGCCTGGCCGACAAGGTCGCTGGCTCCAGCTTCTACCAGGCATTCGGCATCGCCGTCAGCCGCGATCTGTATGCTGCCCTGCAAAGCAAGCAAGGCCTGACCGCCGCTGGTTGCACCGCCGACACCCTGACCCCGGCCTGCCAACCCACCGTGTCGCGCGCTCAGTACGCTTCGATCGCGACCATCAGCACCAACTCGGCCAAGACGGACATCAACAGCCTGTTCGGCGTGCCCGCTGGCAAGCTGACCCTGTGCCGCCGCGTGTCGACCTCGGGCACCCAGGCCGCTTCGAACCAGTTCTTCCTGAACAACCTGACCGGCAACGGCCCCAACTTCGGCGCCGAAACGCCGGCTGACGCCGCCACCTACGGCCCTGGCGTGCTGGCCACCTTCGAAGTCAAGGAAGGCGCTGGCACCGGCAACGCCCGTGACTGCCTGAACGCCACCGGTTACGGCATCGGCGTGCTCTCGCTGGAGAACATCCCCGCCGCCACCACCGGCTATCGCTTCGTCAAGCTCAACCGCGTGGAAGGCTTCGACGCCGCCAACGCTTCGCAAGCCACCGCCATGAACGGTGAATACGAGTTCGCCTTCCAGTCGTTCAAGTTCACCGCTGCTGGTGCCGGCACCAGCGCCGTGATCGACGCGATCGACGGCGAGCTGACCAACCTGGGTGGCACCAACGGCCTGTGGGGCGTGGGCGAATCGCAATTCGGCCGCAACGGCAGCAACGCCAACGTCATCACCAAGCAGTAAGCCGCTTCAACGGTGCGCCGCCCCGCGATGGGGCGGCCGCATCGCGGTTTCGAGCCAGTCCCCAGCGATGGGGACTGTTCCATTTGTGTCGTGCCTGAAATGAAAAAACGCTTCGCCCTCGTCCTGACGCTGTCATCGGCCTTGTTCGCGCTGACGCAGCAGCCCGCCGCTTCGCAGGGTGTGCAGGCCGAACGACCGGAGCCCCGCTTCGACGTGTTCGAGTACGTCATCGAGGGCAACACGGTGCTGCCCGCCGACGTGATAGAGCGCGTGGTCACGCCTCACCTCGGCCCAGGCCGTGGCTTCAAGGACATCGAAGCCGCCCGCGCCGCGCTGGAGAAGGCCTACCAGGACGCCGGCTTCCTCTCGGTGCTGGTGAGCCTGCCCAACCAGCAGATCGACAGCGGCGAGGTGCGCATCGAGGTGACGGAAACCCCGGTCAGCCGGGTGGACGTGAGCGGCGCGCAATACCACCTGCCAAGCAAGCTGCGCGAAAAGCTGCCCAGCCTGCAAGCAGGCGAGGTGCCGCACTTCCCGCAGATGCAAAAGGAGCTGGCCCAGGTGCAGTCGGCCGACATGCAGGTGACCCCGCTGATCAACGCCTCGCCCGATGGCAACGCCATTGAGGTGGACCTGCAGGTCAAGGACCAGAACCCGATCACCGGCAGCTTCGAATTCAACAACGGGCAAAGCTTCAACACCTCGCGGGGCCGCATTGCCGCCTCGCTGATGCACACCAACCTGTTCCAGCTTGGCCACACGCTGGGCTTGAGCTGGCAGTACGCGCCGTATCGCCCCTCTGACAGCAACATCTTCTCGCTGATTTATGGCGTGCCGCTGAGCCCGCGCGACGACGTGCTGCTCGTGGCCACGCGCAGCGACAGCGACACGCCCACCGGCCTGGGCGGCAGCGCCTCGCCCACGGCCACCGTCAGCAAAGGCGAGGTCTTGGGCCTGCGCTGGAATCGCCGGCTGGATGCGGGCAGCTGGCCAGCCCGCCACAGCCTGTACGGCGGCCTCGAATACAAGCACAACCGCGACTTCAACACCTTCGTCGATGGCCTGATCACGCAGCGCCCGCCCTTGCGCTACACCATCCTGACCGGTGGTTACGACCTCAGCTGGTTCGGCTCGCAAGGCGAGCAAACACGCGCCGGCACCAGCCTGAAGCTGTCGACCCAGACGCTGGGCGGCCGGCAGGTGGATTGCAACGGCACGCGCCTGGAGCAGTTCGATTGCAAACGCGCGGGCGCCAGCGCCGACTTCCTGGCCTGGGGCTTCAACGTGGGCCACGCGCGTGACCTCGTCGGCAAGTGGCGCATGGACGCCAGCCTCAACCTGCAACTCGCCACGGGGCCCCTGCCTGGCGGCGAGCAATACAGCCTGGGCGGCCCGGGCACCGTGCGCGGCTACTACGACTTCGAGCAAACGGGCGACGCTGGCTGGAACACGCGCCTCGAGCTGATCACACCCGTGTGGCTGAGCTTCGCGGGCGTGGAGTTCACGGCCCTGGCCTTCCACGACCGGGGCATGGTGCAGCTCGATCGCCCGCAGACCGGCCAGCAGGCCCGCACCCAACTCGGCAGCGTGGGCCTGGGCTTGCGCGCCAAGGGCGATGAAGGGCTGGAGATCAGCGTCGACCTGGCCCGCGTCATTTTCGACACCGCCCGCCCCGTGGACAACGGCCGTCTCGAATACGCCAGCGGCGCCAAGGCCGACCGCCGCTACCGCGTGGACTTCAGCCTGAAGCAAGCGTTCTGACGCCACCACAGACCCGCCCGACAGCCCCACAGACCTCGCCGCAGTTTCAACGAGATCACCGCAGAGCCTCCATCATGAACAAGCACACCCACCGCCTCGTCTTCGACCGCCGCCGTGGCATGCGCGTGCCCGCCGCCGAGCACGCCCGCTCGGCTGGCAAGGCCGCCGGTGGGCAGACCCGCGCCGCCGTGGCCGTGGGGGTGCTTTCGCTGATCGCGATGTCGGACTGCGCACAGGCGCAACTGCGCACCGACTCGGGCGCTGCGGCCGGCGCCGTCTCGCGCCTGCCCAGCGTGACCTGGGGCAGCGCGCGCGTGTCGGCCAGCATGGCCGATGCGCTCAACCGCGCGCGGCCCAACCTGCCCACCTACACGGCGGATGGCAACTGGAAGCTCAACACTGGCGACTACACCGACCCGACCTACTCGGCCGACGGCCGCATCATGACCCTGGTCCAGAACGGCAAGACCATCGTGCTGAACTGGGACACCTTCGACATCTCGAAGGGCTACGAACTGCGCTTCGTGCAGAAGGAGGGCGACCGGGCGCTCAACCGCGTGTACGACGTGCACCCATCCGTCATCGACGGCGGCTTGAACGGTCGCGGCGAGATCGTCATCGAGAACCGCAACGGCGTGGTCTTCGGGCCCAATGCGCGGGTGCAGGCTGGCAGCCTGGTGGCGACGGCCTTGAGCATCACGAAAGAGGCGTTCGAGAAGAACTTCCGGAACTTCCGAGATGGCACCGCTGCGTTCGGCGGTGTCGAAGAAGACAACAAGGGCTTCGTGGGGATCGCAGGTGGTGCCGAGATCAAGGCCCTGGCTGGCGGCGACGTCATCATGGTGGCGCCTCGCATCGTCAACAACGGCCGCATCGAGACCCCCCAGGGGCAGACCATCCTGGCGGCGGGCAAGACCGTTTACCTGTACGCGCGAACCGATCTGGCCCAGCGTGGCCTGATGGTGGCCGTGGACAACTTCGCATCCGATGGCGTGCAGCCTGACCTGGGCACCGTGGTCAATGAAACGTTGAAGGACGAAAACGGAAACCTGAAGAAGGGCTCGGGCGAGGTCTTCGCTGACCGAGGCACCATCAACCTGGTCGGCGCGGCCATCCGCCAGAAGGGGCGTCTGACCGCCACCACTGCCGTCAAAGGCGACAACGGTGCGATCTACCTCCAGGCGATGGAGAGCACCTACCTCAGCGACACCGTACCCAAAAGCTCAACCGAAGTCGGGAGCGGCGGCTCGGGCAAGGCGAGGTTGGCCAAGAAACTGGGCGTGATCGAGTTGGCCGAGGGCAGCGTCACCGAGGTGCTGCCCAGCGCCGAAGGTTTTGTGCTCAATGACAAAGGCCAGCTCGTCGCCCAGGAGGCCCCCAAAGAGCCAGACCCCATCAAGGCGGACGCCAGCCCTGCCGAGAAGGCGGCCTACGACGAAGCTCAGAAGCGCTACAAGGCCGATCTCGCTGCCTACGAAGCCGTCACGCAGAAGTCGTCCGACACCTTCTACCGCTCGCGCATCGACATCATCGGTGCCGACATCACCTTACGTTCGGGCTCCAAAGTCCTGGCGCCAGCCGGTGAGATCAACATCCTGGCCGCAGATGACTGGCAGGGCTCCGTCTTCTACAAGGACGACCAAGCCCTGGTCCGCGACAACAGCCTGATCCGCATGGAATCGGGTGCCGTGGTCGACGCCTCGGGCCTGAAGAACGTTCGCCTGCCCGGCAGCCGCCATCAACTCAAGGGCCGCCTATTCTCCATCGAGCTGGCCGATTCACCCGTGCAGCGCGGCGGCGTGATCTACCGATCCGAGCTGCTCGCCGATGCGCGCCGGGTCGTCTCGGTGGGGGATGTCAGCGGGCTTTACAACAACTGGCGCTACACCGCCGCTGAGCTTTCCACCGTGGGCGGCATCGTGCGCATGCAGGCCCAGGGCTTCCTCGACTTGATGCCCAGCGCGAAGGTTGATTTCAGCGGCGGCAGCGTCGTCTTCGAGGCCGCCAGCGTCACATCGTCCTTGCTGGCCAACGCCTCGTCAGGCGGCTACACGCGCGTCGAAGACGCCGACGCAGGCACTTTCTACAGCGCCTTCCTGTCCGACCCGAGCCGGGCGAGTGCCAACGAACTGGCGCGCTTTGGCTTGAGCGCCAATGCCACCACCGGCGCGAACGTGCCCGAGACCCGCGTGGGCAAGAGCGCAGGCGCTGCCTTGCTGGGCGCGCCCTCGATGCGCATCGACGCCGCACTGGACGGCAGCGTCTACATGAACAGCCAACAGCAGGCCTCTGACGTGTCCTCGGGCTTGCGCGGTGGATACGATGTCGCCAAGGCCAACGGCAAGAGGACCGAGGCCTTCTCGCTCACCAATGGCTTGAGCGAATGGACCGACGCCAGCCACTCCATCCCGTGGGACGTGGAGCTAAGCGCCGCGCCCAACCGCTACACCACCCTGCGCCCCAATGCGGGCACGCTGGCCATCGGCAACGAGGTGCACGACGTCAGCAATGATCTGCCTAACGGCCAGTTGGTGGACGCCGTGCGCATCACCAGCTCAGGCGGCTCGGGCATGAACCAGGCGGGCGAGTTCGTGCTGTCGGCCGCCGCGCTGCGAGACGCCGGCCTGGGCGCCCTGCAGGTCATGGGCAACCGCTTCGCGCTCGGCGACGAGGATGGAACCGCCGCCAACTTGCGGCTCACGCCCGGAGCAACCGTCGATGTGCGCATGTTGGGCAACATCGACGTGCGTGGCGCGATCACCGCATCCGGGGGCAACATCGGCCTGACCTCGTTCACTGGCTCCCTCAACGTCGCCCAAGGCTCCAGCCTGAGCGTGGCGGGCATCCGCCGCGACGATCGCTTCGAAGCCTCACCGGCCAACGAAGCAGCAGACGTCACCGCCGGTGCGATCAAGCTCTCCGCAGGCCAAGGCATGAACCTGCAAGGCATGTTGGATGTGTCGGCCGGGGCCTGGCGCACCAGCGCGGGCGGCTTCCGCAAAGGCGATGCCGGCAGCCTGGAGCTGGCGGTCAACACCTACCGACCCAATGCGTCGGAAGAACTGAGCCACACGCTGGTGTGGGGCGCTGGTTTCGGCCTCGCGGGGCATGATTTCGATGACGGCGGCAAGCTGACCATCAAGGGGCTGCCCGCCATCCGCATCGGTGACAGGTTCACGACGCAGCCTGCCACCCTCGCTTTCCAGGTCGATGTGCAGCGCCTGGCCGAAGCAGGCTTCGGCACGCAGTCCTTCGAGGCCATCGGCGACGTGACCGTTGGCCTCGGCACACAGATCAAGCCCGTGCTCACGAACATGGTCCAGGACCCGACGCGCTACACCAGTGTGTCGCTGGCGCGGCTGGACACCTTGCCCGCAGGCAAGCGTGCTGGCGTGCAGCTGAGCCTCTCGGCCCGGTCGCAGCCGACGTCCATGCCCGTGGACCCAGCTGCGCCGGTGGACCCGGAGAACCCGCCGACGCGCCTGAGCCCGAGCGGGCTGGAGCAAGGCGCCGATCTGCTGATCGAGCAGGGCGCCCTCGTCGACGTGGGTGCGGGCGGCGGCATCACGCTGAAGGCGGGTGGCAACCTCGATGTGCATGGTGCGCTGATCGCGCGCGGCGGGCAGGTTCTGCTGTCCATCGAAGGCCAGCGCGGTGCCGACAGCCCCAGCAAACCGGAGGATTTCGGCTACCTGAAAGACCAGCACATCGCGCTGCATGACCAGGCGCTCATCGACGTCTCGGGCGTGGTGAAGTCTTACCGGCCCGATGGTCAGGATCAGCGCTTCCGCGACGACCAGGTGCGTGTTTTTGGCGAGGTGCTGGGCGGCGGATCGGTGACCATCGGCAGTGCGGATGGCTCCGCCAGCCGCGGTCGCTTCACCATGGCCCGTGGCGCGAACATCCGTATGGACGGCGCCAGCGGCTGGCTCGATTTCGGGCGCGCGGTCGACAAGCGTTTCGTGGCGGCCGGTGCCGGCACGCTGACCATCGGCCTGACCGACGGCTTCGAGGTGTTGGGTGGCCTGTCGGCGCAAGCGGGGCATCCATCGGTGGCGGGCGGCGCGGTGAAGGTGGTGCTCACGCAGGACCGCCTGTCCGACCTCGTGACCACCAGCCCCTACCCGAGCGGTGAGTCGGCCGGCCTGCGCACCATCCACGTCATGGCTTCGGTGGACGACGCCCAGGCCCATGCGCAAGGCCAGCTCCGCTTCGGCGAAGGCGTGCTGTCAAGCAACACGCTGCTGCAGGGCGGCTTCGAGCGCATCTCGCTGCGCGCCGATCACAGCATTGATCTCCACGAGAACGCGCACCTGATGTCGCTGTCTGACCGTGGCCCCCTGCAATCCGTGGTGCTCGACGCGCCACTGATCAACCTTGCCAATGGCGGCACCCATTTCCTGCGCGCCAACCACGTCGGCCTGGGCCAGTTCAGCCCCGCGACAGTCACGCGTGATCCGCTCAAGGACGCCACCCATGGCAGCACCGTTGGGGCGCAGGGCGGCTTGCAAGGCACTGGCACGCTGGCCGTCAGCGCCGGCTTGATCGAGGTTTCGGGTGACGTGGGCATCCAGGGCGCCGACCAAACCATCCTCGACGCCACGCTCGATCGCCAAGGCGGCAACACCCGCACCAATGGCGAAGTGCGCTTCATCGGCGCGCGCGAGGTCAACCGCAACGACCTCAAGGGGCAACTGAGCTACGCCGGCTGGTTGAGCGTGCGTGCCGGTCAGGCCTACGCCGCGACCCTGTCAGACTTCGACATCGTGGGCTTCCAGGGCACGACTGGCCGCAACCTGTTCAGCCTGATCTCGCCCGAGAAGGGCTCGACCAGCCAGGCCCCGTTGAGCGCGCTGGCCAGCCTGTCCCTCAAGGCCGACACGGTCTACCTCGACGGCATGATCCGCCAGCCCTTCGGTGGCATCGACATCACCGCCGGCAAGCTCGAACTCGGCCCCAACGCACGCCTCTCGGTCAGCGGTCTGAACAACGATGGCAGCGACCTGCTTGTGCCCGTGGGCACCACCGTCAACCAGACGCAGTGGGTCTACGCCACCCAAGGCGCGGTGGCCGGCACCCGGTTGACCGAGACCCTCGACCCATCGGTTGACAAGACGATCGTTGACCTCTCCAAGCTGCAGGTCGACAAGCACGTCACGCTCAACGGCGAGACGCTTTCGATGAAGGACTCGACCTTGATCGACGGCCGCGCTGGCGGCGACCTCGTGGCCTGGGAGTTCAAGAAGGGCGTGGGCGGCAGCACCGACACCTACAACCGCAAAGGCGTGTACGCCATCCTGCCAGGCTACAGCTTCGACTTCGCGCCTCACGACGCCGACATCAGCGCCTCCAGCGCCAAGATGGGCCAGGGCCTGAAGGCCGGTGACCAAGTGACGGTGACCACCGGCAGCGGCGTGCTGGCCGCAGGCACCTACACCTTGCTCGACGCACGCTACGGCATCTTGCCTGGCGCCGTGCTGGTGCAGGCGACCACGCTCAACACCACCCAGGCCCTGCCGCGCGCCATCGCCAACGACGACGGCTCCATCATCGTTTCGGGCTACATGGGCGCGGCGGGCACGGCCCGCACCAGCGGCAGCCCCAAGCTCGCGCTGAAGCTGGAGCCCGAGGCCACCCACCGGGCGCAGTCGCAGGTCATCCGCACCTCTGCCAACGCCTACCTCGACCAGTTGGCTGAGCGCACCGGCGACACCTATCGCCGCGCGGGTGACGGCGCACGCTTGAGCTTCGTCGCCAAGAACGCTTTTGACATGGCCGCCCAGGTTCGCCTCCAGGGCCAGGGCGCGCTGCGCGCCGGCCTGCTCGACCTCGCCATGGCCGACATGGTGGTGGCCCAGTCTCCGCAGTTCGAAACCCGTCTCAACGAGCAGGGTGAGAAGGTCGAAGTCCGCCTGCCCACGGTCAGCCTCGACAGCTTGCAGGGCACCGGCGCCGACAGCATCCTGCTGGGCGGCACACGCACCCTGAACGCCGACACCGGCGCGTGGGACGTGACCCGCGTGGCCGAATCGGTGCGCCTGGCTGGCGAAGCCGGGCGCGACACCACGCTGGCCGTCAGCGGCGAGTTGCTCGCCGTGGCCACCCAGCGCGTGCAGGTTGACGATGGGGTCAACGTGATCAGCCAGGGCGTGGACACCGGCGATCGCAGCCGCCACCGCATCCAGGGCGATGGCGCCGCCTTGCTCGTGGGCAACCGGCTCGACACCGAGGTGAGCGTGACCCAGGTCAGCGGCGCCTCGACCGCGGAGCTGCTGATCGGGCGGTCTCGCATCGAAGGCCAGGCTGTGCAGTTCGACACCACCGGGGCCTTGCGCCGCAACGCCGAATCGAAGGTCGAAGCCAAGTCGATCGGGCTGGGAGCGCAGCGGGTTGCCGTTGGCGCCAATGGGCAGGACACGCTCGCCGATGGCACCTTGAACCTGTCGGGCGATCTGCTGACCACCGCCAACCAAGGCCGACGCCTGCAACTGCGTGCCTACCAGGGCATTGACCTCTACCGCGATGTCACCCTGGGATCGTCGAAGATGGACAAGCTGAGCATCGACACCCCGCTGCTGCGCGGCGTCGGCACGGCCACCCAGGTGGCCACCGTGAAGGCGCGCGAGGTGGTGCTGACCAACCAGACTGGCCGCAACGCCGACACCACCGCACAAGGCGGATCGCAAGTCCGCATCGAATCCCAGCCGGTTCGCCAGGACGGCCGCACCGGCGGACTGACGGTGGGCACATCAGCCTCCAGCAAGGCTGCCACGGACGCCGCACAAGCCACCACCGTTTTCAACGGCCAGCACCTGGCCTTCGTCAACGCCGTGCTTGCCAGCCAGGGCGACGTCGTCTTCGACGGCAAAGGCAAGCTGAGCTCGCAAGCCGACCTGAAGATCGAAACCGCCCGCGTGAGCGCGAAGCCAAGTTCGCAGCAGACCGTCGAGGCTGGCGGCACCTTGGTGATCGACCGTGCCGCTGACGCGAGCACCCTGGGTGAGAGCCTCGGTGCCGGTGGCGCCTTGACCCTGTCAGGCCAACGCGTGGAACAGCGTGGCCTGATCGACATCGAATCCGGCCGCTTGGCCATCAACGGCTCCGGCCAGACCGGACGCGACGACACCGTGGTCTTCGCGTCGGGCTCCACCACCAGCGTGAAGGGCCGCGTGCGCCAGGTCTCCGAGAACCTCACGGTGGCCTCGCACGGCGGCAGCATCGCGGTGAACGCTGCGTTGGGCCAGATCCAGGTCAACGGCGTGCTCGACGCATCCGCGCCGGTGATGCCTGCCAACAGCGGCGGCATCGCGACCGACGCTGGCAGCATCTCTTTCAAAGCCACGGGCAAGCGCGGCGCCGTGGTGGTGGGCGATGACGCCCAGTTGCACCTCGACGCCGTCAGCGGCGGCCGGGGCGGCACCTTGCTGGTCGACACCGGTCGCTTGATCAGTGCGGCACAAGCGCAGGCCGAAGCAGGTGGTGCGCAGCAAACCGCCAGCCAGGTCGACGCGCTGGTGAAAGCCGCGCTGCCAGCCGCCATTGGCGCGACGCCTGGCTCGCATCACAGCGTGGCCGTGCGCGTGCGCGAAGGCGACGTGGTGCTCAACACCCAACTGCGCTCGCAGAACGTGCGCATCACGGCCGATGGCGGTGACCTCACCCTCGGTTCATCTGCCCAGATCGTGGCCGATGCCGAACAAGGTGGCCTGGTTCAGTTGCAAGCCAAGGACGACCTGACGCTCTCGCATGGCGCCCAAATCAGCGCGCGCTCCACCCGCGAGGGTGCCAACGGCGGCGACGTGCTGCTGTCTTCCACCGACGGCCGCGTGAAGCTGGGCGACGCCACCGTGGTGGCCGACAGCGCGGGCGACGCGCTCGATGGCCGCATCGTGATCCGCGCGGGCCGCGATGGCCAGGACATCCGTGTTGATCGCCTGGCCGACGATGGCAACCCCGACACCCAGCTCACCCTGCAGGCTGGGCAGGTCGATCTGGTGGGCGTGAAGGTCTACGAAGATGCGACGCGCAACAGCTTGACGTCTGGCAACACCACCGCCAACGCGTGGGGCCTGGAAAGCCTGTTCACCGAAGCCGATGAATACACGGCTGAAGAGCGGCGCATGGCCATGCTGGGCCGACTGGGCTTGTCGGCTGAGCGGGTGAGTGTCAAGGCCGAGGCAGAGATTCGTTCGGCGGGCTCTTTCGAAGTTGCTCCCAAGGTCGTCAGTAAGCCGGACGACAAGCTCAACTTCGAGCGAGGCAGCGCCAAGGTGCCGATGAACCTGACCGTGCGTGCCGGTGGTGACCTCGCCGTCAACGGCAACGTGAGCGCCGGCTTTGGCAACGTGGACAAGGTGGCCGCCACCGCGACCAGTCCCTCGTCGGTGTCGGCGGGCGATGCCTCGTCGTTCCGTTTCGTGGCCGGGGCAGACCGGCAGTCAGCCGATCTGCTGGCCGTGCAGTCCGATCCAAGCAAGGGGCACTTCGAGCTGGCTGGCGACAAGCAAATCCGCACGACGGCAGGCTCCATCGAGATCGCGGCGTCGGGTGATGTGCGGTTGTTGAGCACCCAGGCCTCGCCGCCTGTGTCGTCGGCCATCTATGTGGCGGGTCGCCTGGCGCAACTGGCCCCCGGTGAGACCGCTGCGACCAGCTACACCTGGGCGCAACACACCGAGCGAGGCGGTCGTTTGAGCGTCAGTGCTGGCGGCGACATCCGCAGCATGAACTTCGGCAAGACTGCCGCCCAGACGCTCACGCAACTGACACCAAATTACTTCTTCCACGCGGGCGCCACCCAAGACAAGGTCGCTTGGTGGACCGCCTTCGACAGCTTCCGGCAAGGCCTGGGCTCGTTCGGTGGAGGCAACGTTTCGGTGCAAGCAGGTCGTGATGTTCTCGACATGCCGGTTGTTTCGCTGACCAACGCGCGCCAGGTCAAGCTGGCCGATGGAGGTCAGGTGCTGCGCGAAGCCGGTGGCGGCGATCTCGAAGTGACAGCCGGTCGAGACATTGCCGGCGGGCAGTTCGTTGTTGCCAGGGGTGAAGGCCGTCTCGATGCAGGCAACAGCGTGACCCGAGGTGCGGGAGCCAAGACCGCAGGCGGCTTCACCAACGCCCAGATCCTGCCCTCGGCGCCCTTCCTGGGTGTGATGGATGGCCACTGGTCGGTCAAGGCGGATCAGGGTGTTGAGGTCTCTCACGTCTTCAACCCGACGCTGCTCTACAACGGGGCTCCCCTCAGCGGCAAGTCCACAGACTTCCTGCTGCCTAAGGACATGCATGGCTACTACCTGACCTACGCGCCTGGCGCAGGGGTCTCGATGTTCAGCACACAAGGGGACGTGCGCTTTGTGCCGAACGTGCAGAGCTTCAGCGTGATCACCCGTGCCCTGTCGAGCGTGAGCCGATCGCAAATCGTGGACAACTCCCTTGCCTCCAATCTGCAGGTGCTGTCGACCGTGTTGCCATCTGCCTTCACGGCGATCAGCCTCAATGGCGATGTCGAAGTCAGCGGCGCCGGAGCGGTCTTTACGCAAAAGAATGGCGACAAGGTGGAAACGTATCAGACCACCGCCAGGCCGCTGTATGTGACCTCATCGGACCAGGCTGAATTCAGGGTTTTTGCAGGGAATGACATCCAGATTTCAGGAGGCTTGCAGTTGCTTGATGACGACCAAGTGCCTGCGCTCGCGAGTGCGACCAAGTCCGCTCCCACAGGCACCAATGGCCTGAAAGACAACATCTTGGCAGCCTTGAGCAACACCGGGAAAAGGGTGAAGGGTGACTTCTCTGCTGTGGTGAGTGGCAACGAATCCACACTGCAAACTGACCCCATGAACCAACTGGAAGAGCCCGGCCATGCAGGGCTCTCCACTTGGGTGGCCGGTCGGGACATCCGCTTCGATCGCGCTGCCACCACCAACCCGGTCCTCCGCGTCAACCGCCCGACCGAGCTGATCGCCGGGCGCGACATCCTCAACCCGGTGTTCCTCGGCCAGAACTTCAACGAAGAAGACGTCACCCGCCTGAGCGCCGGCCGCGACATCCTGGGGGGCTCGTACAACACCGGCGCCATCGCTCTCGGCGGCCCTGGCCAGTTGCGCGTCGAAGCCGGCCGCGACGTGCTGCTCCAGCAATCCACCGGCATCGCCGCCATCGGCAACAGCGTCAACCAGGCCTTGCCAGATCAAGGCGCGAAGATCACCGTTGCAGCCGGCATGGCGCGCGCGGTGGACCTGCCCGTGGTGACGGCCCGTTATGGCGACGACAGCGCCTTGCGCAGCGAGCTGCGGGCCGCTGTCATCGCCAGCCAACTCCCGCCGCCAACCGGCCGCGCCACCTGGGCCGAAGCCAGCGACGCCGAGGTCGAAGCCACCTTCGCCACGCTCACCACGCCGAACCAGGTCGCCGCTGTGCAGCGCTACCTCGATGCGCGCTTCGTGGCGCTCTACCTGCCCGAGCTGGCCGGCCGCGATGCCGCCTACTACCGCAGCGACGCCTTCCAGCGCATCAAGCACGAAGCCATGTGGCAGCGTGCGCAGGCCTTCACCTCGCAAGCCGCCGCCATCAAGGGCTCGGACAACGCAGCCGAAGAGGCTCGCCGCCAGACGCAGCGCCAGGCCCTGTATGAGCAGGCCGCGCAGGTGGTCGACCTGGCGGGCCTGGGCGATGAGTTCGAGCGCAAGGGCTTGGTCAACCTCGCCAGCGCGCGCGTGCACAACCGCGCACCCGGCGGCGGCAATGCCTTCTCGCTGATCGACAACAGCCAGGGCGGCATCGACGTCATCGCCGCCGACAACGTGCTGGTGGGCCTGCCTTCGAAAGATGGCGCTGCCCACGGTTTCGTGAACTTCGAGGGCGGCTCCTTCCGATCGCTCACCCGAGGTGACTTCCTGGCGGGTGACCAGAAGGTGATCGTGGCGGGTCGCGGCAACCTCTACATCTACTCGACCGATGGCGACATCGACTCCGGCCAAGGCTCGAACAACGAGGTCTCGCAAGTGGTGCCCCGCCGCACCTTCGACGAGCGCACGGGCCGCGTGGTGACCTCCACCCAACCGCCGTTGACGGGGGCCGGGTTCCAATCGATCCTGAACCCGTCAGACGTCACGCCGGTGGTTGGCCTCTACGCCCCCAAGGGCGAGATCCGCGCGCTCGATGCCTTCATCATCGGCAAGGTCGAACTCGTCGCACCGGTGGTCAAGGGCGCCGACAACATCGCGGGCCAGCCACCCAGCGGAGGCGGCACACCCGCGCCCACGGTGAACATCGCGCCCAAACTCGGTGACACCCAGGCGGGCCTCGAACAAGCGACCCAAGCCGGCAACGAGCGCAAACAGGCTGGTGAAGAGAGCAAGCTGTCTGTCGAGCTGCTGGGCCTGGGCGCCGAGGGCGAGGCAGCCGCTGCTGGCGCGGCGAAGGGTGACGGCCAAACCGAGCAGGGCAAGCGCAAGGCGAGTGAACAACGCAAGGCCGGTGATGACGCCTCCACGCCTGCGTCCTCGCCTGCCTCGGCACCTTCCGGCAACGCGACCTCATCGGCCCCACGCTGATTCACGGGGGGCGACCCGCGTCGAACGGAGGGCTGCGGCCCTCCGTGACGAAACCATGTCGCCCAAGCGGGCAGGACATGGTCCGAATGGAACTGGTGCCTGCCCCACGCAGGACACATGCGACTTTCAAAATCGCCGCTTCTGTCAACCTGGTCACACCATGACGATCGCGCGCAAGTTTTCCGCGACGCTGCTGGCCGCAGCAGTCTGCCTTCCCACCCTGGCCCACGCATGGTGGAACAAGGACTTCCACCAACGCACCAAGGTCGTCCTCAACACCTCGGCACAAGGCGTTGAAACCAAGGAAGCCCTCTCGGGCGTGGCCGTGCCCTTGCGTCTGCACTCCGGCAACTTCGACTTCCTCTCGGCCAAGCCCGATGGCAGCGACATCCGCGTCATCGCCGCCGACGACAAGACCCCTCTGAAGTTCTGGGTCGAGCGCTTCGATGGCGCCAACGAGCTGGGCGTGGTCTGGGTGCAATTGCCCAACACCCTGCCGGGCACCGACAAGAACGTGGTGCACGTCTACGCCGGCAACGAAGCCGCCACGGCAGAGTCCACCAGCCCCGCGCTCTTCGATGGCGCCATGGCCGCGGCCATCACCTTCGCGGGTCAGGCCGGTGAGCCTGCCGCCGATGCATCGGGCCAGGTGAAATCCGCCGAGCCGGTGGTGCGCGAGGTCAACGGCCTCATCGGCGTGGCCGCCCGCCTCGATGGCCAGCCGTTGCAATGGTCTTCCGACAAGCTCAAGGCCGCTGGCAGCGGCCCCTACAGCGTGGCCCTGTGGTTCAAGCCCGAGGCGCTCACGGGCACCTTGTTCAAGCAGGGCTCGCTCAGCCTGAACCTCGATGGCGGCAAAGCCTTCGCGCAACTGGGCGCGGCCGTCGCATCGGGCGGTGAGCTGCCACCCTCGGCCTGGGCCCACCTGGCCGTCACCGTTGGCAATGGCAAGCTCACGCTCTACATCAACGGCACGCAAGCCGGGCAGGCCGATGTGCCCGCCGCTGCCGCGCCCATCGACGGCCCGGTGGCCGTGGGCCAGGGCCTCACCGGCCTGGTCGACCAGCTGGAAGTCGCCTCCACGGTGCGCAGCGCCGACTGGGTCAAGTTCGCCCACGCAGCGCAAAGCGCCGACGCCAAGCTGGTGCTTGCCAACACCCAAACGCCTGAAACCGCCGATGCCGGCGAGGCCCACGAACAAGGCCACTTCGCCATCCTCGTCAACAACCTGACGGTGGACGCCTGGGTCGTCATCGTCATCCTCGGCATCATGTTCGTCATCGCTGCCTGGGTGATGTGGGACAAGGCCCTGCTGGTCGGTCGCGCCGACAAGGACAACTCGAAGTTCCTCCAAAACTTCCGCAGCGCCCGCGACGTGCTGGCGGTCGAGACCAACGGCATGCGCCACTCGCAACTGGCCCGCCTGTACGAAGCCGGCCTGCGCGAACTGAAGAAACGCGACGTGGGCCGAGCGGGTGCCGCCAAGCTTTCCGGCGCCTCCATCGACGCCGTCAAGGCCGCGGTCGACGCCGACCTCATCCGCGAGAGCCACACCCTCAACAGCAAGATCGTGCTGCTGACCATCGCCATCTCCGGCGGCCCCTTCCTCGGCCTGCTGGGCACGGTGGTGGGCGTGATGATCACCTTCGCGGCCATCGCGGCGGCGGGCGACGTCAACGTCAACGCCATCGCACCGGGCATCGCCGCCGCGCTGCTGGCCACCGTGGCCGGCCTGGGCGTGGCCATCCCCGCGCTGTTTGGCTACAACTACCTGGCCGCCCGCATCAAGAACATCTCGTCGGACATGGGCATCTTCGTCGACGAGTTCGTCACGCGCGTGGCCGAAACCCACGGAGCCCGCTGAGATGGCCGGCGACGTCAAGGGCGAGCTGCAGGCGTATGACGACATCAACGTCACGCCCATGCTCGACCTCGCCTACGTGCTGCTGGTGGTCTTCATCATCATGACGACCGCCTCGGTGCAGGGCGTGAAGGTCACCCCCCCGCTCACGCAGGCCGCCAACAACCTGGCCAAGCCGCAGACCAAGGGCATCACCATCACCGCCGACGGCCAGGTCTACCTCGACGCCTACCCGGTCAGCCTCGACGAGCTGCAAACCTCGCTGGCCCAGTACAAGGCCGCCAACCCCGCGCTGCCCGTTGTGCTCAAGGCCGACGCCGCAGCCCAGTACGACAAGGTCATGCAGGTGCTGGAGATCGCCAAGCGCCTCGACATCACCGAAATCGGCCTGGCCACCAAACGTGTCCAGTGAATGCGCCAGCCGCGCGCCATGAAGTGAAGCCATGCAGGTCCAAGGCGAAACCAAACCATACGACAGCATCAACGTCACACCGATGCTGGACCTGGCCTATGTGCTGCTGGTCGTCTTCATCCTGATGACCACCGCTTCCGTGCAAGGCCTGAGCATCAGCATGCCCAAGCCCAGCAACCAGCCCAGCACCGAAAAGCACGAGCTCAAGGTCGTGCAGGTGATGCCTGGCGGCCAGCTCATGCTCAACGGCGTGCCCGTCACCGTGCAGCAGCTCGAAAGCGAGCTGCAACAGGCCAAGCAGCGCGACCCGAAGATGAGCGTGGCCATCAAGGGCGACGCCCGCTCGCAATACGCCGAGGTCGTCACCGTCATCGACCTGTGCAACAAGCTGGAGGTGTCCATGGGACTGGTCACCTCGCGCATCGGAACCTGAACCGTGGCCACGGCACACGTCGACCCCCACGGCCAATCCGGTGGCCAATCTGGCGGCCAACCAGCCGGTATCAAGCGCTTCATCGTGCCGGCCGTGCTTGTGCTGGCGCTCGCCGGCCTGGGCTGGCTCATCGCCAAGCAGATGGGGCAGGGCAGCAGCGGTCCCAAGAAGCAGACCGTGAAGATCGCCGTGCTGCCCGACACGCCGCCCCCACCGCCGCCGCCTCCCAAGGAAGAAAAAAAGCCCGAGCCCAAGCCCGAAGAGAACAAGCCGCAACCGCAAGAGCAGAAACCGGTCGAAGCCCCGCCCGAGCCCCAACAACTGAAGATGGAAGGCGCCGCTGGCGATGGCCCCAGCGCCTTCGGCGCCGGCAGCGTGAGCAACGAATACCGGGGCGGCGACATCGGCACGGGCGGTGGCGGCACCGTGGGCGATCGCCTGGCCGCCAGCTCCTACGGCAACGCCGTCAAACGCGAAGTCGATGCCTGGCTTCAACGCCAGCCTGCCTTGCGCCGGGCGGGCGACTACACCCTGCCCATCCTCGTGTGGGTGCGCCCCGACGGCTCGCTCGAAAAGACCCGCCTGGTGGGCAGCAGCGGCAACCCCGAAACCGACCAGCTCGTGCGCGACGCCTTGGAGCGCTTCCCCGGCTTTCGCAACCCGCCGCCCGCCAACCTGCCCCAGCCCATCAGCCTGAAGCTGAGCAACCGCCGCTTGGGCTGAGCCCTGCCCGAGGCCGCACGCATGGCAGCGAACGCACACGCCTGACAACGCCCGAACACGCCCGAACCCTCGCCACCCAGAAGACCCGACCATGAAGTCCCAACCCACCCACCGCTGGCCCGCCCCGTCCGCCCTCGCACTGGCGGCCACCCTGGCCCTGGGCTGCAACCTGCCCGCGCACGCCGACGAACGCGAATCGCTCGAAACCCTGCGCCAGACCACGCGCAACCTGATCGACGCCCTGGTCGAGTCGGGCGTGCTCACCCGCGACAAGGCCGACGCGCTGATCCGTTCCGCGCAGGACAAGGCCCTGGCCGAATCGACGAAACCCGACCCCGCAAAACCCGAAACCGCCGCGGCCCGCCCCACCACCACCGCCGACGGCAAGCCCATCCTGCGCGTGCCCTACGTGCCCGAAAGCGTGCGCCAGCAACTGCGCAACGAGATCAAGGACGAGGTCATCGCCCAGGCCCGCGAAGAGCGCTGGGGCGTGCCCAACGCATCCTCGTCGTGGACCGACCGCATCAAGCTCGATGGCGACATTCGCTTCCGCTACCAGCGCGACAACCAGAACGCCAACAACACCCCGGCCGACACCTACCTCAACGCCGAACTGGGCAACAACAACGGCCTCTCGCGCGCGCCTGACTTCGCCAGCTACCTGCTGCGCGCCAACAGCACCGTGCTGCCCACCAGCTCCACCACCGACGACCGAGGCCGCGAGCGCCTGCGCCTGCGCCTGGGCATGTCGGCCCGCGTCAGCGACGAAGTGGGCGTGGGCGTGCGCCTGGCCACCGGCAACGCCAACGACCGCGTCTCCACCAACCAGACCCTGGGCCAGAACTTCAACAAATACAACCTCTACGTCGATCGCGCCTTCATCAGGCTCGACCCCGCCGAGTGGGTGACCATCCAGGCCGGCCGCATCCCCAACCCCTGGTTCAGCACCGAGATGACCTGGAGCGAGAACCTCAACTTCGAAGGCGTGGCCGCCACCTTCCGCTACAACGAACTGCAAGAAGGCCTCTCCCCCTTCTTCACCTTTGGCTACTTCCCCCTGCGCGAAAACGGCACGCCCCGCCGCACCGCGCGCAACCTCGTCGGCGCGCAGCTCGGCACCGGCTGGGACCTCAGCAGTCGCACGCGCCTGAAGTTCGGCGCCGCGCTCTACGACTATCACAACATCGAAGGCCGCACCGACACCGACTTCGAGGATGGCACCGACAGCAACGGCAACCGGGTGCCCCTGGTGGGCATCACCTACGGCCAATTCGAATACCCCGTGGGCCTGCGCCAGAAGGGCAACACGGTCTTCGAGATCAGCCCCATGTCCGGCTACGACAACATCAACCCCATCTGGGGCCTGGCCTACAAATTCCGCCCCTTGGTGCTGACCGCATCGGCTGCCTTCTCGCACTTCAGCCCTTTCAACGTGATGCTGTCGGCCGAGTACGCCCGCAACCTCGCCTTCAGCAAGAGCGATTTCAGGGAGCGTGCCACCGACGAACGCCTGCGCGGCGTCGACCCGGGCGGCAGCGCCGAGGGCTACCAGCTCAAGCTGGGCATCGGCGCTTTCGAGGTGCGCGAGGCCGGCGACTGGCAAGTGCAGCTCACCTACCGCCGCGTCGGCTCCGACGCCGTGCTCGACGCCTTCACCGACAGCGACCTCGGCCTGGGCGGCACCAACCTGCGCGGCTACATCCTGGGCGCGAGCTACGGCCTCTACCGCAACACCAGCCTGGGCGTGCGCTACATGGCGGCCGAGAACATCGACACCATGCTCAACAAGAGCTTCCCCAACGCCCGCTACCAGACCAACTCCTTGCAGGTGGACTTGAATGTGCGCTTCTGAACGCCCCGTCCGCGCGTCGATCCCCTCGTGCCTGACGCTGTGCCTCGCGCTGTGCCTGGCCCTGCTCGCCGCGCTGCCTGCCCACGCCCAATCCGCGTCCGACAAGGACGCCGAGCAACTCAAGCGCCTGCGCCTGCAACTGCGCCAAGTGCAGCAGCAAAGCCAGTCCGCGCAAGCCGCCCAGGCCCAGGCCGAGCAGGCCCGCGCGAAAGCCGAGCAGGCGCTCAAGTCGCAAGAGGACGAGCTCCAGCGCGAGCGCACCACTGCCGGCGGCGCCTCGCGTCGCGCCAGCGCTTTGCAGAAAGAGCTGAGCGCCCTGCAAACCGAGCACCAGCGCGTGAGCGCCGAACTCGCCGCAGCCAACGATCAACTCAAGGCCCTGCAAGCCTCTTCACGCAGCGCCCAGCAAGCCGCGCAAACCAACGAAACCACCCTGCGCACCCAGCGAGATCAACTCACCGCTCAGCTCGGCCGCTGCACCGGCCACAACGCCGAGCTGGTGCAACTCGGCCAGGAGCTGTGGAGCCGCTATGAGCGCAAAGGCCTGGGCGAGGTGCTCGGCGCCAACGAGCCCTTCATCCAGACCGCCCGCGTGAAGCTGGAAAACCTCCAAGCCGAGTACGCGCGCCGCATCCAGAACGCCGACCTGGCCCGAGACCCGCACGGCGGTGCGGTCGTTGCCCCAGCCACGGGGGGCCAACCCTGAGCCGGGGCTAAACTGAGCCGATGCCAGTCACCTTCAAATCCCAGGCCACGGGCAACCTCGTGATGATCGCGGCGCACGCCGAAG
Organism: Pseudomonadota bacterium; assembly: GCA_021819435.1. Classification (GTDB taxonomy): domain Bacteria; phylum Pseudomonadota; class Gammaproteobacteria; order Burkholderiales; family Burkholderiaceae_C; genus Aquabacterium. The sequence goes on along the minus strand of JAKARB010000003.1, from coordinate 220,272 downwards.
CCTTGCTCAAACTGCTGGGCAAGACGGCGACGGAGCCCGGCATCCTCGAAGTGGCCGACATGCCCCGAGCGCTGGCCACCCTGCATGCGCTCGACCCCGACCAACTGCCGGACTCGCCTGCGCACGCGGCCGATGAAGCCGCGCATGCGCCCGACGCCGCCAATCGGCAGGCCGAAGACAAACCTCCCGTCGGTTTCCAGGACGAACCCGTCACCCTGCGCCAGCGTGCCGCCCCCTTCGTGCGCATGATCGAGCAGGCCCAGGCCGAGGGCAAGCCCATCGTCTGGGGCGTTTGAACGATGTCTTGTGCGGTGCAGCATGCCTGGTGCATGATGCCGGCATGACCGACGCCGTCACCCGCCTCATCGCCGTGCGCCATGGCGAAACCGCCTGGAACCGCGAGTCCCGCATCCAGGGCCACACCGACATCCCCCTCAACGACGTGGGCCTGTGGCAGGCCGCCCGCGTGGGCGCCGCCGTGGCGCAGGAAACCATCCATGCCGTTTACAGCAGCGACCTGCAGCGCGCCCGCCTGACGGCGCAGGCCATCGGCCGCGCCGCTGGCGTGCCCGTGCAACTCGACGAAGGCCTGCGCGAACGCCACTTCGGCGAACTCGAAGGCCTCACCCACGACGAAATCCACAGCCGCTGGCCCGATCAAGCCCGCCGCTGGAAGCAGCGAGACCCCGCCTACGGCCCCACCGGCGGCGAGACGCTGACCGCTTTCTACGACCGCTGTGTCGGCAACCTGATGCGGCTTGCGCATCGCCACCTGGGCCAGACCATCGTCGTTGTGGCGCATGGCGGCGTGCTCGATTGCTTTTACCGCGCCGCCAATGGCATTGACCTGACGGCGCCTCGCAGCTGGACCATCGGCAACGCCACCATCAACCGGCTGCTCTACAGCCCCGACGGTTTAACCATGATCGGCTGGGCCGACGACGGCCACCTCGCCGCCACCGGTGCACTCGACGAATCGTCCGACGGCGCATTGGCCCCAGCTTGAGGCGGGTTTTTTCCGCCTGACTTCACAAACCCTCTGCGATTCGTGGGTATATTCGCAGGCTAACAATTGACTAGGCAAATATTTCCTTGAGGTGACCATGACGCGACGTGTTGGCATGTGGATGTCCCTGGTGGCGGTCGCCGCCCTGTTTTCGGGCTGCGGCAAGCAGGACGGGGGGCAGCAAGCGGCCCCGGGTTCGGCGCCGCCGGCCCTGCCCGTCGGTGTGGTCACCGTGCAGCCAGGCGAGGTGCCCTTGATGGCCGAACTCCCGGGCCGCCTCGAAGCCCTGCGCACCGCCCAGGTTCGCGCCCGCGTGGCCGGCATCCTGCAAAAGCGCCTGTTCACCGAAGGTGCCGACGTGAAGGCCGGCCAGCCCCTGTTCCAGATCGACCCGGCCACCTACCAGGCCTCCGTCGAAAGCGCCCAGGCCACGCTGGCCCGCGCCGAGGCCAACCTGGCCCAGACCACCGCGCTGGTGCAGCGCTACGAACCCTTGCAGGCGGCCAAGGCCATCAGCCCGCAGGAGTTCCTCAATGCGCAAGTCAGCCAACGCGCAGCGCAGGCCGACGTGGCCGCCGCCAAGGCCGCCTTGCAGACCGCGCGCATCAACCTGGGCTACGCCAGCGTCACGGCGCCCATCTCCGGGCGCATCGGTCGCGCCCTGGTCACCGAGGGCGCGCTGGTGGGGCAGGGCGAGGTCACCCAGCTTGCCCTCATCCAGCAGATCAACCCCCTCTACGTGAATTTCACGCAGTCGGCCACCGATGTGCTCAAGCTGCGCCAAGCCTTGCAGGCCGGTGCCATCAAGAAGGCGGGCGCCAACGCCGCCGAGGTGCACGTGGTGCTCGACGACGGCCGCGAGTACCCGCTGCCCGGCCGTCTGCTGTTCACCGACCTGAGCGTGGACAGCACCTCGGGCCAGGTCTCGCTGCGCGCCGAACTGCCCAACCCGCAGGGCCTGCTGCTGCCGGGCATGTACGTGCGCGTGCGCCTGGAGCAGGCGCAGGTTGATGGCGGCGTGCTGCTGCCCCAGCAGGCCGTCACGCGCGGTGCCCAGGCCGACACGGTGTTGGTGGTCGCGCAAGACGGCTCTGTTTCGCCGCGCCCGGTCAAGCTCGGGGGTGCGCGTGGCAACCAGTGGGTCGTGCTCGGCGGCTTGCAGGCCGGCGAACAGGTCATGGTCGACGGCTTCCAGAAGTTCCAGATGACCGGTGGCAAGGGCCCGGTGAAGCCGGTGCCATGGCAAGCCCCGCCGGCAGGTGCCGGCATGGGCGGCGATGGCGGCGGCAACGGCGCAGCGGCTTCCGGTGCCACGGCGGCGTCCTCGGCCGCATCCGCCAGCGCGGCCCCCGCCGCTTCAGCCGCCGCGTCAGCCACGCCGGCTGCCTCTCGCTGAACGGGGGCCCCGCATGCCACGTTTCTTCATCGACCGCCCCATCTTCGCGTGGGTGATCGCGCTGTTCATCCTCGTCTTCGGCGGGGTGGCCATCACGCAGCTGCCGATCGCGCAGTACCCCAATGTGGCGCCGCCGTCCGTGGTCATCAGCGCCACCTACCCAGGCGCCTCGGCCCGCACGCTCGACGACGCCGTCGTCAGCGTGATCGAGCAGGAACTCAACGGCGCGCCCGGCCTGGCCTACATGGAGTCGGTCAGCCAGGCCAACGGCACGGCGCAGATCACCGTCACCTTCGAGAGCGGCACCAACATCGACCTGGCCCAGGTCGAGGTGCAGAACCGCCTCTCGCGGGCCACGCCGCGCCTGCCCTCGGCGGTGACGCAGCAGGGCGTGAAGGTCGACAAATCACGCAGCAACTTCCTGATGTTCGTGATGCTGTCGTCCACCAACCCGGACTACGACCCGGTGGCCCTGGGCGACTACGCCTCGCGCAACGTCGTGCCCGAGATGCAGCGCGTGCCCGGCATCGGCCAGGCGCAGCTCTTCGGTACCGAGCGCGCCATGCGCATCTGGGTGGACCCGGCCAAGTTGGTGTCCTATGGCTTGAGCGTGGCGGATGTCAACAACGCCATCCGCGCGCAGAACGCGCTGGTGCCCGCCGGCGGCATCGGTGACCGGCCCAACCTGATCGACCAGACCATGTCGGCCACGGTGGTGGTCAGCGGCCAGTTCACCAAGGTCGAGCAGTTCGGCGGCATCGTGCTGCGCGCCAAGGCCGATGGCGCCACCGTGCGCCTGCGCGACGTGGCACGCATCGAGCTGGGCGCCCAAACTTATGGCACCTACGCGCGGCTGAACGGCAAGCAGTCGGTCGGCATCGGCCTGCAGCTCTCGCCCACGGGCAACGCGCTGGCCACCGCCGAGGCCGTGCGCAAGCGGCTCGACGAACTGCGCCGCTACTTCCCCTCGGGCGTCGACTACTCCATCCCCTACGACACCTCGGGCTTCATCGCGATCTCGATCGAACAGGTGGTGCACACGCTCGTCGAGGCCGTGGTGCTGGTCTTCCTGGTGATGTACCTGTTCCTGCAGAACATCCGCTACACGCTGATCCCGACGCTGGTGGTGCCGGTGGCGCTGCTGGGCACTTTTGGGGTGATGTCGGTGATGGGCTTCTCGATCAACGTGCTGACCATGTTCGGCATGGTGCTGGCCATCGGCATCCTGGTGGACGACGCCATCGTGGTGGTCGAGAACGTCGAGCGCATCATGGCGGAAGAGGGCCTGAGCCCGCTGGCCGCCACGCGCAAGGCCATGGGCCAGATCAGCGGCGCCATCGTGGGCATCACGGTGGTGCTGGTCTCTGTCTTCATCCCGATGGCCTTCTTCTCGGGCTCGGTGGGCAACATCTACCGGCAATTCTCGCTGTCGATGGTGGCCTCGATGCTGTTCTCGGCCTTCCTGGCGCTGTCGCTCACGCCGGCCCTGTGCGCCACGCTGCTCAAGCCGGTGGCCGACGATCACCACGAGAAGCGCGGCTTCTTCGGCTGGTTCAACCGCTTCTTCAAGTCGACCACGCACGGCTACGAGAGCTGGGCCGGCAAGCTGGTGCACCGTGGTGGCCGCGTGCTGGTGATCTACGCCGTGCTCATCGCGGCGGTGGGCTGGCTGTACGTGCGCATGCCTTCTTCCTTCCTGCCCAGCGAAGACCAGGGCAACCTGATCGTCAACATCCAGCTGCCGCCGGGCGCCACCAGCAACCGCACCGAGCAGGTGGTCAAGCAAGTCGAAGACTGGTTCCTCAAGCAGCCGCAGGTGCAGTCCATCGTCGGCGTGGTGGGCTTCAGCTTCTCGGGCACGGGGCAGAACGCGGCCCTGGGCTTCGTCACGCTGAAAGACTGGCATGAGCGGCCGGGCGCCGACAACTCGGCGCAGGCGCTGGTGGGCCGGGCTTTCGCGGGCCTGGGTGGCATCCGCGACGCCTTCATCTTCCCGCTCAACCCGCCGGCCATCCGGGAACTGGGCAACGCCACCGGCTTTGCCGTGCGGGTGCAAGACCGCGCCGGCCTGGGGCCAGACGCGCTGCTCGCCGCGCGCAACCAGATGCTGGGCATGGCCATGAAGAACCCGGTGCTGACCGGCGTGCGCCCCGACGGCCTGGAAGACGCGCCGCAACTGCAGGTCGACATCGACCGCGAAAAGGCCGCCGCCTTGGGCATCGGCTTCGACGCCATCAGCACGGCGCTGGGCACCTCGCTGGGTTCTGCCTACGTGAACGACTTCCCCAATGCCGGCCGCATGCAGCGCGTGGTGGTGCAGGCCGACGCGAAGGACCGCATGCAGCCCGAGCAGATCCTGCAGATCAACGTGGTCAACGGCAACGGCCAGAGCGTGCCGCTGTCTGCCTTCGCCAGCACGCGCTGGATCAAGGGCCAGATGCAGGCGGTGCGCTACAACGGCTACCCGGCCATGCGCATCTCGGGTGACGCGGCACCGGGCTACTCCACCGGCCAGGCCATGGCCGAGATCGAGAAGATCGCGCAGCAGCTGCCGCCCGGCATCGGCATTGAGTGGACCGGCCTGTCGCGCGAGGAAAAGCTATCGGGCTCGCAGGCCACCATGCTGCTGGCCTTCTCGCTGCTGGCGGTGTTCCTGTGCCTGGCCGCACTGTATGAAAGCTGGTCGATCCCGATGGCCGTGATGCTGGTGGTGCCGCTGGGCGTTTTCGGCGCGCTGCTGGGAGCGCTCGTGGGCGCCATGCCCAACGACGTCTACTTCAAGGTCGGCCTCATCACCGTGATGGGCCTGTCAGCGAAGAACGCCATCCTGATCATCGAGTTCGCCAAGGAACTGCAGGAAAAAGGGATGGGCCTGTTCGAGGCCACCTTGCAGGCCTGCCACCTGCGCTTCCGCCCCATCATCATGACCTCGCTGGCCTTCATCCTGGGCGTGCTGCCCCTGGTGCTGGCCAACGGCGCGGGCTCGGCCGCCCAGCGCGCCATCGGCACCGGCGTGATGAGCGGCATGATTTCCGCCACAGTGTTGGCGGTGTTGTTCGTGCCGGTATTCTTCGTGGTCATCCGTCGATTTTTCCCTGGCAAGCCCGCGTCGAAAGACGCCGCTGACCTGGAGTCCAACCATGCGTGAGTCCCTGGTGCTTTGGGCGCCTGCTGCTTCTGTTGCTTCTGTCGCTTCGTTCATCGGCGCCTTGCCAGCTCGCCGGCTCGTGAGCTTCGCCGCCGTGCTGGCGCTGGCGGGCTGCTCGCTGGCGCCCACCTACCAGCGCCCGGAACTGCCCGTGCCGGCCACCTTGCCGGCAGCGGCTGCGGCATCGCAAGCTTCGGCTGGATCGGGTGATGCCGCAGCCCAGGGCACGGCGGTCGATGTGGCCGCCGTGCCCTGGCGCGAGTACTTCCCCGATCCGCGCCTGCAATCGCTGATCTGCGAGGCGCTGGCCAACAACCGCGACCTGCGCGTGGCCATCCTCAACATCGAGTCGCAACGCGCGGCCTACCAAATCCAGGCCGCAGACCGCGTGCCCAACGTCAATGCCAGCATCAGCGGCACCCGCCAGCCATCGACCGTGCCACCCTATGCGCTGGGCACGCAGGTCACCGGTGGCCTGGTCATCCCCTCGTTCGAGATCGACCTCTTCGGCCGCGTGCGCTCGTTGACCGAGGCCGCTTCGGCCCAGGTGCTGGCTTCCGAAGAGGCCCGCCGCGCCGCCCACATCAGCTTGGTCGCCGCCGTGGCCAATGCCTACTACACCGTGTGGGCCGACCGCTGGCAACTGGCCCTGGCCGAGCAAACGCTGCAGACCCGCCAGGACTCACTCAAGCTCTCGCAACTGAAGTACGACAACGGCGTGCTCAACGAGTTGGACCTGCGCTCCTCGCAGTCCCAGGTGGAGGCGGCCCGCGTGGCCCGCGCGCAGGCCCAGCGCCAGCTCGCGCAAGACCAGCAGTCGCTGGCCGTGCTGGTCGGCAAGCCCGTGCCTGCCGAGTGGCTGCCGCCCGCGCCGCAGCCGCTGGGCAAGGCCGCTGCCGCTCAGGCGGCGTCCCCAATCGCTTCCCAGTCCGCCTCCCCGGCTGCCTCCGATGGGCGCCCCGAACGCAGCAACGCGCCCGAGCAGTTTGTCGAAGCCAGCCTGTGGCCGGGCCTCAGCGAGCTGCCGGTGGGCCTTTCTTCCGAGGTGCTGCTGCAGCGCCCCGACGTGGCCCAGGCCGAGCAGACGCTGATCTCGGCCAACGCCAACATCGGCGCGGCCCGCGCAGCACGCTTCCCCCGCATCAGCCTGACAGGCAGCGCCGGCGCAGTGAGCAACTCGCTCAGCGGCCTGTTCGACGACGGCCGTTTCGCCTGGAGCTTCGGCGGATCGCTGCTGGCGCCCATCTTCGATGCCGGGCGCACCGCTGCGGGCGTGGACGCCGCCGTGGCCCGCCGCGACATCGCCATCGCCCAGTACGACAAGGCCATCCAGTCGGCCTTCAAGGAAGTGGCCGATGCGCTGGTGGCCCGCCAGACCTACGCCGAACAGGCCGAGGCCCAGCTCGCCCAGGCCCAGGCCGAGGCCGCGCGCCTGAGCCTGTCGACCCTGCGCTACGACACGGGTGTGGCCAGCCAGCTCGACCTGCTCGACGCCCAGCGGGCGCTGTTCGCGGCCCAGCAAGCCCACATCCAGGCCCAGCTCGCGCGCCAGCAGGCGCACATCAGCGTCTACAAGGCGCTGGGCGGTGGCTGGGTGGAAGGCGGGCAGGGCCAGCAGGCGCCGGTGCAGGCGAATGGCGCAACCAGTGTGACTGGTGCGACTGGTGCGGCGGGAGCGAACTCGGCGGCCGAGGCCAGCGCCCGATAATCCCGGCGTGAACACGACCACCCTGACCCTGCGCGGCCGCGCCTCGCTCTACCTCGACCTGATCCGCTGGAACCGGCCCCAGGGCTGGCTGCTGCTGCTGTGGCCCACCTGGATGGCGCTGTGGTTGGCGGCGGGGGGCTTTCCCGGCTGGCACCTGCTCATCGTCTTCACGCTGGGCACCGTCCTCATGCGCAGCGCGGGCTGCGCCGTCAACGACGTGGCCGACCGCGACTTCGACCGCCACGTCGAGCGCACGGCGCAGCGGCCCGTCACCAGCGGGCGCATCTCGGTGACAGAGTCGCTGGCCGTGGGCGCGGTGCTGGCCCTCATCGCTTTCGCGCTGGTGCTCACCACCAACTGGCAGACCATCGCCATGTCGTTTGGCGCGCTGGCGGTGACCATCGTCTACCCCCTCACCAAGCGCTTCTTCTCGATGCCGCAGGCCGTGCTGGGCGTGGCCTTCAGCTTCGGCATCCCCATGGCCTTCACGGCGGTGCGGGGCAGCGTGCCGGCCGAGGTTTGGTGGATCGTGCTAGGCAACCTGGCCTGGGTGCTGGCCTACGACACCGAATACGCCATGGTCGACCGCAACGACGACCTCAAGATCGGCATGCGCACCTCGGCGATCACGCTGGGCCGCTTCGACGTGGCTGGTGTGATGGCCTTTTACGCGGTCTGCGTGGGGTGCTGGTGGCAGGCGGGCCAGGCCTTCGGCCGGGGCTGGGTGTACGACGCTTCGCTGATGCTGGCCGCCGCGCAGGCGCTGTGGCACTTCAGGCTGATCCGCCACCGCGAGCGCATGGCCTGCTTCCAGGCCTTTCGCCTCAACCACTGGCTCGGCCTGACGGTGTGGCTGGGCGTGGCGCTGGACACGGTCATTGGGCGGTGAGCACCGTGGCCCTGAAAGCCGGACCAACCGCCCACGAGCTCAATGGCCGACTTCGCGTTGGTGGCGAACGGCGAGGATGACCGCCTCATCTCCCATCAACCGATACAGGACGACATACCCGCTGTCGCCGAAGTCGATGAGCCACTCGCGGTACTCGGGCTCCATGTCTTGCATGGGTCGACCGACGGCGGGCTGATGCCCCAGGATCCTGACGCCTTGGCGGATGGCCGCGACAGCCCGCTTGGCGGCATCGAGGTTGTGCTGCGCCAGGAAGCGATGCAGGCGCTGAACATCGCGCAGCGCCTCGTGCGTCCAGATCAGGCGTGGCATTCCGGCGGTTCGGCGTCTTGCCCTTGCTCGAGTTGGGCCAGCCAGGCATCCGCCTCTTCGGCCGTGGCATGCAGGCCGGTGCGCTGGTAAGCCTCCCAGGCCTTGATGCCGTCTTGCCTGAACGCTTCACGCTTTTCCTCGCGCTCGACGTATTGCTCGATGGCCTCGCGCATCAGCCAGTGCGGGGTGCGATGACGCGCATCGGCCAAGCGCTTGACGCGGGCCTTGGTGTCAGGATCGATCTTGACCGTGACGGGGCGAATCGGGGTGGTGGTCATGGGTGCTTCCGGTATTGGAAGGTATTACCTTTTTATACCGAGCCATTTTAGGCATGCCCGAAGCCGAAAGCCAAGCATCCTCCCCAAATCCCTCCAAACGAACGCGGCACGGGCATCAACGCCCGAACTCATCCCCCAGCTCGCCTGCCCGGCGCTGCGCCGCACGCATCGCCGTCACGAACGCCGCCTTCACGCCTGCCGCTTCCATCGACGTCAGCGCCGCGTGGGTGGTGCCGCCCTTGGAGGTCACGCGCTCGCGCAAGGTGGCCGGGCTTTCTGCCGATTGCGTGGCCAGCGCCGTGGCGCCGCCGAATGTGGCCAGCGCCAGTTGACGCCCTTGCTCGGCGCTCAGGCCCATGTCCTCGGCGGCCTGCACCATGGCCTCGATGAAATAGAACACGTAGGCTGGGCCGGAGCCTGACAGCGCCGTCACCGCATCAAGGTCAGCTTCGCGCTCAACCCACACGTGCTGCCCCGTGGGCTCGATCATCTTCGCGATGGCGGCTTTCTCATCGGCCGTCACCTCGGGCCGGGCGTACACACCCGTCACCCCCTGGCCGACCAGTGCCGGGGTGTTTGGCATGGCCCGCACGATGCGCGGCGTGCCCAGCAGCCGCGCCATGTCGTCGGTGCGCAGGCCGGCCATCACGCTGTAGTGCAGGGCTTGCGGGCATTGCGCGGCGCAGGCGGTGGCGGCTTCCTTGAACTGCTGGGGCTTGACCGCCCACACCACCGTGTGGGCCTGGGCCAGCGCGGTGTCGGGGCCGGCGGCGGTCTGCACGCCCAACTGAGTCTGCAAGCGTTCGCGCTGTTCGACCACCGGGTCGATGACGAGGATGCTGACCGCGGCGCGGCCCTGGCGCAGCAGGCCGCCGATGATGGCGGTGGCCATGTTGCCGCCGCCGATGAAGGCAATGTCGACCGGCGACGATGTGATGGAAGAAGGGACTGAGGTGCTCATGCCCGAGATCATGCCGCATCCGTGGGCGCGCGGGCGGTGGCCTCGTTCAGCAGCGCGATCAGCCCTTCGGCGTCGATGGGTTTGCTCACCAGTTGCACACCTGCATGCAAAGCCTCTTCGGCCAAGCCGGCTGGCATCTCACCCGTCAGCAGCAGCGCGGGCAGGTCTTCGCCGAACTCATAGCGCAACTGCCCCAACACCTGCAGCCCGGTGATGTCGAGACCGAGCCGGTGGTCGCTGACCAGGGCCACGGGCATCTCGCCATCAATGAGCCGGCCGTCTTCCTGCATGGTGGCCATCTCGCCCATGGCCTCGTCGGGGTTGGCCGCCGCCGCCACCTGCCAGCCGCCCTGACGCAGCACCAGCGCCGTGCTCTCGCGCACCTGCGGGTCGTCCTCGATCAGCAGCACCAGGCCCTGGCCGCTGCGCGCAAGTTCAGGCGGCGGTGCCGTGTGCAGGGAAGACGCACCCGGGGCCGACACGGCGCCGCCGCCGGATGCCTCGTGCGAGCTCAGGCCAGATAGGCCGATGGCCTCGTCGAGCGGCGCCTCCGCAGGCGTGGCCGGCACCAGGCGCGGCAGCCGCACGCTGAAGCAGGTACCCCGGCCGGGCCGCGACAGCACGCGCACCGGCGTGGGCCCCAGTAGGCTGAGCCGGCGCACCACGGCCAACCCCAGCCCCAGGCCCTCGCTGCTCAGGCGGCCATCGTTGTGCGCCTGGAAGTAGTCATCGAAGATGCGGTGGCGGTACTGTTTAGGGATGCCCACGCCCGTGTCCCACACCTGGCAGATCACCCAAGGCCCGCGCTTGCGCGCCCGCAGCCGCACCTCGCCCGATTCCGTGTAGCGAACCGCGTTGTTGAGCAGGTTGCGCAAGATGCGGTCGAGCACATGGTCGTCGGCCTGCGCCCATTCGTGGGTCGGGTCGAGCCGCCAGTTCAGGCCCTTGCTTTGGCAGAGCACCGAGAACTCGCTGTCGAGCCGCCGCCAGAGCTCCGACAAGGGCAGGGCGGTGGCGCGGTAGTCCACCCGCTGCGCGTCGATGCGGGCCACGAAGAACATCTTCTCGAACATGCTGCCCAGCGAGCCCAGCGCGGTTTGCAGCTTGCGCAGCAGGTCGAAGCCTTCATCGCCGTGGATGGAGGGTTTGAGCGCGCTGCTCAGCAGCATCATCACGTGCAGGGGCTGGCGCAGGTCGTGGCTGGCCGCCGCGAAGAACTCGCCCTTTTGGCGGTCCGCCGCTTCGGCGCGGGCCTTGGCCTGCGTCACCTTGTTGATCTCATCGCGCAGTTGCAACACCAGGCCAGCGTTCTCGTGGCGCAGCAGCACGGCCTCGCGCAGGCGGCGGTTGACGCCCAGGGCCACGGCCATGCAGGTCAACAGCGCGGCCACCAGCACCAGCGCCATGAAGTGCGAACTCTCGTTGCGCTCGCTCAGCAAGCGCCCCGCCACCAGCAGCAGCACCGGCATGCTGCCCGCGAAGGCCACGGCCCAGTCGTGGATGGTCACCAGCATGATGGTGAAGCCATAGACGATGGCGGCGGTGACGATGGCCATGCGCCATTCGTTGCCCGCCACACCCAGCAAGGCGATGGAGATCAGTCCCCACAGGGTGCCTTCGAGCACGTGCCACGTCAGCAGCCGTGTGCGCCAGACGCCATAGCCAGATTCGGTGATGCCGAAGCGGTTGAACTCTCGCACCCGCATCACGACCGCTCCCCACACGGCGAGCAGCCCGAGCGCCGGCACCGCCCAGCGCCAGTGCGGCATGCGCCAGTCGTGCACCATCCAGCCCAGCAGCACCAGGGCGATGAACTGGGCGATCAGCGAACCGGGAGAGTGGCGCCAACTGTCGTGCAGCAGTTGCAGGTCGATCCGCGCCTCGATTGGCGACAGCCCCCTGAGTGACCGTCGCAGGAGGCTCACGCCAGGGCTTTCCTCGGGCCGTTGTCGAGGCCGCCACCACCGCCACTCTCTGGCCGGTCATGTGAACCCAGCATGGCGGCCTGCGGGCTGCGAGAGCAAAGCAGCACAAGCTGCGTGCGGCTGTGCACCCCATAAGCACGGAAGATGGCGCTGACATGCAGCTTCACCGTCTCGGCGCTGATGCCCAGGGCCGTGGCGATGGCGTGGTTGGTGCAGCCCTTGAGCAGCCACTCCAGCACGTCCTTCTGGCGCGGGGTCAGGCGGATGGTGCGGCGGGCGGTGTCCTCGTCGGGCGTGGGGAAGTCGACTTCGCTCGGCGAAAGCAGCTCGGAGGGGAAGTGCAGCCTGCCTTCGACCAGGGCCTGCAAGGCACTCGTGAACCCGTCGATCTCGGCGAGCTTGGGGATGAAGCACGAAGCGCCGTGGTGGATGCACTCCAGCGCGATCTGCACATCGGCGTGGCCGGTGATGATGCCGATGCGCTGCGTGGGCGCGGCCTGGCGCACGGTCTGCAGCGTGGCGATTCCCCGGCTGTCGGGCAGGCCCAGGTCGAGCAGCACGACGTCGATCGGCTCGGCGGAGAGGTCTTCCAGCCGGGCCAGGGTCGATGCCAGCGAATTGGCCTGCGAGAAGCGCGCGGAGGGGTCCAGGCTGCGAATGGCCTGCATCATGCCTTCGCGGATCAGGCTGTGGTCATCCACCAGCAGGTAATGAGAGGTGCGTACTGCTTCCATGACAGGTCTCGTTTCAACCGCCCATCTTAAGTGGCGCTCAGCGTTGTCCGAATAGGGCTGTTCCCACCCTCACCATGGTGGAACCCTGGGCCACGGCGGCTTCGAGGTCGCTGCTCATTCCCATGGAGAGCGTGTCCAAGGGTAGACCCTGAGCGCGCAGGTCTTCGTACACGGCCCGCACGGCGGCGAGCTGGCGCGACTGCTCGGCGGGGTTGGCACTGGGTGCAGGCAGCGCCATGACCCCGCGCAGGCGCAACCGGGGCAGGTCGGCCACCTCCCGCGCCAGCGCCAGGGCCTCATCGGGCGCGATGCCGCTTTTGCTTTCTTCGCCGCTGGTGTTGACCTGCACGCACACCTGCAAGGGCGGCAGGTGATCAGGGCGCTGGTCGTTGAGGCGCTGGGCGATCTTCAGGCGGTCGACCGTGTGCACCCAGTCGAAATGCTCCGCCACGGCGCGGGTCTTGTTGCTCTGGATGGGGCCGATCATGTGCCATTCGATCTGCTCGCGCAGGTCGGCGAGCTCGGCCATCTTGTCGAGGGCCTCCTGCACGTAGTTCTCACCAAAGCGGTGCTGGCCGGCTGCCACCGCCTCGCGGATGGTGGCAGCCGGGAAGGTTTTGCTCACCGCCAACAGCGTCACACTGCCCTCGGGGCGTGCGAATTGGGAAACAGCGGCGCGAATCCTGCCCCCAACGAGTTGTAGCTTGTCCGAGATCGTCGCCATAATGGTTCTTCATACGTCGTATCAAACCCGCATCATCCATGGATATCACCCAGCTGCTCGCGTTCTCGGTCAAGAACAAGGCATCCGACCTCCACTTGTCTGCGGGTCTGCCGCCCATGATCCGGGTGCACGGCGACGTGCGCCGCATCAATGTCGATGCGCTGGACCACAAGCAGGTCCACGACATGGTGTACGACATCATGAACGACATGCAGCGCAAGCATTACGAGGAGACGCTGGAATGCGACTTCTCATTCGAGATCCAGGGCCTGGCGCGCTTCCGGGTCAACGCCTTCAACCAGAACCGTGGCGCGGGCGCCGTCTTCCGCACGATTCCCTCCAAGATCCTGACGCTGGAGCAGCTCAACGCGCCCAAGGTCTTCCAGGATCTGGCGATGAAGCCACGCGGCCTGGTGCTCGTCACCGGCCCGACCGGCTCGGGCAAGTCGACCACGCTGGCGGCCATGATCAACCACCTCAATGAATCCGAATACGGCCACATCCTGACGGTGGAAGACCCGATCGAATTCGTGCACGACTCCAAGAAGTGCCTGATCAACCAGCGAGAAGTCGGCCCGCACACGCTGAGCTTCGCCAACGCCCTGCGCTCGGCGCTGCGCGAAGACCCGGACGCCATCCTCGTGGGTGAAATGCGCGACCTGGAGACCATCCGCCTGGCGCTGACCGCCGCCGAAACGGGCCACCTGGTCTTCGGCACCCTGCACACCTCGAGCGCCGCCAAGACCATCGACCGGATCGTCGACGTCTTCCCCGCCGCCGAGAAGGACATGGTCCGCGCCATGCTGTCGGAATCGCTGCAAGCGGTGATCTCGCAGACGCTGTGCAAGACCAAGGATGGCAACGGCCGCGTCGCCGCGCACGAGATCATGATCGGCACCCCCGCCATCCGCAACCTGATCCGCGAAAACAAGATCGCGCAGATGTACTCCTCGATCCAGACCGGCAACGCCCTGGGCATGCAGACGCTCGACCAGAACCTCTCCGACCTGGTGCGCCGCAACGTCATCGCGCCGGCCGAGGCGCGCGCCAAGGCCAAGATCCCCGAGAACTTCCCGGGCTGACATGAAGCGCTTTCTTGATCGTTTTGTCGGCGGTGCTCGCAACCCGGGCAACGATGCCCCGGCCGAAGCCGACGACGAAGGCTTCTTCGCGACGCAGTTCATGGAGCGGCCGGAAGACTTCCGCTCCACCTCCGCCTGGAACGCCCGTGGCCTGGCCGTTGGTGCCCACGCGCTCGACCCCGAAGTGGGGCTCCAACTGCTGCTCAAGGCCTGGGGGCAAGACGCGTTGATGGCCTCGCTGGCCCAGGAAGACCGCCGCAAGCTGCTTCAGCACCTGGATTTCGTCACCGTGCCGCCCGGCCGCGAACTCATCGCGCAAGATGAAAAAGGCGACTACGCCCTGATCGTGCTCGAAGGCCTGGTGGCGGTTGACCGCGTGCAACCCACTGGCGCTCGCGCCCGCCTGGCCGAGGCCCGCGAAGGTGATGTGCTCGGTGAGATGTCGCTGCTCGACGCGGGCGCGCGCTTTGCCTCGTGCGGCACGCTCAGCCGCGTCTCGCTGGCCGTCATCACCGCCAGCGCGCTCGACGAACTCGCCATCGAAGAACCCCGGCTCGGGCTGGCGCTGATGGCTTCGGTCGCACGCCGCTTGTCCTTGCGCATGCGCCAGCTCAGCGCGCGCCTGGGCGCCTTGCTCACGGCGGGCTGAAGCCCCCGGCGGCATCCATCCACACGGCACAGAACTCACAACAGCTCACCACAGGCGGACACCTCATGGAACGCGACCAGGCCTCGAAATTCATCAACGACCTCCTGCGCCTGATGGTCTCGCGCGGCGGCTCCGACCTGTTCCTCACGGCCGAGTTCCCGCCCGCCATCAAGGTTGACGGCAAGCTCACCAAGGTCTCGCCTCAGCCGCTCACGCCGCAGCACACCCTGGCGCTGGCCCGCTCTGTCATGAACGACAAGCAGGCCGCCGAGTTCGAACGCACCAAGGAGTGCAACTTCGCCATCTCGCCTGGCGGTGTTGGCCGCTTCCGCGTCAACGCCTTCATCCAGCAGGGCCATGTCGGCCTCGTCATGCGCGTGATCCCGCAGGTCATCCCCACCATCGACGGCATGGGCCTGCCCCAGGTCCTCAAAGACGTGGTCATGACCAAGCGCGGCCTCGTCATCCTGGTGGGCGCCACGGGCTCGGGCAAATCGACCACGCTGGCGGCCATGGTCGACCACCGCAACGAGAACTCGCACGGCCACATCATCACGCTCGAAGACCCGGTCGAATTCGTGCACCCGCACAAGAACTGCATCGTCACCCAGCGCGAGATCGGCATCGACACCGATGGCTGGGAGATCGCGCTGAAGAACACCCTGCGCCAGGCCCCCGACGTGATCCTAATGGGCGAAATCCGCGACCGCGAAGCCATGGAGCACGCCGTGCAGTTCGCCGAAACCGGCCACCTCTGCCTGGCCACGCTGCACGCCAACAGCGCCAACCAGGCGCTCGACCGCATCATCAACTTCTTCCCCGAAGAGCGCCGCCCGCAGCTGCTGATGGACCTGTCGCTCAACCTGCGCTCGCTCATCTCCCAACGCCTCATGCCCCGCCAGGCCGGCAAGGGCCGCGTGGCCGCAGTCGAAATCCTGCTCAACACGCCGCTGATCGCCGACATGATCTTCAAGGGCGAAGTCGGCGAGATCAAGGAGATCATGAAGAAGTCGCGCGAGCAGGGCATGCAGACCTTCGACCAGGCCCTCTACGACCTCTTCGAAGGCAACGACATCACCTACGAAGACGCGCTGCGCAACGCCGACTCGGTCAACGACCTGCGCCTGCAGATCAAGCTCAACAGCCAGCGCGCGCGCAACCAAGACCTGGGCGCCGGCACCGAGCACATGCGCATCGTCTGATGAGCGCCCCGACGACCCGCCTGACGACTGCCTGAAAATCGCGTCATGACCCTGGCCGACAAAACCTACGAGCCCACCCCCGCCCGCCGCGTGGCCTTCATCGGCCTGGGCACCATGGGCGCCCCGATGGCCGCGCACCTCCAGCGCGCCGGCCACGACGTGACGGTCTACAACCGCACCACCGCCAAAGCCGAAGCCTGGGTGCGTGAACACGGCGGCCGGTTCGCCGCCACCCCGCTCGAAGCCGCGAAAATGGGCCAAGGCTCTGACATCGTCTTCACCTGCGTGGGCAACGACGACGACCTGCGCGAAGTCTGCATCGGTCGCGATGGCTCGCAAGGCCTGCTTGCCGGTCTCCAGCCTGGCGCCGTCATCGTCGACCACACCACCACCTCAGCCGAAGTGGCCCGCGAACTCACCGCGCGCGCCGCGCAACAAGGCGTGGCCTTCATCGACGCGCCTGTCTCGGGCGGCAACCTGGGCGCGCTCAACGGCGTGCTCACCGTCATGTGCGGCGGCGACCTGGCCGCTTTCGAACGCGTCAAGCCGGTGATCGCGGCCTACGCCCGCGCCGTCACCCACCTGGGCGACAGCGGCGCCGGCCAGCTCGCCAAGATGGTCAACCAGATCTGCGTGGGTGGCGTGCTGCAAAGCCTCGCCGAAGCCCTCGCCTTTGGCGAAAAAGCCGGGCTCGACATGCAGCGCGTGCTCGAAGTCATCTCACAAGGCGCGGCCAGCAGCTGGCAGATGGTCAACCGTGGCCCCACCATGGTCCGCGGCGAGTTCGACTTCGGCTTCGCCGTGGACTGGATGCGCAAAGACCTCGGCCTGGTGCTCGACGAAGCCCGCCGCCTGGGCGCGCGCGCCCCCGTTACCGCCCTGATCGACCAGTTCTACGCCGACGTGCAGGCCATGGGCGGCGGCCGGCAGGACACCTCCAGCCTGATCCGCCGTTTGCGCTGAGGGTTGCCAGGCGCCGGCATCGGTTGTGCCGGCGGATCGGTCGGTTCCCTGCGAGCCTGGCATCGCCCCACCTTGAAGGGCGGGGTTCGCGTCATGCGAGGGCGCTCAGTTGTTGGGCGCGGAACTCGGGGACGTGCCCGAAGACGAGGCCCCGCCATTCGCCGGCTGACGCGGCAACTTGTTGGCCAACTCGTCCTCGCTGATCACCTCGAACACCTTCACCACCTTCAACACCCCGGGGATGCTGGACGCCAGTTCGGCGGCGCGGTTGGCCTCGCGCTCGGTGACGATGCCCATCAGGTAGACCTCGCCACGCTCGACCACGATGTCGAAGGCGTTGCTCATCAAGTCACGCGCATCGACGAAGGTGGCGCGCACCTTGCCAGCCAGCAGCACGTCGCTGGAGCGCGTGCTCAGCGAACTGGCCGGTCCCACCAGAAGCTGGTTGACGACCTTGACCACGTTCTCCACTCGGGCCACAGCCTGCTCGGCGTTCACGCGGTCGGCCTCGGTGTCCACCTCGCCGGTCAGCAGCACGGTGCGGTTGTAAGCATTGACGTTGATGTGGCCACGGCCACCCAAGGCGTCGCTCAGGCGGTTGCTGGCCTTGATCTGGATGGACTTGTCCTCGACCTGCATGCCTGAAGTGCGGCGGTCGGTGGCCATGAAGGCGCCGGCGGCGGCGCCACCGAGCATCAGCGGCGCGCAAGCGCTCAGCGTGGCCGTGCCCAGCGCGATGACGAGACCGGCCAGGGCCAGGCGTTGAGGGGTGCGCCGGGGGGCACGTCGGGCGGAAGAGGGGAGGGTGGTCGAGCGAGTCATCAGGCAGCTTCTCCAAGCAATTGGTTGTCGACGGCGGTGCACAGCGCGTGCAGGGCCAGCCAGCCGATGGCGTAAAGGACGGGCGCCTGGGCACCGGGCAAGGGCACCCAGACATCGGTGTCGCGAAGCAGGGGGCCCAGCACGCTGGCGGCCTCGCCGGTGAAGGCCACCAGGGTCAGGTCCTGCTCGCTGGCGGCTTCACTGGCCGCTTTCAGGTCGGCCTCGTCGCGCTCCAGCGAAAAGGCCAGCCACAGGTCGCCGGGGTGCCCGTGTGCTCGAACCTGCTGCGTCAGCGTGGGCTGGCCTGCGTGGGCAGCCGGCGCCAGCGCCAGCGCGGCCAAGGGCGGGCGCTCGCGGCCGGTGCCCTGCATCAGCAATTGAGCGGCCTGCTGGGCCAGCCAGGCGGCCTCGCCTTCGCCGGCGCACAGCACGCGGCCCCCGGTGGTGATCGTGTGCAGGATGGCCTGCGCGGCGTAATGAAGCTGCTGCGCCAGCCGCTCTGAAGACTGGTAGAGCCAGTCAGCGGTCTCCAGCAGAGGCTGCTGCAACTGCGGAGACTGATAGGACGTGTCCGACATGCGGGGGATGATAAGGCAGGGGGCGGGAGGGGGTGCGGGGGGATGGAGGCTTGTGGGCCCGGTGGTGGTTGAAGCTGTGTGAAGAAGGGGAAGCAGCGGCGGGGGATATACCGATCCAGGCGGCAAAGCTGCGGCGCGAATTGCTCTGCGCCGCAAGATGCAATTTGTAACAATTTGGCGCATCAGATCCCCTGAAAGAGGGGTGCACTTTTGGCCGATTCCGCTAGGCTGGTAACAAACATAACGAAATATCAGGGAAGGCATGCAGAACAGCACTGCAGCACGGCTGTTGCCTGGCTTTTTGAGGCCGGCGGCGGGGGAGTGGTGCCCCTCATTATCTTTGGTTCAGATTTTTTGCTTGCGGTTCGTTTCGGCTCTGGCGCGCTTTGGTGCGCGCGAACTGGATTGGGCCGAGGCTTTGTGCTCCTGTTTGCCGCTCTTGCCAATTAAGGTGAGCCAGAGGGAAGGCTTGAGCCAGTTATCCCGGCCAGCGCTATGCGCTCTTCGGCATGCATCTGTTGGAAGATTCCCGTCATCGTCACACCTTACCAGAGGGGCAAGGTGCTGCATTTTAGATTTAAGGTCGCCGTGCTTCAATTTTGAAGCCGTTATTATTGTTGAAATTTTAATTTCAATTTTGATTGGATTGATATTTTGTGTTAATTGAGCTTTGTGGAGGTTAGGCAGATGAGTATTGTGTGCAAATTTTTGGTGGCGCTTGCATTGTTTGTTGCTCAGCATGTCTATGCGTTTGATCCTGCTGGGCAGCCAGCTTCACGAGGGACTTCTGGTTCCTCGCGGATTTCTTGCCCGGCAGCAGATTTCCCCATATTTATTCGTGTGTTTTCGAGCGACATAAATGTTCAGAAGATGTTCACGAGGTATCCGCTCAGGAAGCAATGGCTTGATCCCGATGCCGAGCCGGAGCCAAAGAAAATTATACAAAACCTAGGCCGCCATCAAATTAGTTTTCCTATCCTCCCGTTGCGTGCGGAGCGAGTGAGGCGTTCGCTGGAAATTCGCATTGATGACGTAACTGCCTCCAAGGCAAAAATCACTTTATTTAAGTTGGATACTGGTTACCAAGTCTCTTATTTTTTTGAGAAAAGTAGCTGTTGGAGACTGATTCGAATTGAAGATTGGTCGCTTTGATTTCAAATTTAAACCGGGAGGTGTGAAATGCCATTTAATGACGCAATAAATACGATGCTTCCGCCTCAAGGCGGGGCATCGCCCCATGTAACAGGAAACTATGGGGAAAATAGGTCCAACGGCCCGCACGGGGGGGCTGATTTCAACTACGAGGGTGGTCAATCCGGCATCAATATGAGCCACCCGACAATTAATTCACCAATAAGTGGTACGGTGACATTTGTCGGCGGCCAATATGGAACCATCAAGATCCGAGATGCGGATGGCAACAGTCACGAAATCCTTCATACCAATTCGCAGAGTGTGACGGTGGGGCAGCAGGTAAATGCCGGGGACGCAATCGGCACAATGGGTGGGCGCGGACCAAACGGAGCCAATCAGTATGCTCAGCACGTGCATTACCAAATGAAGGACTCCCTGGGGCGTCGCTTGAATCCGCAAGACTGGTGGGACAACAGCGGTGGCGGTGGTACTGGTGGTACTGGTGGTACTGGTGGTACTGGTGGTACTGGTGGTACTGGTGGTACTGGTGGTACTGGTGGTACTGGTGGTACTGGTGGCGGTGGCGGTGGCGGTGGCGGTGGCGGTGGCGGTAGCGGTAGCGGTAGCGGTAGCGGTAGCGGTAGCGGTAGCGGTAGCGGTGGTGCGGGCGGCGGTGGCGGCGCATCGGGTGGCACTGGTGGTGGTGGTGCAGGAGCGGGAGCGGGAGGAACTACCCCCCCTCGCCGCGACCCGCTCGTACTTGATCTGGATGGTGATGGTATCGAAACCACCAGCACGCGCGATGGCACTGTCATCGTGTTCGACCACGACGCTGATGGTATTAAGACCGGTACAGGTTGGGTTAAGCCGGACGATGGCTGGCTGGTGCTAGATCGCAATGGCAATGGCATGATCGATTCGGGTCGTGAACTCTTTGGCGTCGACACACGCAAGAGCAACGATCTGTTGGCCACCGATGGCTTTGATGCACTCAAAGACCTGGATGCCACCAAGGACGGCAAGATCGATGCGGCAGACGGCGTCTTTGCGAACTTGCGCATCTGGCGAGATTTGAATCAAGATGGGATAAGTCAAGCCAACGAACTGACCACGCTAAGCGCCAACAGCATCACTGCGATTGGCGTCGACTTCATTGCCGTGCGCACTGACTTGGGTAATGGCAACGTGCAAACGGCAGCAGGCACCTTTACCCGATCCAATGGCACCACAGGTATGGCCGGTGAAACCAATGGCGCGGCAGCCAACCTCGACCTTGTGGTCAATACCTTCTACCGCACCTTCACAAATCGAATCACGCTGACCGATCAGGCTAAGGCTCTTCCCACGCTGCGCGGCTCAGGCCGGGTGCGTGATCTGAACGAAGCCATCAGTCTCTCAACCGATCTGGGTAACTGGGTGCAGACCTACATCCAGCAAACCACCCGCCAAGGGCAGATTGACAAGCTCGACGGCTTTATCGAAAAGTGGGCCGACACCGCCGATTTGAAGTCACTCAAAGCGCAGGCCGATGCGCTGTCTAGCAGTGGTGTCAAGCTCCACTATAACCTCGCAGGTTTGACCTCAGGTACATCTGCCTGCGACGACTTTGTTCGTAAGTTGGGTGTGGTTGAGCGTTTTATGGGCTTCACCTATGGTGGAGAAACCGGGCAGGCCCGGTTCACGCCATTAGATGCCAGTTCAGGCAATGTCACCGTTTCGTTGGCTGCAGAACAAATTGCCAGTATCTCGCTTGCATATGACAGATTTAAGAATGATATCTATGAGTCGTTGCTTCCGGTGACTCGATTGAAATCCTATGTTGATATTTTGGAGTCAGCGCTCGAGGCGGATACGCTTTCGTTTTTGGGGCTGGAATCTGCTTTCACCCAGAGCATCGCAGCGAACAGTCAGCAAGGCATTATCGATTTAGTCGAGTTTGTAAGCGCTTATGGATATGGGCGATTAGGCGAATTGGGTTGGAGCGCCACCTACTTTCTCGTCACCCAACTCAACGCCGCTTCTAATCTGGGTGCATTCAGCGAAGAACTGAGTAGCTGGACAGTTCGCCTCGCCGCAGCCACCGAACACAACCTCACCGGTACTTCGCGTCCAGATTTGTTGGTGGGCACCAATGCCGCTGACTCTCTGTATGGTCGTGACGGTAACGATGTGCTCGTTGCAAAAGGCGGCGATGACTACCTCAGCGGGGGCATGGGGGCCGATACCTACGTCTTTGGCAAAGGCTCTGGTCAGGACACCGTTTACAACTACGACAACGACGCTGTCGGCACCAACGCCGACACCATCTTGTTGGGGGCGGGCATCACCACGAGCGGTGTGGCGCTTACTCGACAGTTCGATGATCTGATCATCACCCTGCTCGGCACCGATGACAGCTTGCGAGTCCAGAGCTACTTCAATAACGACGGCGCATCCAGCCATGTGGTGGAGAACATTCGGTTCGCCAATGGCACGATATGGAACGTGGATACCGTTAAGAGCATGGTTTGGGCTCCTACAGCAGGCAATGACATCTTGTACGGTTACGCCACCAACGACACCATCAATGGTAACGATGGTAACGACACTGTCTACGGCTACGGCGGGGAAGACGTGCTCGACGGGGGCGCTGGTGCAGATAACCTCGAAGGAGGTAACTCCAACGACACATTAAAGGGGGGGCTGGACCCAGATATCTTGTACGGTGGCTTCGGAAACGACATCTTGCAAGGCAATGAGCACAACGACACGCTGTACGGCGGCTACGGAGACGACAGCATGCAAGGCAACGAGCATGATGACTGGCTGTACGGTGATGACGGGAATGACACGCTTGACGGTGGTAGTGGCAATGACTACCTGAGCGGTTACCGCGGAGCCGACATCTATGTTTTTGGTGTGGGCTCGGGCCGAGACACCGTCTACAACTATGACGAAGACGCTGTGGGCACCAATGCCGACACCATCCTGCTGGGGGCGGGCATCGTCAACACCGATGTGAGGCTCACCCGAGATGGGGATGACCTGCTCATCCGCCCCAACGGCACCGACGACTCATTGCGCTTGCAGAAATACTTCAACAACGACGGTGCATCCAACTACGTGGTGGAGAACCTCAAGTTTGCCGATAACGCGGTGTGGGATGTGGCCACTGTCAAGAGCAAAGTCCTTGCCCCAACCGTGGGCAACGACACCCTATATGGCTACGCCACCAACGACACCATCAATGGCGGCGATGGCGACGATGCCCTCCACGGCTGGGCGGGCAACGACATGCTCGAAGGTGGCAAGGGCAACGACTACTTGTATGGAGGGCTGGGCGCCGACACCTATGTCTTCGGCTTGGGCGCAGGCCGGGACACCGTTTACAACTACGACGAAGATGCTGTGGGCACCAACGCCGACACTATCCTGCTGGGGGCGGGCATCACCACGAACGGCGTGACGCTCACTCGCCAGTTGCAAGACCTGCTCATCAGCCTCACTGGCAGCGAAGACGCGTTGCGCGTACAGAACTACTTCAACAACGACGGTGCATCCAACTATGTGGTGGAGAACCTCAAGTTTGCCGATAACACGGTGTGGGATGTGGCCACCGTCAAGAGCAAAGTCCTTGCCCCAACCATGGGCAACGACACCCTGTATGGCTACGCCACCAACGACACCATCAATGGAGGCGATGGCAGCGACACCTTATACGGCTACGCTGGGGACGACGTGCTCAGCGGCGGCTCAGGTGCCGACAATGTCCAAGGAGGTGATGGCAAGGACACCATCAAGGGCGGCGCCGGCAATGACACCCTTTATGGCGGCAACGAAAACGACAGCTTGCAAGGTGACGAGCATGATGACTCGTTGGAGGGAGGCGCTGGTGCGGACACACTCGATGGCGGCGTGGGTAATGATCGCCTGATTGGGGGGGCTGGTGCGGATCTTTATTTGTTCGGCATAGGTTCTGGCGGTGATTTGATATGGGAAGGCAGCGAAAACATTTCTTCAGATCAAGACACGGTTCAATTTGGAGAGGGCATCAGGCCATCCGACTTGACCTTGGTTCGATACTTGACTTCATTGAGAATCACCATCAATGGGCGATCTGACCAGTTGCAAATCATGGATTTTTTTACCACTGATGGTCGTCCTAAATCAGTGGTGGAGAGGTTCGTGTTCGCTGACGGGAAAACGTGGGATTCAGCTTTCATCCGGTCTGCTGTGCTTGCTCCCACAGAGGGAGATGATCAATTGCACGGCTATGTCAGCAATGACACCATATCCGGTGGAGGTGGCCGAGATGACATCCTTGGTTTCGGGGGGGATGATGTGATTGATGGGGGCAATGGATGGGACCTCATCAGTGGCGATGACGGCCATGACAAACTCAATGGTGGCGGTGGGCACGATGGTCTATATGGCGGGGCCGGAAATGACACGCTCGATGGTGGCTCTGAAAACGATTACTTATTGGGTGACGTCGGAGCGGATGTGTATCTATTTGGGAAGGGGTCTGGTCAGGATACTGTTCAGAACGAGGATAATGATGCTCTCGGTGTCAACGCGGACACCATTCAATTTGCTGCGGGTATCAATCCTTCCGATGTGTTGCTGGCAAGGCAGTACAGTGAGCAGATCACATGGCAGAACAATGATCTGGTCATCCGCATCAAAGGTGTCGATGATTCACTGCGCATATTGAATTACTTCAATGCCGATGGAAAATCCAGCAGTGTGGTGGAGAGGCTGAGGTTTGCTGATGACACGGTTTGGGATTACGCAACGGTCAAATCCAAGATATCCACAACAACGCCCGCTGGAATCAGTTTGAGCGGCACATCTGCAAATGACAATTTGGTGGGCGGTCAAGGACCCGACACCTTGGCGGGGGGCGATGGCAGCGACAACTTGAACGGCGGCGCAGGAAACGACTTGCTTGATGGCGGTTCGGGTAACGACACTTATGTATTCGGCAATGGCTCCGGGCAAGACACGATCGACGCCTTTGATGGCACGGCAGACAAGATTGACGTGATTCAATTGGGGGCTGGGCTGCTGACTTCTGACGTCAAAGTCAAACGCAGCGTCGATGATCTGGTGCTGTCGATCATTGGTTCATTTGATTCGCTGCGAGTCAAGAATTACTTCCTTGACGAGGGGGCCTCAGGTTATCAGGTCGAGCAAATAAAATTCGTGGGTGGCGAGATTTGGGGCGTCAATGAAATAAAAACGAAGGTCTTGATGGGCACCAATGGTGATGATTCCATCATGGGGTATGCCGACTCAGATTCATTGGTGGTTGGTGGCGGTAATGATGTCGTGCACGCTCAGGGCGGCGATGACACGGTTGACGGCGGTGGTGATGACGATATGCTTTACGGGGAAGATGGAAACGATCTTCTCTACGGCGGCGAGCAAAAAGACTGGCTCTATGGCGGAAATGACGCAGACACCCTGCGAGGCGGCGCCGGTGATGACTGGCTAGATGGCCAAGATGGCGATGATGTTTTTGATGGCGGCGAGGGCGGAGATTATCTCGATGGCGGTGCAGGTAACGACACTTACCTGTTTGGCAAGGGTTCGGGCAACGACGGTATCAGTAGCCATGACAGCACGGCTGGCAAGCTTGATGTGATCCAGCTAGGCGCGGATGTGCTGGCCACCGACGTGGTGCTCATGCGCGAACGCGATAACTTGGTGCTGTCAATCAAAAACACCACTGACACGCTGCGCGTCTACGACTACTTCAAGGGCGACGCAACCGCTGGTTACCAAGTAGAGCAGATCAAATTCGCCGATGACACCATTTGGGGCATCAACACCGTCAAGAACCGAGTACTCACCCCCACCAACAATGACGACACCATCTACGGCTACGCCTCCGCTGACAATCTTTCAGGCCAGGCCGGAGATGACGTGGTGTATGCGGGCTCAGGCATCGATACCTTGGATGGTGGCGAGGGAGAAGACAGTCTCTATGGCGAAGACGGAGATGATGTCATCCGTGCGGGCTCGCAAAATGACTACCTTGAGGGCGGCAGCGGGCATGACAGCCTTGATGGCGGGCTGGGCGCTGACACCCTAGCCGGTGGGGTTGGCAACGACACCTATGTGTTCTCCGTGGGCGATGGTATCGATGTCATCTCTGAAGACGACACCACAGCGGGCAACATTGATGTCATTTCCTTCATCAATGTGAAGTCCACCGGCATCACCTCTGTTGCTCGCGACAACGCCAGTGGCTTGGTCTTGCGATATGGTGCGGCCGACTCCATCACCATCAGCTCTTTCTTCTCTTCTGGCTCCTACCAAGTCGAAAAATTCGCTTTCTCTGATGGCGTCACATGGTCTGTTTCCGCAATCGACGCCATCATGAGCAACGGCCTGACCAAGCTCCCCGCTGGCGGATCATCCTGGACAGGCAAAACCAACGCCGACTTCGTCTTCGGCTCCACCAGCGCCGACTCCATGGTCGGCCTCGGTGGCGAAGACTGGCTCCACGGTGACGGCGGAAACGACACGCTGCGAGGCGGAGAGGGCGCTGACTACCTCGTCGGTGGCCTTGGCAGCGACGCCCTGTACGGCGACGCTGGCGCCGACACCTACGTCTACAACAAAGGCGACGGCTTCGACGCGATCTACGGTCAACGCACCGAAGACACCCTGCGCATGAAGGGCTTCAAATCCACCGATGTCACCTTCAACCGCCAGTTCTCCGACATCTACGTTGCGGATGCTTCGTCGGGCACCAGCTACAACATCGTCGGTTTGGTGCGCCAGGCCTTCGATGGCACCCATGAGCACACAGGCGTCAGCAAGATCGTCTTCGACGACAAAACCATCACCGCCGACGACATCCGCAAGGCAGCGTTGAAGGGCACATCAGGCGACGACACCAACCTGCGCGGCTACCTAACCAACGACTCCATCGACGGAGGCCAGGGCAACGACTCTTTGTACGGAGAAGCGGGCAGCGACACCCTCATCGGCGGCACAGGCGCTGATCGCCTCGAAGGCAGCTCTGGCAACGACACCTATGTGTTCTCTGCAGGCGATGGCGCCGATGTCATCTATGACAACGACGCCACGGCGGGCAACACCGATGTCATTTCCTTCACCAACGTGAAGTCCACCAGCGTCACCTCCGTTGCGCGCGACGCCACCAATGGCCTGGTCTTGCGCTACGGATCATCCGACGCCATCACCATCGACAGCTACTTCAGCTCCAACGCCAACAAGGTCGAGCAGTTTGGCTTCTCCGATGGGGTCACATGGTCCACTGCTGCGATCAACGCCATCATGAGCAACGGCCTGACCAAGCTCCCCTCCGGCGGATCATCCTGGACAGGCCAAACCACCGCCGACTTCGTCTTCGGCTCCACCAGCGCCGACTCCATGGTCGGCCTGGGTGGTGACGACTGGCTCCACGGCGATGGCGGCAACGACACGCTGCGAGGCGGAGAGGGCGCTGACTACCTCGTCGGCGGGCTTGGCAGCGACGCCCTGTACGGTGACGCAGGCGCAGACACCTATGTCTACGCCAAAGGCGATGGCTTCGACGTGATCTACGGCCAGCGCACCGAAGACACCCTGCGCATGAAGGGTTTCAAGTCCACCGATGTCACTTTCAACCGCCAGTTCTCCGACATTTACGTTGCGGATGCTTCGTCGGGCACCAGCTACAACATCATCGGCCTGGTGCGCCAGGCCTTCGATGGCACCCACGAGTACTCCGGCGTCAGCCAGATCATCTTCGATGACAAGGCGCTCACCGCCGACGACATCCGCAAAGCCGCCCTGAAAGGCACGGCTGGCAGCGACAGCAACCTGCGCGGCTACGCCTCCAACGACACCATCAGCGGCTTCGAAGGCAACGACTCGCTCTACGGCGAAGGCGGCGATGACAAGCTCTACGCCGGCTCTGGCGACGACCTGCTGGAAGGCGGCATCGGCAATGACTACCTGGATGGCAACAAGGGCAACGACACCTACCGGTTCTCACTGGGCGGTGGCAACGACACCATCTACGACGCAGACAACACCGTGGGCAACGCCGATGTCCTGGACTTCCAGCCCGGCATCGCGCACGATCAGCTCTGGTTCAGCCAGTCCGGCAACAACCTCCTGATCAAGGTGATCGGCACCAACGACAGCGTCATGATCGGTGGTGGAGCGGGCGCATCGGCCACCTACCACGTCGAGCAGATCAAGGCGGGCGGCAAAACCTTGTCAGACACCCAGGTCGCGAACCTGATCCAGGCCATGGCTTCGATGACGCCGCCGCCCTTGGGCCAGACCACGTTGACCGATGCCCAACGTGCGCAACTGGCGCCGGTTCTGGCGGCCAACTGGAGTTGACGCACACGCAGCGTTCAGCACTCAGCGCGTGGCATCACGCGCGCGCTTCAAAGGCCCGGACCTCACAAGGCCGGGCCTTTTTCCATGCAGTGCTCACCCGTGGCTGAGCCTGCTCGCGCCGGAGGCGCTGCATGCAACCCAGCCCCTCCTCACCCCGCATCAAACGCCGCCACCAACCACGTCAAATCCTCCCCATCGATCGCCACCACATCGAACCGGCAAGGCGGCCAAACGCTCAACTGCTGCAAGTAAAACCGCGCTCCCAAAATGCAGCGCCGCTGCTTGCCCCGCGTCACCGAAGCCGCCGCACCGCCGTGTTCGCCATCCGCACGCTGGCGCACCTCCACGAACACCAGCGTGCCGTCGCGGTCGCGCATGATGAGGTCCACTTCCGCCCCACGGGCGCTCGGCCCGCGCGCCACCCGATAATTGCGCTCCACCAGCGTCAGCCCTTGCCTTTGCAGGTAGAGCAGGGCGCGTTCTTCTCCCTCATCGCCCCGGGATTTCGTCGTGACCCTCGATGTCAATTTGCTGCTCCAGGCGGCTCAACAGGTGGCCGGCAGCCAGCAGTATCCCAAAGGGGCGCTCTACCTCGTGCCCACGCCCATCGGCAACCTGGCCGACCTGAGCCTGCGGGCCGTGCACGTGCTGGCGCTGGCCGACGCCGTGGCCTGTGAAGACACCCGCGTGAGCGGCGGCCTGCTGCGCCACCTCGGCCTGGACAAACCCCTCATCGCCCTGCACCAGCACAACGAGCAGGCCGTTGCCGGCCAAGTGGTGGCGCGCTTGCAGGCGGGCGAGCGCATCGCCTACATGAGCGACGCCGGCACGCCCGCCATCTCCGACCCGGGCGCGCACCTCGTGGCCGCAGTGCAGGCCGCCGGGCTGCCCACCATGCCCTTGCCGGGCCCCAGCAGCGTCACCACCGCCCTCAGCGCCTCGGGTGACGCGGGCGCGCACGGCTTTCTGTTCGAAGGCTTCCTGCCCGCCAAGGGCGCGGCCCGTGTCGCCCGCCTGCGCGAAGTGCTGGGCCAGGCGCACAGCACCGTGTTGTTCGAAGCGCCTCACCGCATCGAGGCCTTGGCCCAAGAGTTGAACCAGGTCTTGCCCCAAGGCCGCGTCACCCTGTGCCGCGAACTCAGCAAGCAGTTCGAAACCATCGCGACCCTGCCCGTGGCCGAGCTGCCAGCCTGGCTCCAGGCCGATGCCAACCGCCTGCGCGGTGAGTTCGTGCTCGTGGTGCACGCGCTTCCCGCTTCGGTTGGCGACGCTGCGGGCCTGACTCCGCAAGTCGAATCGCTCTTGGGTGAACTCGTGGCCCACGTGCCGGTCAAGCAAGCCGCCGCCTTGGTTTCCGAAGCGCTCGGACTGCCTCGCAAGTCGCTTTACGACGACGCCTTGCGCTTGCGCCAGGCGCAGGCTGCTCGCGACTGACCCTCCCCTCGCCAACTACCCTGATCGGGTTATCTCTTGGGGCGCCACCCTGCGGGCCGACCTTCAGATGGCCTTGGTTGGCGCGATTCATTCCCGATGGGCTCGAACTTCGATCAACACGTCCCCCGCGTCCATGGGGGATCGTTGCCTTTCTGCGCCGATCTGCCGCTAACCCGCCATGGGGAGAGAGCTTTCCCCCTGCTGAGGGTATGCCCGTGATTTAACGATTTCTGTTGTTTGGATACTGGGCTCGTCTGCACCGCAGCCCCTCTTCAACATCCATTCGATCCATTCGAAATCGCAGGCTTCACAGGAGTTCAGCATGATCAACAAGTTCGCTCTCAAGGCCGTCTGCACCGCTGCCGTGGTCGCGGGTGCCGCCCTCGTCGCCCCCGCCGCCCACGCTGGCACGTCGTCCCAGACCAAGTACCCCATCGTGCTGGTCCACGGCTTCATCGGCTTTGACAACATCCTTGGTGCTGTCAACTACTTCTACGACGTGCCGGGCAACCTGCGCAAGGAAGGCGCCACCGTCTACGTTGCTTCGGTCAACCCCTCGCAGACCACCGAATTCCGCGGTGAAGAGCTCATCCAGCAGATGAAGCAATGGGCCGCCAAGGACGGCGTCAAGAAGTTCAACCTGATCGGCCACAGCCACGGCGGCCCCACCGTGCGTTACGCCGCTGGCGTGGTGCCCGGCATGGTCGCTTCCGCCACCTCGATGGCCGGCACCCACTTCGGCTCCAAGGTCGCTGATGAACTGGCCCCGACCTTCGCCCCCGGTAGCGACCTCGACGGCCTGGCCACCGCTGGCCTGAAGCTGATCTCCTGGCTGACCGGCAACAAGACCACCGACCAGACCAGCCTGCAGGCCGCCCTGAGCTCGCTGTCGACCGAAGGTTCTGCCGCGTTCAACGCCAAGTTCCCGGTGGGTGCGCCCACCACCACCTGCGGCGAAGGCCCTGAAGTCGCCAGCGTCGCCGGCAACAGCATCCGCTGGTACTCGGCCTCGGGCACCGCCGTCAAGACCAACGGCTGGGACATCTCTGACCTCATCCTGGCCGCCACCGCCAAGTACTTCGGCACCGAAGAGAACGATGGCCTGGTGAGCCGTTGCTCCAGCCACTGGGGCAAGGTCCTGAAGGACAACTACGCCTGGAACCACCTGGACGAAATCAACCAAGTGCTGGGCATCATCGGCAAGGACGCCCCGAGCCCCGTGGCGTTCTATCAGCAACAAGCCAACCGCCTGAAGCTGGCTGGCCTGTGATGAGTCACCCGCACCTGATCCAGGTCGCGGGTTGATCTCATGTCCGAGCCCTCGGCGTTCTGCCGAGGCGCTCCTTCTCTTCCCTTCCTTTCTCTTGGCGATGTCTTGCCCCGGCCGGGGTCTTGCTCGCCTTTTTCACGTCCCCTCGGAGACAACATGAACAAACAAGTGTCCCTCAAGGCCATCTGCGCCGCAGCCGTCGTGGCTGGCGTCGCCCTGGCAGCCCCGGCCGCTCACGCCGGCACCCAGGCCAAGACCAAGTACCCCATCGTGCTGGTTCACGGCTTCATCGGCTTCGACAACATCCTCGGCGCCGTCAATTATTTCTACGACATCCCCGGCACCCTGCGCAACGAAGGCGCCACCGTTTACGTGGCCTCGGTCAACCCCTCGCAGACCACCGAATTCCGCGGTGAAGAGCTCATCCAGCAGATGAAGCAATGGGCTGCCAAGGACGGCGTCAAGAAGTTCAACCTGATCGGCCACAGCCACGGCGGCCCCACCGTGCGTTACGCCGCTGGCGTGGTGCCCGGCATGGTCGCTTCCGTCAGCTCCATGGCTGGCACGCACTTCGGCTCCAAGGTCGCCGATGACATCCTGGCCAACACCACCCCTGGCGGTGGCTTCGACCAGGCCGCCACCGCTGGCCTGAAGCTGATCTCCTGGCTGACCGGTAACAAGACCACCAGCGACACCGACCTGCTGACCGCCCTGAACGCCCTCAGCTCGGCCGGCGCCGCCAAGTTCAACGCCAAGTTCCCCGCCGGTGCCCCGACCACCACCTGCGGCCAAGGCCCGGACCGCGCCACCATCGCTGGCAACACCATCCGCTTCTACTCGTTCTCGGGCACCTCGGTGAAGACCAACGCCTGGGACGTGTCGGACGCCATCCTGTCCTACACGGGTGACTACTTCAAGGGCGAGGCCAACGACGGCCTGGTGAGCCGTTGCTCCAGCCACTGGGGCAGCGTCATCAAGGACAACTACACCTGGAACCACCTGGACGAAATCAACCAGGTTCTGGGTACCATTGGCAAGGACTCGCCTGATCCCGTGGCCTTCTACGTTCAGCACGCCAACCGCCTGAAGTGGGCCCTGCTGTGATCCTGTGACCTGAACTGGCCGCCTGTTGGCGACGCCGGGCGGCCGATGCCTCATGAGGGTGTCGGCCGCCCTTGTTACTTTGATTCCTTGAGATTTGTACGGCCTCGTGCCGTTTCAAGATGATGTCGGCCTGCCCGCCAGGCCGCCGCTGCGGGTGCCATGCGCCCGTGGCACAAGAGGTGTTCGATGCAGATGCAAGCTTGGAAGCTGGCCGGTGTGGCCGCCTTGGTTCTGGGGGCAGCAGCCGCTGCCTGGGTGGGTTTCAATCGCCCAGGTGAAGCGGGTGGTGCCTCCACAGAAGCCGCTTCGGGCGGCTGGGGCATGATCCGACCTGGCGTAGGGCAGGGCGAGGCCAAGCAGGCGTCCGGCACACCCGCCATGACCGCCGAGCAGGTGCGCAACAAGCTCTTCCGCGAAGGCTCCTTCCAAGGCACCGAACCCAATGGCGATTGGTGCACGGCCGCGGGCAAGCTCAGCCCCTGCAGCGGCCTGCGAGCCCGCTTCGAGTACTACTTGCTCGGCCTGGGCGAAGTCACCGTCAACGACATCCGCACCCTGGTCAGCGACGAAGCCCACCGCGCCAACGGCGAAGAGCTGGGCAACGCCATCATGGCCATCTGGGACAAGTACTGGAGCTTGCGCACCCACGATTGGCGCAACACCTTCGTGCAGTCCGATCGCAACACCTGGATGCCCGCGTTCGAAGAGCAGCGCATGGTGCGCCGCCAGATCCTGGGTGAAGACTGGGCCCGCGCCTTCTTCGCCGAAGACGAAGCCAAGTTCAAGCAATACGTCGCGCAGGTCGAGTCCGGCCAGCCGCCGCCGCCCGACCCCGGCGAGCCCGTGCCCCAGATGGCTCCGGGCAAGGACCCGGCCGCCGTGCACGCCGAACGCGTCGCTCGCTACGGTGTCGACGCCGCCAACCGCCTGGCCAAGGCCGACGAGGAATGGGCCGACTGGGAGCGCCGCCTGGCCGCTGCCCGCGTCGAATGGGACCGCCTGAAGGCCTCACAGAACCTCTCCGACGTGCAGCGCAAACAAGACATGCAGGCCTACATCAACGCCAACTTCAAGCCCGACGAACTCCTGCGCGTCAAGGCCCTGCTCAACCTGTGAGCCCCCTGGCGTGCCAGAATGCGTCCATGATCGCCGTCGAAGCCACCCTCGCCCGCCTCCAGACCGCCCGCGACCTGCTGCTCGCGCCCTATGGCCTGGATGAATCGACCCTTTTGAACGCCCTGCGCGTCATCACGCAACACCGTGTCGACGACGCCGACCTGTACTTCCAGTACACGCGCAGCGAAGGCTGGAGCCTCGAAGAAGGCATCGTCAAATCCGGCAGCTTCGGCATCGACCAGGGCGTGGGCGTGCGCGCCATCTCCGGCGAGAAAACCGCCTTCGCCTACTCCGACGACATCTCCGAAGCCGCGCTGCTCGACGCCGCGCGCACCGTGCGCACCATCGCCGCAGCTGGCCAGAGTCGCCGCGTCAAGGTCGGCGGCCACCAGGTCGCGCCCAGCCGCAGCCTCTACGGTGATTTCGATCCCATCGCCTCCATGGACAGCGCCGCCAAGGTGGCCCTGCTTGAAGACGTCGAACGCCGTGCCCGCGCCAAGGACCCGCGCATCGTGCAGGTCATGGCCGGCCTGGGCTGCGAATACGACGTCGTGCTGGTGGCCCGCGCCAATGGCGTGCTCGCTGCCGACGTGCGCCCGCTCATCCGCCTGTCCGTCACCGTCATCGCCGAGCAGAACGGCCGCCGCGAAGTCGGCTCCTCGGGCGGCGGTGGACGCCACGACCTGGCTTACTTCACCCCTGAAATCACCCAAGGCTACGTCGATCAGGCCGTTCACGCTGCGCTCGTCAACCTTGAATCGCGCCCCGCGCCCGCAGGGGAGATGACCGTGGTGCTCGGCTCCGGCTGGCCCGGCATCCTGCTGCACGAAGCCGTCGGCCACGGGCTGGAGGGCGACTTCAACCGAAAGGGCTCCAGCGTGTTCTCCGGCCGCATCGGCCAGCGCGTGGCCGCCAAGGGCGTCACCGTGCTCGACGACGGCACGCTGCCCGACCGCCGCGGCTCACTCAACATCGACGACGAAGGCCACGTCAGCCAGCGCAACGTCCTGATCGAAGACGGCATCCTGCGCGGCTACATGCAAGACGCCACCAACGCCCGCCTGATGAAGACCGCGCCCACCGGCAACGGACGCCGCGAAAGCTACGCCCACCTGCCCATGCCGCGCATGACCAACACCTACATGCTGGCTGGGGACAAGCACCCCGATGAGATCGTCGAGTCCATCAAGCGTG
Source organism: Pseudomonadota bacterium (assembly GCA_021819435.1). GTDB lineage: Bacteria > Pseudomonadota > Gammaproteobacteria > Burkholderiales > Burkholderiaceae_C > Aquabacterium. Next base: position 186,276 of record JAKARB010000003.1, on the reverse strand, counting down.
GTGTTTACGCTGCCAACTTTGGCGGTGGCCAGGTCGACATCACCTCGGGCAAGTTCGTCTTCTCGGCTTCCGAGGCCTACTGGGTCGAAAACGGCAAGATCCTGTATCCGATCAAGGGCGCCACCCTGATCGGCAACGGCCCCGACGCCATGACCCGCGTCAGCATGGTCGGCAACGACCTCAAGCTCGACAGCGGCGTCGGCACCTGCGGCAAGGATGGCCAGAGCGTGCCGGTTGGCGTTGGTCAGCCCACGCTGCGCATCGAGGGCCTGACGGTCGGTGGCACGGCCTGATCACAGTCGGGTGATCACCTCATCAGCAGGCAGCCGAGACTTCGGCAGTTTGGCGTTGAAGTCGTCCTCGGCGCGGAAACCCAGCGCCACGATCACCGTGCTCGACAGACCCTGTGTCCTCAGGCCCAGCGCCTCGTCCACCGCGCCCTGATCAAAGCCTTCGATCGGGCACGCGTCCACACCCAGCGCCGCCGCCCCGAGCAGCAGAAAACCCAGGGCCAGGTAAGTCTGCTTGTCGGCCCAATGCTGCGCATCGCGGCGTTCGAAGCGGTGCAGGTTCACGAAGAACGAGCGGCCCGTGTGCTGGCCGGCGCGCGCCTCGGGCGTGGCGAAGCGGCCATCGGTCTGCTCCTGCGCCAGCACGCGCTCCAGGTATTCGTCGGTGATCGCTTGCCTGGTGCACAGCACCACCACGTGCGAGGCCTTGCGCACCTTGGCCTCGTTGTAGGCATGCCCGCCCGCCAGCGTGTCGGCAATGCGGCCCTTGCCCGCTTCGCTGCTGGCGATCACGAAGTGCCACGGTTGCGCATTGGTTGACGAAGGGCTGAAGCGCAGCAGGGTTTCGATCTGCTCCACCTGCTCGGCGCTGAGCTTGCGGCTCGGGTCGAAGGCCTTGGTGGTGTAGCGGGTCTGGACGATGTCTGAGAGGTTCATGGTGATTTCTGGGTGGAGGGGTCGAGTGCGCGCGTCAGCGCCCAAGACACATCTTCATTTGGTTTCCTGAATTGAAAAACTGGCGTTCAGTTGAACAAATTTCAAACATAATTTGAAGATGAGGGCTTTTTCTGACCTGCAACTGTTCATCGCCACCGTGGAAGCCGGCAGCCTGTCCGCCGCCGCGCGCAAGCTGGGCTTGACACCGGCGGCGGCCAGCGCGGCACTTCAGCGCCTGGAGGGCGAACTCGGTGTGCCCTTGCTGCTGCGCTCAACCCGCAGGCAGCGCATCACGCCGCAAGGGGAACTCTTCCTCGCGAGCGCCCGCCAGGCGATCGACCTGATCGAGTCCGCCGGCCAGCAGATCCGCTGCGGCCAGGTGGTGGCAGCGGGCAGCCTTCAGGTTTCGATGCCTTCCGACCTTGGGCGCCATGTCCTGCTGCCCTGGTTGAGCGAGTTCATGGCAGCGCACCCGCGCGTCAGCCTGCGCTTGCAGATCTCCGACCGCCTGGCGGATGTCTACGGGCAGCCCGTTGACATCGCCATCCGCTACGGCGTGCCGCCCGATTCCGACCTGGTGGCCCTGCCACTGGCGCCGGACGCCCGCCGCGTGCTGGTCGCGTCGCCGCGATACATCGAGCGCCATGGCGCGGTGCGGCATCCCGAAGAACTCGCCGAGCACAACTGCCTCTGCTACGTGCTGGGCGAACAGGTGCACCAGCGCTGGCGCTTCTGGAGCGAAGGTCAGGCCCTCGACGTCGAGGTGCGGGGTGATCGCCAGGCCGACGACGGCGAGGTGGTGCGCCGGTGGGCGGTCGATGGGCTGGGCATCGCCTACAAATCGGAGCTCGATGTCCGGGCTGACCTGCGGGCTGGCCGGCTCGTCGCGCTGTGCCCGGCTTGGCGAGGTGAGGTCAGTCCCTTGCACCTTCTCTGCGCCGACCGACGGCAACTTGGCCCCGCGGTGCGACTGCTGCAGGCCTTCCTGGCGGAACGGTTGACGGCCTGGGGCAACTGAATCGCCCGCACTTTCGCGAGTGTGTGCCCCGGCATTTGTCGTCGCCACGCCCCGGTTCGACAGGGGTGCTTGACGCACGCATCAGAAGTCGTGCATAATGCAAGGCTTCGCTGTTAGAGCGCTTTCTGATTTCGGCTCGCCACCCCTTGGCGGGATTCTTCGAAGTCAGGGCTTCTTTCAGATCCGCCCGTTCTACGGGCCCAAGACTGATGGTTCGTTGTTGTGTGGCTGGTCTGCAAAAGGGTTTTGCAGGGGTTGCGCAGCCGAACGGTCAAGTTGGGGTACACCATGATCCAAATGCAATCGCGACTCGATGTCGCTGACAACACGGGTGCCAAGAGCGTCATGTGCATCAAGGTGCTCGGTGGCTCAAAGCGCCGTTACGCCGGCATCGGTGACATCATCAAGGTCAGCATCAAAGAAGCTGCACCTCGTGGCCGCGTCAAGAAGGGCGAGGTCTACAGCGCCGTGGTGGTTCGCACCGCCAAGGGCGTGCGTCGCCAGGACGGCTCGCTGGTCAAGTTCGACGGCAACGCCGCCGTGCTGCTGAACACCAAGCTGGAGCCCATCGGCACCCGCATCTTCGGCCCGGTCACGCGTGAACTGCGTACCGAGCGCTTCATGAAGATCGTCTCGCTGGCCCCCGAGGTTCTGTAACTCCTCGGCCAACGCAAAGGACAGCTCAATGAACAAGCTCAAAACCGGCGACCAGGTCATCGTCCTGACCGGCCGTGACAAAGGCAAGCGCGGCACCGTGTCCGCTCGCGTCGACGCCGACCACCTGCTGGTCGACGGCGTGAACGTGTCCAAAAAGCACGTCAAGCCGAACCCCCTGAAGGGCACCACCGGTGGCATCGTCGACAAGACCATGCCCATCCACCAGTCCAACGTGGCGATCTTCAACCCTGCCTCCGGCAAGGCTGACCGCGTCGGTATCAAGCTCCTGGCTGACGGCAAGAAAGTGCGCGTCTTCAAGTCCAGCGGCGAAGAAATCAAGGCTTGAGGTCACAAATGGCTCAACAACAAGCTCGCCTGCAGCAGATCTACCGCGAAAAGATCGTCCCCGAACTGATGAAGCAGTTCGGCTACAAGTCGATCATGGAAGTGCCGCGCCTGACCAAGATCACCCTGAACATGGGTGTCTCGGAAGCCGTCTCCGACAAGAAGGTCATGGAACACGCCGTTGGCGACCTGACCAAGATCGCCGGCCAGAAGCCCGTGGTCACCATGTCGAAGAAGGCCATCGCCGGTTTCAAGATCCGCGAAAACATGCCCATCGGCTGCATGGTCACCCTGCGTGGCGTCACCATGTTCGAATTCCTGGACCGCTTCGTCACCGTCTCGCTGCCCCGCGTGCGTGACTTCCGCGGCATCTCGGGTCGTTCGTTCGACGGTCGCGGCAACTACAACGTGGGCGTCAAGGAACAGATCATCTTCCCGGAAATCGAGTACGAGAAGATCGATGCTGTCCGTGGTCTGAACATCAGCATCACGACGACCGCCAAGACCGACGAAGAAGCCAAGGCATTGCTGACGGCTTTCAAGTTCCCGTTCAAGAACTGAGGCCCGCCATGGCAAAAGTCTCTCTGAAGCAACGCGAAGAAAAGCGCGAAAAGCTCGTCGCCAAGTACGCCAAGAAGTACGCCGAACTCAAGGCCATCATCGATGACGCCAAGAAGTCGGAAGAAGAGCGCTACGCCGCTCGCCTTGAGCTGCAAAAGCTGCCCCGCAATGCCAACCCGACCCGTCTGCGCGCACGCTGCAACCTGACCGGTCGCCCCCGTGGCACTTTCCGTCAGTTCGGCCTCGGCCGTTCCAAGATCCGTGAATTGGCTTTCGCTGGCGACATCCCCGGTGTCACCAAGGCAAGCTGGTAATCCGGCCGGGCACGAACAGGAGTTATCCCATGAGCATGAGTGATCCCATCGCCGACATGCTGACGCGCATCCGCAACGCACAAATGGTCAACAAGACCAACGTTGCCCTGCCGTCTTCCAAGCTGAAAGTCGCGATCGCCCAAGTCCTGAAGGACGAAGGCTACATCGACGGTTTCGCCGTCACCGGTGAAGCCGCCAAGCCCACGCTGGAAATCGCTTTGAAGTACTACGCTGGCCGTCCGGTCATCGAGCGCATCGAGCGTGTGTCCCGTCCCGGTCTGCGCATCTACAAGGGCCGTCACGACATCCCTCAGGTCATGAACGGCCTGGGCGTTGCCATCGTGACCACCCCGAAGGGCGTCATGACCGACCGCAAGGCTCGCGCTGCCGGCATCGGTGGCGAAGTCATCGCGTACGTCGCCTGATAGAGGAGCAATCGCAATGTCCCGCGTTGGAAAAATGCCGATCGCCGTCCCTCAAGGTGTGGACGTCAAGATCTCGGCCGAAGCCATCACCGTCAAGGGCGGCAACGGCACCCTGAGCCTGCCGGCCAACGGCCTGGTCACCGTCACGCAAGACGGCGCCACGCTGAAGGTCGCCCCGGTCAACGACACCGCCGCAGCCAATGCCATGTCCGGCACCTTCCGCGCCCTGCTGGCCAACACCATCAACGGTGTGTCCAAGGGCTTCGAGAAGAAGCTGACCCTGGTCGGCGTGGGCTTCCGCGCCCAGGCCCAAGGCCAGAAGCTGAACCTGCAAATCGGTTTCTCTCACCCCGTGGTGAAGGACATGCCCGCCGGCATCAAGGTCGAGACCCCGTCTCAGACCGAGATCCTGATCAAGGGCGCCGACCGTCAGGTCGTCGGCCAGATCGCTGCCGAAGTGCGTGCGTTCCGTCCGCCCGAGCCTTACAAGGGCAAGGGCATCCGCTATGCGGACGAGCGCGTGGTCCTCAAAGAGACCAAGAAGAAGTAAGGAGCTGATTCATCATGGCATTGAGCAAGAAGGAACAGCGCCTGCGTCGTGCGCGCCAGACCCGTGTTCGCATCGCCCTGCAAGGCGCCGTGCGTCTGACGGTCACCCGCAGCAACCTGCACATCTACGCCAGCGTGATTTCTGGCGACGGCAGCAAGGTCATCGCCACCGCGTCGACCGCCGAGAAGGAAGTGCGCGAGCAAATCAAGAACGGTGGCAACACCGAAGCCGCTTCGCTGATCGGCAAGCGCATCGCCGAACGTGCGAAGGCTGCTGGCGTCGAGAAGGTGGCTTTCGACCGTGCTGGTTACCAGTATCACGGTCGCATCAAGGCCCTGGCTGAAGCCGCGCGTGAAGCCGGCCTCCAGTTCTAAGCCTCGCGCAGCAACCGGAAGGAATCTCAAATGGCTAAGTTTCAACCCAAAGTGGCAGACGAAGGTCGCGACGATGGTCTGCGCGAGAAGATGATCCAGGTGAACCGCGTGACCAAAGTGGTCAAGGGCGGTCGGATCATGGGTTTCGCAGCCCTCACCGTGGTTGGTGACGGCGATGGCCGCATCGGCATGGGCAAGGGCAAGGCACGTGAAGTGCCCCTGGCCGTGCAAAAGGCCATGGACCAAGCACGTCGCAACATGCTGAAGGTCTCGCTGAAGAACGGCACCGTTCACCACAACGTGACCGGCGAACACGGCGCAGCCAAGGTGCTGCTGGCTCCGGCTCCCGCCGGTACCGGCATCATCGCCGGCGGCCCGATGCGCGCTGTCTTCGAAGTGATGGGCATCACCGACATCGTCGCCAAGAGCCTGGGTTCTTCGAACCCCTACAACATGGTCCGCGCCACGTTCGACGCCCTGGCCAAGGCCACGACGCCGTCCGAAGTCGCTGCCAAGCGCGGTCTGAGCGTTGAACAGCTGTTCAACTGATCGCAGGAGAGCAGACATGAGCGAAAAGAAAACCGTCACCGTCAAGCTGGTCCGCAGCGTGATCGGCTGCAAGGCCGACCACCGTGCCACCGTGAAGGGCCTGGGCCTGCGTCGCCTGAACAGCACCGCTGTCCTGGAAGACACGCCCGCTGTGCGCGGCATGATCACCAAGGTCCGTTACCTGGTCCAGGTGCTGTAAGGCATCCGGCAGTCAGAGGAACATCATGGAACTCAACAGCATCAAGCCCGCATCGGGTGCCAAGCATGCCAAGCGCCGTGTCGGCCGTGGCATCGGCTCCGGCCTGGGCAAGACCGCCGGTCGCGGTCACAAGGGTCAGAAGTCGCGTTCGGGCGGCTACCACAAGGTCGGCTTCGAAGGCGGTCAAATGCCGCTGCAACGTCGCCTGCCCAAGCGTGGCTTCAAGTCGCAATCGCTGAAGTACAACGCCGAAATCACCCTGAGCGAACTGCAGGCTCTGGGCGCCGCTGAGGTGGACGTCCTGACCCTGAAGCAAGCCGGCCTCGTGCCCCAGCTGGCCAAGGTCGTCAAGGTGATCAAGTCGGGTGAACTGTCTGCCAAGGTCGTCTTGAAGGGCATCGGCGCCACCGTTGGTGCCAAGGCCGCGATCGAAGCAGCCGGCGGCTCCATCGCCGAATAAGAACGTCTCCTGAACAGGACTCAGCGTGGCAACTTCTCCCTCTCAACTGGCACAAAGCGGCAAGTACGGCGACCTCCAACGTCGCCTGGTCTTCCTGCTGCTCGCGCTGGTCGTCTACCGCATCGGGGCCCACATCCCCGTGCCGGGGATCGACCCTGCGCAGCTGCAACAGTTGTTCAAGGGTCAGCAAGGCGGCATCCTGAGCCTGTTCAACATGTTCTCGGGTGGCGCGCTGTCGCGCTTCACCGTGTTCGCGCTGGGCATCATGCCCTACATCTCCGCGTCCATCATCATGCAGATGATGGGCTATGTGATCCCGCAACTGGAACAGCTCAAGAAAGAGGGCGAAGCCGGTCGTCGCAAGATCACGCAATACACCCGCTACGGCACGCTGGGTCTGGCTTTGTTCCAGTCCTTCGGCATCGCTGTGGCACTGGAAGGCACGGCTGGTCTGGTCATCAGCCCTGGCTTCGGCTTCCGCATGACCACCGTCATCAGTTTGACGGCTGGCACGATGTTCCTGATGTGGCTGGGTGAGCAGATCACCGAGCGCGGTCTGGGCAACGGCATCTCGATCCTGATCTTTGGTGGTATTGCTGCGGGTCTGCCGGGTGCGCTGGCTGGCTTGTTCGAGTTGATTCGCACCGGCGCCATGAGCATCCCTGCGGCCATCTTCATCGTGGCCCTGATCGGCCTGGTGACCTACGCGGTGGTGTTCGTCGAGCGTGGCCAGCGCAAGATCCTGGTCAATTACGCCAAGCGCCAGGTCGGCAACCGTGTCTACGGCGGCCAGTCCTCGCACCTCCCGCTCAAGATCAACATGGCTGGCGTGATCCCTCCGATCTTCGCTTCGTCGATCATCCTGCTGCCGACCACCGCCGTGGGCTGGTTCGCCACGGGTGACAGCATGCGCTGGCTGAAGGACATCGCCGCCATGCTTTCGCCGGGTCAACCGATCTACGTGATCCTGTACTCGGTGGCCATTGTGTTCTTCTGCTTCTTCTACACGGCCCTGGTGTTCAACAGCCGAGAGACCGCAGACAACTTGAAAAAGAGTGGTGCATTCATCCCCGGGATCCGTCCTGGCGACCAAACCGCTCGATACATTGATAAAATCTTGGCCCGCCTGACCCTGGTCGGTGCCGTGTACATCACTGCGGTGTGCCTGCTGCCCGAGTTCCTCGTGCTCAAGTACAACGTTCCCTTCTACTTCGGTGGGACTTCGCTGCTCATCATCGTGGTCGTCACGATGGATTTCTGGGCCCAGGTGCAGTCCTACGTCATGTCTCAGCAGTATGACTCTCTGCTGAAAAAGGCGAATTTCAAGGCAAGCTGAACGCAGTGGCCTACCACTGCCAACACGATGGGCTGCAAGCCTGGCGTGTGAAGCTTGAAACTGGTTTGAGTCGGTGCTCGCATCGTGTTCCGGGCGAAGTGAGCTGGAGTTTTTGACCCCGGAAACGTGGGCGAATTTCCGCTGGGCAACCGGCGGTTCAGGAGAAGACCATGAAAGTCTCGGCATCCGTCAAGGTCATGTGCCGCAATTGCAAAATCATCCGCCGCAAGGGCGTGGTCCGCGTGATCTGCACGGACCCCCGCCACAAGCAGCGTCAAGGCTGATCGCCGCCTGATCGGGCGACGACACACGCGTTCAGAGGACAGTTATGGCTCGTATTGCTGGCATCAACATTCCGCCGCACAAGCACACCGAAATCGGTTTGACTTCGATCTACGGCATTGGTCGCACCACCGCGCAGAAGATCTGCACGGCTGCAGGCATTCCCTTCGACAAGAAGATCAAGGAATTGACCGACGGCGACCTGGAAAAGATTCGGGAAGAAGTGGGCAAGCTCACCATTGAAGGTGACCTGCGCCGCGAACTCTCGATGAACATCAAGCGCCTGATGGATCTGGGTTGCTATCGCGGCTTCCGCCATCGCCGTGGCCTGCCGATGCGTGGTCAACGCACCCGCACGAATGCCCGCACCCGCAAGGGTCCGCGCAAGGCCATCGCTGGCAAGAAGTGATCCGCGCTGGTTGACTGAGTTCGAAAGAGAAACATCATGGCAAAAGCACCTGCGAACAGCGCTGCCCGTCGTGTGAGCAAGAAGGTCCGCAAGAACATTGCGGACGGCATCGCCCACGTGCACGCTTCGTTCAACAACACCATCATCACCATCACCGACCGTCAAGGCAACGCCCTGTCTTGGGCCTCGTCGGGTGGTCAGGGCTTCAAGGGCTCGCGCAAGTCGACCCCCTTCGCTGCCCAGGTGGCTGCTGAAGTGGCCGGCCGCGCTGCGCAAGAGCAAGGCATCAAGAACCTCGACGTCGAGATCAAGGGCCCTGGTCCTGGTCGCGAGTCGTCGGTTCGTGCCCTGGCTTCGCTGGGCATCCGGATCAACTCCATCTCGGACGTGACCCCGGTTCCCCACAACGGTTGCCGTCCTCAGAAGCGTCGCCGCATCTGATGCCAGCCTGCTCGGTGGCCCACATGGGGCACCGAACAACCACCTCGCCCGGCTGACGCCGGCGAGGTGTTGTCGCTCCGGGATTCCGACCAATTGGGCGGGTTATTTGCGGAGTGACTCAATCGCTTGCTAGAATCGCAAGTTTTCCGATATCGGGCGGCTCCATGCTGCCCGGTTTTGCTGAAGCCCACCGTCTGTGCGCCAAAGGCCCGCAGACTCGCGCCGGGTCCCTCCATGGGCTGGCGTCAGATCAAACAAGGACACGAAAAGTGGCACGTTACCTCGGACCCAAGGCCAAACTGGCCCGCCGCGAAGGCACCGACCTGTTCCTCAAGAGCGCCCGCCGCCCCATCAGCGACAAGGCCAAGTTCGACACCAAGCCTGGTCAGCACGGCCGCACCTCCGGTTCGCGCACCTCTGACTTCGGCCTGCAGCTGCGTGAAAAGCAGAAGGTCAAGCGCATGTACGGCGTCCTGGAAAAGCAATTCCGCCGCTACTTCGCTGAAGCCGAGCGCCGCAAAGGCAACACCGGCGCCAACCTGCTGAGCCTGCTCGAATCGCGCCTGGACAACGTCGTCTACCGCATGGGCTACGCCTCCACCCGCGCCGAAGCCCGCCAGCTGGTCGGTCACAAGGGCATCGTGGTGAACGGCCAGGTCGTGAACATCCCTTCGTACATGGTCAAGACTGGTGATGTCGTCGCCGTGCGCGAAAAGGCCAAGAAGCAAGTGCGCGTCCAGGAAGCCTACAAGCTGGCCGAGTCCATCGGTCTGCCGGGCTGGGTGCAGGTGGACGGCGCCAAGCTGGAAGGCGTGTTCAAGAAGACCCCGGACCGCGACGAGTTCGGTTCCGACATCAACGAATCGCTGATCGTCGAACTGTATTCGCGTTGATGCGATCGCTGGCCGCGTTGCGCGCCTTGCCGGTGTGCGTCGCGGCCCCTCGCCGTTGGGCTTTCGGGTCCGGCGGCTTGTGTTTTTCAGAGCCGGAGCATGGTGCTCCGGTTGGTCCAGCAGCCTTATCGGTGTAACGAGCCGAGGGTATTGACAGGAAGACCTCATGCAAACGAATTTGCTGAAACCCAAAGCCATCCAGGTGGAACCGCTCGGCGGTCACCGTGCCAAGGTCACGCTCGAACCGTTCGAGCGCGGCTATGGCCACACCCTCGGCAACGCGCTGCGTCGCGTGCTGTTGTCGTCGATGGTCGGTTTCGCACCCACGGAAGTCACCATCGCCGGTGTGCTGCACGAGTACTCGTCGATCGACGGCGTGCAGGAAGACGTGGTCAACATCATGCTGAACCTCAAGGGCGTGGTGTTCCGTCTGCACAACCGCGACGAAGTGACCCTGGTCCTGCGCAAGGACGGCGAAGGTCCCGTCACGGCCGCTGACATCCAGACCCCGCACGACATCGAGATCGTCAACCCCGGCCACGTCATCGCCCACCTGTCGCAAGGCGGCAAGCTGGACATGCAGATCAAGGTCGAGAAGGGCCGCGGCTACGTGCCTGGCAACGTGCGCCGCTATGGCGAAGAGTCGAGCAAGGCCATCGGCCGCATCGTGCTGGACGCTTCGTTCTCGCCCGTCAAGCGTGTGAGCTACACGGTTGAAAGCGCCCGCGTGGAGCAGCGCACCGACCTGGACAAGCTGGTCATGGAGATCGAAACCAACGGCGCCATCTCGCCCGAGGAAGCGATCCGTGCTTCGGCCAAGATCCTGGTCGAACAGCTGGCCGTGTTCGCGCAACTGGAAGGCAGCGAGATCGCCGCTTTCGACGCGCCCGCCAAGTCGGCCCAGCACTTCGACCCGATCCTGCTGCGTCCGGTCGACGAGCTCGAACTCACCGTGCGTTCGGCCAACTGCCTCAAGGCAGAGAACATCTACTACATCGGCGACCTGATCCAGCGCACCGAGACCGAGCTGCTCAAGACCCCGAACCTGGGTCGCAAGTCGCTCAACGAAATCAAGGAAGTGCTGGCTTCCCGTGGTCTGGCCCTGGGCTCGCGCCTGGAAGCCTGGCCGCCCCAAGGTCTGGATAAGCGGTAACACCCCCTACCGCCTTCGGCGGCCCCCTCAAGGGGGCGCAGCCGACGGACCGGCAAAGCCGGATCCGTGGCTGCTGCTGGATCGAGGTCCAGTGGTGGCAAGGGTGGAGCAAGTTTTCTCTCATGGGCAGTCAACAGGCTGCCCGGTGCACCCGGCGGTACCTTGAACCGGCCGCCGGTTTTGATAAAGAAAGGAAAGCACCATGCGTCACGGCAACGGCCTCCGTAAACTGAACCGCACTTCGTCTCACCGTGCAGCCATGTTCCGCAACATGGCCAACTCGTTGATCGAGCACGAAGCCATCAAGACCACCGTGCCAAAGGCCAAGGAACTGCGTCGCATCGTCGAGCCGCTGATCACCCTGGCCAAGGTCCCGACCGTCGCCAACCGCCGCCTGGCTTTCGATCGCCTGCGCAACCGCGACAACGTGGTCAAGCTCTTCGACGTGCTGGGCCCCCTGTTCGCCAAGCGTCCCGGCGGCTACACCCGCATCCTGAAGATGGGCTTCCGCGTGGGCGACAACGCCCCGATGGCCTACATGGAGCTGGTCGAGCGCAGCCATGCTGAAGAAGCCGTTGAAGCCGCTGAGTGATCATCATTGATCATCGGTGCTTGATGCTTCTTGCTGATTGGTCTTGACCGATTTGGCGAGTGGCGATGAGACAAAGAGCCCGCTGTGCATGCAGCGGGCTTTTTTCTTGTGCGTTCTTGGCTGATTCGGTGTCCGCATGTAGCCATGGCGGCAAAAACGTGCCATAATCTATGTCTCTGTCGCGGGGTGGAGCAGTCTGGTAGCTCGTCGGGCTCATAACCCGAAGGTCGTTGGTTCAAATCCGGCCCCCGCAACCAAAACACAGGTTCAAGCCATGCACACCAGTGCTTGAGCCCGGCGTTTGTAAAAAAGGCAATGCAAGTTCAAAGCTTGCATTCCTGGCAAACGCCATCACCTCATCTGACGCGGGGTGGAGCAGTCTGGTAGCTCGTCGGGCTCATAACCCGAAGGTCGTTGGTTCAAATCCGGCCCCCGCAACCAAATGAAGAAGGCCACTCGTTCGCGAGTGGCCTTTTTGTTTGTCTGGCGCTTTGATGCGTTTGGGTCTGCAACGCACAGTGCTTCCATGTGTGGCGGGCATGAAAAAGCCCGACCTGCTTGGGTCGGGCTGGGGTGTCACGACTGCATCATCGCCACGGGGCCCGGCCAGGCCGGATCCTTAAGCGATGTAGCCGTCAGGGGAGCGTCGGGTAGTCGGTGTAGCCGTGCGGGCCTTGGCCACCGTAGAGCGGCGCGTCCTGGAACAGCTCGTTGAGCGGCGCATTTTCCTTGAAGCGGCGCACCAGGTCGGGGTTGGTCAGTGCCAGGCGGCCGAATGAGACCAGGTCGGCTCGGCCGCTGGCGATGGCTTCCTGGGCCATGTCCTTGTTGTAGCCGTTGTTGAGCATCCAGACGCCGCTGTAGAGCTTGCGCAAGGCTTCGTAGTCGAACGGTGCGTTGTCACGCGGGCCGCCTGTGGCGCCTTCGACGACGTGGATGTACACCGGGTGCAGCTTCTCCAGCTCGCGCACCACGTGTTCGAACAGCGGCTGGGGATTGGATTCGTTCGAATCGTTGACTGGCGAGACAGGCGAGAGGCGGATGCCGACCTTGCTGGCGCCGATTTCGCCGATGACGGCGGTCATGACTTCGACCAGAAAGCGGGCGCGGTTTTCAATCGAGCCACCGTACTGGTCGGTGCGCTTGTTCGAGCCGTCGCGCAGGAATGCGTCGATCAAGTAGCCGTGGGCGCCGTGGATCTCGACACCGTCGAAGCCAGCCTCGATGGCGTTGCGCGCTGCGGTGCGGAAGTCATCGACGATGCCGGCGATTTCAGCGGTTTCGAGCGCACGAGGCAGCGATGTGTCGACGTAGCCGGCGCCGGGGATGTAGGTCTTGGCGTTGGCGCGGATGGCGGAGGGCGCCACTGGGGCGTTTTCGCCCGGCTGGAAGGCGGTGTGCGACATGCGGCCGGTGTGCCACAGCTGCACGAAGATCTTGCCGCCACGGGCGTGGACTTCGTCGGTCACCTTGCGCCAGGCGGCGATTTGTTCGGGCGTGTGCACGCCGGGGGTCGACACATAGCCCTGGGCCTGGGCCGACACCTGGGTGGCCTCGGCGATGATGAGGCCGAGGCTGGCGCGCTGGGCGTAGTACTCGATGGTCATCGCTCCCGGGACGTTGCCGTCTTCGGCGCGGTTGCGGGTCAGCGGGGCCATCACCATGCGGTTGGCCAACTGGATGTCGCCCAGTTTGAAGGGTTGGAAGAGGTCGCGAACGGTCTCGGTCATGGGGTGCTCCGGTAAATCCAGTGAAGGGTTGCAAAGGGTGCGCCTGTTGGGCGCACGAGGTGTTGGCTCGGGGTGGATCGGTTGATCGGTTTGGCTCGGAAGCTGGGGCGTGATGGGTGCGCCGTGAGCGCGCTGTGTGTGCCATGAGTGCGTGATGAATGGGGCGCTCGGGCTGAGGATTCGGTGATGCCTGGGCGTGCCTTCAGCCTGCGCTGCGCGGCGGACCTTGGCCGGCGTGGGACGCCTTTTGGCTCGGGTGCGCCAGCAGCACGTCGAGCAACAGGGCGACGGTGTCGCTCAGCGGCCCGGTGTGGCGTTCGATCTTCATGCGCAGCAGGGCGCCTTCCCACGCATCCCAGAACAGCAGGGAGATGGTGCGGGCTTCCACGTCGCGGCGAATGCTGCCTTCGGCCTGGGCGCGTTCGACGAGGCCGGCGAGGCGTTCACGCCAGGCGTCCATGCTGGCTTGCAAGACATCGCGGCAGGCGGGGCTGGACTCGGCGACTTCGGCGGCGAAGTTGCCCACCAGGCAGCCTTGGCATTCGGTGCGGGCGTGGTGTTCGACGAAGCGCGCGAAGGCGTGTCGGATGGCGCCGAGGGCGTCGGGCGGAGCGTCGGTCAGGCACAGGTCCCAGGCTTCGTCGACCCAATCGGCGTAGTGCCGCAGGATGCGCGCCGCGAAGGCTTCCTTGCTGTCGAAGTGGTTGTAGAAGGAGCCTTTGGGCACGCCGGCCTGGTCGGTGATTTGCTGGATGCCGGTGGCGTTGTAGCCATGCCGGTTGAACAGCAGGTAGCCTGCGTCGGTGAGGCGGCGCGGGATGTCGGTGGGGTCGGCGGTGCGAGGCATGGGCAAATAATATGACCAGTCGTCTTAAGGTGGCGAAGTGCCTGGAATGACCGCGCGAGACAGGTGGTTTTTGCCACGAAGCGAGGCGCTCGCGCTGAACCTGGATCAAAGGCGTGCGCATGGGCGCGCGTTCGGGCATGCATGCGCGCGAGCAGGCTCTATGCTTGAAGACCGCTCCGGACGATGCCCGTCCGGCGCATGCATGCACACCCTGGAGCGCCATGACCGCCTACCGCAACCACACCTTCGAGCAGATCGAGCCGGGCGCGACCTTGGTCGTGCATCACATGGTGACCCGCCAAGAGGTCGAGCTCATGGCCTTGGTGTCTGGCGAGGCCGATCCCTTCGTGTCCGATGAGGATCAGGCGGCGTGCAGCGGTCCGGCCTGCGCAGGCGTCAGCGCCGAGGCGCTCGTGCACGGCATGCTCAAGCGCCAGTTGCCAGGTCCGGGCACGGTGATCCTGGCGCATCAGCTCAGCTACGCGGGGCAGGCGTGCGCGGGCGATGAGTTGGTAGCCTCCATCACCGCGCTGGAGAAGCAGGCGCCTGATCGCATCGTGTTCGAATGCCAGGTGCGCCGGGGCGACACGGTGCTGCTGGCCGGCACGGTGACCGTGCGTGCGCCGCTGACCAGCCAGGTGGTCGATGAGCGTGAGGCGCCGAACGTGGTGCTGCGTCGGCACGATGTTTTCGCTCACCTGTTCCGCGAATGCGAGGCGCAACCGGCCGTGCCTTGCGCGGTGGTCCACCCCTGTGACGCGGCTTCACTGGGCGGTGCGCTGGAGGCGGCCAAGCATGGCTTGATCGAGCCGGTGCTGGTTGGGCCCGAAGCCAAGATCCGCGCGGTGGCGCAGGCCAATGGCTGGGACCTGGCGCCCCATCGCCTCGTGCCCACCGAGCACAGCCATGCCGCTGCCGATGCGGCGGTGGCCCTGGCCCGGTCCGGCGAGGTGCAGGCGTTGATGAAGGGCAGCCTGCACACCGACGAGCTCATGGGGGCGGTGGTGGCTTCGGGCTCGGGGCTGCGCAGCGGGCGCCGCGTCAGCCATGTCTTCGTGATGGATGTGCCGGCCTACCCGCGCATGCTGTTGGTGACCGATGCGGCCATCAACATCGCGCCGACCATCCGCGACAAGGTCGACATCGTGCAGAACGCCATCGACTTGGCGCATGTGCTGGGCGTGGTCGAGCCCAAGGTGGCCATCCTGGCGGCGGTCGAGACCGTCAACCCCGAGATGCCGGCCACCATCGACGCGGCCATGCTGTGCAAGATGGCCGACCGGGGGCAGATCACCGGCGCGCGGGTCGACGGGCCGCTGGCTTTCGACAACGCGGTGAGTGTGGAGGCTGCGCAGACCAAGCACATCGTTTCGGACGTGGCGGGGCGGGCCGACATCCTCGTCGTGCCCAACCTGGAGGCGGGCAACATGGTGGCCAAGCAGTTGCAATACCTGGCGGGCGCCGACAGCGCGGGTATCGTGCTGGGCGCGCGCGTGCCCATCATCCTGACCAGCCGCGCGGACAGCGTGCGCACGCGGCTGGCTTCGGCGGCGGTGCTCAAGCTGCTGGCGCGGGCCCAACAGGAAAAGGCGGCGCAACTGCAGGCGGAGCGGCTCGAGCAGGTGTCGGCGGCTGCGCCCCAGGCGAGCGGAGGCCTGGCATGAGCCAAGCCATCGTCGTTTTCAACGCGGGTTCGTCGAGCCTGAAGTTCTCGCTGTTCCCGGCCGATGTGAGCGAGCCCTGGCTGCATGGCCAGATCGACGGGCTGCAGGGCAAGCCTTGCCTGAAGGCCCACACACCCGATGGTGTCGATGTGTTGCGGCATGCGTGGCCAGAGGGGCAGCCGCTGTCGCACGACGAGGCCCTGGCTTTTTTGCTCAAAGCCTTGCAGCCCTTCCTCAAGGGACACACCTTGTGCGCCGTGGGCCACCGCATCGTGCATGGCGGCAGCCTCTTCAGCGAGCCGGTGATGCTCGACGACGCGGTGCTGGCCGAACTCGACGCCCTGGTGCCCTTGGCGCCGCTGCACCAGCCGCACAACCTCTCGCCGGTGCGGGCGCTGCGGCGCGTGGCGCCGGGCCTGCCGCAGGTGGGTTGCTTCGACACGGCTTTCCATGCCACGTGCCCGCCATTGCACCAGCGTTTCGCGCTGCCGCGCGAGTTGCATGACGCGGGTGTGCGCCGATATGGCTTCCATGGCCTGTCCTACGAGTACATCGCCAGCCGGTTGCCGGATGTGGACGCGCGCGCAGCGCAGGGTCGAACCGTGGTCATGCACCTTGGCAATGGCGCAAGCATGTGCGCCATGCGGGGTGGCCGCAGCGTGGCCAGCAGCATGGGCTTCACCGCGCTCGAAGGTTTGATGATGGGCACGCGTTGCGGCAGCCTGGACGCGGGTGTGCTGCTGTGGCTGATGGATGAGCGGGGCCTGGATGCGCGTGGCATCGAGCACCTGCTTTACAGCGAGTCGGGGCTGCTGGGGGTGTCGGGCGAGTCGTCGGACATGCGCACCTTGCTGGCCAGCCCGCGCGTTGAGGCCCGCGAGGCCATCGAGCTCTACGTGCACCGCATCACGCGTGAGCTGGGTGCCATGGCCGCCGTGCTGGGCGGGCTGGACGCGGTGGTGTTCACGGCCGGCATCGGCGAGCGCGCGGCGCCGATCCGCGAGGCGGTGTGCCGGCAGGCGGCCTGGCTGGGCCTGGCACTGGATGAAACCGCCAACCGCGAGGCGCCGGTCTTGCCCGATGGCGAGCAATGGCGCATCAGCACGGCCGACAGCGCGGTGGCGGCGTGGGTGGTGCCGACCGACGAGGAGCGCATGATCGCCCTGCACACGCGGCGGTTGGTGCTGGGTCGCTGCTGAGCGGGCCACGGGGTCTGCGGGGCCGCAGGGCAAGGGCGCTCGTGCGCCAATGCGGCCGTGGGCGCTGCCAGAGGTCTACAATCGAGGGTTCTACACAGGTTTCAACGTGTCGCTGGCAGAAGGCGGCACCGGAAAGGACACCCCATGTCGATGGACGACCGCGACGGCAAGATCTGGATGGACGGCGAGCTGGTGGAGTGGCGCGACGCCAAGGTCCACGTGCTGACCCACACGCTGCACTACGGCTGCGGCGCCTTCGAGGGCGTTCGCGCCTACAACACCGTCAACGGCCCGGCCATCTTCCGCCTGCGCGAGCACACCGAGCGCCTGTTCAACAGCGCCAAGATCTTGCGCATGCCCATGCCGTTCACGCTGGAGCAGGTCGAACAGGCTCAGATCGACGTGGTCAAGGCCAACAAGCTCGAAAGCGGCTACATCCGCCCGCTGGTCTGGCTGGGTTCCGAGAAGTTGGGCGTGAGCCCCAAGGGTGCCAAGGTGCACCTGATGGTCGCCGCCTGGACCTGGGGTGCCTACCTCGGTGAAGAGGGCATGAAGCGCGGCATCCGCGTCAAGACCTCGAGCTACACCCGCCACCACGTCAACATCACGATGACGCAGGCCAAGGCGGTGAGCAACTACACCAACTCGATCCTGGCCAACATGGAAGCCACGGACGACGGCTACGACGAGGCCCTGCTGCTCGACAGCGCCGGCTTTGTGTCCGAAGGCGCGGGCGAGAACATCTTCGTGATCAAGTCCGGCGTGATCTACACCCCCGACCTGTCGGCCGGTGCGCTCAACGGCATCACGCGCAACACCATCTTCGCGATCGCCAAGGACCTGGGCCTGGAGATCGTGCAAAAGCGCATCACCCGCGACGAGATCTACATCGCCGACGAAGCCTTCTTCACGGGCACGGCAGCCGAGGTCACCCCGATCCGCGAACTCGACCGCATCCAGATTGGCATCGGCTCGCGCGGCCCGATCACCGAGAAGATCCAGTCAGCCTTCTTCGACATCGTCAACGGCCGCAACGCCAAGTACGCCGAGTGGCTGACCCCGGTGCGCTGAAGCACCGCCCTGATCTGCTGACCCCCACGAAAGCAACATCATGAGCACAGCGACCCAAGCCCCGAAGTCCGTCATCGAAGTCGGCGCCGCCGAGCTGCAAGGCCCCGGCGTGGTCTTCTGCCCGAACCCGAAGATGCCGGTGTGGAACCACCACCCGAAGGTCTTCATCGACGTGGCCACCGACGGCGAAGGCCGTTGCCCATACTGCGGCACGGTCTACAAGCTCAAGGACGGTGAGCACGTGCACCACGGTCACTGAGTCGCCGTCATCGACCCGAGCCGATCGGATCACCCGATCAGCCAAGCCCGGCCTGCGCCGGGCTTTTTTGTGCCTGGAGCCATGGCGGCTTTGGTGCTTGCCCTCTCTGCGCAAGGCCGATCGGGCTTCAGCAACAGCGGGTGATGGCGGCCGGCAGCGGCCCGGTGTGCCCGCCTACAATGCCAGGCATCATGAAGACCGCCAATGAATTCGTCCTGACCCTCTCTTGCAGGGACACCACCGGCATCGTCCACGCCGTGTCGGGCCTGCTGTCGCAGGCGGGCTGCAACATCATCGACTCGCAGCAGTTCGGCGACGTGCAAAGCGATGACAGCACGGGCCTGTTCTTCATGCGTGTGCACTTTGCTGCACCGGCACACCTGGCCGATGCGGCCACGCTCGACAACCTCTTCGGCCATGTGCGCGAACAGTTCGGCATGAGTGCCCAGATCCACGCGATGGCGCGCAAGCCCAGGCTGCTGATCATGGTCAGCAAGCACGGCCATTGCTTCAATGACCTGCTGTTTCGCTGGCGCTCGGGTTGGCTCAACGTGGACATCCCGGCCATCGTCTCTAATCACCCGGATTACGCGGAACTGGCCGCCAGCTATGGCATCCCTTTCCACCATCTGCCCTTGCCCACCGGGTCTTCGGCCGAGGTCAAGCGCGAGCAGGAGCGTCAGGTTGAGGCCCTGGTGGCCGAGCAGGGCATCGACCTGGTCGTGCTGGCGCGCTACATGCAGATCCTGAGCCCCGAGTTTTGCCAGTTCCTGCAGGGCCGGGCCATCAACATCCACCACAGCTTCTTGCCGAGCTTCAAGGGTGCCAAGCCTTACTACCAGGCGCACGACCGCGGCGTGAAGTTGATCGGCGCCACGGCGCACTACGTCACGCCCGACCTCGACGAAGGCCCCATCATCGAGCAGGACGTGGAGCGCGTGGACCACACCCTGAGCCCGGAAGACTTCACCGCCGTGGGTCGCGACGTGGAATGCATCGTGCTGGCCCGTGCGGTGAAGTGGCACACCGAGCACCGCGTGCTGATGAATGGCCACAAGACGGTGGTCTTCCGCTGAGCCGGGTTTGTCGAGCCCATCTCGTTTCCATCGGAGTTGCACCATGTCCGACCCCCGTGCCCGACAGTCTGCCGCCGTGCTGCTGACCACGGCCGATGAAACCGAGGCCTCGTTCTACGAGGCCATGCAAGCTGGCGACATCGATCGCATGATGCAGGTCTGGGCCGACGAGGAGGACATCGCCTGCGTGCACCCAGGCGGCCCGCGCATGGTGGGCACGGTGGCCGTGCGCGCCGGCTTCGAGGCTGTGTTCGCCAGCGGCCCGGTGCACGTCGCCATCGAGCACGTGCGGCGCATGGAGTCGGCCGTGTGCGCCGTGCACCATGTCACCGAACGCGTCTCCGCCAATGGCCCGGACGGCCCACGCACCGCCTTCGTGATGGCCACCAACGTCTTCATGCGCACGGCTCAGGGCTGGCGAATGGTGGCCCACCACGCCAGCCCCGGTATGGCCGAGGACCTGCCCGACATCACCGAGCCGCGCGGCGTGCTGCACTGAGGCAGGCGGCATCATGCAGGCTTACCGCGCCCCCCGCTGGCTCGCCGGCTCCGGCCCGGTGGCAGGCAACGTGCAGACGATCTGGCCGGCGCTCTACAGCCGCGTGCACCCTGATCGCCATGCCGGCCCCGTGTCCTACCTGCGTGAACGCTGGGACACGCCGGATGGCGATTTCATCGACCTCGACTTCCTGCCCGCCGAGCCCGACGCCAGGGCCGCTCATCGCCCCATGCCCGCGCCGCTGCTGGTGCTCTTCCATGGCTTGGAGGGGTCGTCGCAGAGCCATTACTCGCGCGCCTTCGCGCTGTGGGCGCACGCGCGCGGCTGGGACTTCGTCGTGCCTCACTTCCGGGGCTGCTCGGGCGAACTGAATCGTGCGCCGCGCACCTACTTCTCGGGCGACCACGTGGAGCTCGACTGGATCCTGCGCCGCCTGGCCTTGCGCCGCCCTGGCCCCATGCTGGCCGTAGGCGTCTCACTCGGCGGCAACATGCTGTTGCGCTGGGCCCAGGAGGCTGGCGGCGAGGCCTCACGCATCGTGCGCGCGGTGGCGGCCGTGTCGTCGCCGGTGGACCTGACGGCGGTGAGCGAATCCATCAACCGGGGGTTCAACAAGCAGGTCTACACCCGCATGTTCCTCAAGTCGCTCAAGCCGAAGGCGCTTGCCAAGCTGCAGCAGTTCCCGCACCTGGCCGACGCAGAGGCCATTCGCCGATCCGAGGATTTCCTCGCCTACGACAATGCCTTCACCGCCCCGATCCACGGTTTTGCCGACGCACATGATTACTGGGCGCGCTGCTCGGCCAAACCCCACCTGAAGCACATGCGCGATGTGCCGGCCCTGGTGCTCAACGCCCGCAACGACCCGTTCATCCCGGCTTCCTGCCTGCCCACGCGCGGTGAAGTGGGGCCGGCGGTGACGTTGTGGCAGCCGCACGAAGGTGGGCATGTGGGTTTTCCGGCGGGCAGCTTCCCCGGCCACGTGGCCGACCTGCCGCAGGCCGTGGGCGCGTGGCTCCAGCAACACCTCTGAGGACACGGATTCACCCATGGACGACATCGTCAAGGCGGCCATCAAGAAATGGCCCAATGTGCCCAACTGTTTCGACTGGCTGGGCCTGGACGCGCGTGGCGACTGGTACCTGCGCGATGCGAACACCCAGGCCGCCGGGCCATTTCCCCAATCCAAGGGCAGCCGCGTCACCCACGATAAGCTGCGCGAGTTCATCCAGCGCAACTACGAGCACGATGAGCGCGGCGCGTGGTTCTTCCAGAACGGGCCGCAACGCGTGTACGTGGTGCTGGAGCTGGCGCCACTGGTGATCAGATTGCGGCGCTTGGCGGGTGCGAGTGCCACCAATGCCGCCGCTTCGGCGGACTCGGCCGGCGCCCCGGGCTTCTTGGTGGAGACGCACACCCACCAACTGGTGCGGGAAGTGCGCGGCAACTGGCTCGACGAGCACGGCCACCTCTACCTCGACACCGAGCACGGCCTGGGCGTGGTGCGTTCGCTCGACATGGAGGTGGCCGCCGACCTCATCGAAGCCCGAGGGTGGGAGCCCAAGGAAATCGCCGCTGCTGAGCTGCCGCAGCGTTTCGGCTTTGTCTTGAGGCCGCAGCAAGCATCAGGTGCTGCATGACGGGCGGCTGCTGGGCTAAGAGGGCGCACACCGGAGGCATGAAGACACCTCTTGGCGGCCCGGCTTGTGCTGTTCGCGCAAACAAGAACCGGCCTCACGGGCCGGTTCGGTGTTTCAGGGGCGGGCCTGATCAGGGCGCGGAAGCGGCTTCGGCCGAACCCGAAGCGGCGGGGGCAGCCGGTTCGGCGAATTTGGCGCCACCGTTGTTGGCCATGTAGACCATGGCGCGGTGGACTTCGAGGTCGGAGAAATCGCCGCCACCTTGCGGGGGCATGGCGTTGAAGCCCTTCAGGGCGTGCTCAAGCAGCTTGGCTTCGCCTTGGCCGATGCGCGGACCCCAGGCGCCAGCGTCGCCGAACTTGGGGGCGCCCAGCATGCCTGCGCCATGGCAGTTCACGCACGAGCCCTTGTACACCTCTTCACCCGAGCGAGGGCCGGCGTTGGCCGACGCCAGTTTGATCTCCACCGAACCCACGGGCATGATGCGCTGCGACACGGCTTGCGGGCTCAGGGCGTCGCTGCCAGCAGCCGACTTGTTGGCCGAAGAGACATAGCTGACCAACAGGACGATGATCGCGACCGGCACCACGAAGGCGGCAAGGACGGCGGCGATCAGTTGCTGCGGTGTGCTGATCGGGCCTTGGTGGCCAGACTCTTGGGATTGAGGCGCTTGGCTCATGGGGTGTTGTGGGCTTGGGTGGAATAGACCCCGAATTATATGGGGTCGCACTGCTAGAATATGAAGTGCTGCGCCCGTAGCTCAATGGATAGAGTACTGCCCTCCGAAGGCAGGGGTTGCTGGTTCGATCCCAGCCGGGCGCGCCACAGAATGTCGATGGAATCAGGCACTTGCTCTCACGGGCAGGTGCTTTTTTCATGGTCGGTTTGAAAAAGCGCATGCATGCCACCAGAGCATCGGGCGCGTTGCCTCGGGTCGGGTCAAGCGCAAAGCCTGCAGCTGAGCTATGTTTTGCCAGAACCTGGCAGGCCCTTGAGCACGGTTGCGAGGGCATCTCCGGCGGCTTTGAGCATCTCGATGCCAGGCAAAGTGATCTCCAGCGGCTTCTGTGGCTCAGGAGGGCTGTCGTCACTTTTGGATGAGTTGCTTTCAAACGGCAGCGTCAGTGTGAACGTTGAGCGGATGAACGCGATGGCGAGCACGGTGATGGCAACGACGAGGATGGATGTGATCGCCACAACCGATGTCGCAATCGTTTTCAGGCTGGACTCAAGGTAGGTTTGCGCCATGGGCTGCTGGGCAGTCGCAGCAGGTTCACTGGTTTTTCCAGCGGGATTCGAGGCAACCTTTTGCGGGGCACTTGCGCGTGTCGGACTGCTTGCGCCACTCGTGCCTGATGCGGGTGCCGGCATCGCTGTGGTTGCTGTGACTGCGATGGGGTGCAGCTTGTCCAGGGCATTGCTGATGCTCTCAACATGGGCGACAAAGGAGCACACCGTTCTGAGCATGGCGAAAATGAGCGCAGCCAGTGTGATGCTGCCAGCGGCCATGGCCAGCCATCGGAAATGGCGTCTTGCCTTGGAGTCGTCAAGGACATTGTTGGCCTTGTCGATGGCTTTGGCGCCAGACGCTGACCCTGGCTGCCTGCCAGAGAGTGAGGGGGGCGGATCGCTGCTGAGATCAAGGCCCTGAATCGCGCCCCCCTGGCTCTTGGGCCCTTGCGGATTTTTATCGTCGTCGCTCATCTCAGAGGCTGGACAACTGGAGGTTGTTGAGCCTGTACCCCATGGCGACGCCCGATACCTGGAAGGCTTGGGCCAGCTCATTGACCGAACTGAACTGGCCGCTTGCGACAACACGCCGAACCGCGTCGGACGGCATCAGCAGCTCTGCGGCAAACTGGTTGGCAGCCCGTTCCAGGGGATCGGCCACGCCCGACCCGAAATTCTGGGCAGAGTCGCGAGGTGAATCCTTGTGACCCAGAACGTAGTGACCCAGTTCATGTGCAACCGTGAACCTTTGGCGCACGGGAGGCTCGCCGATGTTGACGTGGATGCAGGGCCCTGAAGGCGTCTGTTCGAAGTAACCGCTGTAGGGGAACGAGGGTTCTTCAAAAGGCGAGCGAGAACGGATGGCGACGCCCATGCGTTGGGCAATCGCCGCGAGATCAACAGGCAATTGTCCGTTCCAGTGCTGCTGGAGAACCTGGGTGGCCGCCATCGCGGGCGAAGGGACAAATGAAGATGCCGACATTGATGAGCCTCCCGTCTCGTGGGTCCTCGGAGGGCAGGACAGTGAATGACTTTAAACCAAATGGTTGCAGATGAACGGGTTGCAAGCCTTGTGAGGTTCAGATGGCCCTTGGTGCTGTGATTCTATACAGTATCCCGGTGACGTAAATACCCCCGGTGGGGCGGTACCTGAAATCCCGCTCGCGCATCGGCCGCCTGCTGTCGCCACTCGCAGCCGATGGCGTGGTCGTTGACCAGTCCCATGGCCTGCATGAAGGCGAACACGGTGGTGGGCCCCACGAACTTCCATCCCCGGCGCTTGAGTTCTTTCGATAGGGCGATGGATTCGGGCGTGGTGGAGGCGGTCTGGGGTTCGGGCAGGTTTTCTGCGCGGGGCTCGAAGGCCCAGAAGAAAGCGGCCAGTGAGCCGGCTTCGGCCACCAGTTCCTGAGCCCGCGCGGCGTTGTGGATGACGGCTTCGATCTTGCCTCTGTGGCGCACGATGCCCGGGTCTTGCAGCAGGCGGTTCACGTCTGATTCGGTGAAGCGCGCGACTCGTTGGAAGTCGAACCCGGCAAAGGCTTGGCGAAAGCCCTCACGCTTGTTCAGGATCGTGCGCCAGCTCAGTCCCGACTGGAAGCCTTCGAGGCAGAGCTTTTCGAACAGGCGGAGGTCATCGGCCACCGGGAACCCCCACTCGCGATCGTGGTAGGGCAGGAACTCGGGGGCGCCAGCGCACCAGCGGCATCGGGTTCGGCCGTCGGGCGATGTGGACGGGGCGGTCATGCGCCGATTCCCAGCAGGCTTGCCATTGCGGGATGGGCTTTGGAGATGCTGACCTCGATCACCTCGGATCTAACGACGCCATGCGCCACGAAAGGGTCGTCGGCCAGTCGGTGTTGCAAGCCGTTCAGGTCGGTGCCTTGGGCCAGGATGCAGCCGCCCTGCTTTTCGGCGAGGCTGCCGGAAGCCAGGAAGACGCCTTCGTCGAAGCCTTTTTGAAGCCATGCCTGGTGGGCCTGCATCCACTCGGCGGCGCGCGAGCGTTGGTCTGAAAACTTCAACAGCACGATGAACATGTCAGCTCCCTTGGCTGGCCTGGGTTGCGGTGGCGGTGTCGTGCAGCCACTTCAGCAGCGACTCGACTTCCTGGTGGATGAAGGCTTCGTCGTCGAAGGCGTTGGCCAGGGTCGCGATGCCCTGGCTGCGCGCCAGCAGGTGCATGGCCAGCGTGTCGGCCTGGTGGGTGCGGCCCAGCTCGGTGAACTGGCGGGCCAGCCATTGGCGAAAGAGGATGAAGAGGTGGTTGGCGCGAGGCAGGGCCGGGTGTTCGAGCTTGGCCAGTTCGGTGCACAGCGTGCCCACGGGGCAGCCGTGTCGGCGGATCTTGCTGCCGTTCATCACCATCATGTGGATGAAGCGGCTGATGCGGGCCACGGGCGTGGGCGCCTCGGCGGCCCAGCGGTCGAGCATGGCTTGCGTGCGTTGGCGACGCAGCTCGATGACGGCGTCGAGGATGTCGTCCTTGGCCTTGAAGTGGTGATAGAAGTTGCCGCGCGACAGGTTCACCGCGGCGGCGATGTCGGCGAAGGAGGTGTGTTCGTAGCCGCGTTCGTAGAAGAGCTGGTCGGCGAGTTCGACGATGCGGTCGCGGGTGCTGATGGGGGAGCCGACGGGCGAGCTGGTGGAAGACATGTCATGCCTGGATGCGATCAGGACAAATGTCCTAATCATCAATCTAGGTCATTTGTCCTAGGTGTGTCAAGGTGGCTGT
The DNA here is from genome assembly GCA_021819435.1 of Pseudomonadota bacterium. Taxonomy (GTDB): domain Bacteria; phylum Pseudomonadota; class Gammaproteobacteria; order Burkholderiales; family Burkholderiaceae_C; genus Aquabacterium. Next base: position 160,822 of record JAKARB010000003.1, on the reverse strand, counting down.
CCGCTCAGGTGGGCGTGGGTGTGGGCGACCGGGGCTCACATCCTCACGTGCTCATGTCCTCATGTGCTCACATCTGCAGGCTGAGTTGCACGAAGAACGACCGGCCCGCCATCGGCAGGTCGCCGGGCACCAGCACGGGGATGGCGTCACCGGGCGAGTAAAGGCTGGGTTCTTCCACTTTTGCATCGAAGAGGTTGCGCACCGAGGCGCGGAACTCCCAGCCCGAGGTTGAGCGGGGCGAGCGCAGGGTCAGGTCGAGCGTGGTCTGGTCGCGCACGGGCTCGCGGGTGTCGCCGGGCGGTCGGCGGCGGCCGGCGACATGGTTGACTTGGCTGCTCCACTGCCAGCCGCTGTCCCAGCGCCAGTCGGCGCGTCCGTAGAGGTGGTGGCGCGGGGCGTAGCCTGCGTCGTCGCCGCTGGCCTTGTCGACGGAGCGCTGCCAGGCGTAGTTGCCCGATAGGCTGAGGGCGTGGCTCAAGTCGTGGCGGCCTTCGAGTTCGAAGCCAGATCCGGTCTGTCGGCCGGTGTTCTGGAACACCTGGGGGCTGCCGGTGGGCGCGATGATGTTGCTCATGCCGTAGCGGAACAGGCTCAGTTGCAACAGGGTGTCGGTGCGGGCCTGCCATGAGAAGGCCAGCTCGGTGGTCTGGATGGTTTCTGGCTTGAGGTCGGGGTTGCCGCGCAGCACGGGGTTGTTGATGCTGTAGAGCTCCATGAAGGCTGGCGCGCGGAAGGCGCGGCCATGCAGCAGCTTGGTGGTCAGGTCGAGGCTGGTGTCCCAGACGAGGGCGATGCGGGGGTTGGTGGTCGAGCCGACGTCGGAGTAGCGGTCGTGGCGCAGGCCGGTGGTGAGGGTCCAGTCGCGTACGAGGTTCCACTCGTCTTGCAGGATGAGGTAGTCGACCCTGCGGCGGTGCGGCTTCAGGAAGGATTCATCGACGGGGATCTCGACGACGGAGCCGTCGCCGAGGGGCGTGGGGGGGCCGCTGGAGGACAGGGCGAAGTTCTTGAACTCGCGGGTGCGGTAGAGGTTCAGGTCCTCGTGCCCCGCGCCGATGCTGACCAGGTGGTCGGACCAGCCGCTGTAGGTGGCCATGGCGGTGCCGCGCCACTGCCGTTCCCAGGTGTTGGGCGATCCATACATGCCGTTGGGGAAGGTGCCTCCCCAAGCTCCGGCCGGGTAGAGCAGCAAGGGGTCGTGCTGGGCGGTGAAGTACAGGCCCGTGAGGTGGGCCTGGAGTCGCCAGTCCTGGTTCAGGGGCAGGTCGTTGAGGGCGAAGCCGATGTAGGTGCGATCAGTGCGGCCATGGCTGGATGGGTCGAGCGAACTGGCGGTGCCGCCACCGAGCCCGATCTGATCGCGCCCGAGGTGACCAAGGCGGATTTGCGCGTGACCCCATTTCAGGCTCAGTTGCCCGTCGAGCATGCGATGCCCCATTTGCACTGGTCCGGGTGCGAGGCTGGCGTTGGTGCCATAGCTGGCGTCGAACTGGGTCTGGGCGTCCGAGGCGATGGTGGGGTTGTCGCCATCGGTCTGTGCGTGTTGCAGGTAGGCCGCCACTTCCCAGGGACCCCATTGCCCGCCATGCAGGGCCCAGGCGCTGCGTGACTGGAAGCTGCCCACGCGTGCGCCGACCTCGGTGCCCTGGATGTCGCTGGCGTCTTTGGTGACGAGGTTGATGACGCCGGCGTAGGCATCGGCACCGTACATGGCCGAGCCGGGGCCACGGATCACCTCGACGCGGGCGATGTTCTCCAGTGGCATGCCAGCCCAACCGTTGCCACGGTTACCGATGAACTGCATCGTCAGCGGCATGCCATCGAGCAGCACCAAGGTCTGCGGGTTGAACTGGCCGTAGATGCCCCGGATGATGTAGAGCGGGTTGTAGGCCTGGACGTTGCGGCTGACGTGCACCCCGGGCACGGTCTCCATCACCTCGTCGAGGTCGGTGGCGCCGGTGCGCGAAATGTCTTCGGCGGTGACGACGCTGGCCACGGCCGGAGCGCGGCGCAGCGGCTGCATGCGCCCGGTCGCGATGCTGACTTCGGCTGGCTGGGTGACGACGCGGTCACCCAATGACGCGGCGAGCTCGTCCTCGTCGCGGCTGGACTGCGCCGTGGCATGGGAGAAGAGCAGCGAGATGCCGAGCAGCAGGCATGCCCGCGCCACGGTTGAAAGCGATGGGTACTTCAACTGGGAGCGAGGGCGATGCGTGCGATGGCTCATGCGGTCTCTCCGGTTGGTGGGTTGCTGGGTGGGTTGGGAGGGGTTTCGCGGATCCAGTTCAGCCCGAGGGTCTGGCCGATCAGATCGAGCAGTTCCTGGCGGTCGAAAGGCTTGGCCAGGAAGGCGTTGGCACCCGACTGTTGGGCGTCTGCGCGGTGCTGCGCCGAGGCGTTTGCGGTCAGGGCGATGATGGCGATGTCTTGCGTGCCAGGCGTGGTGCGGATCAGGCGTGTGGCGGCGAGGCCATCGAGCACCGGCATGGCGAGGTCCATGAGGACGAGGTCTGGCGGGCATTGCTGGGCCATTTGAACGGCCTCCTGACCATCGGCGGCTTCGAGGGTGTCAAAGCCCAGCGGGCGCAGCGTCTCGAGCAGCAACTGGCGATTGGTGACCACGTCGTCGACCACCAGGACCAGCTTGCGTGGGCCGTCGTAGCCGATGATGTGACGAGCCTGCGCGGCGGCGATCGTTTCGGCGTGGACCACCGGCAGGGTGAGGTCGAACCAGAAGCAGCTGCCTTCGCCCTCGCGGCTGTCGAGGTGGATGTCGCCCCCCATCAGGCGCACCAGTTGGCGGCTGATGGCCAGGCCCAGGCCTGTGCCCTCGGCTCGGCTGCGCGAGTCGCCGGCTTGCTCGAAAGGCTCGAAGATGCGTTCGCGGTCGGCTTCGCGCACGCCTGGGCCGCTGTCGCGCACGGCGAAGCGCAGCGCCACCTGCTCGGTCGCGCGGGCGCCAGGCAACGCTTCGATGTCAAGGCTGACCTCGCCGGCCTGCGTGAACTTCAGCGCGTTGCCCAACAGGTTGAGGAGGACCTGACGCAGGCGCTGATCATCGACCAGCACGCCTTGCGGCACCGCTTCGGCGCAGCGCGTGAACAGGCCGATGCCTTTTTGCTGAGCCTTGATGCCCAGCACGTTGTGGAGCTGCTGTGCGAGCTGGCGTGGCTGCACGGGCACCGGGCTCAGCGCCGTGTGGCCCGACTCGATGCGCGACAGGTCGAGGATGTCGATGATCAGGCGCAGCAGCAGGCCACCGCTGTCATGCACCGTCTGCACGATGTGGCGCTGGCGCTCATTGAGGCCGCGATCCATCTGCAGGATCTGCGCATAGCCCAGGATGGCGTTGAGCGGTGTGCGCAGCTCATGGCTCATGCGCGCTAGGAAGTCGGTCTTGGCCTGGCTGGCCACTTCGGCGCGCTCCTTGGCGACTTGCAGCTCGAGCGTGCGCTCGCGCACCAGCGCCGACAGGTTGAGCTGGTGGCGTTGCAGCTCGTCGCCGCGCTCCTGCAAGGCTGAGATCATGCGGTTGAAGGCGGTGGCCATGCGCTGCACGTCTTGCGGACCCTGCACCACGGTGCGCACCTGCGATTCGCCTCGCTCAGCCCGAGACATCGCTTGCGAAAGGGATTGCAGTGGTCGGCTCAGGCGCTGGCTCAGCCAGCGCAGCACGCCCAGGAACAGCACCGAGATCAGCAGCGATGTCCCGACGTTGACCAGGAAGATGTTGGTGACGGTGTGCGCCAGCGATGTCTTGCTGAGCACGACCGTGACCTGCCCGAGCCGCTCGGCCACCGCGGGCTCGACATCGAAAGGCGTGCTGCGCGGCTCCGACCAGACCGGCGCGACGACGTACCAGGCGTGTTCGTCCTCTGCTGCGAGTTGGGGTGTGCGCTCGCCGTTGGTGATCGGGGGCGGCAACTCGATGGAGACGAAGCTGGTGCTGCCCTGTGAGGCCAGCAGCTTGTTGTCGGTTGTGCGCACCTCGATGCGCAACACGTCGGGGAAGGCCAGGGTGGCCGTCATGGCTTCGCGCACGTTGTCGGCCGAGCCTGAGAGCAGGGCCAGTCGGCTTTGCGCGGCCAGGCTGCTGGCGACTTGCAGGCTCTGGTCGAGCTGCTGGTCGCGGATCTGGTGGCTGGCCTGCCAGGCGCTGGCCAGCGAGGACAGCAGCGTCATGCTCAAAACGCCGATGGACACGGCCACGGAAAGCTGCTGCTGGAAGGTGAGGCGCTCGGCCCATCTGCTGATGGGGCGCGCGAGCAAGGGGATGCGGACTGCTGTCATCTCATTGCTCCGGCAGGACAAGGTTGATGGGCTGGGCGGAGGCCTGGAGGTCTAGCCCCAGGTGGTGCGCGGTGCGCACGTTGACCGCTGTCAGCACCTGGCGCAGGGCCTGCAGCCCGCGCGGCGGGAAGGCACCGCTCGACAACGCCGACATCGCCGTGTTGCCCAGGTGCCGTCCCAGTTCAAGGTTGTCGGGGTAGAGGGCAAACAGTGCACCACGCCGCACATGCGCGACATTGCTGGAAAACACAGGCAGGCCCTCGTCCCAGGCGGTGCGCAGCAGCCAGGGCAGCACCACCGATTCGTCGACGGCGGTGGCGTCTTGAGGCAGCCACAGCGCATCGCGCCGCACGTTGAGTTGCCCCATCACATCCTGATATCGCTTGAGCGAGGCCTTCAGGTCATCGCTCTCTAGCGCGAGCAACTCCAGCCCGCTTTGCCGGGCGGCCTCGCGGGCCAGGCGGATCAGCCAGTCGTTCTGGCGCGGGTTGTAGACGACGACGATGCGGCGCGCCTGCGGCACGAAAGCCTTCAGGCGTGTGAACAGGAGTTGGGGGTCTGGCGCGAGGCTGACCACCGTGCCGGACTGGCCCTCGCTCTCGGGCACGGAGAGCACGCCAGCGGCGATGACAGGCAAGCGCGAGTCGAGGGCGAAGGTGGCCTTGAGGCCGCTGCGCCCCAGCGCGATCAGCGCCCGCACATGCCGGTTGCGCAGCTCTTCAGAAAGGGATTCGGGCGCGGCCTCGCCAGCCAGCGGCAGGCGGACGATGCGCCCGGTCGCGCGTTCTTCGATGCCCCGCACGATGGCGGCGAAGGCGCTGCGGTAAGGCTCGCCGATCTGGGGGTAGACCACGCCGATCGGGGAGCGACTGTCGTCATCTGCTGCCTGGCTCGACGCGATCGGGACAGCCATGCCCAGCAGGCCGCACTGCGCCAGCTTGATCAACTCCCGACGCGTCAGCCTGGAGCGAATCGGACATGTTCCAGACAAGTCTCACCCCCGTGTGCGGGCCAGGCTTGCCCGTCAGGCCCCCATGCACATCTGAGGGCAAGCAGGGATGGTAGCGGATGCCTGTGCGCGCCGAATCAAGGGTGAGTCTGGATTGCCGGATGGGTGTCGTGGTCACGCCTCAGCCAGCGCGATCCGAGCCAGGCGTCCAGCGAGAGCCGCCCCGCGCCTTGCAGCAGGATGGTGGCGATCATGACCGCCAGCATCAGCGGCACCTTGAAGCCTTGGCCGGCCTCGGTCTCGATCTGGTTCCAGCCGGCCCAGCCCAGGTCGAAGTGCACCGTGTAGACCGCCACCCAGGTGATGAACAGCAGCCCGGCCGCCGCCAGCCGTCCCGCCAGCCCGAGCGCCAGCGCCAGCCCGAAGCCCACTTCGCCGAAGCCCGCCATGACCCAGTTCAGGTCGGGCCCCAGCCAGGCCAACACGGGCGGGAAGTCCAGCCCCGCGAACCACTCGGGGGCCGTGAGCCCGGCCGACAGTTTCATCCAACCGGCCTGCACGAACTCCTGCGCCACGTACAGCCGCAGCGCCAGCAGGCCCCAGCCGTCGGCGTGCTCACGTGTTTTGCACGCGATCGAGGTAAGCGAGGAATTCATCGTGTAGGTCTCCATAGAAGTGCGAGGTCCAGGCGGACTGGCGCACGAAATCGGCGATCAGCGCTTGCCAGGCTTCTTCGCCCAGGCGTTCGCGCAATTCGGGGTGGTGGGCCTCGACCATCTGGCTGGCGCCAAGGTGGACGAGGTGGCGGTAGACGCGCATGCCCGCTTCCGTGTAGCCCTCGGGCACCACGTCGCTGCGGCCCCTCACGTAGTCGTGGAAGTCGGCTTCAGGCATCTCAGTTCCTGGTTGATGCGGTCGGGGCCAGGCAGGTCGTTGTCCCACTCCAGCAGGATGGCCAGGCCGTGCGAGGCCTGGAGCTGTCGTGCCATGGTGGCGGTCTCGGGTTCCACCGGTTCGCTGTGGGTGTCGATGTGCAGGCCGAAACGGGCGTCGAACTCGTGGCCGGCGACGTGCAGGTAACTCACGCGGTTGAGATCCACCCGCGCGACGAAGCCGGCCAGGTCGAGCCCGCCGTGGTTCTTGTGGTTGACGACGATGTTGTTGAGGTCGAGCAGCACCTGGCAGTCGGCGCGCTCGGCGATGGCGGCGAGGAAGTCGGCCTCGGGCATCTCGCAGCGGTTGGTGTACCAGGTGCTGTTCTCGATGGCGATGCGCCGGCCGAGCACGTCCTGCACATGGCGGATGCGGTCGGACACGCGGGCGACTTCGGCCACCGTGAATGGGATGGGGAAGAGGTCGTAGAGCTGGTGGGCGTCGCCGCTGGCGGCGAGGTGGTCCGACAGGTGCGGGGCACCGATGTCATCGGCCAGCTCGCGCAGGCTCAGCAGGAAGCCCCGGTCGATCGGCGCCGGACCACCGAGATTCATGGACACGCCATGCAGGTGCACCGGGCGGCCCGAAGCGATGAGCGCCTTCAGCGGCGCGCGGTCGCGCCGGATCCAGTTCTCGGAGACGACCTCGAAGAAGTCGGCCTCAATGGCCGGCATGTCCCAGTCGGCCATTTCGCGTCGGTAGCCCAGTCCCACCATGGTGGCGTGTCCTTTCAGCGTTGCTCGGTGTTCGGCGCCGGCCGGCTTCACTTCTTCGAGCAGCCAGCGTCCTTCTTGGAGCACGACGCATCCTTCTTGCTGCAAGAGGCTTCCTTCGCGCCATCCTTGCCGGCTTCGTCTTTCTTCGAGCACGATTGCTCCTTGGCGCTGGTTGTTTTCTTGCTGCAGGAGCCGGCGCCGCACTTGGCGTCCTTCTCGCCCGCCCAGGCGGTGGTGGCGATGACGGAAGCGGCGATGGCGGCGATGGTCTTGATGTTCATGGTGGTGTCCTTGCTTTGAAGTGAAGTGGAGGGTTGGTTTCAAGGTGGCACGGGTGTGCACGATGCATATGTCGCCGCAAACCAGCGAACCTGACAAATGAAGATGTAACAGTCGGAATCGGGTGGGCCGACGCTGCCGGACCCGCCTAGGCCGCATGGGGGAATCAAAGGGGCTGGCAACGTGCTTATGCCGCCTTATCTCGCTTGCTGGCGCGCCCTGTGAAAACGGACAATGGGCTTCCCCCTTCGAACATCCCAGCGCATGAGCTCCACACCCGCCGACCAGGACAGCGCCCCCGTCGACGCCGATGTCACGCTGGCCTACCTGCTGCGCCGCATGCGCAGCAAGAGCGACTTCCCGGCGCTGTCAGCTTCGGTGGCGCGGGTGCAGGCCTTGTCCGAGTCGGAAACCGACAGCCTGCAGGCCCTGTGCGACGAAATCCTGCAGGACGTGGCCCTGACGCAGAAGCTGCTGCGCGTGGTCAACACGGCCCACTATCGGCGAGCCGGCACCGACCCGATCAGCACCATCTCTCGCGCGGTCAGCCTGATCGGCGTGGGCGGCGTGCGCAACCTTGCGCTGTCGCTGATGCTGCTCGACCACATGCAGGACCAGGGGCATGCCCACCAGCTCAAGCAGGCCTTTCTGCACACGGTGATGGCGGGCACCTTGGCCAGTGAACTCGCGGCCAACGCGCGCGAAGCCGAGGAGGTTTTCGTCGGGGCCTTGTTCAGGCGCCTGGGTTGGTTGCTGGTGGCCTTCTACCTGCCCGAAGACGCTGATCAGATCCGCCAGCGCGGCGGTGAGCCGGGCATGGCCTCGGCCTCGGATAGCGCGCGCATCGTCCAGCAGGTGCTGGGCGTGGACCTCGAAGCGCTGGCCGACCATGTGGGCCGGGAGTGGGGCCTGCCGCCCGCCTTGCTGGCCTGCATGCGCTCGCCTGGCGAAACCGTGCCATCGCATTCGCTGGCTGGCCACCCGAGCCGCGTGCATTGGCTCGCCAGCCTGGCGCAATCGGCCTCTGACGCCATGCTGCACACCGAGCCCGTTCACCTGGGCGAAGCCCTGCGCAAGCTCCAGCGCCGCTATCAGACTGCGCTGGGCCTGGAAGGCGACGTGCTGCAGGACGCCGCGGGGCGTTCGCGCCAGCGCCTGACCGACCTCACCCGCGCGCTCAGCCTCACCGTGCCGGCCGCCTCGCCTGCCGAGCGCCTGCTCGACCTGTACTACGTCGACGCCCCCAACGAAGGCCAGGACGCCGACGCCACGCCGGGTGAACTCGCCGCCGAGGTCGAGCTCAGCGCCCTGAGCCAGGCACCCATGGACCCGGTGATGAACCGTGAAGCCATCCTCACCCATGGCATCCAGGACATCACCAACACCCTGGTCGAATCATTCAAGTTGCAGACCGTTTTGCACATGGTGCTGGAGACGATCTGGCGCGGCCTGGGCTGCCGCCGCGTCATCTTCTGCCTGCGCGACGCCAAGACCAACGAGCTGGTGGGCCGGCTGGGCCTGGGCGAAGGCGCCGACGTGCTCAAGGCCGCCTTCCACATCGGTCTGAACACGCAGCCGGGCCAGCAGCCCGATTTGTTCGCTGCTGTCTGCCTGCGCAACGCCGACACGCTGATCGCCGACGCCAGCGTGGCGGCCGTGGTGCGCCTGCTGCCCGGCTGGTTCCAGACCCACGTGAAGGCGCCGACCTTCCTGGTGCTGCCGCTGTGGATGAAGCGGCCCAACCAGCCCGACGTGGTGCTCGGCATGATCTACGTCGATCAGGCCGAGGCCGGCAGCCTGGTGCTCGACGAGCGCACCTTGTCGCTGCTGCGCACGCTGCGCAACCAGGTCATCATGGCTTTCAAGCAGACGGCCGTGTGATGGAGGCTGGCTGACGCGCGGCTATCATCGCGCCCCATGTTCCGCATCGTCCTGGTCCACCCCGAGATCCCGCCTAACACCGGCAACGTCATCCGGCTGGCGGCCAACACCGGCTGCGAGCTGCACCTCATTGAGCCGCTGGGGTTCTCGATGGATGACAAGTTGCTGCGCCGCGCCGGGCTCGATTACCACGAGTACGCCGAGGTCAAGCGCCATGCCAGTTGGCAGGCCTTCCTCGATGCGATGCAACCCGACCCGGCGCGGTTGTTCGCCTTCACCACGCGCGGCAGCCGGCCGTTTGGCGAGGTGGCCTGGCAGCCGGGTGATTGGCTGGTGTTCGGCTGCGAGACGGCGGGCTTGCCGCCCGAGCTGCGCGAGACCTTCCCGCTGAGCCAGCGCGTGCGCCTGCCGATGCGGGCCGACCAGCGCAGCCTCAACCTGAGCAACGCGGTGGCTGTGGCGGTGTTCGAGGCCTGGCGCCAGAACGGCTACGCAGGCGGGAGCTGACGCTCAGCCTTCGGCCTTGGCCTCTCGGCGCATCAACGCGCCCACGGATTCGGCCGGGCCCATGCGGCCTTCCAGCACGGCGACCACGGCTTCGGTGATGGGCATGCTCACGCCCAGGGCCTGTGCGCGCTGCCACACGGTGGGCGCCGTGTAGACGCCCTCGGCCACATGCCCCAGTTCATGCAGGATCTGCGGCAGCGGCTTGCCTGTTGCCAGTTGCAGGCCGACGTTGCGGTTGCGCGAAAGGCTGCCCGTGGCGGTCAGCACCAGGTCGCCCAGGCCCGAGAGGCCCATGAAGGTGTCGGGGCGCGCGCCCAGGGCCACGCCCAGGCGGGTCATCTCCGCCAGACCGCGCGTGATCAGGGCGGCGCGGGCGTTCAGCCCCAGCTCCAGCCCGTCGGCAATGCCGGTGGCGATGGCCAGCACGTTCTTGACCGCGCCGCCCACTTCCACGCCGACGGGGTCGGGCGAGGTGTAGACGCGCAGCGAATCGGAATGGAAGGTGCGCACGGCCAGCTCGCCCAAAGAGGCGTCGGGGCTGGCCGCGACCAGCGCGGTCGGGCGGCCGATGGCCACCTCATGCGCGAAGCTCGGACCGGAGAGCACCCCGGTGCGGGCCTGCGGGCTCACCGCCCGCGCGATTTCATGACCCAGCCGACCGGTGCCCTTCTCGAAGCCCTTGCACAGCCACAACGCGGCGGCATCTGCCGGCAGGCGCTGCAGCATCTCGGCGAGCGCCGCCATGGGCGTGCCAATGATGATCAGACCTTGCTGGCCATGGGCGTGCGCCACGGCCTGGTCGAAATCGGCCGTGACCTGGAGGGCGTCGGGAAAGGGCGCGTCGGGCAGGTAGCGCGCGTTGCGGCGTGCCTGCCCCATCTCAGCCGCCTGGGCGGCGTCGCGAGCCCACAGGTGCACCGGCACGCCTTGGCGAGCCGCGCTGATGGCCAGCGCGGTGCCCCAGGCGCCGGCCCCCAGGACCGTGATCGGTGGGGTCATCCTCTCAGGCGTTGGCCTGCTGGGAGGCTTGCTGGAGCTGCGACTCGTACATGGCCTGGAAGTTGACTTCGGTCAGGTGCACGGGCGGGAAGCCGGTGCGGTTGAGCGTGTCGGCCACGGTGGCGCGCAGGTAGGGGTAGACGATCTGCGGGCAGGCGATGGCGATGATCGGCTGCAGTTGGTCTTGCGGGATGTTGCGGATTTCGAAGAGGCCAGCCTGCTTGGCTTCGATCAGGAACAGCACCTTGTCGTTGACCTTGGCGGTCACGGTGGCGGTGACGCTGACTTCGTAGATGCCTTCGACCACGGGCTCGGCGTGCAGGTTGAGTTGCACGTCGATCTGGGGTTGACCTTGCTCCAGCAGGATCTGCGGGGCGTTGGGCAGCTCCAGGGACAGGTCCTTCAGGTAGATGCGCTGGATGGCAAAGCTGGGCTGGGTGGCTTGGTCGCTCATGAGGAATCCTTGGGAATTGTTGGGTGGGCCCGGGCGTCGCAAGTCGCGCGCTCTGGCGGGCCTGTCTCCGGTGCGGGGGGATTATGGCGCAGCCGGATGACAGCCTCGTCACGGGGCCAGGGGGGTGACGCCCGACGGCCCCCGAGGTGCGTGGGGCGGAGGAGGTGTGGGGGCGAGGGCGAGACGCGAGAGCGATGTCAGCGCAGCATCGTCAGCGCCAGGGCGATGGCAGCGGGCAGGGCTTGGATGGGCAGGATGCGCCAGCTTGCCGTGGCGCCGCCAAACACCCCGGCGATGACCACGCAGCCCAGGAAGAAGATGCGGATGTCGGTGCCAGCCGCGCCCAGCCAGCAGCCCCAGGCCAGTCCAGCCGCCAGGAAGCCGTTGTAGAGCCCCTGGTTGGCCGCCAGCACCCGGGTCGACTCGGCGAACTCTCGCGTCAGGCCGAAGGCCTTGCGGCCAGCCGGCTTGGTCCAGAGGAACATCTCCAGCACCAGGAAGCCAAGGTGTTGCAGGGCGACGAAGGCGGTCAGCCAGAGCGCGAGGGTGGTGTTCACGGTGGTTGCGAGGCGGTTGCGAGAGCGGTTTGTGGGCAGTTGTGCTGCGTTGGATGTGGCAGGGGACGCTGTCAGGCCTGGCCGGCCAGCAGCGGCAGCAGGCCACCACGCTGATCGAGGGCGATCAAGTCGTCGCAGCCGCCCACATGGGTCTCGCCGATGAAGATCTGCGGCACCGTGCGGCGACCGGTGATGGCCATCATGTGCTCGCGCTGGGCCGGGTCCTGGTCGATGCGGATCTCGTCGATGGACTCGACCCCGCGTTGCTTGAGCAGCATCTTGGCCCGCTGGCAGTAGGGGCAGACCTGCGTGGTGTACATCTTGACTGCTTGCATGGTGCTCGGTGTGGCTGGGTGGTGTTCGCGCTGGCCTGGGCTCGGGCCCCTGAGCATTCAGGAGCACCGCGATTGTCCGGCTAGAGCGATGCCCGCCTGGCGCGTGGGGACTAGCGTGAACCCTCCACGATCAGGATCAGGCCTTGACGCTTTTCTCGATCGGCAGGTTGGCTTCGCGCCAGGCCTTGAGGCCGCCAGCGAGCGGCTGCACGTTCTCGTGGCCCAGCTTCTTGAGCTCGGCAGCGGCCTTGGCGGCGCGCTGGCCGCTGGCGCACACCACGACGATGGGCAGCTTCTTGTTGCCGGGCAGGCCCTTGGCCGTGGCCAGCTCGGCCAGGGGGATGTGCTTGGCGCCCGCGACGTGGCCGGCGGCGAACTCCTCGGCGCTGCACACATCGATGACGACGGCCTTTTCCTTGTTCATGAGCTGCACGGCCAGGGCGGGGGCGATGCCGCCGCCGCCGGCTTGCTGGAGCTGCTGCCAAAGCAGGACGCCACCCGAAGAGGCCGCAGCCAGGATCCAGATCCAGTTGTCGGCGAGGTAGCTCGTGGAGGTCATGCAGGGTGCTTTCGCGTGAAGAAGAAACGTCGGGGGCCAGGGACGGCGTCTGAGGGGACCCGATGCGCGGGGGGCGCAACGGTGATCCGGGCGATCCCTGGAAACGGGCGCGATTTTATAATCGAGGGCTAGCCCTCATCAGAAACCACCGAGACCCGACCATGTACAAGCTCGTGCTGATCCGCCACGGCGAATCGACCTGGAACCTGGAAAACCGCTTCACCGGCTGGACCGACGTGGAGCTCACGCCCACCGGCGTGTCGCAGGCCATGTCGGCCGGCAAGCTGCTCAAGGCCGAAGGCTACGAGTTCGATGTCGCCTACACCTCGGTGCTCAAGCGCGCCATCCACACCCTGAATTACGCCCTTGATGAGATGGACCGCAGCTGGCTGCCCGTCGTCAAGGACTGGCGCTTGAACGAGCGCCATTACGGCGGCCTGCAAGGCCTCAACAAGGCCGACATGGCCAAGCAATATGGCGACGAGCAGGTGCTGATCTGGCGCCGCAGCTACGACACCCCCCCGCCTGCCCTGGAGCCCACCGACCCACGCGGCCAGCGCCAGGACCCGCGCTACGCCAAGCTCACGCCCGAGCAAGTGCCCCTGACCGAGTGCCTCAAGGACACCGTCGCCCGCGTCGTGCCTTACTGGACCGACGTGCTGGCCCCGGCCATCAAGAGCGGCCAGCGCATCGTCATCGCCGCCCACGGCAACTCGATCCGTGCGCTGATCAAGTACCTCGACAACATCAGCGACAGCGACATCGTCAGCCTCAACATCCCCAACGGCATCCCGCTGGTGTATGAACTCGATGCCGAGCTGAAGCCCATCAAGCACTACTACCTGGGTGATGCAGAAGCCGCTGCTGCGGCGGCTGCGGCTGTGGCCAAGCAAGGCAAGGCCTGACGTGATCCTGGGCCGGCGGCATCGGCCCGACCGCGCCCAGAGGCGATGCGCGGCGCGGCCACCTCAAGCCCAAGCGATCAGGGCTTGAGCGCCCAGATCACCGGGCAGTGGTCGGAGAGCTGCCGGCCCCGGTCACGGGCATCGAAGGACAGGCGCGCGAAGCGCCTGTCGCCGTTTCTGGACGCCAGTTTCTGGTCGATGAGGATGTCGTCGATGTACTGGTTGTGCTGGTCGTCGGCGTCGCAGCCGATGTAGCGCTGGCCTTCGGTGGCCCGCATCAGCACGGCGCCGCGCGGCACGTCGTCGCTCCAGGCCTGGACCAGGTTGAGTGGCGCGGATTCGTCGGGGCCGGCGGGGTAGCGGGCGTCCTTGTCGAGGTGGCGGTTGAAGTCGCCGAGCAGGGCGAAGGCCGTGCCTTCGCGCACGCGCTGGTCAACCCAGGCCTCGACCACGGGCACTTGCTGGCGCAGGCGTGAGCAGGGCTCGAAGCGGCGGTCGAGCTTGCCGGTGAAGCAGCCGCTCTTGAGGTGCACGGCCAGCAGGCGGACCTCGCGCGGCGTGCCGGGCCAAAGGGTCACGTCGGCGCCAGCGCGTGTGCCGCCGTCGACATCGAGTGCGTCGAGGTCACCGTTGCAGCGGTAAGGCACGCCTTCGCGGATCGCGAAGCCCACTTTCTGCGGATGTGCTCGGCGCGTGAAGCAGCCGAGTTGCCAGCGCTGGCGGAAGACCTGTTTCGCGGCCTCGGGGCCATCGACCTCCTGGAGTGCGACGGCGTCGACCTGATGGGTGTCGTGCAGGGCCTGGGCGCTGTGGGCGAGCGCGTCGAGGTCGGCCTGGGTGCGTGAAGGCGGCGGGGTGCGCCCGGGTGTGCAGGGCAGGGCGCGCTCCTGGCTGCGCGGTTGCTGGCTGGTGCAGCGAGCGGCCAGGCGGTCGTGCTCGGCGGGCACCATCAGCCACGCCATGTTCCAGGTGGCGAGGGTGACGCCGCCGCCAGCGCCGGTGGAAGGCGCGCCGATGCCCAGTTTTTCGAGCCAGCCGGCGTGTGAGGCGGTGGCGGTGATCAGGGCCAGGCCGGCACACGAGTGCCGGCCCAGGCGCGCCAGGTGCGACGCAGCGGTGTGGTGGTCGAGGGAAAGGGCCCGTACAGCAGCCAGAACGCGGCGCACCGGGCCTCAGACGCCGAGCGCGGCGCGGTCGAGCGTGTAGTTCTGCGGCCCGGCCACGGCGATCTTGATGGCACCGATGCGGTTGGCCAGGGCCACCGATTTCACCAAGTCCCAGCCCTGTGACAGGCCGAACAGCAGGCCGCCACGGAAGGCGTCGCCGCAACCCGTCGGGTCGACCACGGCCGAGGCCTTCACGCCGGGCACGTGGGTCTTCTCGCCCTGGATGTAGACGTTGCAGCCATCCGCGCCGAGGGTTTCGATCAGGCCCTGGAGGTGCGACTTCGAGAGCTCGGCCAGGCTCTGACCCGTGCGGTCGGCCAGCATCTTGGCTTCGTAGTCGTTGACGGCCACCCAGGTGGCTTGCGAGACGAAGCGCTTGAGGTCATCGCCATCGAACATGGGCAGGCCCTGGCCCGGGTCGAAGATGAAGGGGATCTTGGCGGCCTGCAACTGGGCTGCATGCTGGATCATGGCGTCGCGGCCGTCGGGGGCGACGATGGCCAGCTTGACGGACGGATCGGCCTTGATCTCCAGGCGGTGGGCCTGGCCCATGGCACCGGGGTGGAAGGCGGTGATCTGGTTGTTGTCCTGGTCGGTGATGATGATGGCCTGGGCGGTGTAGTCGTCTTCGACCGTCAGCACATGCTTGAGGTTCAGGCCCTGCTGCTCAAGGTGGTTGCGGTAGAGCGCACCGTCCTTTCCGAGCGTGGCCATGATCAGCGGCTCGCCGCCGAGCTGCTTGAGGCTGTAGGCGATGTTGCCGGCGCAGCCGCCGAACTCCTTGCGCATCGAGGGCACGAGGAAGGACACGTTGAGGATGTGCACCTGCTCGGGCAGGATCTGCTGGGCGAAGCGGCCGGGGAAGGTGGTGATGGTGTCGAAGGCCAGGGAGCCACAGATGAGCACGGACATGTCGTTTTGCCTCGGGGAGTGGGAGCTCGGCAGCGAGCTCAGGGGTAGAAGAGTTCGGCCGTGTAGCCAGCCGGGGCGAGGTCGTCGAGCCGCAGCGACCATTGCAGTGGCGTGCTTTCGCCAGCCGGGACGGTCTCGGGCACGGACAGCAGCGGCATGCCTTCGCCCTTGGCGACCTGGGCGTCACGCGGCACGAAGGCTCGGCGGGCGATCACGGCACCACGGTCGTCGGTGAGCACCAGGTCGATGTGGGGCCAGGCCAGCGCCACGTCAGAGCGGTTGTTGATGGCCACCGTCAGGCGATAGCGGTCGGGGCCCTCGGAGGCCGTGCGCACGAGGGTGGCGCTGTCGACTTGCAGGGCATCCAGGCGCATGGGCGGCTGGATCTTGCAGCCGACTTGCGAGCACCAGGCGTTGAGCAGCGGGCGCGTGGCGGGGTGGTGCGCGGCAATCCAGTCGCGGAAGTGGTGGCCGAGTTGCACCGCCAGGCCGAGCGCGAGCAGCAGCGAGAGCAGGCCCAGCAGGGCCTGCACCACGGGCAGACGCCAGAAAGCCTTGCGCTGGGCGCGGCGCACGAATTCGGGCGGCTGCGAAGCCGGGTCACGGCCGCGTGTGCCGGATCGGCCCTTGCGCTGGCTGGGGGGCTGCACCGGCTGTTCGGGCACGTAGCCAGGGTCGGGTTGCCGCAGCAGCGGGGACTCGGTCTTCGACGCGGATGCTGCACCGCCCGCGTCGGTGGCCATGTCGGCGCTCTGGTTCGGGGCGCCCTTGGCGTGATCCGGTGTGGGGTCTGCTTCGCCGAGAGCGGGGGAGGGCTCTTGCTGATGGATGGCCGACGCGGGCAGCGACGACATCGGCGGAGGCTCTGTCAGGGGCGCTGGCACGCTGTCCTGGTAGCGGGCCCACTCTTGCTCGGCATCCAGGTCGCTGGGGAACTGGGCGTCGGCGAACTCGGGGCCGCGTCCTCTGCGACGCACCGGTCGAACAGGGTCGCGCGAGGGCAGCAGGTAGCGCGACTCCAGCGCATCGGCCTCGTCGGTGCTCGGCACGTCTTCGGGGGGCTCATCGAGCCAGGGACGTGGCTCGCTGGCGATGTGCAGGCCGGTGTCCGGAGGGGTGGCGCCCGGCGTGGCGGCGGGCTCGGCGCGCGGGGGCTCGTTGGCGGGCGGTGACCAGGGGGGCGCGGTGTCCGAGAGGTCGACCGAGGTGTCGAGGTCGAAGTCGGTGGCGGCCGGGAGGGCTGCCGATGTGCCTGTGGCCGGTGCTCCGAAGCTGAGGTCAGCAGCGGTCAGCGGGGTGTGGGCGCTGATCGGCACCGGCGCTGCGGGCATGCCGGGCGATGGCGGTGTGTCCAGCGCGGATGGCTGCGTGCGCGACCAGCCCGGGGATGCCGGTGGGGTTTGAGGTACCTGCCGGGGGGGAGGCGCTTCGGTGTCGAGGTCGAACAGCCCGGGCAGGGCGTTGAAGACCTCCTGGCAGCGGCCGCAACGCACCCAGCCCTCGGACACCTTCAATTGGTCTTGCACGACCTTGAAGATCGTGCCGCAGTGGGTGCAACGGGTGGCCAGGCTCATAGCCCGCCTTTATGCCATTGTTTCAAGGGGAAACCGCTGTGGGTCGGTGTTCATCCCACCCGCTTTTGGGCGGTCATCAGGATCCAGCCGTCTTCTTCGTTGGCGACCTGCAACCGCAGGCCCACTTCGGCGTAGGCGTCTTTCAGCTCCTGCTCCTGGCGCGCCAGGATGCCGGCGAGCACAAGGTGGCCACCGGCGGCGACGTGGCCGGCCAGCAGCGGCGAGAGCATCTTCAGTGGCGTGGCCAGGATGTTGGCCAGCACCAGCGGGTAGGCGCCTCGCGCTTCGCCCACCAGCTCGGGCAGGCCGGCGCGGATGGGCAGGGAGCCATCGGCCGCCTTGAGGTGCGCGAGGTTGGCCTCGGCGTTGGCCACGGTGGCTTCCACGGCCGCCGGGTCGATGTCGACCGCGTCGATGCGGCCGGAGCCGAACAGCGCCGCACCAATGGCCAGGATGCCCGAGCCGCAGCCGTAGTCCAGCACGGGCTGCCCAGCGTAGGCGGCGGCGTTTTGCGCGATCCACTTCAGGCACATGCGCGTGGTCGGGTGCGTGCCGGTACCGAAGGCCAGGCCCGGGTCGAGGCGCATCACCGTTTTGGCGGCGGCGGGCACCTCGTGCCAGGTGGGCACGATGAAGAAGCTTTCGGTGATGGGCACCGGCTGGAACTGCGATTGCGTCAGGCGCACCCAGTCCTGCTCGTCCACGGGCTGGATGCCCTGGACGTGGATGTCATCGGCCCAGTCCTGGGCCAGGATCAGCGTGGCCGCTTCCAAGGCCTCGGCCTCGGTGGGGAACAGGCTCTTGATGGTCGAGCGCTGCCAGGCTTCGCGCGGCACTGGCATGCCCGGCTCACCCCACAGGGCTTCCTCGTGTTCCGTGTCGGCGTCGGCATCTTCGACAGACACGGACAGGGCCTCGATCTCCATGAGCGCGTCGCTCAGGTTCTCGACTTCGGCCTCTTTGGCCAGCAGGGTGAGTTCGTACAGCGGCATGTCGGTGCTAGGCGGAACGGTCGGCCTCGTGGCTCAGCGCTTGCGCGCCGCCATCCAGCTTTCGAGGTAGTGGATGTCGGTGCCGCCTTCGACGAACTTGGCGTCCACCATCAGCTCGCGGTGCAGCGGGATGTTGGTGTGGATGCCTTCGACCACGGTCTCGGACAGGGCGGTGCGCATGCGGGCCAGGGCCTGCTCGCGGGTGTCGCCGTGCACGATGATCTTGCCGATCATGGAGTCGTAGTTGGGCGGCACGAAGTAGTTGGTGTAGACGTGCGAGTCGACGCGCACGCCGGGACCCCCAGGCGGGTGCCAAGTGGTGATGCGGCCCGGCGAAGGGATGAACTTGACCGGGTCTTCCGCGTTGATGCGGCACTCGATGGAGTGGCCGCGCAGCTCGACCTGGCGTTGCGTGAAGGGCAGCTTCTCGCCGGCGGCCACGCGGATCTGCATCTGCACGATGTCGATGCCGCTGGTCATCTCGGTGACGGGGTGCTCCACCTGCACGCGCGTGTTCATCTCGATGAAGTAGAACTCGCCGTTTTCATACAGGAACTCGAAGGTGCCTGCGCCACGGTAGCCGATCTTCTTGCAGGCGGCGGAGCAGCGCTCGCCGACCTTCTCGATCAGGCGGCGGGGGATGCCGGGTGCCGGCGCTTCTTCGATGATCTTCTGGTGGCGGCGCTGCATGGAGCAGTCGCGCTCACCCAGCCAGACGGCGTTCTTGTGCTGGTCGGCGAGGATCTGGATCTCGATGTGGCGCGGGTGCTCCAGGAACTTCTCCATGTAGACCGCCGGGTTGCCGAAGGCGGCTTGCGCCTCGCCCTTGGTGGTCTGCACGGCGTGGATCAGCGCTGCCTCGGTGTGCACCACGCGCATGCCACGGCCACCGCCGCCACCCGCCGCCTTGATGATGACCGGGTAGCCGATCGAGCGTGCGATCTTGATGATCTCTTTCGGGTCGTCGGGCAGCGCGCCTTCGGAGCCGGGCACGCAGGGCACGCCGGACTTGATCATGGCCTGCTTGGCCGAGACCTTGTCGCCCATGATGCGGATGGATTCGGGCGTCGGGCCGATGAAGGTGAAGCCCGATTGCTCGACGCGCTCGGCGAAGTCGGCGTTTTCGGAGAGGAAGCCGTAGCCCGGGTGGATGGCCTCGGCGTCGGTGACTTCGGCGGCCGAAATGATGGCCGGCATGTGCAGGTAGCTCTGCGCCGAGGGGGCCGGGCCGATGCACACGGCCTCGTCGGCGAGCTTGACGTATTTTGCGTCGCGGTCGGCCTCGGAGTAGACGACCACCGACTGGATGCCCATCTCGCGACAGGCGCGCTGGATGCGCAAGGCGATCTCGCCGCGATTGGCGATCAGGATCTTTTTGAACATGCAAGCCCCCTTTATTCGATGACGAACAGAGGCTGACCGTATTCAACAGGCTGGCCGTTGTCGACCAGGATCTTGGTGATGGTGCCGTCCATGTCCGCCTCGATCTCGTTCATGATCTTCATGGCTTCGATGATGCAGACGGGCTGGCCGGCCTTGACCTGGTCGCCGACTTCGGCGAAGGCCTTGGCCCCAGGGCTGGAGGCGCGGTAGAAGGTGCCCACCATGGGCGACTTGACGACGTGGCCGGTCTCGGCCGGGGCTTCGGCGACGGCCGGTGCTGCGGCGGGCGCAGCTGCCGGAGCGGCTGCGGCCACTGGTGCCATGGCCGGGGCGGCGGCCACGGTCTGCACCACGACCGGCTGCGCGCCGGCCTTGACGATGCGAACCTTGCCGTCGGCTTCGGTGATTTCGAGTTCAGACACGTTCGACTCGGAGACGAGGTCGATCAGGGTCTTGAGTTTGCGCAGGTCCATGGATGTTCTCCAGCGAGGGTCAGCGAGCGGGTGGCGCTCGGGGTGAGCGGCGGGCGCGGCGTTCCGGGTGGGAAGGCTCAGCCGCCGGATGCGGTGAGGGCCGTCGGCGGCGGTGCGCCGAGGCGGTCGAGGGCGGCTTCCAGCGCGAGCCGGTAGCCCGCCGCCCCCAGTCCCAGGATCACGCCTTCGGCGAGGTCCGAGAAATAGGAGTGGTGGCGGAAGGCTTCGCGCCGGTGGATGTTCGAGAGGTGCACCTCGATGAAGGGCAGCGCCACGCCCGCGAAGGCGTCGCGCAAGGCCACGCTGGTGTGCGTGAAAGCGCCCGGGTTGATGATCACGAAGGAGGTGCCGTCCGTGCGGGCGGCCTGCACCCGATCGATCAGGGCGCCTTCGTGGTTGCTCTGGAACGCCGTCAGGGCCGCGCCGCGTCGGGCGGCGTGGGCGCTCAGATCGGCGTTGATCTGCTCCAGCGTGGTGGATCCGTAGACCTGCGGTTCACGGGTGCCCAGCAGGTTCAGGTTCGGGCCATGGAGGACGAGGATGTGCATGCGTCACCGGGTGGGTAGGGGGCCTTATCTGACAACAAGGCCTGCAAGATCACCCGAGAAAATGAACGTAGCGGGATCTTACTTGCAATAGCCCGAAATTCTCGGGTTTTGCCGGAAATGTTTCGGGTTGTTCCGCAGGCCTCAGGCGGGACCCATGGCGCGGGCCCAGGTGGCCAGCTCGTCGAAGTGGGTGGCGCCCATCTTGCGGTGGCGGATGCGGCCCTGGGCGTCGATGAGGACCGTGAAGGGCAGCCCACCGGCCGTGTTGCCCAGGGTCTGGGCCAGTTCGGTGCCGCCGAAGCCGGCCAGCGCGATGCCGAATCCTACCCGCACTTTGGTCAGGAATTCCTTGACCGGGGTCGGACCGTCGATTGCCAGGCCGACCACCTGCCAGTCCGAAGGCGAGAACTCGCGGCGGAAGCGGTCGAGTTCGGGCATTTCCTTGACGCAGGGTGGGCACCAGGTGGCCCAGAAGTTCAGCAGCAAGGGTTTGCCTTGGAGGCCGGTCCAATCGAACGGGGCGCCCTCGGGGGTGTCGAAGTGAACGTCCCAGAAGCCGGCGGGCAGTGGCTCGCCTACCGGGGTGTTCGGATCGCCCTTGCCATTTGGTGAGGGCGCGGTGCCAGCCAAGGCCTGGCCATCGTTCATGTGATGTCGCCAGCCCCACCAGGCCCCCGCGCCAGCGGCGGCCAGCCCGGCGGTGCCCAGCAGGGCGGTGCGGCGGCTCACGCCACGCTCGGGGGCGAGCGGTGGCTCGGGGTCGCGGGCTGGGTCGGTCGGGCTTTGGGGCATGGAGGGTGTGGGTGAGTTCAGGTGTCGGCCAGCAGGCGCCGCAGGGCGGCCAGGTCGCCGCGCTCGGTGCGGCCACGGGCGTCTGGCTTGAGGGCGCCGCGCAGGTCGTCGGCGTCGAGGATGGTCAGGTGCAGCCCGATGGGCTCATTCAGGGCCTCGCAGTTCACGGTCAGGCTCAGGCGGTCGACGTTGCCGCCGCGCGGGCCGGGGGCGCTGGAGACCTCGTAGTCCAGGCCTTTGTCGAGCAGCTGGATTTCGGCGGACTTGCTGTCGTCGCAGTAGAGCTGCAGGTGGATGTCGCTCAGGCGGGTGGCGGTGCCGCGCCACACGGCGCCGCTCAGGTGCGGGCGGAAGTCGGCCAGGCGCAGCATCCAGACGGCGGCGAGCTCCCGCAGGGCGCGCAGTTCGGTGGGCTGAGTATCCGCGCAAAACACGCTCAGGTACTCGAACACCGCGTCTTCGAGGGTGTCATTGCCGGGCAGCTCGGCGCGCGCGGGCAGGCCGAGCTGCTTGACTGCTCGGCGTTTGGCCGGGCCGTATTCGAGGCCTTCCTCGACGACGATGCGCGCCGCCGTGGCGGCGATCTCCTGGGTGACGGGGTTCATGGTTGCCGGATTCTGCTTGAATCCGGCGAGGTTCACGCGGCTTCGATCCAAACCGGCACGGCGCTGAAGGCCGCATTGGCGGAAATGCGTTCGGTTTGGCGGTCGTCGGTGAGGTCGTTGATGCTGGCGCCGGCGTGGGCGCTGGCCACCCGCAGCCGCACGCCGTCGCGGTCGTGGCCCCAGCCGTGGGGCAGGCTCACCACGCCTGGGCGAATGTCGGAGGTGATGTGCACCGGCACCTGGATGCGCCCGGTGCGCGAGGCCAGCGTGACGGTGTGGCCGTCTTGCAGGGCGTGGCGCTGGGCGTCGTCGGGGTGGATCCACAGCGTGCAGCGGGCCTTGCCCGAGACCAGCCTTTCGCTGTTGTGCATCCAGGAGTTGTTGCTGCGCACCTCGCGTCGGCCGATGAGCTTGAGCGCGGGGCGGCTGCCTTCGCTGCTTGCGCTGTCAGGCGTGCCGGCTGTGAAGGGCGCCACCAGCAGCGGCAGCTCGCGCCGGATGGCCGCGGGCATCAGGTCGATGCGCTTGCCGCGCGCCTGCAAGGCCTTGCCCAGCGAGGGCTTGAGCGGGCCGAGGTCGATGCCTTCGGGGTGCGCGCGCAGCTTGGCCATGGTCACGCCACGTTGGGCGGCGCCCGAGCGTTTCAGGCCGATGGCCAGCAGGCGCTGGGGAGACAGGCGTTTCATCAAGGCGCGCGCGAGCAGGCCGCTCAGGCGGGCGCGAGCGCCGCCGCGTTCCAGCGACCAGGCGCGGCGGGCGTAGCGCTGGGCCAGTTCGGCGTAGATCTCCCAGTCGTGCAGGGCGCCGGGCGCGCGCTCCACCACGGGCTCGCTGTAGCGCGCCACGTTGCGCACGGCCAGGTGCAGGAAGACGAGGTCGTAGTGGTCGTGCTCGACGAAGCAGGTTGGCGGCAGGATGAGGTTGGCGTGGCGGGTGGTCTCGTTGACGTAGAAGTCGATGGAGACCATGAAATCGAGTTTCGAGAGCGCTTCGTCGAGCTGGCGACCGTTGGGTGTCGACAGCACGGGGTTACCGGCCGATGTCACGAGGGCGCGGATCTGGCCCTTGCCCGGCGTGAGCATCTCTTCGGCCATCACCGACACGGGCAGTTCGCCGCTGAACTCGGGTGCGCCGCGCACGCGGCTGCGCCAAGCGTCGAAGTGGCCGGGGCCCATCAGCTTCATCTGGATGAGGTTGAGGGCGGGGCTGGTCAGCAGGGCGCCGCCTTCGCGGTCGACGTTGCCGGTCAGCAGGTTGATGACCTGGATGGCCCATTGGCAGACCACGCCGTGGGCCTGGGTGGACACGCCCATGCGGCCATAGACCACGCCACCGCCTTGGGTGGACGCCGCAGCCAGCTCGCGTACGATGCGGCGGGTGGTGGCCGCGTCGATGCCGGTGAGGGCGGCGGTGGCTTCGGGGCTGAAGGGGGCGACCGCGTCGCGCACGGCCTTGACCTGATCCAGCAAGGGCTCAAGCGCGCCGGGCGCTGTCAGCTCTTCGGCGAACAGGGTGTGCACGAGGCTGAGCAGCCAGGCCGCGTCGCTGCCCGGGTCGATGGCGAGGTGCTCGTCGGCGATGGCGGCGGTTTCGGTGCGGCGCGGATCGACCACGATCAGCTTGCCGCCGCGCGCCTTGAGCGCCTTGAAGCGTGCGCGCACGTCGGGCACGGTCATGAGGCTGCCGTTTGAGGCCAGCGGGTTGCCGCCCAGCACCAGCATGCACATGGTGCGGTCGATGTCAGGAATGGGCAGGGCGAGCTGGTGGCCGTAGAGCCAGTACGCGACGACGTGGTGGGGCAACTGGTCGGCGGAGGTGGCCGAAAAGCGCGCGCGCGTTTTCAATTGGCTGAAGAAAAGGTGGCCGTGGGTGATGTTGCCCCAGTTGTGCACATTGGGGTTGCCCTGGTAGACGGCCACGGCGTTCGAGCCGTGCTGTTCGCGCACCTTCACCAGGCCCTCGACGACGAGGTCGAAAGCCTGTTCCCAGCCGATGGGCTCCCAGCGGGTGACACCGTTTTCGACCACGCGGCGCACGGGCTGGCGCAGGCGGTCTGGGTCTTCGTGCAGGTCTTTGAGTGCGACGGCCTTGGGGCAGATGTGACCGCGCGAGAGCGGGTCGGCGTCGTCGCCCTTGATGCTCACGATGCGGGCTCGCGGGCCTTCGCCTTGAACCTGGAAGGTCAGGCCGCAGATGGCCTCGCAGAGGTTGCACACGCCATGTTTGGTGATCGGCGGTGCAAGGTCGGTGGCGTCGGCAGCCGGCGCGCTGGAAGGGGCATGGGCCATGAGGCGTCCTCGTGGTGGGGTGACCCGCGATGATGCCAGCATGGCGGCTTCCGTGGAGCCCGCCCGTCCCCGGGATCACCCCGGGTCGTGTTGTCCAGACTGGTCTGTGCCGGCGGAAGGCGGTGCGTTGGCGCTTGCGTGCCTGCTTCCCTGTGCGGGCGAAGGTGTTTCATCCGGAGAAGGTGATGGCGCGTCATCCTGCATGGCGGTGGAACCAGGGGTGGTTGAGACGGCCCCGGACATGGGCTGGCGTGCCAACCAATGCGCGAGCAGGGGCAACGCAAACGTGCTCGCGTTGGCGGCCAACCAAGGCAAAGCGGCGGAAACCGCCCAGCGCAGCAGGCGCTGACGCTGAGACATCGCCAAACCGCCCGCCAGCAGTCCAGAGATCACGCCCAGCCAGGGGTGTCGGCTTGTCCAATCAGACACCGTCTCGGCCAAGACTTGAGAAGGCAGCGGCGGCGCCTCTGCTGCGCGGTGCTCAGCGTTGCCGTCATCGGGCTGCGAATGCGCACCATCACCATCGGCGGGGGGCTCAGGCCACAGGCGGGCGGCGATCTCGTTCGTCAGCCAATCCGTCAGGATGTCGTTGAGCGGGTTGCCTGCGGCGGCCGGCGCCCCATCGCCCTCGCCTTGTGGATGGCTCGTCGAGCGCAGGATCCACTGCATGCGGGTGCGCTCAAGCTGGATCAGGGCTTCGGCCCGCTCGGCCGCGTGTTCGGCACTCACGTTTGATCCTCACGCGGTGACTGCGGTTGCGTCAGCCAGCTCGCATCGAGTTGCCATTGGCGGGAGAGGTGTTGCAGCGGGTCCGGTACGGGGGTTTGCCTCAAAGCCACCAGGCAGGCGATGCCAGCGAGCGCACAACTGGTTGCCGGGGCGCACAGCAGCACCCATTGACCACTGGTGAGGGGCAGGGCCGTCGGGGGTAGCAGGGCCCACGCCATCACGCCGAGCCCCACGAAGCCCGCGCACAAGCCTGCCAGCACCAGCGCAGCCGCTGCCAGCAGCGTGCGCCGCCGGCAGGCCTGCATCCATGCATTCATTTCGACGTGTGCGAGGTGGCCGTAGGCGCGCAGGTGATTGAGCGCTGCCTCCGGCTCGCGCAGCACGGCGTTGAAAAGCGTTTGCATGGCGCAGGCCCCAGGTCAGGCTCGCGTCAGTGACGCGATTGGCGACGCTGGGCCACGTGGCTGGCGATGACCGCCAGCGCTGCGCCTGTTGCCACCGCGATCAGAACTGACTTCAGCGGATCGCGGCGGATGCGCTCGGCCGTCTGGTCGGCCGCCATCCGCGCCTTGTCAACCGCCATGGCGCGGGTGGCGCGGGCGATTTCGCCACTGCGCTCGCCAAGGTGGCGCACGCGGTCGAATGCCAAGTCCACGAGGCCAGGCGCCTGACGGGTCAGGTCGTGAGCGCGTTCCTGGGCAGAGGTGACGGCGCGGTCCGCCACGTCGTGGGCGCGATCAAGGGCTTCGCTCGCGGCATCTGCCACGCGATCAACCTGGTGGCTGGCTGCATCGCTCAGTTTTTGGGTGGTATGTCGGCTCATGGTGGACTCCTTTCGGGGGTTGAAGGTCAGGCTCGCAGCAGGTTCACGATGAACGATGCGATGGCCATCACCAGGAACACCACGAACAGGATCTTGCCGATGCTGGCCGCGCCGGACGCGATGCCACCGAAACCGAACACAGCGGCGATGAGGGCGATGACGAAGAAGACAACGGCGTAATGAAGCATGGCAGGCTCCTGAAGTGGTGATGCGGCCGGGATGTCGGCCTCGGCGCCACGCACTGGGTGGCGTTGGGTTCACTTTAGGAGCTGGCGGCGTTGCCGCGTGAAGGCGCAGGGCCTGTTCGCGCGTCGGCGCTCAGGCGTCGTGTTTGTCGGACGAGGCCTACGCGCTGGTCTCGGTGTCGTTGGTGGTGCGCAGCGGCAGCCGCGCCACGATTTGGGTGCCTTGGCCGGGGGATGAGGTCAGCGACAGTTCGCCGCCAGATGCTTCGACCCGGAAGTGCATGCCCCGCAGGCCGTGGCGACCCAGTCGCGAGGTTTCGGTGTCGAAGCCGATGCCGTCGTCCTCGATGCTGACCATGGCTTGATCCCCTTGCGGGAGCAGGCGCACGCGCACATGCTGTGCCTGGGCGTATTTGAGCGTGTTGGTGAGTGCTTCCTGCACCACGCGGTAGACCGTGAGCTGGTCGTCAGCGGAAAGGTCGACGGCTTGCAGCGCTTGCTCGATCTTCAGGCCGCTGACCTTGGCCGTGTCGTGCAGCAGGGCTTCGAGCGAGGCCGGCAGGCCCAGCGTGCGCAGGGACGATGGGCAAAGGTCTTCGATGATGCGGCGCTTGAGCGCGATGCCCTGGTTGAGAGCTTCGGTCAGGTGGGTGACCTTGGGCAGCATCTCGGGCATGTTCTGCTGGATGCGCGGGCGCAGCACGGCCACGTCGAGCTTGGCCGTGGTCAGCAAGGCGCCCAGCTCATCGTGCAGGTCGCGGGCGAGGCGCTCGCGTTCGTCTTCGCGGGCGGTCTGCAGGTGGCGGGCGAGGTCGCGCAGGTCGCTGGTGCGGCGCTGCACTTCTTGTTCAAGCCGGTCTTTTTCATGGAGCAGGGCCTTGCGCTGGCTCTCTCGCTCGTTCATGAGTTCGCGGCCCTGGCGGATGAGCAGCACCAGGATCAGCAGGCTGAGCACCGTCATCGCGGCGATGCCGATGCGGCCGAGCAGCAGCAGTTCCTGGATCTCGTTGAGCCCTTCTGCGATCAGCTCGTTGCGTTGCGTCAGGTTGGCGTCGAAGGTCTGGCGCATGTGCTGCATGATCTCGCGGCCGATGCCGCTGCGCACCATGTCGAGGGCGGCCTCGTGGTTGCCGCTTTCATGGCGGCGCAGCACCTCCTGCATCTCGGCGA
Source organism: Pseudomonadota bacterium (assembly GCA_021819435.1). Classification (GTDB taxonomy): domain Bacteria; phylum Pseudomonadota; class Gammaproteobacteria; order Burkholderiales; family Burkholderiaceae_C; genus Aquabacterium. The sequence goes on along the minus strand of JAKARB010000003.1, from coordinate 133,818 downwards.
GCTTCTCCTCGAAGAGCAGGTCCATCTTCATCTGCATGGGCGGCAGGGTGGGATCGCCGCTGGCCTGGTCGAGCGCATGGATCTCGCGCAGTGCCACGCGCACGTCGTTGCTGGCGCGCACATAGGGTTCGAGGTAGTCCTTGCCGCCGACGAGCAGGTAGCCGCGCTTGCCGGATTCGGCGTCCGTGATGCGCTGCATCGCATAGGTGAGCGCGAGGCGTGCCTTGCCCATTTTCACCAGCGTGGCGAGCTTGTCGCTCTGGCTTTGGTAGGCCAGCTCGGTGATGATGAGCATGAAGGCCGCCGCCACCACCGCGGCGCCAATGCGCCACATGTCCCCATGCACACCCAGGAAGAGTCGTGAAAGTCTTGATTTCATGGCCTAGACTGTTTGTTCAGCAAGACTGCGGAAGACACACGGATGATCCGAATCGGTTTGGTCGATGACCACATCATCGTGCGGGCGGGACTCAAGCAATACCTGGGCGAGCAGGTCGACTTGCGTGTCACGGGAGAGGCCAGCAATGGCAAGGAAGCGCTGGAGCTGGCGCGCGGCGGCGAGGTCGACGTGCTGGTGATGGACTTGTCGATGCCCGACGAAAGCGGCGTCGATGCCTTGTCGGCCATCAAGGCGCGCTTCCCTGATCTGCCCGTGCTCATCCTCAGCGGCTACCCCGAGCAGCACTATGCCACCCACTTGCTCAAGCAGGGTGCGAGCGGTTACCTCAACAAGGAGTGCGACCCGAGCGAGATCATCAACGCGATCCGCACGGTGTTCCGGGGCCGCAAGTACATCACCGCCGGGGTGGCCGAGATGCTTGCCAGCGGGCTGACGGCGCCGGCCGAAAAACAGCCGCATGAGCTGCTTTCCGAGCGCGAGTTCCAGGTCTTCCTGCGCCTGGCCAAAGGCGAGACGGTGGGCGCCATGGCCGACAGCATGGCGCTGAGCGTGAAGACGGTGAGCACCTATCGCACGCGCGTGATGGAAAAGCTGGGCCTCTCCACCAACAGCGAACTGACCTACTACGCGCTCAAGAACGGCCTCATCCAATGAGCGCGGCCGCCTGTTCAGGCGGCCCCCGTCGTCGAGTCCTGGACGAGTTCGCCGCAATAGGCGATGAGGTCTTCGAGTTCGCTGGACTTGTCGAACACGCGATCTGCGCCCAGGGTCAGGCTGCGTTCGCGGATGACATCGGTGGCGTAGTTGGTGAGCACCACCTTGCGGGCGTGTGAGGCGTTCTCTCGCGCTGCCGCGAGCACATTGAGCCCGATGCCCGACTTCAGGAACACATCGATGATCATCAGGTCGCACGCCGATGGATGGTTCCGGATCCACGCCATGGCGCTCGCTTCGTCGTCAGCCGTCCCCACCACCTGAAGTGGCAGCACCTGTTCGAGCGTGTCGGTCAGGTTGCGAAGGATGAGGGGGCTGTCCTCGACGATGAAACAGCGCAAGAGAGGTGTGGCGGTGGACATGGGGCCGATTGAACCGGAAACGCGCCAGCGCGCATGTAGGACTTGTCCGACACGCGCGCCGTGCGACCCACCCGATTTCAGCGGGTGGGAAACATGCGGGCCGATCGGGGGATCAACCGCGAACTTCCAGTGCGTTCTTCACGGAACGCACGCCCTTGACTTGGCGGGCGATTTCCTGGGCACGGGCCTTTTCAGCGCTCGACTTGGCGAAGCCCGAGAGGATCACCTCGCCGTTGAGGGTCTCCACGCTGATGGCGGAGGCATCCACGGTCTTGTCTTCAACGAACTTGGCCTTGACCTTGGTGGTGATGGTCGCGTCGTCGATGTATTCACCCACGGTCGATTGGTCGCGGCTGACGGCGCAGCCGGGCAAGGCGGTCAGCGATGCTGCGGCGGTGACGGCGGCGATGAGCAGGGTGTTGATTCGCATGGATGTTCTCCTTGGTGCCCGATGGGGCGTTGCGTGAAGGGGCTGGGGCCCCGGTGATGCAATGGTGGGTGTGGGGCGCATGGCAACGTGTCGGACGCCTGCGCGTTGGTGAGTAGGACAAGGCCGCATGGGTTGGTTCATCGGGCGCATGCCTGCTCGCGAACCAGCTCGTGCACGAAGCCCAGCTTGGCGCGCACGCCTTCGTCGATCACGAAGGGGTAGGCGTCTGGCAGGCCCAGGGCGCGGTTGAGCGCGTTGCCATCGCGGGCCCGCTGCAGCCAGGTGTTCACGAGGTCATTGAGCTCGGTGTCGCGCACGAGGTGGCCCGCCAGCTTCGACGCCTGGGTTGTCCTGAGGGCCTCATCCTGGTCTTCGCCCAACGCTGTTTCGCTCAAGGCGTCGACCATCAGCAGGTAGTGCGCCCAAGTCTCTGCCCAGTCCTCCCAGGGATGGGCCAGGGCGTAGCGTGAAATCGCGCCCTCGGGCCGCAAGGGGTCCCAAGGACGTGGATGGGCGTGGTGCTCGGCGAGGGCCTGGGCGTAATCGAGCTGTTCATCGCCGAACAGCTCGCGAAAGCGGGTTTGCCAGCCTGCATCGGCCCCGATCCATTCATCCCAATAGAAATGGCCGCTTTCATGGCGCAGGTGCCCGAGCAGGGTGCGCTGCGGTTCGCCCATGGCGAGCTGTTCATCGAGCCGCTGCCTGGGATCGCCTTCTTTGATGTTCACGGTGATCAGGCCCTGTGCGTGGCCGGTGATCACGGCAGGCTGATCGGGCAGGTCTTCGAGGAAGGCGAAACGCAGGGGCTGCCGGGTCTCGCCGGGCAGGGCCGGCAGACCGAGTTCGCGCAGGCTCAGCAAGAGGCGGCGCTTGGCCAGTTCCAGCCGGTAGACGGGGCGGTCCACCTCGGTGCGGCCGAGCGCAGGCAAGCACTCGGTCATGCGGCAACTGATGCAATGCTCATGCGTGTCATCGGCTGAGACCAGCCAATTGCACAGGCCCGTGGCGCGGTGGGCGCAAGGCCTCAAGCCCTCGGCTTGTGCGGCTTCCAGCGGCATGAAGGCCCAGTGCTCGGGTGAGAAACCCAAGGGCGCCTGGCAGCGTGCGCACCAGTCGTTGCGAAGGTAGGCGGCCTGGCCGCAGCCAAGGCAGTGAAAACTCTGCATGGGGTGTCCTCCTGAAGTGAGGACATGCTCGCGGATGTGGCCCGTGAAGTCTGTCGGACGGCGCCGTCAGTCCGGTGCGGCCTTGTCTGACAAGCAAGCCGGATGTAGGAGGGCGCCGACATGCGGATGCGTCGCTCGCTGGTGGGCTGGGGCCACACGCATGGGCAGACTGAAGGCGTCCGCTGTTCAATCACATGCAAGGAGAACACACCATGAAGCACGCCGGCACCATCGCAGGAGCCATCCTCCTCGTCCTCGGCATTGGGGCTTTGAGTTATGGTGGATTCAATTACACCGAAGATCGCACCGCCTTGAAGTTGGGGCCGGTGCAGGTCGATGTGGAGAAGGAAAATCGCATCAACGTGCCCGTGTGGGTCGGTGTGGCGATGACCGCCGTGGGCGGTGTCTTGCTCGTCGTTGGCGCCAGCCGCCGCTGAGCGAGCCAGGCCCTGAACCCAGCGGTTTCTGGCTCAGCGCCTGTGCTCGATCTCGTGGGCCGCCTCGGCCCATGCCCGGGCTTCTTGCTCGATCTGCGCCATGCGGTGCATCAGCCACGGAGTGGGGTCGCCGTGAGGGGCGGGCAGGCTCTGCAAGGAGTCGGCGTCGGTGATGTCGGTGGAGGGTGCATGAGGCGTGGGTGCCTCGCGCAGGGTGGGGCGCTCATCCATGAGGCAAGCCCGAAGGTCTGCTCGGCCAGCATTGATCACCGCGATCGCAGTGGCTGCGTTCAGGTCCTGACGGCGGTGAAGGAGCACGATGTGCACCACGGCGAGCAGCCCGATCAGCCGGTGGCTGCGAATCAGCAGGGCCTCCAGTTGAGGCGACCAACTGCCGGCACGCCCGGGCTCGCGCACGGTGCGCTGCAGGGCCTGGGCGAGCATCCAGATCGAGTCGTAGACATCACGCCGGGTCTGGGGGCGTTCGGCCTGAGGCGCTGCTTCGCCTGACCATTGCAGCACGTGGTGGCCATAACGGCCGAGCGCGTGCCGCAGGTGGCGAATCAGATCCGGCAATTGCCCCTTCTCCCAGGCAGGCAACACATAGCTGAACCCCCAGGCGATGGCGGCTCCAATCAAGGTGTCAGCCAGGCGCTCGGCAGCGTCCTGCCACAGCGGGTGGGCAGCAGCAGCGAAGAGGTTCGCCTGCACCAAGGCCATCACGGCGGCTGCGGTGGTGGTGACGCGGTAATCACGCACCACGTAGGCGTGCGCCACGGCCATGCTCAGGGCCAGCACGACAAAGCGCAGCGCCATGTCAGGCTGAAAAGCCAGCAAAGCGAAACCCAGTGCGCAGCCGACAAAGGTGCCGACGATGCGGGCGTCTCGCCGCGCCAAGGTCTGCTCGAGGTTGCCACGCATCACCACCGCCACGGTGAGCAGCAGCCAGTGTGGATGGCTGTGCCAAGGCAACACGCCGCTCAGCGCGAGCGCGCAGGCCATGGCCAGCGTGGCTCGTAAGGCATAACGCAAGGTCGGGGCGCGCCAGTTCAACTGGCGCAGCAAGGGGGCCAGCGACCAACCGGTTGGCGAGGTCAGCGAGCGCAGGCCATCGGCCTCCGGGTGTGGGCCAGGCGAGGTGCCCAGCATGGCGGTGCGCAAGGCCTCGCCATGCGCATGCAGGTGCTGCGCTCGCCGCACGAGGGCTTGCAGTCTACGGTTGTCTTCAGGGGCGTCGAGCGTTGGCGGTTCGCTGGCAGGGGGCAGCGCCAGCCCTTCGCGCATGCACCTCGACCACATCGCCACCTTGTCGGCGTGCCAACTCAAGAAGCCGGCCACCTTGAGCAGGGTCGGGCGCGTGGCCGGATCAGGCGCGAGTTCGTCGATGTCCAACTGGCAGGCCAGGATGACGTCGCGCAGGTTGATGACATGAATCAGCGTGTCGACCTGGCGGCGGCGCAAGGGGGCGGTGGTGTGTGCGGCGCCGTCGTAGATCAGGTCGCGCGCGCTTTGGAACACGTCGGCCAAAGCGGCCTGCTGGCGGATGAGGGCGAGCAGGTCGCGTTGGGCGGATGGGGCAGCGCCGGGCGTGGCGCGGTCGCGGGTCCAGGCGGCCTGCGTGCCCACCATGCGCGAGAGGTTCTGCAGGCTGTCGGCCAGGGCCAGCACGCGGTAGCGCGGTGCGAGCCAGCGGTTGGTCAAAATCGCCCAGGCGCCCATCGCGATGGCGCCTGCTGCCACCCAGCCTGCATGCACGAACTGGGCAGAGGCTTCGAGGGGGGCAACACCTCGCAACGCAGCCATCTGGAAGATGAGCGTGAGAATCATCGCGAAGCTCTGTGGCAGGCCCCGCTTGCCCCAGGCGCTCCACAGCAGGGCCACGAAGGTCACGCCCAGCACGACGGCGGCCATCGCCCAGCCATGGCCGTGCGCGAGTTGCACCAGGGCAGTCACGAGGGTGACCGCGATCACCGCGATCAGCATGGTCAGCGCTTTGCCTCGTGGTGGGCAGACCACGTCGGCGACCGAGGCCGCGCCATAGCCTGACGAGGCCGAGACGGCGGCGCTCATGCCACCGATGGGCAGGAGGATGCCCGTGAGCAGCATCAGGCCTGCGCCAATGGTCAGGCCATTGAGCAGGGATGCGGGGATGCGTTGGAGGGCGGTGCCGAGAGCGTTGATGGGGGCGCGCATCACGGTGGCTTGGAGTTTGGCCGTGCTCGGGTGATGCGCCCCGGGTGGTCAGCCCTCGCGGCGCAGGGCCGGGAAAAGGATGACGTCGCGGATGTTGGGCGCGTCGGTCAGCAGCATCATCAGGCGGTCGATGCCGATGCCGCAGCCGCCGGTCGGGGGCAGGCCGTACTCGAGCGCGCGGATGTAGTCGGCGTCGAAGTACATGGCCTCTTCGTCGCCCGCGTCTTTCGCGTCGGCCTGGGCCTGGAAGCGCGCGGCCTGCTCTTCGGGGTCGTTGAGCTCGGAGAAGCCGTTGCCGTATTCGCGGCCGGTGATGAAGAGCTCGAAGCGCTCGGTGATGCTGGGGTCGGCATCCGATGCGCGGGCCAGCGGGCTGACCTCGACCGGGTAGTCGATGATGAAGGTGGGCTGCCAGAGCTTTTCTTCGACGGCGGCTTCGAACAGGCCGAATTGCAGCTCGGCCAGACTCCAGCGGGCGGGCGGTTCTTCGCCCAGGTGCTTGAGCTTGGCGCGCAGCACGGCGGCGTCATCGGCTTCGGCGGCGCTCAGGCCGGCGTGCTTGATGAGCGAATCGCGCACCGTCAGGCGCTCGAAGGGCGATTCGAGGTCGACTTCCTTGCCGCCATAGCTGAGTTTGGCGGTGCCGACGGCGGCGATGGCCGCGTGGCGCAGGATGCTCTCGGTGAAGTCCATCAGGTCGCGGTGGTTCCACCAGGCCGCGTAGAACTCCATCATCGTGAACTCGGGGTTGTGCCGAACCGACACGCCTTCGTTGCGGAAGTTGCGGTTGATCTCGAACACGCGCTCGAAGCCACCGACCACCAGGCGCTTGAGGTAGAGCTCGGGCGCGATGCGCAGGAACATCTCCTGGTCGAGCGCGTTGTGGTGGGTGATGAAGGGCTTGGCGTTCGCGCCACCGGGGATGGGGTGCATCATGGGCGTTTCGACTTCGAGGAAGCCGTTGTCGACCATGAAGGCGCGGATGGATGCGATGGCCTTGCTGCGGGCGATGAATCGCGAACGCGAGTGCTCGTCGACGATCAGGTCGACGTAGCGCTGGCGGTATTTCTGTTCCTGGTCGGTCATGCCGTGGAACTTGTCGGGCAGCGGGCGCAGGGACTTGGTCAGCAGGCGGATGCCCGTGACCTTGATGGAGAGCTCGCCCGTCTTGGTCTTGAACAGCGTGCCCTCGGCGCCGAGGATGTCGCCCAGGTCCCAGTGCTTGAAGGCCTGCAACGTTTCTGCGCCGACGTTGTCGAGCGTGACGTAGACCTGGATGCGGCCTGTGGCGTCTTGCAGGGTGCCGAAGCAGGCCTTGCCCATGACGCGCTTGAGCATCAGGCGGCCGCCGACGATGGCTTTCACGGCCTGGGCTTCGAGGGCCTCGGCGTCGGTGCCGTCGTGGGCGGCGTGCAGGCTGGCTGCGCGGTCAGCGGGCTTGAAGTCGTTGGGGAAGGCCACGCCCTGGGCCCGGATGGCGGCCAGTTTCTCGCGGCGCTCGGCCACCAGTTTGTTGGTGTCGACCTGAGGCTCGGCGGAAGCGGCTTCTGGGTTGGCGCCTGCTTGGGCGGGGTGTTGGGGCGTGGTCATGGTTTGATGCAGCGAAATGGGCGCAGAACCCGCCATTGTACGAATTCGCATCATCGAGGGGCGGGGACTCCCTGGCGCGCGCCGCTAAAGCAAAGGCATGCATGAGCAGAAGGCGCGGGGACGCTTGGTCGTGAAGAAACCGAAGCGGAGTCATTCCTCTGAATGAAGAGGGTTTTTGTTGGTTTTCAACGGATTTTTGTTGAATGTTTTTGATAATGTTGATTCTTGTGCCTTTCTTGGGCACAAGATCAAACCATGTTGCACCGTTACGCCTTTTCGAACTTTCAGAGCTTTCGTGAACCGACCGAGGTGAGCCTGCGTTTGAACCGCAAGGTACCGCAGGTGGGTTGGGACGTGGTCTCGACAGGCGGCCACCGCCTCAGCACTGTGACGGCGGTCATTGGCGCCAATGGTTCGGGCAAGACAGCCCTGCTCAAGCCCCTGGTGTTCGTCGCCTGGTTCCTGAAGAATTCCTTCAGAGCCCCGGTGGACTCGCTCATCGCGGTCACGCCCCACTTCAGCGCCATTGATGAGCCAACCGAGTTCGAGGTCGAGGCCGAAGATCCGGACGGCCAACTGTGGCGTTATGTGCTGCGCCTGACGCCCCAGCGAGTGCTGCACGAGGCGCTCTATCAGCAAAAGGTCAAGGGATTCAGCTACGTGTTCGTGCGCGATTGGGATGAATCTGCGCAGCACTATCAAGTCAAACAGCAGGACTTCGGCATGGCGCCATCCGAGGCCCGCAAAGTTCGCCCTAACGCTTCGCTGATTTCTACCGCGGCCCAATACGGCGTTGAGCAAGCACAGATGTTCACCCGCATCCATCTGCAGACCAACGTGGTGGCCACGGGCCGAATGTCCTTTCGAGCTGACAGGGATTTGCCCGTGGCAGCGCGGCACTTTGCACTCAATCAAGAGCAGCAGGCCTGGATGGTGTCCTTGTTGAAGTCCTGGAACTTGGGCTTGAGCGATGTGCAAGTGCGTGAGCAAACCTTGCAGATGCCCGGTGAAGAGCCTGAGAAAGTCTGGCTGCCGTTTGGTGTGCACACCGACCGGCAAGGCCTGAAGCACGAGTTGTCGTTCTTTAACGAATCAAGCGGTACTCAAAGCGCGTTTGTGCTGTTGGCAGGCCTGTTGCCGGCCTTGGCTGAGGGTGGCTTGGTTGTGGTGGACGAGTTCGAGAACGACTTGCATCCCCACATGCTGGAGCCCATCCTTGACCTGTTCGCCCACAAAGAAACCAATCCCCACAAGGCGCAAATCATCTTCACCTGCCATGCAATGGAGGTGCTCAATGTGTTGCACAAGTCGCAGGTGATGCTGGTCGAAAAGAACGAAGAGTGCGAGAGCACTGCCTGGCGCATGGACAGCATCCTTGGCATCCGCAATGACGACAATTTCTACGCCAAGTACATGGCGGGCGCCTATGGCGCCGTGCCACAACTCTGATGGCGCGCTCTGCCTTGGCTTCACGAGGGCGCTCACAGCGCAAGACCGCCTTGTTGGTGGGGGAGGGGCTGGCTGAGCAGGCCTTCTTGAACCACCTCAAGGCGATCTATGTGTTGCGGGGTAGCAAGCACGTCACCGTGAAGACAGCCAAGGGCAAAGGCGGAGCGAATGTTCTGAATCACACGCATCGCCAGAGCGCTCAAGCGGCTTATGACCAAGTCGGGGCCTTGCTCGACACGGACACCGATTGGAACGACGCGCAGCGCGCCTTGGCTGCGAAACAGGACATCGAGGTTTTTGAGGCGCAGCCCTGCCTGGAGGCACTGCTGTTGCGCGTGGCCGGTCATCGCGTGCCCCACACCACGAAGCAGTGCAAGAGCGCATTCGAGAAAAAATTTGGGATGGAGGCTCACACGCCAGGTTTGTTTGAGCGCCATTTCCCCAGAGATTTGCTGGAAGCCGCTCGCCAAAGGGAGCCTGCGTTGGGGCGGCTTGTGGAATTTCTGCTTCGTTGACTTTTCGAGGCCGACGGCGACGACGTGTCCCATGCGCTGGTGTGCCGCCTTGAATGGCCTTGGTCGGCGACAATGCGGCCCATGTCCGACTCCTTGCCCCCCCGGTCCGCGGCTTCCGCATCTGTCCCCGCTCCCGCCGCCTCCGCCTCTGGCTGGCGCGCTCGCTTGCAGCAGGCGCTGGCGAACGTGCCCCGGGCCGCGTTGGGCAACCTGATGGCCAAGCTGGCCATCGTCGGCCTGGGCCTGGCCATCACGGTGCTGGTGGCGCGCATGGGGCCCAAGGTGCAGGGCGCTTTCGCGCTGTTCGTGGCGGTGGAGTCGGGGCTGCTGACCTTGTTCTCGGGTCTGGGGCTGTGGCTGGCGCGGCAGATGTCGCGTCAGGTGAGGGGCGATGTTTGGCGTTCGCTGCCGATGCTGGTGGGCGTGCTGCGCGCGGCCGTGGTGCTGGGCGCGCTGGCTGCGGTCGGCCTCTCGCTGGTGTCGTGGCAGGCCACGGCCATGCCTTATTCGCAGCTCTGGCTGCTGGCGCTGGCGGCGCCGTTTTTGTTGCTGGTGCCCACCGCCACGGGGCTGTGGCTGGGCGAGGGCCGCATGTGGCCCATCAACCTGGCCCAGGTGGCCGCGCCGGCGGTGGTGCTGGCGGGCCTGCTCGGGGCGGGTTGGTTGACGGCCGATTACGTTGGGCGCGCACCGGTGGTGGTGATGGTGCTGATCGCCTGGGTCAGCGGCAAGGCCTTGGTGGCGCTGCTCACGGCGCTGGCGTCCTTGCGCCACGCGAGCCAGCGCGACGAGGCCTTCGAGGCCCGTGAGGCCCACCCCGGCCAGACCGGCGTCACCTGGTTGCCATCGCCAAGCTGGCACGGCGAGTGGCGCTTCGTGGCCACCATCGGCGTCACCAACGTCATCAGCTTGCTGAACTACCGTGCTTCGCTGTTCCTCGTGGAGCGATTTCATGGGCTGGAAGCGGTGGGCACTTACTCGGTGGCGGTGACGGTGGCCGAGTTGCTGTGGCTGCTGTCTTCTTCTGTGACGGTGTCGGTTTATGCGCGCATCGGTCACCCGGAGCGTGCCGCCGCCGCCGCCATGACGGTGCATGCGGTGCGCATCAATGTGCTCGCCACCCTGGTGGCCGCACCGCTGCTCATGCTGGGCGCCTGGTGGGCGCTGCCGAGCGTGCTGGGCGAGGCCTACCAGGCTTCGTTGCTGCCGCTGGCGGCGCTGTTGCCGGGCGTGGCGGCCTATGCGGCGGCGTCCAGCCTGTCAGCGTTCTACACCAACCACCTGGGGCGGCCGCAGCTCTCGGGCGCCATCGCGGGGCTGTCGCTGCTCATCAGCTTCGGCCTGGGCCTGTGGTGGGTGCCGGTCTGGGGGGCGGTGGGGGCGGCGGCGGCGTCGAGCTCGGGCTACATCGGTGCCATCGTGGTGGCTTACGGCGTGTTCCTGCGCCACGCCGGCCTGCCGCTGAGCGCGCTTTGGCGCGACGCAACGCCCCGGGCCGCCGGCTGATCGGGGAGAATGCGGACCCATGTCGGTTTTGATCCAGCAACTCAAACGCCCCCTGGTGCGCGCCGTCGCGGCGTTCACCGGCCCGCGCATGGTGTACGGTTGGTCGAACCCGGATGGTGGCTGGTGCGCCAGCACGCGCGTGAGCACCCACACCTGCCTGGAGGGGCTCGAAGGCCTGGTCTTGCAAGATCATGTTTTCATCGGCCACTTCAACCGGCTGGATGGCTCCAACGGGCTGCTGATCGAAGAAGGCGTGCAGGTCACCAATTACGTGTCCATCCTCAGCCACTCCAGCCACCGCGCGGTGCGCGTCATGGGGCGGCGTTACCTGGGTGACCCGCAGCCGGTGGGCTACATCCGCAAGGCCACGCGGGTGGGTGCCTACAGCTTCATCGGCCCGCACAGCGTGGTCGCGCCCGGTGCGCAGATCGGCAAGGGCGTGATCGTGCAGGCTTACAGCTTTGTCTCGGGCGTGGTGCCAGACTTCGCCATCGTCGGCCCCGAGGCGCATGGCAAACCGGCCGCTGTGCTGGGCGACACCCGCGAGCTTGATCGGGCCTTGTTGCAGCGGCACCCCGAGCTGCACGCTGTTTACGCCCAGTGGGCGGGCAAGGATCACTTGCGTCGCGCGCTTGATGGGCTGGTCGCCCAGGGCGACGAGGGCCGCTCCACGAACCGCTCGTTCACCGCATGAACACCTGCCCGACCCGCATCCTCTTTTTTGCCGACGCGGCCAGCGTGCACACGCGCCGCTGGGTGCAGGCTGTGGTGGACCGGGGTGGTGAAGCCATCGTCATCACCCGACAGCCGGCCGAGGTGCCTGGTGCGAAAGAAGTCATTGCCATCCGGCCGGGTGGGGACAAGCTGGGTTGGTTCAAGGCGCTGCCCGAGGTGCGCCGCGTGGCCCGCGAGGTGGCCGCGCGTTTCCAGCCCACGCTGGTGCATGGCCATTACGTCACGTCGTATGGGTTGTGGGCAGCGGCTTGCGGGCTGACCTGCCCGACGGTGCTCACCGCCTGGGGCAGCGACATCCTGGTCACGCCGCGCGAGAGCCGGCTGATGCGCCTGATCGTGGCCTGGTCGCTGCGCCGCGCCGACCTCATCACGGCCGACTCGATGGACATGATCGACGAGATCGCGCTCTACCACCCCTCGGCGCCGTGCCATCAGATCCTGTGGGGCGCGGACACCGAGCTGTTCACCCCGCTGGAGGCTGCTCTCAAGCCTGCGAGCTTCGACATCGTCAGCCTGCGCAGTTGGGAGCCGAACTACAACATCGACGTGATCGTCAACGCCTTCTCGCGTTTCGTGGCTGAGCGGCCCGATGCGGCGGCGCGCCTGCACCTGCTGGGCGGCGGCAGCCTGCAAGGCGAGCTGGAGCAGCAGGTCAAGCACCTGGGGCTGGTCGATCAGGTGATCTTCCATGGCCGCGTGGGTGATCGCGCGATGGTCGATGCCATCCAGCGAAGCCGGGTGTCGGTGTCGGTGCCCACCTCGGATGCGACCTCGGTGTCGGTGCTCGAATCGATGGCTTGCGGCTTGCCGATCGTGGCTTCGGACCTGCCGGCCAACCGCCAGTGGGTGGACGAGCAGGGCGGCTGCATCGTGCCTGTGCGCGATGCCGATGCGCTGACGCAAGCCCTGCTGCGCCTGCACGACCACCCCGAGCAGACCGCGCAGATGGGCCCGCGCAACCGCGACCGCATCGAGCGTGACGCGTCCCGGCGCGGGCAGATGGACGCCATGTGGCGCCACTACCAGAAGCTGCTGAACTGCGGCGGCCTGCGCATGCAGCGCAAGCGCGCGGTCAGCGGTTGAGGGCGCGCATGAGCAGTGACAGCATGGGTCAACCCGTGGCATCGCGGCGTGTTTCCGTCATCGTGCCTTGCCGCAACGAGGTCGAGCACATCGTGCCTTTTTGCCAGAGCGTGGCGGCGCAACGCCTGCCCGAAGGCTGGATGCTGGAGGTGTGGATCGCCGATGGCATGAGCAACGATGGCACGCGTGAGCGGCTGGCCGCTTTCTGCGAGGAAAACGACGCCCGCTTCACGATGATCGACAACCCCGGGCGCATCGTCTCGACCGGCCTGAACCGCTGCATCGAGCGCGCCACCGGCGAGTTCATCGTCCGGCTGGATGTGCACACGGTCTACGCCGAGGACTACATCGCCCAATGCCTGGCCACCTGGCAGGCCACGGGCGCCGACAACGTGGGCGGCCCCTGGCGCGCCCAGGGCGAAGAAGGCCCGCGTGGCCGCGTGCAGCGTGCCGTGGCCGCGGCTTTCCAGTCGAAGTGGGTGGCGGGCGGCGCGCTTTCGCGCGACCTGGCCCACAACGGCGAGGCCGACACCGTCTACCTGGGCGCCTGGCCGCGACAGACCTTCGAACGCTTCGGCGTGTTCGACGAGAACCTGGTGCGCAACCAGGACGACGAGCACAACCTGCGCATCCACCTGGGTGGCGGGCGCATCTGGCAGTCCTCGGCCATCCGATCGGTTTACTTTCCGCGCAGCAGCAAGGGCGATGTCTTTCGGCAATACCGCCAGTACGGCTACTGGAAGCCCTTCGTCATGAAGAAGCATGGCCAGGCCGCTGCGCTGCGCCACCTCATCCCCGGCATGTTCGTGGCCGCGCTGCTGTTGTGTGTGCTGATGATGATCGCCGGCTCGGCCATGGCCCTGCTGATCGAGCCGGGGCAGAACCACCGCCTGGGCGCATTGTGGGTCTCGGCCGTTGGCATCGCTGGTTTGATGGGGCTGACGCTGCTTTATGGCTCGGCCGTGCTGGCGGTGAGTTGGCGCATCGCGGGCGAGGCAGGGCGCGATCTGTTTTGGCACCTGCCCGATGTGATCGCGGCCTACCATTTCGGCTATGGCTTTGGCTCCTTGCGCGGCTGGTTCGACGCCCTGGTGCGTGGCCGGCCCGACCCGGCGTTTGGCCGCCTCACGCGCTGAACGTGCACAACCACCGTCGCTGGCATCTGCCGAACCTGCTGCACCCTGCCCAATCTTTCCCGCATACCTTTCGCACCGTTGCTGCATTGCGATCCCACCATGAGCGCTGAGAACAACCCCTCCACGAAAACACCGTTCCTGCCCTTCGCCCTGCCTGAAATCGGCGAAGAAGAAATCGCCGAGGTCGTTGACACCTTGCGTTCGGGCTGGGTGACCACGGGCCCGAAGGCGCGCAAGTTCGAAGAGGCCTTCGGCGCTTTCCTGGGTGAGCCGGGGCTGCATTGCATCGCCGTCAACTCGGCCACCGCCGGTCTGCACCTGGCGCTCGAAGCACTGGGCATCGGGCCGGGCGATGAGGTCATCACCACCACGCACACCTTCACGGCCACGGCCGAGGTGGTGCGCTACCTCGGTGCCGATGTGAAGCTGGTGGACATCGACCCGGCCACGCTCAACATCGACCTGGCCCAGCTTGAGGCGGCCATCACGCCGAAGACGAAAGCCATCATGCCGGTGCACTACGCCGGCCTGGCGGTGGACATGGACGCGGTGCAAGCCATCGCGCGCAAGCATGGCGTGAAGGTGGTCGAGGACGCAGCGCATGCCTTGCCCACGACCTGGCGCGGCAAGCTGATCGGCCTGCATGACAGCGACGCCATCGTCTTCAGCTTCTACGCCAACAAGACGATGACCACGGGCGAAGGCGGCATGCTGGTCACACGCAGCGCCGAGCTGGCCGCGCGCGCCAAGGTCATGCGCCTGCATGGCATCAACCGAGATGCTTTCGACCGCTTCACGGCCAAGGTGCCGAGCTGGTACTACGAGATCGTGGCGCCCGGCTTCAAGTACAACCTGACCGACATCGCCGCCGCGCTGGGCCTGCACCAGTTGCAACGCATCGAGGGCTTCCAGCACAAGCGCGAGCACCTGGCACAGCGCTTCGACGCGGCCCTGGCCGACCTGCCGCTGGTGCTGCCGCCGCGCCCCGTTCACGCGGGCGACTGCCACTCGTGGCACCTCTACGTGGTGCGCCTGAAGGACGAGGCCGGCATCACGCGTGATCAGCTCATCGAGCAGTTGTTCGCCGATGGCATCGGCGTGAGCGTGCACTACATCCCGCTGCACCTGCACCCCTACTGGCGCGACCGCTACGGCTTGAAGCCCGAGCAGTTCCCGCACAGCCAGCTGGCGTACGAACGCATGGTCAGCCTGCCGCTGTACACGCGCATGACGGACGCCGACGTCGACCGCGTCGTGGACTCGGTGCGCCGGGCCTTCGCGTCGGTCGCTCAGCCCTGAGCCAGGCGCCTCCACGAGCCCAGCCCATGGCCAAACGCCTCTTTGACCTGCTGCTCTCGACGCTGGGACTGCTGCTGCTTGCGCCGTTGCTGCTGCTGATCGCCGCGCTGATCAAGCTCGACTCGCCGGGGCCGGTGATGTTCAGGCAAGAGCGCGTGGGGCGCTTTGGCAGGCCCTTTCGCATCCACAAGTTCCGCACCATGCGCCACGAGCCGACGGGGCAGGGGCTGCAAATCACCGTGGGGGCGGACCGCCGCATCACGCGCGTGGGTGGCTTCCTTCGCGCCTCCAAGCTCGACGAGCTGCCGCAGTTGCTGGACGTGTGGCTGGGCGACATGAGCCTGGTCGGGCCCCGCCCCGAGGTGCCGCGCTACGTGGCGCACTACCCGGCCGAGCTGCGCGATAAGGTGCTGTCGGTGCGGCCGGGCATCACCGACATCGCCTCCATCGAATACCGCGATGAGAGCGCTGTGCTGGCCCGCGCCGCCAACCCCGAGCACGCCTATGTGCACGAGGTGCTGCCGCACAAGCTGGCGCTCGCCGCGCGCTACGTGGAGCGGTCGTCTCTGTGGCTGGACGTGTGGCTGATCTGGCGCACGGTGGTGGCCATCGTGCGGCGTTGATTGGTTTGAATTGGGTGAGAACGGGTTGAGCGACGCCAACGGCCTGCCGGTTTACTCCGGGGTGCCGCCCGCCAGCTGGATCAACTGCCGGCGCAAGCGGGCTTGTTCTTCGGTGGAGAACATGCGTGACATGCGTTGGTCGTGCTCCTGCACGGCCTGGATGATGTTCACCAGGTCGGTTCGGCCTTTTTCGGTTAGCGCCAGGTTGAATGCACGCCGGTCTTCCGGCACGGGGTGGCGCTGCATGTAACCCAGGTCCTCCAGCGCATCCACGAGGATCACGGCGCCTGAGCGCGCGATGCCCATCACCTTGGCGAGCTGGATCAGCTTGAGGCCTGGGTTGCGCGAAACGATGACCATGGCCGTGAAGCGCGGCGGCGTGATGCCCCAGGGCGCGAGCGAGGCGATGAAGTCCTCGTAGAGCCGGATCTGGGCGCGGCGAACCGCGTAGCCCAGAAAGGTGTCGAGCACGCCGTAGTCGATGCCGGGAACGCGCGGGACAAAAGGTTCCGTGTCTTGCATGAAGCCTCGATGCGGGCCCTCCCCGCCAGTGCCGAGTCTAGGTTCGCCAAGGGCCGGTGTGGGGCAGGGGTTGCGGCAGGACGGGGCGGTGTCGTCAGCAGGCCACGATGTTGACGGCCAGTCCGCCCAGCGAGGTCTCCTTGTAGCGGCTTTGCATGTCGGCGCCGGTCTGTTTCATGGTGAGGATGGCCTGATCGAGGCTGACGCGGTGGCGGCCGTCGCCGAGCAGGGCCAGGCGCGCGGCGTGGATGGACTGCACCGCGCCAACCGCGTTGCGTTCAATGCAGGGGATTTGCACCAGGCCGCCCACCGGGTCGCAGGTCAGGCCCAGGTGGTGCTCCAGGCCGATCTCGGCGGCGTTTTCGACCTGCTCGGGCGTGCCGCCCATGATGGCGCACAGGCCTGCGGCGGCCATCGCACAGGCCACGCCCACCTCGCCCTGGCAGCCCACTTCGGCGCCTGAGATGGAGGCGTTCTCCTTGCACAAGAGGCCGATGGCGGCGGCGGTGAGCAGGAAGTCCTCCATGCGTTCTTCGGTGGCATGGGGCAGGTGGAACATGGCGTGGTGCAGCACCGCTGGCACGATGCCGGCCGCGCCGTTGGTGGGGGCCGTGACCACGCGGCCGCCCGAGGCGTTCTCTTCGTTCACGGCGAGGGCGTAGAGCGTCACCCAGTCCATGTGCTGAAGCGGGTCGGGGGTGTTGTCCGACGTGTTCAACAGCCGCTGGCGCACCTGGGGCGCGCGGCGACGCACTTGGAAGCCGCCGGGCAGTTCACCGGGTAGCCCGCCTTGATGCACCTCGTCGATGCCGCAGCCTCGGCGCACGCAGGCCTGCATCGCCTGCCAGATGGCTTGCAGGCCTTCGCGCGTGGCTTGATCGTCGCGCCAGTGGCCTTCGTTGCGGCGCATCACGCTGGCGACGCTCAAGCCATGCTTCTGGCACAGCGCCAGCAGTTCCGCCGCGCTGTGGAAGGGCAAGGGCAGGGTGTCGGGCCCCGGGGCGATGTCGGCCTGCCGGTCGGCGTGATCGGCCACGTCTTGCGACACGACGAAGCCCCCGCCGACGGAGTACCAGGTTTCGCTCAGCAGCACCTCGCCTGATGCGTTGAGCGCCGCCATGGTCATCGCGTTGGGGTGGAAGGGCAGGCTGCGCCGGCCGTCGAGCACGAGGTCGTGGTCAGGGTCGAAGGCCACGTCTCGCTCGTTGAGCAACGCGAGGCGGTGCGTGTCGCGCACGGCTTGCAGCCAGCCGGGGATGGCGTCGAGTGGCACGGTGTCGGGCTCGTGCCCCATCCAGCCGAGTTGCACGGCACGGTCGCTGCCGTGGCCTCGGCCGGTCGCGCCCAGGGAGCCCAGCAGTTCGCAGCGCAGCCGTGCCGCGCGCATCAACAGGCCTTCGCGCTGCAGCCTGAGCGCGAAGAGGCGGGCGGCTCGCATCGGTCCCACGGTGTGGGAACTGGATGGGCCGATGCCCACCTTGAAGAGGTCGAACACCGAGATGGCCATGGTTTGCTCCCGATGGCTTCATCGTCGCACTTGCGGTGGGTGTGGCAACGAGGGCAGACCCTGAGGCCCTTTGGGTGAGTGTGAAATAGGGCTTGGTGTGTGTTCAGGGTGTTGGCTCTTTGGGTGGGTGGGGCCACGGTTGAGCTACGGGCAGGGGGCGAGGGGTGCCTGCTCCGGCCCTGCGCGGGGCATCACCGAGCTTTGCCACCATCACCCCTTGAACGCGAGCCAAGCAGGCGCCGAGTCATGACACCGCACATGTCGGGCCTGCGCAGGCACCCCTCGCCCCCTGCCCGCGACACAACGTGGCAGGCGGAGAAGGAAGAAGAAGGGCGACGCAAGCCTCGCCCTTCTTCTTCCGCCAACCCCGCAGTGCGCGGTGGTTCGGGTTCGGTGGGTGGGGTGGGTGTGAGCCGGCCCGACATGTGCGGTGTCATGGCTCGGCAACCACCTGGCCGGTGTTCAAGGGGTGACCTCAGCAAAGCTCGGTGATGCCCCGCGCAGGGCCGGATCACACCCACCCCGCCCACCGAGCCGCGCACCAGCCGCCGCACGAACCCAAATCCCCAAAACCCTCATCCATCAAAACAAGTCGCCGCAAAAAAAGGCCGCCCCGCTGCGAACAGCGAAGGCGGCCAACACGATGCATTCAAGAGTGAGAGGGTGACGCGACTCAGTAGGCGGCCTGAAAGAGCGCGTCCCCGGCCTTCATGGGGTTGCCGGTTTCTTCGAAGGCTTTGATCCACACCGGGTAGCTGTGGATGACCTGGTGCTGCCAGGGGTGGAAGCCGGGGCGGTAGTAGTCCAGCAGCTTCAGGGTGTTGCGCGCGAAGAGGCCCTTGGGGCCGTACACCCACCACGAGCCCTTTAGGCACAGCCAGAAGCGCTTGGGCGCCGAGATCTTGTCGCCGATCAGCAGGCGGTTGGTCAGGCGCATGCTGTCGACCACGACCTTGTAGAGCGCGTGGGTCATGGCGGCGCAGCGCATGAAGTAGCCCACCTTGGCCACGTTTTGCATCACGTCGAAGGCCACGGCCTTGTGCTCCATCTCTTCGATGGCGTGCCAGGCCCACATGGCGCGCACCTTCGCATCGGCGGGGGCCATGACCTCTTTCGACTCGAACAGCATCTGCGCCATCATGGCCGTGAAGTGCTCGAAGGCGGCGGTCAGCGCGAGGTTGTAGTTGGCCGAGTACTTCTTCGTGTAGTCGTCGAAGAGGGCCTTGGCATCGCGGATGATGGTGTCGACATCGCAGCCCTGCTTGCGCAGCAGGTCGTTGTAGTGCGTGTGGGCGATGCCGTGCTGGCCTTCCTGGCGGATGAAGTTCTTCACGTCCTCGGCCAGCTTGGGGTCGGTGATCAGGTGGCGGAAGGCGCGCACGCTGGTGATGAAGTAGCGCTCGCCATCGGGGAAGGCGGCTTGCATGCCGTCGAACAGGCGGGTTTTGAAAGCGTCGTTGCCGTACCACCAGCGCGGGGTGTTTTCGTCGAGCTCGAAATCGAGCTTTTCACGGGGAACGATGTGCTCTGGGCCGTTGTGCTTGGATGTGTTCATGGGATCTCCTCGGCGCTGCGAATGGGTGAAGTCTAGTAATCGTTAGTTGCTTGACGTGCACGTCAATGCGACAGGTGGGCATCCTGGGCGACACTGAGGGGTTCGCCGATGGAGGCTGGCTGAGGTGGTCTCGGGGTTATCACCAGGTTTTGGTGCCTTGGAGGCGCTCTCAGACCAGGTTCGTGCGCCTCGCCCTCTTCCCTGTTCCCTCTTACCGACTGTTTCCTGCCTGTTCTCCTGTTCATTCTTCACGCCCCACCCGATCAACCGAGCGCCAAGAGGTCCCATGAACGCTCCATCCACATCCCACCCCTGTCCTTCTCAGCTTCGACTGGATGGCCGCATTGCCCTCGTCACCGGCGCTGGCGCCGGCCTGGGGCGAGCGCACGCCCTGGCCCTGGCGGCCCGGGGAGCCAGCGTGGTGATCAACGATTTGCACCTCGCGCCGGCCGAGGCCGTGGCCGAAGAGGTGCGCGCAGCCGGGGGCGTGGCGCTGGCCTGCGCGGGCTCGGTCACCGAGGAGGCTGCCGTGCAAGCCATGGTCGAGCAGGCGCTCGGGCGCTTCGGGCGCATCGACATCCTGGTCAACAACGCCGGCATCCTGCGTGACAAGAGCTTCGCCAAGATGTCGCTCGACGATTTCCGCCTGGTGGTCGACGTTCACCTGATGGGCGCGGTCGTCTGCACCAAGGCCGTGTGGGAGACGATGCGCGCGCAGCAGTTTGGCCGCATCGTGTTCACAACCTCGTCTTCGGGGCTGTTCGGCAACTTCGGGCAGGCCAACTACGGCGCGGCCAAGATGGCGCTGGTCGGGCTGATGCAGACCTTGTCGATCGAGGGCGAGAAGGCCAACATCCGCGTCAACTGCCTGGCGCCCACGGCAGCCACGGCGATGACGCAGGGCATCTTGCCGCCCGAGGCGCTGGCTGTGTTGACGCCAGAAAGCGTTTCACCGGGGTTGGTTTACCTGGTGAGCGACGAGGCGCCCACGCGCGCCATCCTCAATGCTGGCGCGGGCGTGTTCGCGGCCTCGCACGTGGGTTTGGGGGAGCCGGTGTTCATCGGCGGCGGGGCGGATGCGGCAGATCGGGTGGCCGAGGCCTGGCCGCGCATCAGCGATCGCGCGGGGGCCATCGTGCCGCGCAACGGCATGGAGCAGTCGATGCGCGAGGTCGGGGCGGTGCAGGCGCGGCCGGTGCGTTGACCGGTTCCGGGCTCAGGCCGGGCAGCTTCGACTTGTCGCGATGGCCTGGTTCGCCACGTTCGCCATGTCGGCACGCGCGATGCCCTCACCCAGAGCGCACAAGCATGGCTCTTGGCGCAATTGCCGGCGGATGAGTTCGTCCACCTTTTGGCGCGCCAGCGGCCAAGGCCCGAAGCCCGATTCGGTGTTGATGTGGCCAACCTGACCGAGGTTGCGAAAACCCGCGCCCCAGGCATGGGCCCAATCGCGGGCGCGCTCCAGCGGCATCCAGGGGTCGTTCTCGCTGCCGATGACGCTCAAGGGCAAGTCGAGCCGATGGCGTGGCAGGTGCTCTTCGAGCTGGAACTTAACTGGGTCGGCTGGCGCCACCATCAGTGCCGCGACGATGCGACCGTGTCGGAGGCCGACACCGGTTGCATCGCCGTGGGCTGAAGAATCCGCGTGCGCCATCTGCCGCGTGGCGATGTGGTGCGCAAGAGCCAGCGTGCCAAAGCTGTGTGCCACGGCCACCCACTGCGTGTGGCGGCTGTGGCGCGACAAGGTTTCCTCGATGCGCGCCGACCAGGCTTCGAGGTCTGGCCGGTGCCAGTCGCGCTGCTGCACGCGCACTGCGTCGACGTACTGGCCTTGCAGCCAGGTCTGCCAGTGCGCGGGGCCGCTGTCGCGCAGGCCGGGGATGAGCAGCACCCGCACCGAGCGGCGCGGTTGTCGGGCGCTGGGCTGCCAGCCTGCCTGGGCCGCGTGTGAAGCGGGCTGGGCGCTGGTGGGTGCGGGATGGGTGTTCATGTTCGCCACCTTAGCCATCGCCGTGCAGCGCGTGAAGCGACGTTTGCGCATGTGCCACTTCCACATGCGCAAAGCACGCAAGGCCATGCGAATCGGATCGTTGGCGGAAGCGGGCGGCCTCTCTAAGGTAGCGAGTCTGGCAGACATCCTTCTGCTGTCCCGATCTGACCTTCCATCCGAGGCAAGCACATGAGCGCCCCTTCCACCGTCTGGGTCCGTGATCCGCAAGTCCTGAACGCTGCCCTGCGCGCCAGAGATCAGTTGGCTCACTTGCCCCTGGCCCCACGAACCGAGAAGCCCGTGACGCACGACAGCGATCGCGCTTCGGTGAGCGAGGCGGTGGTGTGTGCGTTGGTGGGACGAAACCTGCGCCGGTTGCGTCGCCAGCAGCGCTTTTCGCTGGAGCAGTTGGCCGCGCACAGCGGGGTCTCGCGGGCCATGTTGGGCCAGGTCGAGCAAGGCAAGAGCATCCCCAGCATCAAGACGCTGTGGCAGGTGGCGCGCGCCTTGGGCGTGTCGGTGTCGTGGTTCCTGGAGCCGACGCACGACGAATCCATCGTGTTGCTGCAGCCGCCTGCGGACAGCCCTTTGTCATTGGAGAAGGGCGAGTCAGAACTGCGCCCGCTGCAGCAGGCACGCGATGGCCACCACGAGGCTTTCTACGAGCTGCGATTGGCGCCTAACAGCACGCTGAGCCTGCCGGTGGGTTCGCAGGCCCGGCGAGTCAACGTGGCGGTTTCGCAGGGCGTGCTCGATGTCATCCTCGAAGGGCAGCGCCATCTTGTGCGTCCGCGCGAGGCGCTGCAATACGAATCCGTTGACGAGCTCACCTGGCGCAACAACGGGCAGGTGCAGGTGCAGGCCTTCGTGGTGATCCGCAGGGTTGAATCAGATGCCTGAGCGCCTGCTGACCCTGCCAGACTCGCCGACGGCGCCTTTGTCCATCCGGGCAAAGGCGTTGGTCTTTCATGACCCGGCCTCGCTGAGGCTGTTGCTGGATGTCGAGCGCATCGCTCGAAGCGAGGCGACCGTGTTGGTCACTGGCGAGACCGGCACGGGCAAGGAACTGATCGCGCGACACATCCACGCGATAAGTGGCCGCAGCGGACCTTTCGTGGCCGTGAATTGCGGTGCCTTCAGCGAAAGCCTGATCGACGCGGAGTTGTTTGGCCATGAGAGCGGCGCCTTCACCGGGGCCTCGCAGGCGCGTGCGGGCTGGTTCGAGGCTGCGAATGGCGGCACGCTCTTCCTCGATGAAATCGGCGACCTGCCGCTGGGCTTGCAGGTCAAGTTGCTGCGAGTGCTGCAGGAGCGCCAGGTGGTGCGGCTGGGTTCACGCAGAGGCATCCCGCTGGACGTGCGCCTGGTGGCGGCCACCAACATCGACTTGCGTCGCGCCGTGGAGGCCCAGCACTTCCGCGCCGACCTGTTTTACAGGTTGAGCGTGGCCGCTGTGCGCCTGCCGCCGCTGCGCGAGCGGCCCGCCGACATCCTGCCCTTGGTGCGGCACTTCATCTCGGTGTACCGGCAGCGCCTGAACCTGCCGGATGTGCGTGTGAGCGAGCGCGCCCAGGAAGCCTTGTTGAGCTATACCTGGCCAGGCAACATCCGCGAACTCGAAAACGTCATTCACTACGCGCTGATCGTCTGCCGCGAACATTGCATCGAGCCCGAAGACATCCGGCTGGTGCCGCTCGTGGGGGCGAGTCAGTCGTCCGATGCGACGCGGCTGGTGGTCGGTGGTCTGGGGGGGCTGGGCCCTTCGCCCGGATCGGCCGGCGATCTGGCTGCGCCGGCTTTCTCGAAAGCTCATCCGGGCTTGCGGCCCGCCGAGCCATCGGGAGATGTGTTGCAGCGCTTGCAGGATGTGCTGGCCGAGCTGTTGCATGCAGGCGGCGAGGCCTTGTTCGACACGGTCGAATCGACCCTTGTGCACGTGGCCTTTGACCAGGCTGGTCGCAACCAGGTGCGCGCGGCGCGTCTGCTGGGCATCACGCGCAACGTGCTGCGCACGCAGCTCAAGCGGCATGGGTTGCTGGGTCATGCCGATGAAGGTGCCTTGCTTCCGCCTGATGAATTGAACGAGCCGGAGTCGCTGCCTTATCCGGCTTGAAAGAGCCAACGATGTCCTCGCGTGTTGGCTGGTGCCGACGGCGATTCATGCCCCGATCTGTTGCCAGGTCGGGGCATTTTTTTGAGATCAGATGGTGACCTGGCCCCACGTAAAAAAACGGTCCTGACCGGAGAGTCAGGACCGTTGCCAATGTGCCGGATGACTTCTCAGTCCTCAGGCACCCCCACTTCGTTCTTGCCAGGAGCCGGTTTCACTTCTTGGTGTAGATCTGGTCGAACACACCGCCATCGGCGAAGTGTGTTTTCTGGGCCTTGGTCCAGCCGCCGAAGACGTCATCGATCTTGGCGAGCTCGATCTTCGGGAACTGCTTGGCGTACTTGGCGGCGGCCTTCGGGTCGGTTGGGCGGTAGAAGTTCTTGCCGGCGATGTCCTGGCCTTCGGCGCTGTAGAGGTATTCGATGTAAGCCTTGGCCACATCGCGGGTGCCACGCTTGTCGACCACCTTGTCGACGATGGCCACGGGCGGCTCGGCGTAAATCGAGAACTTGGGGTAGACGATGTCGAACTTGTCGGCACCGAATTCCTTGAGCGAGAGGTGGGCTTCGTTTTCCCAGGCCAGCAGCACGTCGCCTTGGCCGCGTTCGGCGAAGGTCACGGTGGAGCCGCGGGCGCCGGAGTCGAGCACGGGCACGTTCTGGTAGATGCGGCTCACGAACTCCTTGGCCTTCTCTTCGGAGCCGGTCTTCTTCAGTTCATAGGCCCAGGCGGCCAGGTAGTTCCAGCGGGCGCCGCCCGAGGTCTTGGGGTTCGGGGTGATGACGGCGACACCAGGCTTGATCAGGTCAGACCAGTCCTTGATCTGCTTGGGGTTGCCCTTGCGAACCAGGAAGACGATGGTGGAGGTGTAGGGCGAGCTGTTGCCCTTGAAAGACTTCTGCCAATCGGTCTTGAGCAGGCCCTTCTCGGCGATGGCGTCGATGTCATAGGCCAGCGCGAGGGTCACGACGTCGGCTTCCAGGCCATCGATCACCGAGCGGGCTTGCTTGCCCGAGCCGCCGTGAGAGGCCTTGACGGTGACGTTGTCGCCGGTCTTGGCTTTCCAGTACTTGGCGAAGGCGGCGTTGTATTCCTGGTAAAGCTCGCGCGTCGGGTCATAGGAAACGTTCAGCAGGGAGATGTCCTTGGCGTGGGCCAGCCCGCCCACGGTGAGGGCGGCGGCGAGGGCCAGGGCGTGAACGGCGCGGCGGGTGAAAGTCTTTTGGGTCATGGAAGCAATGCGTTGATGAATTTGGTAAGCAAATGCTAGGAGCCGGCCTTCATGCGGAGAACGAATCAATGTGTGGATGCATATGCGGTTTTTGCACGCTCTGGGTGGATCCGCAGGCCGGGGCTTCACCATGCCGGCGCCGGCGTGGTGGCGGTTGTGGCATTGCTTGACGGGGCAGGGGTTGGGGGCTGTGCAATCCAGGCTCCGGAAGCCACCCAGGTGAGCAGCCCGGCCAGCGCGATGGCGAACAACAGCGCCCAAACGCGGGGTCGCGAAGTGCCTTTCGGCACGTGCCGGGTTCGTGCGTCGATGGGTTTCTTGCCGGTCACCATGGGGGGCACCAGGCGATCACGTTTGACCAGTGCGTAAAAGGCGATGGCTGCGACATGCAGTCCGATGAGGCCATAAACGACGTTGATGAGCCGGTGGTGCCAGGCGGTGATGTTGCCCACGGCTTCTTCGCCAACCAGTTGGGCCAGTGGCCCCGCGAACGCGATGTCGTCGTTGCTGAACAGGCCCGTGGTGACTTGCAGGGCCAGCAGGCCGAGCAGGGCGATCACCGACAAGGCGCCCAGCGGGTTGTGCCCCACACCCTGCCACGCCCCGCTGAAGTACGCGCGAAGGCGTGAGGGCGTGGGAAGAAAATGGCTGAATCGGGAGGTGGTCGAACCCACCAGGCCCCACACCAGCCGAAAGCCCAGCAAGGCCACGATGAGCAGTCCAGCGCGGCCGTGCCAGGCCATCCACGCTCCTCCTGCCAGCCCCGTGGCGATGGCCGTGGTCACCGCAGCCAGCAGCAGCCAGTGAAACAGGCGCAGGGGCCAGTCCCACACGTGGATGTTGGTCACGGCGAGCGTGTCAGCCTGGCCGGACTCTGCGGTGGCGATGTCTGCCGCGGCGCCAAGGGTGGCGTCGTTGGCGGCATCAGATGGGGCGCTGGCGATGGCCATGACGGGCCTCCTCAGTTTGTGGCAGCTGTGGCGGTCTTGGTGGGTGCTTCAGCCGAGGGCGCAGCCGCCGTGCGCACCGGTGCCGTGACCTTGACGACGTTGCCACCGGCTTCGCGGTAGTCTTCCGAACCCAGGGCACCAGCCACCTTGAAGCCTGCTTGCGAGAGAAGGTCTCCGGCGGCGCCAGCGCGGTGCGCCCGGTTGGAGACCGTCACGATGACGCGGTCGCGGGGGATGTAGTCCAGCGCGACGGGCAGGTCCTTGATCTGCACGTTCAGGTAGACGGGCAGGCTGCCGTACTTGCTGAGTTCGTCTGGACGGCGCACGTCGATGACGAGCAGCTTCTTCGGGTTGCCCAGGAGCTTGTCCACGTCATTGCGGCTGAGTTGCTTGGTCTTGTAGGTCCAGGGCGGGGCCACGTAGGGCGTGGGTGCCGAGGCGGCTTCGGCGCCAGCTGCGGCGGCGGCTTCCTGTGCAACAGCGGGCAGGGCGTGCAGCGCCAGCGAGGTGGTCAGCGTGATCAGGGCCAGCGCGGCGAATTGGGTGCGAGATTTCATGGTTGGAGTGCTTGTGGTTTGGGTGGGTGAATCAGGCGGCCAGCGGGTCGCTGGATCGCTCCAGCCGTTCGGCCACGGTGGCATGGTTGATTTCGTGGTTGAACTCGCCGAGCACGTCGTCTTTGACGGCAACGAAATCGGCGCTGACGCGATCACGTGGGCGCTTCAGTGGCACGTCGACGATGCGCTTGATGCGACCAGGACGGGGCTCCATCACGACGATGCGGTCGCCCAGGTAAACGGCTTCTTCGACGTCGTGCGTGACCAGGATCGCGGTGATGCCCTCTGCTTGCCAGATGCGTTGCAGCTCCTGCTGAAGTCGGGTGCGCGTCAAGGCATCGAGGGCCCCGAAAGGCTCGTCCAGCAGCAGCACTTCGGGTCGGTTGACCAGCGCGCGCGCGATGGCCACGCGCTGTGACATGCCGCCCGAGAGCTGATAGGGGTAGGCCTTCTCGAAGCCCTTGAGGCCGACGAGCTCGATGTGCTCCTTGACGCTGCGCGCCTTCTCGGCCTGCGAGCCTGGTGCGTTCAGCAGGCCCAGGGCGACGTTCTCCTCGACGTTGAGCCAGGGAAAGAGGCGGTGCTCCTGGAACACGATGCCGCGCTCCAGGCTGGTGCCGCTGATGGTTTTGCCGTCGAGCAACAGCCGGCCGCTGTAGCCAGACTCCAGCCCGATGAGCAGGCGCAGCAGCGTGGACTTGCCGCAGCCGCTGGAGCCGACGATGCTGATGAATTCGCCCGGCTTGATGGACAGGTTGATGTCTTGCAGCACCTTCAAGGCTTGGCCCTTGACCTCGTACTGCTTGTGGAGTTGCTGGATGTCGATGGTGCCTGCTTGAGACATGGGAGGCTCCTTATGGGGATGGGTGCGTTGGGTTGCGACAGAGCTGTTGAGGCCGGTTTGCCTCGATCAGCGACGCTGCGGCGCGCGCCAGTGCAGCAGGCGCTGCTCGGCGGTGGTGGCGATGCGGTTGAAGATCACGCCGACCAGACCGATGGCGATCAACCCGAACAGAATCAGCTCGACGTTGAAGACGTTGCGGCCCTTGAAGACGATGTTGCCGAGGCCATGGCCGTCGTTGACCAGCAGGAACTCGGCGCCGATGGTCGCCAGCCAGGCGTAGATCAGGCCCAGGCGCAGGCCTCCTAGGATCTGCGGCGCGGCGGCCGGCCACACCAGGCGTCGCAGCGTCTGCCAGCGCGTGAAGCGGTAGACGCGTGCCACTTCGGCGTGGGCTTGCGTCACGCCCTTGACGCCTTCGAGCGTGCCCAGCACGACGGGGTAGAAGGTCGAGAAGGCGATGAACAGGATCTTGGCCGCATCGCCCGTGCCGAGGATGGCCGACAGCAGCGGCAGCCAGGCGAACAGCGAGATCTGACGCAGCGTGTGAAAGGTCGGGCCGATCAGTTTGTCGGCCAGGCGCGAGACGCCGATCAGCGTGCCCAGCGCCACGCCCGTGATCGAGCCGATGGCGAAACCAGAAAGGTCGCGCCACAGGCTCAGTGCCACCCCCTCGTAAAAGGACGACTGCTGCAGCTCTTGCCAGCCGGTGGTGAGCACGCCCACCGGCGGCACGATCAGGCGGGTGTTGACCCAGTGTTGTTGCGTGGCGATGAACCACAGCGCGATGAAGGCGATGGGCAGCACCCAGCCGCGCCAGTCGATGCGGGGAGATTTCAGCTTGTGTTGAGACATGGTGTGGCCTTGCCTGACTTCAAAAGGCGTTGCGGCGCCAGCCTTGCAGGCGCGATTCGATGAGCCTCAGTGCCAGTTCAATGGCGATGCCCAGAACGCCGATGGCGAACATGGAGACGATCACCATGTCGATTTGGCTGAGCGAGCGGCTGTAAGACATGAAGAAGCCCAGGCCTTCGCTGGAAGACAACAGCTCCACGAAGATGGTGGTCAGCCAGGCCTGCATCACGCCCTGGCGCAAGCCCGTGAACAGCGCCGGCGTGGTGGCGGGCAACACAATGCGCGTGAGCGTTTGCCAGGCGCTGAAGCGGTATACCCGTCCAACCTCAAGCAGCGCGGCGGGGATGTTGCTGATGCCATTGAGTGCGCTCAGCGAGACAGGCACCACAACAGCTATCGAGATGGCCGACAGCTTGAGGCCCTCTTCGATGCCGACGAAGATGATGAGCAGAGGGATCCACCCCAGCACCGGCAGTTGCGACAGCGCGTTGAAGGTGGGGAAGACATAGGCCTTCACCCGCTCTGACAGGCCCATGCCGAAGCCCAGCACCAGGCCGATGCCACCGCCGATGAGCAGGCTCAGGGCGGCGCGCCGGGCGCTGTGCCCGACGTGCCCCAGCAGTTCGCCGCTGTCCCACACGATGCCCAGCGACTCCCACACGAAGGCCGGAGAAGGCAGGATCTGCTCAGCGATCCAGTGGCGGTCTGCTGCTGTCCACCACAGGCCATACAACAAGGCTGGCAGGATCAGGCCCAGTCCAGCTGTCAGGGCAGAAGAGCCAAGCCAGGCCACGCCAGCGGCGAGGCGTTGCGCCAACGAGCGGGTGCGGCCTTGCCCTGCCTTCGCTTTGGATGAAGCCCGTCCGCGCGAACTGGCAGGTGCGCTCAGCGGCTCGGGCGGGAAAATCGCGATGTCATCGCTGGAAACGGCCATGGTGAAACTCTCCTTGGGGGTGACGCAGGATCAAGTCCGGATGAACTTGCCGTTGGCGTCCTGGGTGGGCCAGTACGTCTCCAGCTTGAGATCGCGCAGCGCGTTGTTGAGGTACTTGGGCTCCAGCCAGCCTTCCAGGCTCACGTCGCGGCGGGTCAGGCGGTAGCCCTTGATTTCGTCAATGGAGCGCTGGATGGACGCGGTGTAGTACTCGTCGAGCAGCGGGTTGTGCCGGGTGCGCAGGTCCTTGGTGCGATCCCACGTGCGCTTGTTGTCGATGTAGGTGTTCACGCCCGAACGGGTCCACAACTGGTACTGGGTCTCGCGATTGGCTTCCTGGCTGCTCCAGTGGGCGTTCTTGACCACGCGGTTGACGATGCGCTGCACCAGGTCCGGGTACTTCTGTTCGAAGGCCTCGCCGACCCACAGCGTGCCGGGGCGGTTGATGAAGGGGTCGTCGAAAACCTCGGCCAGGCGCTTGGCCACGCCGCGCGCTTCGAGGCCGAAGGGCGTCTCGATGGCGCCATGCACGTCACCCGTGGACAGGGCGGCCACGCGGTCGTCTCGGATCTGGCTGATGATGCGGAACTCCTTCTCGGGTTCCTTGAAGCCGTTTTTCTCCAGGAAGCGGTAGAGCGTGAGCTGGCCGGCCGTGCCCTTTTGCACCGACAGGGTCTTGCCCTTGAGGTCGTTGAGTGTCTTGGCGCTGGATGTGGCGGGGGTGATGAAGTAGACGTCGCCACCACGGCCTGAAGACAGCAGGATCTTGTGCTTCAGCCCGGTGGAGCGGCCCACGATCAAAGGCAGGTCGCCGTGGCCGAAGCAGAAGTCAAGCAGGCCGTTGGCGTAGGCCTCGTTCAAGGCCGGGCCGGCGCCCACGTAGTACTTCCATTCGATCTTGATGCCGTCGGCGGCGAATTCCTGCTCCAGGTCACCCCGGAAGACGACGTTGGCGGTGAAGCCGGACGTGGGCAGCGGGCGGCCACCGGTGCCGGCGCCGGGAAAGCCGATGCGGATGGTGGCGGGCTTGCCGCTGGACTGGGCGCGCGCGGTGCCGCTGGACAGGCCGATGAGCGCAGGGGCGGCCAGGCCCGAAGCGAGGGCCGCGCTGAATGAACGACGTTTCATGTTTTGAGGCTCCTTTGGGAAATGAGGGGTCAGAAACCGGCCACGAACTGGGCCTGCAAGCCGTTCGAACGTTTGGGTTGTGCGTTCGTGCCTGCCTGGTTGCGGTCTCTGAAGTAGTTGATCTGGAAGCGCGTGGTCTCTGCGAAGAACACGTTCAGGCCCAGCGTGTTGCGGAACTGGCGGTCTTTGATGGACTTGGCCGAGTCGTTGGGGTCGAAGGTGTCGATGCGCAAGAATGCCTGGAAAGACGTGGGCCAGTAGTCATCGAACTTGCCCTGGTTGCGAGAGCTGGCCAGGAACTGTTCGCCGAAGGTGTAGCCAAAGTTGATGTACTGGCCCACGCCTCGTTTCTTGCCATCGGGGTTGATGGCGAGGTTGGCAGCCGTGGGCGAGATGTCGCTCTTGCCGCGCGCCCATTCATAGGCGATTGCAAAGGGCAGGTGCGTCCAGTTGACATCGAAGCCGGTGATGTCGTTGTTGCCTTTTTGGCCGATGGTGGCTGTGGCGTTGGGCGCCACGGAGAGGTAGCGCTTGTAGTAGGTCGCACCGATCTGCAATTGACGCAGCCAACTCGTGTAGTCCACCGGCAGGGTGAAGGCCAGGCGGCCGATCCAGTCGCGTGACGAGTTGTTGTCGTTCTTGTTCGGGCCGTTGCCGTTGAAGAAGCCCAGCGAGTAGGCCAGCAGCGGTGCGCGGTAGTTGTTGGTGAAGTCGACGTAGGGCTCGATGTCGCCTTGCACCAGCAAACCAACCTGCCGGGTGCCCACGTCCAGGCCGGTGACGAACAGGGCGCTGTTGATCACGGCGCGCACTTCTGGATCCAGTGCTGGCGCGTCCAGGCCGAAGGGGACGGGTTGCTGTCCGAGTGTGATGGTGCCTTGTCGGTCTTCCAGGTTGCCGGTGTTGGGCTCGTAGCTGTAGCGGACCCAGGCGTCGGTGAGGTTCACCTGCGAGTTGTTCGTGGCGTTGGTGCCGGTGGTGCCGGCGTTCAACGCGAAGCGGTAGGTCAGGTTGCGACCCTCTGCGTAATCGCGATAGAGGTTGCCACTGAGGTTGAGCGCAACGAGCGGGGCGCGGAAGCCGGTCCTGCGAGGCTCGGCCGGGGAGGCGTTGGTGGCTGCGGTGGTCTGCGAGTCGCCAGCGGCGTAGGCAGGGGTGCGGGTTTCGTAACCCAAGGTGACCGTGCCGCCGATCTTGGTGTTGCGGGTCACGCTGGGGATGTTGCGCTCCTGCAGGCGCGACTGGTCGTACTTGTAGTTTTCAAGGTCGGTGCGCAGGCCTTGGATGTCGGCCTTGGAAGCCGCTGTGCGTGCATCCAGGGATTCTTGACTTTCGCCTTCCTGCGGCTCGGCGTTGGTGGTTGGGGTCGCGGCGGCGGCAGGTTGCTTGAGCAGGCCGCGCAGTTCTTCCACCTGGCGGCGCAGCTCCTCGACCGTGCTCTTGAGGGCTTGAACTTCGCTGTTGGACTGGGCGTTGGCGGTGGCTCCGTACAGCGCGAGCAGCGCTGCAATGGCCACCTGTGATTTCTTCTGGAAGGACACCTTGATAACTCCTGATTCGATGGCTGTCGTGAATATAGAGAGGCCACCTTTATGCAGACTTTGTGCCAGCCTTTTTAAGGGTTTGTTCAAGGTTTTTGTGATCTTGTGTTGATTTATGAAAAGTGAGGTGTTGATTTTTCAGCAAGACATGTGTTGAGTATTCAACCGTTGACCTGGTCGCCCTCGATCTGTTTTGAAATGAGGGAATTGCATGAGTTGATGACTTGGGTAAATTTGCTTGTGAATCAAATACTTGCGATTGTTTTGGTGTGAGGTGAAGAAGTGCTTGAATTGGCACGCTAGTTGCAAAAGAGAGGCTCCGCAATCGACTCTGCCGGACGTGGCATCGCTCCGGATGGGTGGTTTCTGTGGCGGGTCATGGTTATTGCATATATCCCAGGAAAGCAAGCAAATGAAATTTTCGCGTATCGCATCTGGAGGCCACGAAAATGAATAAGAAATGGCTCGTCTTGGCAGCCTTTGGCGTATTCGCCACGGCTTTGCAGGCGGCAGAACCTCAGCCGACCACCGCGCCAGAGAAGGCGGAGCGATCTGCGGCCACCGCCACGCGTTGGAGTCCTTACCAGCCCCTCAAGGCGCCAGGCGTGCCGGCTGTGAAGGACCGCAAATGGGCGCGCTCCGCCATCGACAACTACGTGCTCGCCCAGCAGGAAGCCGCCGGCCTCAAGCCTTCGCCCGAAGCCGACCGCGCCACCTTCATTCGTCGCGCCACGCTGGACGCCTGGGGCCTGCTGCCCACGCCCGACGAGGTCAAGGCCTTTGTCAACGACAAGTCGCCCAATGCGCACGAGAAGCTGGTTGACCGCCTGCTGGCTTCACATCATTTCGGTGAGCGCCAGGCTCGCCGCTGGCTGGACCTGGCCCGCTACGCGGACAGCACGGGCTTCCAGAACGACAACACCCGTCCCAACAACTGGCGTTATCGCGATTACGTGATCAACGCCTTCAACACCGACAAGCCCTTCAACCGCTTCATTCAGGAGCAGGTGGCGGGTGATGAGTTGTGGCCTGGAGACCAGAACGCCCGCATCGCCACGGGCTTCCTGGCCGGCTACCCCGACAACTTCAACTCGCGCGACCTGGTTCAGCGCAAGTACCAGATCGAGACCGACATGACCGATCTGGTCGGCGAGGTCTTCCTGTCGCAGACCATTGGTTGCGCGCGCTGCCACAACCACAAGTCTGATCGCATCAGCCAGAAGGAGTACTTCCAGCTGCAAGCCTTCTTTGCCAACACCGCCTTCAACGAGAAGGCGCCGCTGGCCCAGGGCACCGAGACCGAATTCGACCAGGCCTTCTTGAAGCAGCAGGCGATCTACAACGAGGCCACCAAGGACATCCGCGCGCGCCAGAAGGCCATCCTGGACACGGTGCGCGAGGCAGGCCGCAAGTACTACAACGAGCGGTACCTCGATGACAGCCGCGCCGCCATCTTCAAGCCCGAGGCCGAGTGGACAGCACTCGACAAATGGGTGAACTGGCGCAGGCAGGCCGTGGCCTCTGACAACGACATCATCTCCTACCTGAAGAAGGTGGGCGAAGAAAAGGACTTCGCTGGCTACAGCGAAGAGCACGCCAAGGACTGGAAGCAGTTCCAGGCCCTGGTCAATGAGCTCAAGGCCTTTGACAAGCTCAAGCCAGCCAAGGGCAGCAACCAGCTCACCACCGCCTTCGAGCTGACCAACAAGGAAGTACCGGCCACACACGTGCGCTTCACCGGTATCCATGAAAAGCCGCTGGAGGCTGTCAATCCCGGCATCCCGGCGCTGTGGGGAGGCAAGGGTGAGGTCGCCATTGCCCCGTTGGAGAAATCTTCCGGTCGCCGTGCGGTGCTGGCCCAGTGGCTGAGCGCGGACAACAACCCGCTGACCGCGCGTGTCTACGTCAACCGCGTGTGGGCCCAGTACTTCGACAAGGGCATCGTCGCGACGGTGGCCGACTTCGGCCGCGCTGGCCAGAAGCCGACTCACCCTGAGTTGCTGGACCACCTGGCCGCCAAGTTCGTCGAGAACGGTTGGAGCGTCAAGAAGCTGCATCGCGAGATCCTGCTGTCGGCCACTTACCGTCAGTCTTCGGACGAGCGCCGTGACCTTGCCAAGCTCGACCCGGACAACAAGCTGCTGGCCGCCTACCCACGCAAGCGCCTGGAGGCCGAAGAGATCCGCGACTCGCTGCTGTACGCATCGGGCCTGCTGGTCGACAAGGTTGGTGGCCCCTCGGTCTTCCCGCCGATCCTCAAAAGTGGCGCAGACGTGGGCAAGTCGCAAGACTTTGCTGGCAACCGCGCCTGGTCCGTGTCCGATGACAAGCAGGACTGGTATCGCCGCAGCCTGTACGTGTTCACGCGTCGCAGCTTCCCGTACCCGATCACGCAGAACTTCGACCCGGCCAACCCGAACAACCCGCACCACAAGCGCGATGTGACGACCACGCCGCTGCAGGCCCTGACCTTGTTCAACAGCGAGATCGTCTTCGATTGGAGCCAGGCGCTGGCCGGACGCGTGATCAACGAAGCCGGTTCTTCCGAGGACGCTCAACTCAACCGCGTCTACCAGATCCTGTTCTCGCGTGAGCCGAGCAAGACCGAACGCGCCGCGCTCAAGCAGTTCCTGGCCGAACAGCAGATCGCCATCCGCCAGAAGGCCGCTGACGGCAAGTTCGAAGTCGCCGTGCCTTGGGGGCTGAAGGACACCAAGTCCTACGACCCGATCAAGTCAGCGGCCTTCGTTGACCTGGTCCACACGGTCGCCAACTCGAACGACTTCGCCTACCGCTTCTGACCGAAGCCTGTGAATCGAACCTTTCATTTTCAAAACAAGGAATCAACATGAGCATCGATCAACGTCGCGCCTTCCTGCGCCAGGCTGGGCTGGGTCTGGGTGGCGCCGCACTGGGCGGCTTCCTGCCTGGCATCGGCTCCATCAACGCTGTGACGGCTGCCGAACTGGCTGGGTCGGCCAGCCTGGTGGACCCGCTGGCTCCCAAGGCCCCGCACTTCCCTGGCAAGATCAAGTCGGTCATCTGGCTGCATCAGAACGGTGCTCCTTCCACGCTCGACCTGTACGACTACAAGCCCGAGCTGGAGCGCCTGGCGGGCCAACCGGTGCCCGCGTCCTTCCTCAAGGGCATCAAGACCAGCACACAAGGCGGTGTGGGCAAGCTTTACGCCTCCAAGGAGCGCACCTGGAAGCAACATGGCGAAAGCGGTGCCTGGTTCTCCAACCTGCTGCCCAACCTGGCCCAACACGCCGACAAGCTGACCTTCATCAAGTCGAGCACGACCGTGGGCGCCACCCACGACATCTCGATCCTCAAGCTCAACACCGGTGACCTGAACCCGGGCCGTCCGTCGCTGGGCGCATGGATCAACTACGCGCTGGGCTCGAACAACCCCGACCTGCCTTCGTACGTGGTGCTCTACAACGGTGACCGCGAACCGCAGGCTGGCTCGGTCAACTGGTCGGCAGGCTTCCTGCCTGCTGTGTACCAAGGCACCGCTTTCCGTCCGGGGCCGAACCCCATCCTCTATCTCAATCGACCTGACTTGCGCAGCGCCACCCAGCAACGCGCATCGCTGGACCTGCTCAAGCGCCTGAACAACATCGGTGCCGACCGCTATCCCAGCGACTCCGAGCTGAAGGCCCGCCTGCAGTCTTACGAACTGGCCGATCGCATGCAGGCCGCCGCGCCCAAGGCCGTCGACATCAGCAACGAGTCGGCCGCGACCAAGGAACTCTATGGCTTGAACGACAAGACCAGCCAGAGCTATGGCGAGGTGCTGCTGCGCGCACGTCGCTTGGTTGAAAACGGTGTGCGCTTCGTGCAGGTGGTCTCCGGCTTCCCCGAAGGCGCGGAGATCGACCGCCAGAGCTGGGACGCGCACAGCGAGCTGGACCAGAACCACGCCGTCATGGCACGCATGGTCGACAAGCCGATTGCCGGTTTGCTGCACGACCTCAAGGAGCGTGGCCTGCTGGAAAGCACCCTGGTGGTGTGG
The DNA here is from genome assembly GCA_021819435.1 of Pseudomonadota bacterium. GTDB lineage: Bacteria > Pseudomonadota > Gammaproteobacteria > Burkholderiales > Burkholderiaceae_C > Aquabacterium. Next base: position 98,441 of record JAKARB010000003.1, on the reverse strand, counting down.
ACATCGGAGTTCTCGCGCACATCGTGGGGTGAGTCAGGCAGCGGCCGCGACCACAACCCCTGGGGCTACACGCAGTGGCTGGCCGGTGGCGGCCTGAAGGCCGGCTTCACCTACGGCGAGACCGACGACATTGGCCTGCAAGTGGCCGACAAGGAAAAGTCGGTTGACACCTATGACCTGCACGCCACGGTGCTGCACCTGATGGGCCTGGACCACCTCAAAACCACCTTCATCCACAACGGTCGCTCCGAGCGACCGACGGTGGTTTACGGCAAGGTCATCAAGGACATCCTGGCCTGATGACGAGGGTGGTGGCAACGCGGGTTGTCGCCACCCTTGAAACAAAGAAGCGGGCCCAACGAGCCCGCCGGAGAGAGTGTGATTCGCATGCGAAAGCTGTTCATCCCCCTGGGGGGGCTTTTCCTGGCCATCGGTTTCGCCCATGCCGCCAATGCGGTGCTGGACATGGAGCTGATGCAAAACGTGGAGGACGTCAACAAGAGCATGGCTTCCAGCATCGCCCTGCGCGATGCCCCTGCATCGATCAAGGATGCCGAGGAACTGCATGAGTTGTTCAAGGTCGTTGAAGGCCATTACCAGGCCAAGCCCGACGCGCCTGATGGCCTGGAGCTGTCGCGCAAGAGCCTGACGCTGACCAAGAAGATCCGCGATCAGGTCGGTGCCAAGGACTTCGAGGGCGCATCGGACTCGGCCACGGAGCTGGCTCGAACCTGTCGTGCTTGCCACACCTTCTACAAACAATCCTGATTCGCGTGAAGGAACGAGCTGTGAAGAGCGCGATTCAGGGCGTGGTGCTGATCACGTTGCTGCTGCTGTCGTCGTGGGCGATGGCGGGCGTTGCCAACAAGGGCCGCACCGCCGCCACCAAGTCTGCCGCCCCGGTGCCAAGGCCCGCGCCCGCTGGGCAGGGCGATGCGGCGCTGGGGCGGGAGAAAGCCGATTCGGAGCGCTGCATCGAATGCCATGGCGTCGACGGACAGGGCCAGGGGCACAGCAACGGACCAGAAGGCAAGTTCGCTCGCCTGGCGGGACAAGATGCCTCTTACTTCCTCAAGCAGATCAGGGACTTCCGCTCGGGCGACCGCAAGCATGACCAGATGGCCATCATGGCGCGCAGCATCACCGACGAAGACGCGGCCGACATCGCGGCGTACTTCTCCGGCCTGCCTGCCATGAAAGGTGATCCGAAGGACGTGAGCGCCATCGGCCGGGCTTTGTATGAACAAGGCGATGCCGCGCGTGGCGTGGTGTCTTGTGCAAGCTGCCATGGCACAGATGGGCGGGGAGGACGAGACCAAGCGCTGGCGCCCAGGATTGGCGGGCAAGAGTGGCGTTACCTCGACAAGCAGTTGCGCGACTGGCGCAGCGGTGATCGCCGCAACAGCGCCGGGCAAGTCATGAACCTGGTCACGCATGCCCTCACCGATGCCGAGATCGAAGCCTTGGCCACGCACCTCTCCGGCCTGTAGGCCGCTTGATGCCCCTCACAAAACGTTGTTCCCTCATTTCGTTCAAACCGGACTCACCCACATGAAAACGACCTTCACCGCCGCAGCCCTCGCGCTGTCTGCCGCCTGGCTGGCCCTGCCGGCCCAGGCCGCGCTCAAAGAGGGCGATGCCGCCCCCGATTTCAAGCTGCAAGCCTCGCAGGCCGGCAAGCCCTTCAGTTACGCCTTGAAGGACGCGCTCAAGAAGGGGCCGGTCGTCGTCTATTTCTACCCATCGGCTTTCACCAACGGTTGCAACGTGCAGGCCCACCTGTTCGCCGAAAACGCAGAGAAGTTCGCCGCCGCTGGCGCCACGATCATCGGGGTCTCGCTCGACAGCATCGCCCGCCTCAACGAGTTCTCTGCCGACCCGCAGTTCTGCGCCGGCAAGATCCCGGTGGCCTCGGATGCCGACGGCAAAGTGGCCCGCGCGTTCGACTTGCCGATCACCGAGATCCCGGCCGGCCGCAAGGACACACGCGGCGTCGAGATCGACCACGCCCGCACCGACCGCACCACCTTCATCGTCACACCGGATGGCCGTGTCGCCGCAACGGTGGGTGGTGTCGCGCCCGATGCCAATGTGCAGAAGGCGCTGGAAATCGTTCAGCAGCTTGGCGCCGGCAAGGCGCGCAAGTCCTGATTTTTTGCACCCACGAGTTCATCCTCAACCCACCACAAGGAAGACCATGAAATCAAGCACCCGCATCGGCGCCATCATCGGCCTGGCCCTGGCCACCCTGGTGGCTGCTCAGTCCGTCCAGGCGCAGCAGGCCCCCAAGCCCGAGCAACTGATCAAGTGGCGCCAGTCGGCCTACCAGGTCATCGCCTGGAACACGGGCCGCGTCAAGGCCAACATTGAAGGCACCTACAACAAGGAAGACGTCATCAAGGCCGCCAACACCATCGCGGCGCTGGCCAATTCAGGCCTGGGCGCGCTCTTCGCGCCTGGCACTGAAACCGGCAAGGGCTGGAAGGAAACCGCCGTCAAACCGGAGCTCTTCACCGACAAGAAGGCTGGTGAAGTGGCCGCCGCCTTCAACAAGGAAGCCAACGAGCTCGCCCGCGTTGCCGCCCTGGGCGATGTCGCCCAGATCAAGGCCCAACTGGGCAAGCTGCAAGGCACCTGCAAGGCCTGCCACGACGATTTCCGCAAGAAGGACTGATGACGCCATGAGAGTTCATTTCGTTTCCCCTGTGCTCACCGGCCGCATGAGCGCCTTGATGGGCACTTTGATGAGCGCCCTGGTGGTGAGCACCACTGCTTTGGCCCAGTCGGCACCGGTGGCCACGGCGCCTTTGCCGGCCAACCGCGAGACCGGCCCGTTCAGCTTCTTCGTGACCAGCGTGGGCTCGGGCAAGGGCGCCGACCTGGGTGGTCTTGCAGGCGCCGATGCGCACTGCCAGAAGCTGGCTGCGGCGGTGGGTGCGGGCAACCGCACCTGGCGCGCCTACCTGAGCACCCAGTCGTGGGATGGCAAGCCCGCCATCAATGCCCGCGACCGCATCGGCACCGGCCCCTGGTTCAATGTCAAGGGTGCGTTGATCGCGCGCGATGTGGCCCACCTGCATGGCGACAACCTCGAAGATGCACGAATCGGCAACGCCATCAACTGGGCCACGGCGCTCACCGAGCAGGGGCAGCCCGTCAAGCGCGCTGGCGACACACCCAACGAGCACGACATCCTGACCGGCTCGCAGCCCGATGGCCGCGCCTTCGTCAACGACACCTCCGATCGCACGTGCAAGAACTACACGAGCAGCGCCGAAGACGGCGCCGTGCAGGTGGGCCACTTCGACCGCACGGGGGGTGTGCACACCGCGCTGTCGTGGAACTCGGCCCACGCCAGCCGTGGCTGCAGCCAGCCCAAGCTGGTGAGCACGGGCGGCGCCGGTTACTTCTACTGCTTCGCGGCGAAGTGACCCGGAGCGCGCGGCCATGTGGATCGTCCAAGTCGCCCTGCGGCGCCCCTACACCTTCCTCGTCGGGGCCTTGTTGATCCTGCTGGCCGCGCCCTTGCTGTTGCGCAAGGCACCGGTCGATGTCTTCCCGAAGATCGATGTGCCGGTCGTGGCCATCCTGATGAGCTACAACGGCCTGAACGCCAAGGAGATGACCGACCGCATCATCACGCCGATCGAGCGCAACCTGGCCAACGCGGTCAGCGACATGGAACACACCGAGTCGCAGACCATGGCCGGCCTGGGCATCATCAAGGTGTTCTTCCAGCCCCAGGTGGACCAGGCCACGGCGATCGCGCAGGTGGTCTCCAGCACACAGGCCGCCCTGCGTTCGCTGCCAGCGGGCGCGACCCCGCCCACCATCATCAAGTACAGCGCCACCGACCTGCCCATCTTGCAGTTGGGCATCAGCAGCCCGATCCGCAGCGAGCAGGAGCTCAACGAGCAGGCCTTCAACGTCCTGCGCACCAAGCTCATCACCGTGCCGGGTGTGGCGGTGACGGCGCCTTATGGCGGGCGCTTTCGACAGGTGTCTGTTGACCTCGATGGCCCGGCTCTGGCGGCCCGTGGCCTGACTGCGGTTGACGTGGTCAATGCCTTGAATGTGCAGAACCTGACGCTGCCTTCCGGCTCGGCCAAGATCGGCGCGCAGGAAGTGAGTGTTCAGCTCAACGGGTCGCCCGCCACCATGCAGGGGCTGGGCGACATCCCCATCACCACGGTCAACGGCAACACGGTGTTCGTGCGTGACGTTGCCCAGGTCAAGGATGGCTTCCAGGCCCAGACAACGGTGGTGCGCCGCGATGGCGAGCGGGGGCTTTTGATGACCGTGCTCAAGAACGGCACGGCGTCCACGCTGGACATCATCCGGCAGATACGCCGAGACCTGCCGCGCTTCACCCAGAGCCTGCCCGAAGACATCACCGTCTCGCCGCTGGCCGACCAGTCGGTGTTCGTCGATGCGGCGATCCAGTCGGTCGTGCACGAAGCCCTCATCGCGGGTTGCCTGACGGCGGCTCTGCTGTTGCTCTTCCTCGGCAACTGGCGCAGCACGGCCATCGTCGCGGTGTCCATCCCGCTGTCCATCCTGGTGTCTTTGATCACGCTGCACCTCATCGGCGAGACGGTCAACATCATGAGCCTGGGTGGGCTGGCGCTGGCCGTTGGCATCTTGGTGGACGATGCCACGGTCGAGATCGAGAACGTCGAGCGCCACTTGCACATGGGCAAGGAACCGGTCCAGGCCATCCTCGATGGGGCTCGCGAAATCGCCGGGCCGGCCTTGGTTGCCACGCTGTGCATCTGCATCGTCTTCGTGCCGATGCTGTTCCTGCCTGGCGTGGCGGGCCAGCTTTTCAAGCCGCTGGCGCTGGCCGTGGTGTTCGCGATGTTGGCCTCTTATGTGCTGTCGCGCACCCTGGTGCCCACGCTGGTGATGTATTTGATGCGGCATCAGGCGCGCTCGGGCGGGCGCGCGCGAGGGCAGGCCGGGCCGCTGCGCCGCATCCACCTGGCGTTCGAGGCTTGGTTCGAGCGATTCCGTCAGGGTTACACGGTGTTCCTGGCGGCCTTGTTGCGGCGCAGGCGTCGGGTGGGCGCTGCCTTCATGTTGCTGACCGTGTTGTCATGCGGCCTGTTCGCCGTGCTCGGCCGGGACTTCTTCCCAGTGGTCGACGCCGGGCAGATCCGCCTGCATGTGCGCGCCCCGCTGGGCACCCGCATCGAGGAGATGCCGGTTTTCATCGACCAGGTGGAGGCTCACATCCGCAAGCTGATCCCGGCTGATGAGCTGGTTGGCATCGTCGACATCGTGGGCGGTCCCTATTCGCCCTACAACACGCTCTACAACAACAACGGCACATTCGACAGCAGCGATGCCGAGGTCTTGGTGACCCTGCAGCCAGGCTTGCGCAAGGTGGCTGAGCACATCCGAACCCTGCGTCGCGAGTTGCCGCAAAGGTTCCCTGGCAACGAGTTTTTCTTCCAGCCCGCCGACATGGTCAGCCAGACGCTCAATTTCGGGTTGAGCGCGCCCATCGACATCCAGATCCAGGGCAACAAAACCGACGAGAACCTGGCCGTGGCCACCGAGCTCATCAACCAGGTGCGCCAGGTTCCAGGCGCGGTGGACGTGACCCTGCACCAGCGTTTCAATCGCCGCGCCATCTCGCTGGAGATGGACCGCGCCGCGCTGGCCCAGACGGGGCTGGTGGCGCGCGACGTGGCGCAGAACGTGATGGTGTCGATGAGTTCGAGCTTCCAGACCGCGCCCACTTACTGGCTCAACCCGGTCAACGGCACGGTCTACAACGTGGCGGTGCAGGTGCCTCAGCAGCAGATCGACAGCCTGGGTGCGATGCTGAGCCTGCCTGTCAACGTGCCGAACAGCACGTCAGGCGCGGGCCAGGCGCGCGAGCCGCAGGTGCTGGGCGGCCTCGTTCAGGTCAAGCCCATCAGCCTGCAAGGCAACGTCTCCCACTACAACATCGCCAACGTGCTCGACATCCATGTGGGCGTCGAAGGCCGCGACCTGGGCGGCACCTACGCCGACATCGAGCGCCTGATCGACGATGTGCGCGACAAGCTGCCGAGGGGCTCCGAGATCACCGTGCGCGGCCAGGTCGATACCTTGAACACGGCTCATGGCGCGCTCTTCTCGGGCCTGGCGGTGGCGGTGGTGCTGGTGTATCTGCTGCTCGTCGTGCATTTCCAGTCGTGGCTGGATGCGGCCCTCATCCTCAGCGGGCTGCCGGCGGCGCTGGGTGGCATTGCCTGGATGCTCTACCTCAGTGGCACATCGCTGTCGGTGCCCGCGCTCACCGGCGCCATCATGACGGTGGGCGTGGCCACGGCCAACAGCATCCTGGTGGTGTCCTTCGCGCGGCAGCGCCTCGCCGAGGGCGTGCCCGCGCTGACGGCGGCGCTGCAAGCTGGTTCCACCCGGCTGCGTCCGGTGCTCATGACGGCGCTGGCCATGGTCATCGGCATGGTGCCGATGGCGCTGGGCCTGGGCGAAGGCGGCGAGCAGAACGCCCCGCTCGGGCGCGCCGTCATCGGCGGCCTCATGGCGGCCACGCTGTCGACGCTGCTCTTCGTGCCGCTGGTCTATGCCGGTGTGCACGCCTGGCTGCAAGCGCGCCGCCCCTTCCGTTCTTCTTCGCCCGCCGCTCCTTTCAACCTCGAACCCGTCCAGGTCCCATGAACGCATTGCTCAATCCCATCGGAGTCCCGGAAGATGAGGGCGCGTCACATCACCTGCCTCGCGCCGAAACCGACATCGGCGGGGCAGCAGGTGACAGCCGGGTCCTGGGCCGCGCCACGCGTTGGGCTTGGGGCTTGCTCGGCCTGCTGGCCGTGGCAGGCGGAGTGCGTGCCTACGTGAACGTGGCTCACGCCAAGGCTGTGGCCCTTGAAACGCGTGAGTCGGCTGTTCGTTCTGTGCTGTTCGCTCGGCCGGAGGTGGCCAAAGGACAACGCACGCTGAACCTGCCCGCCACGCTCAAGGGCCGGCAGGAGGCGGCCATCCATGCGCGCACCAATGGCTACGTGAAGTCCTGGCACAAGGACATCGGCGACCGTGTCAGGCAGGGCGATTTGCTCGCCGTGATCGACACGCCAGAGGTCGATCAGGACCTGGCCCAGGCCCGTGCCACGGCTCAGCAAATCCAGGCCCGCCTGAGCCTCACGCAGGCTTCGCTGGCGCGTTGGGAGGGCTTGCGCAGCAGCAACGCTGTTTCGCAGCAGGAGCTCGATGAGCGCCGCGCCGCGTTTCAGTCGGCCCAGGCCGACCTGGCGGCCGCGCATGCGAACGTCCAGCGCCTGGAGGCCTTGCAGCGCTTCGGGCGCATCGTGGCCCCGTTCGATGGGGTGGTCGTGCGTCGCAATGTCGAGGTGGGCGCGCTGGTGGCTGCGGGCAGCGCCAGCACCAACCGCGAGCTGTTCTACCTGGCTCAGGACGACGAGTTGAGGCTGAGCGTGGCCGTGCCGCAGAGCCACATCGAAGGCGTGAAGGTGGGCCAGGACGTGAGCCTGCGCCTGCTGGAGCGGCCCCAGGTCAAGCTGTCTGGCCAGGTGCGCCGCATCGCCGGTGGCATCGACCCGGCCACCCGATCGGTGCAGGTGGAAGTGGGCGTGGCCAACCGCGCTGGCCAGTTGCGACCCGGCACGTACGTCGAGGTGGGGCTGCAGCTATCGGGTGCTCAGAAGACCTTGTTGTTGCCGCCAACGGCCTTGCAATTCCGTCAGGACGGCCCGCGTGTGGCGGTGCTCAATGCTGACCAGACCTTGCGCATGGCGCCGGTCAAGCTGGGTCGCGATTTGGGGCGGGCGGTCGAGGTGACCGATGGGCTGGTCGAAGGCGAAGCGGTTGTGCTGAATCCGCCAGACACCATCGAGGAGGGGGAGAAGGTGCGCGCGAAGGAAGCACCGAAAGAGTCGACGAAAGAGCCTTTGAAAGCGGGGGCACCCAAGCCCGCCGCCGCCTCCGGTGCCGTGGCGAAGGGGTGATCGTGGGGTTGGTTTCGCATGTGTGCATGTCCATTGGATAAGGCATAAGGAAGCGCCATTTCCTTCGTTGGATCCGAGTGGTGCGGTCGATAAAGTCCGCTCCCATGTTGGCAAGACCTGATCCCCATGCAAGCTTGGAAGCGATTGGACTGGCGGCCGGGCCGTCAGGGCGGCGCTTGTTCGCGGGCGTTGATCTGAAGGTTGGTGCCGGCGAGGCCTTGTATGTGGCTGGACCCAATGGCGCGGGCAAGACGACGCTGCTGCGCGTGCTGTGCGGCTTGGCCGAGCCGCTCGCGGGGCGCGTGAATCGGCGCGGTCACCACCTCAGCTACATCGGCCACGCTCCGGCGCTCAAGGACGACTTGAGTGCGCACGAGAACCTGCGTGTCAATGCCATGGTGGCGGGCTTTCGGGTCACGGACGACGATGTGCTGCGAGCCTTGGGCCGATTCGGCCTGGCTTCGCTCGCCAGCATGCCGGCGCGTTCTTTGTCGCAAGGGCAGCGCCGGAGGGTGTCTTTGGCGCGCCTCGCGCTCACTCGTCAGCCAGGTGTGCTGGTGCTTGACGAGCCCTTCACCGCGCTCGATGCCGATGCGTCGGATGTGCTTGCGAAGACGCTGGAGGATCGCCTGCAAAGTGGTTCGCTGCTGATCTACACCACCCACCAGCCACGCAGGCTGGCGGCGCGTGCTCACCATACCTTGCGCCTGGGGCGAGCTTCCATGTGGAGGGCGTGCTGATGGCGCAGGTCTTCTTGACCGTGCTCCATCGGGATTTGCAACTGGCTTTCAGGCGACGCTCCGATGTGTGGACCACGCTGTTCTTCTTCCTGATGGTGTGCAGCCTGTTTCCGCTGGCCGTGAGTCCTGAGCGCGAGATCTTGCGGCAGTTGGCTCCCGGGGTGCTCTGGGTGGCAGCGCTGTTGTCGTCGACCTTGTCGCTCGGGCGCTTGTTCGCGCACGACCATGCCGACGGCTCGCTGGAGCAACTGTTGCTTTCGCCCGAGCCGCTGGGGCTGATCGTGTTGGCCAAGGTGCTGGCGCACTGGCTGGTCAGCGGCCTGCCGCTGGTGGCTTTGTCCCCCTTGCTGGCCTTGCAGTTCTACCTGCCGGCCGACGCCATCTGGTTGCTGCTGGCTACCTTGTTGCTGGGCACGCCCGTGCTAAGCCTGCTGGGTGCCATCGGTGCTGCGCTGACGCTGGGCCTCAAGGGCGGCGGTGTGCTGGTCAACCTGCTGGTGCTGCCGCTGACCACGCCGGTGCTGATCTTCGGGGCCGGCGCGGTGTCGGCCCAAGCCAGTGGCTTGGGCGTGGCTGCTCACCTCTACCTGTTGGCCGCCTTGCTGGCCGCCAGCGTCGCCCTGGGGCCTTGGGCCATCGCCGAGGGCTTGAAGGTCTCGGTGGGCTGAAACCGGAACACATGCGAGAGGACGACCTCATGAACGCCACCACCTGGTCCCTCGATGGACAACGCGCAGCGGCCTCGGCCGGTCGCGGCATCTGGCGATTCGCATCGCCGCAGGCCGCCTTCTGGTTGGCGGGCCGCCTGCAGCCAGCCGCCTTGGCCATCGCCGTGGCGGCCTTGCTGGCGGGCCTCTACATCGGCTTCTTCGTCGCGCCCACCGATCACCAGCAGGGCGAGGCTTACCGCATCATCTTCGTGCATGTGCCGGCGGCTTGGTTGTCGATGCTGTTGTACGTCGCGATGGCTTTCTGGTCTGCGGTGGGCTGGGTCTTCAACACGCGGGTGTCGTCGCTGTTGGCGCGCGCCATCGCGCCCACGGGCGCCTTGTTCACCTTCCTGGCCCTTTGGACGGGTGCCTTGTGGGGGCAGCCCACCTGGGGCACTTGGTGGGTGTGGGACGCGCGCCTGACATCCGAACTGCTGCTGCTGTTTTTGTATTTCGGTGTCATCGGTTTGCAAGCGGCCATCGACGACCCGCGCCGGGGCGACCGTGCTGGCGCGTTGCTGGCCATCGTCGGCGTGGTCAACGTGCCCATCATCTATTTCTCGGTGCAATGGTGGAACACCTTGCACCAGGGGGCTTCGATCAGCTTCAAGGCGGCCCCGACCATGGCTGCGTCAATGCTGGCTGGCATGTTGTTGTGCACGCTGGGCCTGTGGGCGTGGACGGGCGTGGTCGTGTTGCGCCGCCTGCAGGGACTGATCCTCGAGCGCGAACAAGACGCAGCCTGGGTGCGTGCAGAAGTCGGGGGCGGTGTGGGCCATCGAGCCGGTCAACAGGCTTTGGTTGAAGATGGAGGCCAAGCATGAACTGGTCAAGCTGGCAGGCCTTCGTCGACATGGGCGGTCATGCGCGCTTCGTGTGGGGTTCGTTCGGCGTGGTGGCGCTGGCGTTGCTGATCGAGTGGGCGAGCCTGCGGCGACAGGATGCGCAGCGCCGCCTCGCCATCCGACAGCGTTGGGTGGATGAGGTGGAGGGCCGTGGCGGTGAGTTCCATCCTCATTTCGGCGCGGCATTCGGCGAACCATTCGATGGGTCGTTCCACGAAGGGGCGCGGCCATGAAGCCCAGACACCGACGTCTGGCACTGGTGCTGGGTGGCGTCGCGGCCCTGGGCGTCGCGGCCTTCTTCGTGCTGCAGGCTTTTCAGCAGAACATGGTGTTCTTCTTCACGCCTTCGCAGATCGCCAAGGGCGAGGTGCCGGTGGGGCGCAGCTTCCGCATCGGTGGCATGGTCGAGGCAGGCAGTCACCTCCGGCAGGCCGATGGCCTGACGCACCGCTTCGTGGTGACGGACATGGCGCAGCGCGTCGAGGTCCGCTATCAGGGGCTGATCCCCGATCTGTTCAAGGAAGGCAAGGGCGTGGTGGCGCAAGGGCGCTTGCAGGCTGATGGCAGCTTCCTGGCCGAAGAGGTGCTGGCCAAGCACGACGAGAATTACATGCCGCCCGAGGCCGCCCGTGCCATTGAGCAGGCCAAGGCGGGTGGGGATGCCAATCACCCTGGCCTGCTGCCCGCCATGGCTCAAGGGCAAGGGCAAGGGGCAGGGCGATGAGCGCCGAACTCGGGCAGGTGGCCCTGATCCTGGCGCTCGGCTTGGCCTTGCTGCAAGGCACCTTGCCGCTGTGGGGCGCGCAGAGGCAGGTGCCGCACTGGGTGGCGCTCGCCCGACCCTTGGCGCTGGGCCAGTTCGTGCTGGTGGCGACGGCTTTCGGCTTGCTGGTGGCGGCCTTCGTGCAGATGGACTGGTCGGTGGCCTACGTGAGCCAGCACGCCAATTCGCTGCTGCCCTGGCCGCTGCGCGTGGCTGGCACCTGGGGTGGGCACGAGGGCTCGCTGTTGTTGTGGCAGTTCATGCTGTCGGCCTGGAGCCTGGCGGTGGCGCGCTTGAGCCGCGACCTGCCCGACGACACCGTGGCGCGCGTGCTCTCGGTGCTGGGCTTGGTCAGCGTCGGGTTCATCGGTTTCACCCTGTTCACCTCCAACCCTTTCGAGCGCGCCTTGCCCGCACCGCTCGATGGCCGCGACCTGAACCCCTTGTTGCAGGACCCGGGGATGATCTTCCACCCGCCCTTGCTGTACATGGGCTATGTGGGCCTGTCGGTGGCCTTCGCCTTCGCGATTGCCGCGCTGATCAGCGGCCGGCTTGATGCGGATTGGGCGCGCTGGTCGCGGCCCTGGACGTTGGCGGCCTGGAGCTTCCTCACGTTGGGCATCTTGCTGGGCAGCTTCTGGGCTTACTACGAACTGGGGTGGGGCGGATGGTGGTTCTGGGACGCGGTGGAGAACGCTTCCTTCATGCCTTGGCTGGTGGCCACCGGCTTGTTGCATTCGCTGGCGGTCAGCGAGCAGCGCGGGGCGTTCAAGAGTTGGACGGTGCTGCTGGCCATCCTCGCTTTTTCTTTGTCGCTGTTGGGCACCTTCCTGGTTCGCTCGGGTGTGCTGAGCTCCGTGCATGCATTCGCCAGTGACCCGCAGCGCGGTCTCTGCATCCTGGTTTTCCTGATCGTGGTGATTGGCGGATCGCTTGCCCTGTACGCCTGGCGCGCGCCTTCGGTGGGCCTGGGCGGGCGCTTCGCCCTGCTGTCGCGCGAAACGGGGCTGCTGCTCAACAACGTCTTTCTGCTGGTGAGCACGGCCACCATCTTGCTGGGCACCCTTTACCCGTTGGCGTTGGACGCCTTCGGTGGCGGGCGCATCTCGGTGGGACCACCGTACTTCGAGGCCGTGTTCGTGCCCTTGATGGTGCCGGTGCTGGTGCTGATGGCGCTGGGCCCATTCCTGCACTGGAAGCGCGATGCCTGGGCCGCGTTGTGGGCACGGGTGCGCGGTGCCTGGCCGGCATGGGTGTTGCTCGGCCTGGTGTCGAGCGCGGCGCTGGCCTTGCTGGCCCACCTGAGCGCGGGCCTGGCTTTTGGGGTGCTGTTGTCGGTCTGGGTGGCGGTGGGCACCTTGCACCTGGTCTTGCAGCGCCTGCTGGCAGGCGGTGAGCGCTGGTCGTTTGCGCAACGTTGGCGAAGCATCCCGGCGGCGTGGTGGGGCATGGTGTTGGCTCACCTGGGCGTGGGCGTGTTCGTGTTCGGCGTGACCCTGGTGCGAGGCCTCGATCACGTGCAGGACGCAAGCCTGCAAGTGGGACAGGGCGTTTCCGTGGGGGGCTATCAGTTTGATTTCAAGGGGCTGCAACGCGAGCAGGGGCCGAACTACATTGCGGCGCGAGCCACCTTCGAGGTCAGGCAGGGCAGCGAGCTGATCGCCACGCTGCACCCCGAGAAGCGCCTTTACCTGGTTCAGCGCATGCCGATGACAGAGGCGGCCATCGACCGCCGCTTCACGCGTGACCTCTACGTCTCGTTGGCTGAAACCGGGCCTGACGGGGCCTGGGGCGTGCGCGTGCAGGTCAAGCCCTTCATGAGCTGGGTCTGGCTGGGTGCCTTGCTGATCTCGCTGGGTGGCGCCGTCGCGGCAGCCGATGCCCGCTACCGCAAGGTCCGTGCGCATGCTCGGCGGCCGGCGCAAGGGCATGCGCGCGGGGGCGGCGATGAACCGTTGTCCGGGCTACCCGTTGTGATGCCGGTCGGCTCGGTGGTTGCCGCAGCCGCGAAAGGAGCCGAAGCATGAGCCGTCCGGGCTTGGCCATCGTGCCCCGCATCGCGCAACACCTCGCCCCCCGGTTCGTGTTGCCCTTGCTGCTCTTCCTGGCGTTGGCCGCCACACTCGGCCTGGGCTTGAAGCACCAGGCCGATGTGGGCGATCCGACGGCTTTGCCCTCGCCGCTGATCGGCCGAGACGTGCCAGCCTTCGACGCGCCGGTGTTGACCGCGCCTGCCGGTGCGCCAGACCGATTCCAACCCGAGCAGCTCAAGGGGCAGGTGTGGTTGCTCAACGTGTGGGCCTCTTGGTGCACCAGTTGCCTGCGCGAACACCCGGTGCTGTTGGCTCAGGCGAAGCAAAGCGGTGTGACCCTGGTGGGCTTCAACCACCAAGACACCGACGAGCAAGCCCGCGCCTGGCTCGCGCGACACGGCAACCCCTATCGGCTCACCTTCGCCGAGCCCACCGGTCGGCTCGGGCTTGACCTCGGCATCGTCGCGGTGCCCGAGACCTTCGTCATCGACAAGCAGGGGCGCATCCGCCACAAGTTCACCGGTCCGGTGAGCGAGGAGGACTGGCGCAAGACCCTGCTGCCACTCGTCCGGGGGCTGCAAGGTGCGTGACCGCGTGATCTCCGGGTTGTTGGCTGCGTGGCTGGCTTGCGGCGCCACGGCGTTTGCCTTGGCGGCACCGATTGGCACGAGCGATGCCCAGGCATTGACGCTGGATGAACGCGTCAATCAACTGGCTTCTGAGCTGCGCTGCCTGGTCTGCCAGAACCAGACCGTGGCCGACTCCCATGCGCCACTCGCCGTGCAGCTCAAGCAGGAGGTGCGCAAGCAACTGGCCGCTGGCGCCAGCGCCGACGAGGTGCGTGACTTCATGGTCCAGCGCTACGGTGACTTCGTTCTGTACCGACCGCCCATCAAGGCGAGCACCTTGGCCTTGTGGATCGGGCCGGTGGTGATCTTGCTGTGTGGGCTCATCGGTCTCGCCATCGTGCTGCGCAAGCGGCGCTTGCTTTCGGGTGAACCGGACGATGAGCCCGGTGACTTCGGCGACGAGGGCGGCGGCCAACATCGCCATGACCACAACGCGGCGGGAGATCCGCCAGCGCGGGCCGATGGCCACATGACAGCATGAACACCTCCGATCTCTCGTTTGCGTTGGGTGCCCTGGCGTTGCTGGGCTTGTCGACCTTTGTGCTGGTGCAACCGCTGTGGCGCGTTGCACGTGGTGCAGCCATCGCCTTGCCGGCGGGGTTGCTGGTGTGGGCGATCGGCATGTACGCGTGGTTGGGGCAGCCCGGAGTTTGGGCTGATCGTGTGAGCCATGAGCAAGCTGCGCAGGCGGACGCGGCACAAGGCGAGGAGCCGGCTCCAGCGGGCCCCACGGACGCGGCCACCTCGCCTCAAATGAGCCAGGCCCAGGTCGAAGGCATGGTGCAGCGACTGGCCGAGCGCCTGCAGCGCAACCCCGAAGATGAGGCCGGCTGGCGCATGCTCGTGCGCTCATACGAGACGCTCAACCGATTCGATGAAGCGGTGCTGGCTTGGCAGCGTCTGTTCCAACTGGTGCCGCCCGATGCGGACCAGCTCACGGCGTATGCGGTCACGCTGGGCATGGCGCGTGGGCAGAGCTTGACCGGTGAGCCAGAGCAGATCCTCGATGAGGTCCTGAGGCGTGACCCGCGCCATGTTCAGGCGCTGGCCCTGTCGGGCAGCGCCGCCTATGAGCGTCATGACTATGAGCGCGCCATCCAGCGCTGGCAGCAAATCCTGCGCATCGTGCCTGCGGATGACGAGGTGCGCACACGCATCACAGCCCAGATCGACAAGGCGCGTGAACTCTCGGTCCGCGAGGCGCAGGTCAGGCGGGCGAAATGAAGCTGTCGCTGGGTTGGTTCATGGCAGGTGTGGCCGCGCTGATGTGGATGGGTTCGGGGCAGGCGGCCTGTCGTGCCGACCTGGGCGAGTTGCCCAAGGGCTTTGCGAAACAGGCACACGCCGGCCAGGTGTTGGTGCCTGCGGGCTGGGTCCGCCTGGGCACCGAAGACGGCTACCCGGACGAGCGACCTGCCGCTGAACCCGTGCACGTCAAGGCCTTTTGGATGGACCGCACCGAGGTGACCAATGCCCAGTTCGCGGCCTTCGTGAAAGCCACCGGCCACGTCACCGACGCCGAAAAGCAAGGCGGTGGCGCGGTGTTCGAGGTGCCCACGCCCGATGCCTTGCGCGAGCGGCCGCTGGCGTGGTGGCGCTTTGTGTCAGGCGCCAACTGGCGTCACCCCAAGGGTCCGGACAGCGATCTGCGCGGCCACTGGGCCGAGCCTGTGGTGCTGGTCACGCAGGCCGATGCGCTGGCCTATGCGCACTGGCTTGGCCGCGATCTGCCGACCGAAGCGGAGTGGGAACACGCCGCCAAGGCGGGCCGCGACGATCGGCGCCTGGACGCCGCGCCGACCGACCCACGTGGCCAGCCGACCGCCAATTACTGGCAAGGCAGCTTCCCCTTGAACGACCTGGCGCAGGACGGCTTCGCGGGCCTCGCGCCGGTGGGCTGCTATGCCGCCAACCGCTGGGGCCTGCACGACCTCATCGGCAATGCCTGGGAGTGGACGCGAGACGTGCACACCGGGCCTCATCAAAGCCATGCCAACGGTGACCCGTCGCTGCTGCGCACCGGCCTGGCCAAACAGGGCGCCCGAGTCGTCATCAAGGGGGGCTCTTTCCTGTGCTCACCCGACTACTGCGTGCGCTACCGGGCCTCGGCCAGAGAGGCGCAGGAGCCCGACCTCGCGACCTCGCACGTTGGCTTTCGCACGGTCAGTCGACCCTGAACCTCCTTCATCCACGCTTTCAAGCCTCACCGAACCTGTTGCCATGAACCTGACCGACGACTCATCCGCTTCTTCATTGGCTCCCATGCACGGCCTGCGCCACATCGGCCTGACGCTGTCGCTCATCGCTGTGGCCGTGACCTCGTTGGCTACCTCGGCCCGGGCCGCTCCGGCTGGACCGGGCTCGCGCCCCAACATCCTGATCATCGTGGCCGACGACCTGGGCTTCTCCGACATCGGGGCCTTTGGCGGCGAGATCGACACGCCCAACCTCGACGCCCTCGCCAGAGAAGGCGCTCGCCTGACGGACTTTCACAGCGCCGCCACCTGCTCGCCCACGCGCTCGATGCTGTTGTCGGGCGTGGACCACCACATCGCTGGCATCGGCAGCATGGCCGAGATCACTTTCGATGAGCAAAAGGGCAAGCCGGGCTACGAGGGCTACCTCAATGACCGCGTGGTGGCCTTTCCGGCCTTGTTGCAGCAGGCGGGTTACCGCACCTACATGGCCGGCAAGTGGCACCTGGGGTTGACCGAAGAGCGCAGTCCCAAGGCGCGTGGCTTTGATCGCTCCTTCGCCCTGCTGCGTGGCGCTGACGACCACTACGCGCAGCCCTGGAGCACGAAGATCGACCCGGCACAGCCCTATTACCGCGAAGACGGCCGCCTCGCCACCGTGCCCGCTGATTTCTACTCCAGCGACTTCTATGGCGACAAACTCGTGTCCTACCTGAGAGAAGGCCGAGGTGATGCACGCGAGGCCAGGAAGCCCTTCTTCGCCTACCTCACCTTCACCGCGCCGCACTGGCCGCTGCAAGCGCCTGAAGACGTCATCGCCAAGTACGCCGATCGCTACAAGGCCGGCTACGAGCCGATCAGGCAGGCGCGCATCGCCAAGCAGAAAGCCAGCGGCCTGTTGCCCAAGGACTTCCAGCCCGCCAAGGCGCTGTCGCTGTTCCCAGCATGGCAACGCCTGACGCCGTCACAGCAGGCCCAGGAGGCCCGCCGCATGGCCACTTACGCCGCCATGGTCGACATCATGGACCGCAACATCGGCAAGGTCATCGCGCAGCTCAAGGCCTCGGGCGAGTACGACAACACCGTCATCGTCTTCATTTCCGACAACGGGGCGGAAGGCAACCACGTTGCCCCCCGAGGCGATGCCATTGCGCGTGACAACCGCCTGGCCAACGTGGGCCGCGCCAATTCCTACGTGGGCTACGGGCCGAACTGGGCCCAGGTCAGCGCCTTGCCTTTCAGCCTCTTCAAGGGCTACAGCTACGAAGGTGGCATCACGGTGCCCGCCATCGTGCGCTGGCCCGGCTCGCCGCAGGGTGGGAAGGTGCTGCCCACCCCGGGCCACGTGACCGACATCGCGCCGACCCTGTTGCAGCTCGCTGGCGCCAGTTACCCGGCGCGCCACCAGGGGCATGAAGTCGCGCCGTTGCAGGGGCGCTCGCTGGTGTCTTTGTTCGAGGGCCATGACGAGCTCGGCCGCTTCGACAAAGGCTGGGAGCTGTTCGGCCAGAAGGCCTACCGGCAGGGCGACTGGAAGATCGTCTACTCGGTGCCCCCCTATGGCCCCGGCGACTGGCAGCTCTTCAACCTGAAGACCGATCGCGCAGAGCAGGTCAACCTGGCGGCCCAGCACCCCGAGAAGCTCGCCGAACTGAAAGCCGGCTACGCCGCCTACTCGCATCGCAATGGCGTGGTCGAGGTGCCCCGCCTGGCCGAGCGGGTGGGCCAGCGCTACAGCAGCCAGGCCTATTTCGAGAGCTTGACGGCCGCTGACGAAGTCGCGCGTTGATGCCGTGACGATGCCTCGAGCATGTGCACGCAAATCAACGCGAAGGGGCATGCATTGCCAGCGGTCGCGCCAAGTGAACCTTCACCCGCTCAGTTCCCCGAGGAGAACCCCATGGCATCCAACCAGACCCGATTGACCGCCCAAGACTTCGCGCCCGAAGTGCTGCGCCTGTTCGACCAGTACGTCCACGGCCTGGTGGACCGGCGTGGTTTCTTGCATGGTGCGGGCAAGTACGCCACGGCAGCGGTCTCCGCCGAGGCCTTGTTGGCACAACTGGCACCGAACTTCGCGAATGCCCAGCAGGTCCCGCCAGAGGACCCGCGCATCATCGCCTCGTGGGTGGAGATCGACTCACCGCAGGGATACGGCAAGGTGCGTGGCTACCTGGTGCAACCAGCCGCGGCCAAGGGCAAGCTGCCCACCGTGCTGGTGGTGCACGAGAACCGTGGCCTGAACCCGCACATCGCCGACATCGCACGGCGCCTGGCATTGGACAACTTCGTTGCCTTCGCGCCCGATGCCCTGTTTCCGCTGGGCGGCTACCCCGGTGACGAGGACAAGGCGCGAGAGCTGTTCCAGAAGCTGGAGCAGCCCAAGTCGCGTGCCGACTTCGTCGCGGCGGCGCAATGGCTCAAGGGCCTGCCGGCGGGCAACGGCAAGGTGGGCGTGGTGGGCTTTTGCTATGGCGGCGGCATCTCGAACTACCTCGCGGTGCAGTTACCCGAATTGAACGCTGCGGTGCCTTTCTACGGCGGCCAGCCGCCCGAAGAGGACGTGGCCCGAATCAAGGCGCCGCTGTTGATCCAGTACGCCGAGAACGACGAGCGCATCAACGCCGGCTGGCCCAAGTACGAGGCCGCGCTCAAGCAGGCCAAGGTGCGCTATGAGGCACATGTCTATCCCGGCACACAGCACGGCTTCAACAACGACACCACGCCCCGCTACGACGCGGCGGCGGCCAAGCTGGCCTGGCAGCGCACGGTGGCGTTCTTCAATCAGCACCTGCGTGGCTGATCCCGCGACAGGAGTGGCCTGCCCTGGATCAGGTCCATCCGCTGTGGCCTGCACGGCCATGCAGGCGCTGGCCGAAGCGCGCCGGTTGCACGCTCCGCGCCACCACGCACTCGTGGTGCCATGGGCAAGCCTGTTTTGGCACGGGCTGGCGATCATGGGTTGGATCGGCTTGCTCTTGGTCATCGCGTTCGACCCACCAGGTGGCTGGGCATGGCTGGCGGCCTGGTTCCTGTTGCATGACGGCTTGACGCAGG
The DNA here is from genome assembly GCA_021819435.1 of Pseudomonadota bacterium. Lineage (GTDB taxonomy): Bacteria > Pseudomonadota > Gammaproteobacteria > Burkholderiales > Burkholderiaceae_C > Aquabacterium. The sequence goes on along the minus strand of JAKARB010000003.1, from coordinate 79,493 downwards.
GCCTGGTCTGCTGGCTCAACCGCGACCTGGTGCGAGGAAGGCAGCGCCGCCCCGCTGAACTCATTGCGCAGCGGAGCGAGTTGCGTCTGGCGGTCATCGTCGCCGCGCACAACGAAGCAACGGTGCTGCCGGCGACCATCGCGGGTTTGCGGGGCCAGTCACGCAAGCCCGATCTGATCGTCATCGCGGACGATGGGTCGACAGATGCCACCGAATGTTTGTTGCGCCATCGGTTCGGGCTCGTGCCGAGCGGCAGCGGTGAGGTCGTCGGTGAGGCATCGCCCAACGCGGCGGACCTGCGCTGGATGCGCCTGTCGCATGGCGGCAAGGCTTCGGCGCTGAACGCGGCCATCGCCACCGTGGAGGCCGACATCGTGCTGACGGTCGACGCCGACACCTGGCTGGAGCCGGGCGCCTTGCAGGCCGTCGTCAGCGCCTTCGCGCAAGACGACCGGCTGGTGGCTGCCACAGGCGTGCTCACGCCCGTCTGCGTTCCGACCGCGAGAGGCCGGCTCCTTCAGTGGTTCCAGCAGCACGAGTACCTGCGCAACTTCATGGCCCGGCGCGCATGGATGAACCTGGGCGGCCTGTTGCTGATCTCAGGGGCTTTCGCGGCCTTCCGGTGCGGACCCTTGCGCGACGTCGGCGGCTTCGACCCGGACTGCCTGGTAGAGGATTACGAAGTCATCCACCGCTTGCGGCGGGTCGGCGCACAGCGTCGCCTCGGCTGGCGCACCGCCGTGCTGGGCGACGCCCAGGCCCGCACCGAAGCACCTGCCCCGGCCATGGCCTTCCTGCGCCAGCGGCGCCGCTGGTACGCCGGCTTCCTGCAAACACAGTGGTGGTATCGGGACATGGTGGGTGTGCGGCGATATGGCCCGGTTGGCCTGCGGATGCTGCCCATCAAGGCGCTTGACACCGTGCAGCCCCTGATCGGGGTCGGCGGTTGGTGGATGCTGCTGTGGTCGCTGGCACGCGGCCGGATGTCGCTGGTGTTTGTGGTCGCGTCCTGTGTGGGCGTGAAAGCCCTGTTCGACCTCGCCTGTCAGGCGTGGCTGTGGCGCGGCCATCGCCGCTGGCGTGGCGACGTCGGGAGTTTGTCGCTGGGAGGCACCCTGTTGACGGCCGTGATCGAGCCCTGGACGTTTCAGTTGTTGCGCCTGGCCGGCGGTGTCTGGGGTTGGGTTCATTTCCTCACGGGCAGACAGCGCTGGGATCGACCCATCCGTGGTGGCCTGAGCGTTGGTTCGCATAACGCATGAGCATCTGCGCATTCATCCAAACGGGCGCTCTTGCAGGTCGCTAGAGTCGGTCTCACTTCGACAGCAAGGGCGGTTCAGCCGAACCGCTACCTTGTTCAACCATTCCTGGAGCCTGCTTCCCATGTCTTCCCTGCGCCCCTTGCAAGACCGCCTCATCGTTCGTCGCAGCGAACCCGAACTCAAAACCGCCAGTGGCATCGTGCTGCCCGACTCGGCCGGTGAAAAGCCCGAGCAGGGCGAGGTCATCTCGGTCGGCCCCGGCAAGCGCAACGACAAGGGCGATTTCGTCGCCCTGAACATCAAGCCCGGCGAGCGCATCCTGTTTGGCAAGTACGCCGGTCAGACCGTCAAGGTCGATGGCCAGGAGCTGCTGGTCATCCGCGAAGACGACGTGCTCGCCGTCATCGAAGGCTGAGGCCGCGCGCCCGCCGCATCCCATTTCCGCTGTCATCCCTTTTCCCCGGAGTTCCCATGCCTGCCAAACAAGTCGTGTTCGGAGACGACGCCCGCGCCAAGATCGTTCGTGGCGTCGACATCCTGGCCAATGCCGTCAAGGTCACCCTCGGTCCCAAGGGCCGCAACGTCGTGCTCGAGCGCTCCTTCGGCTCGCCCACGGTCACCAAGGACGGCGTGTCCGTCGCCAAGGAAATCGAGCTCAAGGACCCGTACGAGAACATCGGCGCCCAGCTCGTCAAGGAAGTCGCCTCGAAGACTTCCGACAACGCCGGTGACGGCACCACCACCGCCACCGTGCTGGCCCAGGCCATCGTGCGCGAAGGCTTCAAGTACGTGGCCGCCGGCCTGAATCCGACCGACCTCAAGCGTGGCATCGACAAGGCCGTGATCGCCCTGGTCGCCGAGGTCAAGAACCTCGCCAAGCCCACCACCACGTCGAAGGAGATCGCCCAGGTCGGTGCCATCTCGGCCAACTCCGACTGGGACATCGGTCAGATCATCGCCGACGCCATCGACAAGGTCGGCAAGGAAGGCGTGATCACCGTGGAAGACGGCAAGAGCCTGAGCAATGAACTGGACGTGGTCGAAGGCCTGCAGTTCGACCGGGGCTACCTCTCGCCCTATTTCGTCAACAACGCCGATCGCCAACTGGCCGTGCTGGACAACCCGTTTGTGCTGCTGTTCGACAAGAAGATCAGCAACATCCGCGACCTGCTGCCCACGCTGGAGCAGGTGGCCAAGGCCAACCGGCCGCTGCTCATCGTCGCCGAGGAGGTGGAAGGCGAGGCCCTGGCCACGCTGGTGGTCAACACCCTCCGTGGCATCCTGAAGGTCGTGGCCGTGAAGGCGCCGGGCTTCGGCGACCGCCGCAAGGCCATCCTCGAAGACATCGCCACGCTGACCGGCGGCAAGGTCATCGCCGAAGAGGTGGGCCTGACGCTCGACAAGGTCACGTTGGCGGAGCTGGGCCAAGCTGCGCGCGTGGAAGTGGGCAAGGAGCACACCACGTTGATCGATGGTGCTGGTGAAGCCGCCGACATTGAGGCGCGTGTCAAGCAGATCCGCGCCCAGATCGCCGAGGCCACGTCCGACTACGACCGCGAGAAGCTGCAAGAGCGCGTGGCGAAGCTGGCCGGTGGTGTGGCTGTGATCAAGGTGGGCGCTGCCACCGAGGTCGAGCTGAAAGAGAAGAAGGCCCGCGTGGAGGACGCGCTGCACGCCACCCGTGCCGCCGTCGAAGAAGGCATCGTGCCCGGTGGCGGCGTGGCCCTGCTGCGCGCCAAGAAGGCCGTGGGCCAGATCAGGGGCGACAACCCCGACCAGGACGCCGGCATCGAGCTGGTGCTGCGCGCCATCGAAGCCCCGCTGCGCCAGATCGTGAGCAACGCCGGCGGAGAAGCCTCGGTGGTGGTCAACAAGGTGCTCGAAGGTTCGGGCAACTTCGGCTACAACGCCGCCAACGACAGCTATGGCGACCTGGTGGAGCAAGGCGTGCTGGACCCCGCCAAGGTGACGCGCACCGCGTTGCAGAACGCGGCTTCGGTGGCGTCGCTGATCCTGACGACCGAGGCCATCATCTCGACCCTCCCCGAGCCCAAGGTGGCGGTGGCGCCGCACCACGACGAAGGTGGCTTCGGCGGTCCGCAGTTCTGATTCGGGCATCATGGCGCGAGCGGTGTCATGCCGCTTGAGGAGACACCGTGAGCGCCAAATCCTTCGTCGATGCCAACTACCGTTTCGTCGCTGCTTACCAAGAGGTCAACGCCCGCATCGGCCAGCGGCAGCAGGCGCTGGCCTTGTACGTGACGCTGGTGGTCAGCCTGCTGGCCGCGCTCGTGGCCTTGCGCATCCAGCGCGACAGCATCGTGCTGCCCGTCGAGTGGCTGGTGCAGGGCTTTCCGGTGGCGGCGGCCTGCCTGGCCTTGCTCAATCACAAGAGCGAGCGGGCCATCACCAACCTGCGGCAGTTCCTGTCAGAGCTTGAGCAGCTAGAGGGTGCGCACCAGCACTTGCCGAGCTACAACACCGACGCCCGTTGGGCTGCGCAAGCCAACAAGGCGAGGCGCTTTCACGACCACGCTTGCGCGGTGCTGGTGCTTGGAGGCAGCGGCGTGGGCCTGGCCACGGCTTGGAACCTCTATCCCGATCGGTTCGGCGCCTCGGCCTGGCCCCTGTGGTTGTCGGCGGGCGTGACCTTGGTGTCGGTCGGCATCATCCTGCTGAGCACGCGTTGGCACTACCTGCCGAAAGCCCGCAAGTCCTGAACGCATTGCCTGCCGGCCCTCGCCCCGCAGGCCCCGGTGACCAGGTTCCTGCGGCAGGCTCTTGGCGCGCCCCTTGCCGGTTCGGAGCGCGCTGGCTGGCATGGGGATCAGATCACCGCGGCGCTGCCGTCGAAGCGGGTGAAGCGAAAGCCCTCGAAGGGTTCGGCGAAGGTCCGCTTCTCATCGCGCAGCAGGGCGATAGCGACTTCTTCACCGAGGGCCAGCGATGCTCCTGCGTCCGATCGCCAGTGGATGCCCGCCCAGTTGCGGCCCACGCCAAGGTTGGTGGCCAGCTTGTTGAGTTCACCGCCGACCGTCAGGGTGGGGCCGTTGTAGGGCACCAGCTTCGTCGGGTCCAGCGGATCGGGTTGGACCGGGTTGGGGATGGGCGTGCTTTCGTCGAAGAAGGCCTTGAGCAGTGTCACTTGCACGGCCGCGCTCACCGATGCGCCGCCCGGGTAGGAGCTGTGGATCGGCGCGCCTTCGGGGTAGGCGTGTGACAGCAGGAAGGTGCCGTGCTTCTGCCGGCTGCGCGAGACCGCTTCGGATTGCAGGATGCTGGCATGCAGGGGGTAGGCCACCTGGTTGGCCAGCCGCTGGTGGACGAGCCCGCCATAGGCTTCGGGGCGAAGCGTGCGGTGCACGAACCACTTGAGCCAGTAGGCCGCGCGGATGCCGCGCGAGACGCCCAGCGGCAGCAGGCCTTGCAGGTAAGCGGCCGAGAAGCTGCCCGCCGCGCTGGCCGAGGTCGTGATCGCCTGCAGGTAAGGATTGGTGGGGCTGAGCGCGGCCCCGATGCCGCCCACGCGCAATGGGTTGCTGCTGCGCGCGGTCGACAGGATCTGCAACGCCGCGCCGGCGCCGGCCGAGCCCCGGGCCACCTCGGCCAGGTCCCGCCCCGTGCTCACGTAGCGCAGCGTGTTGTCGAAGGCCAAGGAGCGTGTTGGATTTTGGCCGTTCTGGATGGCCAGCCATTCGGCGGGCTGGTTCAGGAACTCGTTGGCCGGTGTTTGCGTGCGGATCAAGGCCGAGGCGAAGGACACGCCGTACGGCACGTCAAGCAGAAGGAACTGCGAGATGTAGGGACCGATGGCCACGCCCGGCGGCACGACGGTGCGCGCGGTGCGGCCGCTGCCGTCGCTGCGGTCCAGGTAGCGCGCCGTGCCACGGAAGAGCAGGTCCGGCGTCACCTGGCCGGCGGCGTTTCGCGGGCCCACGTAACCCGGCAACTGGCTGATCTCGGCGGCGGCGGCGCGCAGCAAGGCGTTGCTGGTGTCGGCGCGGTACTCGTGAAAGGGCACCTCGCGCAGCAGCGATTGCCAGTAGATCTCGACCGCGTCGGAGGCGCGTTCGGCGCTGGCCAAGGCGGGCGCGGACGGCACGGCGATCTGGTTGGAGGCCAGGCCCGTCAGGTTGAGCCCCAAGGTGCCCAGCGGGTTGACCAGCTTGCGTGCGCCACCGAGCTGGACCTTCTCGAAATCGGCCACCGTGCGCGTGGTCACGGCCTGCTTGAGCGTGGCCCATGCGGCCAGGTCGACCTCGCCGCGGGCGTTGTGCGGCAGGCCACGGGTGTCGGTGCCGATGAGGTTGGTGTAGCGCTCTTCGTCGTCGTTGTCCTGGTGACGCGGAATGGGCACCTGGTGGTTGGAGATCGCGCGTTCGGTGCGCAGCCGAAGTGTGCGGGCCTTGAGCGACTCATCGAGCGAGCCGTGGCCGAAGCCACGCGACCAGAGGTCGGTGGCTTCGGCCTGGGCGCTCAAGCCCGTCAGCGCGCCACCGACCACCAGCGAACCGGTGGTGCCGATGAAACGGCGACGGGCGGGAACTTCCTGAGAAGCATCGTTTGGGACAGCCTCGAGCGTTGGTTTGACCTGTCTGGACATGGAATCTTCCTTGTGTGTTGATCGGCCGGTTGTTCGGTTGGCCGGTGGTCACCAGCCTGCTGAAACGACAGCAGGTGGGCTTCATTGCGCAAGGGTTGTTCCAGGGTCATGAGCAGGGGCTTGCGACGTGTCTAGCGGAGGAAATCGCTGGTCATGACCGTCAATTCCCATGGGTCAGTGGATGCCGACGCGACGCACTGTTGGCTAGCCGCCATGTGGATGCTGCGGTTCGTGCATGCGCACAACGCACTCATGGCGACGATCGGCTCGCACACCCGAGCATGAGCGAAAGCTGTTGATCATCCGCCGTACTTCACCGAGCAGCCGTAAGGCTGGGTGTTGGCCTTGGCCACCCGCTGGCCCTTGAGCGTGGCCTGGATGGCATTGCGTGCATAAGGCTCTGCCTCGGCAATGTCCTCGGGCCGGTTCGACGGGATGCTGTCGATGCCACCCTTGTAGGCCAGCTTGCCCTGCTGGTCGATCACGAAGATGTGCGGGGTCGTGCGCGCACCATACAGCCTGCCCACCGCGCCGTTTTCATCGAGCACGATGCCTGCTGGCTTGGCATCGCGGTATGCGTTGACCTGCTTGGCCGTGGCGGCGTCGACATGCCCTTGCTGACCGGGGGCCGACGAGATGACCTGCAGCCACACCACGCCTTGTGCCGCGGCTTCCTTCTGCAGCTTGGGGATGTTGCCGCTCTCGTAGTGCTTCTTGACGAAGGGACAGTCGTGGTTGGTCCACTCCAGCACCACCACCTTGCCTTGGTAGGCGCTGAGCTGGATGGGCCGACCATCGGCTCCTGGTGCCGTGAAATCGGGTGCGGCCTGCTGCACCTCAACGGCCCAGGCCGGAGGCAAAGCGGCGCTGGCGAGCAGTCCGGCGAACAGGGTCGAGACGAGCGTTCTGCGTTGCATGAGGACTCCTGATGTTCAGGGTTGGGAAGACGCGCTCAGGTGAGCGCCACCGATGGCCTGGATGACGATATCTGGCGTGAGCACCTGAGGCAGCACGGCGGCGGGCGTCTGTGAGCCAGCGCCGAAGAAGAGGTAAAGCGGCACCCCGCTGCGGCCATGCTGGCCCAGCACGCGTGTGATCTCGGGGTTCTGGTGGGTCCAGTCGCCCTTGAGGTAGGTGACGCCCAGCGACTTGAACGCAGACAGCACGCGATCCTGGCTCAGCGCAGTCCGTTCGTTGACGAGGCAGGTGATGCACCAGGCCGCGGTGAAGTTGACGAACACCGGTTTGCCTTCGGCGCGCAAGGCGTCCAGCCGGGCTTGTGAGAACGGCTCCCATGCGGCGCCGTTCGGGGCCGATGCGGCTGTCGGTGTCGATGAAGCGCCCCCGGTCTCGGGCAGCGACCAGGCGCCAACGCCGATGGTGGCCAGCACGAGCGCGCCGGCCAGCCCTCGGCCAAGGCGTGGCCAGGTCGCACCACGGCTGAACTGGGCCGTGCCCAGCAGCCAACCTGCCAGGCCGATGGCCAGCAGCGCCCCCAAGGCAACCACCACGCCATCGGGCCCGGTCTGCTGCGCCAGCACCCACACCAGCCACACGACCGACGCGAACATCGGAAATGCCAGGGCCTGCTTGAAGCGCAGCATCCACGGGCCAGGTCGGGGCAGGCGGCGTTGCAGCGCGGGCCAGGTGCTCAGCAACAGGTAGGGCGTGGCCAGGCCCAGGCCCAGCGAGGTGAAGATGGCCAGCACCACGCCGGCCGTTTGCGTGAGCGCATAGCCCACCGCACTGGCCATGAACGGAGCGGTGCAAGGCGTGGCCACGACGGTGGCCAGCACGCCGGTGAAGAAGCTGCCGCCAAGGCCCTCGCGCTCGACCAACTGACCGCCGATGCCCGCGAGGCCCTGGCCCACTTCGAACACGCCCAGCAGGTTCAGGCCCACCGCGAACAGCAAGCCGCCGAGCAGCAGCACGAAGGTGGGTTGCTGGAACTGGAAGCCCCAGCCGACCTCTCGCCCCGTGGCCTTCAGGGCCAGCAGCAACGCCGCCAGCGCCACGAAGCTCAGCACCACGCCAAAGGCGTAGGCCGAGCCCTGCGCGATGCGCTGTGAACGGCTGCGGTCTGGGTGCTGCAAAAGGGACAGGGCTTTGATCGACAGCACCGGGAACACACAGGGCATCAGGTTGAGGATCACGCCACCGAGAAAGGCCAGGCTCAAGGCGGTGAGGAAGGTGATCGCGTCGAAATCGATTTCCGCCACAGGTGCGAGCGCGTGCGGGGCGTCAGGGCCTGGCTGTGTGATATGGGCCTTCGCATCGGAAGAATCGGCTTGCGTCCGCGTCCAGGTCAGACCAGCTAGCAGGGCTGGCGGTGCTGCGACGAGCGTGGTCCGCACTTCGGTGCCGGCTGCGCCGATGCGCAACACCCCCGAGACCTCGTCGCCCGCGTGGCGCGCATCGTCGCCATGCGGCGCCAGCAACCACCAGCGGCCACCGGCCTGATGGACGACTGGCTTGGCGTTGTGCTGCGTGACGCCCCAGGCTTCGGCGAAAAAGTAGACCTCCTGCCCCGTGGCGGGTTGGCCCGACAGCCCGATCAACAAGCCCTGGGATGTGTGCAGCACCTCAGTGGGCACATCGGTGTGGCGCGGCAGAGAGCGCTGCGCGGCCAGCAACGCCTCGCGGTTGGCATCGATCGCCACCGCTTCATGACCGATGGTGACGGGCACCGACAAGCTGGCCTGCTGCGGGATGCAAACGTCCTGGCAGACGAGCCAGCTCACATCCGCCGCGAGCTCGGTGGCTTGGCCGACCACCGCATCGCGCGGCGCTGCCACATCGACGAGCAGCGTCACCTCGCGCTCATAGCCGTGGTTGGTGATGGGCCCGACATCGATGCGCTGCGGAACGGGCCACTGGATGGCGCCAGCCTGCCAACCCGGTGGCAGGTGCCATTGCAACCGTGTGGCCATGCCGGAGTCCCCCGGGTTCACCCAATAGGTGTGCCAGTGCGGAGCCAGCACCTGGCGGATGCCCACGCGCAACGTGCCGCCGGGCACCACCTGGCCGTGGCTGGGCAGCAAGCTCACGGTGACCTGCTCGGTGCGAGCTTGTGCAAGGGCCTCGACCGCCTGTGCGGCCGATGTCGACAGCAGAGCAAGCCCCATCGCCAGGCTGGCCCGTTTGGCGGTGTGTGCAAGGCGCAGCAATGCGGAGGGAAAAGAACTCGGAGGCATCCTGGATGAAGGCAGGCTGAATGCGGGACGAAATCGAGCGCGGAGTCTATGGAAGGCAGTTCCGGCCTGTGAAGCGACCCTTGTGCATGCGCTCATGCGATGGCGGCATATGTGCCGCGTGACCCTGTGTGGCCTTGCATGACCCTCTTGCCAGTGCCCGCCTTGCACATGCGGAAACCGAGCTTGAGCATGCGTGACGGATGGTTGTGGCAAGGCTGGGCTGGTCGTAGATTGATGGCGGTCTTTCCTTCCCAACCATGACTGAGCGGAGACTGCGCCCATGCCCCTTTTCGATGACCGTCGGAGCTTCCTGATCGCTTCTGCCTGCGCGGCGACATCGGCCCTGCCTGCCTGGGCCCATGCGCAGGCCAGCCCCAGGGGCTCCGTGCCGGCGCAGTTGCGCATTGGCTTTCAGAAGAGTTCGGTCAACCTCGTCGTTCTCAAGCAGCGCGGCTTGCTTGAGCGCGCCTTCCCGGGCACGAGGCTGCAGTGGGTCGAGTTTCCCGCCGGCCCGCAAATCCTCGAGGCCTTGTCGGTGGGCAGCCTCGACGTGGGCTTCACGGGTGATTCACCACCCGTGTTCGCCCAGTCAGCGGGCAAGTCGCTGCTCTACATCGGCGCTGAGCTGCCCAAGCCACAGAGTTCGGCGATCCTGGTGCCTGCGTCTTCTCCGCTGAGGGTTCTGGGCGATCTCAGAGGCAAGCGGGTGGCTTTCCAGCGGGGTTCGAGTGCGCATTTCCTCGTGGTGCGCGCGCTTGCCAAGGCTGGCGTTCCCTGGGCGGACATCCAGCCGCTTTACCTGACGCCTTCCGAGGCTCGCGCAGCCTTCGAGCGTGGCAGCGTCGATGCTTGGGGCATCTGGGATCCGTTCTACGCGGCGGCCGAGGTTGATGTGAAGCCCCGCGTGCTGAGCAACGGTGTAGGCCTGTCCGACAACAACTCCTTCTACCTCGGGCACCCCGACTGGGTGCGGGCGCACCCGCAAGCCGTGACGGCCCTGCTCAACAGCCTCACCGAGGTGGACCGCTGGGTGCAGGCCAACCGGCCCGATGCCGCTCGGCTGCTGTCCGAGTTCAGTGGTCTTGGCCTGGCCACCGTGTTCAAGTTCCTGGAGCGCAGGCCGGCCACACCCACCCGTCCCTTGTGGCCCGAGCTCATCGCCGAGCAGCAACGGGTGGCCGACACCTTCCACCAGCAGGGGTTGATCCCGAAGGCGGTCAAGGTGTCAGAGGTGGTGTGGCAGGCCCGGTCGTGAATGTTCGGCCGTGCCTGAGCGGTCCCCGGAGCCCCTCGGCCATGCCTGGATGGTGGCGATCGATGGTGCCCGGGCCGCGCGGCGACCAAGGCCAGGACGTGTCGGCTCAGGCCGCGAGGTCGAAGCGAGGGATGGGGGCCGCGGGCGACGATGGCGTTTCGCCAGCGGCTTGCGGTGCGGTGTGCGATGAGGCTTGCGTGGCAGGCTGCTTTTTCAGCACACGCTGCAACACCGCGTCTTCGAGCGCGGCGAAACTGGCGCTGCCACGTGGGCGCGGCCGGGGCAGCGCCACGGTCTGGTCCAAGGCCACCACCTGCTCTTCGATCAGCAGGATGCGGTCGGCCAGCGCAACGGCCTCGGACACGTCGTGGGTGACCAGCACGGCGGTGAAGCGATGGGCCTGCCAAAGGCCCTCGATGAGCTGCTGCATCTCGATGCGGGTGAGGGCATCGAGCGCACCCAAGGGCTCGTCGAGCAGCAGCAGGCGCGGGCGGTGTACCAGGGCCCGGGCCAGCGCCACGCGTTGCCTCTGGCCTCCCGACAGCTTGGCGGGCCAGTCGTTGGCACGGTCTTCAAGGCCGACGGCGGCGAGTGCTTCCTTCACGCGTTGGGCCACATCTCGGCCGTGAAGGCCCAAGGCCACGTTTTCGCCCACCGATTTCCAAGGCAGCAGACGAGCGTCCTGGAACATCAACCGCACACCCTGGCTGGCCGGCGAGCGCAGATCCAGCGCCTGTCCGTCGACCTCGATGTGGCCGGTGCTGGCGTGGTCCAGGCCGGCCAGCAATCGCAGCAAAGTGCTTTTGCCGCAACCGCTGCGCCCGACGATGGCCACGAAGCCCCCTGGTGCGATGTCGAGGTCGATGTCGGTCAGCACCTGGCGTTCGCCAAAGCGCTGTCCGAGCTTGCGCACCCTCAGGCTGACGCCGTGTTGAGCCGAGGGAAATGTTTGTTGGGCGAAGGTGTGGACAGGGCTGCTCATGGGAGGCGGTCAGGCTGTTTCAGGTTGATAGCCCGGGTGCCAGCGCAGGGCCACTTGCTCCAGGCCGCGTGCCAGCACATCGGCGATCTTGCCGAGCAGGGCGTACAGGATGATGCCCACGAGCACCACATCGGTCTGCAGGAACTCGCGCGCGTTCATGGTCATGTAGCCAATGCCTGATTGCGCGGAGATGGTTTCGGCCACGATCAGCAGCACCCACATCAGGCCCAGCGAAAAACGCAAGCCAACCAGGATGGAGGGCAGCGCGCCCGGCAGGATCACCTGTCGGTAAAGCTGCCAACCACTCAGCCCGTAGCTGCGCGCCATCTCGATCAGACCCGGGTCCACCGAGCGGATGCCGTGGAAGGTGTTGAGGTAGATGGGGAAGAACACGCCCACAGCGACCAGGAACAGCTTGGCCGTCTCGTCGATGCCGAACCAAAGGATGACCAGCGGGATCAAGGCCAGCGGCGGGATGTTGCGCACCATCTGCAAGCTGGTGTCGAGCAGGGTCTCGGCCCAGCGCACGCTGCCTGTGAGCAGGCCCAGCAGCAGCCCCAGGCCGCCCCCGATGGCCAGCCCGGTCAGGGCACGAGCCGCGCTCACACCGAGGTGCTGCCACAGCTCGCCGCTCACCGCGAGTTGCCAGAATGAGGTGAGCACCGACCAGGGCTCGGGCAGGATGCGGGTGGACAACCAGCCGGCGCGGGCGCTCAGCTCCCAAACGGCCATCAGCCCGATCGGCAGCAGCCAGGGCAGCAGGCGATTGGCGCGGACGCTCCGAAGCGATGAGAAGAGGGTTTGATGAGCCATGGCAGTGTCGCTGATTGATTCAACTGGCCGATGTTTGCGGCACGGGCTGCGTGTCTGGGGGCACGTAGGCATTCGCCACGATCTCGCCACGTGGGCCCTGTGGAGCTTGCTGGGTGAAGCGATCCTGAACGCTGCGCGGCAGCAGCGGGAAGACGAGCTCGGCGAAGCGGTGGGCTTCTTCGAGGTGGGGGTAGCCGGACAGGATGAAGTAGTCCAGGCCCAGCGCCGCGTACTCCTTGATCAGGTTGGCCACCTGCTGGGGATTGCCCACCAGGGCGGTGCCCGCACCACCGCGAACCAGGCCCACGCCTGCCCACAGGTTCGGATACACCTCAAGTCCTTCGCGCACGTTGTGGCGGTTGAATCGGCCCTTGTTCAGCTCGGCCATGCGGCGTTGCCCGACGGAATCCATCTGTGAGAACTTCTGCTGCGCGGCCTTGACGGTGCTTTCGTCGAGGTGCGAGAGCAGCTCGCCCGCGGCCTGCCACGCGGCGTCTTCCGTTTCGCGCACGATGACATGCAGCCGGATCCCGAAGCTCAGCTTGCGGCCATGCTTCTCGGCGCGCCGGGTGATGTCGGCCACCTTGGCCGCCACGGCGGCCGGTGGTTCGCCCCAGGTGAGGTAGGTGTCGAGTTGCTCGGCCGCCAGTTCGTGCGCCTCTTCCGACGAGCCGCCGAAAAAGATCGGCGGGTATGGCCGGTTGACCGGCGGGTACAGCAACTTGGCGCCCTTGACCTGGAGGTGCTGGCCGTCGAAATCGAAGCCTTCGCCCGCGTGGCTGCGCGACAGCACCTCACGCCAGATGGTCAGGAACTCGCGCGACAGCACGTAGCGGTCCTGGTGGCTCAGGAAGAGGCCATCGCCTTCGAGTTCCTCTGGGTCGCCGCCAGTCACCAGGTTCACCAGCAAGCGGCCGCCCGAGATGCGGTCCAGCGTGGCGGCCATGCGCGCGGTTTGCGCAGGCTGGATCAAGCCCGGGCGCAGCGCCACCAGGAACTTCAACTGGCGAGTCACGTCGATCAGGCTGGCCGCCAGGATCCATGAGTCCTCACAAGAACGCCCGGTGGGCAGCAGCACCCCCTCGTAACCCAGGCTGTCAGCCGCGATGGCCACCTGCTTGAAGTAGGCGAAGGTGGCGTCCCGGCCGCCGTGGCTGGTGCCGAGGTAGCGGGCGTCACCGTGGGTCGGGATGAACCAGAAAATGCGCATGGTGGACTCCAGTCGGGTGCTCGGTCAGGTCACTTCGTGGCCACGCCTTCGGGCAAGGCGTCGGTGATGCGGATGGGCTTGGGGATGAGCTTCAAGCCAGCGAAGGTGTCGGCCACCTTCTGCTGCTCTGCCGCGACCTGGGCGGTGATGGGCTGGATGCCATAAGCCATGCGGCGCAGGGACCGCTCGGTGATCTCCGGACCCAGGCCAATTTCTGGTGCGAGGACGGCGGTTGCCGCCTTGACATCGTTGGCGGCCCACACGTCGAGCTTCTGCAGCTCGGACACGATGGCCTTGATCACCCCGGGGTTCTGGTTCGCGTACTTGCGCGAGGCCAGGTAGAACTGGTGGTTGGCGACGATGCCCTTGCCATCGGCGATCACGCGTGCACCGATCTGTTTTTCAGCGGCCGCGAGGAAGGGGTCCCAGATGGCCCAGGCGTCCACGCTGCCACGCTCGAAAGCCGCGCGTGCATCGGCCGGAGGCAGGAAGACCACCTGGATGTCGCTGTATTGCAGGCCGGCTTTCTCGAGCGCCTTGACCAGCAGGTAGTGCACGTTCGATCCCTTGTTGAGCACCACCTTCTTGCCCTTGAGCTGAGCCACCGATGTGATGGTGGAGCCCTTGGGCACGACGATGGCCTCTGCCGTTGGCGCGGGCGGCTGGTTGGCCACGTAGACCAGGTCGGCCCCAGCGGCTTGCGCGAAGATGGGCGGGGCTTCGCCCACGGTGCCGAAGTCGATGGAGCCGACGTTCAAGCCTTCGAGCAGTTGCGGACCAGCGGGGAACTCCACCCACTTGATGCTGACACCCAGCGGTGCCAGGCGCTTTTCCAGGTCACCCTTGCCCTTGAGGATGGTGAGCGTGCCGTACTTCTGGTAGCCCACGCGCAGCACCGCGTTCTGTGCCTGCGCTTGTGCCAGGCCGGCGCCCAACAGGCTCGCGGCCATCAGGGTCGACAGCAGTCCACGGCCCAAGGTGCCCAGCAAATGGCGGCGAGCAAAGGCGATCCGGGAATTCATGAGGGTCCTTTTTTGTTGAATGCAGCGGAAACAAAGATAGGTGCAACGGCCTGCGCGGTGAACGAAGCTTTGGTGTGGAGCAAAGACGGTTTGCGCATGTCGTGCTCAGAACTTCCAGCCGTAGGCCACGCCGAAGATGTTCTGCTTCATGCGGATGTCGGCCTCGCCACCTCCGAACGTGGACGGGATGGAGCCTTGTCCCTTGACCTCTTTGTTGAGCGCGTGCGCGTAGTAGCCGGTGACTTCGCCATGCGCGTCGATGCGCCAGGTGAAGCCCGCCGTGAGGTGGTCCTGCACCACGCCGGGTGCGAGGATGTTGAACAGCGTCTGGTCTGAAGGAATGGGCTGGTCGGCGTGGCTGTAGCCGGCCCTCAGCGTCAGTTGCTGCGACTGCCGCCAGCTCACGCCGAGCTTGACGACGTTGATGTCGCGCCAGCCGAAGCCGGGGCCGTCCGACGTGCCCAGCGCCTGGCCTGCCAGCAGCCTGGACAAGGGGTTGGCCACCGACTTCACCTGGCTGTAGAGGATGCGCTGGTAGTCCGCTGCGATCTTCACGTCAGGGCTCGCCTGCCACGCCACCCCCAATCCCCAATTGGCCGGGATGTCGAAGCCGCCGCTTTCAGCGAACAAGCCACGGTAGCGGTCGAAGGAACCGTTCACCTTCGACGACCAACTGGCGCCCACTTGCCAGTCTGGCGTCAACTGTCCGAGCCAGCCCAGGCGGATGCCAGCGCCCGAGCTGCTGCTGGTGCCCTGGTTTGTGACGTGTTGAGGCGCCGATGAGGTGCCGGCCTGTGCGAAGGGCTGCAGGCCTTCGGCCGAGAAGCGCTGGTGCACGAGGTTGAGCGCCACGCCCAGCGTGTGCTGGTCGTCGAGCTTGTAGGCCAGCGCGGGTGAAACGAAGATTTGTTCGAGGTTGACCCCGGCTCGGCCCTGGCCACCGATGGCGCCGAAGGGGTTGCGCTCGTAGCGCGTGTTCATGCCGCCGTTGCCGTAAATGGCCAGGCCGACGCTCAGCTTCGGGTCGATGGCGCGGGTGTAGCCCAGCTCAGGAATCCAGAAGTTCTTCTTGCCGTCGCCGCTGTATTCGCCGTTGAAACCCGGCACGCCATTGCCACGGATGGTGGCGCTGCGCTCGGGGCGGAACAGGGTCAGGCCGGCGTCGAACCGAGAGCCCAGTTGCGCGATGCCCGCCGGGTTGGACGCGATCGCCAGCGCGTCTTGAGGCAAGGCGATGGCCACCCCGGCGATGCCCAGCGACTGCGCGCCATACCCGTGTGCGAAGTAGCCGTTGGTGGCGTGCGCAGACCCAAACGAAGCCGCCAGCAGCGCCGCTGTGATGAGCAGCCTGTGGCGGCGCTGAGGCCGGCGGAAAGATGAGGCGGGGGTGAAAGGAGACGGTGCGGATGACAAGGACAACAACGGCATGGTGTGACTGCGTTTTTGGATGAACGGTCAGTCTCACCAGCCGCTGCCGGCTTGTGAAGCGCCATTTCCGCATGCGTTCATGCGGAAATGGCGATGGGCTGTCAACGCCGATGCCGACGGCCGCCCGACAGGCGATGCAGCACGCCCACCAGCGTGTCGATCTCGCCGCAGGTGTTGTAGAACGCCAGCGACGGACGAACCGTGGCCTCCAGCCCGAAGCGGCGCAGGATGGGCTGCGCGCAGTGGTGGCCCGATCGCACGGCGATGCCTTCTTCGTTGAGGGCTCGGCCGACCTCTTCGGTCTGGTAGCCCTCCAGCGTGAAGGACAGCACCGCGGCCTTGTCAGGGGCCGTGCCGATGAGTTTGAGGCCCGGCACGTCCTTGAGCAGGCGCGTCGCGTACAGCAGCAACTGGTGCTCGTAGGCGCCGATGTTCTCGATGCCCAGCTTCTGCACGTAATCGATGGCCGCGCCCAGCCCCACCGCGTCCGCGATGTTGCCCGTGCCGGCTTCGAAGCGGCCCGGGGCATCGTGGTACTGCGTGTGCTCGAAGGTCACGTCCTTGATCATGTTGCCGCCGCCTTGCCAGGGCGGGGTGTCGTTGAGCAAGGCCTCCTTGCCGTAGAGCACGCCGATGCCCGTGGGCGCGAACACCTTGTGGCCCGAGAAGACGAACCAGTCGCAGTCCAGATCGAGCACGTCGGCGCGCATGTGCGAAACCGACTGCGCGCCATCGACCAGCACCTTGGCGCCAGCGCTGTGGGCCATGGCCACCATCTGCCTGGCGGGCGTGACCGTGCCCAGCGCGTTCGACACCTGCGTGAAGGACACGAGCTTGGTGCGCGGACCCAGCAGCTTCGCGTACTCATCGAGCAGCACCTGGCCGTCGTCGTCCACCGGGATCACGCGCAGCTTCGCGCCCGTGCGGGCGCACAACTGCTGCCAGGGCACGATGTTGGCGTGGTGCTCCAGGTGGCTCACCACGATCTCATCGCCCTCGCGCAGGTTCGCTTCGCCCCAGCTCTTGGCCACCAGGTTGATGGCCTCGGTGGTGCCACGCACGAACACGATCTCGTTGACCGAGCGCGCGTTGATGAAGCCCCGCACCTTCTCGCGCGCTGCCTCGTAGGCATCCGTGGCGCGCGCGGCCAGCTCGTGCGCTGCGCGGTGGATGTTCGAGTTCTCGTGTGCGTAGAAGTACGCGATGCGGTCGATCACCGACTGCGGCTTGTGCGTCGTGGCGGCGTTGTCCAGCCAGATCAGCGGTTTGCCGTTGACGTGCTCGCGCAGCACGGGGAAGTCGCGGCGCACGAGGTTGACATCGACGCCCGGGTTGAAGCCATTGGCCTGGGGCGACAGCGGCCGGGCTGCCTGACCGGGCACCTGCAAGCCGGGCGAGTGGCCCGCCAGGCCGGCGAAACCCTGGGTCAGGAAGTAGAACGACGGCGCCTGGCCGATGCCGGCGGCGTCCTGCGGGGTGCGCGTGGGCGAGCGCAGGCTCAGCAGCTCGCTCAGGTCCTGGTCGCTGGGCAAGCCCCAGTCGAGCGGGTTGAGTGTCAACTGGGGTTGCAGGCCCTGCGTGACCGCAGCAGGGTTGTGCGCATCCAGCGGCAGGTCGCCCGAGAACGATGCGGGCACCTGACCCGGCGGTGCGACGACAGGCAGCGAAGGCACGTCTTCGTACGCGGGGGCACCTGGCAGCGAGCCCGAATGCGCGCCAGTGGCCGCTCGGCTGGCGGGCACGTTTTGCACGGCAAAGGGGTGGCTGCTGGCGCCCGCCTCCGAATGCGAGCCCGAGCCCAGGTGGGTCAAGCCGGCGGGCAAGCCCTGGTGGGCGGCAGGCGTTGCAGGGCCGCTCGCCTGGCCCGGCAAGGCCGAAAAGAATTGGTTGGCCAACTGGGCAAGCGCCGCCGCGTCAGGGATGCCCAGCTCGCTGAGTTCACTGGTACTCATGGTAGTTGTCGATCACCACGTCTTCGAGCACGGCGATGGCGTCGTCCGTCAGAACGGCCAGCGAGCAGTACAGCGAGACCAGGTAAGAGGCGATCGCCTTGTGGTTGATGCCCATGAAGCGAACGGCCAGACCGGGGCTCTGCGCACCCGGCAGATCGGGCTGGTACAGGCCCACCACGCCCTGGCGGCTCTCACCCGTGCGGATCAGCAGGATCTTCGACTTGTTGCCTTCGATCACCACCTTGTCCGACGGGATCAGCGGCACACCGCGCCAGGTGATGAATTGCGAGCCGAACAGCGACACGGTGGGCGGCGGCACGCCACGGCGGGTGCACTCGCGGCCGAAGGCGGCGATGGCCAGCGGGTGAGCCAGGAAGAAGCCGGGCTCCTTCCACACCTTGGTCAGCAGTTCGTCGAGGTCGTCGGGCGTGGGCGGGCCCTTGCGCGTCTTCAGCGTCTGGCTGGGCGCCACGTTGCTCAGCAGTCCGTATTCCTTGTTGTTGATGAGCTCGCTCTCTTGCCGTTCCTTGATGGTCTCGATGGTCAGGCGCAGCTGCTCGGCGATCTGGTTGTAGGGCTTGGAGTAGAGGTCCGACACGCGGGTGTGCACGTCCAGCACCGTGTTCACGGCCGACAACAGGTACTCGCGCGGGTTCTCGATGTAGTCGACAAAAGTCTGCGGCAGCTCGCGCTCGTCGCGGCCGGAGCAGTCCACCGTCACGCTGGATGCGTCCTTGACCTTGTTGACGCGGTAGATGCCAGCCTCGACCGGCACCCATTGCAGCAGGTGGGTCAGCCAGCGCGGCGTGATCGTGCCCATCTGCGGCACGGTGCGGGTGGCGATGGCAAGTTGCCGCGCGGCGATGTCGCCAAGGGCGGTGCTGTTTTCGTGGTTGTTGGCCATGGGCCTGATCTCCGGGTTGAGGTGGAAAGGAGAGGCCTCAGCTGTGCTGGCTGAGGGCCTGGGTGACGTTGCTGCCGGCGGGCACGCTGTGGGTCAGCCACACGTTGCCGCCGATGGTCGAGCCGCGCCCGATCGTGATGCGGCCCAGCACGGTGGCGCCCGCGTAGATGACCACGTCGTCTTCGACGATGGGGTGGCGCGGCTGGCCTTTGATGAGGTGTCCGTTGTCGTCGGTCGGGAAGCGCTTGGCGCCCAGCGTCACGGCTTGGTAGAGCCGCACGTTGCGGCCGATCACGCAGGTCTCGCCGATCACGACGCCTGTGCCGTGGTCGATGAAAAAGCCTTCGCCGATCTGTGCGCCAGGATGGATGTCGATGCCGGTGCGGGCGTGGGCGATGTCGGCGATGAGCCGAGCCACCATGGGGGCGCCGAGCTTGAACAGCGCATGCGCGATGCGGTGGTGGATGACGGCGGTGATGCCCGGGTAGCACAGCAGGAGTTCCGAGACCCCGGTGGCGGCTGGGTCGCCTTGCCAGGCGGCCTGCAAGTCGCTGTAGAGCAGCCCCCGGATGGTGGGCAGGTCTTCGGCGAGGGCTCGCACGATGCGATGCGCCTGCTCTTGCAGGTCTTCCGGGTGGGGCAGCTCGGTCGATCGGCTGAACAGCAGGGCGCGGCGGACCTGATCGGCGAGCTTGTCCAGCGTGTCGGCCAGGGTGTGCCCAACGAAGAAGTCGATGTTCTCGTCGTTGAGGTCGGGGCGGCCGTAGTGCGTCGGGAACAAGGCGGCTGAGAGGCCTTGCATCACGTCGGCGATGACTTCGCGGTATGGCAGCTCCCGCACGTGCCCCATGTGCCGAACCCGGTGGGCACGCTCACGGGAGTCGCGCAGGGCGCTCACCACGGAGGCGAGGTTCCAGCGGGTGGTTTCGTCGTGCACTTGCTTGAGTGGGAAGTTCATGGCGATGCAGATGGGCTGACGGCAGGGGCACCAATGTGCTGTTGCAGCAGCGGGGTGTCCAATGCGGAGCGCTGCCCGGCTCATGACATATCTGCTGGGTGCATGAGCTCATGCGCAGATTGCATGAGGAACTGCCGCGGTCGCGCGAGGGCTTTGAAATTCGCTGCTTTGACAGAATCCCCTCCGCGATGTGGAATGTCGGCAACCTTGGGTTGAGGGCCTGCGCTTGCGCTTTTTCCGCATAAGAAGCTGAGCAATCGTCGCTTCTGCCAAAGACGCCGTTTGCATAGCATCCCAACCATTCCGCAGATGGAGCCCTGAATGCGCCGCCTTGTCCTGAAAGCCACCTTCCTCGTCCTGTCCGCCTCGGGACTGGGCCTTGCCAGCCTGCCGGCGCACGCCGACGCGACCCTGCTCAACGTCAGCTACGACGTCACGCGCGAGTTCTACAAGGACTACAACCAGGCTTTCGCCCGCTACTGGAAGCAGACCACCGGCGAGACCCTGACGCTCAACCAATCGCACGGCGGCTCCAGCAAGCAGGCCGGCAGCGTGGTGGCGGGCCTGGCGGCCGACGTGATCACCATGAACCAGGCCAGTGACATCGACATCCTGGCCGAGCGCGGTGGGCTGGTGCCCAAGGACTGGGCCAAACGCTTGCCCGACAACAGCGCGCCCACCACGTCGGTCACGGTGATCCTTGTGCGCAAAGACAACCCCAAGCAGATCAAGGACTGGGCCGACCTGGCCCGCCCCGGTGTCTCCGTGGTCATCCCCAACCCCAAGACCTCGGGCAATGGCCGCTATTCCTACCTGGCCGCCTGGGGCTCGGTCATCAAGTCCGGCGGCAAGCCCGAGCAGGCCCGTGCCCTGGTGCAGAAGATCTTCGCCAACGTGCCCGTGTTCGACGGCGGCGGCCGCGCGGCCACCACCACCTTCGCCCAGCGCAACATCGGCGACGCCCTGGTCACCTTCGAAAGCGAGGTGCCGCTGATCCAGAACGAGTTCAAGGGCGACTACCAGGTCGTCTACCCCAAGACCACGATCCTGGCCGAGAACCCGGTCAGCGTGGTCGACAAGGTGGTCGACAAGAAGGGCACGCGCAAGCAGGCCGAGGCCTACCTGAAGTACCTCTATTCGGATGAGGGCCAGGCCATCGCCGTCAAGCACAACCTGCGTCCGCGCTCGCCGGCCTTGCTCAAGCAATACCAGGCCAAGTTCATCGGCGTGCCCACCTTCACCGTCGACGAGGTGTTCGGCGGCTGGGGCAAGGTGCAGGCCGAGCATTTCCGCGATGGCGGCATCTACGACCAGATCACCGCGGCCGGCCGCAAGTGATGCCTGCCTGAGAAGACCCTGACATGTTTTTATCCAAAACCCTGCTGCGGCGGCACAGCGTGCTGCCCGGCTTCGACCTGGCCCTGGGCCTGACGCTGCTGTACCTCTGCCTGATCGTGCTGATCCCGCTGGGCGCGGCCTTCCTGCGCACCACGGAGCTGACCTGGCCGGCCTTCGTCGAGACGGTGACCTCGCCGCGCGTGGTGGCCTCGTACAAGTTGACCTTCGGCGCTTCGCTGCTGGCCGCGCTGGTCAATGCCTTCTTCGGTCTGCTGGTGGCCTGGGTGCTGGTGCGCTACGACTTCATCGGCCGGCGCGTGGTGGACGCCTTGGTGGACCTGCCCTTCGCCCTGCCCACCGCCGTGGCCGGCATCACGTTGACGGGCCTCTACGCCAGCAATGGCTGGATCGGCCAGTGGCTGGAGCCGCTGGGCGTCAAGGTGGCGTTCACGCCCGTGGGCATTTTCGTGGCAATGACCTTCATCGGCCTGCCCTTCGTGGTGCGCACGGTGCAGCCCATCTTGGAAGACCTGGCTTCCGAGCTGGAAGAGGCCGCCGCCACGCTGGGTGCGAGCCGCTGGCAGAGCTTCACCAAGGTGATCTTCCCGATCCTGATGCCGGCGCTGCTGACGGGCTTCGCCCTGGCTTTCGCCCGGGCCTTGGGCGAGTACGGTTCGATCATCTTCATCGCGGGCAACATGCCGATGATCTCGGAGATCACGCCGCTGCTCATCATCACCAAGCTGGAGCAATACGACTACGCGGGCGCCACCGCCATCGCCGTGGTCATGCTGGTGATGTCCTTCATCCTGCTGCTGGCCATCAACGCCCTGCAAGCCTGGACGCGCAAGCGCCAGGGCAAGTGACCCCTTCGGAGTTCATCCCATGAATGCTGTTTCTCAACCGGTGAGCCCGACGGGCGGGGCGCCCGCAGCGCACGGCATCGCACCGCCCGACGTGGCCCGGGCCACGACCGAGCCCGCTTGGGTGCGGCGCCTGCTCATCGCCGTGGCGCTGGTCTTCCTGTCGCTGTTCTTGTTCGTGCCGTTGGTCACCGTGTTCTTCGAGGCCTTCAAGAAGGGCTGGGACGTCTACTTGGCGGCCATCACGGACCCGGACGCCGTCTCCGCCATCTGGTTGACGCTGACGGCCGCCGTCATCGCCGTGCCCTTGAACCTGGTCTTCGGGGTGGCGGCTGCCTGGGCCATCGCCAAGTTCGACTTCCGAGGCAAGAGCGTGCTGCTCACGCTGATCGACCTGCCGTTCTCTGTCTCGCCGGTGATCGCGGGCCTGATCTACGTGCTGGTCTTCGGGCTGCAAGGCTGGTTCGGCGAGTGGCTGATGGCGCACGACCTCAAGGTCATCTTCGCGGTGCCGGGCATCGTGCTGGCCACCATCTTCGTGACCTTCCCCTTCGTGGCGCGCGAGCTGATCCCGCTGATGCAGGCCCAGGGCCAGGAGCAGGAAGAAGCTGCCCGCGTGCTGGGCGCCTCGGGTTGGCAGACCTTCTGGAAGGTGACCCTGCCCAATGTGAAGTGGGGCCTGCTGTATGGCGTGATCTTGTGCAACGCCCGCGCCATGGGCGAGTTCGGCGCCGTCTCGGTGGTGTCGGGCCACATCCGTGGGCAGACCAACACGCTGCCCCTGCACATCGAGATCCTCTACAACGAGTACCAGTTCGCCGCGTCCTTCGCCGTGGCGTCGCTGCTGGCCAGCCTGGCGCTGGTCACGCTGGTGCTGAAATACATCGTCGAACGCCGCGTCCAGCAGCAACTGGCGCAGGCCGCACAGGCATCCGGAGCCACCGCATGAGCATCGAAGTCAAGAACCTGGTCAAACGTTTCGGTCAGACGACCGTCTGCGACCACCTCAACCTGCACATCCCGTCTGGCCAGCTGGTGGCCTTGCTCGGCCCCTCGGGCTCGGGCAAGACCTCGCTGCTGCGCATCATCGCCGGGCTGGAAACGCCGGATGCCGGCGCGGTCTACTTCAATGGCGAAGACACCACCCACGTGGCCGTGCGTGAGCGCAACGTGGGCTTCGTGTTCCAGCATTACGCGCTGTTCGGCCACATGAGCATCTTCGAGAACGTGGCCTTCGGCCTGCGCGTGCGGCCCAAGGAAACGCGGCCTTCTGAAGAAGCCATCCGTGCCAAGGTGACCGAGCTGCTCAAGCTCGTTCAGCTTGATTGGATTGCCGATCGATATCCGCACCAGCTCTCCGGCGGCCAGCGCCAGCGCATCGCCCTGGCCCGCGCTTTGGCGGTCGAGCCCAAGGTGCTGTTGCTTGACGAGCCCTTCGGCGCGCTCGATGCCAAGGTGCGCAAGGAACTGCGCCGCTGGCTGCGCCGCCTGCACGACGAAATGCACATCACCAGCGTGTTCGTGACCCACGATCAGGAAGAAGCCATGGAAGTGGCCGACCGCATCGTGGTGATGAACCAGGGCCGCATCGAGCAGGAAGGTCCGCCCGACGAGGTGTACGACCACCCGGTCACGCCCTTCGTGCTGCAGTTCCTGGGCGATGTCAACCTGTTCCATGGCCGCGACCACGCGCCGAGCACGGTGGGCGATGGCGCCTCGGCGCAACCTGCTGTGAGCTACGTGCGTCCGCACGAGATCCAGGTGCTGGCGCACGCCGAAGAAGGCTCTCTGGCCGCCACGCTGATCGACACGCTGACCGTCGGGCCCAACACCCGCCTGGCCTTCCGTCGCACCGATGGCTCGGGCGAGATCGAGGTCGAGCTCAGCCGCGATGAATACGCGGCCTTGCGCGACTGCGGCGTGCTGCGCGCCGGCCACGAGGCGCACCTCAAGCCGCGTCGCGTGCGCCAATTTGAATCGGGAGCCCGCGCATGAATTTTCAGCAGTTGCGCTCCGTGCGCGAAGCGGCGCGCCGTGGCTACAACCTGACCGAGGTCGCCAACGCGTTGCACACCTCCCAGCCGGGTGTGAGCCGCCAGATCCGCGAGCTCGAAGACGAACTCGGCGTGGAGCTGTTCCAACGCGCAGGCAAGCGCCTCACGGGGCTGACGCCTTCAGGCCAACAACTGCTGCCGGTCATCGAGCGCTTGTTGCGCGAGGCGGAGAACCTGCGCCAGGCCGCGCGCGACTGCGCCTCGCACGACACGGGCCCGCTCTCGCTGGCGGCCACCCACTCGCAGGCACGCTACGCGCTGCCCTCGGCCGTGCGTGACTTCCGCCTGCGCTTCCCGAAGGTCACGCTGAGCCTGCACCAGGGCTCGCCCCGCCAGGTGGCGCAGATGCTGATTGATGGCGAGGCCGACATCGGCATCGCCACGGAGGCGCTCGACCAGTACCCGCAACTCGTCACGCTGCCTTGCTACACCTGGACGCACAGCGTGGTCGTGCCGCCCAACCACCCGCTGCTCGACGGCCAGCCGCTGACGCTGGAGCGCCTGGCCAAGTTCCCGCTGATCACGTACGACGGCGGCTTCACCGGCCGCTCGCACATCGACGAGGCCTTCGCGCGCGAGGGACTGCAGCCCAGCATCGTGCTCTCGGCCATGGACGCCGACGTGATCAAGACCTATGTGGAGCTGGGCATGGGCGTGGGCGTGGTGGCCTCCATCGCCTTCGACGAAGACCGTGACCGCAACCTGCGTGCGCTCGACGCCGGCCACCTCTTCAGCGTCAACATGACGCGGCTGGCCTTCCGGCGCGGCGCTTTCTTGCGCGGCTATGTCTACGGCTTCATCGAGACCTTCGCCTCGCCGCTGACGCGCGACGTCGTCGAGCAGGCGATCGCCAAGGTCACCGCAGAAGAGGGCTTGGATGGGGCTTGAGCGGCCCGCTTGATCCAGATCAATCTTCGCAGGCGTGGAGCTTGCACGCAGCCTGCCTGGACACCGCCAGGCATGGCCCGCGTGCACCAGCGTCGATCAAAAGTCGCCGCAAATCGGGGCGCCGTGGGTGGGTGGTGCGAACCCAACCGCCACGCGAGGACCGATCCATGGGCAGCACGAACCACGAACGCGCCAGCATCGAGTTGCTGACGATCTACCAGGTGAGCAAGATCCTTGGCGGCTCCCTGGACATCCACAAGACCTTTCGCGAGGCCATCAACACCCTGGTGTCGATGATGGGTTGGCGGCGCAGCGCCGTCGTGCTGTCGTCGGACGACGGCAACCTGGTGGGCCTGTGCGCGGTGGGCCTTTCGCGTGAAGAGTCACGGCGGCTGGAGTTCGTGCCGGGCGAGGGCATCGTGGGTCGCGTGTTCGTCGGTGGTGTGCCCATGGTGGTGCCCGACATCGGCCGCGAGCCCCTGTTCCTCAACCGCACCGGCGCGGCGGACCAGTCGCCCGACGAAACCGTGGCCTACATCGCCACGCCCATCAAGGCCGACCGGCGCACCCTGGGGGTGCTCACCATGGACCGCATCGTCACCGAGCGGACGGGCTCGTTCGACGAGGACGCGCGCCTGCTGGCCATGGTGGCCAGCTTGCTGGGGCAGAACCTGCTGCTGCACCGCGCGGTGAGCTTCGAGCACGACCGCATGGTCGACGAAACGAGGCGCCTGACCAAGGCGCTCAAACCGGTTTATCACCTGGATCAGGTCATCGGTCAGTCGGCGCGCATGCAGCAGGTGTTCGCCGAGGTGCACCAGGTGGCGCCGGCGCGCACCACGGTGCTGTTGCGTGGCGAGAGCGGCACCGGAAAAGAGGTGATCGCGCGGGCCATCCACACCCTTTCGCCGCGCAAGGATGAACCCTTCATCCGCGTCAACTGCGCGGCGTTGACCGAGTCGCTGCTGGAGTCCGAGCTCTTCGGCCATGAGAAAGGCGCCTTCACGGGAGCCATGGGCACGCGCAAGGGCCGTTTCGAAATGGCGCACGGGGGCACGCTCTTCCTCGACGAAATCGGCGACATCTCGGCCTCTTTCCAGGCCAAGCTGCTGCGGGTGTTGCAAGAGCGCGAGTTCGAGCGCGTGGGCGGCAGCCAGCCCATTCGCGTGGACGTGCGCCTGGTGCTGGCCACCAACCGCAACCTGGAGAAGATGGTGGCGGCGGGCGAGTTCCGCGCCGACCTCTACTACCGCATCAACGTGGTCAGCGTCTTCCTGCCGCCGCTGCGCGAGCGCCGCGAGGACATCCCGCTGATGGTCGAGTACTTCCTCAACCGCTTCAACCGCGAGAACCAGCGCCAGGTGCGCGTCACGCCGCAGGCGCTGCGGGTGCTGACCTCGTGTTACTGGCCTGGCAACGTGCGCGAGTTGGAGAACTGCGTCGAACGCACGGCCACGATGGCGATGAGCGAGGCCCTCACCGACCTGAGCTTTCCCTGTCACGACAACCGCTGCCTGACGCAGGTGCTGCATCACATCGAGCGCGAAGACGCGGTGCGGCCCGGTGCTGGGCCTGGTCGCCCGGTGCGCATCCCCATCGAGGAGGTGCCCATGGCGCGCGGGGGCGATGCGGTGGCGGCCGATGCCGAGGCCGTGGCGGTGGTCAGCGACAAGCCCGATGGCGAACGTGAACGCCTGATCTGGGCGATGGAGCGATGCGGCTGGGTGCAGGCCAAGGCCGCGCGCCTGCTCAACATCACGCCCAGGCAGATGGGCTATGCCTTGCAGAAGCACCGCATCGAGGTGCGCAAGTTCTGAGGGTCAAAAGGGTTGCATTGGCCTCCTCATTCAGGGCCGAAGCACAGCGCCTGGTCGTCACAGGTCTCGCAATGCGGTGACTTGCAGATGAGCACCTGCGCGCGTTCGCACAGCAGGCGGTAGAGGAACTTCTTCCAGCGCATGTTGGCGTGGTTGAGCGCCTTCAGGCGCGGGAAGTGCCGCTGCATCAGCGACTGGAGTTCGTCGCGGCTGGCCAGGCCCAGGTCTTCCCACAGGTGGTTGGGCTGCATGGCCGCTTGCGCCATGTGTTCGATCAGGCCTGGCGGTGGCGGCTCGTGCTCGCTGGCGAACTCACCCAGCAAGGCCGCGAGGTCGGCGATCTCTTCATCGAGGCAGGCGGTGTCCATGTCGTGATCCCTGTGGGGTGGTGGTTGCGACGCTGGGTGATGAGGTGTTGCAGGACGTGTGCCATGCCTCGCATGCCGATTTGCGTTGACGTGGAATGGGCGACGGCGATGAGGCCACCGGTGGGCGTGTCGGCTTTGTCAGGGATTCGACAGCGGGTCGTCGCAAGGCTGTGGCAAACCCCACCACGCGCACGTCGAAAATCGGCTCCGAAGGCCGTTTGACCCGTGTTCATCGGGGTTTCAAGGCGTTTTGAGGGGTGGCACGGATCTGGCAAACCGGGCATCAGGCGCCGGCTCCAGCAGGCGTTCATCACACAGCCAAGCAGCCTCGTCGCGTCCCCACCGAACCTCCACCGAACCCCACACTTCGCCGGGAGAAGCCCATGGAAACACCCTCACTCGCCGCCAAGGCCTTCATCGGGATCGGCCAGATCCGGCCCCTGGGCGCACCGCCCCCCGTTGCTGAATCGTCTGGTGGCTGCGGCACGACCGGCGGCAGCGGCAAGGCCAGTTGCGGCTCTTCCGGCGGCCCCGACGACATGCCGCCGGAGATCTGGGAGAAGGTCAAGAACCACCCCTGCTATTCCGAAGAGGCCCACCACCACTACGCCCGCATGCACGTGGCCGTGGCCCCGGCTTGCAACATCCAGTGCCATTACTGCAACCGCAAGTACGACTGCTCCAACGAATCGCGCCCTGGTGTGGTCTCGCAGAAGCTCACGCCCGACCAGGCCGTCAAGAAGGTGCTGGCCGTGGCCAGCGAGATCCCGCAGATGACGGTGCTGGGCATCGCCGGCCCCGGTGATTCGCTCGCCAACCCGGCCAAGACCTTCGAGACCTTCCGCCGCCTGCAGGAAGATGCACCCGACATCAAGCTTTGCCTGTCGACCAACGGCCTGGCGCTGCCCGATTACGTCGATGAGATCTGCAAGTACAACATCGACCACGTGACCATCACCATCAACATGGTCGACCCGGCCGTGGGCGAGAAGATCTACCCCTGGATCTTCTGGGACCACCGCCGCGTGACCGGCTACGAGGCCGCCAAGATCCTGCATGAGCGGCAGATGCTGGGCCTGGAGATGCTGACCGCGCGCGGCGTGCTGACCAAGGTCAACTCTGTGCTGATTCCTGGCGTCAACGACGAGCACCTCATCGAGGTCAACCGCGAGGTCAAGAAGCGCGGTGCCTTCCTGCACAACATCATGCCGCTCATCAGCGAGGCAGAGCACGGCACACATTACGGCCTGACCGGCCAGCGCGGCCCCACCGCGCAGGAACTCAAGGCCGTGCAGGACGCCTGCTCCGGCGGCGCCAACCTGATGCGCCACTGCCGCCAGTGCCGCGCCGACGCGGTGGGCCTGCTGGGCGAAGACCGCAGCGAGGAGTTCACCCTCGACAAGATCGAGGAGATGGAGGTGGTCTACGACCTCGACAAGCGCCGCGCCTACCAGGATCAGGTCGAGACTGAGCGCCAGGCCCAGCACGCCGCCAAGCAGGAAGCGCTGGCTGCCCAAGGCACGCTCACCGATGTCGACCCGGGCATGAAGGTGCTGGTGGCCGTCGCCACCGAAGGCCATGGCCGCGTCAACCAGCACTTCGGCCACGCCACCGAGTTCCAGATCTTCGAGGTCTCGGCCAGCGAGGCGCTGTTCGTGGGCCACCGCCGGGTGGACCTCTACTGCCAAGGCGGCTATGGCGAAGACGAGCAACTGCCTTCCATCGTCAACGCCATCAACGACTGCCACGCGGTGCTGGTTTCCAAGATTGGCGCTTGCCCGCGCGACGAGCTCACCGCCGCCGGCATCGAGCCGGTGGATCAGTACGCCCACGAGTTCATCGAGAAGGCCGCGCTGAGCTGGTTCGCCGGCTACCGCGAGCGCGTGCAGCGAGGCGAGATCGCGCACCAGCCGCGCGGCGATGCTTCCATCCGCCAGGGCGCCTTCACCACCGAGGCGGCCGCCTGATCGACCCCATTTTTCCCAACCGACGACGTCCCCACCTTCTGCGCGTCACCACCCAGGAGAAGCACCATGCCCCTGAAGATCATCGCCTCCACCTGCACCGGTTGCTCCGCCTGCGAGCCCGAATGCCCCAACGTCGCCATCAGCGAAAAAGGCGGCACGTTCAAGATCGACCCCAACAAGTGCACCGAATGCGAAGGCCAGTTCGACTCGCCGCAGTGCGTGGCGGTCTGCCCGGTCGACGGTTGCATTGTCAAGGCCTGAAGGAGCCCATCACCATGTCCATCGAGATGACGGTCACCCCTGCGGCCGAGCGCTTCATGAAGCGCATGGTCCGTTTCTCCGGCCTGCCTGAAGGCTCGGGCTTTCGCCTGGTCGTGAGCGCGGGCGGTTGCTCGGGCTACAACAGCGAGTTCACGGTCGAAGCCCAGCCCCAGGCGGGCGACCAGACCGTGCTCGTGCAAGGCCTGAAGGTCTTCCTGCCGGCCGAGTCGCGCCTGATGCTGCAAGGCGTCACGGTGGATTTCGCCGACACGCCCACGCAGTCGGGTCTGACCTTCTTCAACCCGAACGCCGGGCCTTGCGGTTGCAGCAGCAGCAGCGACGCCGCTTCGAGCAAGCCACCGGGCGTGGCTTCGGTGGCGCTGGGGTCGATCAAGGTGGGCGGCCGCCCGCACGCGCACTGAACGCGAGGCACCGAGCCCGCAGGCACGCGCACGACCACCACGGCGCACCGCCACGATCAGCAACACCACCCAAGGACCGGGACACCCCATGCCCGCCTCAAGCCATCGCACATCCGAAGACGACCCCTGGGGCGGTTTCGACACCGCCGTGCTCGGTGGTGGCCTGTGCCCCGAGGCGCATGATCTCATCGCCCGTGCCGGTGCGTGCAGACAGGATGTGGCGCAAGCATCGGCTTTGCTCGACGAGGCCGAAGCGTTGGCGCCTGGCCACCCGGCGGTGCTGATCGCGCGCTATCGCTTTCACTTCTACGGCCACCGCCTGCACGAAGCCCGCGAGGTGGCCGGTCAGGCCCTGAAGCTGGCCAGGCGGGCGCTCCATCGCGAGGTGATGGGGCAGGTCGATGTATCGCCCTTGCTCAGCGATGAGCAGGTGCGCTTCGACGCGGCGGTGCGCTTCTACCTCTTCAGCCTCAAGGGCCACGCCTACCTCTGCCTGCGGCTGGGCGACCTCGGCGAAGGCCGCCTCGCGCTCGACGAACTGCGCCGCCTCGACCCGCACGACCGGCTCGGCGGCAGCGTGCTGGCCGAGGTGCTGCGGCGTGCCGAAGCCCGCGCCGCATCATGCGACGAGGATGCGGAGGATGGCTTCGGTGATGCAGCCAGCGCGGGCGATGCCGCGAGCGAACAAAGCGCCCAGCGCCATTCCCAAGCCCCGCATCACCGGGGATGGAGGGCCGCATGATCGACCCGCTCGACATCGACATCCCGCCGCTGAGCTGGCAAGGCACGCCGCTCGACTGTGATCGCTGCGTGCACCGCGGCTTGCGCGCGCGCGACGGTTGCGAGATCGGCCACGCCTGCGTGGAAGACGCCTATGCGCGCCGCATCGACCGCTTCATGCGCTGGCACCCCGAGCTCGCCAACGAACTCACCCGGCACCCTCATTTCGAGGTTCGCGCCATCGCCGCTCGCCATGCTGATGTGTTCGTCGTGCAGCAACTCGCCCGCGACCCCGATGAAACGGTGCGCCTGCAAGTCGCGCTGCGCCTGCCGCCGCACCGCCTGCTCGCGATGATGCATGACCCGCACCGCGAGGTCAGGCTGCGGGTGGCCAACCGCTTGCCCATCGAGGCCTTGCCCGAACTCATGGGCGATGCCGACTACGGCGTGCGCCGCGTGGTGGCTCGCCGCCTGCCCCTGGCCCTGCTGCCGCGCCTCGCCGATGACCCCGACCCGGAAGTGCGGGTGGCGGTGGCCGAGCGCTTGGAGATGCCCACGTTGTGGCGCCTGGCCGCAGACCCTTCAGAAGCTGTGCGTCGCGTGGTGGCCCGGCGTGCTCCGCCTGGCCTGCTGAGCGCCCTGGCCGACGACGCCGACCTGCTGGTGCGCTGGGAGGTGGCACAGCGCGCCGGCGCCGACCTGCTGCACCGCCTCTCGCGCGACCCGGCGGCCGAGATCCGCGAGCTGGCCTTGCAGCGCCTGCTCGATGGCGCGAACGACTCGGATGGTGCCCATGGCGGTGATGTCAACGACGGCACCGACCGCGACCACCCCACCGACGTGGAGGCCCGACATGGCTGACATCAACCGCGATGACGACGTCATCGAGATCGCCTTCCCGCCCCGCTTCAACTACGGCGAACGCGTCGTCAGCCGCAGCGTGGTCCGCAACGACGGCACCTTCAACGGCAAGGACATCGGCGAGGTGCTCGTCGGCAAGGGCGAGATCGGTTACGTCGTCTCCATCGGCACCTTCCTGCAGCAGTTCTACATCTACGCCGTCGAGTTCAGCGACAGCGGCCACCGCGTCGGCATGCGCGCCAAGGAACTGATGACGCTGGACAACCTGCCCGAAGACATCCTCGCGCAACTGGGCGAGAAGGCCGATCGCTTGCAGACCCTGCGCTGAAAGGACATGACATGAACACCTCCACCCTCGACCCCGTTGAACTGCCCGCCGGCATGGCCCCGGCCGAAGGCCCCGCCTACCAGTGGGGCCAGCGCGTGATCGCGCTGTGCGACCTGGTCAACGACGGCAGCTTCCCCGATGTCGCCGAAGGCGCGGTGCTGGCCGAGGTCGGCAGCGAAGGCGAAATCGTCCAGGTGGGTGTGCACGAGGCCAGCCAGCAGCCGGTCTACATGGTGGATTTCGATGGCCGGGTGGTGGGTTGCGAAGAGCCCGAGATCATGCTCGCCATGGAGCTGCACGACCTGGCCCGCCAGTCACGGGAGGTGCGGCCGTGATCGCGATGCAGCTCGATGAGGGTGTCGGTTCGGGGGCGCGCGCCATGACCAGGGTGCACGACCTCACCGCGCGCCGCATCGAGCGGGCCCTGGCGCGGCGGCACCGCTACCGCTATGTCCAGCCCGTGGTGACGGCTTGCGAGCAGGGATGGGTGGTGTCGAGCCCTTGCTGCTCGCGCAACATCGACCCGTTGGGCGGCGAGATCCCCATCGCCTGGTTCGAGCCCCAGGCCGATGGCTGGGCGCTTCACGCGCGTGAGCACGCCGAGGGGCGATGGATTTTGCACAGCCAGGCCGAACACATCGCCGAGCTGATCGAGCTTGTCTGCTTGGACGAAGCCCGGGTTTTCTGGCCTTGAACGCCCTGAATGCCCTGAACGCTTGAACACCCACCGCCCCACCATGCTCTACCTCGACCACAACGCCACCACGCCACCGTTGCCTGCGGTGGTGCAGGCCATGGCCGATGTCATGGTGGAGCACTGGGCCAACCCCTCGTCGCAACACGACGCGGGGCAGGCCGCACGTTCGCTGCTGCAACGCGCGCGTGAGCAGGTGGCGGGCTTCCTCGGTTGCCAGCCGGCCGAGATCGTCTTCACCAGTGGTGCCACCGAGGCCAACCACCTGGCCTTGCGCGGGGCGGTCGGGCATGGTGGCCGCTCGGGCCTGGTGATCAGCGCGGGCGAACACGCTGGTGTGCTCAAGCTCGCTGCCCAGCTGGGCAGGCAAGGCGTGCCTCTTGGGTTGATCGGGCTGGGGCCCGATGGCGGGCTGAAGCTTGACGAAGCCGACATGCTGATTGGAGAGGGCACCTCGCTTGTCTCCGTCATGGCCGCCAACAACGAAACCGGCGTGCTCATGCCCACCGCCGAATTGGCCCGCCTGGCTCACGCGCGCGGTGCCTTGCTCCATGTTGACGCCACGCAACTGATCGGCAAGCTGCCTTTTGACTTCTCGCGCAGCGGGGCCGATTTGGTGTCGGTGTCGGCGCACAAGTTCGGCGGGCCCAAAGGGGTTGGTGCGCTGATCGTGCGCAAGGGGCTGAACTGGCCGGCGCTGTTCCCCGGCTCGCAAGAGCGTGGGCGGCGTGGCGGCACTGAGAACCTGCCGGGCATCGTCGGCTTCGGCGTGGCAGCCGCGCAGCACGCCTGGACATCGTCCAACTGGCACGACCGCACCGCGCGGCTGGCTGTCCTGCGCGACCGCTTCGAGGCGGCGCTGAAGGCTTGTTGCGCCGACGTGCGTGTGTTCGGCGCGGGCCTGCCTCGGCTGCCTCAGACCAGCTTCCTTCGCCTTGGCCAAGTTCATGCCGACCTCGCCCTCAAGCGCTTGGCCGAACTCGGGGCCTGTGCCTCGTCGGGCTCGGCCTGCTCATCGGGTGGGCAGGCGCCATCGGCCGTGCTCACCGCCATGGGCGTGACGCGCGAAGAGGCGCTGTGCGCCGTTCGCCTGTCTTTCTCGCCCGACACCCCCGAGACGGCATTGCTCGCGCTGGCGCAGGACTGGCCCCGCTGCCTGGCCGACACGCTGGCACCCGACACCCACATCTTCACCCGCATCCACACAGGAGTCCTCGCATGAAGGTCATGATCCGCAAGAGCGCCGCGGGCGTGCTGTCCGCCTACGTTCCCAAGAAAGACTTGGAGGAGCCCATCGTCGCGATGGAGCGGCCGGGCCTGTGGGGCGGCTCCGTCACGCTGGCCAATGGCTGGGAGCTGCAACTGCCCGAGATGGCTGCCGAGACCTCGCTGCCCGTCACCGTCGAGGCCCGCCGCACCTCGCTGGGCGAGGCCTGAGGAGCCCGCCATGTCCTTGACCCCACAGCAGCTGAAAGACATCGCTGGCATCCTGGCCCAGGCTGAAACAGTGCGCACCGCCGCCGCGAGCATCCGCCAGCAGCTCGCGCCCTTGCAGACCCTGGTGATGGATGCCTTCGACATGCGCCGCGAAACACCGGTGATCGAGGTCACGGGCCGATCCGTCTACCTCATGGCCACCGATGGCCATTGCTGGACGGTCACGCCTGACCTGGCACAGGCCCGCGCCCTGGTTCTCACCCAGTCTTGATCCGACGCCCGACCAGGCGCCCAACCAAGCAATCCACCAGCCCGACCACCCGCCCCACCAGGAACACACATGGCCCAGGACGACGAAGACTGGCTGCCCTTGTCGGACCCCGACATCGGCACCGACGAAATGGAGCAGGCCCTGTTGACCCTGCGCAGCCCGCAACTGTCGATGGGGCCGCGCGTGCAGGCCTTCGAGCAGGCCTTCGCTGAATGGGTGGGGCAGGGGGCGTCGACACAAGGCGTGGCCGTGGCCAGTGGCACGCTGGGCGCCTGCCTCGTGCTCAAGGCCTGGGGCGTGGGGGCCGGCGACGAGGTCATCACCACCGGCTACGCCTGGCACCAGGTGGCCCATGCCATCACGCTGGTGGGCGCCACCCCGGTGCTGGTCGACATCGACTACTGGTCGGGCTGCATCGACCCGGCCGCCGCCGAGCGCGCCATCGGCCCGCGCACGCGCGCATTGATCGCCACCAACGTCAACGGCCACCCGGCCGATTGGTCGGTGCTGCGCGAGATCGCCGACCGGCATGGGCTGAAGCTGCTGGAAGACAGCACCGAGGCCATCGGCTCGCGCTACCGTGGCCAGCGCGTCGGCACCTTCGGCGACGCGGCGCTGTTCGACTTCTCGCAGCCATCGGCCTTGTGCACGGGGCAGGGCGGCATGGTGCTGTGCGGCGACGCCGCGCTGGCCGATGAGCTGCGCTACCTGCGCGAGCGCCGCATCGACGACCGCCGCTCGGTGTCGGTGGGCAGCCGCGTGCCCTGGCAGGCCGGCATGGGCGAGCTGCAGGCCGCCGTGGGCCTGGCCCAGCTCGGCCGCATCGACGACATCCTGATGCGGCGCAAACAGGCCGAGGCCAGCTACCACGCCGAGATGCAGAGCTTCGAAGGCATCAAGCCACCTTACCTGGCCGATCACGTCGACGAGGTGCACTGGATGCTCTACCAGGTTCACCTGGGCAAGCGCTTCACGGCCAGCGCGCGCCAGCAGCTCATCGAAGACCTGGACTCGAACAACGTGGCCTCGGCCGCCTTCTGCCAGCCCCTGCACCAGCAGTTCTTCTACCAGCAGCAAGGGTGGAAGCGGGGCGCCTTGCCCAACACCGAACGCATCGGGGACCGCTCCCTGGTGCTGCCCTTTCACGGCCACCTCGACGCCGACCACATCCGATTCATCGTCAAGACGCTCAAAGACGCGTCGGTGAACGTGGGCGCGGGCGCGGCCATCTACCTCTGAAGGAGAACCCCATGACCGCCGTGCTGGACGCAGATGCCCCCACCTCGGGCACCACGAACGTTGCGCCCCATGCTCCCCTTGACCCGCATGAAGCCTTGCAGGGCGCGCGCCAGGCCTTGCTGGGCGGCCAGGCTGTGCCCTACCTGGGGCCCGCGCTGCTGGATTTGCGAACGCCGGCGCCGGGCGAAGCCGCACCGCTGCCGAGCACGCCGCAGGATCTGGTCAAGCGCCTGGTGGCTCAAGCCACGGTGCCGCACAAGTTGCGCAACCGCCTGACGCAGGCGGCCCAATACATCGAGAACTTCAAGCACCGCAAGACGGTGGTGAAGCTGATGAACGAGGCCTTCGACCAGGTGGTCGACCCGCTGGCTTTTCAGCGCTGGCTGGCGTCCTTGTCGCTGCCATTGATCGTCGAGAGCTGGTACGACGACACCATGGCCGAAGCGCTCAGGCAGGTGCAGGGCCTTGCCGGTTGGGGTGAGGTGCAGGGGCTCTCGCAGTCCGAACACTTCGGCACCTGGCATGCCTTCTACGACCCGACCGGTGTGCGCGTGCGCCAGGGGGCGAGCGAATGGCCCACCTTGCTGTATCGGCCGCTGGGTGGGCATGCACCGGTGGGCAATTACCTGGTCTCGGATGCGGATTACGTCGAGGTGCTGACCGAGATCGACATCCAGACGCCGATCCCGCAGGAGGTGCAAGCGCGGCGGTCGGGGCGTTCGTTCGTGTTCATCGGCTGCCGCTTTGACGACCAGCTCACGCGCAGCTTCGCGCGGCAGATCATGAAGCGGTCTGCCGATCGGCATTGGGCGATCTTGCCGGATGAGCCGACGCGCATGGAGGCGCGCTTCCTGGTGGAGCAGGGCATCAGCCGCATTGCGATGCCGCTCGGTGAGGCGGTGCAGGCGCTCATGGGGGGCTGAATCGCTGTTGCTTGTTTTTCTGCTTGCCTGCCTGTTGATTGGCTTTGCATCGCCTTGTTCTTTTCACCCACTTTGCTTTTTGTTTGCTTGTTTGTTTATTCGTTTGTTCGTTTGGAGAAATCACATGACCACGCTCACCATCTTGCCGGCCAACACCACCTTCGAAGCCACGCCGGGTGTCACCTTGTTCGCCGCGCTGAAGGCCGCTGGCGCCGCCATCCTCAGCAAGTGCGAGGGCAAGGGGCAGTGCGGGGCTTGCCATGTTTTCGTTCATGAGGGGCGCAAGGGCTTGTCGAAGATCCAGCGTTCGGAGAACGAGAAGCTCGACACGATGGTGGGGGTGGGGTCGAAGTCGCGTCTGGCTTGTCAGGCTGTGTTGGGAGAGGAGTCGGTGACGGTAGAGGTGTTGAGCTTCGTTTGAGGGCTGGGTGCTTGGGTGACGTCGAGGCTCCGTGGATCGCGGCTCATGGGTGTTGCCTGGTGCTTTCGTCTGTTGCCACTTGCGTGGGGTTGAGCGCTTTTGCGTGGCAGCGCGGGGCGGGCTGCGCCGGCATCGGCTCGGGCGCCGCGCGGGTGGTCACGCCCTTGGCGTGACTTCCCTGCGGTGCTCCCAGCGAGGTGGGGCCCTCCAACTCACTCCGCGCCCTGTGGGCGCTGCGTTCAGACAATCCGGGCCAGTCAGATGACGAAGCGCGCTGACGCGCGCCCACCTCGCCGCTCCGCTCCTCGGCACCCGCGAGGCGCCCGAGCCGATGCCGGCTTCGCCCTTTGTGCCCCGCTTTCCGCATGCGGAGATAAGGCGGGACGAGGGGGTGTGGCCAAGGAATAGGGCACCTTGATCGCAGCCGCAATCCCCAGGCTTCACGCTGATCTGGCTGCCCATGGGCCATGGTTCGGGCTCAACTCCCCAGCCACGCGCTGATTCACGACATCACCCGAGCTCCGAGCTCGGCGCATCAGTCTTTTTCGGACACGATCCGAGTTATTTCAGACAAACACCGAGTTCTCAGACTGGCTCGCGCCCTTTCGAAGGGCATGAGTCGAGTTCCAAGCTCGGCGCGCCGAGCAAAAAGCGCCGCGTCCCGAGCACAACACTCGGCGTGCCGCCCCCAAAGTGCCGCGCGCCGCCCAAAAGACTCGGCGAACCACCCAAAGAGCTCGGCGCACGCCTGAACCCCCAACCCAGGCCAAGCCGGAACCTGATCAATCCACCCAACCTGCGCACGAAAACCGACGTGGCATGCCACGAGCGAGGCGGAAAAGGGCGGAGGCGGTGTGTGGGCGAGCACCACAGGGGAGTCCTGCCAAAGGCAGGACCACCACCCTGGCGCCCGCCCACACACCGCCGCAGCCCCCGCCTCGCGCTCTCCCGAAAAACCGCTGCAACCAGCAACCACCCAGGCATCACCCCTTCGGCCGCTCACTCGCCGAGTAATTGCTGAAATGGCCCTCCTTCGCCGCCTGCACCCTGGCCCGCTGCAACAAAGCCTTCGACTTCCCCGGCGCCGCAGGAGCCGTCACACACTTGTCCAACGCCGTGGCCCCGCAACGCGGGCAAGCCACCAACGTCCCCCCCCGCACGAGCAACTCGAAATGCTCGCCACAGCCCTGACAACGGTAAGCGTAGATCGGCATGATCAATCAAACCGGCCGGTTCTCATTGGGGTTGCGCACCGGCCCCATCGTGGCCACGCCCTCCGCATAAGTCATCGTGTCGAACGTCACGTCGAACTTCAGCGCCGCGTCCGCGACCGCATCGAGCTTGCCCGCCGTGTCGAGCTTCTTGAGGTCGCCCTTCTCCAGGTACAACAACTCCAGCAACTCGTTGTAGACCGTCGCCTCGTCGATCGGCAACACATAGAACATCGCGCCCTTGTAAGGCACCTGGTACTTGCGGCTCAGGTCGATGTTGTTGCAAAACAGGAAGTACTTGCCGCCCGCCGTCAACGCATCGCCCAGCACCTCGGCCACATCCTTGAGGTGTTCGAACGACAGCAGGTAACCCGCGAAGAAGGGGATGCTCTTCTGCCCCGCCATGGCGACGGCCATCACCTGGTCGCAGGTCAGCTCGGGCGGCCGTGCCTCGTCGGCCATCTGGGCCGAGAAACGCAGCGCCAGCTCGCCGCGAAAGCCGAAGCGGCCGGCAACGTGGGTGGGGCCCTTGAGCACCGGGTTCTGCAAGCGCTTCTGCGCATCCAGCGTGCCGAAGGCGGTCTGGTCGATGGTGGTGGGTGAGAGGAGGGCGGACATGGTGTTCCTTTGCGTGGTTGTTGGGCGAACGGGTTTGCTCGGGTCAGAGAACCAAAGTGGAGGGCGGGCCGCCATGTGGCGTGCCCCCATGGTGATGCGGGGTGTCGTTGCGCACGGCCTGCGCGGTGCGTGAGAAGGCGGCCATCAACTCGGCGCGCAACGCCGCGTCGCTCACCACCTCGTCGAGCGCGCGAGACATGCAAAGCAGCCACGCATCAACTTCGGCCTGGCCGATGGCGAACGGCAGGTGCTTGCGGCGCAGCGCGGGGCGGCCGCGTTCGGCCGTGTAGCGCTTCGGTCCGCCCAGCCATTCGTTGAGGTAGAGCTTGAGCACGGCCTTGGTCTGCGACAGATCGGGCTCGTGCATGGCGCGGATGCCAGCCGCCTCGGGCAAGGTGTCCATCCAGCGGTAGAACGCCTCGACCAGCCGGGCCACCGCCTCTTCGCCGCCGATGCGGCCGAAGTGCGGGTTGGCGACCGCCGGGGCGATCTGAGGCAAGGCGTGTGGCGTGGTCATGGGCACTTCAGCGCAAAGCGCATGCCAGGCTGAGACGCCTGCGTGCTTGCGTGGCCTGCCAGCGCCGTCGCCTTGACATGACTCACCCGATCTGCCTCGCAAGCCTTGACGCAACGCAAGCTGGCGATGGCTGAACCAGGTGGCAAGTGCCTGCAAGAGCCGCCTCAAAAGCGAGTTCGTGAGCGTCGCCGCCTGTGTCCTTCACGACGCGCGTCGATGCTTTTGTCGGGTTTCAGACAGGATCGCCAACGACGGCCCGTCGGCATGGCCGCTGGCCGGAGAAGCCCGTTTTCATCGGCGTTCCCAGGCGAACGGGCCGAAACCGGTGTCCGCGAAGGTGCTTGGCCGAGGCCTCGCGAGAGCTGGCACGCCAGTTGCGAAAAAGGCCTTGCGCAGACCATGTCTGGCCAGAGCGTGGCGACAAGAAGAAGACCGACAACGGCACCGAAGGCTCTCCAGGGTCGCGACTTCGCAACCTGCTTTCAAACCTCTTCCCTCTTTGGAGAACTGCTATGTCCCTCAGACAGATCGCCTTCTACGGCAAGGGTGGTATCGGCAAGTCCACCACCTCGCAAAACACCCTGGCCGCCCTGGCTGAAATGGGTCAGAAGATCCTCATCGTCGGCTGCGACCCCAAGGCCGACTCGACCCGCCTGATCCTGCACGCGAAGGCCCAGGACACCATCCTCTCGCTGGCCGCAGAAGCCGGTTCGGTGGAGGACCTGGAACTCGAAGACGTCATGAAGATCGGCTACCGCGACATCCGTTGCGTGGAGTCCGGTGGCCCGGAACCGGGGGTCGGCTGCGCTGGCCGTGGTGTGATCACCTCGATCAACTTCCTGGAAGAAAACGGCGCCTACGACGGCGTTGACTACGTGTCCTACGACGTGCTGGGCGACGTGGTGTGCGGTGGCTTCGCCATGCCCATCCGCGAGAACAAGGCCCAGGAGATCTACATCGTCATGTCGGGCGAGATGATGGCCATGTACGCCGCCAACAACATCTCCAAGGGCATCCTGAAGTACGCCAACAGCGGTGGCGTTCGCCTGGGCGGCCTGGTCTGCAACGAGCGCCAGACCGACAAGGAACTGGAACTCGCCGAGTCGCTGGCCAAGATGCTGGGCAGCAAGCTCATCCACTTCGTGCCGCGCGACAACATCGTGCAGCACGCCGAGCTGCGCCGCATGACCGTGCTGGAGTACGCACCCGACTCCAAGCAAGCCGGTGAATACCGCACGCTGGCCCAGAAGGTCCACGCCAACGCCGGCAACGGCACCATCCCCACCCCCATCACGATGGACGAGCTCGAAGACCTGCTGATGGAGCACGGGATCATGAAGACCATCGACGAAAGCCAGGTGGGCAAGTCGGCTGCCGAGCTGGCCGCCTGACGACCACAGGCTGACAGGGGGAGGGCCCGGTGCCCTCCCTGACCAGCAAGCCCCGAATCCTCCCCCCTCAGACAAGCCCCTCACCGTGGAGTCCCACCATGAGCATGACCGTAGAAGAACGCAAGGCCGCCAACAAGGCCCTGATCGATGAAGTGCTGAAGGCCTATCCGGAAAAGATGGCCAAGCGGCGCGCCAAGCACCTGGGCACGTACGAAGCCGGCAAGCCCGACTGCGGCGTGAAGTCCAACATCAAGTCCCTGCCCGGTGTGATGACCATCCGCGGTTGCGCCTACGCCGGCTCCAAGGGCGTGGTCTGGGGCCCCATCAAGGACATGATCCACATCTCCCACGGCCCCGTGGGTTGCGGCCAGTACAGCTGGGCCGCGCGTCGCAACTACTACATCGGCGTGACCGGCGTGGACACCTTCGTGACCATGCAGTTCACCTCCGACTTCCAGGAAAAAGACATCGTCTTCGGCGGCGACAAGAAGCTCGAGAAGATCGTCGACGAGATCCAGGAGCTGTTCCCGCTGAACAAGGGCATCTCGGTGCAGTCCGAGTGCCCGATCGGCCTGATCGGCGACGACATCGAAGCCGTCTCCAAGAAGAAGTCCAAGGAATACGACAACCACACCATCGTGCCCGTGCGCTGCGAAGGCTTCCGTGGCGTGTCGCAATCGCTGGGCCACCACATCGCCAACGACGCCATCCGCGACTGGGTGTTCGATGGCAAGACCAAGAAGGAACACGAGTTCCAGGCCACGCCCTACGACGTGGCCATCATCGGCGACTACAACATCGGTGGCGACGCCTGGTCCAGCCGCATCCTGCTCGAAGAGATCGGCCTGCGCGTGATCGCGCAATGGTCGGGCGACGGCACCATCGCCGAGCTGGAGAACACGCCCAAGGCCAAGCTCAACGTGCTGCACTGCTACCGCTCGATGAACTACATCAGCCGGCACATGGAAGAGAAGTACGGCATCCCATGGGTGGAGTACAACTTCTTCGGCCCCACGCAGATCGAGAAGTCGCTGCGCGAGATCGCCTCGCACTTCGACGCCACCATCCAGGCCAAGGCCGAGGAGGTGATCGCCAAGTACAAGCCGCTGATGCAGGCCGTCATCGACAAGTACAAGCCCCGCCTCGAAGGCAAGCGCGTGATGCTCTACGTCGGTGGCCTGCGCCCCCGCCACGTCATCGGCGCCTACGAGGACCTGGGCATGGAAGTGGTCGGCACTGGCTACGAGTTCGGCCACAACGACGACTACCAGCGCACCACCCACTACATCAAGGACTCCACGCTGATCTACGACGACGTGACTGGCTACGAGTTCGAGCAGTTCGTCGACAAGGTCAAGCCCGACCTGATCGGCTCGGGCATCAAGGAGAAGTACGTCTTCCAGAAGATGGGTGTGCCCTTCCGCCAGATGCACAGCTGGGACTACTCCGGCCCCTATCACGGCTACGACGGCTTCGCCATCTTCGCGCGTGACATGGACATGGCCATCAGCAGCCCGATCTGGGGCCTGACCAAGGCCCCCTGGAAGAACTAAGAACCTGACCCTGGAGAAAATCATGCCTCAAAGCGCAGACAAGGTCCTGGACCACGAATTCCTGTTCCGCGAGCCGGAATACCAAAGCATGCTCGAAGGCAAGAAGGCCTTCGAGTTCAACCACGCCGACGAGAAGATCAAGCAGATCGTCGAGTGGACCAAAACCGAAGACTACAAAGAGAAGAACTTCAAGCGTGATTCTCTGGTCGTCAACCCCGCCAAGGCCTGCCAGCCGCTGGGCGCGGTCTACGTGGCCAACGGCTTCGCCAAGACCATGAGCTTCGTGCATGGTTCGCAAGGCTGCGTGGCCTACTACCGCTCGCACTTCTCGCGTCACTTCAAGGAGCCGACTTCCTGCGTGTCGTCGTCGATGACGGAAGACGCGGCCGTGTTCGGTGGCCTCAACAACATGATCGACGGCCTGGCCAACACCTACAACCTCTACAAGCCCGACATGATCGCCGTGTCGACGACTTGCATGGCCGAGGTGATCGGTGACGACCTCAACGCCTTCATCAAGACGAGCAAGGAAAAGGGCAGCGTGCCGGCCGAATTCGACGTGCCTTACGCCCACACACCGGCCTTCGTGGGCAGCCACGTGACCGGCTACGACAACGCGCTGCTGGGCATCCTGCAGCACTTCTGGGACGGCAAGTCCGGCACGGCCGAGGCCCTCAAGCGCGTGCCCAACGAGTCGATCAACTTCATCGGTGGCTTCGACGGCTTCGTCGTGGGCAACATGAAGGAAATCCGCCGCATCTTCGAACTCTTCGGCGTCGACCACACCATCATCTGCGACCCCTCCGAGGTGTGGAACACGCCCACCGACGGCGAGTTCCGCATGTACGAAGGCGGCACGACCAAGGAAGAAGTCGAGCGCGCCCTGCACGCCAAGGCCACCATCGTCTTCCAGGAATACTGCTGCGAGAAGACAGCCAAGTACATCCAGGAAAAGGGCCAGGAAGTGGTGCTGCTCAACAGCCCCACCGGCGTGGCCGGCACCGACGCCTTCGTGCTGGCGCTCTCGCGCCTGACCGGCAAGCCCGTGCCCGCCCAGCTCGAAAAAGAGCGCGGCCAACTGGTGGACGCCATGGCCGACAGCCAGGCCCACTTGCACGGCAAGCGCTACGCCCTGTACGGCGACCCCGACCAGATGCTGGGCCTGACCCAGTTCCTGCTGGAACTGGGCGCCGAGCCGGCCCACGTGTTGGCCACCAACGGCGACAGCGGCTGGGAAGCCAAGGTGCAGGCCTTGTTCGACGCCTCGCCCTACGGCAAGGGTTGCAAGGCCTACGCCAAGCGCGACCTGTGGCACATGCGCTCGCTGCTGCACACCGAGCCGGTGGACTTCCTGATCGGCAACACCTACGGCAAGTACCTGGAGCGCGACACCAAGACGCCGCTGATCCGCATGGTCTTCCCGATCTTCGATCGCCACCACTACCACCGCTACCCCACCTGGGGCTACGAAGGCGCGCTGCGCGTGCTGGTGATGCTACTCGACGAGTTCTTCGAAGCGCTGGACGCCAACACCATCGTGCCCGGCAAGACCGACTACTCGTACGACATCATCCGCTGAAGCTGGAGGCCACCATGGCAGAGCCCGTTTTCGTCAAGACCACCCAGGACGGCCGCAAGGTCGAGGTCATCGATGGCTGGCTCTGCCTGGCCGGGGCACGCGAGGCCGACACCCTCGTGCCCCTGATCGAACACCCCAACCGCCAGGCCATCGCGAAAGCGGTGCCCGGCGCCACCCACATGGCGGGCCGCATTCCTTTGCGGCACGACGAAGCGGCGATCGCACAAGGCGCGATGGACGCCGCGCGCCGCCAGTTCGAGAACGACCCCATCGCGCTGGCCGAGCGCTTCCGCAAGATCATGTGGGCCAAGGCCGCGCTCGAAGGGGTGGAGTGATGATCTTCGTCGTCGAGGTGCCGCACCAGGGCGAGCCGACAGCCTGGTTCGCCTACGACGCGCAGGATCTGCTCACCAAGGTCGCCGAATCCGACGCCTTGCCCTGGTGGGAGATCCACGATGTGGCCACGCCGCGTGAGCTGCTCGAACTGCTGGGCGCCCATGTGGCTGACCCCGCGTTGCCCGAGCGCATGCCCGCCATCTGGTCGCTGGTGCA
The DNA here is from genome assembly GCA_021819435.1 of Pseudomonadota bacterium. Taxonomy (GTDB): domain Bacteria; phylum Pseudomonadota; class Gammaproteobacteria; order Burkholderiales; family Burkholderiaceae_C; genus Aquabacterium. Next base: position 35,617 of record JAKARB010000003.1, on the reverse strand, counting down.
GGAGCACGGGCTGGACACCCCCTTGTACCGGGCCGACCACCTGATCGAAAGTGGTGGCTACCAGCCCGAGGCCGTGACGATCGAGCAGGCCTGCGAAGCGGCCTTGAACGCGCGTGTCGGCCCCGGGTCGGATGGTTGCGAGTTGCGGGACGTGCGCATCTGGTGGTCCGAGCAGACCGCCGTGCTCGCTTCGGAAGACCCCGTCGAGCCGCTGTTCACCCGCGACGGAGGCTGGCGCGCGCTGCATGCTTTGCGCGAGCAGCTGCTGGCGCTGGACGTGGTGGCCGAGAGCTGAAGGCAGGAAGCTGAAGGCGCCGATGCCGGCCGATCTCGATTCCCTGCGCTACTTCAGGCAACTGCACGGGCGCTTCGCCGAGATCCTGCGCGCGTCCTCGACAGGCTTTGCGGGCGAGGCCAGCGCCACGGGGCTGTCGGCCGCGCTGTTGTCGACAGCCTGTCAGAGCTTCGATGCCAACGTGGCCCACCAAACCGAAGGGCAGCCGCCCTTGGATTGCGGCCGCGGCTGCGCCACCTGCTGCACCTTGCGCGTGACCGCCACGGCGCCCGAGGTGCTGTGGCTGGCGGCTTTCATCCGCGCCATCACGCCGGGCCTGATGCAGCATGGCATCGACCTGCGCGCCCAGGTCGAGCGCGCGCACGCCGTGACGCAAGGCCTGGGCGAGCGCGAGCGCGTGGCTTCGCGTCAACGCTGCCCTTTCATCGCGCGGGGCGTGTGCGTGGTCTACCAGGTCAGGCCGCTGGCTTGCCGGGGGCTCGCGTCGCACGACCGCAGGGCCTGCGCCAGGGCCGCATCGGGCCAGGCCGACGACATCCCCTATTCCGAGCCGCACATGCGCATGCGCGGGCTGGTCCAGAACGCCATGCAGAGTGCCTTGCGCGACGCGGGCCTGAGCTGGTTGGCTTACGAACTCAACGCGGCCCTGTTGATCGCGCTGGATGCACCAGACGCGGCCGAACGCTGGTGGCATGGCGAGGATGTGTTCGCTGCGGCCCAGGTGTGCGATGTCGACCCTGCCGAGATGGCGGACACCTTCGATCAGATCAAGGCCTTGCCGGCCTGATCTTGGAAGAGCGATCGCAAGAGAGCACAGCGAGCAAAGCGAGCGCAACGGGCGCTCAAAGCGCTTCGCGGCAGGCCTTCGCGGTTTGGCGGCTTCCCGACATCGGCTTGTTCGGTTTGTCGGCGCCTGGCGCCTTGTCGGGCCCTCGCCTAAAGGCACCTGCCTCGAACGCCCTGGGCAAGAGGCCCGGGACGATGGCTGGCACCGTTCGTGCAAAGTCGATGTCACCACCCGCTCCGGAGAGCCCCCATGTCCGCCTCGCTCAAACAGAAGATCGCCGAAGTGTTCGACGAGCCTGGTTGCGACAAGAACCAGGCCAAGGGCGAGAAGGAGCGCAAGAAGGGCTGCACCAAGCAACTCAGCCCGGGCGCGGCCGCCGGTGGCTGCGCCTTCGATGGCGCCAAGATCGCGTTGCAGCCCATCGTCGACGTGGCCCACCTCGTGCATGGCCCCATCGCCTGCGAAGGCAACTCCTGGGACAACCGCCACAGCGCTTCGTCGGGCAGCACGCTCTACCGCACCGGCTTCACCACGGACATCAACGAACTCGACGTGATCTACGGCGGCGAGAAGCGCCTGTTCAAGGCCATCCGCGAGATCATCGACCGCCAACACCCGCCCGCCGTCTTCGTCTACCAGACCTGCGTGACGGCCCTCATTGGCGACGACATCGAAGCCGTCTGCCAGCGCGCCAGCGAGAAGTTCGGCGTGCCCGTCATCCCCGTCAACAGCCCCGGCTTCGCGGGCCCGAAGAACCTGGGCAACAAGCTGGGCGGCGAGGCCCTGCTCGACCACGTCATCGGCACGCGCGAGCCTGAACACACCACGCCTTACGACATCAACATCATCGGTGAGTACAACCTCTCGGGTGAGCTGTGGCAGGTCAAGCCGCTGCTGGACGCGCTGGGCGTTCGCATCCTCAGCTGCATCTCGGGCGATGGCCGCTACGACGAGGTCGCCAGCAGCCACCGCGCCCGCGTGAACATGATGGTGTGCTCCAAGTCGATGATCAACATCGCCACGCGCATGCAGCAGCGCTGGGACATCCCCTACTTCGAAGGCTCGTTCTACGGCATCTCCGACATGAGCGACACGCTGCGGCAGATCGCCCGCCTGCTGGTGGCGCGCGGCGCGGGTGCCGACCTGATCGATCGCACCGAGCGCCTCATCGAGGTGGAAGAGGCGCGCGCCTGGCAAAGGCTGTCGGCCTACAAGGCCCGCCTCAAGGGCAAACGTGTGCTGCTCATCACCGGCGGCGTCAAGAGCTGGTCGGTGGTGTCGGCCCTGCAGGAAGTGGGCATGGAGATCGTCGGCACCTCGGTGAAGAAGTCCACCAAGGAAGACAAGCAGAAGATCAAGGAGATCATGGGTGACGACGCCCACATGATCGACGACATGACCCCGCGCCAGATGTACGACATGCTGCGCGAGGCGAGGGCGGACATCATGCTCTCGGGCGGGCGCTCGCAGTTCATCGCGCTCAAAGCCCGCATGCCCTGGCTCGACATCAACCAGGAACGCCACCACGCCTACGCGGGCTACGAAGGCATGGTCGAACTGGTCGACGAGATCGACAAGGCCCTGCACAACCCGGTGTGGCAGCAGGTGCGCATCCCCGCGCCTTGGGATGAGGCCGATGCGGGGATGCTGCCCGCTGGCGTGGCCACGGATGTGACGGAGGCCGCCATGGCCTCCGGTGCCTGAAGGAGCCCAAGGCATGGCCACCGTCACCGAATCGAAGAAGGCTTGCGCCGTCAACCCGCTCAAGATGAGCCAGCCCCTGGGCGCCAGCTACGCCTTCATGGGCCTGGACCGCTGCATGCCGGTCATGCACGGCTCGCAAGGTTGCACCTCGTTCGGCCTGGTGCTGCTGGTGCGGCACTTCAAAGAGGCCATCCCGCTGCAGACCACGGCCATGAACGAGGTCACCACCATCCTCGGTGGCTACGAGAACCTGGAGCAGGCGCTGCTCAACATCCACAAGCGCGCCAACCCGAAGGTCATCGCCATTTGCTCCACGGGGCTCACCGAGACCAAGGGCGACGACGTGCCCGGCTACCTCAAGCTGGTCAGGCAGAAGCAGCCGGTGCTCGCCGACACCGCGCTCGTGTATGTCTCCACGCCCGATTACATCGGCGCCTTCCAAGACGGCTACGCCAATGCCGTGACCGAGCTCGTGCGCACGCTGGTGAAGCCCATTGACGAGGCCGATCGCGCGGCTCGCGCCAACGACGATGGCAACGTGGAACGCCGCGTGAACCTGCTGCCCGGCTGCCACCTCACCCCCGCCGACATCGAGGAGCTGCGCGAGCTGTGCGATGCCTTCGGGCTCGAGGTCACGGCCCTGCCCGATGTGTCGCGCTCGCTGGACGGCCACATCCCCGCCGACTGGCGTGGCACCACCCTGGGCGGCACCACGCTCGACGAAGCGGCGGCCATGGGCGAAGCCCGCGCCACGCTGGCCATCGGCGAACACATGCGCGAAGCGGGCGAGCTGCTCGAACAGCTCACCGGCGTGCCCACCCATGTGTTCGACCGCCTCACCGGCCTGGCCTGCAACGACCGCCTGGTGCAACTGCTGTCGCAACTCAGCGGCAAGCCGGTGCCCGCGCGCATCCGCCGCCAGCGCAGCCAGTTGCTCGACGCCATGCTGGATGCGCACTTCCATCTCGGCAAGCTCAAGGTTGCCATCGGCGCCGAGCCCGACCTGCTGCACGCGGCGGGCAGCACCCTGCACGAGATGGGCGCCGAGCTGGTGCGCTGCGTGACCACCACCTCGTCGCCGCTGCTGGCTCAGATGCCCGCTGAGCACGTGCTCATCGGTGACCTGGAAGACCTCGAACAAGGCGCGGCCGATGCCGACCTGCTCATCACGCATTCGCATGGCCGCCAGGCCGCCGAGCGGCTGAACAAGCCCTTCCTGCGCATGGGTTTCCCCATCTTCGACCGCATCGGCAACTCGCACCGCCTGATGGTGGGTTACCGAGGCACGCGCGGCTTCCTGTTCGAGGTGGCCAACCTGATGCTGGGCCACCTGCCCCACGCCACCCCCGACCACTGGCCCTTGTCCGACGCCGCGCTGCGCGTGGCCAAGCCCGGCCAGGCCCATTCCACCCCCACCGGAGTCACCCCATGAAAGTGGCCTTCAGCACCCAGGACCGCCAGCGCGTCGACGCCCACTTCGGCTGGGCCAAGAACATCTCGGTCTACGAAGTCACGCCCGAGGGCTACCACTTCGTGGAGAACTTCGAGTTCGGCGGCAAGCTCGAAGAAGACGGCGACGAAGACAAGCTGGCCCCCAAGCTCGCCGCCATCCACGACTGCGCCATCCTCTACGTGGCCGCCATCGGCGGATCGGCCGCCGCGCGCGTGGTGGCCGTGAAGATCCACCCCATCAAGGTGGCCCAGCCCGAACCCATCCTGGACATCCTGGACAAGCTGCAGGAGGTGCTCAAGGGCACCCCACCTCCCTGGTTGCGCAAGGCCTTGCTCAAGGGCCAGGCCGCGACCCCCACCTTTGAAGACGAAGACGAGGCTCACCATGACCGTTGAAGCCGTGGCCCCGGCCACCCCCGCCGCGCCCGATGCCGACGAAGCCACGCTGATGGCGTCCCCCTTCGTGCGCGAACTCGTGAAGATGCTGCGCGCGCAAGACACCCATGGCACCTGGGACGGCAAGTCCGACCGCAAGCTGCTCGACCCCTACATCCTCACGGCTGAGCAACGCCGCGAGATCCCCATCATCGGCGACCCCGATCCGGAGATCCTCTGGCGGCTGGAGCTGTTCTACAACGCCATCGGCGTGGCCATCGAGCGTGAGACCGGTCAGATGGTCACGCCCATGATGAAGATGAGCCACGAAGGCTTCGGCCGCATCGTGCTGCTCGCGGGCCGCCTGGTCGTGGTCAACAAGCAATTGCGCGACGTGCACCGCTTCGGCTTCGCCTCGCTGGCGAAGCTGGCCGAGCAAGGCGGCAAGTTCGTCACCGACGGCGTTGCGATGGTTCGCGACTACCCGGCCGTGGCGCAGTACGGCGCCTGAAGCGCAACCTGAAGCGGTGCCAGACAAGGCACCCGACCCCGAACGACGCATGCAAGAGACCCCACCATGGACGCCGATGAACGCAAGGCCCAGCTCAAGAAGCTGAACGCCCAGGCCACTCAGGCCAAGATGGACCTGCACGACCTCTCCGAAGAACTGCCCACCAACTGGGAGAAGATCCTGGAGGTGGCGCAGCGCTGCCACGACACCCACGCCGCGCTGATGGCCGCCCGCCAGGCCGCTGCCGCGGCGGCCGCGGGTTGAGGGAGGAGGGCACCATGAGCCACTTCACCGTGACCCTGCCCAGCGGCGAAAGCTGGGAGCCGCGCTTCGTGCAGCAGATCAACGAAGACACCTGCATCGGCTGCGGCCGTTGCTTCAAGGTCTGCCCACGCGGCGTGCTTGAGTTGGTCGGCCTCAACGAGGACGGCGAACACGTTGCCCTGGCTGGCGACGAGGACGATGACGACGAGTATGAAAAGAAGGTCATGACCATCGCCCACCAGGAGATGTGCATTGGCTGCACGGCGTGCTCGCGCATCTGCCCCAAGAAGTGCTACACGCACGCACCGGCCAGCGCCTGAACGCAGTCCTGATGGCCTGAACGCTTGAACACCCGGGCGATCGGTTCGCCCGTCCCACACCCACATGGAAGCCGGTTCGCCAAAGCGGGCCGGCTCCACCTTCGATGAAACGGAGGCCGCATGTCGCGAGGACCGCTGTATATCAGTGAATACAACGATGGCCGGGTCAGGCGATCCAAGCGGAGCAACCACCTGGGCGGTGACGTCGCTTGGGACCTGAGGCTCGCGCCGGCCTGGCGGCACCTGGCCATCGGCCCGATCTGGATCGAGGTGAACCGCGACGCGAACGTCGGCGCCGAGCGCTGGCTGGGTTTCGACGAAGAAGACCAGCCCTGCTTCTGCCGCCACCGTTTCCCCGTGGGCGACACCCATCGCGAAGACCTGACGGCCTGGCGCCTGCGCGACGGCCGGTGGCTCATCCACCGCGTGATCTCGCTGGCGCCCAACGGCCGCACGGCCTATGAGTTCCACACCTTCAGCGAGCGCATGCCCCGCTGAGGAGGGCACATGGCGGCCTTTCAAGTCCCGCCCGGGCAGGCCCGTTCAAGCCGGAACCGCCAGGATGACGTGGCTGGCCTTGATGACGGCGATGGCCTCGCTGCCAGGCTGGAGATCCAGTTCGCGAACCGCCTCGTTGGTGACCACGGCATGAACGGCGCTGCCACCAGGCAGGACCAATGTGACCTCGCTGTTGACCGCGCCCTTGTCGACCTGACTGACCTTGCCGGCCAGTTGATTGCGGGCGCTGAACTTCAGGCCGCATGCGCGGGTGGCCAGCACCACCCAGGGCGCCTTGACCAAGGCCACGGCCTGCTTGCCCGGCGCCAGGCCGAGGGACTGCACGCTGCCCCGGGTGACCACCGCCACGAGCAGGTCACCCCCCGGCAGGGCAAGGGTGACCTCGCTGTTGACGGCGCCGTCCGAAACAGACTGGACTTGGCCGGTGAAGGTGTTGCGTGCGCTGACTTGCATCATGAACTCCGAAGGTTGGGCACGAAGGTTGCGTTATATCCTTGCGTACATAGAGCATAAACAGTCTAGGTCCTCCCGTCTGGCATCCGCCAGACATGACCGAGCGGGCCGCTGGGCCAAAACGAACATCAGCGTGAACATGAGCACGGACGCCAAACCCGCCAAACCCAACAATTCAGCCAAAGCGCCTCGGCCTGGCCCGCCCAAGCTGAGGCCCCGGCTGGAGGTGACGACCGACATCGGCACCTTCCTGGGCGACACCCGCATCCGGCTGCTGGAGGCGATCGACCAGCATGGCTCGATCTCGCAGGCCGCCAAGCACGTGCCCTTGTCTTACAAGGCGGCGTGGGACGCGGTCGAAGCCATGAACAACCTGTCCGAGGAGCCCCTGGTCACCCGGGTGTCAGGCGGGCGCCACGGTGGGGGAACGGAACTCACCGAGCACGGGCGCAAGGTCGTGGCGCTGTTTCGGGCCGTCGAGTCGGAATACCAGCTCGCGTTGGAGCGGCTCACCGAGGCCTGGGACGAAGTCGATGGCGGCAGCATCCGCGCCTTCCAGCGTTTGCTCAGGCGCATGGGCATGCGCACCAGCGCGCGCAACCAGTTGGCCTGCACCGTCTCTGGCATGAAGGAGGGGCCTGTCAACTTCGAGGTCTACCTGCGCCTCGATGGCCAGCACGAGCTGGTCGCCGTCATCACCCGCGAATCCGCCGAACAGCTCGGCCTGCGCATGGGCATGGAGGTGGTGGCGCTGATCAAGGCGTCGTCCGTGCTGCTGATGACCGACACCAACTTGCGCACCAGCGCGCGCAACCACCTGTGGGGCGCGGTCGACCGCGTGGTGGAGGGCGCCGTCAACAGCGAAGTCACCGTGAGCCTCGGCGGCGGCAAATCGGTCACGGCCGTGGTCACCGCCGAATCCGTGCGCCAGATGGGCCTGAAAGAAGGCGACCGCGCGTGCGCCCTGTTCAAGTCATCCAGCGTCATCCTCTCCGTGCTCGGTTGAACGGCCCAGCACTTTTTTGAAAAGCTGAAAAGGAGCTTTGCCATGTTCCGCATGCCTTCTCCCTCGTCCCCGGTTGTGTCTGGCCACGCGCGCCCGGTCACGGGCCTGCCCAAGCTTGCTCGCCACCTCTTGTCGTGCTGCGCGCTCGCCTTGCTCGGCATGGCCCCCGCGCATGCCGACGAGGTCCAGGTCGCGGTGGCGGCCAACTTCGCGGGCCCCTTCCAGCAGATCGCGGCGGGCTTCACGGCGGCCACTGGCCACCAGGCCGTCGTGTCCACGGGGTCGACGGGCAAGTTCCACGCGCAGATCCGCAATGGCGCACCTTTCGCCGTGCTGATCGCCGCAGACGACGAAACCCCCGCCAAGCTCATCGAAGAAGGGCTGGCCGTCAAAGGCAGCTCCTTCACCTATGCAGTGGGCAAGCTGGTGCTGTGGAGCGCCAAGCCAGGCTTTGTCGACGCCCAGGGCGAGGTGCTCAAGAAGGGCCAGTTCGAACACCTGTCCATCGCCAACCCCAAGCTGGCGCCTTATGGCGCAGCCGGCCTGGAGGTGCTCAAGAAGCTCGGTGTTCACGATGCGCTCGCCCCCAAGATCGTGCAAGCCGACAACATCGCCCAGGCGCAGCAGTTCGTGGCCACGGGCAACGCCGAGCTTGGTTTTGTGGCCTTGTCGCAGGTGGCCATCCCCGGCAAGCCGGCGGTGGGCTCGTGGTGGCAGGTGCCGCAGGCGCTCTACACGCCCATCCGCCAGAACGCGGTGCTGCTCAGCACGGGGGCCAACCAGGCCGCCGCGCAGGCGCTGTTGAAGTACCTGCAATCCGATGCCGCGAAGGCGGTGATCCAGGCCTGGGGCTACGGCCTGTGAACCCGGCGGACTGGCAGGCCTTGACGCAGGCCCTGAAGCTGACGGCGCAGCTCGCCGGGCTGACCACCGTGTTGCTGCTGCTGGTGGGCACGCCCATCGCGTGGTGGCTGGCGCACACGCGTTCACGCCTGAAGGGCGCCGTGGGCGCGGTGGTGGCCCTGCCGCTGGTGCTGCCGCCCACCGTCATCGGCTTTTACCTGCTATTGCTGCTTGGGCCGCATGGCGCGGTGGGGCAGGCGATGCAGGCCTTGGGCCTGGGCCTGCTGCCCTTCACCTTCACCGGCCTGGTGGTGGCGTCCGTGCTGCATTCCATGCCCTTCGTCGTGCAACCGCTGCAACAGGCTTTCGAGGCCATCGGCGCACGCCCGCTGGAGGTGGCCGCCACGCTGCGCGCCTCGCCGTGGGACCGTTTCCTCACGGTGGCCGTGCCGCTGGCACGCCCCGGCTTCCTGACCGCCGCGGTGCTGGGCTTCGCGCACACGGTGGGCGAGTTTGGCGTGGTGCTGATGATCGGCGGCAACATCCCCGGCCGCACGCAGGTGCTGTCGGTCGCGCTGTACGGCCATGTCGAAGCCCAGGAATGGACGCAGGCGCATTGGCTGGCCGGCGGCATGATGGCCTTCGGCTTCGGGGTGATGTGGTTGTTGTACGGCTTGCATGGCCAACGTGGGCGAGCCTTGCGCGGCCTGAGCGGGGCGCCGACATGAAGCCCTTCCATCGCCAGCCAGCCGCACTCGGGCCACAGCCGTCCGCGAACGCGCCCTCTCGCCAGGTGGGCGCCGCGTCCATCGAAGCCAGCCTGCGCATGCACCGGCCTGGGTTCACGCTCGATGTGGACCTGCGCCTGCCGGGCCGAGGCGTCAGCGTGCTGCTGGGCCCATCGGGTTGCGGCAAGACCACCGTGCTGCGTTGTCTGGCCGGCCTCGAACGGGCGACCGGCAGCGTGCGCGTGGGCGATGAAACCTGGCAAGACCACGCGCGTGGCCTGCACCTGCCCACCCACCGCCGCGCCCTGGGCATGGTCTTCCAGGAAGCCAGCCTGTTCGCCCACCTCTCGGTGGCCGACAACCTGCTCTATGGGTTCCGGCGGATCCCCGCTGCACAGCGTCGCATCCAGCCTGACCAGGCCATCCAACTGCTGGGCATCGGCCACCTCATGGGGCGCGACACCGCCGGCCTCTCCGGCGGCGAGCGCCAGCGTGTGGCCATCGCCCGGGCCTTGTTGACCAGCCCGGCGCTGCTGTTGATGGACGAGCCGCTGTCAGCGCTCGATGTGGCGCGCAAGGCCGAGGTGCTGCCTTACCTTTCGACGCTCAGCGACAGCGGCGTACCCATCGTTTACGTGACGCATTCGTTGGACGAGGCCGCCCGGCTGGCCGATCACCTGGTGCTGATGCGTGCCGGGCGCGTCGAGTTGGCCGGACCGGCCGACGAGGTCATGGCTCGCCCGGACAGCCCCTTGGCACGCTTCGACGACGCCTCTGCCATCCTGCACGCGACCCTGGTCGATCAGGAGCCCGAGTCTGGCCTGGCTCGATTGCAGCTGGGGCCACCTGGGCAACCCGGTGCCGATGCCGATGCGGGGCCGATGCTCTGGGTGGGCGGTTGCACAGAAGCGGTGGGTGCCCGGGTGCGCGTGAGGGTGCTGGCGCGCGACGTGAGCGTGGCGCTCAGCCGCGCCCATGACAGCAGCATCCTCAACATCCTGCCCGCGACGGTGGACGCGCTGCACGACGAGGACGCCGCCAGCGTGATGCTGCGCCTTTGCACCTCAGATGGCAGCGCCTTGCTGGCCCGCCTGACGCGGCGCTCGGTGAGCGCGCTGGGCCTGAAGCCCGGTCTGGCCGTGCACGCGCAAATCAAGGGAGCGGCCTTGTTGCGGGGTTGATGGATCGGGGTGCATTTCCTGATCATCACGGGTTTGTCCGGTCGAGCATCGGGTGGGGCCCCATCCGGTCAAACCCTGGAAGGTGACCGTTGTGGCAAATGCGTGGCCGTTTGGGCAACCCCAGAGAGGGCTTGCGACGCTGACACTCTTGCTCATCACGCGTCAACGCGAATCCAGGAGCCCCTCATGAAGTACCGTTTGAGCAAACAAAAACTGCTGCAGACCGCGGCCCAAGTCGCGGTGACCGCGTTCATGCTGCCCACCGTGGCGAGCGCGACCACCACGCCCGATCCCTTCTTCCAGTACACCGACAGCACCCCGCTGGCCGACATCGCGCCTGGCACGGTGCTCAAGACGCGTACCATCTCGGCCTACATCGCTGGCATCAAGACCTCGGTCAAGGCCACGCAGATCGTCTACCGCTCGACCGATGCGATGCAACGGCCCACGGCGAATGTCACGACCGTCTTCGCGCCCGACTGCAAGTCGGGCTGCCCGAACAAGGACAAGGTCATTTCGTACCAGTCCTTCTATGACTCGCTGAACCCGGAAGATGCCCCGTCGCGTGGTTACGCTGGCGGCCAGCGCTTGCCTGATCTGCTGATCACGGTCGAGACGGCGCTGTTCGGAACCTATGCGAAGAAGGGCTACACCATCGTCATCTCCGACACCGAAGGGCAGAAGGCCAACTTCGCCGCCGGACCGGAGTACGGCTACAACACGCTGGATTCGATCCGCGCCGCGCTCAACTCGCCGCAGGTCGGCCTGTCCAAGAACGCCAAGGTGGTGTTGATGGGTTATTCGGGCGGCGCCATCGCCACCGAGTGGGCCGCCGAGCTGGCGCCCACCTACGCGCCTGACCTCACGCCCAACCTGATCGGCGCGGCTTTTGGCGGCACCCTGGTGAGCCCCGAGCACAACCTGACCTACGTCGAAGGCACGCCCATCTGGGGCGGTGTGATGCCGATGGCGGTCATCGGCGTCTCGCGCTCTTATGAGATCGACATCCAGAAGTACCTCACCCCGCGTGGCCTGGACGTCTACAACAAGATGCAGAAGGCCTCGATCGCCTACGTGCTCGGCCAGTACAGCAACGTGACCTGGAAGGACCTCGTCAAGCCCGAGTTCCAGGATCGCACCAAGATCCCCGAGTACGTGTCGGCGGTGAACAAGGTCATCATGGGCACCGGCGGCACGCCCGCCATCCCGCTGCAGATCGGCCAAGGCACGGGCGGCGTTTGGGAAGGCACCAAGCCGTCGCCCACGTGGGGCGCTGGCGACGGCGTGATGCTGGCGGGCGATGTCCGCACGCTGGCGCGCCAGTATTGCGCTCAGGGCGTGCCCGTGCAGCACAAGGAATGGGGCTCCAGCCACTTCCTGACCATGATCAACTGGCTGCCTTGGGCTATCACCTGGATCGACGACCGCTTCGCCGGCAAGTCCGCGCCGGAGAACTGCGCCAGCATCGCCCCGGGCAACCCGCTGACGCCGATCGTGTACAAGCCCTGAGCTCGGATGACGATGCCGTGCGGGGTCTTCGCACGGCGAAGGCTCCGCTGCGGCGGGCTGCGTTCGGCGCGTCACCGATCGATCAAGCGTCCGGCACGGTCAAACGTGCCGGACGTTTTTCATGGGGACCGCCCCTTTCGGGCTGCGGGTTTGGCGGTGTTTTTGGCGGTGTGTCTGGCACCCAAACCATCCACCAAGGCGTCGAGGGTGGCTTGCAGCTCACGCCTGGCTGAGCGCGTGCCCACCCCCCACTGCGCCAGTTGTCCATCCACGTGCATGCGCGCCATGCCGTAGACGGCGCCGCGCAGCATCAAGGCCAGGCGTTCGGGTGGCACATTGCCGTGCAGATCACCCTCGGCCTGGGCCTGTTTCACCAGCGCGATGGTGCGGTCGCGAACGGCCTGGAAGTGCGCGTTCAAGGCCGGTGAGCCATCGAAGTCGTAGAGCCGCCGCGCCGACACGAGCCGAAACGAAGTGGGGTGTTGCAGCGCCCACGCCAGGAAGCTGTGGCCCATGGCGCGCAGCCGTTCGATGGCGGCTGGCGGTGCCTGGTGCTGGTCGCGCTCGACCATCAATCGAAGCCGCACCGTGGCCTCTTCGGCGATGGCGGTCATCAACGCCGCGTGGTCGGCGAAGTGCCGGAAGGGCGCGCCAGACGACACCCCGATGCGGCGCGCCACCTCGCGCAGGCTGACGCGCTCGTCGCCCGACTCTTCGGCGAGTTGCAAGGCGGTGTCGATGACCGCCTGGCGCAGGTTGCCATGGTGGTAAGGCTTGGGGGTGTGGTTCCGCATGATGGAGGGGGCCTCGGTGCGTGGCCGGGTGGCCCGTCAATGTAAGCACTGCGTATTCTCGCTTCTCGCTGGCGACCTGGGCCAGCAGCATGGGGCCTTCTTCACTGCCCACCTGAAGCACCATGCCACCCGTCGCCCCTCCTTCGGCCTTGCCCTCAGCTCTGCATTCCGCCGCGCATTCAGCGGTGCCTTCGGCATCGGCATCCGCATCCGGGCCAGCTTCCCCCCCGTCATCTTCTCCACCAGCCGGCCAGCCATCGCCCTGGCGCGTGTGGGCCGTCGGCGCCGCCTGCCTGCTCGCGCTGACAGGCGCGATGCTGCTCGGCCAGCCCGATGCCGAAGGCGCCCGGCGGCTCGTCCGCGTGACGGCGCGGGTGTCGCTGCTGCTGTTCCTGCTGGCGTTCACGGCATCGGCCTGTTGGCGGCGATGGCCCGGCGGGTGGAGCGCCTGGCTGATGCGCCACCGGCGTCAAGTGGGGCTGCTGTTCGCCACTTCGCACGCTTGCCACGCGATGGGCATCGCTTGCGTGGCAGCCTGGGCCACGCCCGAGCTGTGGGCCCAGCTCTCGCCACCACCCAGCCGCTGGATCGGCGGTGCGGGTTACGCGGCCATCGCGCTGATGGCGTTGACTTCGTTCGATGCCGCAGTGCGCTGGCTGGGCCATGTGCGCTGGCGGGCCATGCACCGTGTCTGCGCCCACGTGGTCTGGCTGGTGTTCGTGCTGGCGTGCCTCAAGAGGGTGGGCGCCATGCCCCTTTACGCGCTGCCGCTGGCCTTGCTGCTGGGCGCGATGCTGCTGCGCCACTGGCCGGTGCGGGGCGGCTTCGCGCTCAGGCCGCGCCTTTGAGCAGGGCGTCGATCACGCTGGCGCCGGTGCCGCCGGTGGGGTCGAGTTCTTGCACCTTGCGCAGGTAGGCTCGCGCGCCGAAAGGGTCGCGCCGACGCAGGCGAATGAAGGCCAGCGCTTTCAAGGTGAACAACCAGAAGCGGGCTGGTCCGGGCGATTGAAAGTTCGCCATGCCCGCGTCGACCTCCTGCCAAATCGCGGGCAGGCCGGCCTGCTTGGCGGCCACGTCCAGGCCCTTGAGGGCGGCGAACTCGGCCTGCGCCGTGTCGCCATGGCGCGCGTGGAACTTGTAGAGCAGGTAGTACAGCGAGGGGCAGTCAGGCGCGCATACCTGGGCCGTCCACAGCAGGGCGAGCGCGCGTTGCGGGTTGGGCTCCTGGCGAGCCTCGTCGACGAGGTGGCGCACCTGCGGTGGCACCTCGCCGCCGAAGAATTCGTCCGACGACTCACCGGTGAAGAGGTTCACGCCGACCGCCCGTTCTGCGTTCTGTTCACCAAGCGCCAGCCGATGCGGCCAGCCGGGTCACGACCTCGCCGCCCAGCAGGTGACGCTCGAAGATCTCCGGCACGTCTTCGGGCTTGACGCGGCTGTAGAGCACGCTGTCGGGGAAGACGACGACGTTGACGCCGCCATCGCAAGGCCCGAGGCAACCCGAGTAGGTCACGCCCACTTGGTCGTATGCCTGGCGGGCTTGCACCTGTTGCCAGAAGGCCTGCAGCACCGCCTGGCTGCCTTGCGCGGCGCAGCAGCCGCGAGGGTGGCCCGGCGGGCGCTGTTGCGAGCAGACGAAGACGCTGCGTTCAGGGCGTGACATGGGGTGGGGCTCCAGCGGCGTTCAGCCGAACTTGAAGAGGATGCCGTGGCCGCCGCGTGGGTACTCCCACTCGACGTTGGCGTGCTCGGAACAGATGATCCGGCAGCTGCCGCATTCCAGGCAGCCGTCGGTGATGAGGGTGACGGCGCCATTGCCTTCGGCCTTGTAGCAACTGGCCGGGCAGACGAAGGTGCAACTGCGGTCCTGGCAGTCGCTGCGGCAGACCTCGGCGTCCTTGATCTTGATGTGGGGACGGCCGGCGTCGACCTTGTAGCGGTTCTGGAAGAGCTTGTCTTCCACGTTGACGGCGATCGGGGTCATGTCATCGCTCCTGTCGTGGTGTGAAAGGGGGCGCTCAGCGGAAGGCGCGCCAGAGCTTGAAGGCGTCGCCCACCAGGCCGGTGAAGCTGCGCGCCGCGCGGAAGCTGGAGAAGACCTCGCGCTCCTTGGTCTTCTTGTCGACGTTGTCGACCGTGACCATGGTGCGCGCCGCCTTGTTGAGCAGCTCGGGGTAGGTGGTGAAGAACTGCGGGTTCTCGTGGAAAACCTTGGGCATGTCGCGGTACTTCTTGAGGTCCTTCATCACGAAGGATTCGTCCAGTGCCTTCTGGTAGGCCTTGAGCGTGGCCTCGTTGAGCGGCTTGCCGGCCGCCTTGGCGTTGATCACGGTTTCCGCAGCCAGGCGGCCCGTGGTCATGGCCAGGTTGGAGCCCTCGCGGTGCACGGCGTTGACGAAGCCACCCGAGTCGCCGACGATCATCCAGCCGTTGCCATGCACCTTGGGCACGGCGAAGAAGCCGCCCTCGGGGATCAGGTGGGCGCAGTACTCCTTCATCTCGCCACCCTCGATCAGCGGGGCGATGCTGGGGTGGCGCTTGAGGTTCTCCAGCAACTGGTATGGCGAGGTCTTGTTCTCGTTTTTCTTGAAGTCCGAGAGCATGCAGCCGATGCCGATGGTCAGCGAATCCTTGTTGGTGTAGAGGAAGCCCGTGCCCATCATGCCGTCGGTGATCTTGCCGATCATCTCGATGACGACGCCTTCTTCTTCCTTGATGTTGAAGCGCTGCTGGATCAGCTCTTCGGGCATGAAGAGGATTTCCTTGACCGCCAGCGCGACGTTGCTGGACTTGATCTCGGGGTGAAAGCCGGCCTTGCGCGCCAGCGTGCTGTTGACGCCGTCGGCGAGCACCACCACGTCGGCGAACACGTCACCGGCTTCGCGGTCGCAGCGCACGCCCACCACCTTGTCGCCATCCATGATGAGGTTCTGCACCGTGGTCTCGCAGATCAGCAGGGCGCCGGCCTCGCGCACCTTCGAGCTGAACCACTTGTCGAACTGCGCGCGGATGATGGTGTAGCGGTTGTAGGGCGGCTTGTTGTAGTCCTCGCTGCGGAAGTGGCTGCCCACGAAGCTGGCGTCGTCGAGCACCCACATGCGCTGCTCGATGATGTGGCGCTCCAGCGGGGCGTCTTCGCGGAAGTCGGGGATGATGCGCTCGAGCGCGTCGGCGTAGAGGATGGCGCCTTGCACGTTCTTCGAGCCGGGGTATTCGCCACGCTCGATCTGCAGCACCTTCAGGCCGGCTTTGGCCATGGTGTAGGCGGCGGCGTTGCCCGAGGGGCCGGCGCCCACGACGATGGCATCGAACTTCTGGTTGGCTTTCATGGTCTTGCTCCTCTTGCTCCTGTTGAGGGCTGGGTCAAGCGACCTTGCGGATGCGTTGGTCGAGGTGGGCCTGGAAGGCCTGCGTCAGTGCGGGCAGCACCTGCATGGCGTTGCCGACGATGCCGTGGTGGGCGAAGTCAAAAATGGGCGCGTTCGGGTCGGTGTTGATGGCGACGATGACGTCGCTGGCCTCCATGCCCACGCGGTGCTGGATGGCGCCGCTGATGCCGGCGGCGATGTAGAGCTTGGGGCGCACCGTCTTGCCTGTTTGCCCCACCTGGCGGTCGGCCTCGACCCAGCCGGCCTGCACGCAGGGGCGCGTGGCACCCACCTCGCCACCCAGCACGCGGGCCAGGTCGAAGACGAGCTTGAAGTTCTCGGGGGTCTTCAAGCCCTTGCCGCCGCTGACGATCACGTCGGCGTAGGGCAGGTTGATCTTGTTCGAGCTGGCATCGGGGATGAAGTCGAGCAGCTTGGTGACGATGTTGGTTTCGATCAGGCCCAGCGTGTCTTCGGAAGTGGTGCCGGTGCGTTCGGCGTCGGCACGCGGCATGGCCATCACGCGGGGGCGCACGGTGGCCATCTGCGGGCGGTAGGCCAGGGTCATGATCGTGCACAGCAGCGAGCCGCCGAAGGTGGGGCGCGTGGCGGCCAGGGCGCGGGTGTTGGGGTCGATGTCGAGCTCGGTGCAGTCGGCGGTCAGGCCGGTGAGCAGGGTGGTGGCCACCGAGCCGGCCAGGTCGCGGCCTTGCGAGGTGGCGCCCAGCAGCACGATTTCGGGCTTGTACTTGTTGACCAGGTCGGTCAGGCCCTTGGTGAAGGGCTCGTTGCGATAGCCCTTGAGCACCGGGTCGCGCATGAAGTAGACGTGGTCGGCGCCGAAGGTGAAGGCCTCTTTCGCGAAGCGGTCGAGGTCTTCGTCGGGGCTGCCGAGCAGCACGCCGCACAGGGGCGAGCCCAGGCGGTCGGCGAGCTTGCGGCCTTCGCCCAGCAGCTCCCACGACACGCTGTGCGCGTGGCCGCGTTCGTGCTCGATGAAGACCCACACGCCCTTGTAGGCCTTGAGTTCATCGGAGAGTTCGAGGTTGCGGCCTCGGCCGGCGGGTTTGAGTGCGGGTTTGGCTTCGCTCATGGCAGGGCTCCCGTTCGGGGTGATGACAGCGTGTGTGTGAAAGCGGCTTGATCAGGCGCTGAGCTTTTCGACCAGGTCGTCTTCCAGCGTCGTGTGACGCGTGAAGATGGACTGGATCAGGTTGAGCGAAACGTCGCGCAGCGAAGAGGTTTCCACGCTCAGCATCTCGGCCTTTTCCGATCGGGGCGTCGGGCCGAACACGCGGCTGACGACGGTGGGTGAACCCTTCAAGCCGATCTTGGTGATGTCTTCGATGCCGGCGTCGTCCTTGTTCCACTTGCGCACCGGGTAGGCGGCGGCGTGGATCATCGAGGGCAGCGAGGCGAAGCGCATCTCGTTGGTGTTCTCCAGCATCGTGATCAGGCAGGGCAGCTTGGTTTGCAGCACCTGCACGCCACCTTCGCCACGGCGTTCGACGGTGATGGTGCCGCCCTCCAGGTCGGTCTCGACGATGCGCGACACGTAGGTCAACAATTGCAGGCCCAGCCGCTTGGCCACGCCCGGGCCCACTTGCGCCGTGTCGCCGTCGATGGTCTGCTTGCCCGCGAACACCATGTCCACCTGCTGCTCGCTGCCCAGCTTGCGGATGGCTGCGGCCAGGGCGTAGGAGGTGGCCAGCGTGTCAGCGCCAGCGAAGGCACGGTCGGTGACCAGCACGGCGTCGTCGGCGCCGAAGGACACGCATTTGCGCAGGGCTTCTTCGGCTTGCGGCGGGCCCATGCACAGCACGGTCACGCGGCCGCCGAACTTGTCCTTCAGGCGCAGGGCTTCTTCGAGCGAGAACAGGTCGTAGGGGTTGACGATGGCGGGCACGCCCTGGCGCATGATGGTGTTGGTGACCGGGTGGACGCGGATCTGCGCCGAGTCGGGCACCTGCTTGATGCAGACGACGATGTGCATGGCGGCTTCCTCGAAGGGTGTTTCAGAGCGGAGCGATGGAGGCGGAGTCGGCGACCGGCTGGGGCGCCGCGCGTGCGGGCAGCGAGGCTTTCAGGCTTTGCAGCGAGACGTGCTGCTCGCCGTTGGCCTCTTGAAAGACCTTGAAGACCTTTTCCTGCGCGGGCGTGGAGCGCACGAAGTCCGAGTAGGCGCGCACCAGCAGATCGCGATAGACGCTGTAGAGCGCCTGCTCGTTGTCGCCGGGCAGGTTGGGCGCCTGGCGGATGTACTGGTAGAAGCGCTTGAGGATGTGCAGTCGGCTCACGTGCACCACGCTGGGTTCGTGGGGCACGCCGAAGAAGTTCAGGAAGTCTTCGGCCGATGAGAGCTGCTTGAGCTGCTGGGTGAGGTCGTCCATCATGGCTGCGCTCCTTTGTCGGAATGCTGGTCGAGGCGGTCTTCCAGTTCCTGG
The DNA here is from genome assembly GCA_021819435.1 of Pseudomonadota bacterium. Classification (GTDB taxonomy): domain Bacteria; phylum Pseudomonadota; class Gammaproteobacteria; order Burkholderiales; family Burkholderiaceae_C; genus Aquabacterium. Next base: position 17,064 of record JAKARB010000003.1, on the reverse strand, counting down.
ATGCGAGCGAGCATGCAGGTCATGGCGCGCCCGACCGGGTCGGGGATGAGGTGGTGGTTGAGGTCAACGGGCATGAAGCCTTCGGCGGTGCGGCGTGGGCGCGAGGCCTCGCGCACCACCACGCGCCCGGGGATGCCGACCACGGTGGCCCCTTCGGGCACCGGGTCGATGACGACCGAGTTGGCCGCCACGCGCACACCGTGTCCAACGACGATGGGGCCGAGCACCTTGGCGCCCGCGCCCACGACCACGCCATTGCCCAGCGTGGGGTGGCGCTTGCCGGCCTGCCAACTGGTGCCGCCCAGGGTGACGCCGTGGTAGAGCGTGCAGTCGTCGCCGATCTCGGCGGTCTCGCCAATGACGACGCCGGTGCCGTGGTCGATGAAGAAGCGCCGGCCGATGCGGGCGCCGGGGTGGATATCGATGTGCGTCCACCAACGCGCGACGTAGGACATCCAGCGCGGCAGGTAGCGCCATCCCCCGATCCACAGCGCGTGTGCGAGTCGGTGCAAGGCGACGGCGTGCACGCCGGGGTAGAGCGTCCAGACCTCGAAGCGCGAGCGCGCGGCCGGGTCACGCTGGGCCACGCAGGCCACGTCTTCACAGACCAGGCTCCACCAGCTAGGGGGCAGTGGTGTGGTTGGGTCGTTGGCGGCCTCGATCCCTGCCATGGGCGCTTCGTCGAGCGTGGCCCGCAGGCTGTGGCCCAAGGCCGTGTCCAGGTGAGTGGGGTCGGTGCGGCTCATGAGGGTTGCCCTTCCAGCGACGAGGACTCAAGGTAGAACTGCCGCAGCTCGGCCAGCGTGGGCGCGCGCTTGGTGTGCACCGCGTGCCCGCGCACGCGCTCCAGCAGACGCGGCACCTGGGGCTCGTCGAGCGATAGGCCCAGGGCCTGGTAGGCGAGCTTCACGGCGCGGGTGCCCGAGTGCTTGCCCAGCACGGTCTGGCGTGCGCGACCCAGCTCGGCCGGGTCGAAGCCTTCGTAGGTGGTCGGGTGCTTGGCCAGCCCATCGACATGGATGCCCGATTCGTGCGTGAAGATGGCGTCGCCCACGATGCTCTTGTTGACCGCCACGGGCCGCCCCGAAGCCTGCTCCACCAGCTTGGAGATGCGCACGAGCTCGGTGGTGCGGATGCCGCAGTGCATGCCGTGGATGTGCTTGAGCCCCATCACCACTTCTTCCATCGCGGCGTTGCCGGCGCGCTCGCCCAGGCCGTTGACGGTGGTGTTGGCGTGCGTGGCACCAGCGCGCAACGCGGCCAGCGTGTTGGCGGTGGCCAGGCCCAGGTCGTTGTGGGCGTGGACCTCGATGTCGATCTCCACCGCGTGGCGCAGCAGGCTGATGGCGTCGAAGGTGGCAAAGGGGTCGAGCACGCCCAGCGTGTCGGCGAAGCGGATGCGCGAAGCCCCGCAGCGCTGCGCCAGGCGGGCCAGCTCGCCGAGGAACACGGGGTCGGCCCGCGAGGCATCTTCGGCACCCACCGACACCTCGCGGCCGGCCGCGTGCAAGGTGCTGACATAGCGCTCGACCTGCTCCATCGCCCAGATGCGGTCGCGTTGGAGCTTGTGGCGCAGGTGGATGTCCGACACGGGGATGGACAGGTGGATGACATCGACATCGCAGGCGAGCGCGGCCAGCATGTCTTCGTCGCGCATGCGGCCCCACACCATCAGCCGGCAACCCAGGCCGAGCGAGGCGATGGTGTTGATGGCCTCGACTTCGGCCTCGCCCATGACGGGGATGCCCACCTCCATCTCGGGCACGCCAGCGGCCGACAAGGCCTGTGCGATGGCCACCTTCTCGTCGAGAGTGAAGGCCACGCCGGCGGTCTGTTCGCCGTCGCGCAGGGTGGTGTCGTTGATGACGGGCAGGACCATGTCGGGCTCTTTCGGGCGCTGGGTTCGTCGTGGTTGACGGGGTCTTTGAGGCTTCTTTTTGCAATCGCTGTGCCACGCTTTCAAGGTGCCGTTCAGCCCTGGGAAAGCCTCGCAAAACGTTGCAAGAGCCGTGTCCATCGGGTGTCCAGCGCGTCGGCCTTGTCGGGTTTGTCGTCGGGTTCGGCACAGCACGGGGGCAGGGCCGAACGTGGCGATGGATGGCGGGAGAAGTGGCCGAGGGGATGGGGCTCAGACACGCTCGCGGGCGTGGTTGCGCGTGTGGCGCGGCAGCTCGATGGTGAGGTCCGACTGGCCCATGCGCACGGCGCAGGCGAGCCGAGAGCAGGGCTCGACGCCCCAGGCCTTGTCGAGCTGGTCTTCTTCCTCGTCGTCGGGCGCGGCCAGGCTCTCGCCGCCTTGGCGGATGAGCACGTGGCAGGTCGCGCAGGCCGCGACCATGTCGCAGGCATGCTCGATGGCGATGCCATGCTGCAACAGGCTCTCGCACAGCGAGCGGCCCGGGCGGACCTCGAAGCTTTGGCCCTGGGGGCACAGCTCTTGGTGGGGGAGGATGGTGAGCTGTGGCATGGGCGGGCTCCGTCGATCAGGTGATGGTGTCGAGCGCGCGGCCCGAGAGGGCCTGCCGCACGGAGGCGTCCATGCGGCGCGCAGCGAAGGCGGTGGTGGCGTGGTTGAGCAACTGGCAGGCACCCTTGATGGCATCGGTGCTGCTGCTGGTTTCGAGCTGGTCGGCCACGTGGTTCATGGCGTCGACGATGTGCTGGCGTTCGGGCGGCGAGAGCAGGGCATCGCCGTCTTCCTTCAGCGCCGCTTCGGTGGCGTCGAGCAGGCGGCGGGCGTCGATCTGCGCCTCGCGCAGCATGCGCAGCGCCATGTCCTCGCTGGCGCGGCCCACGCTGTCGGCGAGCATGCGGGCGATCTGTTCATCGTCGAGGCCATAGGCGGGCTTGACCTCCACCTGGGTCTGCACGCCGGTGCTCTGCTCGCGCGCGGTGACGGACAGCAGGCCATCGGCGTCGATCTGGAAACTCACGCGGATGCGCGCAGCGCCGGCCACCATGGGCGGGATGCCGCGCAATTCGAAGCGCGCCAGCGAGCGGCAGTCCTTGACCGACTCGCGCTCGCCTTGCAGCACGTGCAGGGTCATCGCGGTCTGGCCGTCCTTGAAGGTGGTGAAGTCCTGGGCGCGTGCGGCGGGCAAGGTGGTGTTGCGCGGGATGATTTTCTCGACCAGGCCACCCATGGTTTCCAGGCCGAGCGACAGCGGGCAGACATCGAGCAGCAGCCATTCGCCACTGGTGCCATCGACGCCATTGCCCACCAGGGCGTTGGCCTGGATGGCCGCGCCAAGCGCCACGACCTCGTCCGGGTTGAGGTCGGTCAGGGGCTCGCGGCCGAACAGGTCAGCCACTGCGCGGCGCACAACGGGCATGCGAGTCGAGCCGCCTACCAGCACGATGCCATCTATTTCATCGAGGGCCAGTTGGGCATCTTTCATCGCGCGCTTCGTGGCGCTCAACGTGCGCTGCACGAGCGGTTTCACCAAGTCCGAGAAAGCCTCGCCCGTCAAGGTCTGGCCACACACGTCGACGGCATCGAAGCTGGAGAGCGCCTCCTTGGCCGCACGCGCGCTGATGAGCAGGTGCTGCTGCGTGACGGCGTCGAGCGCGGCCCAGTCCAGGCCCTGCTGATCGGCCAACCAGAGCGCGACGACGCGGTCGAAGTCATCGCCACCGAGCGCCGAGTCGCCTCCGGTCGAGCACACCTCGAAGACGCCTTGGCTCAAACGCAGCACCGACACGTCGAAGGTGCCGCCGCCCAGGTCGTAGACCACGAAGGTGCCATGCGCGCCCTTGTCGAGCCCATAGGCGATGGCGGCGGCCGTGGGCTCGTTGAGCAGGCGCAGCACCTGCAGCCCCGCGAGCTTGGCCGCATCTTTCGTGGCCTGGCGCTGCGCGTCATCGAAGTAGGCCGGTACGGTGATGACCACGCCGGTGAGGTCTCCGCCCAGCGAGCTTTCCGCGCGGGCGCGCAGGCTGCGCAGGATGTCGGCCGAGACCTCCACGGGCGAGCGCAGGCCGGCCGCCGTTTGCACGCCGACCATGCCGGGCTGCTCGACGATGGCGTAAGGCGGGCGGCCAGCGCGCATCACATCGGCGTGGCTGCGTCCCATCAGGCGCTTGACCGAGGCGATGGTGTTGAGCGGGTCCTCGGCCTGCCGGGCCACCGCATCGAAGCCGACGACGGGCGGCTCTTGCGGGTCGCGGTAGTGGACCACCGAGGGCAGCAACACCCGCCCTTGTTCATCGGGCAGGGCACGAGGCATCGCACTGCTCACGCTGGCAACCAGCGAATGCGTGGTGCCCAGGTCGATGCCGGCGGCCAGCCGGTGCTGGTGCGGCGCGGCGCTCTGGCCGGGCTCCGCGATCTGCAGCAGCGCCATGGCGTGCCCCCTTCTCGTTCGATGTCAGACAGCGAAGCTCTCGCCGCAACCGCAATTGGCCTTGGCGTTCGGGTTGTGGAACTTGAAGCCCTCGTTGAGCCCCTCGCGCACGAAGTCGAGCTCGGTGCCATCGAGGAAGGGCAGGCTGCGCGGGTCCACCAGCAGCTTCAGACCGTGGCTGTCGAAGACCTGGTCCTCGGGCAAGGCCTCGTCGGCGAACTCGATCGCATAGGCCAGGCCCGAGCAACCGCTGGTCTTGACGGCCAGCCGCAGTCCCACGCCTTTGCCTCGTTTGTGGAGCGAACGCTCGATGTGGCGAGCGGCCTTCTCGGTCAGGGTGACGGCCATGTCGCGCTCCTCACATCGAGAACGAGCTGCCGCAGCCACAGGTGGTCTGCGCGTTCGGGTTGTGGATGACGAAGCGCGAGCCTTCCAGGCCGTCTTCGTAGTCGATGTCGGCACCCATCAGGTACTGCATGCTCATCATGTCGACCACCATGCTCACGCCGTCCTTGTCGATGCGGGTGTCGTCGTCGTTGATTTGATCGTCGAAGGCGAAACCGTACGAGAAGCCGGAGCAGCCCCCGCCCGTCACGTACAAGCGCAGCTTGAGGTTGGGGTTGCCCTCGTCGGCGATGAGCTCGGCCACCTTGGCGGCTGCGGCGCTGCTGAACTGGATGGGCGATGCCGGCGGCGGAGCCGGTGTGATCGGGGCGAGTGCGGTGGTGTCCATGGCGGCTCCTTGCTGCGAGGTGGGTGGGATGGCCGGGAGGGCGGCGAGGTGGATGGGTGCCCGGGGCTCAGGACGGCTGGCAGGCGGCCTGCTCGGTCAGGGTCAGGCTGTCACCGCCGATGGCAGCGGCGTCGGCAGGGTCAGTCATTCGCGAGCGGTAGTCGGCCACGGCCGCCTTGATCGCGTCTTCAGCCAGGATCGAGCAGTGGATCTTCACGGGCGGCAGGGCCAGCTCTTCGGCGATCTGGGTGTTCTTGATGGCCAGCGCCTCGTTGAGCGTCTTGCCCCGCACCCACTCGGTCACCAGCGAGCTCGAAGCGATCGCCGAGCCGCAGCCATAGGTCTTGAAGCGGGCGTCCTCGATCACGCCGGTCGCGGGGTTGACCTTGATTTGCAGCTTCATCACGTCGCCACAGGCCGGTGCGCCCACCATGCCGGTGGCCACGCCTTCTTCGTCGGCGGAGAAGCCACCCACGTTGCGCGGGTTCTCGTAGTGGTCGATGACTTTGTCGCTGTAGGCCATGGTGGGGCTCCTGGGGTGGGATGTCGATGGAGGTGGGACGGTGCGTGAGTGCTCAGCAGCAGCTCAGTGCGCCGCCCACTGGATCGTGTCGAGGTCGATGCCGGCGCGCACCATGTCCCACAGCGGGCTCATGTCGCGCAGCTTCTCCACCACCTCGCGCACGCGGCCGATGGTGAAGTCGATCTCTTCGGTCGTGGTGAAGCGGCCGATGGAAAAGCGCACCGAGCTGTGAGCCAGCTCGTCGCTGCGGCCCATGGCGCGCAGCACGTAGCTCGGTTCCAGGCTGGCCGAGGTGCAGGCCGATCCGGAAGACACCGCGATGTCCTTCATGCCCATCAGCAGCGATTCGCCTTCGACGTAGTTGAAGCTCACGTTGAGGTGGCCCGGCGCGCGGCGATCTACGTGTCCATTGAGAGCGACGGCATCGATGCCTTGCAGGCCGCGCCACAGGCGTTCGCGCAGGCTGATCAATCGCTCGATCTCGGTGTTCATCTCACGCGCGGCGATGTAGAAGGCCTCGCCCATGCCCACGATCTGGTGTGTGGGCAGCGTGCCCGAGCGCATGCCGCGTTCATGTCCGCCGCCATGCATCTGCGCTTCGATGCGCACGCGCGGCTTGCGGCGCACGTACAGGGCCCCGATGCCCTTGGGCCCATAGGTCTTGTGGGCAGACATCGACATCAGGTCAATGGGCAGGCGATCAAGGTCGATGGCGACCTTGCCGGTGGCCTGGGCCGCGTCAACGTGAAGCAACACGCCCTTGTCGCGGCACAGCGCGCCCAGCCTGGCGATGTCCTGGATCACGCCGGTCTCGTTGTTGACGAACATCACCGATGCCAGCACCGTGTCGGGCCGCAGCGCCTCGGCGAAGCGGTCGATGTCGACCAGCCCATCCGACTCCACCGGCAGCACCGTGACTTCCCAACCCAGGCGCTCCATCTCGCGCATGGTGTCGAGCACGGCCTTGTGCTCGGTGGCCAGGGTCACCAGGTGACGGCCTTTTTGCTGGTAGAAGGTCGCCGCGCCTTTGATGGCCAGGTTGTTGCTCTCGGTCGCGCCCGATGTCCACACGATCTCGCGCGGGTCGGCGCCGATCAGGTAGGCCACCTGCTCGCGGGCGATCTCCACCGCTTCTTCGGCGGCCCAGCCATACGCGTGAGAGCGGCTCGCGGGGTTGCCGAAGCGCTCCGTCAGGTAAGGCATCATCTTGTTTGCCACGCGTGGGTCCACGGGCGTGGTGGCGGCGTAGTCCAGGTAGACCGGATGTGGGTGCGGGGGCGGCGGGAAGTTCATGGACAAGCCTTCCTGAGGTGGACGACAAAGGCCGGTGGGCCTTCACCTCATTGCAAACCCGATGCCACCTCGCCCAGACAAGCATGCAGACCTCGTCTTGCCTGGGCGCTCCCCGTGAAACCGGGCTCGCATGCCCTTGTGCAAGCCGGTTTCGTCGAGTCCGATGTGTCGCCGCTATGTTGTGTTTGTCGGGTTTGTTGGGGCGTTGTAGGCTCGCGGGTCGAGCAGGCGGCAAGGTGCCCGCCACTTGAAGGATCAGAAGATGGATCGGCGGCAGGAGAATCGGTGAGCAACAGGTTTTGTCGGATGGGCTTCGTGAGGGCGCTCTCGGAGCCACTCTCGGGTGCTTTTGTGGATGCTTTGGTGGACGTTTTTGCACGGGCTTCATCGGGTGCCCTGACAGGTGCCTTCATCGGCGTCATCGCCGGCACGATGACCCTGGCCCCGCATGCGGCGCTGGCGCAGGAGCCGTTCCCGGACCTGCAGGTGTTGGCCTCGGCCCTGTCGCGGTTCCCCATCAGCGATGAAGCCCGGTTCGCCGGCCAAGGCTGGGCCGCCATCGAATCGGCCAACGCCGAACTGGCCCAACGCGAAGTGGGGCACTTCGAGGGCGCGCCCACCGGCTGGTTCGACCGCCCCGTGCGCATCCATCACCGGGCCTACGTGCTGCCGCCAGAAACCGAAAAGGGCGCCGCCGTCATCGTGCCGGGCTTCACCGAAGGCCAGGTCATTTACCAGGAGGTGATCCACGACCTCTTGCGCAACGGCTGGTCCGTCTACATCATCGACCACCGCAACCAGGGCTTTTCCACCCGCCTCATCGAAGGCGACAACGGGCGCGACAAAGGCCACCTCGATCGCTTCGAGCGGCTGGTGAGCGACCTGGACCGATTCGTCGAGCACGTGCGGCAATCACGCCAAGACCCGGCTCGGTCCGAACGACCGCTGGTGCTGCTCGCGCATTCGATGGGCGGCACCGTTTCGGCCTTGCTGCTGGCCCGGCAGGGCGCCGAGACTCCTTTCAAGGCTGCTGCCCTGGTCACGCCGATGATGGAGCCCACGGTCGCGCCCGCCAGCTCTGCGCAATGGGGCGACCGCGCCTTGCGCCGCTGGTGCCACGCCGGTTCGATGCCGTTTATCTTCGAATTGCCCGGGCTGTCCAGCATGCGCGGGCAGGGCGGCAACTTCGAGCAGGAATGGCGCCGCTACCGCGAGATGCTCGACCGCTCCACCCACCCCCAGACCCACAGCGTGGTGCGCCACGACATGCGCTGGCTCAACCGCGCCTCACGCTGCGAAGGCGAGCACTGCGGTCATGACGACGCCAAGGTGGCGGGCGCCACGCTCGGCTGGGTGGACGAGGCCTGTGGGGGTGCGGCGCAAGCCCGAGGGCCGGACGCAGCCCGCATCACCGTGCCAGTGCTGGTGTTGCAAGGCGGCGAAGACACCGTGGTCGAGCCCGACGCCCAGCAAGAATTCTGCGAGCACGTCAACGCAGGCAAACCTCAGGACTCGCCGGGGCGCTGCACCGGCTGGCGCCTGCCCGAATCCCGCCACGGCATGCTGTTGGAGGTCGATCGCCTCAGGCGCCCCGCGCTGGTCGAGATCCTGACGTTCTGGGAAGCCGCGGCCGCGCGATGACCTTGGGGCCAGACCCTGGCCATGAACGCCGCGAAAGCCGTCAGCGCTGCCAGAGCACCAGTTGCCCATGCACGGGCTGGTTCTTGTCGCGGCGGATGACCGTTGCCTCGTGCGCCAGCACACTGAAACCATGGCGCTCGGCCAGCTTGCGCAGGTGAGCATCGGCGTGCGAATAACGGCCTGAACGCTCCAGCCGGTGGCCGCGCGCCAAGTCCGCTTCCGTGGGCGCTTCCGACGCCGCGGCCATGTCTTCCACCGTGAAAGCGAACAGGCCGCCCGGGCTCAGCACGCGATGGACCTGAGTCACCACCTCGTCGATCTTGCCCACGTAGATGAACACATCGGTGGCGATGACGGTGTCGGCGCTGGCGCCATCGGCTTGCTGCAGGTGCGCCAGCACATCGGCGCAAGCCAGTTGGGTGTAGTCGCCCCGCGCACGGGCCTGGCCCAGCATCTTCTCTGACAGGTCGACACCGACCAGCGATTGGGCGCGCCCGGCTAGGGCTTCGGCCACCAGGCCGGTGCCGCAGCCCAGGTCCACCACCCGCCACGCATGCTGCTCGGGTGCGTGCTGCTCAAGCAGTCGCACGATGTCGAAGGGCGCGCGGTAACCCAGCTCATGCTGGAGGTGATGGTCGAACTGGTCGGCGTAGTGGTCGAACAGCCGCACCACGTATGCGCTGGGTGCTGCATCGGTCTGGTTGCGCTCCAGCATGTCCACCTGGTGGCGGATGTAGTCGTCGCCGGGCACGGCCTTGAGCTTGTGTTTGAGCAGCGGCAGCAGCTCCTGCGGACGATCCTGGCGCTCGACCAGGCGGATCATGTTGTCCAGCGCCGCCTGGAAGGCGGGGTCGACCTGGACGGCGTGTTCATAGCAGGACTGGGCGAGGTCCAGGCGCTGAAACTCCTCGAACAGCGAACCGAGGTTGTTGAAAGCCTCGGCGTCGCGAGGCATGAGCTTGCAGGCTTGCTGCATCGGCTGCAAGGCCTCTTCCTTGCGGCCTTGCCGGCTGAGGATCAGGCCCAGCGCCTTCCAGGCGAAGCCATGCTTGGGCGCGCGCTCCGACAGCGACCGCGAGGCACGTTCAGCCTCGGGCAGCTTGCCTTGCTGGAACAGGGTGAGGATGAGCTTTTGCTCCAGCTCCAGGTTGACGGGCGGCGGCGTCAGGGGGCGGCTGAAAATGTTGGGCGTCTGGGGCTGGGACATGGGTAGAACGCGGGCGGAACACATGCCTGGGCAAGTGGATAAACGGGCGAGGGTCATAAGCCGCCTCAAAGCCAAGCCCCGAGGCGGCCGCTGATACTGCACCAAAAATCCAAACCCGTGTATCAGGACGCACGACGCCTCTCCCGTGCTCCGGGGGGGGCGCCGTGGAGGCGTGGTGTCACCGAAAGGTCCGCCCTCTCGCCAATGCCAAGCCTCAGGCGATGTCGAAACGATCCAGATTCATCACCTTTGTCCAGGCGGCCACGAAGTCGCTGACGAACTTGCTGCCGGCATCCCCACTGGCGTAGACCTCGGCAAGCGCGCGCAGCTGCGAGTTCGAGCCGAACACCAGGTCCACCACCGAAGCCGTCCACTTCACGGTGCCCGTCTGGCGGTCGCGGCCTTCCAACACGTTGGCGTCTGCCGCCGAACGCTGCCAGGCCGTGCCCATGTCCAGCACGTTGACGAAGAAGTCGTTGCTCAGGGTGCCGGGGCGTTGCGTGAATACGCCATGCTTGGCGCCGCCAGTGTTGGCGCCCAAGGCGCGCAGGCCACCGACGAGCACCGTCATCTCGGGCGCGCTCAGCGTGAGTTGCTGAGCCTTGTCGATCAGCAGCTCGGCGGCAAGGCCCTCGCAACCTCTTTTTGCGAAGTTGCGGAAACCATCGGCATGGGGTTCCAGCACGGCGAAGGCCTCGACATCGGTCTGTGCTTGCGAGGCGTCCATGCGGCCAGGCGTGAAGGGTACTTGCACGATGTGGCCGGCCTGCTTGGCGGCTGACTCGATCGCCGCGTTGCCGGCCAGCACGATCAGGTCTGCCAGCGACACCCGCTTGCCATCGCCCGCCTTCGCATTGAAATTGCCCTGGATGGCTTCGAGCTTGGCCAGCACCTTGGCGAGCTGGACCGGCTGGTTGGCCTCCCAATCCTTCTGCGGCGCCAGGCGGATGCGCGCGCCATTGGCGCCGCCGCGCTTGTCGCTGCCCCGGAAGGTCGAGGCCGAGGCCCAGGCTGTGGACACCAGCTCAGCCGTGCTCAGGCCCGACGCCAGCACCTCGGCCTTCAGTTGGGCCACATCGGCCGTGTCGACCAGCTTGTGGTCGACGGCCGGGATGGGGTCTTGCCAGATCAGCTCTTCCTTTGGCACCAGCTTGCCCAGGTAGCGGGCGCGCGGACCCATGTCACGGTGGGTGAGCTTGAACCAAGCGCGGGCGAAGGCATCGGCGAACTCAGCCGGGTTGGCGTGGAAGCGCCGCGAGATTTTTTCATAAGCCGGGTCGAAGCGCAGCGACAGGTCGGCCGTGGTCATCATGGGCGCGTGCTTTTTCGAGGGGTCGTGCGCATCGGGGATCATGTGCTCGGGCTTGACGTTTTTCGCCACCCACTGGTGGGCGCCGGCCGGGCTCTTGGTTAGCTCCCACTCATAGCCGAACAGCATGTCGAAGTAGCCGTTGTCCCAGGTCGTCGGGTTGGGCTTCCAGGCGCCTTCGATGCCGCTGGTGGTGGTGTGCACGCCCTTGCCGGAGCCGAACTTGTTGATCCAGCCCAGGCCCATGGCTTCCACCGGTGCGGCTTCCGGCTCCGGGCCGACGAGCGACGGATCGCCCGCGCCGTGGGCCTTGCCGAAGGTGTGGCCGCCCGCCACCAGGGCCACGGTTTCCTCGTCGTTCATGGCCATGCGGGCGAATGTCTCGCGTACGTCGCGGCCCGAGGCCACCGGGTCCGGGTTGCCGTCCGGGCCTTCGGGGTTCACGTAAATCAGGCCCATCTGCACGGCGGCCAGCGGGTTGGCCAGCTCGCGATCACCCGAATAGCGGCTGTTGGCCTCTTTGCTAGTGGCCAGCCACTTGGCCTCGGGGCCCCAGTCGATGTCGATCTCTGGCTCCCAGATGTCGACGCGGCCGCCACCGAAACCGAAAGTCTTGAAGCCCATTGATTCAAGGGCGACGTTGCCGGTCAGGATGAAAAGATCGGCCCACGAGAGCTTGCGGCCGTACTTCTGCTTGATGGGCCACAGCAGCCGGCGCGCCTTGTCGAGGTTGCCGTTGTCGGGCCAGCTGTTGAGCGGGGCGAAGCGCTGGTTGCCGGTGCCCGCGCCACCTCGGCCGTCCTGGATGCGGTAGGTGCCAGCAGCGTGCCACGCCATGCGGATGAACAGACCGCCGTAGTGGCCCCAGTCGGCCGGCCACCAGTCTTGCGAATCGGTCATCAGGGCCTTGAGGTCGGCCACCACGGCGTCGAGGTCAAGCTGCTTGAAGGCCTCGGCGTAATCGAAGTCTTCACCCATGGGGTTCGATCGCGGCGAGTGCTGGTGCAGGATTGCCAGGTTGAGCTGGTTGGGCCACCAGTCGCGATTGCCGCGCACGGCCTGGGTGGCGGGCCTGTGGGCGCCGGAAAAAGGACACTTGTTCTCGTTGCTCATGCTCATCTCCATCGGGTGATCGGGGTGCGGAAGGCACAGGGAAAGAGTCTAGGCAGCGACATGATCGCGAGCAATCAATCTTTCTTGATGACAACGATTGGGGGAATTCATCTGAGTTCAGCGTTGGGCGCCTCCTCTCGTTGTAGCAAGGCCTGCTTGCGCTCCACCCCCCAGCGGTAGCCCGAGATCGACCCATCCGTGCGCACCACGCGGTGGCACGGGATGGCCACCGCAATGTGGTTGGTGGCACAAGCCCTGGCCACGGCGCGCACCGCCTTGGGCGAGCCGATGCGCTGGGCGATGTCGGCATAGGTGGCGGTCTGACCGGGCGGAATCTCGCGCAGCGCTTGCCAGACCCGCTGCTGGAAGGCAGTGCCACGGATGTCCAGGGGCAGCGCTAGCCCAATGCGGGGCGCCTCGATGAACCCCACGACCAGCGCCACGCGGTGCGCGAAGTCCGGGTCATCGCCGCACAGCCTGGCCTGCGGGAAGCGGTCTTGGAGCTCGCGGGCGAGGGCATCGGGGTCATCGCCCAGCATGACGGCGCACACGCCCTTGGCGCTGCTGGCCACGAGGATGGCGCCCAGGCTGCACACCCCGACGGCGAAGTCGATGGCCTCGCCCGAGCCCCCTTTTCGGTAGGCGCTGGCCGTCATCCCCAGGGTTTCGGCGGACTTCTCATAGAAGCGGCTGTTCGAGTTGTAGCCCGCGTCGTAGATCGCCTGGGTGATCGTGTTGCCGGGCTCGGCCAGAGACTCGCGCAAGGCTTGCGCCCGGTGGCCCATGGCGTAGGCCTTCGGCGTGAGGCCGGTGATGGCCTTGAACTGGCGATGGAAGTGCGAGGGGCTCAGGCCGACGGCTGCTGCCAGCTCGGGCAGGGAAGGGGGCTGTTCTGACGCTTCGATCAGCCGGCAGGCCTCGGCGATGGCCAGCGCGCTGCGAGATGCCGGGCCAGGGTCTGAAGAAGAGGACGTGGGCATGCGCGAGGGGCGAGGGGGCTGGTGCATCTGGGTCTTCATGCGCGGTCAAGGCATTTCAAAGCGTGTCGGCTGGCGAGACGCATGGCTGTCTTGTGTTGCTCGTTTTGGAACTTTTAAATCAGCCGCCTCGATTCGGCGATCCGTTTCTTGCCCTGCCCCTGGCTCATGTGGTCGATCTTGCACGAGGCAAGAAACTGAGTGCCCTGATGCCATCGCCTGTCTAGATTGCCACCTCCTGTGCACATCGACGAAGGAGCGCAAATGGACAAGAAGGTACTCGAAGGCAAGGTGGCGATCGTGACGGGGGCATCCCGGGGGATCGGGCTGGCGACCGCCCAGATGCTGTCCGGACACGGGGCCGCGGTGGTGATGAACGCCCGCGACGAGGCGGCGCTGAACGAGGCGGTGGATGAGCTGCGGCGCTCGGGTGGCGAGGCCGTGGCCGTGGCGGGCGATGTCGTGCTGGACGACACGCACGCCAGGCTGGTCGAGGCCGCCATGCAAGGGTTTGGCGGGCTCGACATCGCCATCAACAACGCCGGGGTGGTGGGGCCGATCGGGCCCTTGAGCGAAATCGAGCCGCAGGTGTGGTGGCAAGTGCTCGACACCAACCTGAGCTCGGCCTACCTGGGTGCGCGCCGGCAGATCCCGGCGATGCTGGCGCGTGGCGGCGGCGCGATCGTCTTCACCTCCAGCTTCGTGGGCACCAGCGTGGGCCTGCCCGGCATGGCAGCCTATGGAGCGGCCAAGGCGGGGCTGATGGGGCTGGTCAAGGGCATCACCGCCGACCACGCGGCGCAAGGCATTCGCGCGAACGCCTTGCTGCCCGGCGGGGTGGACACCGCCATGGCCGGCGACCAGGACCAAAAGGATTGGGCCGCGGGTCTGCATGCACTGAAGCGCATCGCCCGTCCAGAAGAGATCGCGGCCGCCGCCCTGTTCCTGGTCAGCCCGCAGGCGAGTTTCGTGGCCGGGACGGCGCTGTTCGTGGACGGGGGGAATGCGGCCGTGAAATGACAGCGGGGACATGAGCGAGGTTGACGGCTTGCCCCCTCTTGAAACCGCCAGCCCCGTCCCTATAATCATTAGCACTCGACTTCGGTGAGTGCTAACATGCCTGCCGAACCAGCCTGGGAATCTGCTCAAGCAGCAGGTTTTGGGTTGGACGAGACCCCCATCAACTTCGATGTGAGCAATCACTCACACGAAGATTCTTGCCATCTCAATCGTTGACTTCCAAACAGGAGAAGCCATGAAACTGCGTCCTCTGCACGATCGCGTGATCGTCAAGCGCCTGGAAAGCGAAACCAAGACCGCCTCCGGCATCGTCATCCCCGACGCCGCCACCGAGAAGCCCGACCAGGGTGAAGTCCTGGCCGTCGGCCCCGGCAAGCGCAACGACAAGGGCGACTTCGTGGCCCTGAACGTGCAAGTTGGCGACCGCGTCCTGTTCGGCAAGTACTCCGGCCAGACCGTCAAGGTCGATGGCGACGAGCTGCTGGTCATGCGCGAAGAAGACCTCTTCGCCGTCATCGCCAAGTAAGCCAACCCCACACACTGATTTCGGAGAACCAACATGGCAGCAAAAGACGTTGTTTTCGGCGCTGACGCCCGTGCACGCATGGTCGAGGGTGTGAACATCCTGGCCAACGCCGTCAAGACCACCCTGGGTCCCAAGGGCCGCAACGTGGTGCTCGAGCGCTCCTTCGGCGCCCCCACCGTGACCAAGGACGGTGTGTCCGTGGCCAAGGAAATCGAGCTGAAAGACAAGCTCATGAACATGGGCGCCCAGATGGTCAAGGAAGTCGCTTCCAAGACCTCTGACAACGCTGGCGACGGCACCACCACCGCCACCGTGCTGGCCCAGGCCATCGTGCGCGAAGGCATGAAGTACGTGGCCGCCGGCATGAACCCGATGGACCTCAAGCGCGGCATCGACAAGGCCGTGACGGCCCTGGTCGCCGAGCTGAAGAAGGCTTCGAAGGCCACCACCACCTCCAAGGAAATCGCTCAGGTCGGCACCATCTCGGCCAACAGCGACTCCGATGTCGGCGGCATCATCGCCGAAGCCATGGACAAGGTCGGCAAGGAAGGCGTCATCACCGTCGAAGACGGCAAGTCGCTGAACAACGAGCTGGACGTCGTCGAAGGCATGCAGTTCGACCGCGGCTACCTGTCGCCCTACTTCATCAACAACCCTGAGAAGCAGGCCGCCATCCTCGACAACCCCTTCGTGCTGCTGTTCGACAAGAAGATCAGCAACATCCGCGATTTGCTGCCCACGCTGGAGCAAGTCGCCAAGGCCGGTCGTCCGCTGCTGATCATCGCCGAAGAAGTCGACGGTGAAGCCCTGGCCACCCTGGTGGTCAACACCATCCGCGGCATCCTGAAGGTCGTGGCTGTGAAGGCCCCTGGCTTCGGCGACCGCCGCAAGGCCATGCTGGAAGACATCGCCATCCTGACCGGCGGCAAGGTCATCGCCGAAGAAGTCGGCATGACGCTCGACAAGGTCACCCTGGCTGACCTGGGCCAGGCCAAGCGCGTCGAAGTGGGCAAGGAAAACACCACCATCATCGATGGCGCCGGTGCCGCTGCCGACATCGAAGCCCGCGTCAAGCAAATCCGCATCCTGATCGAAGAAGCCACCAGCGACTACGACCGCGAAAAGATGCAAGAGCGCGTGGCCAAGCTGGCCGGCGGTGTGGCCGTCATCAAGGTCGGTGCCGCCACCGAAGTCGAGATGAAGGAAAAGAAGGCCCGCGTGGAAGACGCCCTGCATGCCACCCGCGCTGCCGTGGAAGAAGGCATCGTGGCTGGTGGTGGCGTGGCCCTGCTGCGCGCTCGCCAAGCCGCTGGCGCCATCAAGGGCGACAACGCCGACCAGGACGCTGGCATCAAGCTGATCCTCAAGGCCATCGAAGCCCCGCTGCGCGAGATCGTGGCCAACGCCGGTGGCGAGCCCTCGGTCGTGATCAACAAGGTGCTGGAAGGTTCGGGCAACTTCGGCTTCAACGCCGCCAACGACACCTATGGCGACATGATCGAGATGGGCATCCTGGACCCGACCAAGGTGACCCGCACAGCCCTGCAGAACGCCGCTTCCGTGGCTTCGCTGATGCTGACGACCGAGTGCATGGTCGCCGAAGCACCGAAGGACGACGCCCCCGCCGGTGGCATGCCCGACATGGGCGGCATGGGCGGCATGGGTGGCATGGGCATGTGATGCCCTGCTGCTGACCGAACGGCTTGCGCATGCAGGCCGTTCGGTCCACGTGCATGCACCCAAAAAAAGCCCCGATCAAATGATCGGGGCTTTTTCATTCAGTGGTTCAAAGGTTCAGAACTGGTACTGCAGGCCTGCAGTCAGCAGGAACAACCCACCGCTGTTGCCACCATCGGTGCTACCGCGGGTGACGTCCAATGCGCCCGTTGCCTGCAGGTTGGACTGAATGTTGTACTCCAGCCCAAGCCCGAGGTGCGGATTCATGCCATTGCCCTTGTCTGAGACGCCGAAGTTGGTGGTGTCCTTGAGCGATACGTTGGCCACGCCCACGCGCAAGACGCCCTTGAGACCAGGTTGAAAATCGGTTCGAAAAGCCAACCCCAGCGTGATGGCATTGGCTTTGAAGGTTTCCCGCAGCCCTGTGTTGTTTTTGGCGGTTGCCTTGCCGAAGTTCAGATAACCCAGCTCTCCAGCGATCTTGGCGGTGTCGTTGTAGCCAACGTGCACGCGGTAGCCAACGCTGTCGTCTTTGCAAGAAAGACCTGCTTCGCAGTCAGCGGGGATCTTCGCCCATTGGGCTGCTGCCGGTTTGAAGGACACCTTGTTAAGGTGTGAAGTCAAACCGGAGGTGGTTTATGGCAACGAGAAGGCTGTTCAGCCGAGAGTTCAAGCTTGAGGCAGTCAAGCTGGTCGTTGAGC
>JAKARB010000017.1 GCA_021819435.1 Pseudomonadota bacterium | reverse complement strand
GGTCAAGAAGCTCCTTAGGAATGGCTGGCAGCGCGGGCGCTGCCTTCTTCGCTCGGTTCAGTTTGCTTGGCATACATGCTCCGTTTCGTCATGCTATGCCCTGAACACTAAATTCCTGACAGGCCCGGGTGGTGGTCACGCCAAGGGCGTGACCACCCGCGTGGCGCCCGAGCCGATGCCGGCGCAGCCCGCCCCGCGCTGCCCCGAAAAAGCGCTCAAAACAAAGAAGATCAAGGCTTGCCAGCCTGCGGAGCCGTCTCCGCCTCGGTCACGAACGCGATCCGCGTCAACCCGGCTTTCTGAAGCACACCGATCAACTGCGCCACCCGCTCATAAGCCACCACCCGATCCGCCCGCAATTGCACCTCGGTGTCCGGCTTGGACTTCGCCTGCGCCTCCACCCGCGCTTGCAACGCCGCCGCATCCACCGCCTGATCATCCAGGTGCGTGAGCCCATCCGCCGTCAACGAGATGGTGATCACCGCTGGCGGCAACGGCGGCGATGCCTGCGTCTGCGCGCGCGGCAAATCCAGCTTCAAGCGCGAAGTCATCATCGGCGCCGTGATCATGAAGATGATCAACAGCACCAGCATCACGTCAATGAGCGGCGTCATGTTGATCTCGCTCATGGGCTCGCTGCCCTGCGGACGCTCCAGTCGGCCGAACGCCATGGCGCTGCCTCAGCCTTCGCGGCGCTCGCGCGGGTCACGCGCCTGCGTGCCCATCAGCGCCTCGCGCAGGTCGTGCGCGAACCCTTCGAGATCGGCCTCGCAAGCCGACACCAGCTTGCCGAAGACGTTGTAGGCCAGCACCGCCGGGATGGCCACCGCCAGGCCGGCCGCCGTCATGATCAGCGCCTCGCCCACCGGGCCTGCCACCTTGTCGATGCTGACCCCGCCCTCGTTGGCGATGCCCATCATCGCGTGGTAAATGCCCCAGACCGTGCCGAACAAGCCCACGAACGGCGACACCGACCCCACCGAAGCCAACAGCACCTGCCCGGCCTTCAAGCGCTGCATCACCTCGTGCAGGCTGTCGCGCAGGCGGCGCGTGAGCTGCGCCTCGGGCAAGGCACGCGCCTCCATCGTGCCGGCTGCCACCGGCTCGGCAGCTGCTTCAACGAGAGGCAACAGCACCTGCTCGCGGTCCAGGTCTTTCAACGCCAGGCGAGCCGATGGCAGATCAGCCGCACGCCAGAAAGCCTGGGCGCCAAGCCGCAGATCGCGGCGCGCGCGCGTGAGCATCCAGCCCTTCCAGAAGATGACCACCCACGCGCCGATCGACATGATCAGCAACATGACAGCCACGGCGCGCCCGACGGCGTCGCCCTGCCCCCAGTAATGCATCAGGCTGTCCATGGTGCTTCAGCAGCTCACTTCAGGCCCAGCACGTCGTCCATGCCGAACAGGCCGTGCGGCTGGCGCGCCAGGAAGCGCGCGGCGCGCAGGCTGCCCTGGGCGTAGTGCACCCGGCTGGATGACTTGTGCGTGATCTCGATGCGCTCGCCGATGCCGGCGAACAGCACGGTGTGGTCACCCACCACGTCGCCGCCGCGCACGGTGGCGAAGCCGATGGTGTTCGGGTCGCGCTCGCCGGTCACGCCTTCGCGGCCATAGACGGCGCAAGTCTTGAGGTCGCGCCCGACGGCTTCGGCCACCACCTCGCCCATCTTCAGCGCCGTGCCGCTGGGCGCATCGACCTTGTGGCGGTGGTGAGCCTCGATGATCTCGATGTCGTAGCCGTCCTTCAGGGCCTTGGCGGCCTGCGCCAACAGCTTGAAGACGACGTTGACGCCCACCGCCATGTTGGGCGACATGACGATGGCGATGTCGCGCGCGGCTTCTTCGATCTCGGCCTTCTGCTCAGGCGTGAAGCCGGTGGTGCCGATGATGAGCTTGACGCCCAGCTCGCGGCAAACCTTCAGGTGCGCCAGCGTGCCTTCGGGGCGGGTGAAGTCGATGAGGTACTTCGCGTCCTTCAGGCCTGCGCGCAGGTCGTCGGTGATGACCACGCCGCTGCGCGAGCCCATGTAGGCGGTGGCATCGATGCCCAGAGCGGGGCTGCCCGCGATGTCGAGGGCCCCAGCCAGGCGGGTGTCAGGCGATTGCAGGACGGCTTCGATGAGCATGCGGCCCATGCGGCCGGAAGCCCCGGCGATGGCGATGGCAAGCGGCTCGGAGGCGGAATTCGGGGTGGCGCTCATGCAGGGATCCAGTGGCAGAAATTCAAGGACTAGAAATTCACGAACTCAAAGGCGATGACAGGGGCGATGGCAAGGCCAGCCGCTGCGGACCGGCTCGGGGCTCAGCGGCTGCCTGCCTCCAGGGGCGGGTACTCGCGCACGGCCCCTTGCGGCACCTTGCGCGCGACCTCGGTCTTGGGCGGCGTCGGCAAGGCGGCGACCTGTTCAGGGGAGAGCTGGAGTTTGGGCTCCTCACCCGCCAGCGGACGGTCGATCGACGCCACGAATTCGCGCTCGGTCGGCAGCTCACCGGTTTCGAAGCGCTCGACCACGTCATTGCGGAAGAACACCGACACGCGACGCTGCTGGTCGGGCACGCCTTGGCGACGGATGGTGAACACATAGTCCCAGCGGTCGGCGTGGAAAGGATCGGCCAGCAAGGGCGTGCCCAGGATTTCGCGCACCTGCAAACGACCCAGGCCAGGCTGGATCTGCGCCATCACCTCCTGGGTGACAACATTGCCCTGCACCACGTCGATGCGGTAGGGCGTCAACAGGCCGAAGAGCGTTTCCGGGTTGCGCAGGCTGCTGCAGCCCGACAGCAAGGTGGTGGTGGCGGCCAGGACCAGGGCAGCGCGGCGGATCGGGGTCGGCATCATGGGCGGGGTGCGGACGCCGGCGAGGCGTCGAGTCGTTGAGACAGACAAAGGCGAGGTCGGATTTGGCGTCATGAATGGGCCGCGAGGCAGCAGGGGTGAACCCGCGCCCGAGTGCGATCATGGCGCCAACTCATTATCATTGGGCATTCTAGCGGCGGCCGCACGGGCCCGCCCGCACAGTGGAGCCTCCATGACCAACGTCGAAGAACTCAAAAGCAGCGGGCTCAAGGCCACCCTGCCGCGCATCAAGATCCTGGAGTTGTTCCAGCAGTCTGCCCAACGTCACCTGACGGCGGAAGACGTCTACAAGCTGCTGCTCAACGAAGGCTCCGACATCGGCCTGGCCACCGTCTACCGCGTGCTGATGCAGTTCGAGCAGGCGGGCATCCTGGCGCGCAATCACTTCGAGGCCGGCAAGGCCGTCTTCGAGCTCAACGAAGGCAAGCACCACGACCACCTGGTCTGCGTGAGCTGCGGCCGCGTCGAAGAGTTCTACGACGCCGAAATCGAAAAACGCCAGCAGCAGATCGCCGCCGAACGCGGCTACAAGCTGCATGACCACGCCCTGTCACTTTACGTTGTGTGCAACCGCGAAGGTTGTTCGGGCAAGCCCGCCGCACACAAGGGCTGATTCAGATTCGGGGCGCCACACGCCCAAGCAGCGGTGGTCAGCGCTGAATGGCGCTTCAGTGCTCGCCGCGCTCCATCGCGCGCTGGTGGCGCTCGATGAATTCCCGGTAGGTGTCGATGCCGCGAAGTTGCAGCACGGTGTTGCGCACGGCGGCTTCCACCAGCACGGCGAGGTTTCGGCCTGCGTCCACCGCGATCACCGCCTTGCGGATCGGCACGCCCATCACCTCTTCGAACAGGGGCTCGTAGGGCAGGCGCTCGAACTCACGCTCCATCGTTTCCTTGCGCACCAGGTGCACGATCAGCTTGAGCCGCATCTTGCGGCGCACCGCCGTCTCGCCAAAGATGGCCTTGATGTCGAGCAGGCCGATGCCGCGCACTTCCAGCAGGTTCTGCAGCAGCTCGGGGCAGCGCCCCTCGATGGCCGTGCGCGACACGCGGTACAGGTCGACCGCGTCGTCGGCCACGAGGCCGTGTCCGCGTGAGATCAGTTCGAGCCCGAGTTCGCTCTTGCCCAGCCCCGACTCACCAGTCAGCAGCACGCCCAGGCCCAAGATGTCCATGAACACGCCGTGGCGGGTGATGCGCTCGGCGAAGTGCTGCGTCAGGTAGCTGCGCAGCACGTCGATGACGTGGCCGGCCGATTCGGCCGTCACGAACAGCGGTATGCCGGCGCGACCGCACATGGCCACCAGCTTGTCGGAGGGCGGCACGCCGTCGGCAACCACCACCACCGGCGGCTCCAGCGTGACGATGCGCTGGATGCGGCGCTCCTGGTCTTCCGGCGTGGAGTTGGTGAAGTAGGCCGACTCACGGCGCCCCACGATCTGCACCCGGTAGGGGTGGATGTAGTTCAGGTAGCCCACCAGGTCAGCGGCGGACTGGGCCGACTTGACGGCGGCTTCATCGAAATGACGCTCGGGGTTGGCGTGGCCGGCGATCCATTCCCAGCGCAGCGCGGCGCGGTTGGACTCGAACAGCGCTTCGGCGCTGATGATGGCGAGGTCTTTGAGGCTCACAGGCGATGCGACGACGGGAGTGACGGCGGACGGTTTCCGGACATCATGCCTGAAGCCGAGGCCACCTCGCGCCTCAAGCCACCGACTTCAGCGGCTGCCAACGCTCGATGAGGCCATGGACCTCGACCGCCGTGCCTTCGGTCTTGAGCCGCTCGCGCAGTTCGCGGTCGGACAGCAATTCGGCGATCTCGGAGAGGATCTCGAGGTGGCGCTGGGTGGCGGCCTCGGGCACCAGCAGGAAGATGAGCAGGCCGACGGGCTCTTCGTCTGGCGCATCGAAGGGGATTGGCTGGCTCAGGCGGATGACTGCCGCCAGCGGGTTCTTCAGGCCCTTGATGCGGCCATGCGGGATGGCCACGCCGTGGCCCAGTCCGGTGGAGCCGAGGCGTTCACGAGCGAAGAGGTTGTCCGTCACCGTGGCACGCGCGATGGCGTGGTGGTTCTCGAACAGCAACCCGGCGTGTTCGAAGACGCGCTTCTTGCTGCTGGCGTCCACGTCCACCAGCACTTGGCTGGCGGGAAGGATGGCTGAGAGACGGTTCATGGTGTGACGCAAAGCGACTGACGGAACGCCGGACCCACCGGGCGGGCAGAGGGCGGATTATAGGGAGGTGGCGGCCCAATGGGGCGGCCGACTCAACCCCGTTTTCAGGGATTCTGCACCCTTTGCTGCACCGCAGCAAGACCCCGGATGACGCCTGTCTCACCCTCGGGCCCTGCGTAATGAAGCAAAGGAGGCATGTCGCCAACTTTGGCCGATCCGGCGGCATTTGTTCCCATGAAAAACGGCCCCGAAGGGCCGTCAACTCGGTTTTGCCTGCGCTGGCGACCCGCAATCAGGCCTGACCGAGGAGCGCCGGTGCCGAGTGCACCGACGCGGTTTGCTGGCGAGGAAACTTCAGGACACCATGTCCCACGAGCCCGAAGCGCGCTTGAGGGAGTCATGTTGGTGGTTCTGCACGCGGTCCTTGTGGCGGCAGACTTGCCGATCGAGCTTGTCCATCAGTTGATCGATGGCGGCGTAAAGATCTTCGTGAGAGGTTTCAACGAAGATGTCCTTACCCTTGACGTGGAGGTTGACTTCAGCCTTCTGGCGACGGTCCTTTTCCTTTTGCTTTTCAACGCTGAGCAAGACCGTGATGTCCACGACCTGATCGAAATGGCGGGTGATTCGCTCGAGCTTCGTGAACACGTATTCACGCAGCGAGGGGGTCACTTCCAGGTGATGGCCACTGATCGTCACATTCATACTGCCTCCTTTCGAGAGCAGAAACGTTGCACACACTTCACGTACTTCCGGTGGGCGCAAGGGACACTCGCTGCAGGCTTTCTGGACCGGGGTGAACCGGGGGCAACGAGGCCACCAAAATCGTCAACCGGAGGATCAGTGTGCGCCCATCCAGACGATGTGACAAGGCCATGACACCAGCTTTTACATCGGGCTTCCTCGGGATGTGAAAGATGTTCCGAAAGTGGGCAAAATCGATGGATTGGGCGCGTTGAGAAACGGCCCGCCCCATCTGATGCCCTTGCTTGCGTCGAGCGAATGAGCGCCCCGGGGGAATGCCCCGACAATACGCGCCATGACTGCGATTTCCCCTGCTCCCCACGCGGGCAATTGGCGAGCCGGTGATTGGCCGGCTGGTGGTTGGGCCCTCGCCCTGCTTGCGCTGGCCGCCCCCACTTTGCTCGCCCCCCATGACCCGCCTTCGGTCACGTTCTACAACCAGGCCCTCGCGGTGCTGGGATGGGGCCTTTGGCTGAGCTGGCTCGGCGGGCGACCGGCTGTGACGCAGCAAGGGCCGGGCCGCCAAGGCATGCAAGCCCTCTGCGCGGTGCTGTTGATCCAGGCCGGCCTGGCCTTGTGGGCAGGTGTGTTCAGCCCGGTGCCGCTGGGCCTGAGCCTGATGGGCGGCGGCATGGCGCTGGCGGCGGCGCTCGCGGCCTGGTCGGGCTGGCGCGCGGGGGGCAGTGCCGAGCGCGCCAATGTGTCGGCACTCTTCTTCGGCGGGCTGGCCGTGGCGGGCGCGGCAGGTGTCTTGCTGGCCTGGGTGCAGGTCTTCCATCCTGAATGGGCGGATGGCCGCTGGATCGCCATCCCGACCATGGCCGGCCGCGCGGTGGGCAACCTGCGTCAACCCAATCACTTCAGCACCATGATGGTCTTCGCCTGCGTGGGCGTGGCCTGGCTGGGCGCGCGCGGACGCCTGCCGGTGAGCCTGGCCTGCGTGGGGCTGGCTGCGTTCATCGGCGTGATCGTGCTGACGGCCTCGCGCACGGGCATGGTGGCGATGCTGCTGCTGACGGCCTGGGGCGTGTTCGACCGTGGGCTGCCGCGCGTGCTGCGTGTGGCACTCGTTGCCGCGCCCGTGATCTACGGCCTGGCGTGGGGCGGCATGTGGCTGTGGTCGCACACAGACCAATCGGTGACATTCGCGGCCGAGGCGCGCCTGCATGACGGCAGCGACATCTCCAGCTCCCGCTTCGGCATCTGGTCCAACGTGCTGAGCATGATCGCGCAGCAACCCTGGACGGGCGTGGGTTACGGACGCTTCAACTTCGCCTGGACGATGACGCCCTTCCCGGGCCGTCCGGTGGCCTTCTTCGATCACACGCACAACATCGTGCTGCAATGGGCCGTGGAGTTCGGCGTGCCCCTGGCCGCCTTGCTGGTGCTGCTGAGCGGCGCGGCTTTCGTGGCGCTGGTTCGCCCGCGTCAGCATGTGGCGGCCGATCAGGTGGGCGTGGCGGGTGCGGCGGCCGTGATGGTGGCCACGGCCGGCCTGCACAGCTTGCTTGAGTACCCGCTGTGGTACGCCTACTTCCTGCTGCCGACGGCGTTCGCGTTCGGGCTGGGGTTGTCGACGCGGGCGGCGCCTTCGGGCCATGGCCTCACCGCCGACTCAAGCGGAACGCCCTCCGCCGTCGCGGCGCCTGGCAAGGCGTCTGCCGCCACCGCATTGGCCGGCTTGCTGATGGCCGCCTTGGGCATTTGGTGCGCGCTGGACTACCAGGCGGCAGCCAACATTTACGCGCCCCGGCCCTGCGCGCAAGCGACGAACCCGCCCGGCTGGCTCGGCCACATCTGTCCGGCGGGCCTGCGCGAGCGCATCGACTTCGGCCGGCAGATGCCGTGGTGGGGCCACCAGGCCGACTACGCCTGGGTCAACCTGCCCGATGACGACGAGCCAAGCCTGCCGCCGGAAGACTTCCGCCGCACAACGCATGTGTTGATGGACGCGCGGCTGATGATGGCCTACGCGCGCTCGCTGGCCGAGCATGGCCGCGTCGACGAGGCGCGCTACGTGGTGCAGCGCCTGCGCGAGTTCCGCAACGCCCGGGCCAAGCCATGGCTGGATGTGTGTGAGACACAGCCGCCGGCCGGCGAGCCGCGGCCCTTCCAGTGCGAGGCGCCGCAAGGGCGGTACACCTGGCGCGACCTGGAGCCTTGAGCGCGATCGAGAGGCCGTGTCGATCCCAACAGCGCTGGAACTGCGGCGCCGGGGCGGCGAGGCAGAGCGAGATAGCGGGGTCGGGCGGCCTGGTCAGACCGCCACGTCGGCGCGCCAGGGGCCGGACTTGCCGCCCAGCTTCTCCAGCAGCCGCACATCGGTGATGCGCATGCCCTTTTCGGCGGCCTTGCACATGTCATAGATGGTCAGCAGGCCGACCTGCACGGCGGTCAGGGCCTCCATTTCGACCCCTGTGGGGCCCACGGTCTGCACGGTGACCTGACAGCGCACCGCAGGCACGGCTTCTTCGAGTTCGAACTCGACCGCCACCTTGGAAAGCGGCAGCGGGTGGCACAGCGGGATGAGGTCAGAGGTGCGCTTGGCGCCCTGGATGGCGGCGATGCGTGCCACACCCAGCACATCGCCCTTGCCGGCCCGGCCCTCGCGGATGAGGGCCAGCGTGCCGGGCTGCATCTGGATGCGTCCTTCGGCCACGGCCACGCGCACGGTGGCGGCCTTGGCGGAGACATCGACCATGTGGGCTTGGCCGTGGGCGTCGAAGTGGGTGAGTTCGCTCATGAGATCGAGGTCGATGCCTGGACGATGACCAGGTGGTGACAAGGGTGTCAAGTTCGGTGAAGACGCCAGACGTGGCGCGCAGGGACGCATACTGTGCGCCTTGCCTCCCGAGATTTGAGAGACCGTGCGATTGTCCCCGATGCCCCAGCGATCGAAGACCTCTTTCCCTTGGTCGGCCCATGGCCGTCGGCTGATCCTCGCGGCGGTGTGTGCCGGCATGGTCGCCCCGCCCGTCAGCTTCGCGCAGACCGAGGCCTTCACGCCGGCGCCCACCATCTCGTTGCCAGCACTGGGAGAAAGCAGTGCGCAAGCGCTGTCGCCCGCAGCAGAACGCAAACTGGGTGACCGCATCATGCGCTCCATCTTGGGCGACCCGGCCGTGGTGGACGACCCGCTGGTGCTCGAATACGTCGATCAGGTCTGGCACAGGCTGCTGGACGCCGCCCGGCAGCTCGGCGAGATCACACCCGAGGTCGATCAGTCGTTCGCATGGGACGCCTTCCTCGTCAAGGAGCGCAGCGTCAACGCCTTCGCATTGCCGGGCGGCTACATCGGCGTGCACCTGGGCCTGCTGGCCGTCACGCGCACGCCGGATGAGCTGGCCTCGGTGCTGGCGCACGAGTTGTCTCACGTCACGCAACGGCACATCGCGCGCATGATCGGGCAGCAGGGCCGCGTCTCGTGGATCAGCATCGCCAGTTTGCTGCTGGGGGTGCTCGCGGCTGGCGCCAATCCTGCCGCCGCGCAGGCGCTGATCTACGGCGGGCAAGCTGCGGCCATCCAGGGCCAGCTTAATTTCTCTCGCGACATGGAGCGCGAAGCCGATCGCGTGGGCTTCGGCCTGCTGTCGGAGGCGGGCTTTCACAGCAGTGGCATGGCGTCGATGTTTGAGATGCTGCAACAGGCCTCGCGCCTGAATGATGATGGCAGCTTCCCTTACCTGCGCACCCACCCGCTGACCGTCGAGCGCATCGGCGAGGCCCGTGCCCGCCTGGGACCCAATGGCTGGGACCCTCGCATGGCGCTGCGGCCCGATGCCAGCGAGCAATGGGCGTGGCACACCTTGATGGTGGCGCGCTCGCGGGTGTTGATGGACACGCGCAGCGTGGCGCTTGAGCCCCTGGGCAACTTGCGCCCGGCGGCCGACGCCTCGCCGCTCGATGCCATCGCCACGCACTACACCCGCGCCATCGCCTGGCAGCACAGCAACGGGCATGCGCGTGCGGCCCAGGCACTGGCAGAGGCCCGCGCTCTGCTGCCGCAATTGCCCCCCGGCCAGCAGCCCGTGGTGCAACGTGTGTTGCTGATCAGCGCGATCGAAGGCCAATTGCTGGCGCAGCAGAACGACTTGGCAGCGGCCAGCCTGCGGGAGTTGATGGGGCCTGGCCGCCCTTCCGTCGTCAAGCTGTCGGCGCGGCCCGAGTTGATCTATTCCTCGCGGCTGGCCTTGGCGCTGCCGGCATCGGCCGACCGCAACGCGGCCTGGGCCGACGCCGCCGCGCGCCTGCAAACTCACTTGAGCGTGCACCCGCATGACAGCACGGCCTGGTCGCTGCTGTCGAGCCTGTGGCAGCAACTGGGTCAGCCCATCCGTGCTGTGCGTGCGGAGGCCGAGGCCGCAGCCGCAGAAGGCGACCTGCCCGGCGCCATCGACCGCGCCGAAGGGGCGCGCAAGCGCTTCCGCCAACCGGATGGCGCCGCCATCGTCGAGCTGAGCGTGCTCGACTCCCGCCTGAAGGAATGGCAGCGGCAATTGCGCGAGGACATGCGCGAGGACGCTGCTGGGCGGTGATAGGGATGGCGTGAGCCGGCCTTCCGCAGTGGCAGGCGGATGCGGATGCGAACATCGGTGAACTGAGCGCAAAGACCACTTTTCACCTGAGGTCATTTGTCATTTGAGAATAATTCTCATTAAGATCTCATCCGCTGCTCACGAAAACCTTCATGTCCGACCGCACGCCCTCCGCCCTCTCCGTCGCCCCCGTCAAGGCTCGCCTGCTCCAGTTGCTGGACGAGGTGATCGCCCACGATGGCTACGGCTCGATCAAGGTGGATGTGCGCTTGCTGAAAAAGGGCCAGAAGGAAGTCATCGTCGATTGCGGCAAGCAGTACCGCTTCGTGGTGGACCACCCGGGCTTCGGCGCGGGCCACAGCGGAGCCGCCTGAGGGCAAGGCGCCCTGGGCGGGGCCGGTCCCCGCTGCACCCACATCACCCCTGACGTGTTGCCTTCGTGGGGAAGGAACGCTGTCGATTTCCTCTCTCCGAGGTTGACATGCACCTTTCTTCCATCACCCAGTCCATCCCTTCATCCATCCGCTCCGCCATGGGTTCACTGGCCCTGGCGGGCACCAGCCTGCTCGCCCTCAACGGCATGGCCCACGCCACCGCAGGCCAGTGGGACACCGCCGCATTGGGCCAAAGCGGTAACGGCAGCAACAGCGCCAACGCCTGGATCGCCACGCCCGATGCCGGCAGCAGCTACGCCGAGTGGAACGTGATCCTGAGCTACCCGACGGACAACACGCCCGACATCGCCGGCGCCGGCACGCTGACCGAGTTGACCGGCGGCGCCTTCCCGACCAGCGGCGGCAACATCTACGGCCTGGGCGGCCCGACCAGCTTCCAGATCGACTTGGCCGGCTCGACCTCGGGGCTGTGGGATGTCTACCTGCGCGTGGGCACGCAAGGCTCGGTCGCGCTGGATGAGGCCACCCTCAACGGCGTGAGCGCCACCCGCGTGCTGACCTATGACAACGTCATCACCGGCGGATTCGGCGGCGCAGAGCAGGAAAGCTTGTGGAAATGGACCTTGGCCGGCAGCGGCAACTGGGTCTTCAACTTCGGCGCCTCCGCCGCTCACATGAGCCTGGATCAGGTCGCCGTCTACGCCGTGCAGCAAGCGCCAGCCGTGCCCGAACCCCAGACCTGGGCCCTGCTGGGCGCAGGCCTGGGCGCAACGGCCCTGGTCCGCCGCCGCCGTCAGGCTCGCTGACCTGATGCCCCAGCCTTGAAAGACATGGGCCGCGTCACCGTGGCCCATGACCCGACATGCCTTGCTGTACCCCCCGTTCCTGGCGCCAGCGCCGGTCGGCGGTCGCCGCCACCGGTTGCTGGTTGCTCGCCTGCTGGACGTTCGCCTCCTGTGGCGCGGCATTCGCTGACGAAAGCGTCGCCCCGCCCCCAGCCAACCCCGAATCCGACATGACCGTGTTGCCCGAGGTGCGCGTGCAAGCCACCCGTCAGCGGCCCGCCGTGCAGGCCGACACCACGCGCTCGACCACGACGATCGGCGAGCCGGTGCTGCGCCAGCGTCAGCCCAGTTCGGTTTTCGAGGTGCTCGACGAGGTGCCCGGCGTGGCCGTGCAAGGTGGCCCGCGCAACAGCGGCATGAGCTTCAACATCCGCGGCTACACCGACGGCGAAGACGTGCGCATCGAACTGGACGGCGTGGGCAAGGGCTTCGAAAAATACCGCTTCGGCGGCACCTTCATCGAGCCCGAATTGCTGAAGTCCATCGAGGTGCGCCGGGGCGCGCAAATCGAGAGCCCCGCAGGCGCCCTGGGCGGCACCGTGAGCGCCCAGACACGCGACGCCGCGGACCTGCTGCGCCGAGGCCAGCAATGGGGCGCCCGCGCGCGCCTCGGCCACGCCAGCAACAACGACGAGACGCAATCCTTCGTCGCCGCCTACGGCAGGCCGACCGAACGCACCGACCTCGTGATGGCCCAATCGCGCCGCGTGAGCAACGACATCCGCCGCCCCGATGGCGAACGGCTCGAACTCTCCGACACCGATGCCGGCAGCAGCCTCGTCAAAGGCAGTTGGTGGCTCACCGACCAATGGAAAGCCGCGCTGAGCTGGATCCGCTACCAGGACCAGGGGCTGCAACCCTACGACACCACCGGCGGCGACCCAGGCACCTTCGGCCAGGTGCAACGCCGCATCGACGACGACACCGTTTCGCTGCAAACCAAATGGCAGGACGAAGCCAGCGGCGCGCAATGGCAGGCCACCGTCGGCCGCAGCCAGACGCGTGTGCGCGACCACATGGCGAAGGGCTGGTCCGTCTTCAGCACGCTGGCCGAGGTCGATGACGATGTCGATCACCAACACAGCACCTGGGACACGCGCCTGACGGTGCCACTGATCGGCACGGCAACCGCGCGACCGGCTCCCACGGAAGACACCGCGGCCACTTCCTCGGCCAGCGAGCCCGACACGAACCCCTGGCGCATGAGCCTGCACCTGGGCCTGCAAGGCGGCCACAACGAACGCACCTCGCGCCGCGTGACGGGCAGCGCCATGCTCAACCAATTCCAGTACCCCGACGGCTACAACCCCGCCCAGCCGCCCGGCTCGCAAGACCGCATCGGCGGCTACGCGCAGCTCGACCTGCGCCACGGTGGCTGGCAGGCCCTGCCCGGCCTGCGCTGGGACCGTTTCACCACCCGGGTGATCGGCGCCAGCGCCACGGCCTTGCGCGCGGCCGGTCAGTCCGACCAGATCACAGCACAACGCGCATCGCCCAGCTTCACGCTGTCCCACACCTGGTCGCCGCAAGGGTGGACGGTGTTCGGCACGTTGGCGCGGGCCTTTCGACCGCCCTTGCTGGACGAGGCTTTCGCCAAATCGGCTTATGGCGCCTGCAACAACGCGAGCCTGCTGCGCTTGAGCGAGGGCGGCGTGCCGGGCTACGCCAGCAACGCGCGCGTCGCGCCGAGCAGCGGCATCTGCGCGGACTTTTACGAACCCGAACGCTCGCGCTCCGTTCAGGCCGGCGCGCAGACCAGCCAGCGAAACGTGTTCGGCCTCGGCCCGCGCAGCGCCATCGACGCCAAGCTCACCGCTTTCAACGACCGCACCACGCAGTTGCTGGAGACGCTGATGGTGGTGCCCGGCGGCAGCGGCGCGCTGACCCAACCCGGCACCGAGCACCGCTGGGGCCTGGAGCTCGAAGGCGGCCTGCAATGGAACGACTGGCAGACACGCTTCAATGGCCACCGCATGCGGGGCCGCACCTTCGACGGCCTGCGCGAACGCGCCCTGCTGACCGTGCCCGCCGACCGCCTGCAACTCAGCCTCGGTTGGCGCCAGCCATGGGGCGAACTCGGCCTGCGCTGGCAGCAGGTGTGGGCGCGCCAGTACTTCAAGGACAACACCCGCACGAACACCGGTCGCCAGCCCAGTCACCGACTGCTGGGCGCCTGGGCGCAATGGCGCATCAACGAGACCTTCTCCCTCGACCTCGCGGGCGAGAACCTGGCCAACGAAACCTACCGCCTCGACAACGGCTTCGCCAGCGAAGGCGTGGAGGGCGCCGGCCGAAACCTGCGCGTGGCCGTGTCGGCCCGCTATTGACCACTGACCTTGCAACCACCATGGAGCCCGACGATGACCACGACTTCTCCCGCCCTCTTGCGCTCGTCCTTCGCCGCCCTTCGCGCCAAAGGCCTGCGGGCACGCGACGCCGCGAAACAACTCAAGCTCTCGGAAGGCGAGGTGCTGGCTGCGCATGTTGTGAGCCAGATGTCACCCCAGGCCGCCGCCGACAGCCTGCTCGCCACCGTGCCCCTGCGCGGTGACTGGGTCGCCATCCTGCAAGGCCTCGAAGCGGTGGGCCCCGTGATGGCGCTCACGCGCAACGAGCACATCGTGCACGAGAAGATCGGCGTCTACCGCAACGTCAGTGCCAAGGGCCCGGTGGGCCTGGCCATCGGCCCCGAGATCGACCTGCGCCTGTTCCTCAACCAGTGGCACGCGGGCTTCCACGTCGTCGAGCGCGGCGACAAGGGCGAGCAGCACAGCCTGCAGTTCTTCGACCGCCACGGCCAGGCCGTGCACAAGGTCCATGCCCGCGCACAAACCTCGCTGCCGGCCCTCGAAGACCTGGTGCAGCGCCACGCCGATCCGGCGCGCGAGGTGCGCTTCGAACCCGGTCGCGTCACGCCGCCCGCCGACCGCCCCGACAGCGAGATCGACTGCCTGGGCCTGGGCGATGCATGGTCGGCCATGCACGACACGCACGAGTTCTTCGAGCTGCTCAAGCGCTTCCAGGTGGGACGCCGCCAGGCCCTGCGCCTGATGGAAGGCGTGCACACCCGCCGCACGCCGCTGCTGGCGGTGGACTGGCTGCTCAACGAGGCCGCCGCATCGGGCCTGCCGATCATGGTCTTCGTGGGCAACCCGGGCTGCATCCAGATCCACACCGGCGCGGTGCGGCGCATCGAGCCGATGGGGCCCTGGCTCAACGTGCTCGACGAAGGCTTCAACCTGCACCTGCGCGGCGATGCCGTGCACGAGAGCTGGCTGGTGACCAAACCGACCGACGACGGCCCGGTGACATCGATCGAGCTGTTCGACGAAAGCGGCGAGCTCATCGCCATGTTCTTCGGCGAACGCAAGCCGGGCAAGCCCGAGCTGCCCGCGTGGCGCGAGCTGGCGCATTCGCTGGTGGGCGGAGGGCAGCCGTCCGGCCCCCGCTCGGGTGGCTTGGCGAGCCCCGCCAACCCGCACAAGGAAGCCGCATGAGCCACCAAGACCCGATGCACCGCAAGCACGATGCTCAACGGCGCCGCGTCCTGCAAGCCACGGCCCGGTTGGGCTGCCTGGGCCAGTTCGGCGGGCTCGCGGCCACGCCGCTGTTGATGGGTTCGACGCCACGGGCGTTCGCCGCAGAACCCACGCGCGATGCCATGCGTGATGTCACGCGCGACACCGCCCGCGACGCCGCGACCGAGCCCCGCATCGTCAGCATCCACGGCAGCCTGACCGAGGTGTTCTACCTGCTCGAAGCGCAGCACATGCTGGTCGGCACCGACACCACCAGCACCCACCCGGCCGCAGCCAACCGCACGCCCAAGGTCGGCTACCTGCGCCAGCTGTCGGCCGAAGGCCTGCTCTCGCTCAAGCCGAACGCCGTGCTCGGCACCGACGAAGCCGGCCCGCCGGCTGTGCTGGCTCAACTGCGGCAAGCCGGCGTGCCGCTGCGGCTGGTCAACGTGAAACACCGCTTCGAAGACCTGATCGAGAAGGTCAGGCTGGTGGGCGAAGCCACGCGAAGGCAGGCCGCCGCGCAAGCCTTGTCCGCCGACCTGAACAAGCGCTGGCAAGCCACGCAACAGAAGGTGGCCCGCCGCGATGGCGCCAGCGCGAACCACGCGGGCCAAGCGCCAAGCGTCCTGTTCATCATGGCCCATGGCCCCGCCCCGATGCTCGCCGGCTCCGGCACCGGGGCACACGCCATGCTCACCTACGCGGGCGCGCGCAACGCCATGGCCGAGGTGCAAGGCTGGCGAGCGCTCAACGCGGAAAGCGCCGTGCAGGCCCGCCCCGACTGGATCGTGACCACGCAGGAATCGGTGGCCGCGCTCGGTGGCCTGCGCCAGTTCTGGGCGTTGCCGGGCCTGGAGATGACCCCGGCGGGCCGCCGGCAACGCGTGCTCAGCTTCGACACCATGGCCTTGCTCGGCTTCGGCCCGCGCATGCCCGACGCGCTCGAAGAACTGCGACAGGGCCTGGCATGAGCGTGGCGTTGCCTTCGACCAAGACGGATGCGGCCTCGGTGGCGACGCCATCGACATCGCCCGCTCAAGCTCGCTCCGCGAATCAAACGCAGGCATCGCACACGCCACGCCGGCGCTGGCGCGCCGAGCCCGGCCGCCTTCTGTCCGCACCCGTGACTTTGCTGGCAACCGCCATGCTGCTGCTCCTCAGCTTGGTGGTAGCGGCCAGCCATGGCCCCTTCGCACTGGGCTGGCGCGACATGCTGCAACTCGGCACGACCAACACCGGCGATGTCTCCGGCGCGGAGGTGTTCTGGCACATCCGCGCGCCGCGCCTCGCGATGGGGTTGCTCGCCGGTGCTGCGCTCGGTGTGTCGGGCGCCATGGTGCAGGGCCTGTTTCGCAACCCACTGGCCGACCCAGGACTCATCGGTGTGCAGGCCGGCGCCGCGCTCGGGGCCGCCGCCTTCATCGTGCTGCTGCCCCTGGCCGGCTGGACGGCAGCCGGCTTCCACACCGGCTGGTGGGGCCTGAGCGGCGCCATGCTGGGCGCCTTCGCCATGGCCCTGCTGACCACGGCCGCCGTCTGGCGGTTGGCGCGCCGGCATGGCCACGTCGCGGTCACCCGCCTGCTGCTGGTGGGCGTGGCCGTCAACGCGCTGGCTGGCTCGGCCCTGGGCCTCTTGACCCACTTCGCCACCGACGCCCAGTTGCGTGCGCTCACCTTCTGGATGCTGGGCAGCCTCGCGCCCAGCCACTGGCTGGCGGTGGCCTGCGTGGCACCGGCTGTGCTGCTGACCTTGCTGCTCGCACCTCGCCTGGCCGCGCCACTCGACGCGCTCTCGCTCGGCGAGGCACAGGCCACCTTGTCGGGCGTGAACGTGGCCGCTCTGCAGCGGCGCTGCGTGGCCCTGGCCGCGCTGGCCGTGGCGGCGGTCACCGCGGTCATCGGCATGGTGGGCTTCATCGGCCTGCTGGCGCCTCATCTGATGCGGCTGCTTTGTGGTCCATCGCACCGCGCGGTGTTGCCCGGTTCTGCGTTGCTGGGTGCCAGCCTGGTGCTGCTGGCCGACACGGCGGCGCGCACAGCGCTGGCGCCGGCCGAGATGCCGTTGGGCGTGCTGACCGGCTTGATCGGCGCACCCACCTTCCTGTGGCTGCTGCGTGGCCGCGCCAACCATGCTTTCTGAAGGAGCCCCGACCATGAGCCTGTCCGCCCACGACCTCCATGTGCGCCACGGTGAGCGCCGCGTGCTCGACGTGCCCTTCGTGCAATTGCAAGCCGGCCAGGTGCACGCGGTGCTCGGCCCCAATGGCGCGGGCAAATCCACCCTGCTGCACGCCCTGTGCGGGCTCGAAGGCGGCAGCGCCCGGCGCGTGCACCTGCACGGCCGCCTGCTGGCCGATTGGGACACGGTCGAACTCGCCCGCCACCGCGCCCTGCTCTCGCAGGAATTGCAAGTGCCCTTCGACTTCAGCGTGCGTGACATCGTGCGCATGGGCCGCCATCCGCACGCCGGCTGCCCTCACCCGATGGAAAGCGAACTGGTCGAGCAGTGCCTGGACACCGTCGGCGCCCTGCACCTGATCGACCGCCTGCACGCCGGCCTCTCGGGCGGCGAAAAGGCGCGTGTGCAACTCGCCCGCGTGCTGGCCCAGGTCACCCCGCACCCCGACGACGCCGCACCCCGCTGGCTGATGCTCGACGAGCCCACCGCCGCGCTCGACCTCGCCCACCAACACAGCGTGATGCGCCTGATGCGGCAACTGGCCGCGCAAGGCCACGGCGTCATCGTCGTGCTGCACGACCTCAACCTCGCCGAGTCCTACGCTGACCAGGCCCTGGTCATGCGCGACGGCCGACTCGACACCCTGGGCCGCTGCGAAGAGGTGCTGCAGCCCTCGCTGATCCAGCGCATATGGGGCGTGCTGTGCGAGCGCCTGCCACGGCCCGGCCAGGCTGGCCGATCTCGCAGTTGGCTGGCCCTCTCGGCCATGGCGCCGGCCGCGACGGATTGAGCAAAAACAACGCTTCCCTTTTCACTCAATGACCCGGGCCTTGCTCGACCTTGCGAGGCCTGTGTAAACTTCGCAGGTCCGAAGGGGGAGTAGCTCTCCGCTCACCCGGTTGGTGTCGACCCGTCAGTACGGCGGGGGCCGCAAGGGCCCCTGACCCGGGTGACACGGCAGGCCGCCAGGCCCGCCTCGCAAGACCTTTCGGTGCACAGGCGCGCAGCCTTTCGACTTGTTCGATGGCTGCGTCATGTTTGTTCACCGGAGCATCTGCATGTTCAGCACCGTCCCGGCCTGGTTGTGGGCCGTCTTCGCCGCCATCGTCATCGTGGCGCTCTTCGTCGACTTCGTCGTCCTGAAAAAACAAGGCGCCCACGAAGTCACCGTCCCCGAAGCCATCAAGTGGTCCGCCATATGGGTGGCCCTGTCACTCGCCTTCAACGGCCTGCTGTGGTGGGCCTACCAGCAAGAGCTGGGCACGGCGGTGGCCAACACCAAGGCGATCGAGTTCCTCACCGGCTACCTCATCGAGAAGTCGCTGGCGGTGGACAACATCTTCGTCTTCCTGATGATCTTCACCTACTTCGCGGTGCCGCCGGCCTACCAGAAGCGGGTGCTGATGATCGGCATCATCGGCGCCATCGTGTTGCGCACGGTGATGATCCTGGTGGGCGGTTGGCTGATCAGCCAGTTCCACTGGATCCTCTACGTGTTCGGCGCCTTCCTGGTCTTCACCGGCATCAAGATGTGGTGGGCCGCCGACCAGGAGCCCGACCTCGAAGGCAACCCCGCGCTGAAGTTCCTGCGCAAGGTCATGCCCGTGAGCAAGCACTTCGACGGCGAGAACTTCTGGACCGTGCAGAACGGCGTGAAGGTGGCCACCCCGCTGCTGCTGGTCGTCGCCCTGGTGGGCTTCACCGACGTGATCTTTGCGGTCGACTCCATCCCCGCCATCTACGCCATCACGTCCGATCCCTTCATCGTGCTGACGTCGAACATCTTCGCCATCCTGGGCCTGCGCGCGATGTACTTCCTGCTGGCCGCCATGGCCGCCAAGTTCCACCTGCTGAGCTACGGCCTGGCGGTGATCCTGGTCTTCATCGGCACGAAGATGATGCTCATCGACATCTACAAGATCCCGGTGATGGTGTCGCTGGGGGTGGTGATCGCCATCCTGGCCATCACCATGGTGTGGAGTGTGAGGACGGCTCCCAAGCTCGAAGTGAGCAAGACGACCGGTGGCTCGTTGACTTGACGAGCTGAGCAAAAAGCCGAAGAGCCGACGACTGGGCGCCAGGCATCCGTTCGTTGGCTCGACCACATCATTGATGTGGTCTCTTGCAAATGAGAATGATTATCGTTAATATAGCTACGCGTTTGTCGCACAGACCTTGTCTGACAAGCCGGTGGGACCTGAGGCCCGCCGGGCAGACCGTGGTGGGGATGTCGCCGGATCGACTGTGGGGGTCGAAATGGTGGCAGACAGGGTCGGCGGCAAACGCTTTTTTCGTTTGAATCAGAAAAGGACAGGCCCGGCCTCGGGAGAGGTCGGGCCTTCGTCTTCACAGCTCAGGTTGATCCACGTCAATCAAGGTGATCGCATCACCACCGACAGCCGCCGTCCTGGTGGCACAGAGCAACACATCCCTTAACAATACAATCAAGAATTGTTATCATTTACATTCTTGTTATGCGCCGCCGGCGTCCGCTGTACCCAATCTTCTCAGGTGCCCATTCAGAGGCGCCTTGCTTTCTGGAGTTGTTCATGTCCCGTCCCGCGTCCCGTCAAAAACAACAAATCGTGCGCCCTGCTCCGATGCCACTTGGCGCCCTGGCTGCTGGGATGGGGTTGAGCTTGTTGAGCTCCGTGTCGATGGCCCAGAGCCAGGAGTCGCCCGCCCAGGAAAGCACCCTGCCAGCGGTCACCGTCACCGACAAGGCATCGCAAAAGCCCGAAGCCAAGAGCACCTACCAGGCCACGACAACAACGATCGGCAAAGGCAAGCAAGCGCTGCGCGACATCCCGCAATCCATCACCGTGGTGACCGAGAAGCTGATCGCAGATCGCAACCTAGACACCATGAAGGATGTGCTGCGGCAGACGGCTGGCATCACATTCCAAGCGGCTGAAGGTGGAGAGGAAGACATCCGCCTGCGCGGCTTCTCGCTCCAGACCACCGGCGACATCTTCTTGGACGGCGTGCGCGACCCGGCCATCTACGACCGAGATACCTTCAATCTGGACCGGCTGGAGTTGCTGCGCGGCTCGGCCTCGATGTTGTTTGGACGAGGCTCCACCGGCGGCGCGGTCAACCAGGTCAGCAAGGCACCTTTCCTGGAAACTGCCCACGAAGTCAACGTGACCGTCGGCAACCATGATTACAAGCGCCTGACAGGTGATTTCAACATCCAGACGGGTGAAGATGCGGCCCTGCGCATCAACGCCATGCGAACCGAGGCCAACAACAACGGTGCAGGCAGCAGCATCGACAAATACGGCCTGGCCGCGAGCTATCGCTGGGGCATCGGCAAGAAGGTGGAGCACCAGGTCAGCGTGCTGCACATCAACAACGACAACGGCATCAACTATGGTCTGCCCTGGATCAAGCCGAAGAGCACCGATGGTCAGGGGGCCCGCACCGTCAACAGCCACTTGGACCCTGCCAACTACTACGGCATGTCCAGCGACTACAACCGCACAGAGGGCGACGTGTACACCTACATGAACACGCTCAAGCTGGGCGGCGGATCCGAACTCAAGACCGTTATTCGCAAAGGTGACTTCAAACGCGACTTGCGCGCCAGCACCATCAGCTTCCCCACTGGCTCAACGGCTGACCTGAGCAACTTCAGCGGTGCCACGGTGTTCAGCCGAGGCAGCCAAATCAAAATCCAGAACATGGATTTGCTACAAGCCCAGACCGACTACACCGGCAAGCACCAACTGCTGGGCATGAAGCACGAGATCACCACCGGCATTGACTTTTCGCGTGAAAACCGCGACGTCACTCAAGCACCTAATGGCACCAACGGCGGCATCACACTGAACAAACCCAGCACCACTGCGGGCAACCCGAATGATGGCGCGTCGGTCGATGAGTCCACTCGCATCCTGCGCAGAGCGCAACGCTTTAGCGCAAAAGGAGTTGGCACCTACCTGCAAGACCTGGTGCAGATCGCCCCCATGTGGAAGGTGCTCGGTGGCCTGCGCTACGACTACTTCAACGGTGACTACACGACCTTCAACACGGCCAATGCCGCCAACCAGCCTACCGCCAACTACAAGCAAAGCATCAACAAGATCAGCAAACGTGCTGGCGTGCTGTTCCAGCCCAATGCGCTGGACTCCTACCACTTCTCGTATGGCACGTCGTTCAACACTTCGGGCGACACCTACTCGTACAACTCCGCCAGCGCCAGCACACCACCCGAATCAAGCGAGAACATCGAGTTCGGTGCCAAGCTCGACTCTGAAGACGGCCGCGTGACGACACGCTTGGCCATCTTCCGCGCTACCAAGCTCAACGAGCGCAACACCGACCCGGACAATGCCACCGCGCGCATGCTTCTGTCTGGCAAACGCCACGCCACCGGTTTCGACATGGACATCACCGGGCAGATCACGGACAAGTGGGACATCTACGCTTCCTACACCTGGATCCCGGAAGCACGGGTCGATGAAGCTGCTCCCCCGGCTGCAGCCAATCAGGGCACGGCCCTGGCGGGCAACCGCAAAGGCGATCGCCCCGGTCTGACACCCCGTCACAGCGGCACCGTGTGGAACACCTACAAGTTCTTGCCTCAATGGCGTGGCGGTGTGGGCGTGAATTTCCGAAGCAAGCAGGCTCCTGCAGACATCAGCAACGCCGCCAATGGCGTCTACAACGCCCCCGGCTTCGCAACGCTGGATCTGATGGCAGAGTACGCCGTGAACAATGCTTACACGGTCAAGGCCAACGTCACCAACGTGGCCAACAAGGTTTATGCTGATCAGGTTTACCGTGGCTTCTACGTCCCCGGTGCCGGCCGACTGGTCCAGGTCACCCTGACCGCGAAGTTCTGACCCGCCAAGCCATGCTGCTCCACATCCCCCAGGTCCTGACTCCCGACGAGTTGCGGCAAGCCCGCAACATCCTGGCCGAAGCCCCCTGGGTGCTCGGCCAGGTCACCGCCGGCCGTCAAGCCGCCCTGGTCAAGGACAACGAGCAGCTGGCACAACAAGGCGAACACGCCAAGCGACTGCGTGCGCTGATCCTGCCTGCGCTGGACCGCAACACGCTGTTCTTCTCGGCTGCATTGCCAAGGCGCATCGTGCCGCCGCTGTTCAATCGTTATGGCGGTTCACACGCGCAATATGGCAGTCATGTGGACAACGCCATCCGCGTGAACAACGAGATCGGCCAGCGCGTCCGCACTGACATCTCGGCCACCCTGTTCCTCGCTGACCCCGATGAATACGATGGCGGCGACCTCGTGATCGAAGACACCTTCGGTGAGAAACGAGTCAAGCTGCCCGCCGGTGACATGATCATCTACCCAGGCACCAGCGTTCATCGGGTCGAACCGGTCACGCGTGGACACCGCTTAGCCAGTTTCTTCTGGATCGAAAGCATGGTGCGCAGCGATGAACAACGACGGCTGCTGTTCGATCTCGACACCAACCTGACTCGCCTGCGCGCCCTGCATGACCACGACGATTCCCTGGTCGGCTTGACTGGCACGTACCACAACCTGCTGCGCATGTGGGCCGACGTCTGACTCCCCCCAACCTGACAACACCATGAACAAGCTGCATCGCATCATCCTCTCGA
This sequence comes from Pseudomonadota bacterium, assembly GCA_021819435.1. Lineage (GTDB taxonomy): Bacteria > Pseudomonadota > Gammaproteobacteria > Burkholderiales > Burkholderiaceae_C > Aquabacterium. The sequence goes on along the minus strand of JAKARB010000017.1, from coordinate 82,036 downwards.
TCGTTCTCGGCCTCGTTGGTCACGCCGCCATGGCCCACGGCGATTTCAAGTGCACCGAACCCAGCAAGGAATGGCAGCCCAAGGAAGAGCTGGCCGACAAGCTCAAGGCCGACGGCTGGGACGTGCGCAAGGTCAAGATCGACAACGGCTGCTACGAGGTTTATGGCTTCGATGGCAAGGGCAAGCGCCGCGAAGCCTATTTCAATCCGAAGACCTTGGAACTCGTGGGCGACGTCCCGCAAAAATGAACCGGGTCTGGGACCCCCTCGTCCGGCTGCTGCACTGGACGCTGGTGGGTGCGGTCACGATCGCCTGGACAAGCACCCTGCACATCGGGGTGCCCGGCCATTGGCATGAAACAGCGGGCTTCGTGGCCATGGGTGCCGTCGCTTTGCGTGTGCTCTGGGGCTTCGTCGGCCCCAGGCATGCAAGGTTCGCGTCGTTCGTGCGTGGCCCGCTGCCCACCCTGTCTTACTTGAAGCTGATGCGTCGCGGGCAAGCACCTCGGTACATCGGGCACAACCCGCTGGGTGCGTGGATGGTGCTGGCCCTGCTGCTGACGCTCGGCACCATCACCTTCATTGGTTGGCTTCAAACCACCGATGAGTTCTGGGGCTCCGAGCCCCTGGAAGCCATGCACACCGTGCTTGCATGGGGCCTGCTCGCCCTCATTGCCCTGCATGTCATGGGCGTGGTGCACACCAGTGTGCATCAACGCGAAAACCTGGTGCGGGCGATGCTGAATGGGCGCAAGCGCCCGAAGCAAGCAGGCGACGTCGACTAAGCTCGCGGCCATGCCCGACCAAGACTCAACGGACGCCGGATTGCAGGCCATCCCGCCCGACACCCACAACCTGGCCGACTACGAACGACACGCCAGCCAGGTCATCGCACCGGAAGCGTGGGCCTACCTGCAAGGCGGCGCGGCCGACGAGCTGACCCTCGCTGCCAATGCACGCGCCTGGCAGTCGATGCCGCTGATGCCTCGCGTGCTGCGGCGCACCGCTGGCGGCCACACCCGGACCGAGCTGTTCGGCCGCCCCATGGCGCACCCGCTCATGATCGCGCCCGTGGCCTATCAGCAGCTCGCTCATCCAGAAGGCGAATTCGCCTCCGCACTGGCCGCTGCAGCCCAGGAAGCCGGCTATGTGCTGAGCACACAATCCAGCATGCGGCTCGAAGACGTCGCCGATGCCGTTGCGCTGGACCCTTTGCGCGGGCCGCTGTGGATGCAGATCTACATCCAGCCGGATCGGGAGTTCACCCGCCTGCTCGTCAAGCGCGCCGAGGCCGCTGGCTACGAAGCCATCGTCGTGACCGTCGATGCGCCCACCAGCGGTGTGCGCGACCGCGAACGCCGAGCTGGCTTTCGGCTGCCCGCCCACATTTCCGCTGTGAACCTGCATGGCATGCGCGCGCCAGATCCTGCCGCATTGGCGCCTGAGCAAAGCGCGCTGTTCGACGACCTGCTCCACCATGCCCCCACGTGGGATGACATCGCATGGCTGCGGGGCATCACGCGCCTGCCCATCGTCCTCAAGGGCGTGCTGCATCCCGACGATGCCAGGCTTGCGCGCGAGGTGGGGGCGCGAGGTGTGATCGTTTCCAACCACGGGGGCCGAACCCTGGACACGCTGGTCACGACGGCAAGCGCCTTGCCACGCGTGGTGGAAGCTGTCGGCGCCGACATGCCCGTCCTGGTGGACGGCGGCATCCGTCGAGGCACGGACGTGCTCAAGGCCCTTGCGCTGGGCGCGCATGCCGTGTTGATCGGGCGTCCGGCTGTGCATGCCTTGGCCACGGCGGGCGCGCTTGGGGTCGCGCATTGCATCAGGCTGCTGCGCGACGAACTCGAAGCAGCCATGGCCCTCACGGGTTGCGCAACGCTCGCCGACATTGGGCCCGGGCTCATCGACCGGCCCTGATCAGGCCCGAAGCCGTCAACTCGCCCGCAACTTCCCCGGCCTCTTCTTCCCGCGCCCGATCCCCGCCTGCTTGGCGATGTACTTGATGAACACCCACAGCGGCATCTCGCCAGGCTTGGGCGACTCGCCACGGCCGATGCGCTTGAGCTGGCCCGTGTACCAGACCACCTCCATCATGCCCATCTTGTCGATGTAGCCGATGCCGGTCTTGAGCGGGCGCACCTGGTGCTGCGGCTGTTGCCCAGCCAGCAGGCGGTTGGGCACGTCGGGCTCGATGGCCAAGGCCCGCGCCACGCCGACGAAATCCACCGCGCCCGAGGTGATCGCATCGGCCATGCCTTGCAGCGAGCGGAAGCCGCCGGTGACCACCAGCGGCGTCTTCACGGCCTGGCGGGCCTTCTCGGCGAATGCGAGAAAGTAGGCCTCGCGCTGCTTGGTGCTGGCCTTGGCGGTCTCGACCTTGTGCTTCACCCCGGTCATGGCAGGGGCCTCGTAGGTGCCGCCCGAGATCTCGATCAGGTCGATGCCAGCGTCCGACAAGGCGCGGATGGTGTCGAGCGATTCTTCTTCGGTGAAACCGCCGCGCTGAAAGTCAGCCGAGTTCAACTTGATGCCGATGGGGAAGCCGGGACCGACCTTTTCGCGCATGGCTTCAAGCACACAGAGCACGAAGCGGCGACGCTTCTCGGGCGTGCCGCCCCAGTCGTCGGTGCGGCGGTTGTGGTGCGGCGAGAGGAACTGGCTGACCAGGTAGCCGTGCGCGCCGTGGATCTGCACCCCGGTGAAACCCGCACGCTTGACCAGCTCGGCCGCGTGCGCGAAGCGCCGGATGACTTCCTGGATCTCGGCCTCGGTCATCTCGCGCGGGGTCGGGAAGAAGGCCTGCATCTCGGCGCGAAAAGGCACGGCCGAAGGCGCGATGTTCTCTTTGTTCAGCCCCTTGGGCGCCTGCTTGCCAGGGTGGTTGAGCTGCACCCAGCATTGTGTGCCGTTGCGTGTGGCCGCTTTCGCCCAGGCTTGGAGCTCGGCCAGAAAGCGCTCATCTTCGATGACGACGTTGCCCGGCTCGCCCAACGCACGGCGATCAATCATCACGTTGCCCGTCACGCACAGCCCGATGCCGCCATCCGCCCAAGCGCCGTACAGTCGCACCAACTCGGGTGTGGCCGCGCCTTCGCGGGTGCCGAGCGCTTCGCTCATAGCGGACTTGAAGAGGCGGTTCTTGATCACCGCCCCGCCGGGCAGGGTGAAAGGTTGGGCCAGCACGGCTTGAGGCGACATCCAAAGCTCCATCGAAGCAGACACAGCGCGCATTGGACACCAAAGCCTGCTTTTCGTGCACGGCACTTGGCGTCAGCCCTCATGCGGATCGCGCCAACATGGGGCACATGCGATGCGATCGGGCGACATCCCCTCACAAAAGGTCGCGCATGAGCGTGGTTTTGCGCTAGAGAAAGCATTACCATGCGTGCTGTCGGTTGACGCGAGACGTTTGGGACACATCGAACGCCCGCAACCGCATCAGATCTGACTGACTTCTGGAGTGAATTCACATGGCAACTGCGAAGAAAGCCCCGGCCAAGAAGGCCGCGGCCACCAAGGCCCCTGCAGCCAAGAAGGCCGCTGCCAAGCGCGCCCCCAACGCGGCTTTCGCCAAGCCGCTGACCCCCAGCCCCGCGCTGGCCGCCGTGATCGGCGCCACGCCGGCACCTCGCACCGAGGTGACCAAGAAAATCTGGGAGTACATCAAGAAGCACAACCTGCAGGACGCCGCCAACAAGCGCAACATCAACGCCGACGACAAGCTGAAGCCCATCTTCAAGAAGTCGCAGGTCACGATGTTCGAGCTGACCAAGCTGGTGAGCGAGCACCTGAGCTGATGCTCACGCCCACTGCACGCGGTTGACGAACCGCGCGCAGCAGGACTCGACAGCCCGGCCTTCGCGCCGGGCTTTTTCTTGCCGTTTTTTGCCTCACTCCCACCAAGGGTAGAACGGCGGCATCTCCGAAGCCTTGCCCTTGAACTGGGCCGGACGCTTCTCCAGGAAGGCCTGCACGCCTTCCTTGCCATCGCCGACGCTGGTGTAGAACATGGCCAGCGAATCGACCTCGTGCGCGGCCAGCGGGTGCGGCTGCGCCGAGTTGCGGTACATCATCTGGCGCGTGAGCGCGATGCTCACGGCCGAGCGCTCGGTCGCGATGCGCCGCGCGATCTTCATCGCCTCTTCCAGCAACTGCTCGGGTGGCACCACGCACTTGACCAGGCCGCCGCGCTGGGCCTCGTGGCCATCGAAGATGTCGGCCATGTAGGTCCACTCCAGCGCCTGCGAGATGCCGACGATGCGCGGCAGGAACCAGCTCGAGCAGGCCTCGGGCACGATGCCGATGCGCCCGAACACGAAGCCGATGCGCGCCTTCTCGGAGGCGACGCGGATGTCCATCGGCAAGGTCATGGTGGCGCCGATGCCCACGGCCGCGCCATTGATGGCGCCGATCACTGGCTTCTTGCAGTTGAAGATGGACAGCACCACGCGGCCGCCGGTGTCGCGCACGCCTTCGTGGATGGCCTGCTCGGTCAGGCGCTCGCGCATGTCGGCCAGCGTGGGCCGTTGCGATTCATCCAGGCCGAAAACGTTGCCGCCCACGCTCAGGTCCATGCCGGCGCAGAAGGCCTTGCCTGCACCGGTGACCACGATGGCTCGCACCGCGTCGTCATCGCTGGCTCGGGTGAAGGCTTCAACCAGTTCGTTGGCCATCTGCACCGTGAAGGCGTTGAGCTGATCGGGTCGGTTGAGGGTCAGCAGCAGCACGCCATCGTCATCGACGGCGTAGCTCAGGGTCTGGTAGCTCATGGGGGTCTCGCGCTGTGTGGATCCGTGTGGATCGGGGTGGTGGCTGAACGCGGGCCAGCATAACGCAGCACCCACGCCAGATCAGGCATGGGCAAGCCCTGCGCTGCATCAACCCCGGGTCAGTCCCGAGGCGGCAACCTGCCCAAACGCGCCTACCATGCCTGCGCCGCGCCACCCATGCCGGCTCGATGGCGTCCAACAGGCGCCTTGTTTTTGTTCACATCCGACTGGAGAACCCCATGTGGAAGATTGTTGTGGCCTTCGTGGCTTTCGCGGCCCTCGCGATGTTCGTGCTGCTGAAAAGCGGCGGTGACATCGACATGAGCGGAGAAAAGCACGGCGTCGACGCCGGCCACACCGAAGAAGCACACGGCAGCGCCCCTGAAGCCGCTGCCAGCCTGCCGGCCAGCGAGCCCGCGCCCGCCGCGTCCGAAGCCACCAGCGGCGCTTCGCAATGAAGCGCTGATGGGCGAAGGCCGGAGCGCCCGAGGCGCCACGGACCCGCCCTCAACCCAGGTGAGTGGGGCCCGTGTGGCCTCGCTCCGTCGCCAGCCACTGCAGCACCGGGATGGTGCCAGGCAGCACGGGCACCGATGCAACCGGCAGCAACTCCCAAGCCATCTGCTGGCCCTCGCGCATCTCGAACTCACCTTCCCATGCGAACACCTTGCAGAAATGCAGGCGCACGCGCGCGTGCGGGTAGTCCATCAACTCGATCTTCCAGGGCTCGGCCTCGCCGATGGTGATGCCGAGTTCTTCGTGCAGTTCGCGGCGCAGCGCCTGCTCGACGGTTTCGCCTGCTTCGAGCTTGCCGCCCGGGAACTCCCAGTAGCCGGCGTAGACCTTGCCTTCGGGGCGCGAGGTGAGCAGGAAGCGGCCTTCGCGGTCTTGCGCATCACGCTCGATGAGCACGCCCACGGCCACGTCGACCGGCACGCGGTCGGTGGCGTCCATCACGTGGTAGGACTTGCGCTCAGACATGGTCGCCGCCCTGCCCTTGCCCGGCTAAGCGGCCCGCGTGGTCACGCGCGAACTGCTGCGCCACGCGGCCCGAGCGTGAGCCGCGTTCGATGGCCCACACCAGCGCCTCGGGGCGCGCGGCTTCGATGGCTTCTTCGTTCAAGCCCAGGTGCCGCAACCATTGCGCGACGATGGCCAGGTACTCCTCCTGGCTGAAAGGGTAGAAGCTGATCCACAGGCCGAAGCGCTCGGACAGCGAGATCTTCTCTTCCACCACCTCGCCGGGGTGCAACTCGCCGTCGTCGCCGCGCGTGTAGCTTTTGTTGTCTGCGTGGTACTCGGGCAGCAGGTGGCGGCGGTTGGAGGTAGCCACCACGAGCACGTTGTCGCCGTGCGCAGCCACGGTGCCATCGAGCACCGACTTCAGTGCCTTGTAGCCGGGCTCGCCTTCGTCGAAACTGAGGTCGTCGCAGAAGATGATGAAGCGCTCGGGCCGGTCGCTCACCAGCTCGATCAGGTCGGGCAGGTCGACCAGATCGGCCTTGTCGACCTCGATGAGGCGCAGGCCCTTGGCCGCATGCGCCTGCAACCCTGCCTTGACCAGCGAAGATTTGCCCGTGCCCCGCGCGCCCGACAGCAGCACGTTGTTGGCCGTGTGGCCGGCGACGAATTGCGCGAGGTTGCGTGCGAAGCGACCTTTCTGGGTGTCGACCTCTTTCAGGTCATCGTAGGCGATGAGGTCCAGGCGCGCGATGGGGTCGAGCGAGCGCTGGCCCGCCGAGCGGCGGTGGTATCGCCAGGCCACGGCGGTTGACCAGTCGGGCGCGACAAGGCGCGGGTTCAGCCAGTTGTCCAGCAGGTCCAGCGTGCGCTCGGCACGCCGCAGGAAGGAGGGCAGGTCAGGGGCTTGCATGGTGACGCAGTTTACGCGGCGGACATTGACTTGCCGAGCGAGATTGCCTTGATCCGCCTTGATCCGATCAGACCCTGCCCCCCTTTGGCTGGGCGTGCATGGATGTCATCGCCCGTCCTTAGAGTGCCTCCATCGGCTTCGGCCCATTCATCACGGACACTCGACATGCATCGCATCGCCACATCCATTGCTGCCCTGACCTTCGCTGCCGCCTTGTCCTCGGTTGCACAGGCCTCGGTCATCGTCAGCCAGCCTGGCGACCTCACGCTCATCGGCGTGAAACCAGTCTCGCCAGCCTTCGATGGCTGGAACACCGCAGGCGATGTCGCCGCGCTGGATGCCCAGACCCTGCTGTTGACCACTGCCTTCGACGCCTCGGACGATGCCACCGGCTCGGCCGTGGTCGGCGGCGGTGCCATCCCGGCTCAGCAGCCGCGCGGCGTGGAAGAACAGGCTGGCTTGCAAATCGGTGCGCTCGACACCACGGTCGGCGGCGTGGTGCAGCAGGCCATGGAGGGCTCGGTCATCTCGCGCACGCTGTGGGTGCACGAGGGCGACACGCTGAGCTTTCGCTGGCAGTTGCTGAGCAACGAGGATCCGCTCACCGGCCTGCCCGATCTGGCGTTCATGACCATCGGCGGCCAGTTGACCGAGCTGGGCACCCCGCTCATGGCGACACAAGCAGGCCTCGCAGGCTTCCAGCACGGCAGCGGCTGGATGACCTTCACGCACACCTTCACCGAGGCCGGCCCGGTGGCACTCAACAACATCGAGCTGGCCTTCGGCGTGGTCGACCGGGGTGACACCTCGACCTCCAGCGCGCTGGCCATCCAGGGCGTGACGGTGACGCCGGTGCCGGAACCGGCAACCTGGGGCCTCGTGGTGTCGGGCCTGATCGCCACGGGCGGTCTGCTGGGCACGCGCCGCCGAGCTCGAAGCTGAACAGCAGCCGGGCCGCAGAAGCCTGCCGCCTGTTCATCGAACGTCAGTTGGGACACGGCAAGGCGGCGGGCGCCCACGGGCTCATCAGCCGATCAACCCGTCAACCGAGCAAGGTGCGCAGCGTCGCGTCGAGGTGTTCGGTGGGCTGCCGCTGAAAACCCGTTCGCGCATGGCGATGCAGCCGCCCCAGCACCAGGCTGATGGCCGCCGAGGCGCGCGCCTGCGCATCGACCGTGGGCGTTTGCGAGCCCCGGGCCTCGGCCAGCGCGCGGGCCGGTTGACGCAGCAGCGACTCCAGCCGATCGAAGAGCTGGTTCATGCGCGCATGCAGGCGCTCGTGTTCGTGCACCAAGGCATCGCCGACCATGACGCGGCCCATGCCTGGGTTCTTCTCGGCGAACTGCAAGACGGTGGCGACGATGCGGGCGATCTGCGCCGAGGGGTCGGCTTCGCGCTCGATGATCTGGTTGGCCAGCGTGAAGAGGCTGTCTTCGATGAAGCCAATGAGGCCTTCGAACATCTGCGCCTTGCTGGCGAAGTGACGGTAGAGCGCCGCTTCGCTGACGTCGAGCTTGGCGGCCAGGGCCGCCGTGGTGACGCGCTCGGTGGCGGGCGATTCGAGCATGGCCGCCAGCGTCTGGAGGATCTGGATGCGGCGCTCGCCCGGCTTGGGCCGCGTGCGCTTGGCAACCGCCGCGACAGGCTTGGGTTCGGCAACGGGATCCGTGGCGTTCTCAGTCGTCATGTCCAGGCGTGAAGCGACTTCAGTGACCTGATTCTGGCACACACCCAACTCGGCTTGCCATGCAGCGCGAGGCCCGTTTCCGGCCCGTGCGGGTTGCCTTTGAGGTAATGCTGCATCCACACAGTGCGCATGCGCAGGCGCCGCGCGCTGCGCAGGTTGGCCACCGTGTCTTCGACCAGCACGCAGCGGTGCGCGGGCAGCTTGAGACGGGCCAGCACCACGCGCAGGCTGCGTGCATCGGGCTTGGGACGCAGTTGGCCGAACACGCGCATGCCTTCGATGGACACGACCGACTCGAAGCAGTCGGCCAGGTCGAGCGCAGTGAGCACGCGCTTGGCGTACTCGGCCGGTGCGTTGGTCAGCAAGATCTTGCGGCCACGCAGGCTTTTCAAGGCCGCGCGGTGCGAAGGCGGCATGTGGAGGTCGCGCTCCATGCCGGGCAAGATGTGCGTGTGCGCGAGGAAGTGCGCGGCCCGGATGCCGTGGTGCCGCTCCAGGCCCAGCAGCGTGGCGCCGTGGCGCCGCCAGTAGTGCAGGCGCAAGGCGTTGGCGTCCTCGCGGCTGAGGCTGAGCTCGGTGGCGATGTAGTCCGTCATCGCCTCGTTGATGCGCCAGAAGACCGCCTTGCTGGCGTCATGCAGCGTGTTATCGAGGTCGAACAGCCAGATGGGTTCGGCCTGTCGCAGGGCTGCCGGCGACCCAACAGCGCAGGCCGCCTCCCCTCCGAGGGGCTGCGAAAGCGCGCAGCGACGAGCTGGGGGGCGCACGTTGTGATCAGTGGCTGCGGATCATGGTGCCGTAGGCCTGATCGGTCAGGATCTCCAGCAGCATGGCGTGGGGCACGCGGCCATCGACGATGTGGACGGCGTTGACACCGCTCTTGGCCGCGTCGATGGCGCCTTCAATCTTGGGGATCATGCCGCCGCTGATGGTGCCGTCCTCGATCAGCTCGTCGATCTGGCGGGCGGTGAGGTCGGTCAGCAGCGCGCCCTGCTTGTCGAGCACGCCCTTGATGTTGGTCAGCAGCACCAGCTTCTCGGCGTTGAGCACCTGCGCGAGCTTGGAGGCCACGAGGTCGGCGTTGATGTTGTAGCTCTCGTTGCGCGAGCCAAAGCCGATGGGGCTGATGACGGGGATGAACTGGTCGTCTTGCAGGGCCTTGACCACGCTGGGGTCGATGGACTCGATCTCGCCGACCTGGCCCACGTCGTGTTCCTTGCTCGGGTCTGCCAGGTCGAGCAGCTTGAGCTTGCGCGCGCGGATCAAGCCGCCATCGCGGCCGGTCAGGCCCACGGCCTTGCCACCGGCGGCGTTGATGAGGCCGACGATGTCTTGCTGCACCTCGCCGGCGAGCACCCACTCCACCACTTCCATGGTCTCCTCGTCGGTGACGCGCATGCCCTGGATGAACTGGCCCTTCTTGCCGATTTTGTTGAGCGCGGCGTCGATCTGCGGGCCGCCGCCGTGCACCACCACCGGGTTGAGGCCCACGAGCTTGAGCAGCACGACGTCTTCGGCGAAATCGGCCTGCAGCTCGGGGTCGGTCATGGCATTGCCGCCGTACTTGATGACGATGGTCTTGCCGTGAAAGCGCCGGATGTAAGGCAGCGCCTGCGCCAGGATTTCCGCCTTGTCACGCGGTGCGATGTGGGCAACGGGATCGGCTTCGGCCGGAGCGGGAGATTGAGGCATGGCAGGCGGGTCTCGGGTGGAAGGAAGGCGCCAGGAGGCTGGCAGGCATGCATTCTAAAAGCGCAAGCGTTACACTAGCCCGCATGAAGCGATTCTGGCGTTTCGCGCTGCTGACCTTGCTCATCGCCCTGCTGCCGCTGCGTGGCTGGGCCTGGGCAGTAATGCCCGTGGCGGTGCCTGGGCACGCAGCATCGAACGCCGCGGCTTTAGGCGTGCCGCATGGTGCCCACGCGGCTGCGGACGCACCGCATCACCGGTTCGCGGAGGGCGCTTCTGCCGCTTCTCCTTGCCACGGCCACCCGGCCATGGCCATGCACCACCTGGTGACCGACGCCAGCGAAGGTCAGGTCCTGGATGCATCCTCGGACGCCTCCGACCACCCTGCCGACACCAGCCACACGCACACCTGCTCGCTGTGTGACCTCTGCCACGCCAGCGTCAGCGTGCCGCCGAGCTGGGCGTGGTTTCATGATGTGCCACCGGTCTCGCCGCCCAGCTGGGCCGTGAGCGCCGCCCCCGGCCGCGATGGCGGCGATGGCTTGTTCCGCCCGCCTCGGGCCTGATCTCGTCTGCGCACACCTCCCCTGCGACCCACCGCATCGGCGTTGAAACCGCCTGCTGCCCACGCAGGGCCATGCCCACGAGATCCATCGCCTCGCTCAGGCGATGCCCGACACCATGACCACCTCACACCTTGGCCGGCGTCCGGGTCGGCCGCAGGCCGCCTCAACGCGGCACCTGCGGCACCCACGCCATTCATGGCACCTGCGCCCATGGCTCGCGCTGATGATCCCCGTGATCGCGCTGGCCGGCTGCGCCAGCTCCACCACGCCCCAAGATCTGCACCCCGCCAACACTTGGCTGAAGGCGCGCGTGCCCGATGCGCCCGCCCTACCCTGGCCTGACACCAGCACCCACACGCCGGCCTTGTCCGAAAGCCCCCTCGGCCAGGACCAGGCCGTGGCCCTGTCGCTCCAACACAGCCCGACCCTGATGGCCCTGCTGGCGCGCAGCGAAGCCCAGGTGTCGCGCGAGCGCAGTCAGGCGCGGCCCGGCTTCCTCGGCTTTTCCATCGAGCGCCTGACGCAAGGCGACGAGGTCGAGATCGGCCGCACCTGGAGCCTGGGCCTGTTCGACCTGCTGAGCTGGCCTTGGCGCCAGCAAGCGGCCGAACGCCGCATCGATGCAGAGCAGCAGCGCCTGGCGCGCCAGGTGCTTCAACACGTGCAGAACGTGCGCGCGCAATGGGTGCAAGCCGTTGCCGCCCAGCAGCGCCTGGCCTACCAGGCCGATGTGCTGCGTGCCGGCACCACGGCGGGCGAACTGGCCCGCCGCATGCAGCAGGCCGGCCACTTCAGCGCCGCGCAAACCGCCCGCCATGAAGCCGCCGAGGCCGAAGCCCGCCTGGCCCAGGCGCAGGCCCAACGCCAGGCCCTCGCCGCGCGCGAAGCCCTGGTGCGACTGCTCGGCCTGAACCGCGACGAGGCCTCGCGCCTGCAACTGCCCCAACGCCTGCCGCCCGTGCCCGAGGCATCGCCCTGGACCACCGAAGCCGTCGAACAGGCTGCTCGCCAAAGGCGGCTCGACCTGCGCCTGGCCGAGGCCCGCTGGCAGGCCGCGCAAGGCGAACGGCGCGATGGCGCCGCCCGCAGCGTGATCGACCTCGAAGCCGCCTACCGCCGCGAGACGTCCAACGCGGCCTCGGTGAAACAGGGCCCTGAAATCGGCATTCGCCTGTTGTCGATCGACTTCGGCGCCGCACGTCGCCAGGCCACACGCCTCGATGAACAGGCCGCACTGGCCGAGTGGCAGCAAGCCAACCTGACCGCCGAGTCGCAACTGCGCGAGCGCTTCGCCGACCACCAGGCCACCCTGGCCACCGCCCAGCAAGCCTCGAAGGTGCTGGGGCCCGTGCGCAAGCGCCTGCTCGACGAGCGCCTCAAGCAATACAACGGCATGCTGATTGGCCCCTTCGAACTCATCGACGAGGCCCGCGCGCACGTGGCCGCCGTGCTCACCGCGCTCGATGCGCAGCGCGACTTCTGGCTGGCCGATGCCGCGCTGGTCGCCGCCATCGACGGGCTGGATGGCCCGGACGCGGGCGCCAACCGCGCATCCAGCAACGCCCCCACCAACACCGAAGCGAGCCACTGACATGAGCACCCGACGACTCTTTTTGCGCGGTGCCCTTGGTGGCGCCGCCCTCACGGCCACCCATGCAGCCCTGAGCGCCGAACGCGTGCGCGCCACCAGCATGCTCGGCCTGCCTGAGCCCATTCTGCAAACCACGCCCGACACGCAAGCGCCGCTGGCGCCACCGAACGGCCGCCCTTATCGCCCCGTGCTCACGCTCAACGGCTGGACCCTGCCCTGGCGCATGAAAGATGGCGTCAAGGAGTTCCACCTCGTGGCAGAGCCCGTGGTACGCGAGATCGCGCCCGGCATGAAGGCCCGCCTGTGGGGCTACAACGGCCAGAGCCCCGGCCCCACCATCGAGGTGGTCGAAGGCGACCGCGTGCGCATCTACGTCACCAACAAGCTGCCGGAAGCCACCAGCGTGCACTGGCACGGCCAGCGCCTGCCCAATGGCATGGACGGCGTCACGGGCCTCACGCAGCCGGCCATCCCCGTCGGCCAGACCTGCGTCTACGAATTCGTGGCGCGCCGCCCCGGCACCTTCATGTACCACCCACACGCCGACGAGATGGTGCAAATGGCCATGGGCATGATGGGCTTCTGGGTCACGCACCCCAGGCAGCCTCACCCGCACATCGCCCAGGTCGACCGCGACATCTGCTTCCTGCTCAATGCCTACGACATCGAGCCCGGCGCCAGCAGCCCGAAGGTCAACACCATGCTCGACTTCAACCTCTGGACCTGGAACAGCCGCGCCTTCCCCGGCATCGACAGCATCAACGTCAGGCAAGGCGACCGCGTGCGCATCCGCATCGGCAACCTCACCATGACCAACCACCCCATGCACATCCACGGCCACGAGTTCGAGGTCACGGGCACGGACGGCGGGCCGGTGCCGAAGTCGGCGCGCTGGCCCGAGGTCACCACCGACATCGCGGTGGGCCAGATGCGGCAGGTCGAGTTCATCGCCGACGAGTTGGGCGACTGGTCCTTCCACTGCCACAAGAGCCACCACACCATGAACGCCATGGGCCACGGCGTGCCCAGCATGATCGGCGTCAAGCAGGACGACCTGGCGCGCGAAATCAACCGCCTGGTGCCCGGCTACATGGCCATGGGCGAAACCGGCATGCACGACATGGCCGAGATGGAGATGGACCTGCCCGACAACACCCTGCCGATGATGACCGGCACCGGCCCGTTCGGCGCGATCGGCATGGGCGGCATGTTCACCACGGTGAAGGTTCGCAAAGATCAGCCGCCGGCCTCGCACCCCGATGGGCACAAGGACCCGGGCTGGTTCCGTCATCCGAAGGGCACGGTGGCGCGTTTCCTGGGGGAAGGAGAACCCCTGCCCGATGCCCTCCGCGCCCCCGCCACGCCACATGCCCACCCCGCCCACCCTGGTGGCGACGAGGTCGAGCTGACCGTGCGCAAGCCCGGTCATCATCCAGGCCATGATGGCCACTGATGCGCCCGCGCTCCATCATCGAGACAAGGAGATCCGCATGAAACAGCTTTCGCAACGCCCCTTCCTGCACGCCAGCCGCGCCTTCGCGGCCCTCGCCACCCTTTGCGGCGGCCTGCTGCTGAGCCTCTCAGCCCTCGCGCAGACCGTCGACGGCACCGTCGAGAAGATCGACACCGAGGCCGGCAAGGTCACGCTGCGCCATGGCGAGATCAAGGGCATCGACATGCCGCCCATGAAGATGGCTTTCCGCGTGGCCGACCCCAAGTGGCTGCAAACCCTTCAGGTCGGCGACAAGGTCAAGTTCGACGCCGCCAAGGTCAACGGCCAGTTCACGATCACGGCCATCACCGTGGTGAAGTGAGTTCGCGGCGGACGGGCACGGCAAGCCCGTCCGTCTGGCAGATCACGTGGATCGCATGATTCAGGCGACCCAGACGAGGAAGCCCGTCATCGCCACGTAGCGGATGAACTTGCCGATGGCCATGTAGACCACGCAGGGCCAGAACGGCAGGCGCAGCCAGCCGGCCACCGCACACAGCGGGTCGCCCACCACGGGCAGCCACGACAGCAGGCAGGCCTTCGCCCCGAAGCGGCGCAGCCAGTTCATCGCGCGCTGACCGACGCGGGTGGCGTGCTCGGGCGGTGGCGCCTCGTCTTCGCGGCGGGTGTGGCGGATCCGGTTGGTCGCGGAATGGGCGCCATAGCCCATCCACCAGCTGATGGCCCCACCGATGGTGTTGCCCGCTGTGGCAACCAGCACGGCCGGCCAGAACAGGTCGGGCCGCAAGGTGACGAGGCCGAACACCGCCGGCTCGGAGCCCAGCGGCAGCAGCGTCGCCGACACCAGCGAGATGATGAAAACCGCCCCCAGCCCCACCTTGGGCAGGGCCAGCCAGCCCAGCAGGGCATGCACGCCCGCCATCCAATCGATGTCCATCATGGCGCCCATTGTGCAGTGATGGGCGGTGATGGACGGCGATTGCGCGGGCACGGCGGCTCTCGGGAGCTCTTGGGAGCTCTTGGGAGCTTTGGGAGCCCTCGGGAGCTCTGGGAAACTCTTGAGAGGGGTGGCGCAGCTGCCAAGACGGCCTCTTCCCCCCGAAGATGCGTGATCCATCCCCAAAATCGCACGCCACGGGTCTACCCAGCGCGCCACCCGCCGGCTATACTCTGCCTCCTTTTTAAGCAGCCCTGAACGATCCGTCGCTCGGGGCTGTTCTGCCTTTTCAGCCCCCGATCCTGTCCGCATGTCCGCGCCCCCCACCCTGGTCAGCCCCCAGGTCAGCCTCTTGGCGACCCCGATGGCGATCGGCCCCCACACGGTGCCGAATCGCATCTTCGTGGCGCCCATGGCCGGGGTGACGGACCGCCCGTTCCGCATGCTTTGTAAGCGGCTGGGCGCGGGCTACGCGGTCAGCGAGATGGTGACCTCGCGCCGCGACCTCTGGCACAGCCTCAAGACCTCGCGCCGCGCCAACCACGATGGCGAGACCGCGCCCATCTCGGTGCAAATCGCCGGCACCGACGCGGCCATGATGGCCGAGGCCGCCTCCTACAACATCGAGCGCGGCGCCCAGATCATCGACATCAACATGGGCTGCCCGGCCAAGAAGGTCTGCAACAAGTGGGCGGGCTCGGCGCTGATGCAGGACGAGCCCCTGGCGTTGGAGATCATCGAGGCCGTGGTGGCCGCCTGCGCGCCGCACAACGTGCCCGTGACGCTGAAGATGCGCACCGGCTGGAGCCAGCAGCACAAGAACGCTGAACGCATTGCACGCGCGGCCGAGTCGGCCGGCATCGCCATGCTGACCGTGCATGGCCGCACCCGCGAGCAAGGCTACAAGGGCCACGCTGAGTACGACACCATCGCCGCCGTGAAGGCTGCGGTGAAGGTGCCAGTGGTGGCCAATGGCGACATCAGCAGCCCCGAGAAGGCCGTCGAGGTGATGCGCCTGACCGGCGCTGACGCGGTGATGATCGGCCGCGCCGCACAAGGCCAGCCCTGGATCTTCGGCGACATCGCGCACTTCGTCACCCATGGCCAGCGCCGCGCCCGCCCGCTGACCTTGCAAGCGCGCCAATGGCTGATCGAGCACCTGCACGATCACCACGGGCTGTATGGTGAGTTCGCGGGCGTGCGCACCGCACGCAAGCACATCGGCTGGGCCGTGCGCGCCCTGCCCGGCGGCGAGGCCTTCCGCCAGCACATGAACACGCTGGACCGCATCGACGAACAGGTGCGGGCCGTGAGCGATTTTTTCGAACAACTCAGCCAGACCCACGACCGCCTGCCCGAGGCAGGTGCGTGCGATCTGGACGACACCGACACCGCCGATCAGGAAGCCTCTTCCTGCATGGCGAACTGAACACCCATGAGCAAAAAGACCATCCAGGACTGCATCAAGGACAACCTCGAGGGCTATTTCCACGACCTGCGCGGCGCCGAGCCCCACGCGGTCTACGACATGGTCGTGAGCGCGGTCGAGCGACCCATGCTGGAGGTCGTGATGCACCGCGCCGAAGGCAACCAGTCCAAGGCCGCCGAGTGGCTGGGCATCAACCGCAACACGCTGCGCCGCAAGCTGCTCGAGCACAAGCTCATCAAGTGAACCGCTTTCGTTTTTTGTTTTCACCCGCTCTTTGAACCAGAGGAACCCCATGGCCCTGACCGCCCTGCTGTCCGTGTCCGACAAGACCGGCATCGTCGAATTCGCGCAAGCCCTGCATGCTCAAGGCGTGCGCCTGCTGTCCACCGGCGGCACCGCCAAGCTGCTGGCCGACAAGGGCCTGCCGGTCACCGAAGTGGCCGAGGTCACCGGCTTCCCCGAGATGCTCGACGGCCGCGTCAAGACCCTGCACCCGCGCGTGCACGGCGGCATCCTGGCCCGCCGCGACCTGCCCGAGCACATGGCCGCGCTGAAGGAACACGGCATCGACACCATCGACCTGCTGGTGGTCAACCTCTACCCGTTTGCCCAAGCCACGGCCAAGGCCGACTGCACGCTGGCCAACGCCATCGAGAACATCGACATCGGCGGCCCGACCATGCTGCGCTCGGCCGCCAAGAACTGGCAGGACGTGGCTGTGATCATCGACCCGGTGGACTATGAGCAAGTGCTGTCGGAGATGAAAGCCGGCGCCATCACGCGCACGACCAAGTTCATGCTGGCCAAGAAGGTGTTTGCGCACACCGCCGCCTACGACGGCATGATCACCAACTACCTGACCTCACTGGAAGCCGGCGCCGAGCTGGCCACCGAAGCCGTGCCAGCCAAGGCCGAATACCCCGCCGTCTACAACCTGCAACTGCACAAGGTGCAGGGCATGCGTTACGGCGAGAACCCACACCAATCGGCCGCCTTCTACCGCGAGGCTTCGCCCGTGGTCAGCACCCTGGCTAACTGGACGCAGATCCAGGGCAAGGAGCTGAGCTTCAACAACATCGCCGACGCAGACGCCGCCTGGGAATGCGTGAAGGCCTTCGAAGCCCCCGCCTGCGTGATCATCAAGCACGCCAACCCCTGTGGCGTGGCCGTGGGCGCGGGCCCGCTGGAGGCCTATCAAAAAGCCTTGAAGACCGACCCCACCTCGGCCTTCGGCGGCATCATGGCCTTCAACCGCGTGGTCGATGCCGACGTGATCGAGTCCATCAACGCCAACAAGCAGTTCGTGGAAGTGGTGATCGCGCCGAAGTTCACCGACGCCGCGCGTGCCGCCTACGCTTCGAAGCAGAACGTGCGCCTGCTGGAAGTGCCGCTCGATGAAGCCAGCCGCAAGCTGGGCAACGCGCTGGACTTCAAGCGCGTGGGCGGCGGCATGCTGCTGCAATCGGCCGACAACGTCGACATCGTGGGTGATGTGAAGGTGGTCTCCAAGCTGCAACCCACCGCCCAGCAGATGCAAGACCTGCTGTTCGCCTGGACCGTGGCCCGCTTCGTCAAGAGCAACGCCATCGTCTTCTGCAAGGACGGCATGACCATGGGCGTGGGCGCCGGCCAGATGAGCCGCCTCGACTCGGCCCGCATCGCCTCGATCAAGGCTGGTCACGCCGGCCTGACCCTGCAAGGCACGGCCGTGGCGTCGGACGCCTTCTTCCCGTTCCGCGACGGGCTGGACGTGGTGGTGGACGCGGGCGCGACCTGCGTGATCCACCCGGGTGGCTCGGTGCGCGACGACGAAGTCATCGCTGCGGCCGACGAGCGTGGCATCGCGATGGTGTTCACGGGCACGCGCCACTTCCGTCACTGAGCGTCAGTCGACACGCTGTGACCGAGGCCAATCGCGCCTCGCTCACCTGAAACACGAAGGCCGCCTCCCCCCGGGGGATGCGGCCTTTCTTCATGGTGCGAGCCCACCGGGCTTCATCGGCCCGACGAGCGCAGCATCCACTCAACGAACTTGGCGACGGCGCAGGCCTGCGACCAGCACACCCAGGCCCACAAGGGCCATCGCAGCGCTCTCGGGCTCGGGCACGGCCGGCGTCGCGGTGAAGCCCGACACCGTCGTGGTCGAAGCGCCCCAGATGCTGTCGGTGGACTTGGCCACGAAGCTCAACACGTCGCCACTGTGCAGCACCAGCTTGGCCACGCTGCCCGACTGCGCGTCGTAGCTGCCGTCCTGACTGAGTTGCGTGAAGACGCCGTTGACGCTGTAGCCGAAGGGGTCGCCGCTGGAGCCGTTCTCGTCAGCGGTGCTGTAAGCCCAATCGAAGGACACGGTGACGTCCTTTTGCAGCGTGATGCTGTGGAGCACGTCGGACGCGATCAGGTTGGTGAAGGGCTCGAAGTTGGACGAGGTCAGCGTCAGCGTGGCGCCGTCTGCCGAGATGGCAGCGGTGCCGTTGCCGCCGTTGACGACGTAGGTGGTCCATTGGCCTGCGGCGTAGTCACCGGTGAAGGCGGCCTGGGCGCTGCCCATCATGACCGTCATGCCGATCAGGGCCGTGGCGCTCAAAGCGAAGGTGCGGAAGTTCATGGTGTTGTGCTGCTGATCAGTTGGCATCGATGGGCATCAATTGGCGATCGCCTGGTTCACGAAGCTCGAACCACCCAGGTCGGCATCGGTGAAGGTGAACACGAACCACTGGTTCGGGTTGACCTTGCCCTTGGGGCTGTTGGCCAGGAAGTCGTTGTCGTTGGCGATGTACAGCGTGTGCTTGGTCACGCCGTCCACGACGATGTCCTGCCCGAAGGCCATGCCTTCGATCTTGGCCGGGATGCTGGTGTCGGCAACGCCGGCGGCATTCAACTTGGCGCGGATGTCGAGGAACAGGCTCTTGGCCGGGGCCTTGGCCAGCAGGGCCGCTTCACCGCTCAGCTTGCTCACGTCCTCGGCGTTGGCGAGGTCCACCTTGTAGATGCGCTTGACCACCGCGCTGGAGTCATCGCCCAGGCCCTTGCCGTCGCGTTCGAGCACGAGCAGTTCGTGGCTGTTGAGGGCCAGGATCTCGCTGCTGTTGTAAGCCTTGGCCTTGTCGGTGGCGTAGTTGTCGTAGGCGAACTGCTTGGTCACGCCGCTGGCCACGTCGATGACGATGATGCGGTTGGCGCGGCCGCCATCACCGCCGTCCTGCGCCAGCGGGCTTTGCATGAAGCCGAACAGGGTCTTGCCATCGGGCGAGATGGCCAGGCCTTCCATGCCCTTGTTGGCCACGCGGCCGCTGGTGTTGCTGCTGATCTCGACCGATCCTTGCGAGGACTGCACGTTGGCGGCCAGGTTGGCGGGCAGCGAGAAGACGCGGCCGCGCGCGCCGGTGGCCCGGTCGAACTGGTAGACGTAGGGGCCGTACTCGTCGGAGATGAACACGGTCTTGCCCGTGCGCGAAACGCGGATGCCTTCCGGGTCCAGGCGGCCATTGAAGGCATAGGCCGAGGTCTGGCCCGCGTCGAAGTTGTCCGAGCGGCCCGAGAAGTAGAAGCGGCCAGCGCCGTTCTGCGAGGGCGCGCCGCCCTGGGCATAGGCCAGCGGCTGGGTGCTGTAGAGCAGCGTGGTGCCCGTCACCTTGACGGTGAGGGTGTAAGGCAGGGCCCCGCCGGTGGCCGGCTTGAGCTCCAGGTTCAGGGTGTGGAAGCGCGGGATGTAGGAAGAGGTGTCATCCAGCGAGGGGTTCCAGGCGGTGGCGTTGGGGCCACGGTCTGGCAGCGCCAGGAAAGTGTTGCCGCCGGCCCAGGCCAGGCCCGAGCCCATGCCACCCAGCAGGTTGGCGGCCACGCCGTTTTCGAGGTTGCCGGTCAGGCCCGACAGGTCAGAGGCGGTGCCAGGCAATTGGCCGATGGCGATCAGGTCGATGGCATGGGCCTGGACGCCGAACAGGCTGGCGCATGCCAGGGCCAGCATGGAGCGGGTGGTTTTTTTCATGGACTGCGGAGGTTTGGTTCAGACAACCCTCGGCACCATAGGCATTGGCCGTGACAACTCCGTGACGCCCCCAGCCCGAGGCGCTTGCTTGGGCCCCCGCTCAGCCCTTCGTGCTCAAACTCCGCCTCCCAGCAACGGCTTCAGGTAGCGCCCCGTGTGGCTGCGCTCGCAGGCGGCGATGTCTTCCGGCGTGCCCGCGATCAGCAATTGCCCGCCGCCCGAGCCGCCCTCGGGCCCCATGTCGATGAGCCAGTCCGCCGTCTTGATGACATCGAGGTTGTGCTCGATGACGACGATGGTGTTGCCCGCCTCGCGCAACTGGTGCAGCACCTTGAGCAGCAGCGCGATGTCGTGGAAGTGCAGGCCCGTGGTCGGCTCGTCGAGGATGTAGAGCGTGCGGCCGGTGTCGCGCTTGGAGAGTTCGAGCGCCAGCTTCACGCGCTGGGCTTCGCCGCCCGAGAGCGTGGTCGCGCTCTGGCCCAGGCGGATGTAGCCCAGGCCCACGTCCATCAGCGTTTGCAGCTTGCGCGCGATGCTGGGCACGGCGCTGAAAAAGGCCAGCGCGTCTTCCACGGTCAGCTCGAGGATCTCGTGGATGTTCTTGCCCTTGTAGAGCACCTCCAGCGTCTCGCGGTTGTAGCGCTTGCCCTGGCACACGTCGCAAGGCACGTACACATCGGGCAGGAAGTGCATCTCCACCTTGATGACGCCGTCGCCCTGGCAGGCCTCGCAGCGGCCGCCGGCCACGTTGAAGCTGAAGCGGCCCGCGCTGTAGCCGCGCTCGCGCGCCGCCGGCACATCGGCCATGAGCTCGCGGATGGGCGTGAACAGCCCCGTGTAGGTGGCGGGGTTGGAGCGCGGCGTGCGGCCAATGGGCGACTGGTCGACGTTGATGACCTTGTCGAACAGCTCCAGGCCTTCGATCTCGTCGTGCGGCGCGGGGTCGAGGTGGGCCTGGTAGAGCTTGCGCGCCACCGCCGCGTACAGCGTGTCGTTGACGAGCGTGGACTTGCCCGAGCCCGAGACGCCCGTCACGCAGGTGAGCAGGCCGACGGGGAACTCGGCCGTCACGCCCTTCAGGTTGTGGCCGCGCGCGTTGACCACGCGCAGGCGCGGGGTCTCGTCGGTGAAGGCGCGGCGCTGCCTGGGCACCTCGATGCGCAGCGTCTGGGCCAGGTAGCGTCCCGTGAGGCTGTCGGGCGAGGCGGTGACCTCGGCGGGTGTGCCCTGCGCCATCACGCGGCCGCCGTGCACGCCGGCGCCCGGGCCCATGTCGACCACGTGGTCGGCGGCGCGGATCATGTCCTCGTCGTGCTCGACCACGATGACGCTGTTGCCCAGGTCGCGCAGGTGCTTGAGCGTGCCGATGAGGCGGTCGTTGTCGCGCTGGTGCAGGCCGATGCTGGGCTCGTCGAGCACGTACATCACGCCTGTGAGCCCTGAGCCGATCTGCGAGGCCAGGCGGATGCGCTGCGCCTCGCCGCCCGAGAGCGTGTCGGCGCTGCGGTCGAGGCTGAGGTAGCTCAGGCCCACGTCGTTCAAGAAGCGCAGGCGCGAGCGGATCTCGTTGACCACCTTGGCCGCGATCTCGGCCTTGGCGCCTTGCAGTTGCAGTTGCTCGAAGTAGTGGTGGGCCTCGGCCAGCGTGGCGTGGCCGATCTCGAAGATGGCGCGGGTGTCGTTGGTGACGGCGTCGAGCAGCTTGACGTGGCGGGCCTCGCGGCGCAGGCGGGTGCCGTGGCAGTCGGGGCAGGCGCGTGGCTGCTGGTAGCGGCCGAGTTCCTCGCGCACGGCGGCGGAATCGGTCTCCTTGAAGCGGCGCTCGAAGTTGGGGATGATGCCTTCGAAGGGGTGCTCGCGCTTGATCTTGCGCTTCTTGCCGCCGTTGGCCGATTTGGGGCCGTCAGACTCGTAGACGAACTCGATGTCTTCGTCGCCAGAGCCATAGAGCAGGACTTGCTGGATGCGCTCAGGCAGGTCTTCAAACGGCTGCTCCAGGTCGATGCCGTAGTGCTTGCCCACCGCCTCGATCATGCTGTGCGTGTAGGGGTTGCGGCGGTCCCAGCCTTTGACGGCGCCGCTGGCCAGGCTCAGCGAGGGGAAGGCCACCACGCGCTGCGGGTCGAAGGCGATGACGTGGCCGAGGCCGTCGCAGGTCGGGCAGGCGCCCACCGGCGAGTTGAACGAGAACAGGCGCGGCTCCAGTTCCGACAGCGAATAGCTGCACACCGGGCAGGCGAAGCGCGCCGAGAACAGGTGCTCTGCGCCGCTGTCCATCTCCAGCGCGATGGCGCGTTCGTCGGCCAGGCGCAGCGCGGTCTCGAAGCTTTCGGCCAGGCGCTGCTGCATGTCGGGCCGCACCTTCAGGCGGTCGACCACCACGTCGATGTCGTGCTTCTCGTTCTTGGCCAGTGGCTTGAGGTCGATGGCTTCCAGCACCTGGCCATCGATGCGAAAACGCACGTAGCCCTGGGCCTGCATGTCGGCGAAGAACTCGGCGAACTCGCCCTTGCGGTCGCGCACCACGGGCGCCAAGATCATCAGCTTGGTGTCTTCGGGCAGGGCCAGCGCGGCGTCGACCATCTGGCTCACGCTCTGGGCGCGCAGCGGCTGGTGGTGGTCGGGGCAGAACGGCGTGCCGGCGCGCGCGTAGAGCAGGCGCAGGTAGTCGTGGATCTCGGTGACCGTGCCGACGGTGGAACGCGGGTTGTGGCTGGTGGCCTTCTGCTCGATGCTGATGGCCGGCGACAGGCCCGCGATCAGGTCCACGTCGGGCTTGTCCATCAGTTGCAGGAACTGGCGCGCGTAGGCGCTCAGGCTCTCCACATACCGGCGCTGACCTTCGGCGTACAGCGTGTCGAAGGCCAGGCTGGACTTGCCCGAGCCCGACAGGCCGGTGATGACCACGAGCTGGTTGCGGGGCAGGTCGAGGTCGATGTCCTGCAGGTTGTGGGTGCGGGCCCCACGGATCTGGATGAGCGAGGTGTCGGCGACCGCCCGGGCGGTGGCCTGGGCCACGGCGGTGGGGGCGGTCAGCTCGTTCGGGGAAGGCATCTGGCGGGGCATCTGGCGCGATCAGGACAATCGACCATGATACGTCGCCATGGCCAGCCCGCGCCAGTTTCCCGACCAGGCCGACGCCTCCGACCAGGGGGAGTCAAGGCGCATCCAGGCGCGCCAGGACCTGCTCAGTTCGCCCACCGGGCGCCAGGGGGAGCTTTCAAGGCTGCAAGTGCTTGACGAAAAACGCCGTCTGCTTCGTCACCACCTCCTCGAAGACCGGGCCGGTGTAGGGCGAGAAGTGATCGGCGCCAGCCAGTTCAACGTACTCGCCCTTCGGCACCGACTTCGCCACCTCGCGCACCTTCTTGACGGGGATGAGGCCGTCGTTCGCGGCCGCGATGATCAAGGTGGGCGCCTGAATCTTCGGCGCGCTGTCGCCCGGGAACCAGAAGGGCAGGCTCAGGAACACCCGCGCCGCCACCTTGTTCTCGGCCTCCTGGCCCGGGGGCAGCACCTTCTTGTAGCCCTCGACACACTCGGCGCAGACCAGCGCGGCGAAGGCATCCTGCGCGATGATGGGCACGTAGACCGGCTCCTCGTCGTCGCCGCGCATCAGGTCACGCAGGGCGTACCAGGTGGCCAGCGGCTGGTACTTGATCGGGTAGCGCAGGCCGCTGGAGAGGCCGCTGACGAAGGGCACCTGTGCGCTCACCGCCTTGACCTGCTGGGGCCGCTCGGCGCCCACCACCAGCACCTGGCCGCCGCTGTACGAGGTGCCCCAGACGCCGATGCGCTGGGCGTCGATGTCGCCGCGCTTGGCCACGGCGTCCAGCGCCGACAGCCAGTCCTTGACGTGCTCCTTGCCATCGACCACGCGGCGGGGCTTGCCGCCGCTCTTGCCGAAACCTCGGTAATCGAAGCGCATGACCGCGAAGCCCGCCTTCACGAAGCGCTCGGCGAACGGGGCCAGGCCCCAATCGCGCAGGCCGCCGAAACCGTGGGCCATGACGATGACAGGCGGCTTCTTGCCGTCGGCGCGAGCGGCGGGCAGCCAGATCTCGCCATCGCAGGTGACCTGCTGGCAAGCGAAGGTCATGGGCTGCACGGTGCCGACCGACGCAGCGGTGACAACGGGCGCGGGGGCAGGCTGGGTTCGCACCTGGGCCTGCACCTGGCTCATCAGCGGAGCGGACAGCAAGGCTGCTGCGGTTGCGGCGGCGAGATTGCGGCCAAGCAGGCGGCGCCAGCCATGGCTCTGACGAAGGCTCGGGTTGCGGCTCACGGGGGGCATGGGGTCTCCTCGGAATGGGCGGTCCTGTCGGGCGGGGCATGCCGCGCAGGATTTCTGACATGAATTGATTTCAAATGGTACTTACAGGTACCATCGCTCGAAGATTAGACTTCGGGGCTGGTACTGTCAAGTACCAATCACCCGCTTCGACCGACTGCCGTGCCACCCTCGCCCCCTGATGGCGCCCCTGCCCCGCGCCAGCGCCTGCTCGACGGACTGGCCCAGGTGCTGAGCGAGCGCCCCTATGCCGAACTGACCATCGCCGATGTGGTGGCGGCCGCGCACGTCTCGCGGCGCACCTTCTACGAGCACTTCGAAGGCAAGGAGGCCTGCCTGCTGGCTTTGTGCGAACGCCTGAGCGAAGAGGTGCTCGGCGTGATCGCCGCCGGCTACGACCTGGCGGGCGACTGGGTGCAGGAGTTGGAGAAGGTCACGCTCGCCTATCTGCGCAACCTGCAGCAGCGGCCCGCCCTGGTCCGCGCGCTTTACCTGGAGGTGCTGACGCTGGGCGCGCGTGGCCTGGCCATGCGCCGGCGCATCAACGAGCGGTTCACGCAATTCCTGATCATGCAGGTCGAGTTGTCGCGGCTGAAGGAGCCGGGCAAGCGGCCCTTGAGCTCGGCCCTGGCGACCGCCGTCGTGGGAGGCATCAACGAGCTCATCGTGCAGGCCATTGAGGAAGGGCGGGCGGACCGGCTGGTCGAACTGCAGCCCACCATCAGCGAGTTCACGCGGGCGGTGTTGGAGTCGCTGCAGGCGCAGGGGGATTGATGATTGATGGGAGAGCCGGCGGGTGGGGCGTGGTCCGGTGGGTGAGTTGTGCGGCGGATGGAGCATGGTCCGGTGGATGGGGTGGGTGTGAGCCGGCCCGACATGTGCGGTGTCATGGCTGGTGAACCACTTGGCTCGCGTTCAAGGGGTGACAGGGGCAAAGCTCGGTGATCCCCCGCGCAGGGCCGGCGCAGGCACCCCTCGCCTCCTGAACGTCGCTCACCCGTGCCCCCACACCATCACACCACCGACACCTCATCCACGCAATGCGCCACGATGGCGCCCAGGCTTTCGATCTCGATGCGCACCGTGTCGCCCGCGCGCAGGAACTTCGGCGGCGTGAAAGCCGCGCCCACCCCCGCGCAGGTGCCGGTGAAGATCACGTCGCCCGGCTCCAGCGTCATCACTTGCGTGAGCTGCGCGATCTGCGCCCACACGTTGTGGATCATCAGCTTCGTGTTGCTCTGCTGGCGCAGCTCGCCGTTGACCCAGCAACGCAGCGCCAGCGCGTGCGGGTCCGCCACCTCGTCGGCGGTCGTGATCCACGGCCCGAACGGCGCATGGGTGTCGAAGCCTTTGCCCAGCGTCCACTGCGAGGTGCGTTTCTGGATGTCGCGCACCGACACGTCGTTGCCCACCGCGTAGCCGAACACCACCTCATGCGCCCGCTCCGCCGGCACATGGCGGCAGCGCTGGCCGATGATGGCGACCATCTCGCCCTCGTAATCAGTCATCTGCGAGATGCGCGGCAGCACGATGTCGTCGAAGGGGCCGTGGATGGCGTTGGGCAGCTTGGGAAACCACACCTGGTGATCGGGCACGGCGCGCGTCTCGCCCACGATGCTTTCCTGCACATGGTCGAGGTAGTTCAGGCCGATGGCCAGGGCCTTGCCGGGACGCGGCACCGGCGCCTGCAGGTGGACCTCGTCGAGCGAGGCGTCGGCCGGCGCGTCGACCAGCATCTCCACCTGCGGCCTGAGTTCGGACCAGCGCATGATCAGGTCGATCATGGGCTGGTGGGCGGCCAGGCCCAGCTTGTCGTCCAGGGTGATCACGTCCTTGCCACGCACGAGCGCGACGTGGGTGATGCCTTGCCTGTCGAAGGTGCAGAGGTGCATCGATGGGGTCCTTGTTGTCCGTTGAGTGAAGAAGCAAGCAACCGCGTTGGCATCAGGCGGCGCGCAGGCAGTCGACGATCTTCATGCGCGCCGCACGCCAGGCCGGGATGAAGCCCCCGACCAGGCCCATCAGCAACGCGAAGGCGATGGACTGCACCGCGATGGCCGGCGTCAGCCTGAAGCGAAAAGCCAGCTCCGAGAAGGTCTGGAAGTTGACTGTGGAGATGTCGACCGACTGCATCAGCGAGGCCCCGCCCAGACCCATGATGCCGCCCACCAGCGCCAGCAGCAAGGCCTCGCCGAGGAAGGCCGTGAGCACCGCGCTGCGCCTGAAACCGAGCGCACGCAGCGTGCCGATCTCGCCCGTGCGCGAGGCCACCGAGGCAAACATGGTGATCATCGCGCCCACGATGGCGCCGATGGAAAAGATGATCGACAGCGCCAGCCCCAAGAGGCGGATGAAGGTGGCCAAGGCCTCGGACTGTTCGGCATAGAAGCGCACCTCGCGCTTGGCTTCGAGTGTCAGGCGTGGGTCGTCCTCGATGAGGCCGCGCAAGGACTCGAAAGCGCCGACATCAGCCAGGCGCAGCACCACGCTGGAATAGCTCTGGCGGCGGAAGGCCTGCATCATCTGCTCGCTGTCACCCCAGATCTCGGAGTCGAAGGCGCTGCCCGCAGCGTCGAACACCCCCACCACCCGCCACTCGCGTCCGGCGAAGCGCAAGGTCTCACCCAGGCCCGCGCCCGCAAAACCCTTGGCCACCGCTGTGCCGGTGACGATCTCTGAAGTGCCAGGTGAGAACATGCGCCCCTGCAGCAGCCTCACCTGCGGGCGCAACATCAGGCCGATGTCGGAGGTGCCGCGCACCGTCACGTTGCTGGGCTTGCCGCTGTCGCGCTTGGGCAAGGTGTTGAGCACCACCGGCTCGCGGCTGAGCAGCGCCCGGCCCTGCCCGTCGGTGGCCAGGCCCGGCAGGCTGGCCACGATGGCGGCCTGCTCGCGCGTGATGCCGGAGTTGATCTCGGCCCCAGCGCCCTTGCGCAGCACCATGACGTTGTCGGGCTGGCCGGTGGCCACCAAGGTGGCGCGGATGCCCTCGCTCATCATCAGCACCGTGGCGAACACATACACCACCAGGGCCATGCCCCCGGCCGTGAGCAGCGTGGTCACGCGCCGCACCCAGAGGTTGCGGGCGATGTAGCTCAGGGGCAGCGCCTTGATGCCGAGTTCAGGCCACATGCCGCAGCCCCTGCACGATGTCGATGCGCGACATCTTCCACGCCGGCCAAGCGGCCGACACGGCGCCAACCACCAACGCGGCCAGCACCTGCAAGGCCACCGTCAGCTCCGAGACGCGGAAGATCGGGAACAGCGTGCCCGCCGCCTTCACGAACGCATCGGCCAGCGGGAAAGTCAGTGCAATGCCCAACCCACCACCGATCAGCGCGATCAACAGGCTCTCGCCGAACAGCAGCTTGACGACGAAGCCCGGCCGGAACCCCAGCGCCTTGAGCGTGGCGTACTCGGCCAGCCGCTCGCGCGCGGTCATCGTCATCGTGTTGGCCATCACCGCCATGATGATCAGGATGATGATGAAGCTCACCGCCCGCACCGCCAGCAAGATGGCCTCGCTCATCGACACGAAGCTGAGCTGGAAGGCCTTCTCGGTTTCGGTGAGCGTCTCGGCCAGCGAGTTGGCGAACAGCGCGTCGATGCGTTGCGACACCTGCGGCGCCTGGTTGGGGTCGTGGATGCGCGTGATGTACACGCCCACGAAGTCGGCCTTGCTGCCCAGGCGCGCGCGCACCGAGTCGGCCACGCGCTGCCAGTGGATGAACATCTGCTGCTCGTCGGTCTTGGCGTCGGCGCCTTGGTAGATGCCGCGGATGGTGAAGCGCCAGGTGCCCGGGTAGATGGTGCCGCGCAAGGCCACCGTGTCGCCCAGCTTCCAGCCGAACTTGGCTGCCAGCTTGCGGCCCACCACCGCGCCTTGGCGATCACGGAAGAAGGCCTGCTTCTCGGCGTCGTCGAGCTTGAACTCGGGGTACAAGGCCAAGTAGCTGGGCGGGTCGACCGCGAACTGCGCGAAGAAGTTGCGCTCGGTGATGTAGATGCCGCCGAACCAGTTGGCCCAGGAGATGCCGCTGACGCCTTCGACCGCGCGAATGCGCTCGGCGTAATTCAACGGCAGCGGGAAGGTCAGCGAGATGGCGCTGCGGGTGATCAGGCGCGTGCTCGATGTGGCGTCCACCCCCGCGTACCAGGCGTCGACGATGGTGCGCAACAGCCCGAACGCCGAGACGGCCACGACCAGGCCCACCATGGTGAGCAAGGTGCGCAGGCGGTGCCGGAAGGCGTTCTTGAGCAGCAGGCGCAGCAGGAACATGCGGGCCGCCTCCTCACTCGGCGTCGGCGGTCTTGATCCGGGCTCCGGCCTTCAGTGGGCGCGGCGATTCGGTCACCACCTTGTCGCCCGCGCGCAAGGCCGCTGATGCCGCTGATGCACCCGATGCCACTGGCGCCCCGCCCGCCACAACATCGACGGCGGACACCTCGCGCACATCGCCCAAGGTGCGGCCGGCCTTCACCGCCACGACTTCCACCTGGGGCTGGGCCTGAACACCATCCGCCGAGCTGGCCTTCACACGCCAGAGCACCGTGCGCCCATCGACTTCGTGCAAGGCCTTGGGCGGCACCGCCAGCACCGGCTGCTGGTCGGCCACAGTGATGGGCCTGGAGAGGAAATTCACCTTCGCGCTCATCTCGGGCAGGATGCGCTCGTCGAGCTTCTGAAAGCGGATCTTGGTGGTGACGGTTGCCTTGGCGCGGTCCACCGTCGGCACCAGGCCGCCCACCTCGCCCATGAAGCGAACGCCGGGCAGCGCATCGAGCATGATCTCCACCGGCTGGCCGATGCGCGCCTTCGACAGGCTGCCTTCGGAGACATCGGCCTCGACCTCCAGCGTGCGCATGTCGGCCATGGTGACCACCGCGCCCTGCGTGCCCGCCGCGCTCGACAAAGGCGTGATGATGTCGCCCACGTTGGCGTTCTTGACCAGCACCACGCCGTCGAAGGGCGCGCGGATCTCGGTGAAGTCCTCGGCAACGCGCTGCACACCCACCTGCGCTCGGGCGACATCCAGTTGTGCCTTGGACGATGCCAACGCGGCACGCGCGGCCTTGGCCCGCGTCTGCACGACGTCGACGGCCTGGGGCGAGATGAAGCCCTGCGCCTGCAAACCCTGGCTGCGGGTGAGCTCGGCCTCGGCGTTGGCGAGCTCGACCTCGGCTTGGCGCACACCGGCCTCGGCCTGGCGCACGCCCGCTTGCGCCGCGACGATGGCAGCGCGCACATCGCTCGCATCGAGCCGCGCGATCAACTCGCCTTGCTTGACCACCGAGCCTTCGCGCACGTTGAGTTCAATCAATCGCCCCGTGGCTTTGGACGCCACCGCCGCGCGCCGCTGCGCCACCACGTAGCCCGAAGCCGTGAGCTGCACGTATTGCTGCGAAGGCGTGCTGGTGACGACGGTCGCCGTCTGCACCGCCACCGGCTTGGGCGCCATCCACCAGGCCACACCGCCCAGCACCACCACGGCGGCCAGGGCCATCGGCCACCAGCGGCGGCGTGAGGCAACGGCGCCGCCGGCGCCCCGGTCGATGCGCAACTGGCTCAAGGCGCTGACCGAAGGCTTGGGGGAATCAGGCGTGGGTTCGGGCGCGGCGGACATGGCGGGCGAGGTCCTGTGTCGGAGGGATCATGCATTGTGGCGCATGACACCCGCCGGCTCGTCCATCGGCATCAACCTTCAGCGCCAACGTGCAGCGTCGACGCCCCGCATCAAGAAGCGAGCGACGTCAACGTGCCGCGTTGAGCGCGTCGCGCGTCTGCATGGCCACGCGACGCGCAGCGCTGGCGAAGTCATCGCCGTTGCTGGCGTAGAGCACGGCGCGCGAACTGTTGACGACGATGGTGCCAGTGATGGCGCCGCTGGCATCGGTGCGCAGGCCAGCCTTCACGGTGGCCACGGCATCACCGCCTTGCGCGCCCACACCGGGGATCAGCAGCGGCAGCGTCGGCGCCAACTCGCGCACACGGGCGATCTCCTCAGGAAAAGTCGCGCCCACCACCAGGCCCATCTGGCCGTTGGTGTTCCAGGGCCCTTGCGCCTGCCTGGCGATGTGCTCGTACACGCGTGGCTGGCCCTCGATGTCGGCCAGGCGCAGGTTCTGCAGGTCGGAGCCGCCCGGGTTGGAGGTGCGGCACAGCAGGATCACGCCCTTGCCCGGGTATTTCAAGAAGGGCTCCATCGTGTCGAAGCCCATGAAGGGCGACAGCGTGACCGCATCGGCCTGGTAGCGGGTGAAGGCCTCGTGCGCGTACTGGTCGGCGGTGGAGCCGATGTCCCCGCGCTTGGCATCGAGGATGACGGGCACGTGAGGCGCCACGCGGCGCATGTGCGCCATCAGGCGCTCGAGCTGGTCTTCGGCACGGTGGGCGGCGAAGTAGGCGATCTGCGGCTTGAAGGCGCAGACCAAGTCCTTCGTGGCATCGACGATGGCGGCGCAGAAATCGAAGATGCGATCGGTCTGGCCTTTCCAGGCGCCGGGGAACTTCGAGGGCTCCGGGTCCAGGCCCACGCAAAGCAGGGAGTCGTTGAGGCGCTGTGCTTGCGCGAGCTGGTCGATGAAGGTCATCCCGCCATTTTACCGGCGAGGCCTGGGCGCCCCCTGGGTTCAGGCCGGGCGGCGACGAGCCACCAGCCCCGCCACGGCCAAGCCAGCCAGCGCCAGCGCATACGAACCAGGCTCAGGCACAGCCGGCGCGAAGGTGCTGAAGGTGGGCGACAAGCCTAGAGCGGCCCCGCCGAGCAAGTCGAAGCGAGCCGACTGGCTGTACGACGTGGCACCCGTGTGCAGGAAGAAGAACTTCGACTGCTGCCCAGCGTTCACCCCCGTGTCGAACAGGAAATTGACCGCGCCCGAGGGCTGCGCCGCCTCGCTGAACAGGCGGGCCGTGCCCGGTGACACGGCGCCCAGTCCATCGATGCGCCAATCCGCGTCCTGGATGTTGCCCAGGCCGAAATCGATCAAGCGAAACGCCCCCACGCCCTTTCCACCGGTGTCGACGCTGTCGACATTGATCTTCCAGTAGAAGTCGAGCGTGCCGGTGGCGGTTTCGCGCACCACGCGGTTCTGCACCGAGCCCGTGATGCCCAGGAAGCTGAAGGGCGTGATGAGGTCTTCGAGCACGGTGCCGGCCAGCTCGGGGCGGGCGGCCGAGGTCGTGCCAGGCAGCGCGGTGTCCGCGAAGCCAGCGGGGGCCACGGGCTCGGTCAATGCAACCGCTTGCGCGGAGGTGTGGGCCAGCATGGCGAGGGCGGCGGCCAACGCGGCAGCAGCCGGACGGATAGAGCGTGCGAGGTGAAGTGACAGACGGAACATGCGAGGACTCCTGATGGTCGATGTGCTGTGAAACATCGCCAATGTAGGAAGCTCGCCGACCGCCCACCCTCCCTATGGCTAGGGAGCCGTGAGGTTCAAGCATGGGGGTTGTTGCCCCCTTGCCACCGGCATCGAAACCACCCCGGTTCCCAACGCCCCAATCAGATGCGCTTGGCCAACGCCACCGCCTTGCCGATGTAGTTGCCCGGCGTCATGTCACGCAGGCGCGCCTTCTCGCTCTCAGGCAACTCCAGCGTCTCGATGAAGGCCTGGATGGATTCCTTCGTGATGGCCTTGCCGCGCGTGAGTTCCTTCAGGCGCTCGTACGGGTTGGGCAGCGCATGGCGGCGCATCACAGTCTGAATGGGTTCGGCCAGCACCTCCCACGAGCTATCGAGGTCGTCGGCCAACGCCTGCGGGTTGACTTCGAGCTTGCCCAGGCCACGCGCCAGGCTGTCATAGGCCAGCAAGGCGTAGCCCAGCGCCACGCCCATGTTGCGCAGCACGGTGCTGTCGGTCAGGTCGCGCTGCCAGCGGCTGATGGGCAGCTTCTGGCTCAAATGCGTCAGCACGGCGTTGGCCAGGCCCAGGTTGCCTTCGGCGTTCTCGAAGTCGATCGGGTTGACCTTGTGAGGCATCGTCGAAGAACCAATCTCGCCGGCCTTCGTCTTCTGCTTGAAGTAGCCCAGGCTGATGTAGCCCCACACGTCGCGCGACCAGTCGATCAGGATGGTGTTGGTGCGCGTGACGGCGTCGAACAGTTCGGCCATGTAGTCGTGCGGCTCGATCTGGATGGTGTAGGGGTTGAAGGTCAGGCCCAGTTGGTTCTCGATCACCGACTGGCTGAAGGCTTCCCAGTCCTTCTCGGGGTAGGCGCTGAGGTGGGCGTTGTAGTTGCCCACGGCACCGTTCATCTTGGCCAGCAGCTTCACATCGGCGATGCGGGCACGCGCGGTCGCCAGGCGCGCCACCACGTTGGCGATCTCCTTGCCCACGGTGGTGGGCGATGCGGTCTGGCCGTGCGTGCGGCTGAGCATCGGGATCTCGGCCATGTTGTGGGCCATGCCGCTGAGCGTGCCGATCAGGCCGTCGAGCGCGGGCAGAATCACCTGTTCGCGCGCAGCCTTGAGCATCAGGCCGTGGCTGGTGTTGTTGATGTCTTCCGAAGTGCAGGCGAAGTGCACGAACTCACCGGCCTTCTCCAGCTCGGCCTGACCCGCGAAGCGCTGCTTGATCCAGTATTCAACGGCCTTGACGTCGTGGTTGGTGGTCTTCTCGATGTCCTTGATGGCCTGGGCATCGGCCTCGGAGAAGCGCGCCACCAGGCCGCGCAGGAAGCCACGGGCGGCTTCGGACAGCGGCGCCAGTTCCGGCAGGCCCGCGTCGGACAGGGCGATGAACCATTCGATTTCCACCTGCACGCGGCGGTGCATCAGGCCGTACTCGGACAGCAGCGGACGCAGGGCAGCGACCTTGGGGGCGTAGCGGCCGTCCAGCGGCGACAAGGCGGTCAGGGCGGAAAGTGTGGCAAGGCTCATGGCGGGGTCCCAGGTGACATCAGGCAAACCCGCGATTTTACCTGTGCCCCCGCTCCCTGACCACCTCCACCCTCGCCTGCCGCGACGGCCAATGGCGCATCACGCTGTGCAAGGCCACCCGCGAACGCAAGGTCGTGGATCGGGCGCGCAAGGCCCAGGCCCGGTGCTCGGCCCAGGGCCAGTAGATGCCGAACGTGCCCACCACCAGGCAAGCCAGCACCAGGTGCTCGCCCAGCAGCCCCCGGGTCGACAGCGTGCAGCGGAAACGCAGGCTGCGGTTGCCGGTCTGGTCCCACACGAGCCGGAACAGGCGCGCCTGCCATTGCCAACCGTTCACCAGGAGCCAGATCAGGGCCGCGCCAGCACCAGCCATCCACGACACCAGCGCTCCCCAGGTTGACAACCAAGCCTGGGCGGTCGCCACGACGACGAGCGCAGCACCCGCCAGCGCAGCCCCGAGCCACACGGCTTGCGCCAACTGGACAAGGCAGGCGCGGCGCACTTCACTCCGACGCGCCTGCCAGCGCAGCCGCAAGGGCCCCAAACGCGCGCCGGATTGGCGCATGCGGGCCAGCCGCCACACCCCTTCGGGCACCAGCAGCAGGCCCAACGCCAGCCAGGCGAGCCCGCCAATGGCCCAGCTCAACGCCATCGGGCGGCCCAGGGCCAGCCAGGCCCCGCCCGCCCACGCAACGCCCACCAACCACCCCAAAGGCGCGGCAGCGGCCCGCCATGCCTCGTTGATCCGCCCCTGCCAGGCCAGCGGGCGGTGCCCCCAGCTCAGCCGGTTGACGCGATGCGACACCGCCGCCAGCCACAGCATGGGCCAGCTCAGCGCCGCGATGGTCAGGCCCGCCAAGCCCGCCCAGGGGTTGTCGGCCGCAGCCAGGCCGCCGCCAGCCAGCAAAGCCATCACCAGCAGCTGCCGCATCAACATCGCCCAGGGCGAGGCGTGGTCGTCCAGCGCCTGCCCGCCCAGTTGCGTGTGCTGCAACAGGTGACGACGGCAGCGCAGGCGCGCCCAGGGCAGCCCCAGGCCCAGCGTGAACACCGTGAAAAGCGCGCCCTGCAACCAGATCGCCGCGTAGTCATCGGCTGGCGAGGTGAACTGCACCGGCCAGGTGTCGACCGCCCGCTTCGGCAAGCGCGGCAGCCCACGCCGCAGCCCCACCACAGACGAGGAAGGCGCGGTCACGGACGAGGGGAAGGACAACGGCGACGAGGCAGCAGACAACGCGGGCCCCTAGGGATCGGATCAGCGAACAGGCTGCGCAGAATGTGGACGCGTCGTGTTCGCAACTGCGACAAATGTAATGGTGTGATTCTCGCAGGCCTGCGACGGTTCTCCTCATGTGTGCGTGTTCCCCAAGCTTTCAGGGGGGTTCCCGCCGTGCGGCCCACCGCCAGATAAAATCCGACGCAAACACACATCGCGACACAGAATGAAACTGATCGGATCCCTGACCAGCCCCTTCGTCCGCAAGGTACGCATCGTGCTGGCCGAAAAGAAGCTCGACTACAAGTTCGAAGTGGAGGACGTGTGGGCCGCCGACACCACCATCGTGGCGTCCAACCCGCTGGGCAAGGTGCCTTGCCTCGTGATGGAAGGCGGCGAGGCGGTCTTCGACTCGCGCGTGATCGTCGAATACGTCGACACCCTCTCGCCCGTGGGCAAGCTCATCCCGCTGAGCGGCCGTGAACGCGTCGAGGTACGCACCTGGGAGGCCCTGGCCGACGGCCTGCTCGACGCCGCCATCCTGGCGCGCATGGAAGCCACCTGGTCGGGCCGCACCGAGGCCCAACGCAGCCAGGCCTGGATCGACCGCCAGATCGGCAAGGTGCACGCCAGCCTCAAGGCCATGAGCCAGGGCCTGGGCGATCGCGCCTGGTGCACCGGCATCCACCACAGCCTGGCCGACATCTGCGTCGGCTGCGCACTGGGCTACCTCGACTTCCGCTTCCCCGAAATCGACTGGCGCGGCGATCACCCCAACCTCGCCCGCCTGCACGAAAAGCTGGCGCAACGCCCCGGCTTCGCCGACACCGCGCCGCCCAAGGCCTGAACTGGGGGACACGGAAACCCAAGAGGTTTCCCCGCCGAGGCACGGCCATGATCGTGTCAAGGTGAGGGCCCGTGCCCTCAGTCGGCCAGCCCGAACGACTCGGCGCGCGCGCGCATCCAGTACTGCTCGAACACCGGCTGGCTCCAGGGGATGGCACCACGCTCGGCCGCCAGCAACTCGCCTGTCTTCGTGTAAGGCAGCAAGTTGGACAGGCGCTTGACCTCCACCCCCGAGACCCGCCGCACGATGTGATCGGCGGTGATCTCGTTGGGGTGCTGCAAGCCCGCCGCCTGGATCAGCTCCTGCAAGGCATGCAGCGTGAGCTGGTGATAGCGATACACACGCTCGGCCTTGTCGGGCACCACCAGCGCGCGCTGACGCAGCGGGTCTTGCGTGGTCACCCCCGTGGGGCAGTGGCCCGTGTGGCAGCTCTGCGCCTGGATGCAACCCAGCGCGAACATGAATCCGCGCGCCGAATTGCACCAGTCCGCGCCGAGCGCCATCATGCGCGCGATATCGAAGGAGCTGATGACCTTGCCCGCGCAGCCGATCTTCACGCGGTGTCGCTCGCCCAAACCCACCAGCGTGTTGTGCACCAGCAGCAGGCCCTCTTGCAAGGGCGCGCCCACGTGATCGGTGAACTCCAGCGGCGCAGCACCCGTGCCGCCCTCTGCCCCATCGACCACGATGAAATCCGGCCACAAACCGGTCTCGCGCATGGCCTTGACCATGGCGAACCATTCCCAAGGGTGTCCCATGCAGAACTTGAAGCCCACCGGCTTGCCGCCCGAGAGCTGCCGCAGCTTCTCGATGAACTGCATCATCTCAATGGGTGTGGAAAAAGCGTTGTGGCTGGCCGGCGAAACGCAATCCTGGCCCACTGCCACACCACGCGCCTCCGCGATCTCTGGCGTCACCTTGGGCCCGGGCAGCACGCCACCATGGCCCGGCTTGGCCCCTTGGCTGATCTTGAGCTCGATGAGCTTGACCTGTGGATCGCTGGCATTGAGGGCGAAGCGGGCTTCGTCGAACTGACCGTCGGCGGTGCGACAACCGAAGTAACCTGAGCCAATCTCCCAGATCAAGTCACCACCGGGCTCGCGGTGATAGCGGCTGATCGAGCCCTCGCCCGTGTCATGCGCGAAACCACCCTTGCGGGCGCCACCATTGAGCGCGAGCACGGCGTTGGCGCTCAGCGCCCCAAAGCTCATCGCCGAGATGTTGAAGATGCTGGCGCTGTAGGGCTGGGTGCAGGACGAGCCGCCCGCGCCGATCGTCACGCGGAAATCGTGCGAGGGCAACCGCGTCGGGCTGATGGAATGGCTCAACCACTCGTAGCCATTGGCGCCCACGTCCTGCTGGGTGCCGAAGGGTCGCTTGTCGGGCTCGCCCTTGGCGCGCTGGTAGACCAGCGAACGCTGCTGCCGCGAAAAAGGGGCGGCCTCGTTGTCGCTTTCGATGAAGTACTGGCGGATCTCGGGCCGGATGAACTCCAGCAGGTAGCGCATGTGCCCGATGACCGGGTAGTTGCGCAACACCGAGCGGGCGCGCTGGCGCATGTCATTGACACCCAGCAGCACCAGGCCCCCGCCCACCACGATGAGCAAACCGGCGCCCCAACCAGGCACCCGCTCCCAGCGACACAGGCCCCAGGCGAACAACAGCCACGCGGCGATCCACGCTGCATAGCGGATGGGCACGTACTCATTGAGTCGAATCAGCCAACGCGGCATGGTCACTGCTCCCAGGGTGATGTGGCATCGCCCCGGGCGGGCGAACCGGCCACGATGCACGCCCACAATGTAGACAAGGGCCCAGGGCGCCATCCGTGGAGAAAGCACGGTATTCACCATCCAGCCCTGGCGATGCCCAGGGTCCGCACGGCCGCCATGCAGACCGCGAATCAGGCTACACTCCCACCCAGCGCCGATTTGTCACGGTCAGGAGCCCTGCCTCCCGGCCCACGACGGTTCCGAATTGCGGGCGCTTTAAAAATGCCGCTAAAGAGGTCGCTGCCACCGGCCCCTGCTTCTTGCGCGGCCGGTTTTGTTTTTTTGCGGACCTGTCCCATGTCACTTGGCATCGTCACGCCTGCCACGCTGCACTTCAGCGAACCGCTGCACCTGCAAAGCGGTGCACAACTGCGCGACTACACACTCGCCTACGAGACCCACGGCCAGCTCAACGCAGACGGCAGCAACGCCGTGCTGGTGTGCCACGCGCTCAACGCCTCGCACCACTTCGCCGGCCTGCACGCCGGCCCCGACGGCCAGCCACTGCCCAAGAGCCAGGGCTGGTGGGACAACATGATCGGCCCTGGCAAGCCGGTCGACACCAACCGCTTCTTCGTCATCGGCATCAACAACCCCGGCTCCTGCTTCGGCTCGACGGGCCCGATGCACACCAACCCCGACACCGGCAAGCCCTATGGCGCCGACTTCCCCGTGGTGACGGTGGAAGACTGGGTCAACGCCCAGGCCCGCGTGCTCGATGCGCTGGGTGTCAAGCAACTGGCTGCGGTGCTGGGCGGCAGCCTGGGCGGCATGCAGGCCCTGAGCTGGACGCTGCAGCACCCCGAACGCGTGCGCCATTGCGTGGCCATCGCCACCGCACCCAAGCTCTCGGCGCAGAACATCGCTTTCAACGAGGTGGCGCGCCGCGCCATCGTCACCGACCCCGACTTCCACGGCGGCCACTTCTATGAGCACGGCGTGATACCGCGCCGTGGCCTGCGCGTGGCGCGCATGATCGGCCACATCACCTACCTCTCGGACGACGCGATGGAAGAAAAGTTCGGCCGCGAGATGGTGGGCCGCGCCATTGGCGACGCGCCCGGCTACAGCACCCAGGACATCGAGTTTCAAGTCGAAAGCTACCTGCGCTACCAGGGCGACAAGTTCAGCGACTACTTCGACGCCAACACCTACCTGCTGATCACGCGCGCGCTCGACTACTTCGACCCGGCCCGCACGCACGGCGGCAAGCTGGCGGCGGCCATGGCCCGGGCGCTCGCCAAGTTCCTGGTCATCAGCTTCACCACCGACTGGCGCTTCTCGCCGGCGCGCTCGCGCGAGATCGTCAAGGCCCTGGTCGACAACCGCCACGACGTGAGCTACGCCGAGATCGACGCCCCGCACGGCCACGACGCCTTCCTGCTTGACGACCCCCGCTACCACGGCGTGGTGCGGGCCTACTTCGAACGCATCGCCCTGGACGTCCAAGGTGCCCATGGTGCCCAGGAGGTGCGCGCATGAACGCCGCCCAGCTTCAGGCCTCGCGCCAGACCTTCCATCGCATCATCGCGGAGCTGATCCCGCGCGGCTCGCGCGTGCTTGACCTGGGCTGCGGCAGCGGCGAGCTGCTGGCCCTGCTGCGCGACGAACGCGGCTGCACCGGCTACGGCATCGAGCTCGACGACGCGCAGGTGATGGCCTGCGTGGCGCGCGGCATCAACGTCATCCAGCACAACCTCGAAGAAGGCCTGGCCCTGTTCGAAGACAACAGCTTCGACGTGGTGCTGCAGCTCGACACCCTCCAGCACCTGCGCAACACCGAAGCCATGCTGCGCGAGACCGCGCGCATCGGCCGCGTGGGCCTGGTGAGCTTCCCCAATTTTGCGCACTGGCCGCACCGACTCAGTGTGTTGCGCGGGCGCATGCCCGTCACGCGTGCACTGCCCTACCAGTGGTACGACACGCCCAACATCCGCGTGGCCACCTTCGCCGATTTCGAGGTGCTGGCGCGCCGCAATGGCCTGCGCATCGTGGAGTCGTTCGGGCTGCACGAGGGTGAGGTGGTGCGCCATTGGCCCAACTTGCTTGCCAGTTCGGCGGTGTTCCAGTTCGAGCGAGTCTGAAGCGGCGCCCTGGCCACTGAGCATGGGCCGCGAATGGGCTGCATGCGCGAAAAAAAGGGGCGCTCCCTGCCAAGGGAGCGCCCAAACGCTCTGGTCAAACAACGGTCCGAAGACCGCAGGCCCCTCGTGCTGCCTGGCTCGTGTCTGGCGGGTGCCAGCTGAACCAATCAGCGAACCCGCATGAAGATATGCATTTGGCGTGCCAGCTTGACGCACTTTGGATTCGAGGTGCTTGAGCACCGTCATCCTCGCGGCAGCCAACTGTCAGAGGTCGGGGCTGCAATGGCTGCATGCAATCCATGGCAGGCAGACATGCGGATCATCATCAGCGCCGGAAACAAAAAGGCGCCCGAAGGCGCCTGTTGATCGCTGTGAGGGGGCTGGATGCCCAGCCCCTCGCATGCCTGATCAGAAGTTGTGCTTGACGCCCACGGCGAAGGCACGGCCCGACTTTTCGTCGGTCAGCTTTTCGCTGGTGAAGGCGGTGAACACGCTGGTGCGCTTGGACAGAGCGTGGTCATAGCCCAAAGACAGGATCTTGTCCTTGGCGCTGCCATCTGTCGGGCCCTTGTACTTGGCTTCGCCGTACGAGGCCAACACGGAGCCAGAAGCCGTGACCGGCACGCTCACACCGAGTTGCCACACATTGGCCTTGTTCACGCTGCCATCGGGAGCGTTCACATCCAGATCGAACAGACCGTCAGAGTAGTACTTGAAGCGGGTGTACTGACCAAAGGCCTTCACCACGCCAAAGTCATAGCTGGCGCCGAAGCTGGCAGAGCGGAAGGCCATGATATAGGGCGAAGCAGCAGCCGAAGAGGTGACCTTAGGAGCCTTGCCACCATCGACATACACAGCCATGGCGCTGAATGGGCCGTTGTTGTACGAACCGCTGACGGTGTAGCTGTTCTTGTCTCCAGAGCTGCTGCTCTCCTTGGGCGAGAACTGCAGGCTACCTGCAAAGCCACCAAAAACCGGGGTTTCGTAGGTGATGGAGTTCACCCAACCGGTATCACCTTGCGAGAGAGCGTACGTGCCAGCGTTACCACGAGTGGTCGAGCCCAGGTCATAGAAATGACGCATGGTGGGCGAGAAGGTCATCGAACTGCCGAACGGGTTATAGGTGTAGCCGGCAGTGAAGAGAGCGTTGTCGTACTGACCGAGAGCAACTCGACCGAAGCCGCCACTCAGGCCGACCCAGGAAGTGCGGCTCCAGAACTGACCAGCTTGGTTAGGCACGTTCGAACCGGTGTCACCACCGATGAAGGACTCGAGCGCGAATTCGGCCTTCAGGCCGCTGCCGAGGTCTTCGACGCCAGAGAAGCCGATGAAGC
Source organism: Pseudomonadota bacterium (assembly GCA_021819435.1). Classification (GTDB taxonomy): domain Bacteria; phylum Pseudomonadota; class Gammaproteobacteria; order Burkholderiales; family Burkholderiaceae_C; genus Aquabacterium. Next base: position 41,623 of record JAKARB010000017.1, on the reverse strand, counting down.
TGGTCATCATGTCGCCGCTCTGGACCTTGGTGGTGGTCTTGCCACCAACGGCCTTGTAGGAGCCAACGTCAGCTTCCAGGTAGCCATACAGCTTCACGCTGGACTGGGCTTGGGCGACGCCGACCAGGGCCAGCAGGGCGGCGGCAGCCACCAGATTCTTCTTTGCAAACATCAAGAGTTCTCCTAGCTATGGGAAGAAGGTTGGGATCCTGCGCCGGGAGCAAGTGGGGCCTCACAGCGCGAAGGATTTTGTTGGGACGATCCGTCCTCGTCGGCCATTTAAGCAAGAATCATGCTCACTTGAAAACCCCGGCAGTTGCAATAACGCAACAAAAGACAGCATCAAGCGATGTTTTCATAAGCAAGAAACAGACCATCGATCCAAGCAAAAAAAGCGCCCCCGAAGGGGCGCTTTCAACTCTGGTTCTTTGGTGCGGCTGTGCGTGCCGCAAGACTTGATCAGAAGGCGTGACGGACGCCCACCGAGTAGTTGACGATCGACTTGGAGCCGCTTTCGTCACCGACCTTGGCCTCGGCCTTTTCGCTCAGCACAGCCGTGTACACGCTGGTGCGCTTGGAGAGCGAATGGGTGTAGCCCAGGGACAGGTCATGGGTCTTGAAGGACACGTCGTCCAGGGTGACCTTGGTGCGGCCGAACGAAGCCAGGACCGTGCCGTTGGCGCCAACAGGAGCCGACACGCCCAGTTGGAAGAACTTGGGCGTGACCGAACCTTCTTCATCGCGCTGGGTGAACTTGTCACGACCGTATTGCGCGAAGGCCTTCACCACGCCGAAGTCGTAGGAAGCGCCGGCCAGCCAAGCCTTGTCCTTGATCGAAGAGGCGGTGGCGTCGGTGGAGCGAACTTCGCCATAAACCAGCGAGGCAGCGAACGCACCGGAGGCGTAGCCCGCGCTCAGGTCATAAGCACCGCCGTTGTACGTGCCATCAGCAGCCGAGCCACGGCCAGTCTCCTTGGCGCTGTATTGAGCGCCGAGCGTCACGCCGGACAGGTTGGGCGAAGCATAGGCAACGGTGTTGGACCAGCTGCCATCCGTCGAATTCAGGGAATAGCCGGACTGAAGCTGGCTGAGCAGGCTGTTCAGTTGACCCTTGCCCAGACCCAGGCGGGCGGAAGGCGAATAGATGGCCGAGCTGCCGAAGGGGTTGAAGGCGGCGGATTCGACCTTGAACAGGCTTTCGATGCGGCCCAGGCTGACGGTACCGAAGCCACCGGACAAGCCGACGAGGGCGTTCTTGCTGAACAGTTGGGAGTTGGCGGCACCCGTGTCCACGGCGATCGGGGCTTCCAGCTTGAACAGGGCCTTCAGGCCACCGCCCAGGTCTTCTTCACCACGCACGCCGAAGAAGCTCTCATACAGATCGGAAGAGTCGATCTTGTTGGCGCCCGACTTGGAAACACCCGTCAGGTTGCCGAAACCGTCGACTTGGATGTCGAGCGTTTGCTTGCGACCAATCGATGCGTCGAGGTTGCCGTACAAGGTCACGGACGACTGGGCAAAGGCCGAAGTGGCGGCAGCCAAGGCGGCCAGAGCGATCAGATGCTTTTTCATATAAGTTCTCCTACAAGGTTTTATTGCACCAACGTAGTGCATCAAAGGCAAAAACCGGTGATCACAGATGCGTGTGGGCATGGATATCACCGGAAATGCCGTTGATTGCTTGAAATGTAAGCATCAATGACCGCAGGCCATGGTCAGTTAAACGAACGTTTAACTCATCCAGGGGTGTCATCGCACCAATTCAGTTGTCGAAACACCACATTGGTGCATTCACCAACTCTGGACAGACTCAACCCCGCCAGACCGCCAGGATCTGTTCTCCGTAGGCTTCGAGTTTCTTCGCTCCGACGCCGCTGATGGTGGCCAGCTCGCCCAACGTGGATGGCGCCAGGCGGGCCATCTCGGCCAGGGTGGCATCGTGGAAGACAACGTAGGCCGGCAGGTTGTGCTCGCGTGCGACCTGGGCACGCCAGGCCTTGAGGGCTTCGTAGCGAGACAGCGCATCGCCTTCGAGCGGGATGGGCGGCGCCGAGGCCTTGCCCCGCGCGGGCTTGCTGCGCGACCCTGGCTCAGGAGCCTGCTTGAGGGTAATGTCCACCTCGCCCTTGAGCACGGCGCGGGCGCTGGCGCTCAGGCCCAGGGTGTTGAACTCGCCTTCGGCCACGACGTGACCCAGCGCGATGAGTTGGCGCAGCACGGCCCGCCACTGCGCCTCGGACAGGTCGGCGCCGATGCCGAAGGTGCTGAGCGACTCGTGCCCGTATTGCGCGACCTTGTCGGTGCGGCGACCGCGCAGCACGTCGATCAGGTGGCCGGCGCCGAAGCGCTGTTGGCCATGCTGCCAGAAGCGGTAGATGCCGCTGAGCAGCTTGCGGGCGGCCTCGGTGCCGTCCCAGGTCTGGGGCGGGTGCAGGCAGTTGTCGCAATTTCCGCAGGGCCGGCTGGCCTCGCCGAAGTAGGCCAGCAGGCGCACGCGGCGGCAGTCGTGGGCCTCGGCCAGGGCCAGCAGGGCGTCGAGCTTGGCGCGCTGCACGCGCTTGAACTCGTCGCTGGCGCCGCCTTCGTCGATCATGCGGCGCTGGTTGACCACGTCGGCCAGGCCGTAGGTCAGCCAGGCCTCGGCCTCGGCGCCATCGCGGCCGGCGCGGCCGGTTTCCTGGTAGTAGGCCTCGATGTTCTTGGGCAGGTCGAGGTGAGCAACGAAGCGCACGTCTGGCTTGTCGATGCCCATGCCGAAGGCCACGGTGGCGACCATGACCAGGCCGTCTTCGCGCAGGAAGCGGTCCTGGTGGCGCTGGCGCACGGCGGCGTCGAGGCCTGCGTGATACGGCAAGGCGGGGATGCCCTGCTCCTTGAGCCACTCGGCGGTGTCTTCCACCTTCTTGCGGCTTTGGCAATAGACGATGCCGGCGTCGCCCTCGTGCTCCTCGCGGATGAAGCGCAGCAGTTGCTGGCGAGGGTTGTCCTTCTCAACCAGGGCGTAGCGGATGTTGGGGCGATCGAAGCTGCTGACGAAGACGCGGGCAGCGTGCAGATCCAGGCGCGAGACCATGTCTGCGCGGGTCTGCTCGTCGGCGGTGGCGGTCAGCGCCACGCGCGGCACGTCGGGGTAGCGCTCGTGCAGCATGCTGAGCTGCAGGTAGTCTTCGCGGAAATCGTGGCCCCATTGGCTGACGCAGTGGGCTTCGTCGATGGCGAAGAGGCTGAGCAGGCCGCGCTCGTGCAGGCTGGCGAGCTGCGCCTGGAAGCGCGGATGGGTGACCCGCTCTGGGGCGACGTAGAGCAGCACCAGGCGGCCGGACATCATCTCGCGCTCGATGTGCTGGGCCTGCTCGCTGCTCAAGGTGCTGTTGAGGAAGGCGGCGTGCACGCCGACCTCTTCGAGCGCGCCGACCTGGTCGTGCATCAGCGCGATCAGCGGCGACACCACGACGGTGACACCCAGGCCGCGGCGATGCCGAGCGATGGCGGGCACCTGGTAGCACAGGCTCTTGCCGCCGCCGGTGGGCATGAGCACGAGCGCGTCGCCACCGGACGCCACCTGCTCGACGATGGCCGCCTGCTGGCCTCGGAAGGCGCCATAGCCGAAGACCTCCTGCAGGATGCGCAAGGGCTCGGCGGACGGGGGCGGCGGCAGGGATTCAGGCTGGGCGGACACGCGGATGGGAAGGCGGGGGAGGGACGCAGGGATTGGGCAAGGAAGCACAAGGGAACGCAAGGAAGCGCGAGGAAACGCGGGGTCGTCGCGAGGCGGGCGCCCCCAATTGTCGCCGCTGAAGCGACCCCGGGCCGCTGGCCATCATCCCCCTGTGGAGCCCCCGCATGCGAGTGAAGGCGGGAGGCAGCAAGTAAAGGGGTGGGCCCAGCGCCCCAGGGCATCAGCGTTGAGGCGCATCGGGCGCCTGCGGCACCACCGCGCTCGTGTAGGCCTCCACGAATGCGGGCGGCATGCGCCGCACCCGGCCCTGCGCGATGTCGACGCAGACGAATTCGCTGCGGCCGCGAAAAACCGTCTGGCCGTCGTCCAGCCGGATGAACTGGTAATGGCGTTGCAAGGTGAGCTTGTCGGCGCCGGTCAGCCAGGTGGCCAAGGCAATGCGCTCACCCAGGCGGGTGGCCTGGATGTAGTTGAGTTCGTGCTGGCGCACCACCATGCCGTGGCCCAGGGCCTCGTATTCGGCCGGGCCCAGGCCCAGCGCGGCCGAGTGCGCCCAGGCGACGTCTTCGAGCCATTGCAGGTAGACCACGTTGTTGGTGTGGCGCATGAGGTCGATGTGCGCGGGCGCCACCGTCACCTCCAGGGTGTGCGGGTTCGGCAGGTCCCAGGTGAGGTGGCTCGGGTCGTTGGCGGACATGGTTCGGTTCGCGGGTGGCGGGGCGGCCCTGATGATGCCATCGCGCGACGCCGACATTGGCCAAACATTGAGTCAAACTTGATGTTTTTCAGGTTAAACCCTGACGTTGATCAGCCCAATGCATGGGGATATGTGGGCATGATGGGACCATTCCTGAGTCAGACTCAAAATGAGCGCCGCACTCCAACGCCATCGCCCCCGCCAGGCCCGTTCCACCCACAGCGTGCAGGCCATCCTCGCCGCCGCCCGCCAGGTGTTCTCGGCCCAGGGTTTTCAAGGCACGACCATGGCGCAGATCGCCGAAGTGGCCGGCGTCTCGGAAGCCACCGTCTTCACCTACTTCCCGGGCAAGCGCGAGCTGTGCATCCGGGTCATCACCGACTGGTACGACGAGATCAGCGGCGAGCTGGAGCGCGACCTGCCCCGCCTGCATGGCGTGCACGCCAAGCTGGCCCACGTGGTGCGCGCCCACCTCGCCACGCTGCTGGCCGACGGCTCGGGGCTGTGCGCGCTGGTGCTCAGCGAAGGCCGCGCGGCCGACCCCGAGCTCGCCGCCGTGCTGGCCGAATGCCGCCGCCGCTACACCGCACCGCTGATGCAGGCGCTGGCGGAAGGGCAGGCCGCTGGCGACGTGCGCGACGACATGCCCCTGCGCCTGCTGCGCGACCTGGTCTACGGCTCCATGGAGCACGTGCTGTGGGACGCCATCACCACGCGCAAGCGCCCGCGCATCGACACCACGGCCGGTCAGCTGACCGAACTCATCTGGTCGGCCTTGATGCCGCGCGGCACCTCGCTGGAAGCCTTGCGGCGCTTCCGCGATGAAGTCGCCACGGCGCTGCGCCAGGCCGAGCTCGCCTCGCCTGCCGGCAGCCCCGCGGACGGCCAGCGCATCGACACCGAAACGATGCTGAACCGGCGCTGAACGGAGACACCGCATGCCCGTGCTGACGACCCAACTCAACCCACGCGGCGAGGCCTTCATGGCCCACGCCGCCGCCATGCAGGCCCTGGTCGATGACCTCGATGTGCAGCTCGCCAAGGTGGCGCTGGGCGGCGGCGAAGGACCCTGCGCCAAGCACTTGGCCCGGGGCAAGCTGCTGCCTCGCGATCGCATCGCCCAACTGCTCGACGCCGGCTCGCCGTTCCTGGAAGTGGCGCCGCTGGCCGCCCTGAACGTGTACGACAACGCCGCTCCATGCGCGGGCGTGATCGCCGGCATCGGGCGCGTGTCGGGTGTGGAATGCATGGTGGTCTGCAACGACGCCACAGTCAAAGGCGGCACCTATTACCCGCTGACGGTGAAGAAGCACCTGCGCGCGCAGGAGATCGCGCAGCAGAACCGCCTGCCCTGCATCTACCTGGTCGACTCGGGCGGCGCCAACCTACCCAACCAGGACGAGGTCTTCCCCGACCGCGACCACTTCGGCCGCATCTTCTACAACCAGGCCAACATGAGCGCGGCCGGCATCCCGCAGATCGCGGTGGTGATGGGCTCGTGCACGGCCGGTGGCGCCTACGTGCCGGCCATGAGCGACGAGACCATCATCGTGGCCAAGCAGGGCACCATCTTCCTGGGCGGGCCGCCGCTGGTGAAGGCCGCCACGGGCGAAGAGGTCAGCGCCGAGGACCTTGGCGGCGGCGACGTGCACACGCGGCTCTCGGGCGTGGCCGACCACCTGGCGCGCGACGATGAACACGCGCTGGCCATCGCGCGGCAGTGCGTGGCGCGGCTGAACTGGCGCAAATGTACCGAGTTGTCGCTGCTCACGCCCCGCCCGCCGATGCTGGACGAGGCCGAGCTGATGGGTGTGATCCCCACGGACACGCGCAAGCCCTTCGATGTGCGCGAGGTCATCGCCCGTCTGGTCGATGGCTCCGAGTTCGACGAGTTCAAGGCCCGTTACGGCCCCACCCTGGTCTGCGGTTTCGCGCACATCGAGGGCATGCCGGTGGGCATTGTCGCGAACAACGGCATCCTGTTTTCGGAGTCGGCAAACAAGGGCGCGCACTTCATCGAGCTGTGCTGCCAGCGCAAGATCCCCTTGGTGTTCTTGCAGAACATCACCGGCTTCATGGTGGGCCGCAAGGTGGAGAACGAAGGCATCGCGCGGGCCGGCGCCAAGATGGTGACGGCCGTGTCGTGCGCGCAGGTGCCGAAGTTCACCGTCATCATCGGCGGCTCGTTTGGCGCCGGCAACTACGGCATGTGCGGGCGCGCCTTCAACCCACGCTTCGTGTGGATGTGGCCGAACGCGCGCATCAGCGTGATGGGTGGCGAGCAGGCCGCCAGCGTGCTGGCCACCGTCAAGCGCGATGGCATCGAGGCCCAGGGCGGGCGGTGGAGCGCCGAGGAAGAAGCTGCCTTCAAGGCACCCATCCGCGAGCAATACGAGGCGCAAGGCCACCCCTATCACGCCACCGCGCGCCTGTGGGACGATGGCCTGATCCGCCCCACCGACACCCGCCGCGTGCTGGCCCTGGCCTTGAGCGCCAGCCTCAACGCCCCCATCCCCGAGACGCGTTATGGCGTCTTCCGCATGTGAGGAGATGCGCATGACCAATCCGATCGATGCCGCCAACGGCCCTGCTTCCGATGCGTCGCATGACGCGCCGTTCCGCCACCTCGCCGTCTCGCGCGAGGGCCCGGTGGCCACCGTGCGCCTGAACCGCCCCGAGGTGCGCAACGCCTTCCACGCCGACACGGTGGCCGAGCTCACGCGGGTGTTCGCATCCTTCCAGGACGACGCCGACTTGCGTGCCGTGGTGCTGGGATCCACCGGCACCGCCTTCTGCTCGGGCGCGGACTTGAACTGGATGCGCCAGACCGCCGATTACAGCTGGGTGGACAACCACCGCGACGCCTCGCGCCTGGCCAACATGTTGTGGACGCTGACGCGCTGCCCCGTGCCCGTGATCGCCGAGGTGCAAGGCGACTGCCATGGCGGCGGCGTGGGCCTGGTGTCATGCTGCGACGTGGTGGTGGCGGCCGAGGCGGCGCGGTTCTGTCTGTCTGAAGCGAAGCTGGGCCTGATCCCGGCCACCATCAGCCCCTACGTGATCCACGCCATCGGCGAGCGGGCGGCGCGGCGTTACTTCGTGACGGCCGAGCACTTCTCGGCAGAACGCGCGCAGGTGATGGGGCTGGTACACGAGGTGGTGCCGCTTGACGAACTGGCCAAGACCACGCGCGGCATCGTCGAGGCCATCTTGCGCAATGGGCCGAACGCCGTGCGCGAATGCAAGACCCTGGTGCGCGAGATCGGCAGCCGCCCGATCACGCACGAGCTGCGCGACGTGACGGCGCGGCGCATCGCCGACGTGCGAGCGAGCGACGAGGGCAAGGCGGGGCTGAATGCTTTCCTCACGCGCGGCACGCCGCCTTGGGTGACGGCGTCCTCCGAGCAGCGGTGAAGCCCTCGCCGCAGCCTGAATCGCATGACCGAGCGCACGACCGAGCCCAAGCCACCATGTTCACCAAGATCCTGATCGCCAACCGTGGAGAGATCGCCTGCCGCGTGGCCGCGACGGCGCGCCGCCTCGGCATCCGCACCGTGGCCGTCTTCTCCGAGGCGGACGCCAACGCGCGCCACGTCCAGGCCTGCGACGAAGCCGTCTGCATCGGCCCGGCGAGCCCGCGCGAAAGCTACCTGCGCGCCGACCGCATCCTCGAAGTGGCGAAGGCCACGGGCGCGCAGGCGGTGCACCCTGGCTACGGCTTTTTGTCCGAGAACGAAGGCTTCGCCCAGGCCTGCATGGATGCGGGCATCGCCTTCATCGGCCCGCCGCCTTCGGCCATCGCGGCCATGGGCAGCAAGTCGGCCGCCAAGGCCTTGATGCAACAGGCTGGCGTGCCCTTGGTGCCCGGCTACCACGGTGATCGGCAGGAGCCCGACTTCCTGCTCGCGCAGGCGCAGGCCATCGGCTTCCCCGTGCTGATCAAGGCCAGCGCGGGCGGCGGCGGCAAGGGCATGCGCATCGTTCGGCGGGCCGACGAATTCGCCGCCGCGCTCGCCTCGTGTCAGCGCGAGGCGCAGGCCAGTTTCGGCGACGCGCACGTGCTGGTCGAGCGTTACCTCATTCAGCCACGGCACATCGAGGTCCAGGTCTTCGCCGACATGCACGGCCGCGTCATCCACCTGGGTGAGCGCGACTGCTCGGTGCAGCGCCGCCACCAGAAGGTGCTGGAAGAAGCCCCGGCCCCGGGCATGACGCCCGAGCTGCGCGCGCGGATGGGCGCCGCTGCGGTCGCCGCCGCCAGGAGCGTGGGCTACGTGGGCGCGGGCACGGTCGAGTTCATCGTGGAGCAAGCGCGGGCGCTCGACACCGCCGCTGGTACCGCTGGAAAAGACGAAGCCAGCGCAGAAGCCGGTCTGGACTCATGCGCTTTCTACTTCATGGAGATGAACACCCGCCTGCAGGTCGAGCACCCGGTGACCGAGGCCATCACCGGCCTGGACCTGGTCGAGTGGCAGTTGCGCGTGGCCTGTGGCGAGCCACTGCCGCTCACGCAAGAGCAGGTGCGCTTCAGCGGCCACGCCATCGAGGCCCGCATCTGCGCCGAGCAGCCCGAAGCCGGCTTCCTGCCCGCCATCGGCACCCTGCGCACCATGCGCACGCCCGAGGCCAGCGCCTTTCAGATCGCCCCGGTGCGCATCGACAGCGGCGTGGCCGCGGGCGACGCCATTTCGCCGCACTACGACTCGATGATCGCCAAGCTGATCGTGCATGGCGCTGATCGTCAGCAGGTGCTGGCCCGCATGGAGGCCGCGCTGGCCGATTTGCAGATCACCGGCCTGCACCACAACGTGGGCTTCCTGCGCAAGCTGGTGCGCACCGAGTCTTTCAGCCAGGCGCGGCTGGACACCGCGCTGATCGAACGCGAGCACGAGGCGCTGTTCGGGGCCCCGCACGCCAAGGCCGGATCAAGCCACAACCTTGACCACGCCACGCGCCTGGATGCCTTGACGGCAGCGAGCCTGCGCTGGTGGCAAGACCAAGCCTGCCCTCCCGCACATCACGCCTTTCACACACGGCACCCCGACCCTTGGTCGCGCGCCGACGGCTGGACCTTGCACAGCGACCAGACCCGCGTGCTCAGGTGGCAGCTCGGTGATGGCGGCGATGGAACCGCCACCGTCTCGATCACGCAGAAAAGAGATGGCCGCCTGGCGCTGCGCTGGCACGAAGGGCCCGCCCCTTTCGATGGCGCGCGCGACCTGGGTTGCTCGCGGCGTGATCCGCTTCGCCCTCACCTCGTTGCCCTGGACACGGGCTTCTCGGCCAACGTCGATCGCCACGGCGACACCTTCGATGCCTTCACCGCACACGGCCACACCACGCTGCACTGGCTCGACCCCTTGCAACAGCGAGAAGACATCGGCACCCGCGCGGCACAGGTCACCGCGCCGATGCCGGGCAAGGTCGTGGCCCTGCTCGTCCACACCGGCGACGAGGTCAAGGCTGGCCAGCCGCTGGTCGTCACAGAGGCCATGAAAATGGAGCACACGCTGACCGCCCCGCGCGATGGCCGTGTCGCCGAGCTGCTGTGCCGGGTCGGCGACCAGGTGCCCGAAGGCGTCGAGTTGCTGCGCATCGAATCCGAATGAACACCTCATCATGAACAAGCTCCCCACCCACGTCACCCTCGTCGAGGTCGGCCCGCGCGACGGCCTGCAGAACGAGGCCCAACCTGTGCCAGCCGCAACCAAGATCGAACTCGTGCACCGCCTGCAATCGGCCGGCCTGCGCGAGATCGAGGTCACCAGCTTCGTCAGCCCGAAGTGGGTGCCGCAGATGGCCGACAACACCGAGGTCATGGCGGGCATCCAGCGCCAGGTGGGCGTGCGATACAGCGTGCTCACGCCCAACATGAAGGGCTTCGAAGGCGCGCTCGCGACGAAGGCCGACGAGGTCGTGATCTTCGCGGCGGCCAGCGAGGCCTTCAGCCAGCGCAACATCAACTGCTCCATCGCCGAGTCCATCGAACGCTTCCGCCCCGTGGCCGCAGCCGCGCGCGCGCATGGCATGAAGGTGCGGGCGGCGGTGTCATGTGCGCTCGGCTGCCCGTACCAGGGCGAGGTGTCCATCGAAGCCGTCGACGCTGTCGTGCAGCGCCTGCTCGACATCGGCAGCCACCACATCGGCATCGCCGACACCATCGGCGTGGGCACCGCCGGCCGCGTGCAACAGGTGATGGAAGCCGCGATGAAGCGCGTGCCCTTGGCCGAACTGAGCGGCCACTTCCACGACACCCACGGGCAAGCGCTGGCCAACATCCTGGCCTGCCTGCAACTGGGCGTGCACACCTTCGACGCCAGCGTGGCCGGCCTGGGCGGCTGCCCCTACGCCAAAGGCGCCACCGGCAACGTGGCCACCGAGGACGTGGTCTACCTGCTGCATGGCCTGGGCATCCACACCGGCATCGACCTGGATGCGTTGGTGGACGCGGGGGCCTTCATCTCAGCTGCGCTGGGCCGGCCCACCGCCTCGCGCGTTGCACGTGCCCTGCTGGCCAAGCGTGAACGCCTCGCGAGCCAGCCCTGAGCCTTCGCCGAGAGAGCCATCACTCAAACGCCACGGTCCATCGCCAACATCGCCCCCGCACCCGAGGAGACGCACCATGCCCCTGCCCGGCCTGAACCACCAGCTCGGCGATGACATCGACGCCCTGCGCGAAGCCGTGCGCGCCTTCGTCGACCGGGAGCTCGCGCCCCGCGCCGCCGACATCGACCGCGACAACCTCTTCCCCGCCGACATGTGGAAGAAGCTGGGCGAGCTCGGCCTGCATGGCCTGACCGTCTCGGAGCAATACGGCGGCACCAACCTCGGCTACCTGGCCCACATGGTGGCCATGGAAGAAGTCAGCCGAGGCAGCGCATCGGTGGGCCTGAGCTACGGCGCCCACTCCAACCTGTGCATCAACCAGATCCACCGCAACGGCACCGAGGCGCAAAAGCAGAAGTACCTGCCCAAGCTCATCACCGGCGACTTCGTGGGCGCCCTGGCCATGAGCGAGCCCAACGCCGGCTCCGACGTGATGAGCATGAAGCTGCGCGCCGACAAAAAGGGCGACCGCTACGTGCTCAACGGCAGCAAGATGTGGATCACCAATGGCGGCGACGCCGACGTGCTGGTGGTGTATGCCAAGACCGGCGTGGACGACGGCGCGCATGGGACCTCGGGCGGCCAGGCCCCTGGTCGCACTGGCTCCAAAGGCCTGACCGCCTTCCTCATCGAAAAGGGCATGAAGGGCTTCAGCAAGGGCCAGCACCTCGACAAGCTGGGCATGCGCGGCTCCAACACCTGGCCGCTCTTCTTCGAGGACTGCGAGGTGCCGGCCGAGAACGTGCTGGGCGGCGTGGGCAACGGCGCGAAGGTGCTCATGAGCGGGCTCGACTACGAACGCGCCGTGCTCTCGGGCGGGCCGCTGGGCATCATGCAGGCGGTGATGGACAACGTGATCCCTTACGTGCATGAGCGCAAGCAGTTCGGCCAGGCGATCGGCGAGTTCCAGTTGCTGCAAGGCAAGCTCGCCGACATGTACACGGTGCAGCAAGCCGCGCGCTCACTGGCATACACCGTGGCCAAGAACCTCGATGCGCTCGGCAATCAACATGCCCGCCATGTGCGCAAGGACTGCGCGGCCCTCATCCTCTGGACAGCCGAAAAGGCCACCTGGATGGCGGGTGAAGGCATCCAAATCTTCGGTGGCAACGGCTACATCAACGACTACCCGCTGGGCCGCCTCTGGCGCGATGCGAAACTTTACGAAATCGGCGCGGGTACCAGTGAAATCCGCCGCATGTTGATCGGACGCGAGCTCTTCAACGAAACGATCTGACGCACAGCCTGCCTTCTTGTCGTGCAGGGTGCCTCGCCTGCACCCGGCGCGCCCCTAGGATCAGATCTGGATCAAATCCGCGCCCATGGTTGCCGACCAAGGCCCCCGCGCACGGAGTTTGCCCATCGATCTTGCCCAAAGAGGCACACGACAAGGAGACCGCCATGAGTCAAACCGCACTGCACCACGCCAAGGAACTCGTCGCCCGAGAGAAGCTCGATTTCGGCCTCGACGGCGAACTGCCGCGCTGGTGGTACGAGAACAACCCCCACAAGTCGCGCCTGATCGACGCCCTGCAAGCCGCCTTCCCGGATGGCGAACGCTACTTCATCTCGTGCGTGCGCGCCTTCCGCGAGCAGATCACCGACCCAAAGCTGCTTGAAGAGGTCAAGGTATTCATCCGCCAGGAAGGCCAGCACGGCATCGTGCACTCCAAGTACAACCAGCGCCTGCGCGAACAAGGCATGGACATCGACGCCATCGTCGACTTCATCAACCAGAACAACGAATTCCACACCAAGCGCTTCTCGAAGGAATACAACCTGGCGCTGACCGCCGCCTTCGAGCACTTCACCGCCATGCTCGCCGAGATTTTCTTCGTCAAGAAGGAAACCATGGCCAACGCAGACCCCAAGCTGCGCGCCATGATGGCCTGGCATGCCGTGGAAGAGATGGAGCACAAGGCCGTGGCCTATGACGTGATGCAGAAGGTGGCCAAGGTGGGCTACTTCAAGCGCTGCGCAGCCATGGTGCACGTGACGCTCTTCCTGAGCCTGCTCACCTGGCGCTTCACCAACCGCCTGCTCAAGAATGACGGCATCCCGTTCCTCCCGCGCATGTGGATGATGGCCAAGAGCCGCTGGTGGCTGTTCGGCTACAAGGGCATCCTCTCGAGCAACCTGGGCACGCTGCTGGCCTACTTCAAGCCGGGCTTCCACCCCTGGCAGCAAGAAGCCATCCACAACTACGACGCCTGGGTCGAAGCCTATGACCGCACGGGTGATCCAATGCAGGCGGGAGCCGCGTTGTACCAGGCCGCGCACTGACGAAAAAGTTCGCTCGGTGTCCCCCTCCCCGAGCGGACTGTGATGAAGAACGAAGAGCGCCCTTCACCGAGGGCGCTTTTTTCATGCCAGCTTGCGCCACAACAGCATCGGCAGCCGCATCGCGAAACCGAACATCAGCCGGATGTGCATCCAGGTCAGCAGCTTGTTGTCGCGCAGGTAGTTGAAGTGCGAGACACCGCCCTCTTCCGCTTTCAGGTAGCGCACGGGCGCGGGCACGTTCACCGGCTTCACGCCTGACCAGGCCAGGCGCACCACGGCCTCGGGGTCGAAGTCGAAGCGGCGCATCCAGCGCTGCGCATGCATGATGCGGCGCAGCGGTTCGATCGGGTAGACGCGAAAGCCATACAGCGAGTCACCGATGCCGACCCAGAGGGTCTCCAGGTTGGCCCACCAGTTCGAGATCTTGCGGCCCTTGACGCGCAGCGCGGGCGCGTGCTCGTCGAACACCGGCACGCCCAGCACCATGGCATCGGGCTGGCGCGCCGAGGCGGCCATGAAGTCGGGGATCAGGTCAGCCGGGTGCTGGCCGTCCGAGTCCATGCACAGCACGTGCGTGAAGCCGGCTTTCGCTGCCTCGTCCATGCCATGCAGCACCGCCGAGCCTTTGCCCTGGTTCTGGAGCAGCACCAGCACCTGGAGGTGGGCGTCCGCCTCGGCCATCTTGCGCAGCGCTTCGGGCGTGCCATCGGTGCTGCCATCGACCACCACCCACACGGGCGCCCAGCGCGCGCGCGCCGCCGCGACGGTCTCGAACACCTTCGGGCCCGGGTTGTAGCTCGGGATGAGGACGAGGTGCGTGGCGGAAGGTGAAGAAGAAGCAGATGGGCTCATGGCTGGCTCAGCGGCGCGAAGGAGCCGGCACGTCGCGCAGCTCCTGCATGAAAGTCTGTTGGAGGGCGGCGGCCGTCTCGGGCAGCGAAGCGTTGACCTGGAGCCTGGGCCCCAGGCGCGCGCGGTAGCGCATCGGGAAAACGGGCGGGCGCCAGATCGGCCAGCCCTTGCCCAGGTAAGCGGAACTGGCTTCGAGCACCACCACCTGCAAGGGCGCGTGCGCGCGCCGCGCCACCAACATCGCACCGCTCTTGAGCTCGTTGAGGGGGTGCACCTCGGTGCGCGTGCCCTCGGGGAAGACCAGCAGCACCTGCCCCTGCGCCACAGCGTGCGCCGCCTGCCGAATCATCACGTCGATGTGGCGGTTGGGGATGTAGCCAGCCAGGCGCGCGCCCACCGCCAGGAAGAGGTTGCCCGCCAGGCTCGATTTCATCAGGCACAGCGCCTGCCGCACCCGCGAAACGATCAGGAACACGTCGATCATGCTCGGGTGATTGGCCACGATCACCAGCCCGCGCTGGCCTCGCAGCGCATCCAGTTCGCGCAGGTCGAGCTCCATCAGCCCGCACAGCTCGCAGCCGCTGAGGAAGAGGTGGAATGTGCGGCCCATCATGTCGCGCATGAAGGGCTCGCGCCAGCGCCTGGGCAGCAGCCACAGCGGCAGGCTGGCGACATTGCCCAGCAGCAGCATGACCCCGAGCCACAGCAGCATCAGGTAGAAGCACAGGATCTGCCCGAGCCGCTTCATGGCCAGCTCAGAACATGCCGCCATTGACGGCGATCACCTGGCCGCTGATGTAGCTCGCGTCTTCGGAGGCCAGGAAGGCCACCAGGCTGGCGACCTCCTCGGGGCGCCCGGCCCGCTTGACGGGCACCACCTGGGCGATGTGCTGCGCGTCGAACACGCCTTCGCTCATCTCCGACTCGATGATGCCCGGCGCCACGGCGTTGACCGTGATGCCCCGGCTGGCCAGCTCGATCGACAAGGTCTTGGTGGCCGCGTGCAGGGCGCCCTTGGCCGCCGCGTAATTGGCCTGGCCCCGGTTGCCCATGATCCCGGCCACCGACGAGATGGTGATGATGCGGCCCCAGCGCGTGCGCACCATTGGCATGGTCAGCGGCTGGGTGACGTTGAAGAAGCCGTGCAGCGACACGTCGATGACGCGGTGCCACTGCTCGGGCGACATGCCGGGGAAGGCCGCGTCATCGTGGATGCCGGCGTTGTTGACGACCACCTGGATGGCACCGCCTTCCAGCAGGCGCTCCAGCGCGGTCGCGGTGGCCTGGGCATCGGTCACGTCGAACTGGACGGCCTCGGCGCTGAACCCATCGGCCAGCAGCGCTGCGCACAGGGCCTCTGCACGGGCGATGCCGCTGTTGGCGTGGACGATGACGTGGCAGCCGTCGGCCGCCAGTTTGCGACAGATGGCCGCCCCGATGGCCCCGCTGCCCCCGGTGATGAGCGCGCGTCGTTTCGACATGGTCGTTCAGGAGGAAAGGAAAAGCGTCAATGATCGGCGTTGAGGATGACGGTGGCGCGACCGCCCATCAACTCTCGCTCGCCGTCCCGCAGGCTGAACGCATACAGGACGTTGTTGTCGGTGCCCGAGAGGCGCTCGGCATGCACCTCCAGCGGCCCTGACAGGTCATCCAGCCGGCTCACGCTCCAGCGCGCCTCGCGCACGCTGGTGAGGTAACCGCTGCGCCCGGGCTCGCCACCGCCGAGGATGGCACCATGCACCGCCATGGCCTGGGCCGCGTACTCGATGCCAACCGCCACGCCCAGGCGCCCGGCGTGGCGCAGCGGATGGCTCGCATCCCGGTGGCTGAGCGCGCGGCAGGCGATGCGTTGCTCGTCGGCATGCAGCACGCCATCGAGCAGGCACATGTCGCCCTGGTGCGGGATGTGCGCGGCGATCCAGTCGCGGTCGTGCGTCGTCATGACCGCACCTCCACGGCCAGGTGGGCGCCGTCGAATTGTTCGAGCACCACCTGGGCCGATGCCGATGATGCCGTCGCAGAAGAAGAGGACGCGGACGCCGCAGCCGCTCCGGCAGACGCATCCGATGCACTTTGATGCCCCATCGCCAGCAGCCGCAGCAAAGGCAGCGCGCGCGCAGCCGGCACCGCCTGGCGCAGGCCTTCGAGCGCCGGATCGGCGAGCACGTCAGGGGCCTGATCCGTGAGAGACAGCGCCAGGCTCGCCAGCGTGCGGGCCGTGCGCTCAGGCGTCAGCACGAGGCCCACGCCCATGGCATGGGGGATGGGCCGGTGCGCCCTCAGCGGCTCTGGGTAGAAGGTGTCGAAGGCCACGAGCAGCGTCTCCTGCCCATGGCAGACCACCTGCGTGGCCGCCTCCAGCAAGCCCGCCGTGAAGGTCGCATCGTGGGCGCACAGGCTGGTGGACGACGCCATGCAAGCGGTGGCGATGCTCCAGTAACCTGCGGGCATGTTGTGCACCGAGTTGTGAAAGCGCGTGGGCGAGACGGCACGGTCTTCGGAAGCCAGCGTCTCAAGAATTTGGTGGCAGTTGTCGCAGTCGCCGCCGGTCGATGAAAACACCGTGGCCAGCGACGCTGGGTCGCGATCCGCCTGCCGCACGGCATCGAAGCCCACGGCCATCGACAACTTCAGGGCCAGGCCGACGCGGCGGCGTTCGGCCGGCGGCAGCGCCTCGGGCGCGGGCAGTTGCAGCGGCGCGGCGCTCCAGCCCTGCTCGCCGCGCAAGACGGCCGATGCGTGCGCCCAGCCGGACAAGCCCGGACCGAACACGCCCACGCCTTCCACATGCACCAGCAAAGGATGCGAAGGACGCGAGGAACTCATGGCATCACCTTCGACAAGACCAGGCTGCAGTTGCTGCCGCCGAACCCGAACGCGTTGCTCATCACATGGCGCATGGGCCGAGGCAGGTTCTCGGTGAGGTAGCGGCAACGCAGCGCCGGGTCCACCACCTGCGTGCCCACGCCAGCGGGTGCGAAGTCGTGGCGCAAGGCCAGCTCGCCCACCAATGCGTTGAGCACGCCCGCCGCGCCCAGGGTGTGGCCGGTGTGGCCCTTGATGGAGCTGCAAGGCGTCTCGGTGCCGAAGAGCGCCTCCACCGCACGGCTCTCGGCCGCGTCGTTGCTCGGCGTGGAGGTGCCATGCAGCACCAGGTAGCCGATGTCATGCGGCGCCAGGCCCGCCCGCGCGAGCGCCTGCTCCATGGCCTGGCGGGCGCCCAGCCCTTGCGGATGCGGCGCCGACATGTGGTGCGCGTCGCTCGACTCGCCCACGCCTGACAGCAGGATGTCGCCAGGCTGGCTGCCTGACCCATCATCGTCCGTCCGCTCGACCAGCGCGAACCCCGCCGCCTCGCCGATGTTGATGCCGCAGCGGTCGACATCGAAAGGCCGGCAAGGCTGGCCGGAGAGCAACTGCAGCGAGTTGAACCCGTAGAGCGTGGTCAGGCACAGCGAATCGACGCCACCCACCACCGCCGCGTCGATGAGGCCGGCGGCGATCATCCGCTGAGCCACGCCGAACACCTTGGCGCTTGATGAGCACGCCGTCGACACCACGCTCGCCGGCCCTTGCAGGCCAAAGGTGGTGCGCACGAAATCGGCCAGCGAGAAGCTGTTGTGGGTGTGGCGGTAATCGAAGTTTGCGGGCAGAGCGCCCGTGGCCGGGTCACGCTGCCGGTACGCCTGCTCGGTCGTCAGGATGCCCGAGGTGCTCGTGCCGAGGAACACACCCACGCGCGTCCGCCCATGGCGTTCGATGGCGCCGCGCACCTGTTGCATAAAGCCATCCTGCTGCATGGCCATCCAGGCCAGGCGGTTGTTGCGGCAGTCGAACTTCTCAAGCTGCTCGGGCAACTTTTGCTCGTCGACGCCGTCGACTTCGCCCAGGCAGGTCGGCAGGTCTGAAACGGTTTCCCAGCTCATCGGGCGGACGCCGCCGCGGCGCCCTCGCAGCGCCTGCAAGTGGGCGGCGGAGCCCGCGCCCAAGGCGCTGGTCAACGTCGATGCTCGGATGAGCAGGGGGGCAAGTCGCGGTGGGGTCACGGCTCGGGCTCTCCTGGGTTCACGGCACGCGTGCCACCAGGAGCACGTTGGCAAAGGGGGTGCCCTCGTTCATGGGCAGTGCTCGGACCACGAAACCGCGGCTTTCGAGCGCCTGGACCCACTGCGACAGCGGGCGGCACCACATCATCGGGAGGCGGTGCCCCTGAACGAAAGAAGCAAATCGATCCACGACCTGGCTGATGCGAAAGCGCATCCCGCCTTGCGCATCTCCCACCCGCGTGATGAAGAGGCCTCCTCGCGCAAGCCCATGGCGAATGCGATCCAGCAGTCGATCTTGGTCGGCGTGGGGCACGTAATGTAGCACGTCGAACATCGTTACCACGTTCACGTCGGGGGGGATCTCCGCGGTGCGCATGTCGCCCGCAACCAGGCTCACGCGGTCGCCATGCAGGGGGCGCAAAGCCCGGTTTCCAGCTTCCACCTCGTTGGCCACCAGCTCGACACCGTGAAAGCGCATGCCACGCGGCGGCGCGCCCGCACCTCGCCAAGCGCCCTGGGCGGCCACCTGCTCGGCACTCAGCAGCCAGGAGGCCATGAAGCCACGCCCGCAGCCCAGGTCCAGCACCACGGACTGGTCCGGGATCAAGGCGTGGCGCAGCATCCCGACGAACACAGGGTCCAAGCCCATCTTGCCGCGCGCCCACTGGTGATGGGCGATGCCGACCGGGCGATAGGGGGCGCAGGCGGCCTGGAGAATCTGTTTCTTCAACTCTGCTTGCATGCTTGAGACAGGGTGACGGGGGTGAGTCCTTGCGCACGGATGGCAGTGATCAGGCGCGGCAACACCTCGACGATGACGGGCACGCCATCGCGCGTGCGGGCCGCGTGGCCATCGTGCAGCAGGAGGATGTCGCCCGCTTGAAGGTTGGTGGTCAGGCGGCGCAGCACCACGTCCGGATCTTGCGAACGGGTGTCGAAGCCCCGGCGCGTCCAGCTCGCGAGCTTCAACCCGAGGCGGTGCAACACCGGGTCCAGCCAGGGGTTGCGCAAGCCGGCCACGGCCCGGTAGAAAACGGGACGGCGCCCGGTGATGGCTTCCAGCGTGAGCGCCCCGCCCTCCACCTCCTGGCGCCAACCGCCCGGCCCCATCAGCGAAGCAAGTACCGGGTGCCGCTGACCGTGGTTCTCGACATCGTGGCCTTCGGCACAGGCCTGGCGGCACAGCTCAGGGTGCGCGCGGGCGCGTTCGCCAATGCAAAAGAAGGTGGCCGGCACGCCCTGCGCGGCGAGCACGCGAAGCACCTCGGGCGTGACCTCTGGATCGGGGCCATCGTCAATCGTGATGGCCACTTCACCACGCGACACCGCCGCCTGCGGCAGCCGCGACAGGTTGGGCCCCAGCACCTGGCTGCGCGGCCACAGGCTCAGGCCCATGACCAGCAGGTGATCGGCCACCAGGCAAGCCAGCACCACGGGCCAGGTGGTCGGGTCCAGCCACACCACGGGCAAGGCCAGCAGATGGCAAGCCGCGCTGGCCACGATCAACGCGGAAGGGCGCCAGGGCTTCTTCATGCCTGCGCTCCTTGTGGCTGTGCGGGCACCGGCGGGGGCTCCGGCGCTGGGGCCATCCAGGCCGCGAACAGCAGCGACAAGAAGGTGCCCGTCGCCACGGTGCCCCCGATGGCCGACAGCACAGGGATGCTTGAGAGGCCCAGCATGCCGTAAGTACCGACCGTGGAGAGGTTGGCCAGCACCAGCGAGCCTTGCGTGCGCAGCCGCTCGGCTTGGGGCCGCCCCGCCATGGCCGCATCGAAGAACAAGGCGTAGTTCGAGCCCACGGCCACCACCAGCAAGAGGCCCACCACGTGCAGGATGGTCAACTCGTGGCCGAGGGCCACCAGGCCCGCCATCACGCACAGGACGGCTGCCGCCAGCGGCGCCAGCACGCGCCACGTGCGCCGCGCCGACTTCAGGCTGGCAGCCAGCAGCAGCGTCACGGCCAGCGCCCCGAAGCCCGACAGCGTCAGCGCCTCATGCAGGTAGCTGTCGAACACCGAGGTCGTCTCGCTCAGGATGTCGATCACGGTGACATCCGTCAGGCCCGCTGCGCGCAAGCGCTTGTCCAGGGCATCGGTGTCGATCTCGTCCGGATGCGGCCCAGAACCGGGCGCCTTCAAGGGCATCAGGACGAGGAAGTCATGGGCACGCGAGATCAGCAGCGAGTCGACCAACATCGCCGCAGACGTGCCTTCCAGGCTGGCGCGGGTCAGCAGGGGCGCGGTCCGCGCCCGCTCGACATCCGCCACGAAGCCATCGAGTCGATCAGCCTTGACCGGGCCACCTTCAAGCGCCTGTTGAAGGCGCGAACGCAGCACGCCTGCTTCGGGCAAGGCGGCCTGGCGCGAGCGCTGCATCGCCTCGCTGGGCAGCACCATCGCGGGCGACTTGAAGCCGCCCAGTTGGCCATCATGCGCCGCCTGCCGCAGCACGGCGGCCACCTGCTCGGCGCGCCTCAGGGCCGATTCGGCATCGGGTGCCGTCAGGCTGGCGATGTAGCGCATGTCGGGCGCGCCCAGGTCGTTGCGCAGCGAGACGTCGAGCTCCTGGTCGGCCTTGGAGACGGGGTTGAGCGCCGAGAGCTGGCGGCTCCAGATGCCATCGTGGTGCCAGCCCAGCCAGGCCAGCGCCAGCACCGATAGCAGCGCGGGCAAGAACCACAGGCGCCGCCCCGCAGAAATCACGCGGTCCAGGCTCGCATTGACCCGGTCGAGGTCGCGCACCGCGAGCCGGGCCGGCAGCAGCAGCGGCAACACGAAGCGCGTCACCAGCGCCGCCACGATCAGCCCCGCCACCGAATACACACCCAATTGCGCCAGCCCCGGGAAGCCCGAAGCCATCAACACCGCGAAGCCGGCCAGCGAAGTCAGCACGCCCAGGCGCACCGTGCGCCAGAAATACACCGAAGGCTCACCGGAGGCCCGCTGCATGAACAGGAAGATCGCGTAGTCGACCGCCTCGCCGACCAGGGTCGTGCCGAAGGCCAATGTCAGCCCATGCACCTGACCGAACCACAGGCCCACCGCCGCCACGCCTGCGAGCGCCGCCGAGACAACGGGCACCAGCCCCAGCAGCAACAGCGCGAGCGAGCGGTACACCAACAGCAGCATGCCGGCCACCAGCACCGTGCTGGCGGTGGCCAGCACCTTCACCTCGTGCTCGATGATGGCCCGCGACGAAACCGAGAACACCCCCGTTCCGCTCATCACCAGGCGCGTGTCGTGGCGCGCATCACGCAAGCTGTCGAACACGCCCCGGATGCGCTCGATGGCGGCGGCTTGGGCATCGGTGTCGGAGCCCGGCGCGCGCGTCTGCAGCAGCAAGATCGCACGGCTGCCATCCTTCGAGGCCCACACCCCACCGGCCTGCGCGGGCTGGCTGTCGCCCGCGAACATGTCCAGCATGGCCAGCGTTTCGCCCGTGGGGTCGCGCAGGAACAGCTTCTTGAGCATCAGCCCCGCGCTGCCCGACAGGCCCTGCACGGCCTGGTCGATGGCGCCACGCAGGCCCTCCACCGTGAAGCGCTCGGCCCGCACTTCGGTGCTCAAGAGGTAACGCTGCTCGAAGAAATGCGCCTGGTCGCGTTCACCGGTCTCCGCGTCGCCGTTCTGCACGGTGAGGAAAGCGCTGTCCTGCCTCAGCTGACGCGCCAGCCCGGTCGACAGGCGCGCGCGTTCTGCCTCGTCGCCACCTTCGATGCCGACCATGATGAGGCGCGCGATGATGCCGTCCTTGAACTGGTCGACCAGCAGTTGCTGGCGCGCAGTCGGCATCTTCGGCATGAAGGCCGAAAGATCGGCGATCACCGGCGTGCGCCAGACGACGAAGAGGCATGCGCACAGCGAAACCAGCCAGGCCGCCAGCGCCAGGACGCGGCGCCCGTTCACGGCGAAGGCAGGCGCGTGATGCGCATCTCTGAGCGGTCGCCGTCCGCCTGGTCGAACGCGACGAGGGTGACCACGGACTGGCTGCCTTCCATGCGGATGCGGGTGACCACCTTGCGCATGTCATCGAAGCGGGGCGAGAGCGTCAGCTTCCACGCCTCGGGGCGGCCTTGCAGGTCCAGCGAGTAGTAGCGCTCCAGGGCCTCCCGGTCGCCGGCCAGCGTGCCACGGATGCTCTCGATGAAGGCCATGGCATCGGGCCGGCCGCCCAGCTCCAGCACCATCTGACGCCGCCCCGGCTGCTCGACGATCAGGCGCGTGCCCGTGAGGCGCACGAGCTCGGGCTGCGGCTTGAGCGTGCGCTTTTCCAGTCGGTCGGGCGCGGTGAAGCTCAGTTCGCCGGAGGACTCGACGGGCTGGTCGATGAAGCCGATGTACTTCTTCTCGACGAAAGTGGCCTTGGCCGAGCGGGTTTGCGACAGGGCTTGCATGAGCTCGGGCAGCCCCCAGGCCAGGGCCTGCCCCGGCAAGGCGATGCACAAGGCGCACACCACACCGGCCAGCCAGCCCCAACTCGTCAGGCGCTCACGCGGATGCCTTGCTTCGGGTTTGCCAGAAGTCATAAAAATTGAACCAGTTGTAGGGCGCGCGTCGGCAGTGGCGCTCCAGGGCTTCGACGTATTTTTGCATCAAGTCCGCCACCGCGGCCTGCCGATCACGCGTCGCCGCGCCGCCATCGGTGAGCCGCTCGAATCGCAGCTCGTAGCGCCCGCCACCAAGGTAGAGGCCGCTCATGAAGTAGACCGGATGCCGCATCGCCACTGCGAGCCGGAAAGGCCCTTGCGGAAAGTCAGCCGGCGCGCCCAAAAAAGGCATGGCCACCTGCCGCTCCTCCCTGACCGCGCGATCGGCCAGGATGCCCACCATGTCACCCTGCTCGATGCGCTCGTGGATCTGGAAGATCGAATCGATCTCTCCCAGGGCGATGATGTCGGCCACCGCCGTTGGGTTGATCGCCGCGAGCACGGCGTTGATCTGGCGCGCGTTGTCGGGGTACATGGCCACGCAGACGCGGCCCGTGGCCTGCTTGCGCGCCAGCGTGCGCAAGACCTCGAAGCTGCCGAGGTGCGCGCCGAACAGGAAGGCGCCCTCTTCCGTGCCCTGTCCCGGCACCTCGCCCTCGAAGCGCACGTCGAACAGGTCGAACCGGTCGTTGAGCAGGTAAAGCCTGTCGTGGACCGTCGTGGCGAAGGTCAGCATGTGCCGGTAGAGATCAAGCCAGCCAGCGTGGCGGCCCAGGCAACGCGCAAGGTAAGCGCGCGAAGCCTGGCGGGACGCCGGCACGGCGAGCAGGAAGTACAGCGCGATCGCGTGCACGATCACGCGGGTCAGACGCCGGCCCAGCGTCAGCGACAACCACGACATCAGGCGCATCAGCCACATGCTGCCGCGCTCCTTGCGTTGCAGCCAGACCGGCGAGGCGCCTGCTTCAGTCACCTCGCTCACGACGCAGCCCCCGCTGCTTCGATGGCGAAACGCCCGTTGGCCACGGGCCGCTCATCCCCAACCTTGCTCGATTGGATCTGGAAGCGCACCCCTGCATCCACCACTTCGAACGCGAGCTCAAGCGCTTCACCCGGGCTCACCGGGCTGAGGAACTTCGCCACCGCCAAGCCGGTGACGCGAACGCCAGCCGCTGCCTCGATGGCGCACTGCGCGAGGTCGAGCAAGACCACCCCGGGCACGATCGGCCGGCCAGGGAAGTGGCCGGCGAAAGCGGGGTGGTCCACGGCGACGACGAGGGGCAGCCTGTTCACGTCGTCCCTCCCTTGCGTTGCAGGTGCTCGGCCTGCAGGGCGCGCAGCGCGGCCACTGGCAGCTTGGCGTTGGCGTCGCGCGGCAAGGCGTCGAGCATCACAATCGGCCGAGGCAGGAACACCGGATCGACATGCGGCCGCAACCCCGCGAGCACGTCGGCGGGCGTCAGGCCCGGCGCCACCACGAAGGCGGCCAACCGGGTGACATCGTGATGCGCCACGTCGGGCGGCACGCAGAACACGCCGTCTTGCACGCCTGGCAGGCTTTGCAGCACCTCGTTGAGGAAGCCGAGCGAACTGCGCTTGCCCACGACGTTGATGAGGTTGCTGCTGCGGTCGATGAGCCTGAAGCGCCTCCCGCCTTCTGCCGTGTCGTCTGGCTCGACCAGGTCGTGCAAGGCTTGGGGCTGCGCCAGCGAAGGCCCGCGCGCCATGAACCCCGCTTCCGACGAGGCGAGGCTGAAGCCAGGCAACAGCGTCCAGGCGCTGGACTCGCTCGTGCGGCGGGTGGCCAGCATGCCGAGCTCGGTCGCGCCGTAGACCTCCAGCAGGGGCGCGCGCAACCGCGCCTCGGCGGCCTTCGCCAGATCCGGCGAAAGCGGCGCCGTGGCAGACAGCATGCCCGCGCAAGGCGGAAACGCGATGTCCGCCTCGAGCATCTTGCGCAAGTGATATGGCGTGGTCACCAGCAACGCCGGCGAAGGCTGGGCCGCGAGGTCACTGGCCACGTCGGCCGGGAAGAACGGCGTCCCGCCCGTGAGCGCGCCGCCCGCCCACAGGGGAAGCATGACGGTCGCCTCGAAGCCGAACATGTGCCGGAAGCTCGATGTGCCCACCACCGGGCAAGGTCCGCCGGTCAGCGCCAGGACGGCCGACGCGGCGGCCTGGTGCCCCGCGAACAAAAGGCCAAAACGCTTGTCGCAAGCCTGGGGCTCGCCGGTCGACCCCGAGGTGTGAAAGCGCGCGACCACGCGGTCGGCCGGCACCGTGGGCATGGCAGGCGTCTCATGCAAATCGGCATGCGTCGCATCAGGTGCCACATCACGACCCTGCGCCATCATCGACGCCCTCTCGCTGGCCACGGCCTGGGCCGCATCCAGCCAGGGGCAGCCCGCCATCAAGGCCTCGGGCTGGTCTCCCAGGGCGATGACACCGGGGTTGTGCGCCACCAGCTGGGCCAAGTGCATCGGCGCGTTGGAACTCGGCAGGAGGTTGACCACGCCACGGTGCGCGCAAGCCAGGAAAGCCACCGCGAACCAGTAACGATCGAGGCAGAGGTTGATCGCGGCCGGCGCGACACCCGAGGTGGCCGCAGTGGATGGCAGGACTCGCGAAAGAACGCCCGACAGCGCCAGGACATCGGCCAGCAGCTCAGCCTGGCTCACGGCCCGGCCATCGCGCCACGCCACGATGTGCGACGCGCCACGGTCCGGCAGGAGCGGCAGGTTCACCTCGGCGGCCATCGCTCAAGACCCCTGGCGAAAGCGCTGATACGCCTGGATCGTGCCGGCCACGCTCATGTGCGGGCGGTCGGGCAGCACGCGGATGCGCACCAGGTACTCGGCCACGAACATCGCGCCGGTCAGCACGGGCGTCAGCAGGTTGGCCAGGAAAGACCACCAGGTGATGGGGCCCCAGAAGAACAGCAGCAACGAGGCCAGCAGCATGAGCAAGAAGAAGACCGTCCAGGCCAGCGTGACCCGCCACGTGTAGCGCAGGTAGGCTGCATCGAGCGGCTCGGGCGTGACGAAGGCGGCGATGCGAGAGCAGAAGGCATCGGCATGGCGCCCCGTGAGCGTCATGCCAAACATCACACCGAGCATGCCCATGGCCCCCACGTGCTGAGCCAGGTACACCCAGGCCACGTGCGAGCGCACCAGTTCCCAACCGATGAAGGCGCCCACGAACAAGGCCAGGCAGGCGGCCAGGGCCAGCCACCGCCACCGCACGTGCCAAGCCTGCACCAACATCAGCACGGCCATGGGCAACAGGCCGATCAGCACGGCCCAGCCGGGCGGCTCGGGCGCGGCGGCAACGAGGAAGCACAGGTACAGGTAGGCCGCTGCCACGGCCCCGCCCGCCACCCACGCCACCCCCTTGCCGGTGATGATCATGGCTGACGGTGCTGCGAGATGTGCGCGGCCAGGTTGCGCAAGGAGGCGAAGATGCGGACGTTGTCCTTGTCGCCCGCCTTGATCTGCAAGCCGTATTTCTTGGAGATCACGAGCGCGATCTCCAGGATGTCGATGGAATCCAGACCGAGGCCTTCGCCATACAGCGGTGCCAGGGGATCGATGTCCTGGGCCGACACCTCGAGGTTGAGCGCGGAAACGATCAGGCTGGCGACCTCGGCTTCCAGGGCGAGGTCAAAGGCGGCTTGCTCTGCTGTCATGGTGTGATGAATCGGGTGGAACCGCGGCGCAGGCGCCGGAGACGGTTCGCGCTCGCCTCCCTGGGCGAACCGGCGATGAAACCATCGATTGTATCGGCGAGAAGGCCGGCGCAGCCCCTCCAATGGGGGCTGCGCCCTTCGAAACCGCCCCCCTCACCCAGGGCCTGTGCTACGATTTTCAGTTCGATTTTGCAGACCCCGCAGGGCTGGCCATGCTGAGCACCCTCATCCGCGACTACCTCATCCACAACGCCAAAGTTGCTCCCGCGCTTTTCGAGCAGCCTGACCTCAAGGTGGCTGATCTCGCGCTGGACTCGCTGGGCCTGGTCGAAATGCTGTTCGAAATCGAAGACCGCTGCGGTTTCCAGATCGAAGACCCCATGCGTTTTCGCGAGATGGGATTCACCGAGATGGTCGCCGCCATCGAGGCTGAGATCCGCGAACACCACGGCGGGCAGATGCCCGACCTCAGCAGCATGGGCCTGGCCGCCGGCCAAGCATGAACAAGGTGTTCGTCACCGGCCTGGGGATGATCACCCCTCTGGGCCTGGACCGAGACACCACCTTCGCGGCCGCGCTGGCCGCCCGCAGCGCCATCCGCCCCGCGCCCGCCGAGATCTGCGCGGGCCTGCCGAACCTGCTGACGGCCAGCATCGACACCGACCCGCTCAACCTGCTTGATCGGCAGTTCGCCGGGCTGGACCGCGCCACACTGCTCGCCCTCGTGGCCGCGCAGGAGGCCATGGCCCAAGCCGGCTTCGCCCTCGGCACCGACGTGCCCGATTCATCGCGCTTCGGCGTGCACGCGGGCGTTGGCTTCGCGGGGGCGCACACCCTCGACGCCATGTACTCGCGCTACTTCGGGGCCCTGGCCAACGCCGAGAAAACCGGGCGCAGCGCCACCGTCATGCACCCGCTCTCGGTTCCGCGCATGATGGCCAACGCCCCCGCGGCGGCGCTGTCGATGCGGCACGGCCTGCGCGGCGCCACCAACACCTACGCCGTCGCCTGCGCCTCCTCGGCCATCGCCCTGGGCGAGGCCGCCCGCGCCATCGCCCACGGCCACCTCGACGCCGTGCTCGTGGTCGGCACCGAGTCGATGCTCACGGCAGGCTGCATGGTCGCCTGGAACGCCCTGCGCGTGATGGCCCGCCCCGACGCCCGCGACCCGGCCGCGAGCTGCAAGCCCTTCTCGGTCGAGCGCAACGGCTTCGTGCTGGGTGAAGGCGCTGCAGCGCTGGTGCTCGAAAGCGAGGCCCACGCGCGCCGACGCCAAGCCCCGCCCGCGCTGGCCGAGCTGGTCGGCTACGGCACCAGCAGCGACGCCCACCACCTCACCGCCCCCTCGGTGGACGGGCAGGTGGCGGCCATGCGCCAGGCCCTCGCGCACGCTGGCATGGCGCCCACCGACATCCAATATATCAACGCCCACGGCACCGCCACCGACGCGGGCGACGTGACCGAAGCCGAGTCGATCCGAACCGTCTTCGGCGACGCGGCCGACACCCTGCCCGTCAGCTCCACCAAGGCCGTCCACGGCCACCTGATCGGCGCCGGTGGCGCGGTGGAATTCGGCCTGGCGATCATGGCCATGCAGCACGGCAGCATCCCGCCCACGGCCAACCTGCATCAACCTGACCCGCGCTGCCAGCTCGATCACGTGGCGCTCACCGCGCGCACCGGGCAGCGCCTCGACGCAGTGATGTCCAACTCCTTCGCCTTTGGCGGCAGCAACGCCTGCCTCATCGCGCGGCGGGCCACCCACTGATGGCGGCCCGAGGCCTGGCCCGCGTATGGCCGCATTTCTGGTTCAAGTCGCTGGGCTCAACCGCCTTCATGAGCCTGTTCTTCACGGGCTACCTTCACCTGCTGAAGAACCCGGTCGGCGTGGTCACCGAGATGCCGCTCACGCCGGTGGACGAATGGATCCCGCTGCAACCCTGGACGGTGTGGATCTACGTCTCGCTGTGGGTCTACGTCTCGCTGCCCGTGGCGCTGATGACCTCGCGCGAGGACATCGTCCGCTACGGGCTGCGCATCGGCGCGCTGTGCCTGCTAGGCCTGGGTGCCTTCCTGGTCTGGCCCACCGCCGTGCCACCCACGCACATCGACTGGTCGCAGTACCCGGGCATGGGTGTCCTCAAGGGCGTGGATGCGGCGGGCAATGCCTGCCCATCGCTGCACGTGGCCACCGCCGTGTTCTCCGGCATGTGGCTGCAATGGATGTTGCCCTGGACGGGTGGCGGCAGGGCCTGGCGCCTGGCCAACGTGGTCTGGTGCATCGCCATCGCCTACTCGACCATCAGCACGCGGCAGCACGTCTTCGTCGATGTGTTCGCCGGTGCTGGCCTGGGCCTGGCGATGGCATGGCTGACGCGCCCCAAGACCCTGTTGAGAAGCTGACGCCAACACCCGCCGATGCCATGAACGACCTGACCTACCCCTTCGAGTTGCAGCAGTCGGACATCCTGGAGCTCATGCCCCACCGGGGCGAGATCCAGTTCGTGTACAGCGTGCAGGTGCTCGCGCACAACCACTACATCGGTCGGGTCAGGTGGCGCAGCGACCTGGCGATCCTGCAAGGCCATTTCCCCGGCATGCCGGTCGTGCCCGGCGCGCTGCTGGTCGAAGCCACCGCACAGGTTGCGGGTGCCGGCATGTTCGCCGGAGACCCATATGCCCGCAGCATGGGCGCTGACCACATCGGCATGCTCGCGGGCATCCGCAAGTGCTCGTTCAAGCTGCCCGTGCGGCCCGAACAGTGGGTCGACATCGAGGTCAAATCCAGGCAAATGTCGCCCACGGCCGCGCAAGTCGGTGCGGAGCTGCGCGTCGATGGCAAGGAGGTCGCGTCCATCGAGATCCTGGTGGTCAACCTGCCTCGCCAGGACGTGCTCCAGCAATTGCAAGAACAGGAAGGAATCCCCCAACCATGATGCGATCCCGAGTTCCAGGCCGCGCTCCCGGCGGCCTTCCCCTCCGCATTTTCAGCCGCGCTTCATGCGTCTCTGTTTGCACCGGCGCAGCCTTGCTGGCCTGCGCGAACGCCAGTGCCGCCCCGGCTGAAGAAGCCGACCCCACGGAACTGCCCCGCTGGGAATGGGGCCTGGGCGTTGGCGTCGTGCATGCGCCAGCCTACCTCGGGTCGTCGGTGCAACGCACCCACGTGGCGCCCCTGCCCTACTTCGTCTACCGGGGCGAGCGCCTGCGCGCGAACCGCGAGGGCGTGGGCCTGGGCCTGATCGACACCGACAACCTGCGCCTCGACCTCTCGCTCAATGGCGCGCTGCCGGTGAAATCGTCCGGCACGGCGCGCGAGGGCATGCGCGACCTGCCGCCCATCATCGAGTTCGGGCCCGCGCTCAAATACCGTCTCATCCGCGAAAACGGCCGCTATTGGGGCCTGCACTGGCCGATCAGGCACGCGGTGGGCGTCGACCGCCACGGCATGGAACAGGCTGGCTGGATCAGCGACCCCACGCTGCGCATCATCGAACCGATGCACATCGGCGGGGTCCGCGTCGACTTCGGGCTCGACGTGGGCGTGAAGTTCCAGAGCGCGACCTTCAACAATTACTACTACCAGGTGCGCGACAGCGAAGCGACCGCCGCACGCCCCGCTTACCGCACCGGCGCAGGCTACGCGGGCACCACGATCAGCACGGGCCTGCTGGCGCGCTTCGACCAGATCGTGGCCGGCGCCTTCGTGGGCACCGCGCAATTGCAAGGGGCCCGGTTCATCGACAGCCCGCTGGTTGAGCGCAAGCAGAATTTCTTCGGCGGCGTCGCCTTGTTCTGGGTCTTCCAGAAGTCGCCCGAGATGGTCCCGCAGGACCTGATGCGCTGAAGGCTGGCCAAGGCAGCGCTAAGACGCAGACAAGGAAAGGGCGATTGCATGTCCGCGCCACGCATGGTGATGCACATGCTGCTGGATCGGCTGACGCCGCATGACCGCTTGCGGCAGCCCGAGCCAGACTTGGTCATGGATGCGCCAGCGCAGGTGCAGGCGTTCGCCAGTTCCGGCGCCAACGATGGCCCGCTGACGCCGATTTACCTGTACCTGGCGATGCAGGCATCCAGTGCCATCCGCCGGGGTGGCCGCGTGCTCGACCTGGCCTGTGGGCCCTGCAATCAGTTGTCGATGTTGGCCCGCCTGCACCCCGAGACGGAGTTCGTCGGGCTGGACTTGTCCGACACCATGCTCGATCTGGCACGCCAGACCCTGGACCGGCAAGGCGTGCAAAACGTGCGGCTCGTGCAAGGCGACATGCGCACGCTCGATGGCTTCGACGACGCGAGTTTCGATGGCGTCTTCTCGACGCTGTCGCTGCATCACCTGCCGACCGTGGATGCCCTGTGCCAGGCAACCCGCTCGGCGAACCGGGTGCTGCGCGCGGACGGCGGTGTCTTCCTCGCCGACTTCGGACGCTTGCGGCGCCAGGCCACGCTCGACTTCCTCGTGAACGACAGGGCATCCGAGCAAAGCCCGCTCTTCACCCAGGACTACATGAACTCCTTGAAGGCGGCCTTCAGTCTGGGCGAGCTGGAGCAGGCCGCCACGAGCCTGGGCCGAGATGTGCTGACCCACGTCACGGCGCTCGCGCCATTCATGGTCATCTTGCGCAGGCGAATCAGCGATGAACCTTCGCGCACACGCGCCATGGACGCCGCGCGGCAGGCCTTCCAGGCGATGTCCGATTCGCATCAGCGCGACCTGCTGGCCCTGGCCAACTGGTTCCAGGCGGCGGGGCTGCCCCTGCCGATGTCGCTGCGCCGCTGAATGAGGCCACGGACCGCCTGAGGACTCGGTTCAACCGCGCGGCAAGCCGTCGACGAAAGCCAGCAACTGCCCCGGCTGCATCGCCACCCAGGGCTCGCCATGGGTCAGCGGCTGCGTGGCGATGATGGCGACGCGATCGTCCGGCTGGGTCATTTCGGCGAAGTTCACCACCACGTCCTGGTCTTGCAGGCGCGCCTCGCCAAACGGGTGCTGGCGCACGAGGTGATGCAGGTGGGTGCTGCAATGCGCCCACAGCGCATCGCCCTGGCTGAGCAGGAAGTTGAAGGTGCCATGTTGGGCGACCCGAGGCACCAGCTCGGCCAATGTGCGCGTGAGCTCATCGACATCGGGCAGGCTGGCGTGGCTCTTGGCCAGCTCCTGCATCAACCAACAGAAGGCGCGCTCGCTGTCGGTGTCGCCCACCGGGCGGAACGCCGCGTGCAGCTTGGGCTGGAAGTCGACCAGGTTGCCGTTGTGCGCGAACACCCAGTAGCGCCCCCACAGCTCGCGCACAAAGGGGTGGCAGTTCTCCAGCCGCACCGCGCCCTGCGTGGCCTTGCGGATGTGCGCGATCACCTGCCGGCTCTTGATGGGGTAGCGCTTGACGAGGTCGGCCACAGGCGATTCGGCAGCCGGGAGGTGATCGACGAAATGGCGCAGGCCCCGCCCCTCGAAGAAGGCGATGCCGAAACCATCGGCGTGCTCGTTCGAACGCGTGGCGAACCCCGAGAAAGAGAAGACGATGTCGGTGGGCTGCTTGCCGCACATGCCGAGGAGCTGGCACATGGATCACTCCAGGATGGCGCCCATGCAGGGCGCTGAACCCGCCAGTGTAGGGCGGCTCGCAGACCCGCTCGGCGTTCAGGCCATGCGGCGCAAGGCCACCAGCTCGTCGTGCAGGCGGCGCGCGTCCACCGGCTGGCCATGCAGCCGCTGCACCAGCCGCCCCTTGGCATCCACCAGCCACAGCGCTGTTTTGTGATCCTCCAGCCGGCGCGGGCCGCGACCGTCACGGTACAGCTTGAGCCGATCGGCGAAGCGGCCCACGTCGCTGGGCTGCCCCGTCACGAAGCTCCAGTGCCGATGGTCGATGGCGAAGCGCGCCGCGTAGGCCTTCAACGCCGAGGGCGTGTCCGTCAACGGATCCAGCGACACCGAAACGAAATGCACACCCTGGCGAACGTCAGCAGGCAAGCCGGACTGCACCTGTGCCAACGCCTGCGTCTGCAAAGGGCACGCGCTGGAACAACCGGTGAAGACAAAGTTCACCAGCAGCACGCGCCCCGTGAGGCGCCCGAACGCGAAGTCGTGGTCATCCTGGTCACGCAGGCGCAGGCCGGAGAAATTGCTGGCGAAAGAATCGGGCGCATCCACCGCGAACGCCGACCCCGCCGCCAGCAGCCCCAGCAGCAGCGCACCGAATTCGCGACGCGAAGGCAGGCCGTGGTCCATGGTCACCATCAGTACCCGAAGGCCCTCAATTCGAGGATGCCTGTCGCCCGGTCGCTGCGCATCGACACGCGGATGCTCGTGGTCGTCACCGCGTTGAAGTTCAGCCGGTTGAACGTGTTCAAGCTGCGGCCGATGCTGCCCAGCGACACCCAGGCCGAGCCATTCCAGTATTCGACGGTGGCCGCCGTCGGCGTGGCAATGCCCTGGCCATCATTCCACCAGTACACCTCGAAAGCGCTGAGGGTCTTGGCGGTCGACCAGCTCAGGCTCACCCAGTTGGTGGTGCCATAAGCACCGGTGCCGTTCCAGTTGCCATAAGCACCCGCGCTGTGGTCCGCCGAGTTCGCAGGCGTGACGTTGTCGTTCACCGCCGCCAGCTTCTCCCAGTTCGAGACGAACGATGTGGCAAGGTTCGCCGAGGGCGCCAGGTTGGTCGGCGCCACCACCCCAAGGGCCCGCAGCTCGATGATGCCTGTGGCCTTGTCGCTGCGCATCGAAACGCGGATGCTGGTAGTCGAGATGGGCGCAAAGTTCAGCCGGTTGAAGGTGTTCAAGGCGCGGCCGACCTCACCCAGCGACACCCAGGCCGAGCCATTCCAGTATTCGACGGTGGCCATCGTCGGCGTGGCAATGCCCTGGCCATCGTTCCACCAATACACATCGAAGGCGCTGAGCGTCTTGGCGGTCGGCCAGCTCAGGCTCACCCAGTTGGTGGCGCCGTAGTTGCCCTCGCCGTTCCAGTTGCCGTAGGCACCCGCGCTGTGGTCGGCCGAGTTGGCCGGCGTGGCGTTGTCGTTCACGGCCGCCAGCTTCTCCCAGTCCGAAACGAAAGAGGTGGCCGAAGTCGCCGAGGGCGCGAAGTTGGTGAGCGCTGGCCCGGGCGCCGTCGTTTCATCGCTGCCGATCTGCTGCAGGTAGGCGACGAGGTTGCTCAGGTCGGTGCCGCTCACGCTGTTGCCCGCATGCGCCTGCACCGCAGCGGCCAGCGTCGGGGCGCTGCCATCGTGCAGGTAAGGCCCCGTGGCCCACACGTCGCGCAAGGTCGGGATGTCGATGCCCGTCAAGGCGGCGCCAAGGCGCTTGCCGCTGCTCGACTTGATGGTGCCGATGTTCTGCAGGCCCGAAGCCACACCGCTGGCCGTGAAGGCCTGGCCGGCATGGCAGCTCGCGCAATTGGCGTTCTGGAACACGGTCTTGCCAGCCGCTGCGGCCGTGGTCAGCGAGCCGTCGGCGTTGCGCATCGGGCTGGCGTCGAAGGCCGTCAGCGAGGCCAGGTAGGCGGCCAGCGCGTCGAGGTCGGCACTCTGCCCGGCCTTCTTGTCGCCAAGCGGTTGGTTGCGCGTGCCGGCGCCATAAAGCGCATCACTCATCAGCCCCGTGCCACCGGCGAGATCGCGGATCTGCTTTTCGAAATCCTGCACCTCGTCGAAGTTCGCGCTCCAGTGCAGGAAGCCATGCCCCATCCCGGCCCGCCCCTTCAAGGCCACCGTGTTGCGCAGCCCCTCGCCGAAGCCCGTGAGGTCCCACACGCGGCCATCGTGGCCTGCGTCGTTGTGGCAGCTGGCGCAGCTCATGTAGGCATCGCGTGCCAGGCGCGGGTCACGCGCGTCGTAGAACAACTGCTTGCCCAGCAGCACCTGCGGTGCCAGCGTTTCGATGCCGACAGACGCCACCGAGGCACTGGCGTCCACACGCAACTCGCCATGGCGGACCAGGGGGCTGAGGTCGAGCACGCTCACGCTGCGGTCCATGTAGTTCTGCACATACAGCCAGCCACCATCGGCCGACACCGACAAGGCCTGCGGCGCGCGACCGACATCGACCTTGAACAGCTCGCGGCCACCCACGGGGTCGACCACCGCGACCTGGCGGCTGGTTTCAAGCGCAACGAAGAGATAAGCCCCACTCGGGTGGAAGACCGCTGCCGAACCGACGCTCGAATTGTCGTGGTCGACACGCTTGCCCAAGTCTTCCGCGAGCGCGCCCATGTCGATGCGCGAGCTGATCGCTCGCACCGTGTTCTGGAAGTTCAGGTTCTGACCATTGCGCAGCGTGCCACGCTTGATGTTGTCCTGCTTGGAAGGCACCCAGGCGGCCTTGCCATCCGGCGAGATCACCGCCGCGCCCAGGTAGTTGGGGATGCCGCTGCCCTGGATCTCGGTGTCGGCCTTGTCGCTGTGGCGCAGCACGATGGTCTTGCTGATTGCCATCGTCGCGGCATTGACCACCACCACCTCGCCACCCGCGCTGCTGGTGTCCACCGTCGCGGTGCCTTCGCCAGGCAAAGGCGGTGTGATGAAGCGCGACACCAGCAGCGTGGCGCCATCGGCGCTGACCGAGACATGGCGCGGGTTCGCGCCCACCGCCAGCACAGCTTGCTGCGCACCGCTGGAAGGATCCAGCTTGAGCAACTGCCCCGAGCCCTCCAGCACCACATAGGCCGAACCTCCAGGCGCGAAAACCAGCCCATGCGGCCGCGAGGCACGCGGCAGATTCACCGTCTGCACCACCTGCCTGGTCGATGCATTGACGATGCTGATGGTGGCCGAGTCCTTGTTGACCACCCACACGCGGCCATCCGGCGCCACGGCCACGCTGCGCGGCGACTTGCCCACGGGCACTTCCGCCACGCGTGCGCGGCTCGCCACATCGACCACGCCCACGGTGTTGGTGTCGGGGTTGGCCGCCCACAGGCTCTGCACGGGGGGCTCGGTGCCTGGGATGCGGACCTCCAGGATGCCGGTCGACAAGTCGCTGCTCATCGAGACCCGCACACGCGTCGTGGTGACGCCCAGGCTCAAGCGGTTGTAGGCATTGAGCGCTGTGCCGATGGCCCCGGCTGACACCCAGGTGCTGCCATTCCAGTACTCCACCTGCGCCGCCTTGGGCGTGGCGATGCCTTGCCCATCGTTCCACCAATAAACCTCGATCGCGCTGAGGGCCTTCGGCGTGTTCCAGGTGAAGCTGACCCAATCGGTCTGACCATAGCCCGCATCGCCCCGCCAGTTGCCATAGGCTCCAGCGCTGTGATCGGCCGAATTGGCGGGCGTGGCGCCATCGTTGACGGCGGCAAGCTTCTCCCAAGGCGACACGTAAGACGCAGCAACCGTCGCCGTGGCAGCCTGGTTGGAGCTGGCACCGTAGGTCGCCACGAGCGCCATGGCGCTGGATGCGCTCGGGCTCTTCGCCGTGGCCGCGCTCACGACCGCCTGCACGAACGTGCGTCGAGATGTCGAGTTGTCACTGGCGCGCGCCGTCAGCGTGACGGCATAGACACCAGCCTGGCTGTACACATGGGTTGCGGCCGGGTTGGCACTGAACGCCGTCTGCGCGCTGCCATCGCCGAAGTCCCAGCTGTAGGTGGCGCCATTCACAGGAGGCGCGGAAAAACTGGCCGTGCCGCCCGCCGCGATGATCGGCGCCTCGATCGAGCCCGATGTATCAGGAGGCATGTAAGGCGTGGTCGGTCCAGGCGGCGGCTCCACGCCCTGCCCGATGGCGATGATGACCCCGCGCGACGGCACACCAGCCGCATCCACAGCCACCACCTGGTAGTAGCCGGGGGGCGCGATCACATTGGTCGGCAAGGTCGTCGTCAGCCGGAAGTTGTCCTGCGTGAACGCCAGCGGGATGCGGCGCTGCCCCGCGTTGAACGAATGCGTGCCAACGCTCAGGCCGATCAACGCGAGCTTGGCGATGGGCGCACCACTGGCCATGTCGATCTGCATCGACGCGCCATTCGCCTGCGACAGGCCGTTGATGGCCTTCATCACCGGCCGCGCGGCGAGCTGCGCCTTGCCATCGACCAAGGTGAAGAGCTGCGGCGGGTAATAAACCTCGGCATTCAGGTTGGTCACCGGCCCGGGCGTGCCGCCACCCGTCGACAAGATGGTGCCATTGGGCAGCAGCACGGTGAACGAGTGATAACCGCGGAACACGGCGGCGCTCGCCCCGGTGCTCCAGTTGCCCGTCGCCGGGTCCCAGGTCTCCACCGCGTACACAGGGCTGGCAGGCTGGCCGCTGTAATCGTTGCCATAGGTCGCGCCACCCGTGATCACCACCTTGCCATCGGGCAGGACGATGGCATTGGGATAACGACGCGGGTTGGCCATCGCGGGCTGCTCCGTCAACACCGGCGCACCGGAGTTGATGTCGATCACAGTGGCGAGCTTGCTGGCCGGCAGTTCGTCTCCGTTGAACGAGCCATTGCCCCCCACCACCAGGATCTTGCCGATGTCGTACATCACCGCCGTGTTGGTGGCCCCGACATTGGGCTTGGTGTTGGCGTTGGGCGCTTCCTTGAATGCACCGTGGATCGTGATCGCGCCATTGCCCGCCGGATCGAGCGACCACATGCGCTCGGCCGAGATGCCGAAGACCTTGCCGTTGGGCGCCACCCAGCTCCTCGGGTAAGAAGCACGCAGGTAGTCCGGCCCGAAGGCGTCGCGGCTGTAAGCGCCGAAGAGCGAACGCCAGGCGCCGCCTTCATACACCTCCGGCGTCATCGACGCCAGGCCCTGGGCGACAGCCTGATCGGGGTTGTTTTGCATGTCCTCGGCATACGGCACCATGCCGCCGAGCATCACGGGCCTGCCATCGGGCAAGGTGATCATCGTGCCGTACCAGCGGTCATCGGCCATGTTCGCGCTCGACTGCGTGGAGGCGTTCGTAGACGGCGCATAGAGCGTGCTGGTCACACCGCCATTGCCGCCTGAAATCAGCAACCGGCCATCTGTCAGGTAGGTGGCAGCGGCGCAAAAACTGTCTTGCTGCTCCTCGCGATACATGGTGGTGTGCGAGTCGGCGCCCAAGCCCAGCGAGGGGTCCCACACGTCGAAGTAGCGGCCGTTCTGGGTCCCGCCATCGAGGTTCGTGCCATAGGTGAGCAGCTTGCCATTGGGCAACACGGCGGCGTGCAGGCCGTTGAGGGGCCACGATTTCACACCCGACCACATGCCGCGCGTGGGCGCATCGGCGGGGATCGTCAAATTCTGCAAAAGCGGATCGGCCGGCTGCTCGATGACAACCCAGTTGCCCTCGCCGGCCAAACCGGCCGCGCGGGCGCGCTCATCGCCACTGGACGAAGGTGACCCACCCCCGCCACATGCGCTCAACACCACGGCGCCAACCAAGGCAGAAAAAAGCAAAGCGGCAGGGCGCACAGGGACACCGGCGGTCGCGCGGCGAACAGCTTTCACCGCGTTTCTGAACTGCAAAGACAAACCCGACCTCCAACCCAAGACTGCCTGCGCGCACGAGCCACCATGACCACGGCGCTTACATGGTTGACAAAATGTAACAACGGTTCAAAAAAGAGGGCACCCCCCACTCACATGAACAACCGCCCCCGAAATGAGCGGAGCCAGGCCTCCACCCCACCCCTGCCCTCCTGCGGGGGAACAGTTCAGGAGGGTCCGTCAGCAGGCCATGCCGAAGCGGCATCGGTTAAGCTCTCGGCCAGCACGTACGCGGCACAATCGGCCTTTGCGCAGAGGCGCCGTCACAAGAATTCACCTGGAATCCCCATGGCCTCCGTCAACAAAGTCACCCTCATCGGCAACCTGGGCCGCGACCCCGAAGTCCGCTACACGCCCAATGGCGCCGCCGTCTGCAACGTCTCCATCGCCACCACGCGCAACTGGAAAGACAAGAACTCGGGTGACAAGGTCGAGGAGACCGAATGGCACCGCGTCGTCTTCTACGACCGCCTGGCCGAGATCGCCGGCGAATACCTGAAGAAAGGCCGCTCGGTGTACGTCGAAGGCCGACTGAAGACCCGCAAGTGGCAAGACAAAGACGGCAAAGACAACTACACCACCGAAATCGTCGCCGAGCAGATGCAACTGCTGGGTGGCCGTGAAGGTGGCGGCGGTGGTGGTGGCTACGGTGCCCCGGCTGGTGGCGATGACTACGGTGATGCGCCGGCACCTGCCCCACGCGCTGCGGCACCGCGGCCGGCGCCAGCTCCGCGCCCTGCTCCGGCGCCTGCGCCGAAGTCAGCCACGGGGTTTGATGACATGGATGACGACATTCCGTTCTAGGATTTACCTTTGCCTAGATGGTAAACAAGAGGCCCTAAGTGCTTGTCGCT
This sequence comes from Pseudomonadota bacterium, assembly GCA_021819435.1. Taxonomy (GTDB): domain Bacteria; phylum Pseudomonadota; class Gammaproteobacteria; order Burkholderiales; family Burkholderiaceae_C; genus Aquabacterium. The sequence continues at coordinate 3,026 of JAKARB010000017.1, read as the reverse complement.
TGGGGCTTTTTTGTTGTTGACGTTGTTCTTGACATCTTTGCCCATCTTCCCGAAAGTGACTACCTTTCGAGACGTGTCAATAGCGGAGGAAGCTGACCCCAGAGAAGAGGGTCTGGATGGATCTATGACCGGCCCAGGCTGGGTGCTGACGGTCAAATTCCACGGCCGAATGTCGGTGCCAGCAACAAGCTGACCTTCAGTCAGGGAGCCAGCTGGCCGACCGCTTAAGGCGGTTGCGGTCGCTAATCCACAACATTGATGATGAGTGAACAGGCATTGACGCTCCCAACTTGAACAGCCGCTTCTTCAACTGCCGGCAAGCCGTGGTCGCCCCTGAAAAGGCATTGACTGGCTTGATCTCGCTGTTTCGAAGCTGCCGGTCGGCAACTACCGCAGGCACCCGTAGTAGTTCCTGCGGAGGAAGACACACCTGGGCGGGCATGGATCAGCGGGTTAGCGCCCGCGTCGCGCCATGCCATGCAGTAGGGTTGCCAGGGGACTATCTTCGTCCTCTTGCCACTCAGACTCGTCATATCCTGCCGCGATAGTTTGAGACGGTTCTATCCGATATTCCAGCGCAACAACGTCCTGAACGCGCTCGCTCCCGGCGACCAGTTCAAATGCGTCACCCGCAAAGCATGTCAAGTTGCTCCCCTTCCCGACAGTGCTGCTGAAGGTCAGACCCTCAAAGCCGGCGCTGCGCAACACGTCTGCAAAAAGCTGCGTAGCTGCGTAAAGCACCCGATGCTCGGGTTGAACGGGGACGTTTAGCACATCGGCTATCGACAGAATGCTTCGAAGGTCCTCAAGCCTCGGGTCGCTCAGGAAGTTGCGGATGTCCTGCTTCGCAAAGTTAGCGACCTTCAGATCGCGCTTGAGTCGAAACATGGCAGTAGACACAAGGTGACCAGGATGAGGGCGGAGTTCAGCGACCGCCGTCTGCACATCCGAAGCCAAGTAGAGCAAGGACACCCTTGCCCTGTTGAAGCGGCCTTCGGTTGCTAGCTTCAGAGGAGGGCGGTCGATGTCCTTGCCCGAAAACGGCAAGTATCGAAAAGTACGGCCATCAGCAAGGGACGCGTGCTTTGCAGAAAGCCGGGACTTGACTCCGATGCGCCCTCGGAAGAAATCGCTCCCAGATGGAACGGTCGCCGTCAAATCGTCCCGAAATCGCTCTACCAGCTCACGGGCTGCAGCTTCTGTTTCGAACCAGTTGTGCTCAAGAGCAGCGCCCACGACATGCTCTACCTTCGGGTCTCTTCTGTCCCGCAATCCGTCCAGAACGCAACCGTCCCAGTAGCCACCACCCAACGTGATTTCTTCGTCGGTGGCGGGATACCAATCCTTACCTTCCATCTCTAGGTACGCATCTTCGAATGCCTCGAGTGCGGCGTCTGGCCTAAGCCTAAAAATGGCCGGACTTCTCATTACAACCGTCTCGAGCTCATCTCCGCCGAGGTGCGTGTTGTAGTCCCACTCCGAGAAGTTCAGGCGGATGAGCGCGCGGAAGATTTTCTTGATTATTGGGTCAGTGGCGGATATCGCTCTGCCACCTTCATGGTGACAAATCGGACAACGCTCTACTACCTTTCCTCGCTGCTGAATCTCGTACTTGAGTTCGTTCTCCGCGAGGCAGTGCTCACACAAGATGGGATCGACCAAGGCGTCTGACATGGGGGGCGACTCTCGACAATTGACGTGTTGCGGCGGGATTCCGGGAAGCAGACTATCGAAAACGGCCGCTGGTGGCCGGTTGGTGCCCGATGCCGTCGTGGCAGTCAGCCGACCTTCAACTTAGGGAGGGCGCTGGAGGTCGATCCGTTCGGTCGCCATCGGATAGCGACTGACAGCTATCTGGCGCGGCCGAGAGGACCCGGACTCGGTCAGGAGCGGAATGTGGCAAGGGTCGGCTTTTCGGCCGCCTGGATGTGTGCGCGGATCCCTTCGCCGCCTCCGAATGACCGTCGGATCCCGCTGCATTGCATCCCTCGCGACGGGTCATTCATCCTCGTCGTCTCCGGCGTCAGGAATAGGGATGTCGCCGTCCTGGGGCTGCTCGTCGGCGACTGGAGCTTGCTTCAGTAGTTCCTCGTGCATTGCCTTGACCATGCCGTTGAGTGCCTCGACGCCTGGACGAAAAGCTTCCTCCAGCAGGACGTGGCGCTTGACGCCGAATTGCAGGATGCTGCAATCTTCAGGCGGCACCCAGTTATCTGGAATCGACTCAGTCGCGACCATGGTTTGGCCCGAGTGAGCTCGCTTCAGAATGGTGTCGAGCATCCGCCCGAGGCTAACAGGGTCCTGACCTGACTGTTGCGGTGTGTCGACTATGAACGGGAACGTGGGGCCGTCGCCGTACTCAGAGTGCGCCGACAGCAGCGCTAGGTGGTTCGCCAACACTGCGCGTGGCGCGTAGCTCCCGCTTGCGTTCGGCGAGCGCGTGCCAATCGTCACCTTCGACGCGATTTCGACCTTCGCGATGTCGAGCATATCGGCGTAGGAAATCAGGTCTTCCTTGAAGGAAGCACGAATCCGCTTTTCTCGCTCCTTGTCGGCCAAATCCTTTAGCCTGCTGTCGTACTCTTGGAGCTCCTCGGTAGCAATGTCGAGCTCTGCTGCGAGGTCGCGGCGTGTGACGTCGTAGGCGTCCTTGAGTACGGACAGGCTCTTGGCGACCACTACGTCAGCCACGGGCCTTCCGTCGCGATGCACCTTTAGGGACTCGTTCAACGAGCGTAGCCGCTCGGCAACAGCATTGAGCTTGGTTTGGAGTGCCGCCTCATCGCCTTGCAGCTTGTCTCGTGCCGTTTGCAACCGAATGACCACTTCGTGAATGTCGTGCGCGTCGATGGCAAGCGCCTGCCGTGCGTGGAATGTCGCAGTGTGGACGTGCGAGCAATGGGCTGCTGCCGGTTCCGTGGACACCGACCTAAGCTTCTTGAGCTTTCTCGAACTGTATCGGACTGACGTAGCCCAACGTCGAATGACGGCGCCTGGGGTTGTAGAAGCGCTCGATGTAATCGAAC
>JAKARB010000016.1 GCA_021819435.1 Pseudomonadota bacterium | reverse complement strand
GGCTTCTTCGGAGATGCCGAGGCGGAAGAGGGCCTGTTCGCGGTCCGAGCGGATGAGGCTTTGCGCCAGCATCAGGTAGGACAGGTTGACTTCACGGATTTCGGCGAGGATTTGGTCGGCGTTCATGGTGCGGTTCCTGTTCGTTTCCTGGGGGCTGTCTGCGTTCGCTTTCGCGCTGTCGATGGATTCATTGTGCAAAGACCGGCCAGTTTTCTTGATAGGGGCCTGGCTGCGCGGCGCGTCGGCGTCATGCTGGGCGTGCTGTAGGAAATTGCCTGACAAGGCATTCCGAACGAATTGGGGCGGTTTGGCCGATTCATCGCGGCATTGGGGCGCCAAGGGCGCTGTCCACGTCAGGAATTCACGCGCATTTCACGGCGAGGCGCCCTAGTCTGGCTGCCGTGTGCCGACCGCGCCTGGTTGGCCCCTTGCCGGAGTTCCGCACCATGCAGTTGCCTCGTTTTTGCCTGATGTCGTTCGCGTTGATCTCTGGAGGGGCGCTGGCCGCCCCGCGTGCACAGCCGCCCGCCGATGTGGTGCTGCCGGCCAGCGAGGTCCGCATCGAGCAGCCGATGCAGCTCGACATGGGGCGCCTTTCTCGTGCCCATGCGGGCGACAGCTTGGATGTGAACCTGCCCCAGGTGGGCACGCGGCGCCTCACGCTCGACGCGGTGGTGGTGGGGCGCAACGGACTCAAGTCCTGGCACGGCCGGCTGGGTGACACGCCCGGCGACCGCATCTACCTGAAGCAGACCGCCCAGGGCCTGCAAGGCGGCGTGCGCGTGGGCGGGCGGCTGTTCGCCGTGGCGCAACGGGGCTCGGGCGCACGGCTCGCGGTGGCGCCTGCCGCCACGGTGGCGGCGGTGTCCACGCAGGCGTTCGTGCTGGGGCCGGCGGTCGAGTCGGGGGTGCGGCTCATCACGCCCAACCTCGCGGCGCTGGCCGATGCCCCCGTGGGCAGCGAGTGGGCCATGCCCCTGCCTGACGGTCAGACCGAGGTGGTCGTCATCACGGCCTCGGGCATCGACGAACATGGCTTCCAGCAGGTCAGCGCCATCAGCCGCATGGATGGCATCGGCCAGTCATCGCAATGGACGGTGGGGCCGGATGCGGTGTTCGCCACCATCCACACCACCCGGGGCGAATACCAGGTGATGACGCGGCAGGGCCGCACCGAGATCCTCGACCCGCGCGCGGCGGGGCTCAGCGGGCCGAAGGGCGATGACCACATCGGAGCGCCGGCGACTGGCGTCGGCGCGGGTTCTAGCAGCGCGGGCGGCGCGCCCGAGCTGGCGGTGGCCGCCGCAGGCAGCATTTCCGCCGGGGCGGTGACGGCCGGTGCGACGGCCACGGCAGCTTCCACGGCGTCGACCCAGCCCGTGCCGCTCAAGGCCGGCACGGTCGACACCCAGATCAACCTGCTGATGAGCTACAGCCCCAGCCTCGTGACCCTGTGGGGCACGGAGACGGCGGCCCGCACGCGCCTGGTCAACCTCGTCGAGGTGGCCAACCAAGCCTACGTGAACAGCGGCACGGGCGTGCGTTTTCGCATCGTGGGTTGGCGCCTGGTGAAGGCGGCCGATGCCACGCCGCAGGTGCAGCTCGATGTGCTGCGCCGCGACGCCGGGGCCTTCGCGGGCACGGCGGCGCAGAAAGCCAGCAACGGCGCCGCCATGACGGTGTTCGTGGCGCCTTTCAACGCCGTCACCTCGACCACGGGCACCTGCGGTCTGGCTTATGTGCCGGCCGCAGGGGCGGCGGGCCTGACCTCGTACAAGCAGCAGGCGCCTTCGTTGATGTTCGCGTCGATCAACGATGGCCAGTACGGCAACTACTACTGCGAGAGCCTGACGCTGGCGCATGAGCTGGGCCACAACCTCGGCGCGGCGCACGACAAGGCCAACTCCTCCTTCCCGGGCGCGTTCGCTTACAGCTACGGCAAGGGCGTTTCGGGGCAGTTCGGCACGGTCATGTCCTACATCCAGCCCAAGGTGGCCTTGTTCTCGTCGCCGCAGCTCACCTGCACCACGGCCAAGGCGCCGTGCGGCACCAGCACCGAGAACGTCGTCGCCACCGTCTTGCAGACCAAGGCCACGGTGGCGGCGCTGGGCAAGGCGAGCGCTGTGGCGGTGGGGGCGGATGGCAGCGTGCAGGCGGCTGGCTGGGTGTTGCAGCCCAATGGCAGCCCCTACACGGCGGGCGGCGTCAGCCTCACGCCCACCGCTTCTTCGGTGACCTGCAGCGTGGGCAGCACGGGCCTCTACAACTGCCGGGTGCCCGCCGACCTGAGTTCGGTCACCTTGCGCGCGACGGTGGGCGTCAAGGGGCGCGCGATCACCCCGGCGAGCGGCGTTTTCAACGTTGACCGCATGGCCAACACGCCGGTGAACGCCACCCGTTTCTATGTGAAGTGAGTGCTCGCAAACTGCATGGAGCTTGATTTGGGAGGGTTTTCCTGCCTGGTATGGCGAGGGTGGGTCAATAGCCGTACGCAATTGATCGTATTTGTTCAATCAATTCGATTGATGATGCGTCCTGGCCTAAGATTCATCCTGTCTTCTCGAAAACACCTGCTCTCAGTGAGCGGTGTTCAGCCAAACCAACCCTGACCAGGAGCCCAACATGAGCCTCATCAACACCCAGATCCAACCCTTCAAGACCGAAGCCTTCGTCAGCCGCAACGGCAAGGGCGAGTTCATCACCGTTTCCGACGAGACCCTCAAGGGCAAGTGGTCCGTGCTGATCTTCATGCCGGCCGCCTTCACCTTCAACTGCCCGACCGAGATCGAAGACGCCGCCAACAGCTACGAAGAGTTCAAGAAGGCCGGCGCCGAGGTCTACATCGTCACCACCGACACCCACTTCTCGCACAAGGTGTGGCACGAAACCTCGCCGGCAGTCGGCAAGGCCCAGTTCCCCCTGGTTGGTGACCCCACCCACAAGCTGACCCGCGCTTTCGATGTGCACATCGAAGAAGAAGGCCTGTCGCTGCGCGGCACCTTCATCATCAACCCCGAAGGCGTCATCAAGACCGCTGAAATCCACAGCAACGAGATCGCCCGCGACGTGTCGGAGACCCTGCGCAAGCTGAAGGCCGCCCAGTACACCGCCGCCAACCCCGGCCAAGTCTGCCCGGCCAAGTGGAAGGAAGGCGCCAAGACCCTGGCTCCCTCGCTGGACCTGGTCGGCAAAATCTGATCGATCTTTCGAAGCTTTGACCTGTGCTGAGGCCTGACCTCGCCACAACGTTGAAAACTGTTCCCCTGCTCGCCCACAAGGCGGGTGGGTGGATGACCCTGGCCTCTTCAGCTCGCTGACACACAGAGGAGGCCGGTTCCCGAAGTCACTTGAACTCACATTGAAGGATGCCCACCATGCTCGACGACACCCTCAAGGCCCAACTCGCCGCCTACCTGGAGCGCGTGCAACAACCTTTCGAGATCGTCGCATCCCTGAGTGACTCCGAGAACTCGCGCGAGATGCTCGAGCTGCTGCAGACGATTCAAGGTCTGCGCGCCGACAAGATCACCCTGAAGACCGACGGGCAGGACGCCCGCAAGCCTTCGTTCACGCTGCAGCGTGTGAGCGCCACCAACAGCCTGCGCTTTGCGGGCCTGCCGCTGGGCCACGAGTTCACCTCGCTGGTGCTGGCGCTGCTGTGGACGGGTGGCCATCCCCCAAAGGAAGAGGCCGAGACGCTGGAGAACATCCGCGTCCTGGACGGCGACTTCAGCTTCGAGGTCTACATGTCCCTGAGCTGCCACAACTGCCCGGACGTGGTGCAGGCGCTCTCGCTCATGGCCATCCTCAACCCGAAGGTCAAGACCACGATCATCGAAGGCGGCGCCTTCCAGGACGAGGTGGAAAAGCGCGAGATCATGGCCGTGCCCATGGTCTTCCTCAACGGCCAGGTGTTCGCTTCGGGCAAGATGTCCGTGGCAGAGATCGTGGCCAAGCTGGACACCAACTCCGCCGCGAAGGAAGCCGCCAAGGTCGATGCCAAGGCGCCGTATGACGTGTTGATCGTGGGCGGTGGCCCCGCTGGCGCGGCCGCTGGCGTGTACGCAGCCCGCAAGGGCATCCGCACCGGCATCGCGGCCGAGCGCTTCGGCGGCCAGGTCAACGACACGCTGGCCATCGAGAACTACATCTCCGTGCTGGAGACCGACGGCCCCAAGCTGGCCGCGGCGCTCGAGGCCCACGCCAAGGCGTATGACGTCGACATCATGAACATGCAGAAGGCCGCTGCCATCATCCCGGCCGAGCAGCCGGGCGGCCTCATCCAGGTGAAGATGGAAAACGGTGGTGTGCTCAAGGCCAAGACCGTGATCCTGTCCACCGGCGCGCGCTGGAGGAACGTCAACGTGCCCGGCGAGGCCGAGTACAAGAACAAGGGCGTGGCCTATTGCCCGCACTGCGACGGCCCGCTGTTCAAGGGCAAGCGCACGGCCGTGATCGGCGGCGGCAACTCGGGTGTCGAGGCGGCCATCGACCTGGCGGGCATCGTGGCCCACGTCACGCTCATCGAGTTTGCCGATCAGTTGAAGGCCGATGCGGTGCTGGTCAACAAGTTGAAGAGCTTGCCGAACGTGACCATCCACACGAACGCGCAGACCACCGAGATCATCGGCGTGGATCAGGCTGGCAAAGACACGGGCAAGGTCACCGGCCTGAAGTACAAGGACCGCGCGACCAACCAGGAGCACACGGTGCCGCTGGAAGGCGTTTTCGTGCAGATCGGGCTGGTGCCCAACACCGAGTTCCTGCGCGGCACGGTGGAGCTCAGCAAGTTCGGTGAAATCATCATCGATGCGAAGGGCCACACCAACGTGCCGGGCGTGTTCGCAGCGGGCGATTGCACCAACGTGCCTTACAAGCAGATCGTGATCGCGGCCGGGGCCGGAGCGACCGCTGCGCTCAGCGCTTTCGATCACCTCATCCGCCACGGCTGAACGCGGCGGCGCCTGGTCCGGTGAGGGCCAGGCCGATGTCTGCGCACAAATCCGCAAGGGGCCGTCTGAGATGGGCCTTTTTGCTGTTTTGGTCCGCACATTTATCATTTCGGGGCAGACAATCATCAGGTCGACTGCGGAGGACCCCATGAACCCTTCCCGCCTGATGCATTGGCACCGTCGCTTGGCGCGACGCGATGCCCTGATGATCGCGGCCTTGGCGGGCCTGCTCAGCCCATGGTGGTCGAGGGCCGAGCCGGGCCCCGCTGTCGCCGTGACCAGCGCCACGCCGCGGGTCTACACCGTGTCGGTGGTGCCGCAATTCCCAGCGGCCGACATCGCTCGGACGTGGGTGCCGATCCTCGATCGGCTGGGCCAGCAGGTTGGTGCGCGCTTTGAGCTCAAAGTTGCGAGCGACATCCCGAGTTTTGAGGCGGATGTGAAAGCCGGCGTGCCGGACTTCGCCTACATGAACCCCTTTCACCAGGTGCGTGCCAAGCGCGCGCAAGGCTACATGCCGCTGGTGCGCGACACCGAGTTGCTGACGGGCATCCTCGTGGTCCGCAAGGACGACCCGATTCGGCACCTCAAGCAGTTGGATGGCCAGACCTTGGCGTTCCCCGCGCCGAACGCGTTTGGCGCGTCGCTGTTGATCCGTGCGCAACTGGATGAGGTGGAGCGGGTGCGCATCACGCCGTTCTATGCGCGCACCCACACCAATGCCTACCGCCAGACCCTGGCGGGCAAGGCCGCCGCGACGGGGGGGCTGAGGGCCACGCTGGAGCGCGAACCGCCCGAGGTGCAGGCGGGCTTGCGCATCCTCTTCGAGACGCCGGGTGCGGCCCCGCACCCCCTGAGTGCGCACCCGCGCGTGCCCGATCCAATGCGGCAGGCGGTTCAGGCTGCTTGGCTGAAGCTGGCGCAAGACGGCAGCTTGCGCACGAACTTCCAGGGGGTGCCCATGGCGCAGCCGGTGAAGGCCGATCACGCACGCGACTACGCCCCGCTGGAGCGGCTCAAACTAGACCGATACGCGGAGTGACGCGGCAACGGCCATGGCTTTGTCGTCGCATCCCCTGGTCGAGAGCCTCTGGCCCAGGCGATTGCACCTGCAGCTCATCGCCATGGTGTCGGCCCTGCTGGTGCTGGCCTTGTCGCTGCTCGGGGGGTACACGGTCCACGAGCAGGCGCGGCTTCAACAAGAGGCTGCGGAGGGCCATGCCGCTTCCCTGGCCCGCAACGTTGCGGTGGCCAGCGAGAACCTGATCATCACCGACAGCCTGGATGGGCTGGAGGAGCTCGCGACGCATTCGGTGGAGGTGGGCGACACGCTGTCGCTGCTGGTGCTGGGCCGGCAGGCCGAGGTGCTGGCGCATGTGGAACGCCAGCCTGGCAAGCCGCCACGCGTGATCCACGATCACCGGCTGCCGGCCGATGTGCATGTGCCCGAAAACGTCAGCGGAGCCGAGCCGCTGCCCTCGATCGTGCCCCACGAAGGTCGCATCGAGGCGTGGCACCCGGTGCTGGCGGCCGGGCTCATTGGCTGGGTGCGCGTCGAGCACGACACGCGCTCACGTGCCGAAGACCGCGCCCGCATCTGGCGCAACACCTTGGTGGTGTCGGTGGCGGCGGTGCTGGTGTGCGTGGCCTTGCTGACGGCGTTCCTGCGCAGGCCGATGCGCGCCTTGGCAACGGCCAGGCGATTCGCCCGGCAGATCGTTGACGCCAAGGGGTCGCTGATGCCGGTGGAGCCGGGCCCCGTCGAGGTGACCGAGCTGCGCGAGTCGCTCAACGAGGCGTCGACGCTGATGTGCCAGCAGATGATCATGCTGGAGCACAACATGGGTGAGCTGCGGGCCCACGAGGCGCAACTCGCAGAACAGAACGATCAGCTTGGCGCGATCTTTCGCCTGAGCCAGGATGGCCTGGTGACCTTTGATCGACAAGAGCGGGTGCGTTTTGTCAACAGCGCCTTCTTGCATCACACCGGGCTGAGCGAGGCGGCGGTGCTTTCGATGGATGCCCGCGGCCTGTCGCGCGCGCTCGGCGAACTGGCGCCTTCACACAAGCCCTTTGCGGGGCTCGACAAGGTCTTCCCGTGTGCGGGCGTCGAGCCGGCCGGGGGCGACAGCGTGGTCCTGGAGGTGGCGGGGGATCGCCGCAAGGTGCTGTCCCTGAGCGGGCAATGCAGCCAGCAGGGCGGGGTCAGCCGTGTGCTCTATGTTTGCGACGTGACCCGCCAGCACACGCTCGATGAGATGAAGTCGGAGTTCCTTTCGATGGCCGCGCACGAGTTGCGCACGCCGATGGTCAGCATCTTTGGCTTCACCGAGCTCATGCTCCAGCGAGACATGTCGGCCGAGCAGCGGCAGGATCTGCTGGGCCGTGTCTACCGGCAGAGCCAGTCCATGGTGGCGATCCTCAACGAGTTGCTCGACCTGGCGCGCATCGAAGCGCGTCGTGGTCAGGACTTCTCGATCGAGCCCCTGGACCTCGGCGAGGTCGTGCAGGCCGTGCTGGCCGACCATCGGGCGCCAGACGGGCGGGCGGCGCCGGTGGTGGTGGCGCCGACACAAGCGATGCCCGTTCTCGCTGATCGACACAAGCTGCGTCAGGCGGTGCTCAACATCCTGTCGAATGCCTACAAGTATTCGCCAGAAGGTGGAGACGTCGAGGTGCGCTTCGTGCAGGCCGCTGCACACACAGGACCCCAGCGTTTCGGCGTGGCCATCCAGGACCATGGCCTCGGCCTGAGCCCGGACCACGTGGCGCGGCTGGGCGAGCGGTTTTTCCGCGCCGACAAGTCGGGCAACATCCCCGGCACGGGCCTGGGCGTGAGCATCGTCAAGGAGCTGATGGACCTGATGGGGGGCCGCATGCAGGTCGTCAGCGACTTGGGTCACGGCACCACCGTCACGCTGTGGTTGTGAGCCGGCTCAGGCCAGGGTGAACGCAGCGACCTCGCTGGCCAGCGCCTGGGCCTGATCGCGCATGGCGGTGGCTGCGGCGGCGGTCTGCTCCACCAGCGTGGCATTTTGCTGTGTCGACTCGTCCATGGCTTGAACCGCTTGGGTGGTCTGCTGCACGTCTTGGGCTTCGCTGCGGGCGCTCTCGGCGATGCGGCCCAGCAGCTCGTTGATCTGCAGCGTTTGCTGGACGATGCCATCAACGGCGGAACCCGCCTGGCCCACCACGGTGGTGCCGGATTCGATGCGTTGGACGCTGTCTGACACGAGCTGGTTGATCTCGCGCGCCGCCGTGGCCGTGCGTTGAGCCAGGCCGCGCACCTCGGCGGCCACCACCGCGAAGCCGCGACCCTGCTCGCCGGCTCGCGCGGCCTCCACCGCCGCGTTGAGGGCCAGCAGGTTGGTCTGGAAGGCGATGCCATCGATCGTCGAGGTGATGTCGCCGATGCGCCGCGACGATTGCCTGATTTCATCCATGGTGGCGATCATGGTGTGGATGATTTGCCCGCCGTTGCGCGCCGCCTCCGCGTTGTGGGTGGACAAGGAGGACGCTTCTGCCGCGACATCGGCCGTGGTCTGCACCGTGGCCGAGATGTGGGCCATGGCCGAGGCCGATTGCTGCAGCCCGCTGGCCGATGCTTCGGTGCGCTGGGCCAGGTCGTTGGAGCCCATGGCGATCTCCTGGCTGGCGTGCACGATGCGATCAGCCGAGCTGCGGATCTGCGAGACGATGCGTCGCAAGGACTTTTGCAGCTCGGCGATGGTGTGCATCAGGCCTGCGGCTTCGTCCGTGCCCCAGGCGCGTGGCTGGGTGCCGAGGTTGCCGTCACGGATGGCGTTGATGTGAAAGACCACCTCGCGCAGGCCGCCCTCTAGCACCTTGCGGAACGAGGTGAACAGGTAGGCCGACAGCGCAAGGCTCAGCACCAGCACCAGCGCGGTCAGGTCGCGGGCGCGGATCAGGCGCGCCTCGCGTTGTTCGAGGAGTTGGTCGAGCAAAGGCAGGTGATGGGCGTACATGCCGGCCAGCGCCTCGACTGTCGAGCGCCCCTCCAGGTGATAAGCTTGGGCTTGATGGCCTGACTTGAAGACAGCTTGGTCGCCCAGTTGCCGCAGGGCCTCCGCGCGGTCGAGCGCGCTCAGGTCGGCCTGGTTGCGCAACAGCTCACTGGCTGCCATGGCGCGCTCCATGTAGCGCCTCATGTCGCCGGCCCCCGAATGCACCTTTGCGCTCCAGACGCTCCAGTTGGCGGACTGTTCACTGCTGAGCCCGCCTTTTGACAAGGCATATGCGCCCCAGCCCCAGAGCTGACCGGTGTTCTCCAGCATCTGTGGCAGGGTCAGGACCAAGGCATTCATGAGGTAGTAGCTGTCGAGGTCCGGGTCCAGCACGAGGTTGGAGTTGTCCCCCACGGCGTACAGCAGCGCGACCACGGCCTGGGTCACGGGGCCGAAGACCGTTCGCCCTTGGCCATCGGTGCCATCTTTCGACTGCGACGTCGCTTGCCACTGCTCTTGCAGGCGTTGAACGTTCGGTCCGATCTTCAGCGGGTCACCGCTGTCTTGCACGTGTTTCGCAAAGGCCGCCAGGGCCTGTTCGGTGGCTTGGTGCGAAGCCTGGTACTCAGCTTGGGCTGGGTGACCGCCGAGCATGGCGCGCGTGACGTTGCGGGTGTCGATCAAGCCTTTCATCACCGGCACCAAATGCGCCATGGTGCTGACACCAACTCGCTCGGTTCGGGTGAAATCGATGGTGGCGGCCTTGTCGCTGAAGTATTGCCAAGACAGCAAGCCGATGGGAACCAGGAAGACTGCAGTGAGGATGCTCGCTTTGGCCTGAAAGCCGAGGCGGCGCAGCAGCCGCACGCCTGGCGCCCAGAGACCGTGGTAGCGGAAGAAATCGCTCAAGCTTTCATGGCTTTTGTGGACGAGGGACGGCTTGGCGCTTGGCTGGTGTGGGCTCGCGGAAGCGTTGGGGCCGGCGACGGAGGGTTCACTGTGCATGGAGGGCCTTTTTTTGTAAGAGGTTCACGACAACGATTCGTGGCGCCTCGTCGGCGGGACACCACGTGCGCATTTTGGAAATTCGGTCATGGCGCCATCTGTCGAAAAGTCATGGCATTTCGGACAGTTCAAGGGTGACCAAGACATGTCCAGGGCGCCGCACGCGCTCGTGCACACTGGCGGCATGAAACCCCTGCCTCCAACGCTCCAGGTCATCGAACGTGGCTGGTTGTCGTCCAACCATGTCGTTTTTGCCGACGACGACGCGCCCACGGTCATCGACACGGGCTATGTCACGGAAGGCGAGGGCACGCTGAGGCTGATCGGCGAGGCGCTCAAGGGGCGGAGGCTGGAGCGCATCGTCAACACCCACCTGCACTCCGACCACGCGGGTGGCAATGCGCTGCTGCAAGCCGAGCACGGCTGTGCGATCTGGATCCCGCCGGGCGAGGCGGGCCTGGTGGAGCAATGGGACGAAGAGCGTCTCAGCTACCGGCGCACCAGCCAGCTTTGCCCGCGCTTTCGGCACGACCATGTGCTGCGGCTGGATGAGGCCATCGAGCTGGGCGGCGAGTCATGGCGTGTGCTGCCCGCCGCCGGGCATGACCATGCGATGGTGATGTTCTGGTGCGAGCGCCTGGGCGTGCTCATCTCTGCCGATGCGCTGTGGCAAAAGGGCTTTGGCGTGATCTTCCCCGAGCTGGCGGGGATCCCTGGTTTCGGCGAGCAGGCGGCCACGCTGGAGCTGATCGGGCAGCTCGCGCCACAGGTGGTGATCCCCGGACACGGGGCGCCTTTCAGCGAAGAAGACGGCGCGGTGAGCGCGGCCCTGGCGGCGGCTCGTTCGCGCATCCAGTGGCTGAGCGAGGAGCCGCGCCGCAACGCCGACAACGCGCTCAAGGTGCTGCTGGCCTTCAAGCTGCTGGAGGCGAAGCGCCTGAGCCTGGCCGAGCTGGCGCGGATGGTGGCGGCCACCTTCGAGGGCAATGAAGCGATGCGGGCGTTTTATCCGCAAGAGCCCGAGGCCATCGCCGCGGTGATGGCGCAAGAGCTGGAGCGGGTGGGCGCGGCGCGGCTGGAAGACGGCGTGCTGGTCGCTCAGGCCCTGGCCTGAGGCCGTTGACCGCTGCCCGCCGCCGTGGGCGCATCGGCTTGCGCGGCCTGGTCGATGTACAGCCAGCGTTCGGGGGCCTGCCAGGCTTTCACCCAGGCCGGGATGGCCTCGGCCGGCATGGCTCGCGCGATGCCCCAGCCCTGGCCGAGCTCGCAGCCCATGCGCAAGAGCATCTCGCCGTGCTCGACGGTTTCGACGCCTTCTGCGATCACCTGGCGGTGGAAGGCTCGCGAGAGGCCGAGAACGCCTTCGAGGATGGCGAGGTCGTCCGGGTCGTCGAGCATGTCGCGCACGAAGCTCTGATCGATCTTGAGCTGTTGAACGGGCAGGCGCTTGAGGTAGGCCAGCGACGAGTAGCCGGTGCCGAAGTCGTCGAGCGCGAACCGCACGCCCAGCGCCCGGCACTCGTTCATGATCTGCGAGATGCGGGCGAGGTCGCCCAGGGCGCTGGTTTCCAGGATCTCCAGGGTGAGGTGCGAAGGCGGCACGCGAGGGTGGGCCGCCAGGCGTCGGCGCAACTGTTCGACGAAGTCGGCTTGTTGAAGCTCGCGCGCGCCCAAGTTGATGCTTACCTCCAGGCTCAGGCCCTGGTCGAGCCAGCCCTCCATCTGTTGCAGGGCCGTGTTCATGACCCATTCGCCCACGTCGAGCGAGAGCGGGTGGTCTTCGATGACCGGCAGGAAGTGCAAAGGCCCGAGCAGGCCCCGTTCGGGGTGCTGCCAGCGGATGAGCGCCTCGGTGCCGATGACCTCGCCGGTGCGCATGTTGACCTTCGGCTGGTGATGCAGCACGAAGGCGTTGTCGCGCAGGGCCTGGCGGATGTGGGCCACGCTTTCATGGTGGCCGCGCACGTTGCGGTCTGCGGCAGCGTCGAACACATGGCAGCGGTTCTTGCCGGCCAGCTTGGCCTGGTACATGGCTTGATCGGCCTGGCGCAGCAGTTGGTCGGCGTCGACCTCGTCGGCGTCCTTGGCGTTGTCGTTTTGCGGGTAGGTGGTCACGCCAACGCTGGCGGAGACCTGCACCACGGTCTGGCCCACCATCACTGGCCGGGCTGCCGCAGCGAGCACGCGCGAGACGACTTCGAGCATCTGGCGCGGGTCTTCCACGTCCTGCATGACGGCGACGAACTCGTCGCCCCCCAGGCGTGCCAGCGTGTCGCCCTCGCGCAGGGCCTGCCCGATGCCCTGCGCCACGGCCATCAGCAGCTGGTCGCCAGCGGCGTGCCCATGGCTGTCATTGACTTCCTTGAAGCCGTCCAGGTCGAGGTACATGACGGCCAGTTGCTGGTCACGTCGGCGCGCCTGGGCCATGGCCTGCAGCAGGCGGTCGGCCAGCAACACGCGGTTGGGCAGGCCGGTGAGCGCGTCGTGGTGAGCATTGAAGTGCAATTGCCGCTCGTGCTCTTTCTGCGTCGTGATGTCGGAGAAGAGTGCGACGTACTGGCGGGTCACGCCGTGTTCGTCGCGCACGGCGCTGATGGTCTTCATCTCGACGTAGTGCTCGCCGTTCTTGCGCCGGTTCCAGACCTCGCCGACCCAGTGCCCGTTGTTGAGCAGCTGTTGCCAGAGCTCGGCGTAGAAGGAGCGCTCCTGCCGGCCCGATTTCAGGAAGCGCGGGTTCTGGCCCAAGGCCTCGTCGCGCGCGTAACCGGTGATGCGGCAGAAGGCTTCGTTGACGTCGATGATGAGCCCGTCGGCATCGGTGATCATGATGCCCTCGCGGGCGTGGGTGAACACGCTGGCGGCGAGGTGCAGGCGCTCTTCGGCGCGCACGCGCTCCAGCGCCAGGCTCACCAGTGCGGCGATCTGCTCGATGAGGCGCAGGTGCTCGGGTTCAGGGTGATGCGGGGTGCGGTGGTAGATCGCGAAAGTGCCCTGTACCTGGCCACCACCCGAGACGATGGGTTGCGACCAGCATGCGCCCAGGCCGGCCTGCAGGGCGAAGGCGCGGTGCTTGTCCCACAGGGGGTCGCTGGCAATGTCTTCGACGATGACGCGCTGGCCGGTGTAGGCCGCCGTGCCGCAAGAGCCAACGCCGGGGCCGATGGCAATGCCGTGGATGGCCTGGTTGTAGGCGGTTGGCAGGCTGGGGGCGGCGCCCTGCAGCAGCACGCCCCGGGCGTGGTCGAGCAGCAGGATGCTGCACAGGCTGCCCGGCACCAGTTCTTCCACGCCGCGCACGATGGCATCAAGCAGGGCCGGCAGGCTGCGTTCGCGCACGAGCATTTCGAGGATGCTGCCGCGAAAGTGCTCGAAACGTTCGGCCTGCTCGATGCCGCTGACCTTGCCGACCGCGCGCAGGGCCGCATGGGCGCCCTGCGATGGGGCGGACTCGGCGGCTTGGTCTGGCGGCATGTGGCTGCGGCGGGGGTTTCTGGAGCAAGAAGTATGGCCTTGCTTGCGTCAACCCGCATGCGGTGAAGCGCTGAATCCCGGGTCGCGACCGCTTGCCGTGAAAAAATCGACATCTGTTTGGCGCGCTGCGGGGCGGGGTTTTCGCCCGTGGGCGCGCGCGGCGCGGCACAATCGCGCCCATGCTCCGCACCCCCGAACTGCTTTTGCCCGCCGGCTCGCTCGAAAAAATGCGCGCCGCCTATGACTTTGGCGCCGACGCCGTCTACGCCGGCCAGCCGCGTTACTCCCTGCGCGCGCGCAACAACGAATTCAAGCTGGAGCAGCTCGCGCAAGGCATCAGCGAGGCCAAGCAACGCGGCAAGAAGCTGTACGTGACCAGCAACCTGATCGCGCACAACGACAAGGTGCGAACCTACCTGCGCGACATCGAGCCCATCATCGGGATGAAGCCCGACGGCATCATCATGGCCGACCCGGGCTTGATCATGATGGTGCGCGAGAAGTGGCCCGAGGTGCCCATCCACCTTTCGGTGCAGGCCAACACCACCAACTTCGCCACCGTGAAGTTCTGGCAGAAGATGGGCGTGCAGCGCATCATCCTTTCGCGTGAATTGAGCCTCGACGAGATCGAGCGCGTCCGCCAGGAATGCCCCGACATGGAGCTGGAGGTGTTCGTGCACGGTGCGCTGTGCATCGCCTACTCGGGCCGCTGCCTGCTGTCGGGTTACTTCAACCGGCGCGACCCCAACCAGGGCACCTGCACCAACGCCTGCCGCTGGAGCTACAAGACGCAATCGGCCACCGAGCAGTCTGATTCGGGCGAGGCCATCCCCATCAAGCTCGATGGCATCTTCAACTTCCAGCAGGAGCAGGCCGATGCGCAAGCCGCCGCTTTCGCTCCTTCGGCGTGCGGCGATGGCAAGCGCCACCCCGCCGCCGACAACGTCTACCTGATCGAAGAGGCCGAGCGCCCAGGCGAGCTCATGCCCATCATGGAAGATGAGCACGGCACCTACATCATGAATTCGAAGGACTTGCGCGCCGTCGAGCACGTCGAGCGCCTCGCCCAGATCGGTGTCGATTCGCTGAAGGTGGAAGGCCGCACCAAGTCGCTGTACTACGTGGCGCGCGTGGCCCAGGTCTACCGCCACGCCATCGATGACGCCGTGGCTGGCCGCCCTTTCAACCGCGACCTGCTGATCCAGCTCGAAGGCCTGGCCAGCCGGGGCTACACCTCGGGCTTCCTGGAGCGCCGCCCCGCGCAGGACTACCAGAACTACATCACCGGTCACTCCGAGTTCAACCGCAGCCAGTTTTGCGGCGAAGTGAAGGGCGTGGCCGAGGGCTGGGCCGAGGTGGTGGTGAAGAACCGCTTCGACGTGGGCGACACCATCGAGGTGATCCACCCGTTCGGCAACCAGCTCATCAAGCTGGAGCAGATGCGCAACCTCGATGGCGAGCCGATCGAGGCCGCGCCGGGCAGCCCCCTGCATGTGCGCATCCCGCTGGAGGCGCGCTACGAAGGCGCGCTGTTGGCGCGGATGTTCTGATGCCGGATCAATCGATGGTCAAGCCATCGATGGTCAAGCCATCGATGAACTGCTGGCACTCTGCCTGAGACTTGGCGAACAGGGCCTGCACCGTCAAGCAGGTCACCTGCACGTTGCCGTCGCTGTTCGCGAAGTAGTTCGTCGTGAAGACGTAGTCCATGCCCTGCATCGAGCCCAGCAGCCGGATGTAGCCGATCTTGTCCTTGCCGCGGTCGCGCTCCTCGTCGATCAGCACGGTGACCGCAGCGCCCGCGTTGCGCATGTTGTGCAAGATGATGTTGCGCAAGACCGTGTTGTTGGCCGGCACTTCGTCGGCGATCACCATGGCCTGCACCGGCAGCGTGCGGTGCTTGAAGCTGCGCTTGCCTTCTTCGCCTTCCTTGACGGGCAGGGGGATCCAGTTGCGGGTGTCGTACTTCACGGAGAAGCGCTTGACGGCCGTGCGGTAAGGCGAGGTGACCGCGTCGGCACGCGGCGTGGCGGCGGCGTTGCCGGCTTGCTTGTCGAGGTGCCAGCGACCGTCTGGCATCAGCAGCACGCGGCGGCCGTCCTCGGCCACGGCGCGCAGGGGGGTGGTGAGGGCCGATGGCAGGTCGTCAGGCGCGGCATGGATGGCGGAAGCGGCCAGGCTCAGTGCGCCTGCGCAAAGGGCAGCGCAGGCCAGGCGAATCGGGTGGGCGTTCATGTGTTTGAGGTCTCCCTGTTGATCACCTCACGGAGTTTGCCCCAGGGCGGGCGCTTGTTTGGCGCGTTCCTCCACCCAATCGAGGTGCCAGCACAGGTTGCGCGCCTGGTTCGCTCTGTCCCGCCCACCCCCCGGATCGATGAGCAAGCCGCGTTGACGTCCGGCGCCAGTCGGCCTAGGCTTGCGGATGCGGCGTTGCCGCATTCATTTCTTACATCAACGCGGGAGTTTTCCTTGAAGCGCATCCTTGCACTTTGCGCGGCCACGCTGTTGGCCGCTTCTTCGTCAGCACACGCCGGCCTCATCGGCGACACCGTTGACGCAACCTGGACTTTCGGCTCGGGCTATCGCCAGTCGCAATCGATCACGGTGACGGACGCGGTCGAATTGCCCACGGGTTTCGGCCTGGGCCATTCTCTGGACGTGGGCGATGACTACATCGAGATCCGCCTGCCGGACACCAGCGGGATTTCTGCAGGCGTGGACTGGTTGTTTTCCAGCCTGGACTTTGGTGGCATCAAGAGCGTGAGCGTCAGCACCGATTTCTCGAACTGGAATCTGGCTGACCTGAGCTTCACATCGGACAGCGTGCACATCCGCTTTTCGCAAAGCCAGTCATGGAACCTCGGCGCGGGCGTGTTGCGCGTGAACCTCTCGGCCGTGCCCGAACCCACCAGCGCGATGCTGGTGTTGGCCGGCCTGGGTCTGGTTGCGGCTGCCGTTCGCCGACGCGCTTGACCCTCGCGCGCCGGGGAGGCTCAGGACAGGCGACAATGGCAGCTTGTTCTGATCCATTGCCAGCCCATGTCCCCGACCTCCTCGGCGCCTGAATCCGCCGACCAACCCCCTCAAGTCGCCGCTCCGGCAGAGCAAGCCTCGGCCGAGCCCCGTGCCGAGGTGTCGGTCGCGGACACCAAGGCCCGCCTGGCCGAATTGTTCCCGGCCTTGTTCCGGGGCGAGCCCAAGCCGCTGAAGTTGCGCATCCAGGCCGACATCCAGGAGCGCGCCCCCGGCGTGTTCACCAAGCAGGCGCTGTCGGCCTTCTTGCGCCGCCACACCGGCACCACCTCCTACCTGATCGCGGCGTCGAAGGCCAAGCAGCGCTTCGACCTCGATGGCAACCCGGCCGGCGAGTTCTCCGAAGAACACCGCAAGGTGGCACTCGACGAACTGGCCCGCCGACGCGGCAACCAGCAGGCCAAGCGTGAGCAGGAAGAAGCAGGCCGCCGCGAGCGCGCCGCCTTGCTGCGCGGCTTCGAGACCACCAAGTTGACGGTGGCCAACTTCTGCGCGCTCAAGGGCATCGCGCCCGATCAGCTTGATGCCTTGCTGGCCCAGGCCCGCGCCGAAGCGGCTGAAGATGCGGCCCGTCCGCGCCCGCACCGCCCTGATCACCGGGGCGATCAGCGTGGCGACCAGCGCCGTGATCAACGGGGCGAGGGCCGTGGTGAACGCCGCGCCGAAGGTGGCCGACGCGATGAGCGTGGTGGCGGTGGTGGCCGAGGACCGGGCCAAGGTCCGCGTGGACCAGGTCAGGGACAAGGCCAGCGACGGGAAGGCGGCCAGGGCGAGCGCCGTGGTGCTCCCCGTCGCGAGGGTGCGCCGCGCCCGCCGCGCAGCGAAGGCTGATCTCACCAGTCTCCTGATCGGGCCGCGCGCAAGGCCGGCCTGGCGAGGAGCTCAGAGCGGGGCCGGCTCAGGCCTCGCTCAAATCCCGCATGAACACATCCGCCGGCAGCATCGAGCCGGTCTCGCGCAGTCGCGTGTGCCACGCGAAGGCTTCTTCCAGCACGTGCGGCGTGTGGCCGCCGCGCCGGTTGGCGTCGCGCAGGTAGTCCTTCAGCAGGTCGCGGTAGAGCGGGTCCACGCACTGGTCGACGACCACGCGGGCGCGCTCGCGCGGGGCCAGGCCACGCAGGTCGGCCAGGCCGTGTTCGGTCACAATCACGTCCACATCGTGCTCGGTGTGGTCCACGTGCGTAACCATGGGCACGATGCTGGAGATCGCGCCGCGCTTGGCCAGCGACTTGGTCACGAACACCGACAGGTGCGCGTTGCGCGCGAAGTCGCCCGAGCCGCCAATGCCGTTCATCATGTGCGTGCCGGCCACGTGGGTGGAGTTCACGTTGCCGTAGATGTCGCACTCCAGCGCGGTGTTGATGGCGATCAGGCCCAGGCGGCGCACCACCTCGGGGTGGTTGCTGATCTCTTGCGGGCGCAACATCAGGCGGTTGCGATAGCGGTCAAGGTGGTTGAGCACGCGCGCATAACAGGCGCTCGACAGCGTCATCGACGAGGCCGAGGCGAAGCTCAGGCGCCCTTCGTCGAGCAGCTCGATGCTGCTGTCCTGCAGCACCTCGGAGTACATGCGCAAATCATCGAAGGGCGAGTCGACCAGGCCATGCAGCACGGCGTTGGCGATGCTGCCGATGCCGGCTTGCAGCGGTTGCAGCGCGGGCGTCAGGCGGTTGGCGCGCACCTCGCGCATCAGGAAGTCGATGAGGTGGTCGGCGATGGCGGCGGTCTCGGCGTCGGGCGGCAGCACGGTCGAGGGGCTGTCGGGCCGGTCGGTGAAGACGATGGCGGCGATCTTCTCCGGGTCGATGGGGATGGCCGGGCTGCCGATGCGCTGCGCCACGTCGACCAGCGGGATGGGCTGCCGATGCGGGCGGTAGCTGGGGATGTAGATGTCGTGCAGGCCCTGGAGCTCCAGCGGCATGCTCAGGTTGATCTCGACGATGACCTGCCGCGCCAGGATGGCGAAGCTCGCCGAGTTGCCCACCGAGGTCGTGGGCACGATGTGCCCGTCTTCGGTGATGCAGGTGGCCTCGATCACGGCCACATCCACGGGCGCGAGCTGGCGGTTGCGCAGCAGCTCCACGGTTTCCGACAGGTGCTGGTCGATGAACATGACCTCGCCCGCGTTGATGCGCTGGCGCAGGCTGTTGTCCACCTGGAAGGGCATGCGGCGGGCGGTCACGCCGGCGTCGCTCAGCACCTTGTCGGCGTCGTGGCCCAGCGAGGCGCCCGTCATCAGCGTGATCTGCAGCGGCTCGTCGGGGTGGCGGCGGGCGCGTTCGGCCAAGGCGAAGGGCACGGCCTTGCAGTCGCCAGCGCGGGTGAAGCCGCTCATGCCAACGGTCATGCCGTGGTGGATGAGCAGGGCCGCTTCGTCGGCGGACATGACCTTGTCGCGCAAGGCGGCGTGGCGGATGCGGTCAGCGTGCATGGGGTCTCCGGTTGGGCAAGCGCATCCCCCTGCCGGCAGGGCGGCCGGCGGGAGGCTGTCACAGTATTCGGCAGTGCCTGATGATTCGTAAAGCGACTTATATTCATCAAACCAATTCCATTTTGGAATGATGAGGGAACACCATGGACCTGCGAGCCCTGCGCTATTTCATCGAGACCGTGCGCCGAGACAGCTTTACGCAGGCCGCGCTGGCGCTCAACGTCACGCAGTCGACCATCAGCAAGATGGTGCGCCAGCTCGAGGATGAGATCGGCTCGCCTTTGTTGATCCGCCAGACGCGGGGCGTGCGGCTCACCGACGTGGGCCGGGTGGTCTACGAGCAGGGGCAGCAGGCCCTGGGCGCCATGCAAGGCCTGCAACGCGAGGTGGCCGACCTGACGCGCCTGCACAGCGGTGAGCTGACGCTGGGCCTGCCGCCCATGGTCAACGGCTTTTTTCCGCCGCTGATCCAGCGCTTTCGGGCGCGGCACCCCGACGTGCGCTTCAGCGTGCAGGAGGCCGGCGGCGACGTGATCGAGGCGCGCGTGGCCGCGGGCGAGCTGGAGGTGGGCGTGAGCGTGCTGCCGCTGCACAACCCGGTGGTGTCGCAGCCGGGCGCCAGGCTGGCCACGGCAGAGCTGGGTCGCTTCCCCATCTGCCTGGTGGCAACGGCCGACGCGCCCTGGACACGGCTCAAGCGGCCAGGTCTGGCTCACTTGGACGGCCTGCCGGTGGTGGTGCCCACCGAGGGTTTCGCGCTGAGTCGGCACCTGCGCGAGGCTTGGCAACGCGCGGGTGTGAACCCGAAGGTGGTGGCGCAAAGCAGCCAGTGGGATTTTTTGCTTTCGATGGCCGAGTCCGGGATGGGCACGGCGGTGCTGCCCGAACCGCTGTTGCGGCGCCTGAAGCTGCCGTCGCGCCTGGTGGTGCGGGCGCTGCCGGCGCGTGAGCTGAGCTGGGTGGTGGCCCATGTGTGGGCGGCTGAGCGCTACCTGGGCCACGCGGCGCGTGCCTGGTTGGCTTGCTGCGGGGTGAAGAGGGTGGGCGAGCCCGGCGCATGAGCGCTGAAACCTGTGCGAGGGCACAATGGTGGGCTGCCCCGCCGCTTCAGTCACCCTGCCTCTCGCTGCCCGCGCGAGCCGCCAACTTGTCCCCCATGCCCGAGCCGATTTCTCCGCCAGCCGATGCCGCTGTGCCCGACGCCAACACGGCCAACACCACGGTCAACACCACGGCCTTGCAGCGTTTTGCCACGCTCACGCGCGAAGCCTTGCATCAAGGCGCGTGCCAGCAGGTGCTGCTGGTTGCCTACCAGGGCGGCGTGCCGGCCATCGAGGAGCAGGGCCAGGGCTTGCAGCGCGTCATGGTGCGCCCCATCGCCTTGCGCGGCCAGCCGCATTTGAGCTTCTTGCTGCGCTTTCCGACCAAGGACATCACCAAGAACCTGCCGCAAGGCGAAGGCCTCGCGCTGATTGGCCAGTGGCTGGCCGATGGTGCCTTCCGAAATGCCCACCTGTTCACGGCCACCGAGGAGGTGCAGTTGGCCATCAGCAAGAAAGGCAAGGCCAGCGTGCGCGTGGGCAAGCTCGCTGGCGTGGCAGGTGGGGCCACGTCAGGCGCTGCGGCCAGCGGCGCGGCAGGCGAGGATGCGCCTGAGCCGGCACTGGCCCACAACCGCGACAAGCACCGCCTGCTCGAACTCTCGCGTCCCTTTCTGCGTGAGCTCGGTGTCACCGATGCGCACGGCCAAATCATCCCGGCCATGTCGCGCAAATGGAAGCAGATCAACAAGTTCATCGAGGTGTTCTCGTCCGCTGTGGCGCGGTCTTCGCTGGCCGAGCGCCGGGCGCTGCACGTGGTCGATTTCGGCTCCGGCAAGGGCTACCTCACCTTCGCCGTGCACGATTGGCTGCGCAACACGATGGGCCGGGATGCCCGCGTCACCGGCGTCGAACTGCGTGAAGACTTGGTCAAGCTGTGCCAGCGCGTCATCGGCAAGCTCAAGCTGCCAGGCATGGATTACGAGCAGGGCGACGTGCGCCACTACCACCCCGCCGACCTCGACGTGGTGATCGCCCTGCATGCATGCGACATCGCGACGGACCATGCCATCCACCTGGGCGTGCGTGCCGGCGCCGAGATCATCCTGTGCTCGCCCTGCTGCCACAAGGAAGTGCGGCCGCAACTGCTGAGCCCGCACCCGTTGCGGCCCATCCTCCAGCACGGCATCCACCAAGCCCAGGAAGCCGAGATGCTGACCGATGGCCTGCGCGCCATGCTGCTGGATGCGGCGGGCTACGACACCCAGGTCTTCGAGTTCATCTCCCTGGAACACACCAACAAGAACAAGATGATCCTGGCCGTCAAGCGCCGCCAGCCGAAGGACAACGCCGAGGTGGTCCGGCAGATCCATGACATCAAGGCCTTCTATGGACTGCAACGCCAGTGCCTGGAAGAGCTGCTCAAGGCCGATGGCGTGTTGCCGGCTTGAGGCGGCGATCAAGGGTGAGGAACATCACCCGGTGGGATGGAACGTGATCGGCCCCTGATTTGAGGCAGGATGCACACCGATCACACAACACAAGCGAGGCTGTGACCATGTTGTCGCGCATCAATCAGGGAATCGGCGCCTTCTGGGCCGCCGTGGGACAAGGCCTGGCCAAGGTGGGCGGGCCGGTGCTGGCGGTGGGGCGATTCGTCCTGGGCCTGCTCTTCGGCCAATGGCAGCCGCCAGCGTGGCTGCGCGGGTTGGGTGGCCTGGGCGCGCGGGCCTTGAACTGGTGCCGCTGGCACACCGTGCAGGTGCTGCTGCTGGCCGTGGTGGCCGGGGCGGCGCTCACGCACATGCCGCAACTCAAGCGCTGGTGGCAGGGTCTGATCCCCGATGCGGCCGGCAACACCGAGCTGAGTTACCAGGTCGAGGCCCCAGGCCGCACCGTGATCGAAGACAAGCAGCCGCCCAACCCCTTGGTGGTCAAGTTCTCGGGGGCGGCCGTGCCGGTGATCAAGGTCGGCAAGCCCGCCACCGAGATCACCATGGACCCACCCGCCGCTGGGCAGTGGACCTGGGCCGCCGCCGACCAGCTGGTCTTCCAGCCCAAGGCCGACTGGCCGGTGGGGCAACGCTACCAGGTCGCCATCGGGCGCAAGGCGCTGGCGCCCAACGTGACATTGAAGTCCCGCGAATTCGAGTTCCAGTCGCCAGCCTTCACCATCGATGTCGACAGCGCCGAGTTTTACCAAGACCCGGTGCAGGTCAACCTGCGCCGCGTGGTCTACCAGTTGCGCTTCAGCCACCCGGTCAACACCAAGTCGCTCGAAGGCGCCATCCGCCTGGACGAGGGCGACCCGGAGGAGTCTCTCTTTGGCCTGAACACCAGTGCCAGCCGCAAGTTCACCGTCACCTACGACGTGCACAAGTTGCTGGCCACGATCATGTCCGAGCCCTTGCCCATCCCGGCGCAGACGCAGTCGATGCGCCTGAGCGTGGCGGCTGGCGTCACGGCCCAGCAAGGCGGCGCGGGTTCGGCGCAGAAGGTGCAGCGATCGGTCGAGGTGCCGGGCCTCTACAGCCTGGCCATCAACGACATCAGCGCCTCGGTGGTGAGCAACCAGGCCGGTGACCCCGAGCATGTGCTGCACGTGGGCACCAGCATGCCCGTGCACGAGCGCGAGCTGGCCAAGGCCGTGCAGGCCTGGGTGCTGCCCGAGTCCGACAAGGAAGGTGGTGAGCCGTCTGTCTGGAGCGACCCCACCGAGGTGACGCCGGCCGTGCTTCAGCGCGCCAAGCGCATCAAGCTCGAGCCGATCAGCGGTGAGCGCGAGGTCAACGATGGGCTCTCTTTCCGCATGCCATCGGCCGAAGGCGGCCAGTACATCTACGTGCAGGTGGCCAAGGGCCTGCGCACGCCCGGTGGCTACCTGCTGGCCGATGTGCGCACCGGCGTCATGCAGCTCAAGGCCTTCGCGCCCGAGCTCAGCATCGTCAGCCAGGGCTCGCTGCTGGCGCTCTCGGGCGACAAGAAGCTGCCCATCCTCGTGCGCGACCTGCCCGGCGTGAAGATCGAGATCGCGCGCATGCTGCCGCAGCAGTTGCACATGCTGGTGAGCCAGTCGTCGGGCGACTTCGGCAAGCCAGGTTTCTACCAAGGCGTGACGCCCGATCACCTCTCCGAGCGCTTCGAGCGCGCGGTGCCGCTCAAGCTCAAGCCGGGGCGCAGTCACTACGAGACGGTGGATTTCGGTGAGTACCTCAAGGGCCCCAATGGCGAGCGCCGAGGCATCTTCCTGCTCAGCGTGAAGGGATACGACCCGAAGCGCGCCGCGGGTGGCTCGCACGTGGATGCCACCGCGTCCCCTGAGGATGGCGGCGACGAGGGTGAAGAAGGCTACGAAGGCGACCCTGGCGAACAGCACGGCGAAGTCGACCCCGAATCGATGGAAGACAAGCGCCTGGTGCTCGTCACCGACCTGGGCCTGGTCGCCAAGCGCACCATCGATGGCTCGCGCGATGTGTTCGTGCAGTCCATCGCCACGGGCTTGCCGGTGGGCCAGGCCACGGTCGAGGTCTGGGGCCGCAACGGCCTCGTGCTGGTCAGCCAGGTGACGGATGCCAGCGGCCACACCCGCCTGCCCAACCTCGCGGCCTTCCAGCGCGAGAAGACGCCGGTGCTGATGGTGGTGCGCAAGGAAGGCGACCTGAGCTTCCTGCCCTTCAACCGCTACGACCGCAACCTCGACCTCTCGCGCTTCGACGTGGGCGGCCTGCGCAGCGCCGGCGTGCCCAACCAGATGACGGGCTACCTCTTCAGCGACCGTGGCATCTACCGTCCCGGCGACACCTTCAACCTGGGCGTGATCGTCAAGGCCGGCAACTGGGCCACCTCGCTCAAGGACATGCCGGTCGAGCTGGAAGTGGTCGACGCGCGCGGCCTGACCGTGCGCCGCGAGGTTATTCGCCTGGGCGCGGGCGGCGCGGCCGAGTTCAGCCACACCACGCAGGAGAGCTCCCCCACCGGCGTCTACACCATCAACCTCAGCCTGCCCCGCCAGAGCGGCCCCGGCGCGCCCGAGGTGCCGCCGCTGCAACTCGGCAGCACCACCGTGAAGGTGCAGGAGTTCCTGCCCGATCGCACCAAGGTCACGACGCGTTTGTCCCAAGAAGCGCTCGAAGGCTGGGTCAGCCCCGACGAGCTCAAGGCCCTGGTGTCGGTGCAGAACCTGTTCGGCACGCCGGCCCCCAACCGGCGCGTGACGGGCACCCTCACCCTGCGGCCTGGCTACCCGGCCTTCCGCGCCTTCCCCGACCACCGCTTCCATGACCCCGCGGCGGCCCGCAACGGCCTGACCGACGACCTCGGCGAGCAGCAGACCGACGCCGAGGGCAAGGCCACGTTCGACCTGCGCCTTGACCGCTTCGAGGCCGCCACCTACCAGGCCCATGTGCTGCTCAAGGCCTTCGAGCCCGAAGGCGGCCGCAGCGTGGCCGCCGAGGCGCGTGCCTTGGTCAGCGACCGCCCCTTCCTGGTCGGCGTCAAAGCCTCGGGCGACCTGGGCTACGTGAGCCGCAACGCCGCCCGCGAGGTCGACATCGTCGCGGTGGACCCGAAGGTCAAGCCCATCGCCGTCAAGGGCCTGAAGCTGATGCGCGTGGAGCACCGCGTGCTCTCGGTGCTGGTCAAGCAGAACAGCGGCCTGTACCGCTACGAATCTCGCGCCAAGGACGTGACGCTGGAAGAGCTGCCTTACGCCATCGGCGCATCGGGCACCAAGCTGCGCCTGAACACCGCCACGCCAGGCAACTTCGCCTACCAACTGCGCGACGAAAACGGCCTCGTGCTGACCCAGGTCGACTACAGCGTGGCCGGCGCCGCCAACCTCAGCCGCTCGCTCGACCGCAACGCCGAGTTGCAGATCAAGCTCAACAAGAAGGACTACCAGCCGGGTGAAGACATCGAGCTGAGCATCCAGGCGCCCTACGTCGGCGCGGGCCTGATCACCATCGAGCGCGACAAGGTCTACACCCACACCTGGTTCAAGACCGACAAGACCGCCACGGTGCAGAAGATCACCTTGCCCAAGGACTTCGAAGGCAATGGCTACGTCAGCGTGCATTTCATCCGCGACCCGGCTTCTGACGAGGTCTACACCAGCCCGCTCAGCCACGGCGTGGTGCCCTTCGCCACCAGCCTGGCGCGCCGCACCGCGCACATCAGCCTGAGCAGCAACGAGCTGGTCAAGCCGGGTGAGACGGTGAAGATGACGCTGAAGTCCGACACGCCGACCAAGGCCTATGTGTTCGCGGTGGACGAAGGCATCTTGCAAGTGGCCCGCTATGTGAACCCCGACCCGCTCAAGCATTTCTTCAGCAAGCGCGCGCTCGAGGTCAGCACGCTGCAGACGCTCGATCTGATCCTGCCCGAGTTCCGCAAGCTCATGATGGGCGCGGCACCCGGTGGCGACGGCGAAGGCGAGTTGGGCAAGCACCTCAACCCCTTCAAGCGCAAGCGCGACAAGCCGGTGGCCTACTGGTCGGGCCTGGTCGAGGTGAACGGCAGCCGCGAGTTCAGCTACACGGTGCCCGAGTCCTTCAACGGCTCGTTGCGTGTGATCGCCGTGGCCGTCAACGACGAGACCATGGCTGCGGCCACCACCCAGACCACCGTGCGCGGCGACATCGTGCTGCTGCCCAACGTGCCGCTGGCCATGAGCCCGGGCGACGTGGTGGAGGTGGGTGTGGGCCTGGCCAACAACATCGTCGGCTCGGGCAAGGACGCGCCCATCCAACTTAATCTGGCCGTGGGGCCGGGCCTGGAGGTGGTG
Source organism: Pseudomonadota bacterium (assembly GCA_021819435.1). Taxonomy (GTDB): domain Bacteria; phylum Pseudomonadota; class Gammaproteobacteria; order Burkholderiales; family Burkholderiaceae_C; genus Aquabacterium. The sequence continues at coordinate 86,652 of JAKARB010000016.1, read as the reverse complement.
GGCGATGCAGGCCGCACACTCAAGGTTAGCGAACGCAGCGAGGCCAGCACCGTCTTCCGCGTGCGCGCCCGCAGCGACGCGCAGGCCCAGCTTGGCTCCAGCGCCGTGACCTTCACCGCGCAACGCGGCACCAGCCGAGCGCGCCTGAGCACCGAGCTCAGCGTGCGCCCGGCCTCGGCCCGCGTGACGCTGGTGCAAAGCGGCACCTTGGTCGGATCGGGCGAGCTCAAGTCGCAGGCGCAGGTCTACCCGCAACTGGCGCGCAGCGAGCTGGCCATCTCGGCCACACCCTGGGCCTTCGCCTCGGGCCTGATGCAGTACCTGGACCAGTACCCCTACGGTTGCACCGAGCAGATCACCAGCCGCACCCTGCCAGCTGTGATCCTGTCGAGTCGTCCCGAGCTGGCGCGCGAGGTGGCCCGTGGCCGCAGCGCCGCCGAGCAAAGCGCCTTCGACGCCAACAAGGTGTGGACGACCTACCTGACGCAACTGCGTTCACGCCAGAACGGCGACGGGGGCCTGGCCTACTGGCCGGGCGGGCCATCCGACCTGTACTCGACCACGCAGGCGCTGCAACTGCTGCTGGAAGCCCGCGAGCGCCAGCTCAAGGCCCCGGCCGATTTGATGAGCAAGTCATCCGACTTCCTGCAAGCCCAGCTCGGGTCCGGCGGCAGCGGCCTGGGCGGTTGGCGCCAGCGTGCGCAAGGCGCCTACCTGCTGACCCGCCAGGGCGTGCTGGTGCCGGCTGCGCTGGCCAACCTGCGCGAGACCCTGCGCGGCAAGGCGGGGCAAGACGCTCACCTCTCGCGCCACCTGGGCGCCGCCTACCTGGCCGCCAGTTACCAGTTGCTCAAGCAGGACAGCGTGGCCAACGAGCTGATCGAGCCCGTCTGGCAAGACCTGCTCACCCGCATGAAGGCGCAGCCGCCCCAGCCGCGCGCTTGGGACGGTTACGACGACCCGATGACGCACGACACCGCGCTCATCTACCTGGTGGCTCGCCACTTCCCCAAGCGTTTGGCTTCCCTGCCCACGCAGACTTGGGAGAACCTCGCCAAGCAGATCCGCGACGGCTGGTACAGCACGGCCTCGTCGGCCAGCACCATCCTCGCGGTCGATGCGTATGCGACGGCGGCGGCGCAGTCCGCCAAAGCCAGCGGCCCGCTCAAGGCCCAGGCCATCAACGCACAAGGCCAGGCGCAAGCGCTCGCCCTTGGCGATCTGCTGCCCATGGCCCGTGCCACCGTGCCCCAAGGCACCGCGCGCGTGAAGATCGGCCAGGGTGGCGAGCTGCCCTTGTTCTACAGCTGGTCCGAGTCCGGCTTCGAACGCGGCCTGCCCGACAAGCCCTTGCAGCAAGGCATGGAGATCGTGCACGAGGTGCTCAACGCCTCGGGCCAGGTCATCACCGAAGCGAAGCTGGGTGACGAGGTCACGGTGCGGGTGCGCGTGCGCAGCCTGGACCGCGCGCAGATCCCCCAAGTGGCGCTGGTCGACATCCTGCCGGGCGGCTTGGAGCCGGTGCAGCAGCCCGTGGACGCTTCGGAAGAAACCGACGAGCCGCTGTGGCGCCGTCGCCTGGGCGGTGGCGGCACCTGGTCGCTCGACTTCGCCGACGTGCGCGAAGACCGCGTGCTGTTCTTCGGCAACGTCGGTCGCAACATGATGGAGGTCACCTACAAGGCCCGCGCCACCAACGTCGGCGAGTTCAGCATGCCCGCCGCGTATGGCGAGGCCATGTACGAGCGCCGCATCTTCGCGCGCTCGGCCGCTGGCCGCTTCACCGTCAAGCCGCTGGGGAAGTGAGTGAAGCCCGCATGGCGCCAGGGCTTGAAGGCGGTCGCCGTCACGGCGGCCTGCCTGCTGGCCTTGCGCTGGGCCCCGCATGAGCCGCTGAGCGAGCGCTTCGGCGGCTCGGTGGCGGTGCGCGCGCAAGGCGGCGAGCTGCTGCGCCTCACGCTCGCGCCCGACCAGCAATACCGCCTGTGGGTGCCGCTGTCGCGCATGTCGCCCGTGCTGGTCGACAGCGTGCGCCTGTACGAAGACCGCTGGTTCGACTGGCACCCCGGCGTCAACCCGGCGGCGCTGGCGCGCAGCGCCTGGTCCACCTTCACCGGCGGACGCAGGCAGGGTGGTTCGACGCTGACCATGCAGCTCGCCCGCCGCCTGCATGGCCTCGACACCCGCCACGTGCCCGGCAAGCTCGCGCAAATGGGCTTGGCGACCTGGCTGGAACTGCGCCACAGCAAAGAAGAGATCCTGGAGGCCTACCTCAACACCGCGCCTTATGGCGCCAACATCGAAGGCGTCGAAGCCGCCAGCCTCATCTACTTCGGCAAGCCCGCGCGGGCGCTGACCATGCCCGAGGCGCTGACGCTGGCGGTCATCCCGCAGAACCCGGTCAAGCGCATCGCCAGCCGGGGGCAGAACGCCGAGTTGCAAGCCGCGCGCGACCGCCTGTGGGCCATCTGGCAGCAGCGCCATCCTCAAGATGCCCGGCCCCACGCGCCCGAGGCCTTGCTGACACCGCCCGCGCGAGGGCGCGCCAACCTGCCTTTCCTGGCACCCCACCTGACCGATGCCTTGCTGGCCCGCCCGCGCGAGTCGAACGCCAGCACCGACATCCAGACCACGCTCGACGTGCGCATGCAGCGCACGCTGGAGCGCGTCATCCATGGCTACGTGCGCGTGAACGCCGAGCGCGGCATCCGCAATGCCAGCGCCATGTTGCTCGACGCGCAAAGCATGGAAGTGCGCGCGGTGGTGGGCTCGGCCGATTACCGCGACGCCGAGATCGAAGGCCAGGTCAACGGCACCCTGGCCAAGCGCTCGCCGGGCTCGACCCTCAAGCCCTTCATCTACGCGCTGGCGCTCGACCAGGGCCTGCTGCACCCGCGCACCATGCTCAAGGACGCGCCCACCTCGTTCGGCGCCTTTTCTCCTGAGAACTACGACGGGCAGTTCGTCGGGCCGCTGAGCGCGCAGGAGGCGCTCATCCGCAGCCGCAACATCCCGGCGGTGTCGGTGGCCGCGCGGCTCAACCGCCCCAACCTGCATGGCTTCTTGCGCCTCAACCAGGTCAGCCGCCTGCAAAGCGAAGAGCACTACGGGCTGGCGCTGGTGCTGGGTGGTGGCGAGCTCACCATGGAGGAACTCGCACGCCTGTACGCGGTGCTCGCCAATGGCGGGCGCGTGCGCCAGCTTGCCTACACGCGTGAAGATGCGCGCGCGCAAGCCACCGAAGAAGCCGATCACCCACCGCTGCAAGTGCTCAGCGAAGAAGCCGCCTTCATCACGCTCGACATGCTGCGCCAGACCCCCCGGCCCGACACCGCCGAGCCCGCGCGCCCGGCCATCGCCTGGAAGACCGGCACATCCTGGGGCTTCCGCGATGCGTGGACGGCGGGCGTTTTCGGCCGCCACGTGCTCGTGGTCTGGATCGGCCAGTTCGATGGCGCGGGCAACCCGGCCTTCGTCGGCATCCAGGCCGCGGCGCCGCTGTTCGTGCGCATCGTCGATGCCTTGCGCGCCGAAGGCCTCGATCCGGGCGAGCCCGTGCGCGGCCGCCTGCCGCAGTTGCGCCAGGTCGAGGTCTGCGCCGACACCGGCGGCATGCCCGATGCGCTGTGCCCCGTGAAGGCCAAGACCTGGTTCATCGCTGGCAAGTCGCCCATCCGCGCGAGCACCTTGCACCGCGCCACCTGGGTCGACGAGCGCACCGGCCAGCCGGTTTGCGCCAAGGCGGGAGAGCGCCCGCCCCATGCGCGCGAGGTGGTGGTGGAGCAATGGGGCAGCGACATGCGCCGCCTGTTCCGCCAGGCGGGGCTGCCGCGCCGCGAGCACCGGCCGGTTTGCGATGACGATTCGGCATCCGAAGGACAAGCCCCGCAGATCCACGAACCCTTGCGCGGCGTGCATTACGTGCTGCGCCAGGGACACGCCCGGGCGCTGGCCCTGCGCGCGGAAGCCGGCGCCGACGCCCGGGTGCTGTACTGGTTCGCCGACGATGTGTTGATCGGCCGCGTCCAGCCCGGCACGGCCTTGAGCTGGAGCCCACCCCAGCCGGGCCGCTACCTCCTGCGTGTGGTGGACGACCACGGTCGCGCCGACGCCCGCGAACTGCAGGTTGAGGAAGTGCCAGGTTGAGCGCGGTGATTCCAACCTCGTGAATGGCCCAGATGGCGCGACACCGCCATGGCGAAAACCCCTGGTGGCTCACTCTTTCCGCCGATGTGGCGCAGAAGTGTCGACGCCAAGCCTGCGTGCTGTGTACAGTTCACACAGCATTTCCCGGGGCGCAACGTGGCGCCTGGCATCTGGCGTCGGCACCCGGGCCTCGTCCCCATGCATCACCCGTTCGCCATGCCGCCCTCGGTCCGCGTGCCGACCGACTACCGCGGCGTCTGGATGCGAATCCGGTTGCACCCATCCGCCCATGAGGCCGATTCGGTGCCGCTGCCCGCCTCCTCGACTTGGGCACGCTGGCTGCAGACCAGTCTCTGGCATGCCGACCTCCGTGTCCCCCAAGAGGCCATGGCGGGGCGGGTGTCGGCGCCGCTGTCCGCGCTTGGGCCGCAGCAGCTCGCCGCGCTGACCCACCAGCAGGCGTTCGCTGGCTGCACCCGTGTGGACGCGCACCCGCAAGGCGAGCTCTGCTCCTGGCTGCGGCGCATCGACTACCAGCCGCCCGCGCTGGCGCCCGATGCCGCCTGGATCGTGTTCGATGCCCCCGACCGCATGATCCGCATCGACCAGCACAGCGAGGCCACCGAGACCTGGGAGCGCCTGCCTGATTCACTCGGCGTCTTCCGCGTGCTCTCGGGCGTGGACGAACAGGGTCAGCCAAATGGCCGACTCTTGTTGCAGGCAGGCGCGCACCTCTGCCTGGTGCGCGACCGTCGCCGCCCCTGGCCACGCGGCCTCCACCCCGGGCACGCGCTGGTCGACGTGCTGCTGGCCCAGCCCGAACACGCCCTGGCCTGGCTCGACCAGGAAGTCAGCTTCGGCCGCCTCGATGGCGACACCTGGCGTATCGAGCGCTCGACCCTGCCGCAGCGCGAAGGCCTTGATCTGCCCTGCGTGATGCGTCGCTGGCGCACCAGCGACGAGGCCGATGTCACGCTCGCGGGCGTCACCAGCCGCTGGCAGGTGCTCGAATGGACGCAAGATTGAGGGATGCCGTCTCTCCACGCCCGCCCCGCCCGTCCTGCCGCCCACGCCAAGGCCACCCCTTCCTCCAGCGATGCCGCGCCGCTCGATGCCGTCCCTGCTGACGCCCCGGCCGCTGCCAGTGCTGTCGCTGCTTCTGCTGCGCCGACATCGACATCGACATCGAGCCGCCGCCCAGCCAACCCGCAAAAGCACCTCGTGAACGTCGGCCCCAGCCGCATCGACGGCCAGGGTGCTTTCGCGGGCGAGGCCATCCCGGCGCGCCACAAGATCGGCGAGATCCGGGGCGAATTCATCGACCTGCCCGAAGCCCGCCGCCGCGCTCGCCTGGCCGAGCGCACCACGGGCCGCATCTTCATGGTGGCCATCTCCGACAAGCGGGCGGTGGACGCCTCGGCCTCGACCGACCCGCTGCGCCACGCCAACCACGCCTGCGAGCCCAACATGGTCATGAAAGTGCAGCAGGGCCGGGTGGCCTTCTACGCCATCCGCGACATCGCCGAAGGCGAGGAACTCACAGCCCGCTATGGCACCACACACCACGCCGGACGTTTGCGCTGCGCATGCGGCTCGCCGCGCTGCGTCGGCTGGATCTGACAGGATTGCTCACATTTGGCCTGCGGATGCGGGTTCGGGTTTGCCCTGGGTCGCGAGCTTTTCAACGGCGCGATCAGCCTATGCTTGCCGCTTTCGCGGCCGGCCCCATGCCGAACCGCCGCGCCAACCCTTTGCGGAGACCCCCGTGCACCCCGTTCTTCACCCAAGCCGCGCCCTGGGCGCCTGTTCCATGGTGGCCCTGGCCGCCGCCCTGAGCGCCGCGCCGGCCGCCCACGCAGCCAAGCAGAAGGTCTGCGTGTTCGACATCCTGGGCACCGCCGGTGACGGCTACAACGCCGCCAAGGACTATGCCGTCGAGATGCAAAAGCATGGCGCCGACATGGAGCTCAAGGCCTACATCGACGAACGCGTCGCGGTCGAAGACTTCCGCACCGGCCAGTGCGACGCCGTCATGGCCACCGCGCTGCGCACCCGCCAGTTCAACGCGCTGACCGCCGCGCTCGACTCGGTGGGCGCCTCCACCATCGTGCGCAATGGCAAGCTCGACATGGCCTCCAGCATCGATGTCGTGCGCAAGACTGTGCAGACCTTCACCAGCCCCAAGGCGGCTGCGCTGATGGTCAACGGCAACTACGAAGTCGGTGGCATCGTGCCCCTGGGCGCGGCTTACGCCTTCGTCAACGACCGCAGCATCAGCAACCTGGAGGCCGCTGGCGGCAAGCGCGTGGCCGCCTTCGACCACGACAAAGCCCAGTCCCAGCTGATTTCGCGCGTGGGCGCCCGCCCCGTGGCCGCCGACGTGATGAACTTCGGCACCATGTTCAACAACGGCAACGTGGACGTCGTCATGGCCCCGTCCATCGCCTTCAAGCCGCTGGAGCTGTACAAGGGCATGGGCACCAAGGGCGCGGTGCACCGCTTCCCCTTGACCATCCTGACCTACCAAATGATCTTCAAGCGCGACAAGTTCCCCGAAGGCTATGGCCAGAAGTCGCGCGAGGTCTGGTTCAACCGCTTCGACAGCGTGGTGGAGCTCATCAAGCGCGCCGACGCCACCATCCCCGCCAAGTTCTGGATGGACCCGTCTCCCGAGGAAGCTGAGCGCTACGTCAACCTGATGCGCGACGGCCGCATCGACATGGCCGAGAAGGGCTTCTACGACAAGAAGGGCCTGAAGATCATCAAGCGCATCCGCTGCGATGTGGCGCCCGCCAGCTCGGAGTGCAGCCAGCCGACCGAGACTTGGTGATCGGCCACGAAAAAGCCTCCCGAGTCAGGAGACTGGGGAGGCTTTTTCTTGCCCAGTGTGCCAGGGGCGTTGCGTCAAGCGATCGCCCCGGCTGGGGCATCAAGGCATCAGCCCAGGGCCTTCAGGTCGGCGTCGACCTTTTGCAGCAGCTCATCGGTGATCAGGCCGCCGGAGAACTTGGCCACCATCGACAGGGCGAAACCCTTGCCCATGCCGATTTGCGGGTGGGTGGAGATGCCGGGCAGGTGCTTTTCCAGGATGGCCTTGGTGGTTTCGTTGTCCAGCAGGTCGCCGAGTTTGGATTCGATCGAGAAGCTCATCTTTTGTCTCGCTAAGGGATGATGGGTTGTGGATGGTGCTCCCGGGCACGTCAACAGGCGACCGCGCGGTGACACCCGCAAAGCATAACCCGAGAGTCAGCCCGTTGACGTGAACACCCGTCCGCAGGGAAGCCCCTCGCTCGCAGGGGCCGCAGTGCAGACAAGGCGCGCGAACCCGACCGACATGATGGCGTTCGCTTGCCACTTGGCCGAAGCCCCATTTCGGACAATGACGTGCGAAAACCGTGCTCGAACGCCTGTACTTATCCCCAAAACGCAGCACGCGGATGAACAGAATTTCCCCATCGCGCCAAGTGCCCTGCATGCCCTGTGTCAACGTGGCAAGTGGTTGATTTGATTGAAGAAAATATCTTTGATGCAGGTCAGCGACAACCTCGGGAAAGTCTGGGGTGCGCAAAGCGGACACCGGTTCTCCCTGTTTTTGCCCACAAAGTTATCCACAGGCTGTGGACGCCGGCCCCGTCACCCAAGAATCAAGCACTTACAGCCCGATCTTGGCGCGCTGCATCGGCTTTGCACCCTAAATGAGGGGAGGGTTCGAGCGGACAACGTCTGTCGCACGTTCTTCCACCGCTTGCCTCGGTCGGCGGGGATTTCACATGCTCCCCTGGGTGTGACAAAGTTCACAGAGGGAGACAAGCCGTGTCAGATTCCAAGCAACTAGGGCAAACCCTCTGTTTTGATCGCTCACGACTCAGTTATCCCCACGGAAAGCGAAGCGAGTGCACCGCACTGGGGCGGAGCGGGAAAACAGGCCAAACGCCCTCTCAACGACGCTAAGTCATTGATTCATAGAGGGAGCTTCCGGCTGCCTCATTCTGAGGCAAACTGACCCAAACACCGGTGCGACAAGCACTTAGCGCGCGTCTGCAAAGCTTTCCCACAAAGTTATCCACAGTCCCCGTGGATAAGGGTCTGTCCCAGGCGAATCAAGCACTTGGCGGGCTGTCTTCATCGCTCTGTCAGAATCTGTCTGACACACCTTCCCGCCATGCACGCACCTGTTCCGACCGCGCCCGAGGCGCCTTGCCGCGTCGGGGTCGTGGTGGAGGCGCCCCAGCACAGCGGCCTGTGGGGCGCGCTCGACTACCTGCACCCCCAAGCCCTGCCCGCTGGTGCCCTCGTGAGGGTGCCATTGGGTCGGCGCGTGGTCACCGGGGTGGTGTGGGATCGGGTCGGTGGCCTTGACCCGTCTACAACGGTCGCGCCCGAGTCGCTCAAAGCCATCCTCGAAACCTTCGAAGACCTGCCGCCTCTGCCCGAAGCCTGGCGCAAGCTCGTGGCCTTCGCGGCCAGCTATTACCAGCGCAGTTTGGGCGAGATGGCCTTGATGGTGCTGCCCCCTGAGTTGCGCCAGCTCGACCAGGTGCAACTGCAGAGGCGCCTCAAGCGGCTGGACAAGGCTGTGGCGGCCGAACTGGTGGCGGCATCGGAGGACAAGGTCATCCTGCCCGAACTCAGCGCCCAGCAGGCCGAGGCCCTGGCGCACTTGAGCAGCTTGGCTGCGGCCCATGCCGAAGGCCCCAGCCCGCCGCCCCCTTGCCTGCTCTGGGGCAGCACCGGCAGCGGCAAGACCGAGGTCTACCTGCGCGAGGCGCAGCGCGTGCTCGATGCCGGCCGCCAGGTGCTGATGATGGTGCCCGAGATCAACCTCACCCCCCAGCTCGAAGCCCGCGTGGCGGCGCGTTTCGCCGGCAGGCGCATCGTTTCGCTGCACAGCGGCCTGACGCCGGCCCAGCGCCTGCGCAACTGGCTGATGGCCCTGCGCGGCCAGGCCGATGTGGTGCTTGGCACGCGCCTGTCGGTGTTCACGCCCTTGCCCAGGCCCGGCCTCATCGTCGTCGACGAAGAGCACGACCCCAGCTACAAGCAGCAAGACGGCGCCCGCTACTCCGCGCGCGACCTGGCCGTCTACCGAGGCCGGCTCGAAGGCGTGCCGGTGCTGCTGGGTTCGGCCACGCCCAGCCTGGAGACCTGGTTCAACGCCCTGCCTGTCAGCGAAGGCGGCACTGGGCGCTACGTGCGGCTGGCCATGCCTGAGCGAATTGGCGGCGGGGCGATGCCCAAGGTGCGCTTGGTGGACATGTCACGCATGCCCAAGCCGGCCCGGGGCGATTCGGCCCCGCCCTTGTCGGCGCCGTTGCTGGCGGCCATCACCGAGCGAGTCGAGCGGGGCGAACAAAGCCTCGTGCTGCTCAACCGGCGCGGCTACGCCCCGGTGCTGCAATGTGGTGATTGCGGCTGGCAGAGCGGCTGCCCGCATTGCAGCGCCTGGCGCGTGTTCCACAAGGTCGACCGCACCCTGCGCTGCCACCATTGCGGCTTCACCGAACGCGTGCCGCGCGCCTGCCCCGACTGCGGCAACCAGGACATCCAGCCTGTGGGCCGGGGCACCGAGCGGCTGGAAGAACAGCTCGCCGAAGCCCTGCCCGGCGCGCGCGTGGGCCGCATCGATGCCGACGTGACCAAGCACAAGGGCGCGCTGGAGACGCAACTGGCCAGCGTGCACGCAGGCGATGTCGACGTTCTGGTGGGCACGCAGATGGTGGCCAAGGGGCACGACTTCCGGCGCATCACATTGGTGGCGGCCGTCAACCCCGATGCGGCGCTGTTCGCAAGCGATTTCCGCGCCGCCGAGCGTCAGTTTGCACTGCTGTTGCAGGCCGCCGGCCGCGCGGGCCGCGATGCCGACGTGGCCGGCCACAGCGAGATGTGGGTGCAGACCTGGCACCCGCTGCACCCGCTCTACCAGGCGCTGCGCGACTACGACTACGCGGCCTTCGCGACGCGGCAGTTGCAGGAGCGCCAGTCGGCGGGCCTGCCGCCTCACGCCAGCCTGGCCTTGTTGCGCGCCGAGGCCAAGACGCAAGACGCGGCGAACGCCTTCCTGTGCGCTGCAGCCGAAGCCGTGGGCAACCTGGCGAGTGGGGTGACCCTCTACCCGCCCGTGCCCACGCCGGTGCAGCGCGTGGCCGACATCGAACGTGCGCAGATGATGATGGAGTCGCCGCAGCGGCCTGCGCTGCAACGCCTGCTGACCGAGGCGCAGCCCGTCTGGCTGGCCCTGGCACAGCAACACCGCCGCAGCGGGCTCATCCGTTGGGCGGTGGATGTGGACCCGCTGGCGATCTGAAAGCCGTCAGCGGGTGCCCGAACCGGATTGCCCGGCTCGGTGGGGTCAGCTCAGCAGCGCTTCCAGCCCCTCAGACAGCTCCGACAGCGGCGGCATGTCGTTGAGCAGCGTGTCGGCGTTGAGGCCCAGCTTCTTGGCTACGTCCTTGGGCAGGGTGGCTTCCATCTCGTCGGGCTTGAGGCCGTTGTGTTCGGCGCGGGCTCGCCAGGCGGCCAGGTGGATCACGCCGGCCACAGAGTCGAAAGCAGGAGCGGCCAGCGGATCCGGGAACTGCGAGATGGCCTCGGCGAAGCTCAACGGGAAGCGCCATTGGCGCGACAGCTCGGCGCCGACCGACGCGAAGTTGTAGCCGAAGGACTGGGTCTCGATGCTCAGGCGGCGGCAGTCCAGCGGCGAGGCCTGCTTGTCGATGGACAGCATCTGCTCGGGCATGGCGGCGTGCATCACCAACTGGCCGATGGCGTGCATCAGGCCCACGGTGAAAGCCTGGTCGCCATTGACGCCGGTCTTCTTGGCGAGCCAACCTGCCACGGCAGCCGTGTGCAGGCTGTAGCGCCAGAACTTGGTCAGGTCCATGCCCGGCATCGACTTGTAGCCACCGGTCAGGCCAGAGCTGATGACCAGGGTGCGCACGGTCACGAAGCCCAGCATCGACAGCGCCTCGTTGACGGTGCCGATGGTGCGCGAGACGTGGTAATAGGCCGAGTTGGCCAAGCGCAGCAGCCGGGCCGAGAGCACCGGGTCCGCCGCCAATTTCTTGGCGATGTCGTCGATGGACACGTCCTGGTCGTTGAAGCTGTCGATCAGCTCGTGCACGATCTTGGGGATCGCGGGCAGGGCCTGGGGTTGCTTGAAAAGGGCTTCGAGTTGCATGTGACCCGCCTCCATCGCTCGGGAAAACATTGAATCACCACGCAGACCCGGGCAAGTGGCGGCTGGCGTGGCAGATTGAACACTTTTCGGCATCGATTGCCGTGACCTGAGGATCTCGCATCCGAGAATTTGTTGACATGTGGAAATGAGCACGCTCGGCGGCTTTGTTGCACGTTTCACATCCCGCGATTGCGTTCCTGATGGTGCCTTTCGTGTTTTTCGTGCTGTTTCGTGCTTTGCTCTGCCATGCGATGGCCCGCCATGCTGCCTCGCCTTTCATCGGAGACCCGTCCATGCGCCTGCCTGCCTTGCTGACTGACTCGCCGCCCGCGACGCGGGTGCCCCGCCGGGGCCGCCTGTTCGGCTCCGCTGGCCTGATTGGCCCTGCCTGCCTGATCGGTGTGATCAGCGTGGCCGGTCTGGCGCCATCGTCCGCGATCGCCGGGCCGCGTGACCTGCCCGCGCGCAACCTGCTGGTCGAATGGCGCGTCGGTGGCCAGGGCAGCAGCCAGGCGAGCCAGGGCGGCATTCAGACGGGCCGGGTCATCATCGACAGCCGCCGGGGGGTGGTCGGCCAGGCTGGCGTCACCTACGGCACCACGCAGATCGAATCCAGCGGCAACTCGGTGCAGCAGGTGACGGTGCTCAACGGCGGGCGGGCGCGCCTTTTCTTCGGCAGCACCCAGCCGGTGACGACGTGGCAATGGGCCTGGGCGCCGGGCCAGGCTGGCGGCGGAGGCTGGACCTCGTACGGGCCGCTCAAAGGGCAGGCGGGCCAGCCTGGTCAGCCGGACAGCGACATGGCCGAGCGCCATGGCGGGCAGGGACCAGGCAACCCCATCAACATCGTGCCGCAGACCGTTTGGATCGACCTCGGCCAGGGCCTGGTGGTCACCCCGCGTTGGCCTGGCGGGCGGGCGCCCGTCACCGTTGAGCTGGAGGCCCGATCTGGCGAGCCGGCACAGGGTGGCGGCGTCTACAGCGGCCGCCTCGACCCCGATGGGCAGGTCCGCCGCAGCGAGGTGAGCAGCACCATCAGCGTGCCCCTGGGTGAATGGACCGTGGTGGCGCGCAACGGCGGACAGAGCTCGCGCGCGCAATCCGGTACGCTGTCCACCCGAAGCCTGGATGAGAGCCGTTCGGAGCTGTTGGAGATCCGGGTCACCGCGCCTTGATGAGCCTGGATGCCCCACGATGCCCGCTGATGGGCCCTGAGCAGCGCTGATCCCTCTCACGCTGTTCGCCGATGGACGCCGGCGGTCCCTGAAGTCACGAAAGAAGAGCACCATGAGCGAAGCCCTCCGAGGACATTTCACCCAGGCCGTCCAGGCCCTGATGGACAACGTCAAGCGCGCGGGCTTCCCGCCCATCCACACCCAGCCCGTGGAGCAGGCACGCCAGTCTTACAAGATCGGTGTGGGCGCGACGGCCTACCCGCCGCTGCCGATGGCGCGTGTCGAGGACTTCACCATCCCGGGGCCGGCCGGAGCCCTGCGCGCGCGCCTGTGGGCCGCCAGCACCGAGCCCGACCTGCCGGTGCTGCTGTACCTGCACGGCGGCGGCTTCGTCATCGGCGGCATCGAAACCTGCGAGTCGATGTGCACCGTGCTGGCGCAGCACTCCGGCGGTGCCGTGGTGGCGGTGGATTACCGCCTGGCGCCGGAGAACCGCTTCCCTGCGGGCCTCGATGACAGCTTCGCGGCGCTGAAGTGGCTGGCCGAACACGGCCATGGCAAGGGGCTCGATCGCCGTCGCATCGCCGTGGGCGGCGACAGCGCGGGAGGCACGCTGGCCGCCTCGGTGGCCCTGATGGCGCGCGACGCCGGCATCCCGCTGGTGCTGCAAGCGCTGTTCTACCCCTCGGTGCAACTGGGTTTGAAGACGGACTCCCTGCTGACCTATTCGGCCAACACCCTGCTGTCGTGGGACCTGATGCACTGGTTTGAAAGCAACGCACGCGGTGGTGAACTGCGCCAGCGCTGGCACCGCGAGCCCTTGCACGCCCCTGACCACCGTGGGGTGGCACCGGCCTGGATCGGGCTTGCCGAGTGCGACCCGCTCACCGACGAAGGCAAGCTCTACGCCCGCAAGCTGGAAGAAGCTGGTGTGCCGACGCAGCTGACGATCTGGCCCGGCGTGATCCACGACTTCATCAACCTGGGACGCTTCCTGCCCGAGGCGGCGGACGCACACCAGCAGCTCGCGGCCGCCCTGAAACGCGCTTACCAATCTTGACATCCATGAGGCCGTTCGTGGCACGCCCCTTGCAAACCGGGCGGGGACCATGTCCCATCCCGTTTCGTTGCCCGTTGACGCCCTGCTTGCCGAGTCCGCCCCCCAGGCGGCTCGCGCTGCTGCCGTCTGGCGCGACCGCCTGAGCCTGCTGCTCGACGCCACGGGCGAAGGCATCTACGGGGTCGACACCGAAGGCCGCTGCAGCTTCATCAACCCGGCGGCCGCGCGCATGCTCGGGTACGCGGCCCACGAGGTGCTGGGCCGCAACATGCACGAGCTCACGCACCATCACCATGCCGATGGCGCGCACTACCCGGTCGACGACTGTCCCATCTTCCGAGCCTTTCGCGCGGGCGTGCCCTGCCGCATCGACAGCGAGGTGCTCTGGCGCCGCGATGGCACGCCGATGGCCGTGGAATACACCTCGTACCCCATCCTCGACTCGGGCGAGGTGCTGGGTGCGGTGGTCACCTTCGTCGACATCAGCGAGCGCAAGCAGCAAGAGCAGCAACTGCTGCAAGCTCGCGAACAGCTTGAACGGCGCGTGGCCGAACGCACCCAGGCGCTGAGCCTCGCGCTGGCCCAACTGCGCGAGCTGCAGGCCCACCTCGAACACGTGCGCGAAGACGAACGCACCCGCATCGCGCGCGAGATCCACGACGAACTCGGCAGCCTGCTGGTGGGCCTGAAGATGGACGTGAGCTGGCTTGAAAAACGCGTCAGCGACGAGCCCACGCTGCGCTGCAAATGCCACGGCATGCGCGGCCTGATCGACAACGCGGTGGAGAACGTGGGCCGCATCATCACCGACCTGCGGCCTTCCATCCTCGACCACCAGGGCCTGTGGGCCACGCTGGCCTGGCAGGTGCAGGATTTCATCGAGGGCAGCGAGATCAAGTGCCACTGGTCGATCGACATCACGCCGGGCCTGGCGGCGCCCGAGGGCGACCAGGCCACGGCCATCTTCCGCATCTTCCAGGAGATGTTGAGCAACGTGGCGCGGCACGCGCAGGCCAGCGAGGTCACCATCCGGGTGCGCGCCACGCCGGGCGACCTCACCTTGCTGGTCAAGGACGACGGCAAGGGTGCGCCGCCGAGTGCTTTCGAGCGCGCCGACGCCTTTGGGGTGATGGGCATGCGGGAGCGCGCCGGCCATCACGGGGGTTGGTTGCAGATCGACAGCGAACCGGGGCAGGGCACGCAGGTGATCTTGAGCATGCCGCTGGAGCGCTCGCACGTGCAGGAGCGAGCGGCATGAATGCGAACATGGGCCTGAGCCCGGCAGCAGGTGCCGTGCGCGTGATGATCGTGGACGACCATCGCATCGTGCGCGAAGGCCTGCGCCAGGTGCTGGCCGACTACGAGGGCGTGCAGGTGGTGGCCGAGGCTGCCCATGGTGGCGAGGCCATGCAGGCCTTGCGCTCAGGCTTGCAGGTGGACGTGGTGCTGCTGGACATCGCCCTGCCGGGACGCGATGGACTGGAGGTGCTCAAGCAGGTTCAGTCGGAGTTCGCGGGCTTGCCGGTGTTGATGCTGAGCACCTACCCGGACAACCAGTTCGCGGTGCGCTGCATTCGCGCGGGGGCGGCGGGTTACCTCAACAAGAGTGCCGACCCGGATGACATCGTGGCGGCGTTGCGCAAGGCGGCGTCGGGCGGGCGTTACCTGACGCCTTCGGTGGCGGACTTGCTGGCGAATGCGGTGAGTGAGGTGTCACCGCAGGCGCCGCATGAGAGCTTGTCGCAGCGGGAGAGCCAGGTGTTCCGCTTGTTGGCGCAGGGGCAGTCCGTGGGACAGATCGCCGTGGCCTTGAGCTTGTCGCCGAACACGGTGTCGACGTATCGGGCGCGGATCCTGGAGAAGACGGGGACGCGCAACGATGTGGAGTTGGCGCTGTATGCGGTGAGGCAACAGGTGGTGTCGGCCTGAGCGGCCGCTGACGGCGCTGTACGCGGTCGTTGGCTGAAGTGCCCTGCCAGGGCGGCGCTGGGCACAGCTTCGCGCTTTATGCCTTGCTGTGCTGACGTCGCAGGCGATTGTGGCCCGTGCATCCGCCACATCCCGGCCACCTTGGTTTAAGCTGTCCGGAAATGCCATGCAGATCGAGCGCTGGTTGATTCAGCGTTTTGATCAGCCTGGCGTTTGAAACCAATCTCGCCCGTTGACGCGGGGTGGTTTGACGGATGGCTCGGCGCACACGCAAGGGGAGACATGGTGCCGCACAGATTTTTGAGGGGCCTGTTCCTGGCCAGTCTCTTGCTGGCTCTGACAAGCCTGGGCGCACTCGCCATCATCGACGAGCACCTGAAATCGCCAGCCTCCCCACTCGGGATTGTTTCGTTTGAGCTTTGTGCTTTTCGATCAACGTGCTCCGCCATCACAGCGTCTTGGAATGCCGAAGCCAAGAACTACGCCGCCATGAGTCTGGGCCTTGATTATCTTTTCATGATGGCCTATCCGGCTGCGATCAGCAGTGGTTTATGGCTTCTTGTGAAAAAGGAATCGACTCTGCTGCGCAAGCCCATGACCGTCATGGCTCATGCAATTTGGTTTGCCTGCATCGCGGATGCCATTGAGAACTACCATCTCTTTCAAATGCTCATGGGGCAACCCATCGCCAGCCATGAATGGATTTCGACATATTCGGCCTCGGCAAAATTCGTCTGTCTGGTGCCAGCCCTGGCCTTGTGCGTGCTGGGCGCCTTCCGTCGCGTCTTGAAACGGCGCTGCTTACCTGGTGGGTAGGCTTTACGTTCACAAATATCCACCACGCAAAAGAAATGCCTCTTCACGCAATTGCTTATGTCAGCACATCCAGAGAACGACAAGCCCCGCCAGATGAGGTGGACAAACTTCTCGCTGATGCCCGTGATTTCAACGGCTCCTGCGGGGTAACAGGGGTCTTGATTTGGAATGATGGTACTTTCTTTCAATACATCGAAGGATCAACGGAGGCGGTTCAGCTTGTCTACGCAAGAATTGTGAAGTCAAGCGCCCACCATGGCATCATTGAGTTGTTCAATGATTCGGTTGAGAAAAGGCATTTTTCAACCTGGTCAATGGGCTTTGCCGAGGCAACCAAAACAGATATTCAAAGAATATCGCAGGCCACCTGGGTGGACCAACTGAATAACATCAAAGACCAAGCCGAAAGCAGTCCCGGGTTGATTCTTTTGTTGAGTTTCTGGAAGCATCGAAATGGAGGCCGGGCATAGGCACCTCCTCGCTCATTGCCTTGGCGCCGCTGGCTGCTGGGCCGCGCGTGCGTCCAGTGCGGTCTCAAATCTGAATGCAGCACTCGACCTGGGTTGCAACGTCAATTGATTATGGCGTCAGCCTGCTCAGCGATGCCTTGCATCAGTGGGGCAAAAGTGAAGTGCAACACCCAGGGGCTGATTTCTATTGATCTCAGCCCCTGCGGCTTTTTCGTGTTACCAGGCAGACAACCTGGGCTTAGCGTTACTCATTGATCCTCGCTGTTGCTTGCCGCGCGCTTCAGTACAAGGACGAAAGCACCGAATAATACAAGCCATGTTAATGATGGCTCAGGGACTGCAGAAATCTCATTGGTTTGCGCCACTGACGTCACAATGAATTGAAGAGTAAAGTTGTCGATATAACTAGCGCTATCATTGGTGTAATGCAGCGCGAATGGAATGTTTTTGTAATAACTTGAGGCAATGCCTTCAATCTGGGTGATGGTGGTATAGAAGGATAACCCGTTAAGAAATGCAACAGGGGTCACTTGACCTTGACCAAGCGCGATAGATACAAGAGATGTGGCTGTTTGAGTATACGGAAGGGGCGTCGCGGTCATCGATCCTTCCAGGAAAATTTGCCCACTCAGCTCGACCCTGGTATGGGGCGTAAGACGGAAATACGCATTTGCGGGGTTTAAATTGTCTTGTGTCGCTGCTACAAATGTGCCTAGAGAAAGTGCGCTTGCAGGCGCTCCATAGGCATGAACAAGGGTTTTAATATTTGCCCCTGATGCCAAAAACACATTGCCCTGGACAGAGATACTTCCGTGCGCATTTGAGTTACTGATGCTGGCCGATCCGGGGGTAAAGGATGGATTCACTGTTTGAGTGAACCTGGTTGGCTCCTGATAGTTATCCCAATTGGTTGCTTCTAAGGAGAGGCCTCTGGTGCTTAGATGGTACCCTTCAATCTCGGGGGCGACTCCATCTGAAGCATCCAGATCTATAAGCTTTATGGTCAAGCCAGACACCTCAGTTTGAGCGTATGAAGAGGCTTTCGCAGGGTTGGCAATAATAAAAGATATCGCCAACATAAGCCACGTGGCGGGGGTGCCGAAGCTGAATTTTGGAGAGTGGTTATCTTTCATGTGTGTACTCCAATGCATATTCAATGGTGAATTATGAAAAATCTTGGGTCTCTAATGAGGGAAATGCGCCTCCCCAACGCCGCGATAACTGTGGGCTATTAAGGAGGAAAATCTAGAGAGTCCAATGATGGTACAACGGCTCCATCATCTGTTTGCTCAGAAAGAAAGTCAATGAAATTTATGGGCCATACACAATATCCACATATGGCAGGCAACCAAGGAGGTTCTGCAAAATCCCGTTGAATCGTCACCGCTTCAACTCAGGACGGGTTAGATTTAGAGCGCTTGTCAGCGCGTGGCTACGCAAAGGGTGGCGTGATGGCGTTATCACATCAAGGGCTGCCCTGCAGCGCATCACGTACAACAGCCTGTCGTCTCGTGCGCGGGCGCTCTGGCCGTGCAGGGGCTCAGGTACTGTTAGCTGCGCGGATTGACACATGTATTGCCGCCCCGCCTCATACGTGAGGGCATGCCCGATGAGGCGATCTGAGCGGGCTCAGCGCCCGAACCATTCAGCGCATTGAAAACGGGCAACCCGCCAGCGCTGAGTCGCTCAAATCACTGGCGTCGGTCTTCGACATCGACTTCACTCCCCTTCCCAGTGAGCCAGACATGAGCGCAACCGCGCCACATCCTCCAGGCAAGACGAACAACTCGCCCACGCAAAGGTTCGGAAAATCAAACGCCTCTACATTCACCTGATGCAGTACGTGTTGGTCATCGGCCTGCTGGCGGTCCTCAACCTGGTCACCCACCCGTTCACGCTGTGGTTCATCTGGCCGGTCATGGGCTGGAGTATCGATGTTCTGGCCCACGCCGCCGCCTTCCGGTTCATTCCCTTCGTGGGCCCCCATTGAGAGCGCACGCAGGTCGAAAAGCAGCTCGGGCGCTCGCTTTGAACCTGAAAAGCTCGGGTCGCCACCCCAAAAGCTCCGCGTACCACCCATCGCGGACGTTGCTTCGGCCCTGAAGGGGTTCACGACGGTGACGCTCTTGACGGCTCGTACCGATAAGCGTACGCTTTGGCCGCAGGAGTTCACCATGCACACACTCACCGCCAGCGAAGCACGCGCCAACCTCTACCGCCTGATGGATCAGGCGGCTGAGTCTCACCAGCCCATCACCATCGCGGGCAAACGCCACGACGTGGTGCTCTTGGCAGCGGAAGATTGGCACGCCATCCAGGAGACGCTTCACCTGCTCTCCGTGCCAGGCATGCGCGAGTCAATCAAAGAGGGCATGGCTCAGGCCCCCGACACCTGCGCCAAGGAGCTTGATTGGTGAGTTGGGAAGTCGTTTTCGCCAAGCACGCTCAAAAAGACGCACAAAAACTGGCAGCAAGCGGGTTGAAGGGCAAAGCACAAGAGCTGCTCGCCATCCTTCAAGAAAATCCTTTTCAAAACCCTCCGCCTTACGAGAAGCTGGTGGGTGACTTGTCAGGCACTTACTCCCGGCGCATCAACATCCAACATCGCCTCGTTTACGAAGTGCTGCCAGAGCAGAAAGTCGTCAAGGTGCTGCGCATGTGGTCGCATTACGAATAACGCACCTTTGCCACACCCGTCGCATGCCACCAGCGAGGCGAAAAGGGGTGGAGGCGCTGTGCGGACCGCCACCCTTGAAGCCCGCCCGCACAGCGCCGCAGCCCCCGCCTCGCGCTCCCCCGCCAAAGCGCCCAACCCAGCGCACGCCAAAAGAACCCAACCCTTGTAGTGCCACCCCTACAAGCAAATCACACCCACCCCGATCCCCAAAACCCAGCCCAATTCCTAAAGTGAGCTCCACCCCAGCGCAACGCCCAGGAGCCCACGATGACCCGTCACTTCGACCCCTACGACGCCGATCGCCCCCTTCGCCTGAGCTGCGCCTGCGGCGGTGACCACGCCCCGCAAGATCACGACAGCGCTTCGCACCAGCAAGCCATCGACACCCTCAAGGCCCGCAGCGAAACCGAAGCCTTCGAAGCCTACTCGCGCGACTTCATCGAAGCCAGCCTGGTCAAGGCCCTCTTCCCCCAAGAAGCCACCCGACGCCGCTTCCTGCGCGCCGTCGGCAAGGGCACCGCCATGTCGGCCATCGCCAGCGTGCTGCCCGTCGCCAGCCTCCAGGCCATGGCGCAAGAAGCCGCACCCCTTGAGAAGAAAGAACTCAAGATCGGTTTCATCCCCATCACCTGCGCCACCCCGCTGATCATGGCCCACCCCCTGGGCTTCTACAAAAAGCAGGGCCTGGACGTCAGCGTCGTGAAGACCGCTGGCTGGGCGCTCATCCGCGACAAGATGCTCAACAAGGAGTACGACGCCACGCACTTCCTCTCGCCCATGCCGTTGTCGATGACCATGGGCCTGGGCTCGAATGCGAAGCCCATGCACGTGGCCACCATCCAGAACACCAACGGCCAGGCCATCACGCTGCACGTCAAGCACAAGGACAAGCGCGACCCGAAGATGTGGAAGGGCTTCAAGTTCGCCGTGCCCTTCGAGTACTCCATGCACAACTTCCTGCTGCGTTACTACGTGGCCGAAGCAGGTCTGGACCCGGACAAGGACATCCAGATCCGCGTGGTGCCGCCGCCCGAGATGGTGGCCAACCTGCGCGCCGGCAACATCGACGGCTACCTCGGCCCCGACCCCTTCAACCAGCGCGCCGTGTTCGAAGAAATCGGCTTCATCCACCTGCTCACCAAAGAGATCTGGGACGGCCACCCTTGCTGCGCCTTCGGCACCAGCGCCGAGTTCATCCAGCAGAACCCCAACACCTTCGCGGCCCTGTACCGCGCGGTGCTCACTTCGGCCGCCATGGCCCGCCAGGCCAAGAACCGCGAGCTCATCGCCAAGGTGATCGCGCCGCGTGAATACCTCAACCAGCCCGAGGCCGTGCTGATGCAGGTGCTCACCGGCAAGTACGCCGATGGCCTGGGCAACGTCAGGAACGTGCCCGACCGCGCCGACTTCAACCCCATCCCCTGGCAGTCGATGGCGGTGTGGATGCTCACGCAGATGAAGCGCTGGGGCTACGTGAAGGGCGAGGTCAACTACAAGCAATTGGCTGAACAGGTGTTCTTGCTGACCGACGCCAAGAAGCAGATGAAGGCCCTGGGCGAGGCGGTGCCCGATGGCGCTTACCCAGGCTTCAAGGTCATGGGCAAGGCGTTCGACCCGAGCAAGCCCGAAGCCTACGTCAACAGCTTCGCCATCAAGCGCACCTGAGGCCGATTCACCATGGCTGCATCGAAACCCTGGTGGCAAGGCGAAGGCTTTCGCGCCGCGCTGCTGTCCTTGATCTTGCTGGGTGTGATCCTGGGCGTGTGGCATCTCGCCACCCTGCCCAAGGCTGCGTCTGGCCCCGCGCTCACACCCGAGCAGATCGAGTACATGAAGCTGATGGGCAAGGACCCGGCAACCGCGAACGGCGGTGGCGGCAACAGCAGCAGCGGCTTCCCCACGCTCGCGCAGATGGGCGCGGTCGCATGGGAGCACGTGAGAAACCCCTTCTACGACAACGGCCCCAACGACAAGGGCATCGGCATCCAACTGGCCTACTCGCTGGGCCGCGTCGGGCTGGGCTACCTCATCGCCATGCTGATCGCCATCCCGCTGGGCTTTGCCATCGGCATGTCGCCGCTGGTCTACCGCGCGCTCGACCCGTTCATCCAGGTCCTCAAACCCATTTCGCCGCTGGCCTGGATGCCGCTGGCGCTCTACACCATCAAGGACTCGGCGGCCTCGGGCATCTTCGTGATCTTCATCTGCTCGATCTGGCCGATGCTGATCAACACGGCCTTCGGCGTGGCCAGCGTGCGGCGTGACTGGCTGAATGTGGCGCGCACGCTGGAGGTCTCGAAGTGGCGCACGGCGGTGGAGGTGATCTTGCCGGCGGCGGCGCCGACCATCCTCACCGGCATGCGCATCAGCATGGGCATCGCGTGGCTGGTGATCGTGGCCGCCGAGATGCTGGTGGGCGGCACGGGCATCGGCTACTTCGTCTGGAACGAGTGGAACAACCTCTCGCTGCCCAACGTGATCTTCGCCATCTTAATGATCGGCCTGGTGGGCATGGCACTGGACGCGGCCTTCGGCCGACTGCAAAAGGCGGTGACCTATGTCGACTGAGTTCCTCAAGATCGAAGGCCTGGGCAAGGCCTACCCGGGCGCCACCGAGCCGGTGTTCGATGGCGTGAACTTCGACATGCGACGTGGCGAGTTCGTCTGCATCATCGGCCACTCGGGGTGCGGCAAGACCACCATCCTCAACACACTGGCGGGGCTGGAGCACAGCAGCACGGGCCACGTTTTCATGGATGGCCGCGAGGTGACGGCGCCGGGTCTGGAGCGCGGCGTGGTGTTTCAAGGACATGCGCTGATGCCGTGGCTGACGGTGCGCCAGAACATCGCCTTCGCGGTGCGCTCGAAGTGGCCCGACAAGCGCAAGGCAGAGCTGCGTGCACATGTCGAGAAGTACGTGCAACTGGTGGGCCTGGGCCACGCCATCGACAAGCTGCCTTCGCAGCTCTCGGGCGGCATGAAGCAGCGCGTGGGCATCGCGCGGGCCTTCGCCATCGAGCCCAAGATGCTGCTGCTTGACGAGCCCTTCGGCGCGCTGGACGCGCTCACGCGCGGCACCATCCAGGACGAGCTGCTGCGCATCTGCGCTGAAACCCAGCAGACCGTTTTCATGATCACGCACGACGTGGACGAGGCCATCTTGCTGGCCGACCGCATCCTGCTGATGAGCAACGGACCGCGCGCCCGCATCGCCGAGATCGTGGTCAACACGCTGCCACGCGATCGCACCCGCGCCGGCTTGCACCATGACCCGCAGTTCTACCCCTTGCGCAACCACCTGGTCGACTTCCTGGTGGCCCGCGCGAAGGACCTGAGCCACGGCCGCGCGCCCGAGCACCCACCCGAGGTGCGGCCGGGCCTGGTGGCCGCTTGAACGCCTGAACGCCCCTGCCCTTCGACCACAACAAGCCCTGAGGACCGCATGACCCAAGACGCACCCATCACCCGCCCGCCCCTGCCGCCTTTCACCGAAGAAACCGCGCGCCTGAAGGTGCAGATGGCCGAAGACGCCTGGAACTCGAAAGACCCCGAGCGCTGCGCCGCCGCCTACACGGAAGACTCGTGGTGGCGCAACCGCAGCGAGTTCTTCACAGGCCGCGAAGCCATCAAGGCTTTCCTGACCCGCAAGTGGGCCAAGGAGCACGACTACCGCTTGAAGAAGCGCCTCTTCGCCTTCGAAAGCAACCGCATTTCGGTGTGCTTCGAGTACGAGTACCACGACGACGCCGGCCAGTGGTGGCGCGCCTACGGCAACGAGAACTGGACCTTCGACGAACGCGGCCTGATGGCCCGCCGCGAAGCCTCGATCAACGACGTGCCCATCGCCGAGGCTGATCGGCAGTTCCGCTGATTCAAACCCGACCTGATCAGGTCGCATCCACACAGACAGAGAAAGGACTCCCCATGAACCGCGAAGACGTGACCGACCTCATCATCCAGGCCAAGGTCAAGAAGGGCATCAAATGGGCCGACGTGGCCACGAAGGTGGGCCTCAGCAAGGAGTGGGTCACCGCCGCCTGCCTGGGCCAGATGACGCTGACGGCCGAGCAGGCCGCCACCATCGGCGACATCTTCGACCTGCCCGAAGAAGCCCGCCTGTGGCTGCAAGAGGTGCCCTACAAAGGCTCGCTGCCCACCAGCGTGCCCACCGACCCGCTGATCTACCGCTTCTACGAGCTGGTCAGCGTCTACGGCACCACCTTCAAGGCGCTGATCCACGAAGAGTTCGGCGACGGCATCATGAGCGCCATCGACTTCAAGATGGATTTGAAGCGCGAACCGAACGCGGCTGGCGACCGCGTCAGCATCGTCATGTCGGGCAAGTTCTTGCCGTACAAGACGTATTGATCGCGCAGAGCCTGCGCGGCGGCTGGGGGCAAAGGCGGAGAGCAAAAAGCGTGGGCGACAATGCCGCGCTTGTTGTCAGATCGGAGTTTCCCAGATGCCCCGCTGGTCTCTTGTCCTCTTGCCTGCTCTGCTGTGCCTGGGCACGGCTGCGCACGCGCAGGTCGTTCCTTTCAGGGCATCGGCCCCTTTTGCACCGATGCCGCCGATGCCAGCGGCGCCGGCCGCATCCGCTGCCGGCCAGCCCGACTCCGACCCCCTGGCCTGGCGCGGCCGCATGACGGCCTCGTTGTCAGCCACCTCTGGCAACAGCCGCACGCGGGCGGCGCAGGTCAACGCGGACATCTCGCGCCGCAAGGAAGGCGGCAAGACGACGCTCACCGCCGTGGTCACCGAGAGCCAGGCTGGCTCCAAGCCCGTGCGCCAGACCACGGCCGGCCGGTGGGCCGGCACCGCGCAGCATGATCGCGATGTCGACGCCGATCTCTTCGCCTTCGCGCGCATGGCGGTCGAGCACGACCGGGTCATCGACCTTCAATTGCGCTGGCAGGCGGCGTTGGGCCTGGGCCGCCACGTCATCAACGAAGCCGATCGCACCTTGGACTTGTTCGCCGGCCTGGGCCGCACGGTCAGCCGCTACAGCCAGGAGAAGACCATCGGTGGCGAAACCGATTCGCGCTTCGCCAGCAACAGCATCCTCATCGGCAACGAATTCACCGACCAGCTCACGCCCACGGTGTCGTTCAAGCAGCGCCTGGAGAGCTACCTCTCGATCGATGGAGACCGCAATCACCTCTTCAAGTTCAGTGCCGCCCTCAACGTGGACATGACCCGCACGCTGGCGCTGACGGTGGCCTTGACCGATTCCTACAACAGCCGCGTGGCGGCCGGGCAGCGACGCAACGACCTGGCGCTGACCACGGGCCTGTCGGTGAAGATCGGGCCTTGAACCCGCGCTTGAATCACGCGCCTCAGGCGAACGCTCAAGGCGTGCTGCCCTGCTGCGCGCCGCGCGGCCACAGCGCCCACATCGCCAGCGGCTGCTTGGTGCGGCCCGCCTGGGCCAGCGCCTCGTCGCCCCAGCCCCAGAAGAAGTCGGCCCGCACCGCGCCGAGGATGGCCCCGCCCGTGTCCTGAGCCATGGCCAGCCGGCGCAACGGCGAGGGTGGTGGCAAGCCGCCGGCCACCCAGGCCTGCGGCATGGTGCTCTCCAGCCACACCGGCGTGCCCAGCGGCACGCTGTCGCGGTCGACGGCGATGGAGCGCCCAGGCGTCAAGGGCACGCCTTGCGCGCCATTGGGGCCGGAGCTCGGGTCGGTGAGCACCTCTTCGCGGAAGAAGACCACGCGCGGGTTGGCCGCCATCATCTCGCCCACCCGCCCCGGGTTGGCTTGTGCCCAGCTTCGGATGGCCGGCCACGAGGCCTGCTCCAGCGTGAAGGCGCCCTGGTCGACCAACCAGCGTGCCACCGACTGGTAGGGCTGGTCGTTGTGACCAGCGAAGGCCAGGCGGATGACCTTGGGTGTGCCTTGCGCGGTGAACTCGTCGAGCAAGCGCACGCGGCCCGAGCCCTGCACCTGGATGAGCAGCACGTCCAGCGGGTCGGCCAGCCAGACCACCTCGCGCCCGGCGATGGCGGCGCGCCCTTCTGGGTTCGATTCGAGCTCTGCGCGGCTGTAGAACGGCTTGCGTTGGCCCAGGCCAGCGGGGGGGCGGTGCAGGGGCCAGGCGAAGCGGGCGTCGGGCGTGCGGCGGCCATCGAGCAGCGGCTCGAAGTAGCCGGTCAGCAAGCCGGTGGCCTGGCCTTCCAGCGAAGTCACCCGCCAGGGCTGCAACTGCGTCTCGACCCATTGGCGCACGAAGTCGTCGCCCACGCGCTGGCCCCAGTCCGGGCCCAACCGGCGGGCTTCTTCACACAGCTTTTGCCAACCGGCGGCCGGTCGGGCGCAGCCCTTGACCAGCGCTGGCCACCACTCGCCGAGCCGGTCGGCCTGCCAGCCGGGCAGGTCTGCCCAGTTGGCTTGCACCCAGCGTGCCTTGGCGCGCATCAGGCTGGGCCCTTCGGGCACCGGCGGCAACTGGGCCGACCACGGCGCCTGCGTGATCGGCGCACCATGATCGCCACGGGTTGGCACGGAGCTGCCGCAGGCAGCGAGGCTTCCTACAATGGCCACGGTCAGGGCCATCAGGCCGGACCTCGAAACCAACTGACTCGACGGGAACACGCAAGGCATGGGTCTGATTGTGCTGGAAGCCGCACTCGCACTGGCGGTGCTGATCTTCCTGATCTGGTGGACGATGTTTTCGGGGCGCCGAGATGGCGAGCTGCGTGACGAGCCGCCGCCCGACCCGGTGAACCAGGCCGAAGGCGGCCCGGCTCAAGGCCTGGCTCAACCCGCCGAGCGCGGCGGCACGAGGAAGGACATGGGCTGACGCAGCAGGCGCCGGCCGACGGCGCGCCACAGGCGGTTGCGGTCGGTGACGCGCACGCCGCGTGAGCGCACCGCCACGCGCAGCGCCAGCGTGAAGCTCACGCCGACGTTGAGCGCGCCGGTCAAGGGCAGGGCGGCCACGCACCACCAAAAGGCCGGATCGTGCAGCATGCCCCAGCCCAGCGTGCCCAGCGCACCCGCCACCTGGCCCGTGGACAGGGTGACGTGGCGCACGTCCAGCGGCAGGCCCAGGAACTGGGCGATCACCGGCACCAGGCCGAGCATGAAGCCCAGCGAGATGTTGGCTGTCAGGCCCGAGATGTTGTCGCGCCACCAGACCGACCAGCGCGCCGCGCGCGCTTCACCCAGCCAGGCGCGGATGCGCGGGTTCCAACGCAAGGCGCTGTCCAGGCGGTGCAGCACGAAGGCGTTCTCGGCCCAGCCGGCCAGGATGCTCGATGCGAACAGCAGCACGCCCGTGAAGGCCGCGTACCAGAGGCTCGGGCCCAGCAGCGTGAGGGCATGGAGCGCGTGCGTGGCTTCGTCTTGGTTGATGAGCGGGTGGTTGAAGAAACGGATCATCAGCAGCTGCACGCCCAGCACCACGGGTGCCACCACCAGCAGGTTGCCCAGGATGCCCGCCACCTGCGAGCGCAACAGGTGGGCCACCTCGTCCACGAAGGATTCGACCGCCGCATCGCTGCGCACGTCGGCCAGTTTGGCGGCCATGGCCGGCGCCGTCATCGCCGGCTGCTTGGTGGCCACCGTGAAGTGCAGCCATTGCACCAGCACGAAGCTCACCGCGTAATTCAAACCCGCGCCAAAGCCGGCCATGAAGGGCGACAGGCCAAGCGCCAGCACCGCGAACTTCAGGAAGGTGGTGCCCGCCAGCACCGCACCGCCGCCGCAGGCTCGCTTGAACATGTCAGCGTATTCGGCGCGGTTGCGGGTGATGTAGTGCTCGCCGGTTTCGGCGCTGCGCTCGGCCACGCGGCGCGCGAGCTGCGAGGTGTGCTGCGAAAACAGCGCGCGCACGCTGCGTCGGCGCTCGCCCACTTGCAGCAAGGTCAGCAGCAGGTGGTGCAAAGAGGGCGTGGGCTCGGGCGCGAGCACGGCGTCCAACAGCATTTCGATGCGCTCGCAACGCCCCATCAACTGGTCGATCTGGAAGACGAGGTTGACCGAAATGCCTTGCGTGTCGAGGTGACCATGCAGGCCGTGCGCAGCCTGCGCGCATGTGTGCAGCAGGGCGCGCAGGTACTGGGCGTCTTGCAGCAGCTTCGGCGGCCACGGCGCATCGGCGTTGTCCTTCAGGTGGGCGCCGATGTCGTCGCGCAGGCGCTCGACCACATGGCCCAACTGGCGGAAGGCGTTGCGCGCGCTGGCGTCGGCGTTGGCCACAGCAGGCGCGTCGAAATCGCGGCCTAGGCTGATGCCCATGCGCGAGCGGAAGGCCGGCGAGAAGCCGATGGCGCGCACCTGGGCAGCCAGGTAGAGCATGGCGTCGCAGAACGGGTCACGCCAACCCAAGGCGCGCGCGGTCAAGGCCGACGGCCCGCTCGCGGTGGGCGCGCGCAGGCCGTCTGTCAGCAGTGCGCCGAGCTTTTCAAGCGTGGCCTGGTCCAGGCGGGCCAACCATTGCGCGTCATCGGGGTCGCTGAAGAGCAGGTTGAAGAGCACCGACAGGTCGGTGGTCTCGGGGCTGGCTGGCAGCAGGCGGCGGCGCACGCGCTCGCCCAGCTCATTGAGGAAGGCCGAGCGCGGCGAGAACCCGTAATCGGCCAGCAGCGCGGCCACGTCGGTGTCGCGCCAGAAAGCGCCCAGCAGCGCCACCACGCGTGCACGCCGCTCGGGCTTGGCCTCGATCAGGCGCACCACGTTCTGCACCCCGCTGACCGGCTCGCCGCGGCGCGCCCAGTCAAGCGTGCGGATCAGCCAGATGTGGCGCTCGACCAGGGGCGCTTCGGCATCGGCCTGGTCCAGCCACGCTTCGATTTCGAAGCCGTTGCCGGGCCGACGCCACCAGGCTTGTCGAGAAAGGGGAGACAGGAGCTTGGAAAAAACCGCCATCGTGTGCTTGACCTCAGTGCAGCGACTGCGAGCGCGCCAGCATGAACACGGGCACGGGCGCTTCGAAGAGTCGGGCGTCTTCGGTCATGCAAAAGAAGGTGCCTTGCATCGTGCCATGCGGCGTGTTCAGGCGTGTCCAGCTCGTGTATTCAAAGCGTTCGCCTGGCTTGAGCAAGGGCTGGTTGCCCACCACGCCGAGGCCGCGCACTTCTTCGATCTGTCCCATCGCGTCGGTGATCATCCAGTGCCTCGCGATGAGCTGCGCCGACACCGCGCCGGTGTTGACGATGGTCACTTTGTAGGCGAAGGCGTACTCGTGGCAGGAGGGGTCGCTCCGATCCTCGATGTAGCTGGGCTGCACGTTGCAGGTGAATTCGGCCAAGTTCATGCGGGGCATTCTAGGCAATGCCTTCGGACAAGTCCGCGTGGAAGTCCCGCTGCTTCATGGGGATGTCACGCTGGACCTCGATCATCCAAGGTCGCTGAATTGCAGTTCTTTACGCCGCCCCCACCTTCACGCCCAAAGGAGCACCCACATGGATCGTCGTCGTTTTCTGTCCGCGTTGGGGGTGGCCGGTGGTGGCCTGCTTGTCACTTGGCAGGCCCGCGCCGCAGCGTGGATGAACCTCGGCCTGACGCCGCTGGACACGCGCAACCTGCGCACCGATTCCGCCCGGGTGTTCGACCTCTCCGTTGCATCGGCCGATCCGAGCGAGACCGGCGTGATCCTGTGGACCCACATCGACCCGGCCGCCGTGCGCGTCGGCGAGCCGCTTTACTTGCAGGTCGCGCTCGATGCGCAATTCAGCACCCTCCTGGTGCAGGCTCGCGTGGGCGCCGAAGAGATCGGCCCCGAGCGCGACCACACCATCAAGATCGACCTCGATGGCCAGTTGCCCGCCATGGCCTCGGGCGGCCCCTTCTTCTACCGCTTCATCTACGACGGCACCGTCAGCCGCACGGGCCGCTGCCGCACCCTGCCGGCGGCCAGCGCGCAACGCAAGCGATACAAGCTGGCCTTGCTGACCTGCCAGGACTACACCAACGGCTACTACGGTGCGCTGGCCCACATCGCACGCGACGACAGCATCGACCACGTGCTGCACCTGGGCGACTTCATCTACGAGACCGCTGGCGACCCGCGCTTCCAAAGCCTGCCGTTCGCCGACCGCACCATGGTGCTGCCCTCGGGCGGCACGGTGGCGCTCAATGTCAACGACTACCGCTTCATCTACCGCACCATCCGCCGCGACCCCAACATCCAGGCGCTGATGGAACGCCACACGCTGATCTGCGTGCCCGACGACCACGAAACGGCCAACGACAGCTACTGGGATTACGCCCGCGACACCCTGGGCGCGCCCGACCACCCCTACACCACCGACCCCGCCTACGGCGCCGACGCCGGCCTGCTGCGCCGCCTGAAGCTCGACTCGCAGCGCGCCTGGAGCGAGTACGTGCCCGCCCGCGTCAGCTTCGACGCCCAGGCCACGCACCCCTTCGAGGCGCTCAAGGTGTTCCGCCGATTCAACTTCGGCGGCTTCCTTGAACTCTTCATGATCGAGAACCGCACCTACCGCAGCGCCCACGCCTGCGGCGAAGGCGAGTTCGGCCAGCGCTACGTGCCGGTGGGCTGCACCAAGTACACCAGCGCCGATCAGACCCTGCTCGGCAAGACCCAACTGAACTGGCTGATCGAGGGCCTGACCCAATCGCGTGCCACCTGGAAGCTCATGGGCAACCAGACCTTCTTCGGCCGCCTGGCGGTGACCTTCCTGGGCGCGCAACTGGCCCCGCTCAACGTCGACGCCTGGGACGGCTTCCAGGCCGAGCGCCGCGCCCTCACCGGTGCTTTGCGCGACGCCAAGGTCGGCAACTTCCTCGTGGCCACGGGCGACCTGCACACCTACATGGCCAGCAACATCAAACACGACTGGAACAACCTCAACCCGCTGGCGCTCGACAACTACGTGGGCGCCGAATTCATGACGCCGGCGGTGACCTCGTCGACGCTGGCCGAGATGCTCTCGTCCAAGGCCGATGCGCAGACGAAGATCCTGATCGGGCGCGCGCTGGCCGAGCCCGCCGTGCGCCTGAACAACCCGCACATCCAGTTCTTCGACAGCAGCCGCCAAGGCTACTCCACGCTGGAGATGACCGACGCCCACGCCGAGTGGGTGGCCTACGCGGTCGACAAGTCCGACAACGGCGAGCTGCCCGCGCGCAAGTGCATCGCCCGCCAGCGAAAGAACATGTGGCTGCCCTGGTTGATGGCTCAGAGCACGACCGGGTACTGAGCCCGTTTTGCCCGAGAGGCGGGCGGGTTTCCTAGAATGGCGGTTTAGGCTCGCAGCAGCCGCGTCCCGCCGCCCCACCAGGAACCGCCCCCATGTCGTCCTCCTTGTCGTCCACCCCTCGCACCTTCCGAATCGCCCCCAGCATCCTCTCGGCCGACTTCGCCCGCCTTGGCGAAGAGGTGCGCAACGTGATCGACGCCGGTGCTGACTGGATCCACTTCGACGTGATGGACAACCATTACGTGCCCAACCTGACCTTCGGGCCGATGGTCTGCCAAGCCCTGCGCAAGCACAGCGTCAAGGCCGATGGCACCAAGGTGCCCATCGACGTGCACCTGATGGTGCAGCCGGTCGACGCCCTGGCCACGGCATTCGCCAAGTCGGGTGCCGACATCGTCACCTTCCACCCCGACGCCTCCACCCACGTGGACCGCACCTTGCAGCTCATCAAGGCCGAAGGCATCCAGGCCGGCTTGGTGTTCAACCCCGCCACGCCCGTGGACGTGCTGGAGTGGGTGATCGACAAGGTCGACGTGGTGCTGCTGATGAGCGTGAACCCCGGCTTCGGCGGCCAGAGCTTCATCGACAGCACGCTGCGCAAGGCCGAGAAAGTGCGCAAGATCATCGACGCGCACCAACGCGAGACGGGCCGCGACATCCGCCTGGAGATCGACGGTGGCGTGAAGGTCGACAACATCCGCCGCATCGCCGACGCGGGCGCCGACACCTTCGTGGCGGGTTCGGCCATCTTCGGCCAGCCGAGCTACAAGGATGTGATCGACGCGATGCGCGCTGAGCTGGCGCGCTGAGTTGCGCGCCATGCTGCGGTGTTGAGCCTGTGTGTCGGGCGCGCTCAGCCCGGCTGACTTTGCAGACTCTGCAGCTGTGCCACCTGTTCACGCAAGGCTGCGTTTTCAGCCGTGAGCTCGGCCACGCGCTGACGCAAGCTTTGCAGCTCCGCCTGCATGTCGCTTGGCGATGCACCTTGCGCGCTTGAACCGGGTTCGAAAGGCGGTTCATCGACCTCGGGCTGTTCGGCCGATGTGCCTCGCTCGGCAGCGGGCTTTCGCTTGACCTCGCGCACCCGCTTGGCGGCCTGCTTGAGCTCGTCCTTGCCGGCCAGCGCGGCGGCTTTCTGTTCTTCTGCGGGCAAGGTGGCAACCGCTGCCGCCGCGTTCAGGCTGATGGTGCCTTGCTTCACGGCGGCCACCAACTCGGGCACGGCCTGACTCTGGATCTTCTCGATCATCACCACCTGATTGGCGCTCAGGCGCGCGGCGCGGGCGATGTCGGTGCGGTTCTTCAGCGGGACGGGTTCGGGTGCCGTGGAGGCGCTGGTGCCCTCGGCCTGAGACGTGCCGGTTGGGTGCGTGGAATCTGAGATGGGGGCGGCCGAGGCATTGGGCGTCGCCTGCTCACGCCGCTGCGCCAGGATCTCGCGCTTGCGCAGCGCCAGCACGCCGCGCTGGAAGTCCGACACGCTGCGGCGGCCCAGGTGCTGGTCGATCATCCACAGGTGCACGTCTTCCATCGACTTGAAGTGCGGGTGCTGCACCGTCTGGAAGGGGATGCCGTGCTTCTGGCAGATGCCGTAGCGGTTGTGTCCGTCGATGAGCAAGTCGCCCCACAGCACCAGCGCGTCGCGGCAGCCTTCGGCGAGCAGGCTGCGCTCCAGCGCCTCGTGCTCGTCGGGGGTGAGGGGGTCGATGTAGGCCTTGAGTTCTTCTCTGACGGTGATGTGCATGGCGCCTGGCGGCCGCCCAGGCGGGCGTGTCAAAACAGGTGAAAGAGATGGCGGAAGGCGCGGATTTTAGGGCGCCTGCAAGCGCGCCAGCAGTGCCACCGTCGGGAAGCCATCGGCCGGCAGGCCCACGCTGCGCTGCCAATCGCGCAGCGCGCCGCGCGTGGCCGGACCCACCACCCCATCGGGCTGGCCGGTGGCGAAGCCCTTCTGGTTGAGCGCGCTTTGCAGTGCCTTCACTTCACCGCGATTGAGCGCGCGCTCCTCGCGCGGCCAAGCGGCCCGCAAGGGCGGCCCGCCATCGATGCGCTGCGCGAGCAGGCACACCGACAGCGCGTAGCTCAGCGCGTTGTTGTAGCGCAGCACGGCACGGAAGTTCGGCCCCACCAGGAAGGCCGGCCCGCGCGCCCCGCCGGGCAGCAGGATGCTGGCCTCGCTCATGCGCGGCAGCGGCGAGCCATCGGCCAGGCGCACGCCTTCGGCGGCCCATTGCTCGGCGTCCTGGCGCACGCTGGCGTCGGCGCGCGCGGGGTCGAAGCCTTCGGGCAGCGTCACCTCCGGCGCCCAGGCCTCGTCGGCGCGCCAGCCTGATCGTTGCAGGTAGTTGGCGGTGGAGGCCAGCACATCGGCCATGCTGCCCCAGATGTCGCGGCGGCCGTCGCCATCGGCGTCCACGGCGCGGCTGAGGAAGGCCGAGGGCATGAACTGCGTTTGCCCCATGGCGCCGGCCCACGAGCCGATCATGTGCTCGCGGTCGATGTCGCCCTGCTGGATGATCTTCAGCGCGGCGATCAGCTCGCCCTTGGCCCAGGCCTCGCGCCGGCCTTCGAAGCCCAGCGTCACCAGCGCGTCGATCACCGGTATGTCACCGTAGTTCTGGCCGTAGTTGCTCTCGATGCCCCAGATGGCCACGATGACCGGCGTCGGCACGCCGAAACGGGCGCTCGCCGCATCGGCCTCGGCGCGGTACTGCGCGATCTTCTCCTGGCCCCGGCTCACGCGCGTGGGCGAAACGGCGCTGTCGAGGTAATCCCAGATCTGGCGCACGAACTCGGGTTGGCTGCGGTCGAGCTGCACGCTCTGGTGGCGCAACTGCGCGGTGTCGAGCGCGGCGCGCAGCGTCGGCTCCTGGATGCCGGCGGCGCGCGCCTCTTCGCGGAAGGCGGCCAGCCAGGCGGCGAAGCGCTGGTCTTCGGTGGGCGAGGCCGCATCGGGGGCGGCGGCCACGGCTGCGGGTGGGCGCGCGGCTTGGTCTGCATGGCCCGGGCCCTTTGGGGCGTCGGAGGAGCAGGCGGCGAGGCCGAGCGCGGCGATGGCGGCCACGAGCAAGGTGAGGCGAGATGAAGCATCGGATCGCATGGCCCAAGGATGCCATGGTTCAAAGGCAGGCTATAAAACCCCACCATGAGCCTGACCGAACGCATCTACCTCATCGACCACATGCTGAGCGAGCGGAAAGTGGCTTCGTTCGCGGCCATGCAGGCGGCCCTGGGTGTCTCCAGGGCGACCCTGAAGCGCGACCTCGAATACATGCGCAGCCGCTTGCATGCACCCATCGAATGGCGCAGAGACCTGGGTGGCTACTGCTTCGCCGCCGTTCATTCACAGGTCGGTCCGGCTTATGAGCTGCCCGGCCTGTGGTTCAACGAGCAAGAGATCCACGCCCTGCTGACCATGCAGCACCTGCTGGGTGACCTCGGTGCTGGTGGCATCTTGCAAGACCAAATCGCCCCGCTGATGGCCCGGCTCAACGCCCTGCTGGGTTCGGCGCATGACTCTGCCGATGCGGTGCGGCGCAAGGTGCTGATCGCCAGCGTGGGCCGACGCCCCTTGCGTATGGCGCACTTTCAGCAAATCGGCAAATCGCTCTTGCAAGGCAAGCGGCTGCGCATCACCTATGCCGCACGCAGCACCGACGCCACGACCGAGCGCGAGGTGTCGCCGCTGCGGCTGGTGCATTACCGTGAGAACTGGCACCTGGATGCGTGGTGCCACCTGCGTCAGGAGTTGCGCAACTTCTCGGTGGACCGGATCACGGCCGTGCAGGCACTGGATGTGGTGGCCAAGGCCGTGAGCCAGAAGCGGATCGCACACGCCCTGGGGCCGGGATACGGGATCTTCGCGCAAGGCAAGCTGAAATGGGCGACGTTGCGGTTCTCAGCGTACCGGGCCAGGTGGGTGGCCAATGAGCAATGGCATCCGGATCAGAAAGGTCAGATGGAGGCCGATGGTCGCTACACGCTGAAGGTACCTTATGCCGATCATCGAGAGCTGATGATGGATGTGCTGCGGTTTGGGGCGGATTGTGAGGTGATGGCGCCGAGGGATTTGCGTGCGCGTGTCGCTGAAGAGATCCTGAGAATGAAGGCGGTGTACAGATGAGTTGAGGTGGCTCATTCGGTGAGCCTGTTGGGTGTGCAGAATGGCCTGAGAAAATTTCAATTGGGAGCGAAGCTTGAATATCCCCATCGGCAACACCGCGCCTCGTCGCTTCTCTGAATTATCGCCAGCGGCGCGAGCAATTTGGGCGAAAAGTGGTGATGGCTCGGGCCATGGCCTGCTGGGGCACTTGCTCGATGTCGCAGCAGTGGTTGAAGCCTTGCTGTCGTTTGAGCCTCAGACTACCCGCAGATGGGCTGCTAAGGCTTTTGGCCTGACCGATGACAACTGTGTTCGATGGCTGGCTGCGGCAGCAGGTCTCCATGATTTTGGCAAAGCCATACCAGGCTTCCAAGCCAAGTGGGCCGAGGGCCAGTCACACGATGAAAAGAACGGCTTGAGTTTTGATCGTGGCGGCCCATCATTTGACCGCCATGATCTGGCTACCGCAGTGCATTTGCGCAAGCCTTGGGGAAGCAAGGTTCCGGCCCATCGAAGATGGATCGGCGATGTTGTTTGTGCCATCAGCGCGCACCATGGATTCCACTTTCTGAGCGCTGAGATCAACGATGTTCAAAGCCTGAGAGAGCCACCTGAATGGGCACTCGCGCGAGCAACTATCTTGGATGCCTATTGGCAGACATTGAGGCCGGATGGCGCTCCTTCTCAGACAGCGTTGAGCCTACCGGCCATCAATTGGCTCGCAGGTTTGACCAGCACAGCCGATTGGATCGCATCCAATCCAGATTGGTTTCCGCTGGGTGAGCGGCTGGACGAACTGTCCGCCTATCACCGGGATGGTGTCGAGCGCGGCATCGGAGCACTCAAACAAATTGGTTGGTCACCGTTTCAGACGCTTCAGCCAGTGAACAAGCCATCAACGGCGGATCTGCTCCAGCAAATATTGGGTGACGCCAAACCACCTCGCCCATTGCAACGGGAAGGCGACAAGCTGTTGCAAGCAAGCCAGGGTCCGACGTTGATGCTGGTCGAAGCGCCCATGGGGGAGGGCAAGACCGAAATGGCCTTCCTGGCGCATCTGCGCTTGCAGGCCACCAACCAGCACCGTGGCTTGTATGTGGCGTTGCCCACCCAAGCCACGGGCAACGCCATGTTTCAGCGTGCCCACCGGTTCCTTGAAAAATTCGCCAAGGTTCACCTCGATTTGCAACTGGTTCACGGTGGCGCGGCGATGAACGCCGATGTTCAGCAGCTACGCGGCATCAATGATTCCGTCGGGGACAGCATCAGTGCATCAGGCTGGCTGTCTCAGCGTCGCCGCCCCCTGCTGTCGGCGTACGGCGTCGGTACGGTGGATCAGGCGCTGCTTTCCACCATGAACGTGAAGCATCACTTCGTGCGGTTGTGGGGTTTGAGCAATCGTGTCGTGGTGTTGGATGAGGTTCATGCCTACGACACTTACACAGCCACCTTGATCGACACATTGCTGATGTGGCTGAAGGCCGTGGGCAGCTCGGTCATTTTGATGAGTGCCACGCTGCCTAGAGCGCGCAAGCACGAGCTGCTCAAGGCATGGGGTGTCGAGCCAGAAACCATGCCTGATGTGGCATACCCGCGGGTGGCTGTTGCTGATGACTTGGGTGGCCGTGCCGTGCACTTCGAGGCGAGACCTCTTGCTCCCATTCATGTGGAGGGGATGCACGAATCAGTTGAAGTTCTGTGCGCATCAACGTTGGGCTTGCTTGCGCATGGTGGCTGCGGCGCAGTCATCGTGAACACGGTTGATCGCGCACAAGCCCTGCATGCGATGCTCTCTGCTCAAGTGGATGACTCCGTGCAGATTGTCTTGTTTCACGCCCGCTTTCCGGCAGATCAGCGGAGCGACATCGAGCAACGCGTGCTGTCCCTTTTTGGTGAAGGAGGGCAACGACCCGAGCGCGCCTTGCTGATTGCCACCCAAGTGGCCGAGCAGTCCCTGGACATTGACTTCGATTTCATGCTCTCAGATCTGGCGCCCATCGACTTGCTGCTGCAGAGAGCGGGGCGACTGCATCGTCATCAGCGTATGCGGCCAGACGCCCACAAAGTGGCTCGGTTGAGGGTGGCTGGTTTGCAGCCTGATCGCTTGCCGGACTTGAAGCAGACCGCATGGGGTTTTGTGTATCAGCCCTACATCCTTGGTTGCACATGGGTGTGCCTGAATCGAGAACCCGTTTTGAACCTGCCAGACGACATCGATCGATTGGTTCAATGGGTCTACAGCCAGCCCGCCTTGCCAGACGACTTGGACGCCGCGATCTGCAAATTCATCGACGAAGAAGCCTTTGGACACCATCTTGCGGAGCACAGGAGCCATAAGCGGCAAGCCATGAACATCAGCATCGATCCAGCCCGAAGGGTTGACGAAGCCTACGCCAACCTACCCAAAGGCAATGAGGATGGTGGCCCACTGGGCGAAGAAAACAAGACCCGATTGGGCGCAGAGACTGTCACGCTGGTACCCGTCGAGGCCAAAGACGGCTTGTGGCGCATTGGTGACCAATGGATCGATCCAGCCAAGCCCCTCGAACATGATGTGGCCAAAGCGCTTTATCGGCGACAAATCAAAGTTTCGCGTAAAGCGGTGGTGCGGCACTTCAGCGCTCAGCCCGCCTGTGCTGTTTTTGAGCAGCATCCGCTGTTGCGCTACTTCCGTCCGTTGCCTTTGACAGATCGATGCCATGACATCGGTGCTCTCAGGTTGAGGCTTTGCGAAGTCAAAGGGTTGGTCTACGAAAAGGTGGAGGGGCCGTAGCCCCTCCCCAAACATCCCTGCTGACGCAGGGAATACGTCACCCGCGACGAAATCTGCCATGCGGTGATCTGGTTCATCCCTGATGTGGGAGGCCAGAGTGTACGGGTGCGATGACTGCTGATCAAAAAGAACTTGCGCGATACGTTGATCCTTTGCTAAATTGAATGCAACGAATTCAAAAGGGTAGGCATGAGATGAAAGACTTCTCTCTGATCGACTCGCCGTGGCTGCCTGTCCGCATGAAAGGCGGGCAGGTGCGTCACTTGGGTCTGCTAGACACATTTGAGCACGCGGGCGACATTGAGGCGCTGGCTGACACATCGCCTACTGATGTGGTGGCGCAATATCGGCTGCTTCTGGCCATCCTCCACAGGGCGGTGACCTTGCAAGTCCCAGGCTGGGGCTTGTCAACCCGACTTGACTGGTACGAAGGCGGCTTGCCGCTGGGAGCGATCCGCCAATACCTGACTGACTTTCGAGATCGTTTCTGGCTGCTCCATCCCGAAACGCCCTTCATGCAAGTAGCTGCCTTGGCCACTGCCGAAGAGACACGGGACAAGCGCAAGGCATGGACCCAGATTGCGCTGTCTGCAGCCAACGGCAACACGCCATTGGTGTTCGACCATGCACTTGATTCGCAGCCCACGGCGGTGGGATTCGCTGAGGCTGTGCGCATGTTGCTCGGCTTCCTGCAATTCACGCCGGGGGGCCTGGTCAAGACATTCAGAGACGCCGACAAAGCTGGCCCCTTGGTGAACACAGCCGCAACGGTTGCTTTGGGCAACAACCTGGCGCAAACGCTTTGCCTGAACCTGCATCCGCCAACCCGTCAGCAGGCAGAGCCAGACCTTCCGGCCTGGGAGCGGCCAGTGTTGACCATCGCTCAACTCAAGGGGCCGCCGGTGTTGGCTACAGGACCGAACGACCGGTACACACGTCAGTCACGCGCTGTGTTGCTCATTCCTGATCCGGAAGCACAGGTTCGATGGATTCACTTTGGCGCGGGATACGCGTTAGGAGACGATGAGAACGATCTAGACCCCATGACGACGTACAGGCAGGGCTCTGCGAACCTCGTGAAACTCACTTTCTCTGATGCGCGTGCGCTGTGGCGGGATCTGCCTGCTCTGGCGATGCCCGCCGGGGCTTCAGGCAAACCGCCCGCTGTGTTGAGCTACGCCATCCAAATCGGGCTGGAATTGGGGGACGGAGGGCCGATCTATCAGCCGGTGCTCATCGCAGGATTGGCGAGCGATCAAGCCAAGTTGCTGCGTTGGCGCATGGAGCGCTACATGCTCCCAAGTGCTCTGCTGCAGCGTCCGGAACTGGCCACCTTTTTCAAAGCACAAGTTGAAACGGCGGAGACCGTGTTCAAAGCGCTCACGTCGGTGGCGGTGAAATTCGTGTCCCACACCATGCCTGATCCAGACAGCACCGAAACGCGAAAGCGCGCTCGGGCCTACTTGGATTCCGGTATATGGGGCAGCACCTACTTTGCGCACACGGAACGCGCGCTGAGTGATTTGCTCGCCGCCATTGGCCAACACCAGATCAAGCAGGCCGAAACACTGTGGCAAGCAGCGATTCGGGATGCGTCCATCACGGCGTGGCGGCTGCTTCAGCAAAGTCTTGGCCAAGCGGCGAACATCTATATCGCTGAGGCCAAGGTTCAAAGGCTCTTCTGGTCGGTGCTGCGTGAACATGTTCCTCGGCCCGAATCCCAAGCACTCAACAAGGAGGTCTCTGCATGAACAACAGGGAAGACAGGTTCATTCAATACTTGATTGACCTGGGTAAGAAAAAAGATCGCGGGCCGCTGGCCGCGCTGCGCCACAGCCTGGCCTTCGAGCCAGGCCAGTACCTGAAGGCGCTGCCACTGGTGGAGCCATTCGTGTCCAAAGAATGGCACGCACAAGACAGCCGGCGCCTGGCCCTGTACGCCGTTGCGGGCCTGTATGCCAAACATCCCAAACACAAGCAGGACACGGCCTTGTCGGCAGCCTTTGGCGAGTTCCAGAGAGATCGCCGGAACGAGGGCCGAAGCAACAGCCTGGAAAGGCGCTTCATTGCCTTGCTGGAAGCAGACGACGGTGCCGTGCTCGATCACCTGCGCCAGGTCATCGCCTTGCTTGCCTCGGTTGACATGGGGTTGGACTACCGCCAACTGCTGCACGACTTGAACACTTGGTTGAACCCACAGTCACCAAACCTCGACAAGACCAAGCAACGCTGGGCACGCGATTTCTACATTGCCAGTCTGTCCTCCGACGAAGAAATCACCACCAATTGAGGGAACCCAACATGAGCGCTTTTCTTGAATTCCACCTGATCCAGAACTTTGCCCCGTCGAATCTCAATCGCGATGACACCGGAGCGCCGAAAGATGCCTTGTTTGGAGGACATCGTCGCGCCCGAGTCAGCAGCCAATGTTTCAAGCGCGCCATCCGTGATGTGGCGCGTAATCAGTCGTTGCTGCCAGAAAAGTTCATGGGCGTGCGCACCATGCGGCTCAAGAAACTGATGCAAGACAAGCTGCCCCACCGGCCAGCAGAAGAGGCATCAGACAAGATCGAAGCTGCCCTCGCTGCCGCCGGGCTGAAGCTGAAAGACGGTGGCAAGACTGAGTATTTGCTGTTCCTGGGTGAGCGCGAAGTGAGCGCATTCGCTGCGTTGGTTGACCAACACTGGGATGCGCTGGGGAGCGCTGAAAAGAAATCCAAGAAGGATGCCAAATCCAGTCTGCCCAAAGAGGTGATCGATCAGGCCAAGTCCATCCTGGACGGTGGCAAGGCCGTGGACGTGGCGCTCTTTGGTCGGATGCT
Organism: Pseudomonadota bacterium; assembly: GCA_021819435.1. Classification (GTDB taxonomy): domain Bacteria; phylum Pseudomonadota; class Gammaproteobacteria; order Burkholderiales; family Burkholderiaceae_C; genus Aquabacterium. Next base: position 46,341 of record JAKARB010000016.1, on the reverse strand, counting down.
CGCTGATTTGCCTTCCGTGAACAAGGACGCTGCGTGTCAAGTGGCCCACGCCATCAGCACCCACAAGGTGACGCGTGAGTTCGATTACTTCACGGCGGTTGACGATGTGCCCGCCAGCGACGACAGCGCTGGTGCCGACATGATCGGCCAGATCGAATTCAATTCGGCCACCCTTTATCGGTATGCCGCGCTGGATGTCAACAAGCTCATGAGCAACCTCCAAGGAGACCAAGCGTTGGCCTTGTCGGCCGTTGAAGCCTTCACGCAGGCTGTGGTGCGCGCCATTCCTTCAGGCAAGCAGAACACCTTTGCTGCGCACAACCTGCCGCAGTTCGCGGGCGTGTGTCTGCGCCATGCTTCCCCCATGAGTTTGGCTAACGCTTTCGAGAAACCGGTGTTCCCTCGCCAAGATCTTTCTTACAGCGATCAGTCCATCAAGGCACTTGCTGAGCACGATGACAAGCTGGCCAAGGTCTACGGCCATCAGAACGACGAGTGGGCGTGGCTCGACTTGTCCGGCCAGTGGCCTGCCGACAAAGGTGCGTCCGTTGCATCACTGGTTGAGCTGGCCCAAAAAGCTCGCCAACTGGCGGCGAAGAGCCTGGGGGCCTGACATGGCAACCTTGCTGATGCGGCTGCAAGGCCCCATGCAATCGTGGGGCACCACCAGCCGATTCGATGAACGCGACACTCAGTTGGAGCCATCCAAATCGGGCGTGATTGGGCTGATCTGCGCGGCGCTGGGCCGAGATCGTTCTGAGCCCATTGATGACTTGGCCGCCTTGCGCATGGGCGTGCGCATTGATCGGGAAGGCGTGCCCATGAGGGACTACCAGACGGCAACCGGTGTCATGGCGGCCACAGGCAAAGTGGATCTCGGCAGGACCGTTGTCAGCCCACGCTACTTTCTGGCGGACGCCGTTTTTCTTGTCGGACTTGAGGGTGATCGAGCGTTGCTTGATCAAATTGCGGCCGCCTTGCACAAGCCTGTGTGGCCCTTGGCCCTGGGGCGTAAGAGCTTTGTTCCGTCCAAGCCGGTGCCATTGCCAAACAGCGTGTCTGAATTGTCTTTGCTCGAAGCCTTGAGCACCTGGCCCAAGTTGTGCGGGGATGCGGAACCCTCGACCCATCGCATGGTCATGGAGGATCCGGGCGAGGGCGCGATTCGTTTGGACCAACCTGTTGCCCCTTTCTCGAACCGTCGTTTCGGTCCACGTTTCGTGAGGTCGGCGCACATTTCATTGGGGGCGCAGCATGCACCTGACCCGTCTTTCGCTTGAGCTGAGAAGCGCTGCGGCGCGACGTGACCTGGGCGATGTTTATGACATGCATCGCACACTGAGCCGGGCCTTCATATCTGACAGCGCTGATCTTCCGCTCAGGTTCTTGTGGCGGGTCGAACCGGGCGCATCGATTCGAAACCCTGTGGTTTTGGTTCAATCGGAGTCAGCGCCAGACTGGCGCTTCTTGAGTGCGCTGGTGGGCTACCTGGTCAGAGAACCTGAAATCAAGGAATGGAATCCTGAGGCGATGCTACGGGCTGAAAGCAAGCGTCGATTTCGATTGATTGCCAATCCCACCGTGACCAAAAATGGCAAACGCATTGGGCTGGCAAATGAGGAGGAGCAGTTGGCTTGGCTTTCACGCCAAGGAGAGCGGCTAGGTTTTACCGTGGAGATGGCCTTGGTCACCGATAGCGAATTTGTCATGTCTCGCTCTGGTAAATCACTGGTTCAGTTCCAACGCACCTGTTTCGACGGGATTCTGGCAGTCAAAGACGTGTCTCTGGTCTCGGACGCCTTGATCCGTGGCATAGGCCCCGCAAAAGCGTTTGGCTGTGGCCTGTTGAGTCTGGCTGCTCAACCCTAGTCCCTACCGAGGTCATTTGTGCTATCTTTTGATGGCACAAATGACCCTTCGGAGCCCCCATGGAAACTTTCACCGTCCGAGATTTGCGCGAGCGCACCGGTGACCTCATCCGCGGTGCAGAAGCGGGCAAGTTGTCCGTCGTCACCAAGCATGGGGCGCCGGTATTCATCGCTGTGCCATTTGACGAGCACTTGGTGCGCGAAGGCGTGACCACGGCCTTGGCTGTGCACCTGTTCGACGAAGAGCACATTTCTCTGGGCAAGGCAGCTCAGCTGGCAGGCATGAGCCGCAGCGAGTTCACGCGGCATCTTGGTGAATTGGGAATCCCCGTGATCCGCACCAGTGCTGAAGACCTGGAGAAAGAACTTGCAGCCTTTGGCCCCTGAACACATCGTTGTCACCGATGCCGGCCCACTGATGGCCCTCGGGCGGCAAGACCTGATCGGTTTGCTGTCTCAGGTTTTCACGCGAGCGATGGTGCCTCGCGTCGTGCTGGACGAGTGTTTGCGACACCCACAGTTGAACGACGCGCAACGCATCCAGGCCGCCGTCTCAGCTGGCACGTTGTCCGTGATCGATGGTGCCCCGGCTTTGCTGCCTGAGCTGGACCCGGGCGAATGCGCTGCCATCGGGTGCGCGCTTCATCACCACGCGGCGCTTCTCGTGGATGACTTGGCAGCCAGACGACAGGCCAGCGCCCTGGGCTTGCAGGTCATCGGCACGCCGGGTGTGCTGGTGCTGGCCAAGCGGCGGGGCCTCATCCCTTTGGTGGGGCCGTTGGTGCATGACATGCGGGCGGGTGGCCATTACCTCAGCGACGCTGCGCTGAAGGCCGTGCTGCAAGCCGCAGGAGAGGAGTCTCAATGACCGACGGCAAACTGCTGCCTCCGCTCAAGCCCATCGCGATCAAGGAACGGCTGTCCATCATCTTCATCGAGAAGGGCGAGATCGACGTGGTCGATGGTGCCTTCGTGGTGGTGGATGGTGGCGGCTTTCGTGTCAGGCCCGTGATGACGCACGTGCCAGTGGGAGGCGTGGCGTGCATCATGCTGGAGCCCGGCACCCGGGTGTCGCATCGGGCGGCGGCATTGGCGGCCCGCGTGGGCACGTTGCTCGTGTGGGTGGGCGAAGCCGGTGTGCGGGTCTATTCCTCTGGGCAGCCTGGCGGCGCTCGATCTGACCGATTGCTTTACCAGGCCAAGTTGGCGCTGGATGATGACCTGAGGCTCAAGGTGGTGCGCAAGATGTACGCCATGCGGTTTGGCGAGGAGCCTCCACAGCGGCGCAGCGTGGAGCAACTGCGAGGCATCGAAGGCGCACGGGTGCGCAAGACGTATCAGTTGCTGGCCCAGAAGTTCGGCGTCACCTGGAAGGGCCGCGACTATGACCCCGAGTCTTGGGATGCTTCTGATCTGCCCAACCGCTGCCTCTCGGCCGCGACGGCTTGCTTGTATGGCGTGACGGAAGCTGCCGTGCTTGCTGCGGGCTATGCGCCCGCCGTGGGCTTCATTCACACTGGCAAGCCGCTTTCATTCGTCTACGACATTGCAGACATCTACAAGTTCGAAACGGTGGTGCCCGTGGCCTTCAAAGTGGCTGCGGCGAAGCCTGCCATGGCAGACCGGGCCGTGAGGCACGCTTGCAGGGATGTGTTCCGGCAAACACGATTGTTGGAACGCATCATCCCTGACATCGAAGAGGTGCTGGCCGCTGGTGAAATCCGTCCGCCAGAACCGCCTGCTGAGGCCGTGCGCCCTGCGCTGCCAAATTCTGAAAGCATGGGCGATGCTGGTCATCGTGCTTGAGAACGCTCCGCCCCGTTTGCGTGGGCGCTTGGCCATCTGGCTGCTGGAAGTCAGGGCAGGTGTCTACGTGGGCACCTATTCGCGTAAGGTGCGAGAAACCATCTGGGATCAGGTGGTCGAGGGCATTGGCGAAGGCAATGCCGTCATGGCCTGGCGAGCGAAAAACGAGCTGGGATTCGAGGTGCGCACAACCGGGGCCAATCGCCGAATTCCGGTGGAGTATGACGGGGTTCAACTGGTGAGCTTCCTGCCCGATGCGGAGCGCCCTTCACGGTGATCTTTAACAACTCGAAGTAGGCGCCAGATTTGGTGGAAAATCTGGGGCCTGAATTCCTCATTGAAATCAATGGGTTAGAGGAAGTGTGTTCCCCACATGCGTGGGGATGAACCGTGGCTGACTGGCCGCGGCACCGGTGGCACGAACGTGTTCCCCACATGCGTGGGGATGAACCGCCGCCGACCCCAAGGTCGTCGAGAAGCGCCTGCGTGTTCCCCACATGCGTGGGGATGAACCGTAGACGCCCTTCGATCCGGTGACTTTGTTGCGGTGTTCCCCACATGCGTGGGGATGAACCGCTTGGAAGCGATCCGTTCAAGGGCGTCGAGTTCGTGTTCCCCACATGCGTGGGGATGAACCGTCCGAGGTGCTGGTGGGCGTGCCCGCCGAGAGGTGTTCCCCACATGCGTGGGGATGAACCGTCAGCCATTTGCTTCCTCTGTGTTGATGTGCGGTGTTCCCCACATGCGTGGGGATGAACCGGCGTCGACGATGGCCAGGTTGCCGTCGTTGATGTGTTCCCCACATGCGTGGGGATGAACCGCGCTTGCTGTCTTCCCAGTCGTGGTGCTCTTGGGTGTTCCCCACATGCGTGGGGATGAACCGGCGCAATACCGCCGCGCTTCTGCCCGCATCGCGTGTTCCCCACATGCGTGGGGATGAACCGACGGCCGCCTCTATCACAACACCATCGTCGAGGTGTTCCCCACATGCGTGGGGATGAACCGCCACTGCGCGGCTGATCCCGTTGATCTTGACCGTGTTCCCCACATGCGTGGGGATGAACCATCAACGACGGCAACCTGGCCATCGTCGACGCCGTGTTCCCCACATGCGTGGGGATGAACCGGGCTGGCGGCTTGCCTGGAGCTTGAGCAGGTCGTGTTCCCCACATGCGTGGGGATGAACCGGAGCCGACATGAGCGACAAGAAGACAGAGCAGGTGTTCCCCACATGCGTGGGGATGAACCGTGACTGATCCTGGGTTGCCCGCATGATTTACTGTGTTCCCCACATGCGTGGGGATGAACCGGTCATTGTGGGCGGCAAGTTCTGCGGCCATGACGTGTTCCCCACATGCGTGGGGATGAACCGACATCCGCACGGCGATCCTGGCCAGCGGCGATGTGTTCCCCACATGCGTGGGGATGAACCGACCTCGGACCAGATCATCGAGATGGTCCAAACGTGTTCCCCACATGCGTGGGGATGAACCAGAGTGCGACGAATCCGTCGATGCATTCGTGATTGTGTTCCCCACATGCGTGGGGATGAACCGCGGATTCGGGAGGCGTTGGAGGCCGGGCCGACGTGTTCCCCACATGCGTGGGGATGAACCGTTCGCGCTAGTCGCTGGCGTGATCCGCAACATGTGTTCCCCACATGCGTGGGGATGAACCGGGTCCGCCCCAGGTGCAATCGCCGTTGTTGCAGTGTTCCCCACATGCGTGGGGATGAACCGCGCTTGGCCTGCGAAGGCTGGGGCCGCATCGACGTGTGTTCCCCACATGCGTGGGGATGAACCGTGCTTATCGCGCTTAGGCTTTGTTTGGCTCCCCGTGTTCCCCACATGCGTGGGGATGAACCGAACAACATGCGCGACTTCGGCCAGCACGCCGAGGTGTTCCCCACATGCGTGGGGATGAACCGCCACGCCGTTGAGGTTGGTCTGGGCCGACAGGGTGTTCCCCACATGCGTGGGGATGAACCGCCGACGAAGGCAGCGCCCGCGTCCGTGGTCACGTGTTCCCCACATGCGTGGGGATGAACCGACGCCATTTGCGGCGACCGACCGGCATCGTGGGTGTTCCCCACATGCGTGGGGATGAACCGAACCCGGCCTTGGCCAGCGTCTCGTCAGGGGTGTGTTCCCCACATGCGTGGGGATGAACCGGCGATTCCACGATTCCGAGTCTCATAACTGGAGTGTTCCCCACATGCGTGGGGATGAACCGGGTGTATTACCCGGTATGGACGCCGACGACTACGTGTTCCCCACATGCGTGGGGATGAACCGGGCTCAGGGAGGCGAAGGAGATTGTCTCCAACGTGTTCCCCACATGCGTGGGGATGAACCGTACTTCGAGACCCTGGCTGGTCAGCGTGGTGCGTGTTCCCCACATGCGTGGGGATGAACCGTCGGTCCCGTCGGTGTCTTTGAAAGTGCAGTCGTGTTCCCCACATGCGTGGGGATGAACCGACAAGACCACTTCGCGCAGCCCTTCGACGCGAGGTGTTCCCCACATGCGTGGGGATGAACCGCAATCGAATCCCTGAACGCCTGAGCCCGCTATGTGTTCCCCACATGCGTGGGGATGAACCGGTTGACGAGGGTTCCGATTGTTCACCATAATGGTGTTCCCCACATGCGTGGGGATGAACCGCACTCTACACATGCCCCGGTTGAGACATAGCGTGTGTTCCCCACATGCGTGGGGATGAACCGGTAGGTCATCTTGCGTTCTCCGTTGCGTGTTGGTGTTCCCCACATGCGTGGGGATGAACCGTAGCTCAAGAGCTGGCAGGCCATCGACGACCAGTGTTCCCCACATGCGTGGGGATGAACCGCGGATTGATCGAGCAAAAGGGTATTGAAACGGGGTGTTCCCCACATGCGTGGGGATGAACCGAAACTGTGGCAATGGGCCACCTGCGGCTGGTTGTGTTCCCCACATGCGTGGGGATGAACCGGTTTCGGTGTCGATCCAGAGCTTGGGCATGGTGTGTTCCCCACATGCGTGGGGATGAACCGTCTGCCCGCAAAAAGGCAGGAGCGTCAACCCGGTGTTCCCCACATGCGTGGGGATGAACCGCGTTCATTGACGATGCTAAAGCCCCACCCGATGTGTTCCCCACATGCGTGGGGATGAACCGACACCGCTCCAGATCGGCGGTCTGACGTGGCAGTGTTCCCCACATGCGTGGGGATGAACCGACGTCAAGCAACGCGCCCTGTTCCTCATGGATGTGTTCCCCACATGCGTGGGGATGAACCGTCCTTTCCGATCCGTGCGACCAATGAACCTTAGTGTTCCCCACATGCGTGGGGATGAACCGTTCCCACACGTCATCCGACACCTCCGCTGCCGGTGTTCCCCACATGCGTGGGGATGAACCGTATCACGTTCAGCCTGGCCATGCACTCGAAGAGTGTTCCCCACATGCGTGGGGATGAACCGGAGGCTGAACTGGCAGAGCTGGAGCCGATGCCGTGTTCCCCACATGCGTGGGGATGAACCGATTTTCTGTTTGGTGGACATGGATGACCGTCGGTGTTCCCCACATGCGTGGGGATGAACCGTCGTGCTTGATGAGGCCGCCCATGTTGCGCGCGGTGTTCCCCACATGCGTGGGGATGAACCGAAAACGAGCAGCCCAACAGCGCCGAACAGCGCGTGTTCCCCACATGCGTGGGGATGAACCGGCCCGCATCACGTCACCCATTGTCCGGCCCACGTGTTCCCCACATGCGTGGGGATGAACCAGGGAGAAAAAAATCCGCCACATAGGCGGATCAGGTGTTCCCCACATGCGTGGGGATGAACCAGCGGATTCCAGAAAACCTGGAAGCCTCGCGGCTGTGTTCCCCACATGCGTGGGGATGAACCGATCTCAACAACTACAGCGACCCCATCAGACCTGTGTTCCCCACATGCGTGGGGATGAACCGTTCACGCGGGGTGAGGTCGTTGCTGAATCTGTGTGTTCCCCACATGCGTGGGGATGAACCGCCACATGTTGTCGGTGTCTGGATCGGCGTAGTGGTGTTCCCCACATGCGTGGGGATGAACCGTTCTTGGCGTCGGCCGGCTGGTGTAGGCCAGTGTGTTCCCCACATGCGTGGGGATGAACCGGGCCGTATCAGAGACACGGCGCCTTTGATAGAGTGTTCCCCACATGCGTGGGGATGAACCGCGTTTGGTGTCGACGCGGTGACGCTGTATTACGTGTTCCCCACATGCGTGGGGATGAACCGCAAATTGCCGTGGGAGTTGGTCGCCCTGCACAGTGTTCCCCACATGCGTGGGGATGAACCGTGCGAGCGCGTGATGGCCCGCCGAGAGGGAATGTGTTCCCCACATGCGTGGGGATGAACCGCGTTCGCTCGTAGAGGTCTTGCGACACCTTCGGTGTTCCCCACATGCGTGGGGATGAACCGTTGTCCTGGGTGTCCTTGATGCGGCCTTGAATGTGTTCCCCACATGCGTGGGGATGAACCGTTTGTGGGGGGCTGAGATGGACGATCAGGTTACGTGTTCCCCACATGCGTGGGGATGAACCGCGGGTGATGGCGCCCAGGCCCTGCCAGTTGGCGTGTTCCCCACATGCGTGGGGATGAACCGCAACTCCACCGCCTGCCATCCGTCCATGTCGAGTGTTCCCCACATGCGTGGGGATGAACCGGGTTGTGTCCCGTCGAGGCAAGGACCGCATGAGTGTTCCCCACATGCGTGGGGATGAACCGACTGGCGGGCGATCGGTTGGTACGCCCAACAAGGTGTTCCCCACATGCGTGGGGATGAACCGTCATAGAAGCGGCGACCGTCAACCATGACAAAGTGTTCCCCACATGCGTGGGGATGAACCGCCAGGTCGGTCTTGCCGCCGCCGGCCGCGCCGCGTGTTCCCCACATGCGTGGGGATGAACCGGTCTTTAAGGATGTGATCGAGACGCCTGGGGAGTGTTCCCCACATGCGTGGGGATGAACCGCCACCCCACCACATCCCGCATCGCCTCCGGCGGTGTTCCCCACATGCGTGGGGATGAACCGGTAGGCCGCATGGCGCTGGTTGGCGGCAAGGAGTGTTCCCCACATGCGTGGGGATGAACCGATCTGCTCGAGGATGGGGATTTCGTGCATCCACGTGTTCCCCACATGCGTGGGGATGAACCGGATGGCTTTGCGAGTGCGACAGGTTGGGTCGAGGTGTTCCCCACATGCGTGGGGATGAACCGCTGCCCTTCAGGATGGCTTTGGCGTCCTCCAGCGTGTTCCCCACATGCGTGGGGATGAACCGGAGGCAATGCCCACGACACATTTGACGAGTTGGTGTTCCCCACATGCGTGGGGATGAACCGTAGAACGTGACTTGTTCTTCGGTGATCTCATGCGTGTTCCCCACATGCGTGGGGATGAACCGACCGTGGCAACGCCGTTGCCGGTGTGCGATGCGTGTTCCCCACATGCGTGGGGATGAACCGGCCCCAGCTATCAATCCACCGCCCACGCAGGGGTGTTCCCCACATGCGTGGGGATGAACCGGTCCAGGGTGTGGGCGGTCTGGCGCTCGTTGGGTGTTCCCCACATGCGTGGGGATGAACCGAAAGGCCGAACGCCAACCGAAAGCAGGGGCGGGTGTTCCCCACATGCGTGGGGATGAACCGAACGGCAACGGCGACCCGGCCTCTGGTGACGGCGTGTTCCCCACATGCGTGGGGATGAACCGCTCCCTTGAGGCGCGGTCGTAGGCGTCGAGGTGTGTTCCCCACATGCGTGGGGATGAACCGGTTGAAATTAACTGCGCGACGCTTCAATTCAGGTGTTCCCCACATGCGTGGGGATGAACCGGTGTTCGGGAAGCCAAGACGGAACTGCTCAATGTGTTCCCCACGTGCGTGGGGATGAACCGGAGACATGAGCATGCTCACACTCCCCGAAGCCGTGTTCCCCACATGCGTGGGGATGAACCGTCCTTCGTGGTGCCCGGCAACTGGTTGCCCAGGTGTTCCCCACATGCGTGGGGATGAACCGCCCCCGTCCTTCGTGAGGGGGTTAGCTGGGGGGGTGTTCCCCACATGCGTGGGGATGAACCGGTTGCAGAAACCACCGCGGTGACGAGCGGCAAGTGTTCCCCACATGCGTGGGGATGAACCGACGCCACACCAGGGCGTCTCGTCGTCGCGCCAGTGTTCCCCACATGCGTGGGGATGAACCGATCTATGGCGAGACGGCAATACCGGCCGGCGTGTGTTCCCCACATGCGTGGGGATGAACCGGCGTGCTTTGCGGTGGTACATGAGATTTGTGTGTGTTCCCCACATGCGTGGGGATGAACCGACAAGGTTCCGCACCTGGGAGCGCTGCTGGAAGTGTTCCCCACATGCGTGGGGATGAACCGACGAACAGCGGTTCGTCGCTGCAGGTGCGCGAGTGTTCCCCACATGCGTGGGGATGAACCGTCGTCGATGACGAACCGGAAAATCGGGCTTTCGTGTTCCCCACATGCGTGGGGATGAACCGAACGTGTACTGCGTGAGGGGGCTGCCACCGGCGTGTTCCCCACATGCGTGGGGATGAACCGACGCCGCCAGGGATGCGCGCCTGCGTGCATTGGTGTTCCCCACATGCGTGGGGATGAACCGCATTGCCCCACTGCCGCACTCTGTGATCCTTCCGTGTTCCCCACATGCGTGGGGATGAACCGGACTGACCACCATGCTGCGCATCTGCATCTTCGTGTTCCCCACATGCGTGGGGATGAACCGAACATGCCATTCGAGTCCGTTTACTTCGAGCTGTGTTCCCCACATGCGTGGGGATGAACCGAAGGCGCGGCTTATGCGTGTGAACCTGCGCGCGTGTTCCCCACATGCGTGGGGATGAACCGGTGACGAAGACGCCGCGTCGGAACTCTTCAGTCGTGTTCCCCACATGCGTGGGGATGAACCGAAGCCGCCTTCGACGATGGACGCGCACAACTCGTGTTCCCCACATGCGTGGGGATGAACCGCCTGCTTGCTCGTTGGCGCGCGAACAGGGCCGGTGTTCCCCACATGCGTGGGGATGAACCGCGGACACGGATGCTGTTGGCGCAGCAGTCGTGCGTGTTCCCCACATGCGTGGGGATGAACCGTCAGGCCGCCGGCTCTGGCGGCTTTGGTGTCGGTGTTCCCCACATGCGTGGGGATGAACCGTCGGCTGTGATGGGTTGTCGCACGTTTTGCGGGTGTTCCCCACATGCGTGGGGATGAACCGAACCTTTACCAACAGAGACGGTTATCGGCTCAGTGTTCCCCACATGCGTGGGGATGAACCGTCGGTCGCCCCCAGTGTTCATCGGGTGCCCGCGTGTTCCCCACATGCGTGGGGATGAACCGTGAGGATGGCGGAAGGGGCCCCGTCGCGGCGCGTGTTCCCCACATGCGTGGGGATGAACCGCAGGTACAGGCATGGGCACCTCAAATGAAAAAGTGTTCCCCACATGCGTGGGGATGAACCGGTTTGCGAAAAATGTGGAGCCGATCAACACGAGTGTTCCCCACATGCGTGGGGATGAACCGACGCTTGTGGTCGGGTCCGATGTGAAGAACCCGTGTTCCCCACATGCGTGGGGATGAACCGACAATCGAATCGTCGCGCTCGAAGGTCAGCTCGTGTTCCCCACATGCTTGGGGATGAACCGGTCGGGGCGGTCCTGCTTGCTGCCATGTAGCGGTGTTCCCCACATGCGTGGGGATGAACCGACGAAGGACGGGAACGCCGACGAGATCATTGGGGTGTTCCCCACATGCGTGGGGATGAACCGGCCGCAGCCGATCGCCGACAAGCCGAGGCGGTGTGTTCCCCACATGCGTGGGGATGAACCGCTGGTGTGTTGAGCGGAGACCCGAGGGCACAGGTGTTCCCCACATGCGTGGGGATGAACCGGCTTGGGGAGGTTGCTCTTCCAACGTTCGACCGTGTTCCCCACATGCGTGGGGATGAACCGAACGAGCGTATCAACCTCGACCTGTCGCACGACGTGTTCCCCACATGCGTGGGGATGACTCACGATCCAACCGACTCTCTTTAAACGCTAGACGCCTTCACCAAAAACAAAGCCGGATCGTTAAGCCGGGGAAAAGCCCGACCGATCCGGCTCTGGTCTTCGCTGCTCCAGCAGCAGAAGACGGGGGCAAGGGTGTCACAGGTGACCGGTTTGCCCCCTCAAAACACCCCCAACCCCAACCCCGCTGCCATCGACTCCCCCAAGGCCCTGCACCCCATCAGCTCTTCCTCGCCGATGCGCTTGGCCGCGAGGATGGCTTCGGGCGTTTGCGCATGCGTGCACACGATCAGCGGCTCGGCCACGGCCTTGAGCCGCCACCCGGTGGCGATGCGCTCGATCTGCCGCGCCGCGTTGTGGCCGTCGCTGCCCGCGCAGATCAGGCTGGCGTAGGGCCGGCCGTTGAGGCGGTCGAGCACGGGGTAGTAGCTGCGGTCGAAAAAATCCTTGAGCTGGCCGCTGATGGCAGCGAGGTTCTCGGGCGTGGCGAAGAGGTAGCCGTCGGCATGCAGCACGTCGTCGGGACCGGCTTGCGACGCGTGCAGCAGGCGCACGTCGACGCTGCCCTCTTCGCGCGCGCCTTCGGCTGCGGCCTCGGCCATCTGCCGGGTGCCGCCAGTCTGCGAGTGGTAGACGATGAGCAGGGTGCGCATGGCGGGCCGGGCCTTCAACTGGCGGTGCTTGCAGCCGGGCTGGCTTCGATCTGGTGTTGCCGCTTCACCATGTTGCCCAGCACCAGTTGGCGGCCGGCGAACAGGCCTCCGGCCACCTCCAGCTCGAAGCGCTCGGCGTCGCGTCGGCGCACGCGCGCCATCACCTCGTCGGCTTCTTCCACGCTGGCGCCGGTGGCCAGCACCGCTTCGCGGCCCAGCACCATGGCCGACTCGAAGGTCTCGCGCACATAGATGTCGGCGCCGGCCTTGGCCAGCTCCACCGCGTGTTCGCGGTCGTAGGCGCGGATGATGACCTGGGCCTGCGGGCAGACGTGCTTCGCGTTCTCGGCGATGCGCGTGGCCGCTGCCTTGTCGTCAACGCACACGAGCACCGCGCAGGCCTGGTGGGCGCCCGCCGCGTGCAGCACCTCGGGCCGGCTGCCGTCGCCGTAGTACACCTTGAAGCCATAAGCGGATGTGTCGCGGATGACCTGGGTGTCGTGGTCGATGATGGTCAGCGTGGCGCCGCGCGCGAGCACGCCCTGGCTGGCGATCTGGCCGACGCGGCCGAAGCCGATGATGAGCACGTTGGCCGTGTGCTCGCTGACCGCTTCCACGCCGTCCATCGACACGGTGTCGGACTTGGCGAAGCGCTTGTGCAGCAGCACGCTCAGCGGCGTCAGCGCCATCGACAGCACGATGATGGCCGTCATGTTGGCGTTGACCACGGGGTCGATCACGCCGGCGGCCATCGCGGCGGCGAACAGCACGAAGGCGAACTCGCCGCCCTGCGCCATCAGCACGGCGCGGTCGAGCGCGTCGGCGTGCGAGCTCTTCGCCAGCCGCGCCACCACGTAGATGCACAGGGCCTTGGTGCCCATCAGCGAGAGCACGCCAGCGGCGATGAGCGGCCAGTTGGCGGCCACCACGGACAGGTCCAGCGACATGCCCACGCCCAGGAAGAACAGGCCCAGCAGCAGGCCACGGAAGGGCTCCACGTCGGCTTCGAGCTGGTGGCGGAAGGTCGACTCAGACAACAGCACGCCGGCCAGGAAGGCGCCCATGGCCATCGACAGGCCACCCAGCTGCATCAGCAGGGCGGCGCCCAGCACCACGAGCAGGGCGGCGGCGGTCATCACCTCGCGGGCCTTCGAGCGGGCCAGCACCTGGAACATCGGGTTGAGCAGCCACCGTCCGGCGGCCACCAGCACGCCCACCGCGCCCAGAGCCAGGCCGATGGCGCCCCAGTTCGTGCCCGCCGCACCCGTCCCGTCGCCATGGGCCGCCGAAGCGGGTGCGAGCAAGGCCACCAGGGCCAGCAGCGGCACGATCAGCAGGTCTTCGAAGAGCAGGATGGCGACGATCTTCTGACCACGCGGCGCGGCCACGTCGCCGCGCTCGCCCAGCAGTTGCATGACGATGGCGGTGGAGGTGAGCACGAAGCCCATCGCGCTGATGAGCGAGACCTGCCACGCAAAGCCGAAGCCCATGCCCACCAGCGTCATCAACGCGCCGCAGACCACCACTTGCAGGCTGCCGAGGCCGAAGATGGCGCGGCGCAGGCTCCACAGGTGCGAAGGGCGCATCTCCAGGCCGATGAGGAAGAGGAACATCACCACGCCGAGCTCGGCGGTGTGCAGGATGGTGTGCGGGTCGCGGAACCAGGCCAGCCCGAAGGGCCCGATGGCCAGGCCCGCCGCCAGGTAGCCCAGCACCGAGCCGAGGCCGAGCCGCTTGAACAGCGGCACCGCCACCACCGCCGCGCTCAGCAGCATCACCACTTGCAGCAGGTCGCTGCTCCCGCCGTCCACCGCCATGCCATCTCCTTGCGCCCGCCGAGGGCGGATTCGTGCGAGTGCATTGTCACCCGCTGGTCGCTTCGGCCTTCACGCCCTGGCGGGTTCGCGTTGGGCTTCTTGCTTGAGCCAGTCGCGCGGTGACAACCCCGTGCGGGCGCTGAACGCGCGCGACAGCGCCGACGGGTTGGCGTAACCCAATTCCTCGGCAAGCACCTTGATGGGTCGGCCTTCGCGCAGCCGGCTTTGTGCCAGCGCGATGCGCCAGTCGGTGAGGTAATCGGCCGGTGTCTGGCCCACGACTTCGCGGAAAGCGTTGGCGAAGACCGTGCGCGACATGCCAGCGCATTCGGCCATGCGCTCCAGCGACCAGGCTTCGCCCGGCGCGTCATGCACGGCGACCAGCGCGCGGGCGAGCCGGGGGTCTGACAGGCCGGTGATGAGCCCGGGGCTGATGCCCGCTTCCTGCGGGTGGTCGAGCAGCCAGCGCAGCAATTTGAGCACCACCACTTCGAAGAGCCGATCAGCCAGCAGGCGCTGGCCGCAGCGCACGCGGTCAGTCTCGGCGAAGAGCAGCTCCAGCGCGGAGTCGAGGCCCTGCACGCGCGCCAGTGGCAAAGCGATCAGCGGTGGCAACGCGCGCGCCAAGGGGTTGCGCTCGCCGCCATCGAAGGCAAGTCGTGCGCAGGTGAAGTCAGAGCCGTCCACCGGCGGGTTGTGGAAGCGGTGGGTGAAGGGACGCGGGTAGAGCAGCAGCGTCGGCTCGTCGAAACGCAGCGTGGTCGGCACCTCGCGCGCGCCGGGGTGGCTCACCTCCAGCGTGCCGCGCCGCAGCACATGCAGGTAGCCGTGGCCATCGCACGCGTCGAAATGGTTGAGCCCGCACAGCGCGCCCGTGTGGTGCAACTGCGCCTGGACCCGGAAGCGTTCGAGGATGCCGGAGAGGCGGTCGATGGGCGGTGCGGCTTGCATGGGGTGGCCTGTACGAAGTGGTATGTCGTGCGTACGAACTGTATCAACGAATACGGTTGCGCCCATGACACTGGCTTCACTCTCACTTTTCACACAGAGGACCTCATGCAAGCGTTGAAGCCATCCTTCTTGTCTGCCCTGTTGCTCGCCGGCCTGATCGGCGGCGCGGCCAGCAGCGCACAAGCCCACGACTCGGGCCACCACGGTGGCATCCCCACCGAGGCCAAGAAGGCTGTCCAGGCCCCCTTCGATGTGGTGCACACCCGCGTCAGCACGGATGGCAAGGTCGCCATCTTCCACATGGCCGTGTCTGGCAAGGCCGGCGCGACCCACCCGACCAAGTCCGGCAAGCTCGCTGGCAGCTCGGTGTTCTCTTACGTTTGGCCCACCAGCCTCGACCCGTCCGTGGTCGGCTTCGAGCCCAAGGCTGGCATCCTGGCCTTCGCCGTGACCTCGCACCCTGACTTCGACGACACCCCCTTGTTCGACGAAAACGGCGACGGCAACCCGGGCAACGACGGCAACGTCTGGCACTCGCACTGGGTGGTGCTGCAGCCCGACGACGCCTGCGGCAAGGGCGCCCTGAAGGTGGTCGACATCCCCGAAGGCGCCAAGCCGCGCCTGCCCAAGACCTGGCCCGGCCTGCCCATCTTGATCGACAGCCCGGGCTGGTCGCCGACCTTCAAGAACGAGACCGTCGAAGTGCGCGTGCCCTTCGATGACATCGGTGCGGTCGAGGCTGGGGCCTTCGATGGCGTGACCGCCGCGCTGCGCGTCAACGCCAGCGTGCACAACCCGCTGCTGTGCGTGACCAACGTTTTCAAGGTTGCTTCCGGCGACCTGTCCCTGCCAGGCAAGGTCAATCGCTGACCTCGGCGCCAGGCTCTTTCATCCCACGTATTTCATCCCCTGTCTTTCTCACTCAACCCCCCTGACTCCCAAGGAGATCACCATGCCCCGCGTCAACATCAACACCCAACTCGCCCCCGCCGCCAGCCAGCCCCTGCTCGGCCAGATCCAGAAGGCCTTTGGCGCCACCCCCAACATGTTCAAGGCCGTGGCCAATTCGCCGGCTGCGCTGCAAAGCATGTGGGCCGCTTTCGGCGCCCTGGGCCAAGGCACGCTCGGCGCCAAGCTTGGCGAGCAGATCGCCGTGGCCATCGCCAACCGCAACCGCTGCGAGTACTGCCTGGCCGCGCACACCGTGCTGGGCCAGAACGCTGGCGCCTCGGCCGCCGAGATGGCTTCCGCACAAGTCGGCCAGTCGTCCGACCCGAAGACAGCCGCCGCCCTGGCCTTCGCGCTCAAGGTGGTCGAGCAGCGCGCCCAGGTCAGTGATGCCGACGTGGCCAACCTGCAAGAGGTCGGCTTCAAGGATGAGCAGGTCGTCGAGATCCTGGCCCACGTGGCCCTGAACCTCTACACCAACTACATCAACGTCGCGCTGGACATCCCCGTCGACTTCCCCAAGGTCGCCCTGAAGTGACCCCGGCTCGCGCCTGAGAACGGCCCGCCGGCACCCCGCCCCGCCCAACCCGGGCGGGGCGTTCAGGCGCGCATCACCGCAACCAACCCCACCGTCGCCATGTCATTCGAAATCGATGCCAGCGAATGGCTCAACACCGATGAGCCCCTGAGCCTGCCCGCTTTGCGCGGCCGGGTGGTGCTGGTCACCGCATTCCAGATGCTGTGCCGAGGTTGTGCCACGCTCAGCCTGCCTCAGGCGCGCAACCTGCACCTCACCTTCTCGCGTGACGACCTCGTGGTCATCGGCCTGCACAGCGTGTTCGAGCATCACCATGTGATGACGCCCGACGCCTTGCGTGCCTTCGTGCACGAGTACAGGCTGCCCTTCCCCATTGCCATCGATCGTGCGCTCGAAGGCTCGGTGTTGCCCCAGACCATGCAGGCATGGGCTTTGGAGGGCACCCCGACGCTGATGGTCTTTGACCGCGATGGCGAGCTCGTGCTCCAGCACTTCGGCCACCTCGATGACCTGCGCCTGGGCGCCTTGCTGGGAGGCTTGATCGAGCGCCAGCCCGGCGCGTCACAGGATGGCGCTGCACAGGTTCCCGCATGGCGCCCCGGGGCCGATGCCGGCGCGGTGTGCATCCCGATCTGACCCCATCAACCACCGACGAGACCACCATGAAGATCGCTGTTTTCGACACCTATGTGCGCCGCCCCGATGGCCGCCGAATGCACTTCGACATCCTCGTGCGAGACCAGGACGCTGACAAGGACCCGGGCCTGGTGCTCGAGCATGGCCGGCGCTACCTCGCGGCCAAGGGCGTGCCGCCTGAGCAGCTCACCTCGCAGGAATGTCGCTTCTGCCACACCGAGTTCGCACTGCCCCAGGTCGAGGCCGAAATCGCCGAAACGGGCTTTGCCATCATTGAGTTGCAAAACTGTGACTGATGTCTCTTCCAAGGGGTAACAGCCGTCGGGCTCGCAGGGTGTTGGCGTTTTTTAGCCATGCGTTGCATGTTGTCCGGTTACCCCCTAAAACGAAGTTGACGCCGTTTTTTTTCGACGATATCGTTTCGATTCAAAACAAAAAAGGGAGGACCCATGTATTCCATTTCATTCAATCAGAGGAAAACCAGCATGAAACTCAAAACAATCGCTCTGGCGGGCCTGTTGACCGCCGCTCTCGCCGCCACCTCCGCCCACGCTCACAACGGCGAGACCCACCAGGTCATGTCCGCTGTGAACATGATGCATTGCGACCTGATCCTCATCAACGTCGACACCGACGAGATGGTGATCACCCCGCTCAAGCACATGGGCAATTGGCCCGACGTGGTTTGCCAGCACAGCTGGATCACGCCTGATCGCAGCAAGATCTTCATTTCTACCGATGCGAACGCAGCAGAAGGCACCAAGGTTGCCGCGCTGCACCTCGACATGGTGGACTGGGCGCAACGCACCGCCCACGTGTCGGTCGAGTCCTTCATCCCCATGGGTGAACCGGGTGAGCTTTCCACCGTTCCGGTGCCCACGCAGACGTCTCCGTCGCAGCCCATCCCGCCTGTGCCGTCGGCCTGGTTCCCGACTTACGCCCAGATCCATGGCCCCACGCTGCTGCCTGGCACCGATTTCACCTATCTCACCGGGTACACGAATTCGAACATTTATGTTCTGAACAACAAAACGAATCAAATCGTTCGCAAGCAGAGTTTTGGCAACGACAGCCGGCAGCTGCATGGCATTTATTTCAACCCGAGCGGCTGGATTGGCCTGAGCGCCCCTTATCAATTCGACCTGAACCAGGTCAAGGTGTATGTGCCCAACCGCAATACCGGCAGCCTGTTCCAGGTGGGCAGCATCACCCTGGGCACGCGCAGCCAATATGCCGCGTTCTCCCACTTCACCACCTGGGTGGACGACCGCTACGCCTACATCGGCACCATGCAAGCAGGCCCAACCAGCCGGACGCCCTCAGGCGCCTCGGTGATCGGCCCCAGCGTCTGGCGCCTTGACGTGGCGCGCATGCAGGCCGTGCGCGTGCTCGGCCCGACCGACTCGATCGATGGCAGTGGCGTGTATCGGCCCGCGTCCGACGTGGCGGTGGTGGGCAACACGCTGATCGTGGCCGAAGAAGACACCCTCGATGGCAACGTCGGCCCGGGCTACATCTCGTTCTTCGACATCAGCGAGCAGAACGCGCCGAAGTTGCTCAAGCGGCTGAAGCCCGGCGTTGACCTGCCCGCTGACTTCAAGGTGGCGCACGTCATCAGCCTGACCAACGACAAGCGCTTCGCCTACGTCTCCAGCTATTACAGCAACTACATCCTCAAGATCGATGTGGCCAGCCGCCAGGTGACCAAGGTGTATTCGGCAGCCGATGGCCTGGACATGCCGCATGGCGAGTTCATTTCCGGCAACCTGCGCTGAACCGGGAGACCACCATGCAAGCCATGACGCCCAATCGCCAGCACGCCAACGAGGCAAACCGCTCCATGGAGCTGCTGACCCGCATCGCCAAGGGCTGGGGCCAGCGTGCCCAGGTCAAACAGCATGAACCGGATCTGCGGTACGACCCCGAGCGGCCTGACTTCCTCGAAAAGTTGCTGCCGTTTCACATGCACCCGCTCTACCAGGCGCTCGATGAGCACACGAAGCGCCAGGTCCTGGCCGCAGGCTGGATCATCTACAACGAAAAGACCGTGGCCATCGAGCTGGAGATCGTCAGCCCGGCCTGCCAGGACATCCTCTATGAGAACGTCCCGGGTCTGGACAACGAGTGGGCCAAGGAAATCGTTTGCGAAACGCTGGTCGACGAGGCCTACCACCTCTTGTTGGTCAAGAACGCCAACCGGCTCACGCGTGCACACCGTGACCTGGGGCACATCCGCGTGCCGCAGTTTGCCCTCGTGCGCCAGATGCAGCAGGAACAGGCCCGCCACGTGGCCGACTGGGCGCCGATGCTGGTGCGCCTGAGCACGGCTGTGGTGTCGGAGATCTTCATCAGCGACTACCTGCATCAGCTCTCTGACGAAGACAGCATCCAGCCGCTCAACCGCGCCACGGTGGCCGCGCACCGCCATGACGAGCTCGCGCACTCGAAGATCTTCGCCGAGCTCACGCGCAACTTCTACCAGGCGCTCAGCAGCGCGCAGCGGAGCTTCTTCGCCGAAACGCTGCCCAAGTCGATCCATTGGTTCGCCGACAAGGAGCTGGACCTCTGGCTGGATGTGTTGCAGCAGCTCGGCGTGCGCCATGCTCGCGAGATGATCGAGGATTGCCGCGAGGTCAATCAGGTGGCACTTGACCGGGTCGACTACTCTGGTGTGGTGCGCCTCGCCGAAGACGTCGGCATCCTCGACACGCGCGAGGGCCTGGCGGCTTTCCAGCGTGCCGCGCTGATCTGAGGTGCGCGGCATGGTCTGGGAATGTCTGATTTGCGACTGGCACTACGATCCAGAAACGGGAGCGCCAAGCCAGGGCATCGCCGCAGGGACCGGTTTCGACGACTTGCCGTCGGACTGGACCTGCCCCGATTGCGGCGCGTCGAAGGACGATTTTGTTATGGTGGAGGCCAGTGCATGAGCGCTCATCAATCCGTGGTCACGGTGGTTCAACACCTGGCCTTCGAAGACCTCGGTTCGTTCGCGCAGCCCCTGCGCGAACTGGGCCACGCGATCCGGGTCGTGCAGGCCGGGGTCGATGACGTGGCCCAGGCGATCGACGATGCCGAGCTCCTGGTGGTGTTGGGGGGGCCGATCGGGGTCTACGAAACCGATCGCTACCCTTTCCTTGTCGATGAGCTGGCGGCCCTCGAACGACGGCTGGCCGCACGTCGGCCCACCTTGGGCGTCTGCCTGGGCGCTCAGCTCATGGCCAGGGCGCTCGGTGCGGCGGTCTACCCGGGCGGTCGCAAGGAAATCGGTTGGGGCGAGCTGCAACTGCCGCCAGCCGGGCTGCAGTCGCCGCTGCGGCACCTCGATGGCGTTGCGGTGCTGCACTGGCATGGCGACACCTTCGATCTGCCGCTGGATGCCGAGCTGTTGGCGTCTTCGCCGTTGTACCCGCATCAGGCTTTCCGCGTGGGCTGCAACGTCCTGGCGCTGCAGTTCCACCCAGAGGCCCTGACCCAGCAGTTCGAATGCTGGTTGATCGGCCACACCGGAGAGTTGGCTGCTGCGGGCCTGGACGTGCCGACCTTGCGTTCGCAAGCCCGCACCCAGGGGCCGCTGCTGGAGCAGGCGGGCCGCGCCATGCTCAAGTCGTGGCTGGCCGATTTGGTGTGGGCCTGAGCCATGAGGCGCGCTCGCATGGGCCTTGTTCGGCAGGTGCTGTCCGGGCGCCCGCGTGAGTTGCGGCCAGGGTGCCTCAGCTCCTTGGGCCGCCAACCCGTCGAGCGGCTGAGTGTCGAGCTCGATGGGGTGCTGGGCGATGCCTGTGCCGACGCGCGACACCACGGCGGCCCGGAAAAGGCGCTGCACGTTTATCCCTTCGAGCATTACACGGCCTGGCATGCGCGGTGGCCTCGGGCAGGCCTGTGGCGGCCCGGGGCCTTCGGTGAGAACCTCTCCACGCAGGGTGTTGACGAGTCATCTCAATGCATCGGCGATGTGCTGCGCATCGGCTCGACCTTGGTGCAGGTCTCGCAGGGGCGCATGCCATGTTGGAAGCTGAACATCGCATTCGGCCAGCCCGACATGGCGAAGCGGGTTCAAGACAGCGGCCGCATGGGCTGGTACCTGCGCGTGTTGCAGTCCGGCGCCATCGAGGCGGGCGATGTGATCGAGCTGCTGGCAAGGCCTCATCCAACCTGGAGCCTCGCGCGGGTGCAGCGGTGCTTGTTTCAGCGAGCCCATTCCCCCGCCGATCTGGCGGAACTGGCCGAACTGCCGGCTTTGAGTCCGAACTGGCGTGAACGCTTCGCACGTCGCCGCAACACCGACGAGCCCGAGGCCGACCCCCGGCGCTTGTTGACGCCCACCGAACTGGTCGAGTCCCCGCCGGTGGTGCCTTCTCCTCCTTGAGCTTTGCTTCCGTTCATGTCCGATCTTGCTCCGCCACGCCTTGTCAGCTCATTGCCGACCCCCGAGACGCCCGAGGCCGTCGCCTTGCACTTCACCGAGCTGACCCTTCAACTGGCGGAGCTGCTCCTGCATGAAATGCATCGCTTTGCGACCCTGCACCGCATGGACATCGTCCACCTGCGGGCTCTTTTGTTCCTTGACCGGGCCAACCGCTACAGCAACACCTTGGGTGGGCTGGCCGACTACCTGGGCCTGACCAAGGGCACGGTGTCGAAGTCGGTGGCCTGGCTGGAGCAGACCGGCTACCTGCGCCGCACGCCGGACAGCCAGGATCGGCGGCTGCAACACCTCTGGCTGACGGAGCCGGGAAGCGATGTCGTGCAACGCCTGCTTGCGCACCTGCGGCTGGGTGACATCGCGCGCTGCATGGGCATGCCAGAGACGCAGCAAGCCACGCGGATGTTGCGGCAGGTGTTGTCGACCTGTCAGCGGCTCAATCAGCGGCGCACGTTCGGCATCTGTCAGGGCTGTCGACATCATCAACGCACCTCGCAGGGCGGCTTCTGCGGTTTGACCCAGGAGCCGCTGGACGACGACCAATCACAGCGGCTGTGCCGTGAATTTGAGGCGCCTGCCTGGCTTGATTGACCCATTCATTCATCTTTCTTCAACCCCATTTTCACGCTCGCCGATCATGCTCGACCCGATCACTCGCCAGACCATCAAGGCCACCGTCCCCATCCTCGAAAGCAACGGCGTTGACTTGACCAGCCACTTCTATGCGCGCATGTTCAAGCACAACCCCGAGCTGCGCGAAGTCTTCAACCAGGGACACCAGCGCAACGGCGCCCAGCAGCAGGCGCTGGCGATGGCCGTGGCCGCCTACGCCCGCCACATCGACGATCCGAGCGTGCTTGCGCCGGTGCTCGAACGCATCGCGCACAAGCACGTCAGCCTGGGCATTCGGGCCGAGCACTACGGCATCGTGGGGCGCCACCTGCTGGCTTCGATCAGCGAGGTGCTGGGGGCTGCGGCCACGTCCGAAGTGATCGATGCCTGGGCCCAGGCCTATGGCCAGCTCGCCGATGTGCTCATCGGCCTGGAAAGCCAGCTCTACGAAGGGGCTTCGCAGCGGGCGGGGGGCTGGACGGGGTGGCGCACCTTCCGCGTTGCGCGCAAGCTGGCCGAAAGCGATGAGATCACGTCCTTCGAGTTGGTGCCGGCCGATGGAGGCGGCGTGCCGGCCTTCCGGCCTGGGCAGTATGTGTCCGTGCGCCTGGTCGTGACCGAGCTGGGCCATCGTCAGCCACGCCAATACAGCCTCTCGGATGCGCCGGGCAAGGGCCACTTGCGCATTTCCGTCAAGCGCGAGGCGGGTGGCACGCAGCAACCGCAAGGCATGGTCTCCAACCAGTTGCATCGGCAATTGGCCGAAGGCGATGCCATCGAGGTTGCGCCACCAGCGGGAGACTTTTTCCTGCACGAAGACCGCGATACGCCGGTTGTGCTGATCAGCGCGGGCGTGGGCATCACCCCGATGATGTCGATGCTGGAGCACCTGCACGCACGGAACTCAAAGCGCCAAGTGCGCTTCTTTCACGCGGCTCGTCATGGGCGCGCGCAGGCGTTCGCACCGCGCGTGCGGCAGTTGGCCGAGGCCTTGGCGGACGGCCATGCTTGGATCGTGCACGAGGAGCGTGGCGATGCACCGCATGAGCCGGATGCCCTGGGCCGCCTTGACCTGAGCACCCAGGCCTTGCCAGCCAACGCGGACCACTACGTTTGTGGGCCGCAGGCTTTCATGGCGGCGCAGATCGCTGCGTTGCGGGCGCTGGGCGTGCCGGGTGAGCGCATCCACGCCGAGGCGTTCGGAACCGGTGGCGTGGCGGTTTGAGCCATTGTTGCCGCAAGCGCGATTCAGCTCTGCGGGTTGGCGGGTGTCCTGAACACCTCTTCCTCGCCATGCTCGCGCAGCAACGCCAGCAGCTGCTTGCGCATGATCATGCCCGGCTTGTCCGATGGCATCGAGTACTCCACGCCGTGGCGGCTGGCATCGACCATGGCGTCGGGGTCGGTTGACTCGATGATCTCCTTGTCCTCGCGCGTGATTTCGAAGTCGAAGTCGATGAGTGTTTGAGCGGGGCAGTCGGCCTCGGTGTCGTTGCGAAACAGCCATTGCGCCACCTGGATGTGGCCGTCGTCGATGGGGGCCAGGCTGTTGATGATGATGTGGCGGATGCCGCTGGGGTACTCGATGTCGAGCCGGCGTGCGAAGGGCCGGTACCACTCGTTGCGCATGTGGCGCGTGGTGATGGGCTCCTTCACCCCGCTGACGCTTTGCAGGTGGGGCGGGTTGACGGCGTCGATCACGGTCTCGGCGTAGAAGCCCGAGGCCGTTTCTTCGATGTGGTAGCTGCTGGGCTTGGGCGAAGCCGCCACGCCGAAGGTGTTGCGGTGCACGAAGCTGAAGTGTGAGTTGTCGAACGAGTTCTCCATGAAGCGCAGGCCGCTGGTGGCCCATGTCTCGTAGAACTGGAAGATGGTGCGGTACTTCGGGTCGTCGAACTCGGGGATGGCCGGGATGTCGTCGATGGGGTCGCCCAGGCAGACCCAGGCGTAGCCGTAGCGGCCTGTGCAGCGGTAGGCGGTGGTCTTGAACTGGCAGGGAATGGCGCGGTCGGCCTCGTATTGCGGGATGCGCACCACCGCGCCGCTGCGGTCGTATGTCCAGCCGTGGTAGCCGCACACCACCTTGCCGCCTTCGCACCAGCCTTTGCTGAGTTGGGCTGTGCGGTGGCAGCAGCGGTCTTTGAGCGCGGCGGGTTCACCGTTCTCGTCCAGGAAGAGCACGATTTTCTCGCCCAGCAGGGTGAAGGGCTGGGGGCCTTTTTCTCGGTTCTCCAGCATGGACAGCGGCATGACCGCGTACCAGAAGTTGCGCAGAACGGGTTGTTGGGTGGTCAGCATGGTGGGGACTCGCTTTCTTCATCAGGGCTTGAAAACGAGCGCAATGTCCCGCCGGGTGCCTGCTTGGTGCAGGTCGACACGGCTGACCGCTTCTACGCTCAAACAGGAAAGAACATGGTTGGGCATGGGGCTCGGATCGGTGCGCGGATCCGGGCTATGAGGCGAATTGCCAAGGCACAAGGCCGTGCGTGTGCTCATGCCAACACCCCGGCGCGCTGTTGCAGTCGCTGCACCACGCGGCGGGCGCGCGCCAGCCACATTGGCAGGTCGAACCCGGGAATGGCGCCGTCGCGAACCACCTCTCGGCCCGCCACCCACACCCGACGCAGGTGGCCGCCGCCCCCTGCGGTGATCGGGGCCGTGGCCAGCTCGTGGTGGCCTGCGTAGCGAGGGTGATTGAGGTCGTACAAGGCCAAGTCGGCCTGCATGCCCACGGCGATGCGGCCCACCCGGTCGAGGCCCAGGGCACGTGCACCGCCATCGGTTGCCCAGTGGATCAACTGCTCGGCGGGCTGGGCATGGGCGCCCTTGACCGCGCGGTGGATGAGCCAGGCGGCGTGCAACTCGTTGAGCATGTCGGCCGCCTCGTTGGAGGCCGCGCCATCGACGCCCACCGTGACCACCGCACCGGCTTCGTGCAAGGACTGCACCGGTGCCACGCCGCTGCCCAGCCGGCCGTTGCTTTGCGGGCAGTGGGCGATGGCGGTGCGCGTCTGGCCGCACAGCGCGATCTCGCCCTCATCGAGGTGAACCATGTGGGCGTAAGACACATCGGGCCCGATCCATTCGTGCTCGGCGCACCAGTGCACGGGCCGCATGCGCCATTGCTCGGCTGCGAACCGGACGTAGTCCTGCGTTTCCGACAGGTGCGAGTGCAGGCCGAGGCCCCATTGGCGCGCGGTGCGTGCGAGCTCGCGCAATTCGCCTGGCGTTGTTGAGTAAAACGGCGTGGTCGGGGCGACCACCACTTTGCGCATCGCCGCTCCGCCGGGCTGGTGAAAGCGCCGGGCGGTGTCGTCGAGTGCGCGCAGCATCTGGTCGAGCGACTCGTGCGGCATGGGCAGGTGGTCGTCGCTGGCGAAGCTGCGCGTGCGCGTGGCGCCGCCGCGCAGCAGCACGAAACGCGCACCCAGCGACTCGGCCGCGCCGAACAGCACGGCGGCGGGGTCGTGGCCCACGCCCTGGCCGAACAGGTAGTGGTGGTCGGCCACCGTGGTGCACCCCGACAGCAGCAGTTCGGCGATGCCCAGCGTGGCGGCCACGGTCAGGGCTTCTTCGTCGATGAGGGGGCCGTGGCGGTAAGGCACGGCCTCCAGCCACGGCATGAGCGGCACGCCCTGGCCCGAGCTGACGTTCTTGAGCACGGTCTGGAAGAGGTGGTGGTGGGTGTTGACCCAGCCTGGGTAGAGCACGGCATCGCGGGCGTCGACCACGGCTTCACCGGGCTCGGGCGTGAGCGAGCCGATCTCGGCGATGAGGCCGCCGCACACGCGCACATCGGTGCCTTGCGCCGGCGTTCGGATGGCTTGTGTGGCCTCGCCCGTGTGCAAGGCTGATGCGCCCTGGATGAGGAAGTCGTGCATGGGTTCAACGCTCCTGGGTGTGCGCGCTTTCATGCCAGCCCTTGAGCACCGCGTTGCTCAAGGCCAGCATGGCCCAGAACAGCGCCACGCCGCTCAGGCTGATGAGCGCGAGCGCCGCAAACAGGCGGGGGATGTTGAGCTGGTAGCCTGCTTGCAGGATCTGGTAGGCCAGGCCCGCCCCCTGGCCGCCCGTGCCCGCCACGAACTCGGCCACCACCGCGCCCACCAGCGAGAGCCCGCACGAGATGCGCAGCCCGGCGAACCAGCAGGGCAAGGCGCTCGGGATCTGCAATCGCAGCAGCGTCTGCCAGCGCGTGGCGCCTTGCATGCGGAAGAACGCCGCTAGCCCTGGCGAGACGCTGCGCAGTCCCATCGTGGTGTTGGCGATGATGGGGAACAGCGCGATCAGCACGGCGCAAACGATCAGCGCTGCGGTCGGGTTCTTCACCCAGATGATGATGAGCGGGGCGATGGCCGCAATCGGCGTGACCTGCAGCAGCACCGCGTAGGGAAAGAAGCTGAGTTCGACCCAGCGGCTTTGCACGAAGGCGAATGCGATGAGCGTGCCGACGATGGTGGCGGCGAGGAAGGCCCCGGCGGTGATGCTCAGCGTGGTCCACAACGAGGCCATGAGCAGGCCGAAGTCTTCATGCAGGGCCTGCGCCACGCGCAGCGGGCCGGGCACCAGGAATTCGGGCACGGCGAAGGCACGCACAAGGCCCTCCCACAGCAGCAGCAAGATCAGCCCGACGGCCGCAGGCACGGCCACGCGAAGGAATCGGTCGGATTGAACCCAGGGCATGGGCGGCGCGCGATTCGGAGCGCGATTCGTGGTTGCCGCCGAGACGTTGAGGGTGGTGGACATGTCGCCCTCCTTCAGGCGGTTTCGAGCTGGTCGCTGCCGCTGACCAGGCTGGCTTGCAGCAAGAGGTCGGAGAGCTCGCCGCAGGTGGCCGCGAACGCGGCTGAGGTGCGCAAGGCCGCATCGCACGGACCTTCGTGCTCGAGCGTCACCTCCTGGAAGACGCGGCCCGGTCGCGCGGCCATCACCACCACGCGGCTCGACAGGAAAGCCGCTTCGTACACGGAGTGCGTCACGAACACCACCGACAGGCCCTTCTCAGCCCACAGCTCGCGCAGGTCTTCGTCGAGCTTGTTGCGGGTGATTTCGTCGAGCGCGCCGAAGGGCTCGTCCATCAGGAGCAGGTCGGGCTCGGTGACGAGGGCGCGGGCGATCGACACGCGCATCTGCATGCCACCCGACAGCTCGCGCGGTTGGTGGCGCGCGTAGCGGCTCAGACCGACCTTGGCCAGCGCCTGGGCCACGCGCACTTCGGCTTCATCCTTGGCCACTTTCTGCAGGTCAAGTGGCAGGCGCACGTTGGCCTCCACGCTGGCCCAGGGCATGAGGGTGGCTTCCTGGAAGACGAAGGCCAGTCGCCGCCCAGCCGGGGCCCGCGCACCTTGCAGCAGCGCGCTTTGGCGCCACCAGCGCAGCCGCCCGTCGCTGGGTTCGATCAGGCCGGCCACCAGCTTGAGCAGCGTGCTCTTGCCGCAGCCCGACGGCCCGATGAGCGAGACGAACTCGCCGGGCATCAAGGTGAAGTCGGTGGGGGCCAGGGCCTGTGTGCCGTTGCGGTAGGTCTTGCAGACCGACAGCGCTTCGACCACGGGGGTGAGGTAGGCGGGGTTGGGGGCCAGCATGTTGCGCTCCTGCGGGTTCAAGGCATGACCTTGATCTGCTTGACGATGTCGAGCGTGAACGCCTTCTGCCAGGGCGCGTCGGCCTTGAGCAGCTCCTCCTTGACCATGTAGTCGCGCGTGGCCTTCCAGCGCGCCTCGGTCATGGTGCCGACGCCTTGTGTGGCGGCGTCGCCGCTGTCGAGCACCTTGAGCGCCTTCATCTGCTGGACACCGAAGGCGATCTGCTCGTCGCTCATGTTGGGGTTGTCTTGCTTGATGAGGGCATTGCCGGGCGCGGGGTTCTTCAGGTAGCTGACCCAGCCTTTCATCGAGGCCTCGACGAAGCGCTTGACCACGTCGGGCTTGGCCTTGAGCAAGGTCTGGGTGGTGACGATGCTGGTGCCGTAGGGCGGGTAGCCGTCGTCGGCGAAGAGGAAGAACTTGTGTGGCACGCCCTTCTTCAGCGCCTGGAAGGGTTCGGAAGACGGGTAGGCCTGCTGCGCCACGTTGGTGTCGGCGAAGAAGGGTTGCAGGTTGAAGGTGTAGGGGCGGGTCTGCTCGTCCTTGAGGTCGTATTTGGCTTTCAGCCAGGGCCACCAACTGGTTCGGTTGTTGCCTGCCACGAGGATGGTGCGGCTCTTGAGTTCGGCCAGCGATTTCACGTCTGCATGCGTGAGCATGCCCTGCAAGTCTTTCTGGAAGCTGGCGGCCACGGTGACCACGGGCAGGCCTTTTTCGACGCCCGATAGCACCTGGAAGTCGTAGCCGATGATGAGGTCGGCCTGCCCGGCGCTCAGCAGTTGCATGCCGTTGACCTGCGGGCCGCCCATCTTGATGGTCACGTCGAGGCCCGCCTGCTTGTACAGGCCGGTGGCCAGCGCCTGATAGAAGCCACCGTGTTCGGCCTGGGCGTACCAGCTGGTCAGGAAGGTGAGCTTGTCTTGCGCGTGGGCGGGGCGGTGCAGGGCCGAGGCCAGCAGGGCCAGGCCGCCAAGCGCGAGCGCGTGCAGGCGGCGACGCGATGGACGCAGCGCCGCGAACGACCTGACTGCCGACGCACCAAGCGCGGGGGAGACAGAGACGCTGAAAGAAGGAAGCTGACGAAGCCGGTTGAACATGGCGGACCTCTGGCCGGTTGGGTGGGGTGAACCTCCGGTGGCCTGAGGGGTTGATGCGTCGATGGCAATGCCGATGAGGCCTTGCTGCACCCAACACACAGCCGCCCTGAGGGCCACCGTCGTCGGGAGCAATTTCCTGTTGATGCCAGCACGCTTGCCATGCACCAGACTGAACGCTTCTACTCCGTCTGTTTGATCCAACGCAAAGGCCGTGCCTGTTTTGTTGCACCCGCATGGTGCAACGCAAGCATCCATGCGCTGAAGCGTGATGTCCTTCACGCAAAACCGCATTCGTGCATCAAGCGTGTCGCGTCTGTGGCCGAAACCTGATTCAGGAGGCACGGCCCGGGGTGGGATGGCTGCTTCCCTTTTCAACGCACGGTGCCATCGACACGGCACGAGGGAGGCCACATGTTCCGTTTTTCTGGCATGCCGATGGCACGCAAGCTCAATTGCCTGGTGGGCGGTGCGGTGTTGGGGTTCCTGATCCTGCTGGGCCTGTCCTTGGCCGACGAGCGGCGCGCGATCATGAACGAGCGCCAGGGTGCGGTGAAGCAGACCGTCGAGCTGGCGCACGCCATCGTCGTGCAGGCGCATGAGCGGGTCCAGTCTGGCCAGGTCAGCGAGGAACAAGGCAAGGCCCAGGCGCTGGCCGCGCTGCGTGCGCTGCGCTACTCGGGCAAGGAATACTTCTGGGTCAACGACATGCAACCGCGCATGGTCATGCACCCCATCAAGCCGGAGCTCGAAGGCAAGGAACTTGCCGAAATCAAGGACCCTTCTGGGCAAACGCTGTTCACGAGCTTCGTGAAGGTGGTGCAGGCGCAGGGCGAAGGCTTCGTCTCTTACAGCTGGCCCAAGCCTGGCAGCCAGGACCCGGTGGCCAAGGTGTCCTTCGTCAAGGGCTTCACGCCCTGGGGCTGGATCATCGGCTCGGGGGTGTACGTTGACACCGTGAACGCAACGCTGTTTCAGCATGCGTCGGTGCTGGCCGGTGGGGCCCTGCTCATGGGTGCGGGCCTGTTGATGGCGGGTTTGTCCATCGTGCGTGGCCTCAAGCGCGAGATCGGCGGCGAGCCTGCCTTCGCGGCCGAACTGGCGCGGCGCATCGCCGATGGCGACCTGCGCACCGAAGTCCAGTTGATGCCCGGTGATCAGGAAAGCCTGCTGCACGCCATCGCCAGCATGCGCGAGGGCGTGGCCGACATCGTGCGCCGTGTGCGCGACAGCTCGGAGTCGGTGGCCACGGCCAGCTCGGAGATCGCGCAAGGCAACCTGGATCTCAGCCAGCGCACCGAAAACCAGGCTTCGGCCTTGCAGCAGACGGCGGCCTCGATGGAGCAACTCTCGTCCACCGTGCAGCACAACGCCGATGGCGCGCGCACGGCCAGCCAGCTCGCGCAGGCCTCTTCGGAGGTGGCGGTGTCGGGCGGGGCGCTGGTCAACGACGTGGTGGAGACCATGCGCGGCATCCATGAAAGCTCGCGCAAGATCGCCGACATCATCGGCGTCATCGACAGCATCGCCTTCCAGACCAACATCCTGGCTTTGAACGCAGCCGTGGAAGCGGCCCGCGCGGGCGAGCAGGGCCGGGGTTTCGCGGTCGTGGCTTCAGAGGTTCGTGCCCTGGCTCAGCGGTCTGCCAACGCGGCGCGCGAGATCAAGTCACTCATCAACGACAGCGTCGATCGCGTGGCGCAAGGCAGCGACCTGGTGGGGCGCGCTGGCTCGACGATGTCCGAGGTGGTGAACTCCATCCAACGTGTCAACGACATCGTGGCCGAGATCAGCTCGGCGAGCTCGGAGCAGAGCCGGGGCGTGGGCCAGATCGGGCAGGCCATCACGCAGATGGACCACGCCACGCAGCAAAACGCCGCGCTCGTGGAACAGAGCGCGGCGGCGGCAGAGAGCCTCAAGCTGCAGGCCAGGCAGTTGGTGCAGGCGGTCGAGACCTTCCGCCTGAAGGATTGACCGCCTGCGATCAGATCCGGCTCAGCTCTGGCGGCGACGCAGGCCCGCGATCAGGCCAAGCGCGCCCAGCCCTGCCAGCAGGCTGGCGAACGACGATGCCTCGGGCACGGCGGATGTCAGCTTGAACGACAGGTTGTCGGCGTAGCCGTCGTTGTCGCCGCCGCCCAGGCGTTCCATCGACAGCGAGAACATCAGGCTGGTGGTGCCGGTGGGCAGCAGGCCCGAGGCCTGGCGCAGGAAGAGGCCGGTCTGGTTGGCGCGGTCGGCGGGTGTGACCGGGCCGATGTCGGCGTGGCCGATTTCGTTGCTGCCAGCGTCCAGGAAGGACACGTACAGCAGCGCGTTGTCTTCCTGGGCCTGCCAGCCACCCAGCCAGCCGCTGAGGTCATAGCGCAGCGATTGACCTTGGCCGGCCAGCGTGCCGAGGTCGAGCCACTGGTAGGCGGCGGCGCGCGCGCCGGTGCCGGTGAACATGCCTTGGCCACGGTCGACGGGGCCGGGCTGGCTGGGCTTGACCCAGTTGTCGCCATAGGCCACCGCCTGGATGGGGCTGTAGCCGTCGAAGATCGTCCAGCCGCTGATGCCGGCTTCTGCATCGCCATTGACGATGAGGTTCTCACCGAGGGCCTGGGCTTGTGCGCCGAGGCAGAAGGACAGGAGCGCGAGGGCGCATGCTTGCTTGATCATGGGAACTCCAGAAGGGGTCTAAAGGTTCTGAACCGATCAGATGCGGAACTGGTCGAGCTGGGCGGCGCCGGCCATGGCGGGGTCGCTCACCGAAGGCTCGCCGTTCTCGATGTGGCCCGCCAGGCGGCGGCCGAAGCCCGTCAGCTCCTTGACGCGCAGCACGTGGTCGTACCAGCGGTGATCGCGGTCGACCGGCACGCGCACGGTTTGCGAGGCGCCCGCGGGCACGACCCAGATGCGCGTGGACTCATCGCCATAGCGCAGGGCTTGCAGCGTGAAGGTGGCGGTGCTGGTGCCGGCGTTGCTCAGCGTGAGCACGAGCTCCAGGTTGACACGGTCGGCCTCGACGCGCACCTCGGGGCGGGGTTGCATGGTGCCGGCGCGTGGCAGGGTGCCCGCGAAGTGGCGATGCCAGCCGTTGGGGCCCAGCACCCACAGGTCGTAGGCCGAACCGGCGGCCATCGCCCAGCTGCCTTCGAGCTGCTTGCCGGCTTCCACCGTGTAGCGGCGCGGGGCCTCCTGCAAGGCCAGGCGGTTGTAGACGTGGAAAACCACGCCAGCTTCGCCCGTGTTCTCGAAGCGCAGGCTGACACCGCCTGTGCCCACGCTGGCTTGCGCCTGCATGTCGTAGGGCAGCGCGCGGGCGGGGCGCACGCCTGCGGCTTGCACCGGGGCAACCAGGCTGGTGGGGGTGGCCGGGGTCTTGGTTTTGGTCAGCAGCACCGAGCGGGCGCGCAGGGCCTCGGTGGCGGGCAGGTCCTGCACGAAGGCGCTGTCTTCGGGGTTGGCGAAGTCGAAGCAACTGGTGAGGTCGCCGCTGACGGCGCGGCGCCACGGCGTGATCAGCGGCTCTTCGACACCAAAGCGTGACTCGATGAAGCGGATCACCGAGGTGTGGTCGTGCACCTGCGAGTTGACCCAGCCGCCTTTGGTCCACGGCGAGATCACGTACATCGGCACGCGCGGGCCCATGCCGTAAGCGCGGTGCTGGTAGCGGGCGTCCGAGCCGTTGAGGAAGTGGTGGTACTCGCCGGTGGTGTCGACGGTCGATGCGCCGGCCAGCTTGGCCTTGGCCGGGTCGGCGTCGTACGTCAGGTAGGAAGGCGCGGCGGGCGGCGGCATGTGGTCGAAGAAGCCGTCGTTCTCATCGAAGTTGATGAACAGCACGGTCTTGCTCCAGACCTCGGGGTTGGCCGTCAGGGCCTCGAGCACGCGGGCCGTGTAGTCGGCGCCCGATGCGGGGCTGGAGGGGCCGGGGTGCTCGGAGCCTTCGGCGGTGGCGACGATCCAGCTCACCTGGGGCAGCTTGTTGGCCAGTACGTCGGCCTTGAGCTGGTCGAGGTCGCGCGTGCTCACGCCGCGGTCGCGCAACTGTTGCGAGTAGCCGGGGCGCTGGTACCAGGCGTCGCGGAAGGGGCGGAAGCCAGCCAGCGAGTTGTCGGTGAAGTTGTCCGCCATGTTCTGGTAGACCTGCCAGGTGATGCCGGCGGCTTGCAGGCGCTCGGGGTAGGTCGTCCAGGTGTAGTCGGTGGCGGGGTTCTCGTTGAACCAATCGTGGCTGTTGTCGGTCGAGGGGCCGCCGGCGATGGCCAGCGGGTCGTTGCCGCCGCTCCACAGGAAGAGGCGGTTGGTGTTGGTGCCAGTCTGCGTGGCGCAGTGGTAGTGGTCGCACAGCGTGAAGGCGCGCGCCAGGGCGAACTGGAAGGGCAGGTCGGCTTCCTTGTAGTGGCCCAGCGAGTGCGGCTGCTTGGCAGCAGGCCAGTTGTTCATGCGGCCTTCGTCCCAGGCGGCTTGCGCATCCGTCCAGCTGTGCGGCGTGCCGGCCACGCGCATGACGCTGAAGTCCTGCTGCGTGTTGAGGTGAAAGGGCGCGATGGCGGTGCGCGTGCTGCCCCAACCGGGGCGGCCCGGCACGGCGGCGGCGCCACCGACGGGCTGCACGAACACGCTCTTGCGTGTGAAGGTGCCGGCGCGGTCCATCACGGGGATGGGGAAGGGGTCGGCGAAGCCACGCACGCCGGGCAGCGTGCCGAAATAGTGGTCGAAGGAGCGGTTCTCCTGCGTCAGCACGACGATGTGCTCGACGTCATGGAGGGTGCCGGTGCGGCGGTTGGCTTCGATGGCCAGCGCGCGCTGGATGACGGGCGGGAAGCTGGCGAGCGCGGCGCTGGCACCGGCGGCCTGACCCAGCGTCCGCAGGAAACTGCGACGGTCTTGTGTGGACATGGTTGCTCTCGGATGGGGTGGACAGGGCGGCGCGCCGGAGAGCGACTCTAGGTATGCGAGGTGTCAGCCGGTTGGCCGGGGCGAGTGCTCATCGGCAGGGGCGCAAAGCGGACACAGATGAAGGGGGCCGCAGCGACACGCTGGCCGCCACGGCGGCGGCGCTGTTGCGTTCGCTGACACGGGCATTTGGCGCGGCGCTATGCTGATCGCATGCCGTCCTGTTCGCCTGACCTCGCGCCCGCCCTGCGCTCCCGCCTGCCCGCCGTTGGCACCACCATCTTCACCGTGATGTCGGCGCTCGCGCAGGAGCACGGCGCGATCAACCTCTCGCAGGGCTTTCCCGATTTCGAACCGCCGGCCGAGCTGCTGAACCTGCTCGACCAGGCCGCGCGCGGCGGTCACAACCAATACGCGCCCATGGCCGGCATGCCGGTGCTGCGCGAGGCCATCGCGGCCAAGGTGGTGCAGCTCTATGGCGCGCAGTACGACGTGGCGCATGAGATCACCGTCACGGCTGGCGCCACGCAAGCGCTGTTCACCGCCATCGCGGCGCTGGTGCACCCGGGTGACGAGGTCATCGTGTTCACGCCGGTGTACGACAGCTACGCGCCTTCGGTCGAACTGCAGGGCGGCAAGGTGGTTTACGCTGACCTGGCCCCGCCCGCCTACCGCCCCGATTGGGCGGCGGTGAAGGCGTTGGTGACGCCGCGCACGCGCATGATCGTCATCAACAGCCCGCACAACCCCAGCGGCACGGTGTGGACGGCCGATGACATGCAGGCACTGGCCGACATCGTGCGCGGCACGGGCATCGTCATCCTGTCTGACGAGGTCTACGAGCACATGGTCTACGACGGCGTGCGGCATGAGAGCGTGATGCGCCACCCTGAGTTGGTTGATCGCAGCGTCGTCGTATCGAGCTTCGGCAAGACCTACCACGCCACGGGCTGGAAGGTGGCCTACGCGCTGGCCCCGCGCGAGTTGATGGGCGAGTTCCGCAAGGCGCACCAGTTCATCGTCTTCACCGTGCACGCGCCTTCGCAGGTGGCGCTGGCCGAGTTCATGAAGCGGCCGGGCTGGCATGAGCAACTGCTGGCGCTCTACCAAGGCAAGCGCGACATCTTCCGCCAGGCTTTGTCGGGTTCACGCTTCGAGTTGCTGCCTTGCCAGGGCACCTACTTCCAGTGTGTGAAGTACGCTGCCATCAGCGAGGAGGGCGACCGCTCCTTTGTGGAGCGCCTCACGCGTGAACATGGCGTGGCGGCCATCCCGGTGTCGGCCTTCTACCCCGATGGGCGAGACCACGGGGTGATCCGATTTTGCTTCGCCAAGTCGGCCGACACGCTGAGCCGCGCGCTGGAGCGGTTGGTGGCCTTGTAGCGGCATCTTCTCCTTTGTCGCGTGGGGTGGCGGCGGTGAAGGCGCCCGCATGCGGGCATGTCCCCAGGGCGTTCAACGACCACTCAATGACCTCTCGGTTCTGGTGCCGGATCAAGGGTATTTGCTGACATTGACAGCCACGTTCAGCACGCGTCTCATCGTGCTTGCCGCGACACAATCGTGGCATGTTCCAGATGTCAGGAGACCTCGCATGATCCTGTTGCGTGCGCTGAGTGTGGCGACCTGTGCGGTCGCATTGACGGTGATGCCCGCCCAGGCGGCCCAAAAGATCTGTGTCTTCGATTTCCTGGGCACATCGGGTGACGCGTACAACCTGGCGCGCGACCATGCCCTCGCCATGCAGCGCCTGGGGGTTCAGCTCGAACTCAAGGGCTATGTCGACGAGGGCCAGGCTTTGCAGGCCTATCAGTCCGGGCAGTGCGATGGCCTGCTGGCCACGGGTTTCCGCACCCGCCAGTTCAACGCGGTGGCCGCCTCCACCGACTCGCTGGGCGCGACCACCATCGTGCGCAAGGGCAACGTCGACATGGCCGGCACGTACGACGTCCTGCGCAAGCTGATCAACACCTATGCATCGCCATCTCCGCAGGTGGCCAAGCTCATGGTGCAGGGCGAGCACGAGGTGGCCGGACAGGTGCCCGCAGGCGCGGCCTATCCATTCCTGGTCGACCGACGCATCAACTCGGTGGAGGCGCTGTCTGGCAAGCGCATCATCGCCCTCAGCTACGACCCGGCGCAGGCGGCCATGATTCAGCGCATCAAGGGCATCCCGGTGCCTGCCACCATCTCTGATTTCCACCTCAAGTTCAACGCGGGCCAGGTCGACATGCTGGCCGCACCGACCTTGGCTTACCTGCCGCTTGAGTTGCACAAAGGCCTGGGCAGCAAGGGTGCCATCACCCGGTTCCCCCTGCTGATCGTCACCTATCAGATGATCATCCGCCACGCCAAATTCCCGCCTGGGTTTGGCCAGGAGTCGCGTGCTTTCTGGTCGGCCCAGTTCGATCGGACCATGCAGCTCATCCGGCGCGCCGACGCCTCCATCCCGCCTCATGTCTGGATGGACCTCGATCCACAGGACAACGTGCGTTACACCCAACTGCTGCGTGACGCCCGCATCCAGCTTGCGCAGCAAGGCCTGTACGACAAGCGTGGCCTGAAGGTGCTCAAGCGCATCCGCTGCCACGTCAACCCCGGCGACAGCGAGTGCGAGACCAAGCTCGAAGAAGAGTGAGGTCAGCCAGCCATGCCTGCCTTGCCCGCGCTGATGACCGAAATCGGGTTTTCGCACCCCGGTGGCCCTGAGGTGCTGCACCCTCGCTGCGTGCCCGTGCCGCAACCCGGGCCTGGCCAGGTGCTGGTGAAGGTGCGTGCTGCGGGCGTGAACCGGCCCGACGTGCTGCAACGGCGTGGGCTCTACCCCATGCCGCCTGGCGTCACCCCGGTGCCGGGTCTGGAGGTGGCGGGCGAGGTGATGGCGATCGGTGAGCCGGCTGAAGATGTGGCTGGAGATGTGGCTGGAGAGGCGTCCCCAGTGCCCGGCGCTCCTCGCTTCAACTTGGGCGACGAGGTCTGCGGCCTGACCGATGGCGGCGGCTACGCCGAATACTGCCTGGTGCCAGCCACGCAACTGCTGCCCAGGCCGACGGCGCTGGACTTCGTGCACGCTGCAGCCGTGCCCGAAACTTTCTTTACCGTCTGGGCCAACCTGTTCATGATGGGCCGTGCCCGCGAGGGCGAGCGCCTGCTCGTGCACGGCGGCACCAGCGGCATCGGCATGACGGCGCTGTTGCTGGCGCGCGAGTTCGGGCTGCGAGCCGTTTCCACCGACGGCGGGCCTGAGAAGGGCGAGGTGGCGCGCAGCTTCGGCGCCGAACTCAGCATCGACCACCGCACGCAAGACTTCCTGCCCGAGGTGATGGCCTGGTCAGGCGGCCAGGGCGTGGACCTGATCCTCGACATCCTGGGTGCCTCGGCCTTCGAGCGCAACCTTGCGGCCTTGAAGAAGGATGGCCGTCTGCTGCTCATCGGCTTCATGGGTGGCGACAAGGTGGAGTCGTTCAGCATCGCCCCCATCCTGCTCAAGCGCCTGACGGTGACGGGCTCCACCATGCGCGCCCGCACTGCGGCCGAGAAGGCCGAGATCGCGCGGCAGTTGCGTGAGCGCGTCTGGCCGGCGCTGGCGGCCGGGCGTTGCGCGCCGCACGTGCACCGCACCTTCGCGCTGGACGAAGCCGCCGAGGCGCACCGCCTGATGGAAAGCCGCCAGCACGTCGGCAAGATCGTGCTGACCGTTTGAGCCTCAAGCGGCGAACAGCCGTTTCGCGTAAAGCCCCAGGCCGGTGGCCACCGAAGCCAGTCGGTCGCCTCGCACCGCGCGCGCGTCGGGAAACGCTGCTTGCAAGGCATCCGTGAGCAGCTTCAGGCCCGTGGAGCCGCCGGTGAAGTAGAGCGCGCCCAGTTGCTCGGGCTTGAGCCCCGCCTGGCGCACCGTGTCGCGCGCGCAGGCCACGATGCGTTCGAGGTCGGCACCCAGCGCTTGTTCGGCCTGGGCCGCATCCAGCCCGTTGTGCAGGCCCGCTTCGATCAGGCCCAGGTCGATGTCGGTGGCGCCGCCTTCGGCCACGGCGATCTTGGCGGCCTCGGCGCGGCCCACCAGCGCGTGCCCCAGGCGCTCGCTCACCACCTTCATCAGGCGGCGGTGGTGCAATGGGTCGCCATAGAAATCGACCATGTTGCGCAACTCGGCCACGCGCGCAGGCTGGTACACCGTGTTGATGAGGTGCCAGGTGGTCAGGTCGAAGTAGACGCGGCTGGGCACCGGGCGCGGCGGCTGGCCGAGCACGCTGGGGCCGAAGGCACCCAGGCCCAGCATTGGCATGATGCGCGCGAGCGAGAGGTGCCGATCGAAGTCGGTGCCGGCGATGTGGATGCCGTGGTTGGCGAGGATGTCGTCGCGGCGTTCGAGCCGCTGTGCGCGCTCGGGCCCCACGCGCACCACCGAGAAGTCGGATGTGCCGCCGCCGATGTCGGCCACGAGCACGTGCTCCTCTTGCGTGCAGTGCTGCTCGAAGTCGAAGGCCGCGGCGATGGGCTCGAACTGGAAGGCGATGTCGGTGAAGCCCACCGCGCGCGCGGCCGCTTCGAGCGAGGCCTGTGCCGCCGCATCGCGCTCGGGCTCGTCGTCGACGAAGTAGACCGGGCGGCCGAGCACCACCTGGCTCAAGGGCTGGCCGCCCGCGCGTTCGGCCAGCGTGCGCAGGTGGCGCAGGTAGCCGGTGACGATGTCGAGGTAGCGCACGCCGAAGCCGTGGCCCACCTCGGTGGTCTGGTCGACCAGGGCGGTGCCGAGCACGCTCTTCATCGAGCGCATCAGGCGGCCCTCATAGCCTTCGATGTAGGCCTGCACGGCGGCGCGGCCGAAGCAGCGCGGCAGGGTGTCATCGCCGCCGGGGCCGGGCAAGGCGGTGGGGGGCAGGTCGTCGGCGTCGGTGCAGTAGAACACCGCCGTGGGCATGGTCAGTTGTTCGCCTTGGGCCCCGTTTTCAAGAGGCACAAGGCGCATGCCGGCTGGCGCGCCTGCGGACGGATGGGGGATGGCGATCGCCGAATTGGACGTGCCGAAGTCGATGGCGCAATGCATGGTGCGGCATCTTAGCCGCCGGCTTCGCCATGGGCATGGCTGGCCCGAAACCGCGGCAGCATATCAGCCGTTCTCGCCATCCTTTTCATGCCGCCAGGCCGATGGGCTCTTGCCCGCCCAGCGCTGGAAGGCGTGGATGAACGCCGCCGATTCGGCGTAACCCAGTTGCTGCGCAATGGTCTCCACCGGCAGCGTGGTGTGGGTCAGCAGGTGGCGTGCCTTGGCGAAACGCGCCTTGGCCAGCAGCTCACGGAAGTTCGTGCCCTCGTCGCCGAGCTGGCGTCGCAACGTGCGCTCCGACAGGTCGAGCGACTTGGCCACGTCTTCCGCCGTGGGGTAGCTGCCGTTGAACAGGCCCAGGTGGGTGAGCACGCGCTCAGACAAGGTCTCGGTGCTTTGCTGCTGCGCCACGAGCTGCTGGTCGCACATGGTGCGGTACATGGCGTGCGCGTTGCGATCGGCCGTGGGCATGCGCAGGCGCAGGTGCTCGTTGCGGATCCAGAAGCGCGCCTGCTCGTGGCCGAAGCTCACCGGGCAGCCGAAGTAGCGTTCGTAGGTGGCGGCGTCTTCCGGGCGCGGGTAGGGGATGTCGATGCGCTCGGCGTGGATGTCCAACCCCAGCGAGACCTGCATGTCGCGCACCAGCTTGTAGGTGCCGGCGATCTCGCCGTCGACGCGGAAGCGAAAGGCCCTCTCTTCCATCGCCATGGGGGTGAGCACCAGGGCGCTCACGTGCTCGCCCGGCTCGAAGCCCAGGGTGCCGAAGAGGAAGGTCAGGCGCTGGTAGCGGATGCCGGTTTGCAAGGCGTCGTAGGCGGTCTCGCAGGTCATCAGCAGCATCACCAGCGGGCCGTAGCCAGCCAGGCCATAGAAGCCGCCCAGCTTCAGGCCGATGAGCGGGTCGCTGACGGCGTTGGCCAGGTCGGCGTGGATGCGCATTTCGCGGCTGCGGTCGATGCGCGTGCTGGGGTCGAGGCGTTCGAGGCTCAGGCCGTGGCGTTCGAGCACCGGGCCCGGGTCTTCGCCCAATTGCTGCATGCCTTGCACCAGGTAGATCAGGCCGAGGATGGAACGCGTGCTCATTTGACTTGTGTCAATCAGGGGCCTTGGTTCGGGCGTTTTGACCGCTCTTGACCGCTCGCGTGGCCGAAACGATCAATCATTGGTCGAATCTAGCATGGTGGACGGGCCGCCCGGCTCGCACCATGGGAGCACACGGAGACACATCGCCTCGCCGCTCAGGCAAACGCGATGCCCGCTGAACCTCATCAGAAAGGTGCCCCCCATGAATGCTCACGCCACCCCGTCGAACAACGTCCGCCACGTCGAGGTCGCCATCGCTGGCGCCGGCTTCGGGGGCCTCGCCATGGCCATCCAGTTGCAAAAGCATGGCATGAACGACTACCTCATCCTGGAGAAGAAGGGCGAGGTCGGCGGCGCCTGGCGCGACAACCACTACCCCGGCGCGGCCTGCGATGTGCAGTCGCACATGTACTCGTTCTCGTTCGAGACCAAGTCGGATTGGTCCAAGCGCTACGCCCCGTGGCACGAGATCCAGCAGTACATCCTCGACACCGTCAAGAAGCACGGCCTGCGCGAGAAGATCCTCTTCAACCAGGAGGTCGACAGCGCCGTCTTCAACGAAGGCATTGGCAAATGGGTGATCAAGACCATGGGCGGCGAAACCATCATCGCGCGCCACTGGGTGCTTGCCTCGGGTCCGCTGCACGTGCCCGCCATGCCCGACATCAAGGGCCTGGACCAGTTCAAGGGCAAGGTCATGCACTCGGCCGAGTGGGACCACAGCTACCCGTTGCAGGGCAAGAAGGTCGCGTCCATCGGCACCGGCGGCTCGGCCATCCAGTACGTGCCGGAGATCGCGCCTGAAGTGGGCCAGCTGCATGTGTTCCAGCGCACGCCGGCTTGGGTCATCCCGCGTGACGAGCGTTCGTACTCCGCTTTTCGCAAGTGGACCTTCAAGGCCCTGCCCTTCACGCGCACGCTGCACCGCTGGCGCTGCTACTGGACCAACGAGTCGCGCCTGTGGCCCATCCTCAACCCCTGGATGGCTCGCATCGGCGAAGGCCTGTTGAAGAAGTTCATCAGCTACCAGGTGAAGGACCCGGCGCTGGTCAAGAAGCTCACGCCTGATTACACCCTGGGCTGCAAGCGCATCCTCATCTCCAACAAGTGGTACCCCACCTTCAACCGCAAGAACGTGGAGCTGGTGACGGACGACATCTCGCACTTCACCGAAAACGGCATCGTCACCAAGGACGGCAAGGAGCGCAAGCTCGATTGCGTCATCCTGGGCACGGGCTTCATCGTTGATCCGCGCATCTACATGAAGAACTTCGAGCTGCGCGGCCGCAACGGCCACGAGGTGCACACCGACTGGGCCAAGAGCCCGACCTCCTACCTCGGCATCACCACCGCCAACTACCCGAACATGTACATGCTGGTGGGCCCGCACACCGGCCTGGGCCACAACTCCATCATCTTCATGATCGAGGCGCAGGTGGACTACATCATCAAGTGCATCGACCTGCTCAAGCGAAAGGGCGTCGACTACATCGACGTCAAGCCCGAGGCCATGACACGCTTTCTTGGCGAGATGACCGAAGCGCTCCAGGGCACGGTGTGGAGCTCGGGCTGCAAGAGCTGGTACCAGACGGCCGACGGCATCAACTTCGCGATCTGGCCCAAGAGCACCTGGCGCTACTGGCTGGAAACCCGCCACGTCAACGAAGCCGATTACGTGTTCGGCAAGTGCACGGGGCAGCTCGCCGGTGGGCAGGCATTCCTGCAGAGCGTGCCGGCGGTTTGAGTTCGAACATCGGTTTCATGGAGGGCGTGTCTCCCGCTCCTCCGTGGTGGGGGCCTCGGCGCGGCAACAGGCCCGGGGCCTTTGACAAGGGATCGCTTCGATGGTGATCCCTTTTTTTGTGCGGACAATCGCGGCCTGAGCAGCACTCATCGGAAATCAGGCATGGACTCGTCTTTCACACACCTGCGCCGCCAGGCCGGATGGCTCGTGGCAGCGTTGGCAGGGGCTTTTGTTTGCGGCGGTTTCACCGGTGCGGTTGCCGCGCTGCCCCATGCGGCCCAGGATGCAGCACCCGCCCAGGCCTCGCTCGCCGCGCCTGCCGAGCACCTGCACTGCGAGATTCGTTACGCCAGCCAGTCTTGGCACCTTGACGCCTTGCCCACCGACGAGCCGCTGCGGGCGAAGCGCCATGGCGTGGGCGAGCGCTTCGCCTTCCGCGCCATCGTGCGGAGCCAGCCCGCCATGCCAGCAGAAGGTGGCCGCATCGCCCACATCACCACCCAAGTGTTCGACCTCGAAGCCCCGCAGGAGCCGATCGTGCAGCAGTTCCGCCGCTCGCCGCCCTGGCCCGACGGCGACCAGGTGCCCGCGCTGACCGGCTGGCAGCACGTGTATTCGGCCGTGCTGGGGCGCGAGCTGGTCTATGGCTGCGCCGTGCGGCGCGGCCCACCGCCGGGCTTGGCCGATGTGGCCGTGCCGCAGCCCGAACCGGTAGCCAGTGGCCTGCCTCCCTTGTGGCGGCCGGAACCGGTCGTGCCGCGGGGCGGTGCCGCCCTGCCCGCAGCCGCTGCTTCCGTCGCACCCACCACGCTCACCACGCCTGGCGCCCCCGCCGCAGCGGCGCCCTCGACCCGGCCAGACACCGGCCCCACGGTGCGCATCGCCTTCGTCGGCGACGTGATGCTGGCCGACGGGCCGGGCCGTGCCATCGCCGCCGGACGCGACCCGTTCGCGCACGTCGCCGAACGCCTGAGCCAGGCCGACGTGCGCATCGGCAACCTCGAATGCGTGATCGCGCAGGGCGGCCACGCGCTCGACAAACCCTGGACTTTCCGCGCCCACCCGCGCGTGTTGCCCGTGCTCAAGCGCCACCTCGACGCGGTCTCGATCGCCAACAACCATGTCGGCGATTTCGGCCGCGAGGCCTTCGCCGAGATGCTCGGCCACCTCGACGCAAGCGGCATCCCCCACGTCGGCGGCGGGCGCGACCTGAGCGAGGCCCACCGCCCGCTCATCATCGAAAAAAACGGCCTGCGCATCGCACTGCTGGCTTACGACGAATTCTTCCCGCGCAGCTTCGAGGCGGGGCCTGATCGCCCGGGCAACGCATGGAGCGACGACGAGCAGGTGGTCGACGACATCCGCCGTGCGCGCACCGAGCACCACGCCGACCTCGTCATCCCTTTCATGCATTGGGGCAGCGAAGGTGAACCGGTGGCCAACGAGCGCCAGCGCCAGCTCGCCCGGCTGATGATCGACGCCGGCGCCGACGCGGTGGTGGGCGCGCACCCCCACGTGGTGCAGGACGCCGAGGTCTACCGGGGCCGGCCCATCGTCTACAGCCTGGGCAACTTCGTGTTCGACGGGTTCGAGAGCCTGCCGCACCGCACGGGCTGGATGCTGTTTTTCACGGCGGACCGCAGCGGGGTCCGCGATTGGCACGTCGAGCCGG
Source organism: Pseudomonadota bacterium (assembly GCA_021819435.1). Lineage (GTDB taxonomy): Bacteria > Pseudomonadota > Gammaproteobacteria > Burkholderiales > Burkholderiaceae_C > Aquabacterium. Next base: position 2,933 of record JAKARB010000016.1, on the reverse strand, counting down.
TTCGAACCGACCTGGAGGGCACCCCCCATCCGCAGGTTGCCCCTCCCGCATGGCGATAAAGCACGAGCAAGCTGTGACCCAGTTCACATCCTGGGACAAAACACGGGGAAACCCCCCGCCGATTCACGGGAGTCAACCTGGGTGACAGATGGGCGTTACCTTCTGTATCGTTCACCCATCACAGCAAGATTCGCAGGATTCCCGTCATGGTCACCTCCCGCATCGTTCTGGCCCTGGGCCTTGGTTTGGTTGGCGCCACCGCCGCCCAAGCCTCCATCGTTTCCTTCACCAACAGCACCCTTGCCGGTGCCACCTCGGTGTTGAACGATTCCACCCCTGGCTATGCAGGCAGCAATCTGTGCGCGGGCCATGGCACCTGCGCCACCGCGCTGACCTACAACACCAGCGTCGGCAAGCTCACCGTCACCGCCGAGGACGGCCCCGACGTCGACAAGCTGGCTCTGGTCAACCACAGCAGCTTCAACAACGCCGGCCTGGGCGTGGTGACGGGCTTCGAGCACCACAACAAGTTCATCATCGCCGATGGCGACTACTCGCTGAGCTCGCACAAGGAAACCCTGAAGCTGAGCTTCGACTCCCAGGTCAGCCTGAGCCAGCTGTTCTTCTTCCCCAATGACCGCAGCAAGTACGCCCTCACCCACGAACTCGACAAGTGGGACGGCTTCACCCTGTCGGTGGACGGCGGCAAGTTCGTCGAATACAGCTTCGGCACCCAAGGTGGCCAGCCTGTCACCTTCAACACCCCGCTGGTTGGCTCGACCTTCACCTTCGGCTACGCCAAGCACCTGTCTGTCGAGAACTACTACCTGGCTGGCATGAACGTGACCAAGGTTGCCTCGCCCGTGCCCGAGGCATCGTCGGTGGCCATGCTGGCCGCTGGCCTGCTCGCCGTGGGTGGCGTTGCCGGTCGCCGTCGCAAGCAGGGTTGATCGCAATCTGATCGGAGTCTGATCGTAAAAGGCCTGCGGTCCGGTCCGGGCGAACTGTCCCGGTCAAGGCCCGCAAAGCCGGCAAGACGTTGCACAGCGCTGCGAAGCGCCATGGAACGGCTCAGTGGAGGTCTTCGGACCGCTCGCTGAGCCGTTTTGCTTTGGGTTTGGCTTTTGCGGCCAAACCTGGCTCAGGTCTTCATGAAGTCGTCCTTGGACGAGCTGCAATCCGGGCAACGCCAGTCTTCGGGCACCTGGGCCCAAGGCGTGCCGGGTTCGATCCCTTCCGCTGGCCAGCCCTCGGCCTCCTCGTAGACAAAGCTGCAACTGCCGCATTGCCAGGCGTTGGTGTGGTGGGGGTGCTTGGCCTGTTCTGGGCTCATGTCTGGCTCCTTGTCGTCCGCCCCGGTGGGGGCGTTCACGGTTTTCAACTGCTTCAAGCCTGTCAGGCGCGCTGGGTGTCTCTGGTGTCCTGGGCCTGCTCGCCCTGACCACCCGAGCTGTACCTGGCCAGCATCCGCGCGCGGGCCGCAGGATGGATGTTGGCGCGTGAGACATCACCGCCGTAGTGCTTCACCACGCGCTTGTTCATGAAGGCGAACCACAGCGGCGGGCAGTAGGCCACGGTGATCATCAAGGCGTAGCCAGAGGGCAATTGCGGCGCGTCGTCAAAGTGTCGCAGGGCCTGGTAACGGCGCGTGGGATGGGCGTGGTGGTCCGAGTGGCGTTGCAGGTGGTACAGCAGGATGTTGCCGACGATGTGGTTGCTGTTCCAGGAGTGCTCGGGCTCGCAACGCTGGTAGCGGCCATCAGGGGTTTTCTGGCGCAGCAGGCCGTAGTGCTCGACGTAGTTCACCACCTCCAGCAGCGAGGCGCCGTACATCGCCTGCAGGATCAGGAAGGGCAGCACGACGGGGCCCAGCCAAGCCACCAGCGCACCAAAGAGCACGACCGTCATCGCCCACGCTTGCAGGTTGTCGTTGGAGACGCTCCAGACCGACTTGCCTTGGCGTTCGAGGCGCTCGCGCTCCAGCTCCCAGGCCGAGCGCAGGCTGCCCAGCACGGTGCGCGGCAGGAAGCGCCAGAAGCCTTCGCCCAGGCGCGAGCTGGCCGGGTCTTCCGGCGTGGCCACGCGCTTGTGGTGACCCCGGTTGTGCTCGACGTAGAAGTGGCCGTAGCCCGAGGGCGCCAGCGTCAGCTTGCCGAGCCAGCGGTCGAGCGACTCCTTCTTGTGGCCCAGTTCGTGCGCGGTCGCGATGCCGATGCCATTGAAGCCGCCCACGCTCATGATCAGGCCCAGCATCTGGTACCAGGCCAGGTCGTGCGTGGCCACCAGCCAGGCGCCGAAGACGGTGCCGGCCATCTGGAAGGGGATGAACAGCCACAGCAGCGCGCGGTAGAAGAAGTCACGGTCGAGCTCGGCCACGGCTGATTCGGGCGGGTTGCTGAAGTCTTCGCCGAACAGCCAGTCGAGCACCGGGATGAGCGCGTGCACGACGAGCGGCAGGGCCCACAGGTAGAGGCTGTGGCCGGTCTGCTGGAAGGCGATGAGGCTGAGCAGGCTGATGAGCGGGATGGCGGGGCTCAGCAGCCAGAGGTAGCGTTTGTCCGACCAGGCGGTGGCCGGTGCGAGGGTGTTCATGTGGGTCTCCTCTTTCGGGTGTCGAAGGCCCGCGCGGGGTGCGTGGGCCGTGGAGGAGATGGTGTCGAGACGGGGCGCCCAGGCCCAGCGGCAGGGCGCCAGCCGCCTGTCTTGATCCGCCGACGGCTGTGATCAGGTTGATCTGGATCAGGCTGAGCGAAGGGGCTGCGCCGGCATCGGCTCGGGTGCCACGTGGGTGGTCACGCCGCCTGTGCGGGCCTGTCAGGAATTTAGTGTTCAGGGCATAGCATGACGAAACGGAGCATGTATGCCAAGCAAACTGAACCGAGCGAAGAAGGCAGCGCCCGCGCTGCCAGCCATTCCTAAGGAGCTTCTTGACC
>JAKARB010000015.1 GCA_021819435.1 Pseudomonadota bacterium | reverse complement strand
CGGGCAGCGCAGGACTGGAAGAACGCGATGAATCAGTTTGCGATCCTCTACGCGGATCGATTCATCAAATCCGCTGCGTAAGCAGCTTCATCGCCCCGAACACAAAAAATCTGACACTCCCGCCTGTGCCCTCGCATCGCGCTACCGCTAAAAACCGCCCAACCGAAAACTGCCCGACCTCCGGCACGGCTTCCCAGCCAAACCCGCACTCACCCCCACCGAACCTCCCGCTTCTCCAAAAACGCCCGAACCCCCTCCACCTGATTCGGCCCATCAAACAGGCCCACAAAAGCCTCCCGCTCCGCCGCCAAGGCCGCCCCACGCGGCACCCCCTGACGCGCCTGATGCACCAAATGCTTGCAAGCACGCACGCTGTCCGGACTCTGCCGTCCCACCCGCCGCGCCATCTCCAGCGCCTTGCCCAAGGCCTGCCCCTGCGGCACCACCTCCTCCACCAACCCGATGCGCAACGCCGTTGCCGCATCCACCCGCTCCCCCGTCAAGATCATCCGCTTGGCCCAGCCCTCGCCCACCAGCCACGGCAAGGTCTGCGTGCCCGTGCCGCCCGGCAGCAGCCCCACCGATGCCTCTGGCAAGGCCATCTGCGCGTGCTCCTCCGCGATGCGGATGTCGCATGCCAACGCGCACTCCAGCCCGCCACCCATGGCGTAGCCATTGAGCGCCGCCACCGTCACCAAGCGCGTGTCGGCCAGCGCCTCGAAGGCCTGGCCAAAAGCCGAAATCATGTCGAGCGCGACAGCCTTGTCGCCGCTGGCGAAGGTGTTGAGGTCCGCGCCAGCGCTGAAGAACTTCGGCCCCGAGCCGGTGATGACCAGGGCGCGCACCGCCGCGTCGGCCTCCAGCTCATGGATCGCATCCCGCAAGCGCAGCAGGCCCTCGCGGCTGAAGGCGTTGGCGGGCGGGCGGTTCAAGGTGATGGTGGCCACGCCGCCATCGAGGGTCAGGTCAATCATGTTGGTGTCCTTGCGCGAAAAACGATGAAGCCCCTGCCATGTGGGCCGGGCGGCATCCCGCATCTTGCCGCACAAGGACCTGATCGAATGCCTATCAGGTCAGAGCAGCTCGATCGCCATCGCCGTGGCCTCGCCGCCGCCGATGCACAAGGTCGCCACGCCGCGTTGCAGGCCGCGTTGCTGCAAGGCGTGGATCAGCGTGACGAGGATGCGCGCGCCCGTGGCGCCGATGGGGTGGCCCATGGCGCAGGCCCCGCCATGCACGTTGACCTTGTCGTGGCTCAGGCCCAGCTCGCGCATGGCGATGAGCGTGACCACGGCGAAGGCCTCGTTGATCTCGTAGAGGTCTACGTCTTCGTCTGTCCAGCCCGTGAGGTCGAACAGGCGCCGGATGGCGCCCACCGGCGCGGTGGTGAAGCGGGCCGGCACCCCAGCGTGCGTGCTGTGCCCCACGATGCGGGCGATGGGTTGCCAATCGCGCGAGCGCGCCGTGCTGTCACGCGTGAGCACCAGGGCCGCTGCGCCGTCCGAAATCGATGCCGAGCTGGCCGCCGTCACCGTGCCATCGGCGCCGAAGGCGGGCTTGAGCGCGGCGATCTTCTCGGGCTTGCACAGCGCCGGGGTCTCGTCGACCTCGATCACGCGTTCGGCTCCCTTGAGCTTCGTCGTCACCGGCGCGATCTCTGCCGCGAACAGGCCGCCCGCCACGGCCGCCTGCGCACGCTGCACCGAGGCCAGCGCGTACGCGTCTTGCTCCGCGCGCCCGAAGCCGAGTTCGCGGGCCGTGGCCTCGGCGTGCACGCCCATCAACTGGCCGTCGTAGGCGTCTTGCAGGCCGTCGAAGAACATGTGGTCGATCATCTGCCCATGGCCCAGGCGCTGACCGCAACGCGCCGAAGGCAGCAGGTAGGGCGTGTGCGTCATCGACTCCATCCCGCCGGCCACCACCACGCCCACCGTGCCAGCGAGCAACTGGTCGTGGCCCAGCATCACCGTCTTCATGCCCGAGCCGCACATCTTGGTCAAGGTGGTGGCGGGCACGCTGTCGGGCAGTCCGGCGGCGAGCAAGGCCTGGCGCGCGGGCGCCTGGCCGATGCCTGCCATCAGGCAACAGCCCATCAGCACCTCGTCGACCTCGCTGGCGTGCACGGGCGTGTCGAGCATCGCCGCACGGATCGCTGCCGCACCCAGCAGGGGCGCAGACAGGCCCTGGAACTGGCCTTGGAAGCCGCCGATCGCGGTGCGCCGCGCGGCCAGGATGACAACGGGATCGAGCATGTTCACCTTTCCTTGAGCGTTTCGGTTCAGGCCTTTTGCATCGGGGCTGGCGCGGTCGCCGTTCAGCTCGGGGCCATGCGCAAGGCCCCGTCCAGCCGGATCACCTCGCCATTGAGGTACTCGTTGCCGACGATGTGGCCGACCAACGCGGCGTATTCGGCAGGGCGGCCCAGGCGCGCCGGGTGGGGCACGCCCCGACCCAGCGCGTCTTGCACTTCGGGCGGCATGCCGCGCAACATGGGCGTCTCGAACACGCCGGGCGCGATGGTCATCACACGGATGCGCTCGCGAGCGAGGTCGCGCGCGGCGGGCAGGGTCATGGCCACCACGCCGCCTTTCGAGGCCGCGTAGGCCGCCTGGCCGATCTGGCCATCGAAGGCCGCGGTCGAGGCGGTGTTGATGATCACGCCCTGTGAGGCACGCGGGTCGGCGTTGGCGCCGTTGGCGGCATTGGCGGCACCCGGCACGCCTGAGGCGGCCATGGCTGGCACCGCCAGCCGCATCATGTTGAAGCTGCCGATGAGGTTGACTTCGATGGTGCGCCTGAAGCTTTCAAGCCGGTGCGGGCCGTTCTTGCCATGCACCTTCTCTGCGGTGCCAATGCCCGCCGCGTTGACCAGCACATCCAGGCGCCCGAAGCGTTGCATGGCGGTGTCGACCGCAGCCTGGCCGGCTGCCTCGTCGGCCACATCGGTCGCGACGAAGGCCACGCGATCGGCCGCATCCTGCGTAATCCCGCCTTCACGCGGCGGAGCCAGGTCGGCGATGACCACGCGGGCGCCTGCGGCCAGCGCCATCTGAACCGTGGCCGCCCCGAGCCCCGAGCTGCCGCCGGTGACCAGGAACACGCTGTCGGTGAGCTGCATGAGGTGCCCTTTCCTCGCTGTGGAAGGAAGTCCTTGCCGGGCGTCGTTCTGACCTGCCGCATCTTGCCGCATGGCGAGCGGCTTGCCCAGCAGGCCGGGTCACAGACCCGCGCGCCGTGTCGACACCTCCACGCGAGGAGCGCTTTTTCAGAACCCCAGGCTCTTGCCTGCACCGAGCAAGGTGGCGGCGCCCAGCAGCGCGAAGATGCCCGCCGCGATGCCATGCACCAAACGCATGGGGATGCGGCTGGCCAGCTTGTCGCCCACGTAGACGGCCGGCACGTTGGCGATCAGCATGCCCAGGGTTGAGCCCACCACCACGGCGACGGCGTCCGCATAGCGCGCCGCCATCGCCACCGTGGCGATCTGCGTCTTGTCGCCCATCTCGGCGATGAAGAAGGTCAGCAAGGTGGCGCCGAACACACCGAAGCGATGCGCCACCTGGGTCTCGTCGTCTTCGATCTCGTCGGGGATCAGCGTCCACACCGCCATGGCGATGAATGACAGCCCCAGCCCCCAGCGCAGCACCTCGGGCGAGAGCGCGGTCGTGATCCAGGCCCCGAGGGCGCCGGCCAGCGCGTGGTTGAGCACGGTGGCCACGAAAATGCCCGCGACGATGGGCAGGGGTTTCTTGAAACGGGCGGCCAGCAAAAAGGCCAGCAGCTGGGTCTTGTCGCCGATTTCGGCGAGCGCGACGACGCCGGTGGACACCGCGAAGGGTTCGGCAAACGATTGGAGGAACGGCATGTGGGGCACCCAGGCCGGGACAAGGACAGATGACCACGGCGCGCCCCCCGGCCAGGATGGGCACAACGTGGTCAAAGGTCTTGCCAGGCGACCGGGCGGGCCCGGAAGCTGCTGACGCCATGGTCTGCGGACCAAGTGTGTTGACGCCAGCCAAATGTCCGCTTGGACCGGGGTGGTGCCCGGCGGCGGCGAAGAGCGGCTACTCCCCGATGACGGCCCGAAGTGTACCCCGGGATGCTCCGGGGCGGTGCACCAGGGCGGGTATCTGCGATCATGGGCCTGCGTCTCATTTTCAAAAACGTGGATGACCTCAGCCCATGCCCCATGACATCAGCCTGATCTCCACCATCGCCGTCGGCTTCGGCCTGGCGCTCGTGTTCGGCTTCGCCGCCGCACGCCTGCGCATGCCGCCGCTGGTGGGGTACCTGCTGGCGGGCATCGTGATCGGGCCGGGCACGCCGGGCTTCGTGGCCGACCTGGCGCTGGCCGGTCAGCTCGCCGAGATCGGCGTCATGCTGCTGATGTTCGGCGTGGGGCTGCACTTCTCGGTGGCCGACCTCCTGGCCGTGCGGCGCATCGCCATCCCTGGCGCCATCGTGCAGATCGCCGTGGCCGTGGCCATGGGCGCCGGCCTGGCGACGAGCTGGGGCTGGTCGGTGGGCGGGGCGCTGGTCTTCGGCCTGTGCCTGTCGGTGGCCAGCACCGTGGTGCTGCTCAAGGCGCTCGAATCGCGCGGCCTGCTGGAGACGGCCAATGGCCGCATCGCCGTGGGCTGGCTGGTGGTCGAGGACCTGGTGATGGTGCTGGTGCTCGTGCTGCTGCCCGTGTTCGCCGGGCTGCTGGCGGCCAGCCAGGGCGGCACCGACGCCCAGACGCCGCAAGACATCGTCATCACCGTGGGCTGGACGCTGGCCAAGGTGCTGGCCTTCGTGGCCACGATGCTGATCATCGGGCGGCGCGTGTTCCCGCGCATGCTGTGGTGGGTGGCCTCGACCGGTTCGCGCGAGCTGTTCACGCTGTGCGTGGTGGCGGCGGCCGTGGGCGTGGCCTTCGGCGCGGCCAAGCTCTTCGACGTGTCCTTCGCCTTGGGCGCCTTCTTCGCCGGCATTATGATGCGCGAGTCCGAGTTCGCCCACCGCGCGGCCGACGAATCGCTGCCGCTGCGCGACGCCTTCGCGGTGCTGTTCTTCGTCTCGGTGGGCATGCTGTTCGACCCCAGCGTGCTGTGGCAATCGCCGGGCAAGCTGGCGGCGACGGTGTCGGTCATCGTGCTGGGCAAGACCGTGGCGGCCGTGGCCCTGGTGCTGCTGTTCCGCTACCCGCTGAGCACGGCGCTCACCGTGGGCCTGAGCCTGGCCCAGATCGGCGAGTTCTCGTTCATCCTGGCCAGCCTGGGCGCGAGCCTGGGGCTGCTGCCGAAAGAAGGGCAAGACCTGGTGCTGGTGGCCGCGCTGCTGTCCATCGCCGCCAACTCGGCGCTGTTCGGCCTCAGCGGGCCGATGACCGAGTGGTTGCAGTCGCGCTCGGCGCTGGCGCGGCGCCTGGCCCTGCGCGACGACCCGCTGGCGCAACTGCCCCGCCACGTCGACATGTCACGCGTGGAAGACTTGGTGGTGCTGGTGGGCCACGACGCGGTCGGGCGCAAGGTGGCCCAGCGGCTGCGCGAGCAGGGGCTGTCCTACGTGGTGGCCGATGAAAGCCGCGAGGTGGTCGAAGCCCTGCGCGCGGAGCACATCCCCGCTGTGGCGGGCGACCTGATGGACCCGGCCACCCTGATCCAGGCGCACATCGCCAAGGCGTCGGCGCTGCTCATCAACCAGCCAGACAGCCTGCGCACCCGGCAGATGGTCGAGATCGCGCGCGAGCTCAACCCCGCGGTACGCATCGTGGCGCTGGGGGCGAGCGAGGAAGAGGCCCGGCTGCTCAAGCAGGACCTGGGCATCGATGTCTGCCTGCCCGACGACGCCTTGGCTCGCCAACTGGGCGACCAGGTGCTGGCGCGGCTTGCTGATTCGGCGGGCACGGCCGCTTCCCCGCACTGAGGCGGGTCTGCCTCAAGCCGCCTTGCGCGTTGCCGAGGTGGTGGCACCCGCCACGTGCGGCTTGCGGAAGGCCATCACGCCGTCTTCCAGCTTGCCGTTGCGCAGCTGCTCCTTGTCCAGCGCGTAGTTCTGGTAGAGCTTCCACGGCGCGCGGTCGGCGCCCTTGGGCAGGTAGGCCTCGGCGCGGGCCACGTAGCCGGAAGACATCTCAAGCAGTTGCGTGGGCTTGACGTTGGGGTCCTTGCGCTCGGGCACGGCGATGCGGGTGCCCGTCTTGTCCATGTGCTTGAGCAGGCGGCACACGTACTCGGCGATCAGGTCGGCCTTCAGCGTCCACGAGGCGTTGGTATAGCCCAGCGCGTTCGAGAAGTTCGGGATGTCGCTGAACATCAGGCCCTTGTACGAGATGTGTTGGTTCATCTCGATGGCCTTGCCGTCCACCGTCATGGCCATGCCGCCAAACAGGCGCAGGTTCAGGCCCGTGGCCGTCACGATGATGTCGGCCTCCAGCACCTGGCCTGACTTCAGCTTGATGCCGTTCTCGACGAAGCAGTCGATGTGGTCGGTCACCACGTTGGCGCGGCCCTTGCGGATGGCCTTGAACATGTCGCCGTTGGGCACGGCGCACAGGCGCTGATCCCAGGGGTTGTAGGGCGGCGTGAAGTGCTTCATGTCGAAGTTCGGGCCGACCTGGGCCTTCACCTGCTTGAGCAGCAGCCAGCGCATGAAGTTGGGGAACTTGCGCGAGAGCTTGAAGATGCCTTGCGTGATGAAGTTGTTGCGCGCGCGGCTGATGTTGTAGACCGTCATCGCCGGCAGGAACTTCAGCAGGAAGCGCACCATCGGGTCGAATTGCGGCACCGAGATCACGTAGCTGGGCGTGCGCTGCAGCATGGTCACCAGCTTGGCCTTGTCCGTCATCGAGGGGATGAGGGTGATGGCGGTGGCGCCCGAGCCGATCACGACCACGCGCTTGCCGCTGTAGTCGAGGTTCTCGGGCCAGAACTGCGGGTGGATGACCTGGCCCTTGAAATCCTCACGGCCCTTGAACTCTGGCGTGAAGCCTTCTTCGTAGTTGTAGTAGCCGGAGCACATCATCAGCCAGTTGCAGGTGAGCTGCACTGCCTCGCCGGACTTCTTCTGCACGGTCACCGTCCAGGTGGCGGTGTCGGAATGCCAGTCGGCCGAGGTGACCTTGCTGCCGTAGCGGATGTGGCGCTCCAGGTCGTTCTCGCGGGCCGTTTCCTGGATGTAGTTGCGGATGCGGTGACCGTCGGCGATGACCTGCTTCTCGGTCCAGGGCTTGAAGTTGTAGCCCAGGGTGTACATGTCCGAGTCGGAGCGGATGCCGGGGTAGCGGAACAGGTCCCAGGTGCCGCCGATGGTGTCACGGCCTTCCAGGATGGCAAACGTCTTGCCGGGGCATTGGGTCTTGAGGTGGCGGGCCGCGCCGATGCCGGACAGGCCGGCGCCCACGATCAGGACGTCAAAGTGTTCAGCCATGTGGGAGTCTCCGTGTGCGAGGTCAGGGGGCGGGCCATCAGGCCGTTGACGCCGAGCAAGCGCGCCCCGGCTGCAATGTGATAACGAGTGTGCGCACTTTATATTTGAAAAGATAGATTGTCAAATGAGGGTTGGCCCTGGGTCGAGGGGGCGGCGTGTGGTGTGTGCACGGGGGAGGGGCACTTGTTTGTGGGGCGGCTGAAATTGACCAAACTGTGGTCGCGGCCCCAGCGTGTTTGCTTCGAGCTTGGCATGTCAACTGCGGTTTGAGGATGAAGGTCTAAACTCAATGCCGTCTCCAATAGCCGGTTTGCTCACGTTGAATACCCCATGCTGAAATCCCTGTCCACTGCAGAGAACGCATCGAAGTTTGACACCGTGCATGTTGCAGATGGTTCTGGTGTGACCACAGAGACCAGGCCATGACGACCGCCCTGGAACTGCTGCAAAGCCTCAACTTGCTGGACGAGACCGAACGCATTGAGGCCAAGCGCGCCAGCGAGGCGGGCAAGTCCATGCTGGAAACCATTTGCGCCTTTGCCAATGAGCCCGGCCTTGGCGGCGGGTGGCTGCTGCTCGGTGCTGTGCGCGAAGACCAAGCGCTGTTCCCCAGCTACCAAGTGGAGGGCGTGCCACAGCCAGATAAGCTGTGTGCCGAGCTGGCCACCCAATGCCGCGAAGTATTCAATGTGCCGGTGCGCATTGAACTGATCACCGAGCAGGTGGACGGCAAAACCGTGATCGTGGTTTTTGTGCCAGAGGCTCAGGCACAGGAAAAACCGGTGTTTTTCAAAGCTCAAAGCTTGCCCAAAGGGGCGTTACGTCGCATTGGCAGCACTGATCAGCATTGCACCGATGACGACTTGGCGGTGTTCTACCAAGGCCGCCAAAGAGAGAGCTTTGACGCAGGCCTGGTGCCAGGCGCCACGCTGGAAGACCTGTCTCCTGACGCATTGGCTGACTACCGGCAATCGCGTGCAGAAGCCAACCCCGATGCTGAAGAGCTGCGCTGGAGTGACGAAGAACTGCTGCGCGCGCTTGGCTGCATCAGCCAGGACATCCAAACCAACCAGGTCATCTGGCGGCCCACGGTGGCTGGCCTCATGCTCTTTGGCAAGTCCCAGGCGTTGCGTCGCTGCTTTCCCATGACGCGGGTGGACTACATCCGTGTGCCTGGTCGAGAATGGGTGCCTGATCCTGAGCGTCGGTTCGACACCATTGAGATGCGCGACTCGATGTTTCGGCTCATTCGCCGGGCCCAGGCGGCCGTGTTGGATGATTTGCCCAAAGGTTTTGACCTGAAAGAAGGTGACCTGCAACGCCAGGACAAGCCCGTGATCCCCCAGCGAGTGATCCGCGAAGCCTTGGTTAATGCACTGATGCACCGCAGTTACCGCAGTCACAGCCCGGTGCAGATCATCCGCTACGCCAACCGTTTGGAGATTCGCAACCCAGGCTTCTCGCTTAAATCGCCCGAACACCTGGGGGAGCCTGGCAGCGCACCTCGCAACCCCCGCATTGCCGCTGTGTTGCATGAAACCCGCTTTGCTGAGACCAAAGGCAGCGGCATTCGCGTGATGCGCGAAACGATGGAGCAGGCGGGCCTGACCCCGCCTCTGTTTGAATCGGACCGGGGTCATGATCAGTTCGTGGCGAGGTACTTTTTTCACCACTTCCTGGGCGCGGAAGACGTGGCCTGGCTGGCCCAGTTCAAGGATGCACAACTCAGCAGTGATGAAGCCAAGGCCCTGATCGTGGTGCGTGAAGCTGGGGCGATCGACAATGCCAACTTCCGTGCACTGACCAAGGTAGATACCTTGACCGCTAGCGCTGCACTGCGCCGCCTTCGCGACGCCGGGCTGCTGGTGCAAAAAGGCCGCGTTTCGGCCACTTACTATGTGGCAGCTGAGCGTTTGGGCCTGAGCGCCTTATCTGGTAACCCCGAGCGCTTATCTGGTAACCCCCCTGCCTTATCTAGCAACCCTGAGGGCTTATCTAGCAACCCGACCGACGCCGAAAGCGAAGCCGTGCGTAAGGCATTGCTAGACGGCCTACCTGGCTCCCTCGCTGCACGGCTGGGCAGCATTGGCCGCCGCCACCCACCGCAAGAGACGCAAGACCTGGTGGTGGCGCTATGTAGCCTGCGGGCGTGGCCCGTGGACGAGTTGGCTCTGGTGTTGCGTCGCAACCCTGAGGTGGTTCGGCAAAACTATTTGAGGCCCTTGATGCGGGATGGGAGACTCGTGATGACCCGGCCTGAGGAGCCGAATGATCCGCAACAGGCGTACAGGGCACTTGACTCTGCTGCGTCATAGTTGCTGGGGCTGCTTCGGGGCGATGTCGGTCGAGTCGTCCCTCGTTACGGACTTCATTCCATGGTTACTGACTGCATGCCGTTGAACCAACTCTCCCTCCACGCCGCCATCATCGACCTAGACGGCACCATGGTTGACACCCTCGGCGATTTCCACATCGTCCTGCAGCACACCCTGGCCGACATGGGTTGCCACCCCATCGAACTGGCTCGCGTGGACCGCACCTTCCTCTCGCTGACCGTGGGCAAGGGCACCGAGGACCTGCTGCGCCGCAGCCTGGCCCACGCCTGGGGCCTGCCCGATGACGCGCCCGAGGCTGTGGCGGCTGTGCCCGAGGCCTGGCAGCACTACCAGCGCCATTACGACCGGCTCAACGGTCAGCATGCCGATGTCTTCCCCGGTGTGGCCGAGGGGTTGCAACAACTGCGTGACCTCGGCGTGCCCCTGGCCTGCCTGACCAACAAGCCCACTGTGTTTGCCGAGCAACTGCTTGAACGCAAGGGCCTGCGGCCGCACTTCCGCCACGTCTTCGGCGGCGATGCCTTCGCACGCAAGAAGCCTGATCCGCTGCCACTGCTCAAAACCTGCGAGGCCCTGGGCCGCGAGCCAGGGGCCACCCTGATGGTGGGCGACTCCAGCAACGACGCGCAGGCCGCCCGCGCGGCGGGTTGCCCGGTGCTGCTGGTGACCTACGGCTACAACCATGGCCACCCCATCTCAGAGGTGCCCGCCCTGGCGCACGTCAACCGGCTCGATCAGGTCGACTGGGCCCGATTGTTCAAAGGTTGAACGCGAGCAGGCAACCCATCTAGCACGCTTCCCTACAACGCAAACGGGGCCCGAGGGCCCCGTCGTCGTCACGCCGGCTCGCCCGCCTGAGCGGCGCGAACCAGCCGATCACATCACATCAGCGCTTCCAGCACCGGCTGCGCGCGGTGGTCGAGCAGTGCGTCCTTCAGGTCTTGCGTGGTCGGGTTGGTGCCCAGCCACACGCGCAGGATGGCGGGGAAGAAGTTCGCGTCGGCGATCGGCAGGCCGGCGGGCTGGCCGTTGACGTAGAAGATCGTGCCGCGCTTGGGCACGTACTCGACCGACAGGGTGTCGTTGGCGTTGAGGCGGCGGATGCGTGAGAACTGTTCGCCCATCGTGCGGATCGCGGGGATGAGGCTGAAGAATTCCTGACGCGGGCTGTTGGCCTCGATGCCGCGCGTGATGACCTTGCCGATCTCGTCGACGCGCATGCCTTGCAGCATCACGAAGCGCAGTTCCTTGGGGCCGCTGTTGGAGAAGATCACCTCGGCCTTGTTGGACTTCTGCGGCACGTACAGGCCCACGGTGTAGAGCTTGGCCACCGCGCGGTAGGACACGCCCGTGCCGTTGAGGGTCAGGGGCACGCCCTCGACCTTGACGGTTGGCTGGTAGTGCACGCCCACGGTGTCGGCGGATTGCGCCCACGCGGTGCCCGCGCTCGTCAGACTCATGGCGAGCCCCGCAGCGATGCCGCAGAGGAGGCGAGCACCGGGGCGGGCCGGGGATGCCAGGTTCAGCTTCATGGTCATGTCTCTCATCTTGGAAGGGGCCGTAATGAATTGTTACCCGTGCAGCGTGTCACACAACCTTCGTTTTCCCTGGTCCCTAGGGAACTCCCCCGGTCGGTGGCCTGTCAAACACCCCCTGCTACACTGGTTCCATGTTCGTCTCACGCAAACAGACCAAAGGTGCGCACGACCGGGGGGCATGGCCCTGGCGATGCTGAAACCTGCCTGAAGGTTTTCGTGTGTGTGAGCGGCGCGATGATAGGTGGCCGCCACGCACGCGTGATGAGTTCACCTGGTGAAATCGGTAAGCGCTGTAAACGTTGGTGAATGCAGCGTCGGCGCTTCCTCCAGAATTTCCCAAAAAGGGTGAGCAAGACGAAACATCTCCGTGGCACGCGGCGAAGAGCCGCCCGCCCGGCATGAGCCCTGGGCTTGGAGGCCCCCACCATGATCACCCGTTCCGAATTCGATGCCCTCGCTGCGCAAGGGCACAACCGCATCCCCCTGGTCGCCCAGGCCCTGGCCGACCTCGACACCCCGCTGTCGCTCTACCTCAAGCTCACGCAGGGCAAGCCGCTGAGCTTCCTGCTGGAGTCGGTGGTGGGGGGCGAGCGCTTCGGGCGCTACTCCTTCGTGGGCTTGCCCGCGAGCACGCTGGTGCGCGCCACGGGCCGCCACGTCGAGGTTGTCACGGACGGCGCCGTGGTCGAGACCCATGAGGCCAACCCGCTGGATTTCATCGAGGCGTATCAGGCGCGCTTCAAGGCGGCGGTGCCCCAAGGCTTGCCGCGCTTCTGCGGTGGCCTGGCCGGCTACTTCGGCTACGACACCGTGCGCCACATCGAGCCCCGGCTTGCGAAGGTGCACAAGAGCGGAGGCATTGGCACGCCCGACATCCTGCTCTTGCAATGCGAGGAGCTTGCCGTCATCGACAACCTGGCCGACCGGCTCTTCCTGATCGTCTACGCCGATCCGGCTCAGCCCGGCGCCTACGACCGCGCGGTCGACCGCCTGGGTGAGCTGCAATCGCGCCTGAACGCCGTCGTGCCGGTGCCGCCTGTCGCGCCCACCGAGTCCTTCCCGGTTGAGCGCCACTTCGCCAAGGCCGATTTCGAAGCGGCGGTGTTGCGCTGCAAGGAGTACATCGCCGCCGGGGACTGCATGCAGATCGTCGTGGGTCAGCGCCTGCAAAAGCGCTTCACGGCTTCGCCGCTGACGCTCTACCGCGCGCTGAGGTCGCTCAACCCGAGCCCCTACATGTATTACTACGACATGGGCGATCACCATGTTGTGGGTTCGAGCCCCGAGATCCTGGTGCGCCAGGAGAAGAACGCCGAAGGCGGCGAGACGGTGACGATCCGCCCGATCGCCGGCACGCGCCCGCGCGGCGCCACGCCCGAGGCCGATCTCGCCAACGAGCGCGAGCTGCTGGCCGACCCGAAGGAGCGCGCCGAGCACGTCATGCTGATCGACCTGGCGCGCAACGACATCGGCCGCATCGCCCAGACCGGCTCGGTGAAGGTGACCGAGGCCTTCGGCATCGAGCGCTACTCGCACGTCATGCACATCGTCAGCAACGTCGAGGGCACGCTGAAAGAGGGCATGAGCGGCCTGGACGTCCTGCGCGCCAGCTTCCCCGCAGGCACGCTCAGCGGCGCGCCCAAGATCCGCGCGATGGAGATCATCGACGAGCTCGAACCCGTGCAGCGCGGTGTCTACGGCGGTGCGGTGGGCTACCTCAGCTTCGCGGGCGACATGGATGTGGCCATCGCCATCCGCACCGGCGTCATCAAGGACCAGACGCTGTATGTGCAGGCCGGCGCCGGCGTGGTGGCCGATTCGGTGCCCGAGCTCGAATGGAAAGAGACCGAGGCCAAGGCCCGCGCCGTGGTGCGTGCGGCCGAGATGGTCGAGCAGGGACTCTGAGGCTCTCGAAGCGAACCTGCGGGGAATCGCGGGGAATTCGCTGGGAACGGCGGGTTTGGCCGGTATCTGGGCTCCCTGGATTCAGGGGGTGAAATCCGGCATTGTTCAACGCCTCGGGCGGGATTCCACCCATGCCTCAGCAGGGGGCGATGAACGATTCTGGAAGACCCAGACAGCCTGCTTTCGCGGGCCTTCCAGACCGTGCTGTACCCATTCGCCTTTTTCATCGCCGTGATGCTGGTCACCGGCAGCTCCCTGCTGCTGGTCTGGCGCAAGGACCGTTCGCTGATCTTCGCGGCGCTGTTGGGGCTTGCTCACCTGGTCTACTGCTTCAACCCGATCGCCTATTGGGCCTGGCGCGATCCCATGCCGGCCTTGCACATGCTGGGTTTCGTCGGGCTGGTCGGGGTGGCCGCAGGCTCTCTGACGCTGCTGATCGCGGGCCTGGTTCACCTGTCTCGCAAGCGCTGGCCGCGCCATGCGGCGCCGGTGCTGTTTTTCGGGCAGGCGGCGATGTACGGTGGTTTGCTGTCGCATGACATCCAATTCGCCCAGGCTGGGGCCGGGCTCCTGAACACTTTGGTGGGGCTGGTCGTTTGCCGTTGGTTATGGGGTGGCGGGTTGAGTCAGCGCACCGTGGGGGTGGTGCTGGTTCTGCTGGGGCTGAATCACTTCACGTTCGTGTTCGGTGGGGACGCCGCCGTGCCCACGCAGGCCACGGTGTCGGCGGTGCTGCGCCTGACGCTTTGCCTGGCCTTGCTGTACGCGGCCATGGTGCGTTCGGCGGCGCGTGCCAACCGGCTCAAGGACCGATTCTTCGCCCTGACCGAGCGCTCGCCCCAAGGCGTGGCCGTGGTTCGACGAGGCGTGCTGGCCTACGCCAACCCGGCCTTTCGCCGCATCTTCGGCATGGACGCGATCAGCGAGGCGCCAGAGGTCTTCTCGTCTGAATGGCTGGCGCGCACGGTGCCGGCCACCGACCGCGACACCGCGACCGATTTGGCCGCGCAGGTGACCCGGGGCCAGCTGGAGCAGGCCGAGTGGGGCGGCGAGCGGCTCTCGCTCGATGGCCGGCGGCTGCACCTGCGCTACAAGGCCTGGCAGGTCGATTGGGACGGACAGCAGGCGTTGCAAGTGGTGGTGTCGGACGAGACGGCCCAGCAGACGGCGGCCCAGGCCCTGCAATGGCGTTCGCGCCACGATGAGCTCACGGGCCTGCCCAACCGCACGGCCCTCTTGCGCCGCCTGGGCACCTGTTTCGAGGACTGGGACCAGGATGGCTTCGTGCTGCTGCTGCTCGACGTCGATCGCTTCAAGTTCTTCAACGAGGCCCATGGCCACAGGGTCGGCGATGAGGTGCTCACCGGCCTGGCCCACCTGCTGCGCGACCAATTGCAAGACCGTGCCGAGGTCATGCGCCTGGGCGAAGATGAGTTCGCGCTGCTGGCCCCCGCCCAGGGTGATCCAGCTCGTGTCTCCACCGACCTGGCTCACACCGTGCGCCGTCTGCTCAGCGAGCCCTTGGCCGTGCGCGAGCACCACTTCTACATCGACGTGTCGATGGGCGTGGCCACGCACCCGTCATCGTCCACCGGCCCCGAGCAACTGTTGCAGGCCGCGCATGCCGCCATGCACGAAGCCAAGCGCCTGCCTGGCACCTCAGTGCAGTTCGCCGCCGACCAGATCAAGCAAGGCATGGCGGCCTTCTTCAGCGCCGAGCAGGCCTTGCGGGCCGGCTTGCAGAACCATGAGTTCACGCTGGTCTACCAGCCCAAGGTCTGCGCCCAGCGCGGCGAGGTCATCGGGTTCGAAGCCCTGGTGCGCTGGGACCGCCCGGGCATTGGCCGCGTCAGCCCGCTCGATTTCATCCCGGCGGCCGAACGCACGGGCCTGATCGTGCCCATGGGCGCACAGATCCTCAGCGAGGCCTGCCGGCAGCTCGCGGCCTGGCGCCAGGCCGGCTTGCGCATCGTGCCGGTGGCGGTCAACGTGTCGCCGCTGCAATTGCTCGATGCCAACTTCCCGGCGCAGGTCATGCAAACGCTGAGGCAGCACGGCTTGCCGGCGCACGCGTTGACGCTGGAGATCACGGAGAGCGCCGCTGTCACCCACATGGATCAGGCCATGGCCCACATCCGGCTGCTGCGCGAGCAGGGCGTGGAAGTGGCGCTCGACGACTTCGGCACCGGCTTCTCGTCGCTCAACATGCTGCGCAGCCTGCCGCTGCAAACCGTGAAGATCGACCGCTCGTTGATCGACCCCATGCCCAATAACGAGGCGGTGGCCGTGGTCAAAGCCATCTGCGACCTGGCCTCGGTGCTCGACCTCGATGTGGTGGCCGAAGGCGTCGAGACGCCAGAGCACGCGCGCGCTGCCCGCGAAGCCGGCTGCCATGCCTTGCAGGGCTATCTCTACGCGCGCCCGCTCAGCGTGGACGAGGCCACTGGCTGGCTGGCCCGAGCCACGCCAGAGAGCGAGCCCGCATCAGGCTTTCACACGACGGTGGTCTGACCAGCGGCGCAGCGCGTCCTGGGCCGGGGCTTCGAGCCAGCGATAGGTCAGCGCCGCCAGGCCAAAGGTCACCACCAGGTAAGCCAGCAGCCACCAGGGTGAATGCAAGGGCAGGCGTGACGGGTCCGCCCCGCTGAGGTTGGTCGCCAGCAGTTGCAGCGGAAAGTGCAGCAGGTAGCTGGCATAAGTGGTGTGGCCCAGCGTGGTCAGGCCCCGGGCAATGCGCTCGGAGCGAGGTTGCACCATGGCCAGCAAGCCCAGCATCGCCAGCGGCGTCAGCAAGGCCACGTAGAACATCGGGCGCAGCAGGCCGATGGCGGTCAACGCCGTGCCCGCCACCAGCGCCACGGCCATGCCCGCGTGGACTGCCTGCCGCACCATGCGTGGCGCCGCGCCCAGCCAGCGCCACGCCGCATGCGTCAGCCCGCCCAGGTAAAAGAAGAACAGGCACAGCACCAGCGGATGAGGCGTGAGCTTGAGCGCGTAGATGGTGCCCGTGGCCGCGATTACCGCGCCGATCTGCCATGGCCGAACCCACCCCAGCCGGCTGAGCACGAAGAACACCCCGTAGGCCAGCACCTCGATGGAGATGCTCCAGATCGGCCCGTTGAATGACCACTCGCTGCGCCCCGCCCAATCGCTGGCCAGGAAGAGTTGCAGCACGAAGTGCTCGGCGTCGTTGTGGGTGTAGACATAGTCCTGCCCCGTCTGCGCGCGATACCAGGCGATCAGCGGGAGCATGGCCAGCAGGGTGACCAGGTGCAGCGGGTACAGCCTCGAGAACCGCAGCCAGGCGAAGCGTCCAGTCGCCACACGCCCCTCGGCCACGGGCTGCCCATATTTCCAGAAGAAGATGAAGCCCGACAAAGCCCAGAAGGCTTGCACGCCCAGCCAGCCTTGCCCATAGAAGGGCGCCAGCCAGCCCGCCAGCGGCTGCACGGCGTGGTCGTGCACCAGTTCAGCCGTGACAGGGCCGACCACGTAGAAATGCTGGTAGTGCCACAGCAGCACCGAGAGCGCGCAGACGAAGCGCATCAGCTCCAGACCGAGCAGGGTGGGAGTGGGCTGGGCCATGCGTGGCGCCGCAGCTTGATCAACAGGGAAACGAGGAGCTGGCATAGAATGCCGATCATGCAGCAAGCTCAGGTCACGATCACCCTCACCCAAGGGGGCCTCCGCTGGTGGCGGTGACGCCATCCACGATCGCTTGACCCTGCGCGCCGCCTCCCCGCCGGCGCCGCCACCTGACCCAGGGTCCATCCAACACGGGGGCCCGCGAGGGGTCTGGTACAAAGCCACCCCATGAAGTCACGCCGAGGTGCCACGCGCCACCGAAGGCCGCTTTGAGGAATGCGTTCATGCTGCTGATGATCGACAACTACGACAGCTTCACCTTCAACCTGGTGCAGTACTTCTGCGAACTGGGTGAAGAGGTCAAGGTGGTGCGCAACGACGAGGTCACCCTCGACGAAATCGCCGCCATGAAGCCCGACCGCCTGGTGCTATCGCCCGGCCCCTGTTCGCCCGCCGAAGCCGGCGTCTGCGTGCCCGCCTTGCAGCGGTTCACCGGCCAATTGCCCATTCTGGGCGTGTGCCTGGGCCACCAGAGCATCGGTGCTGCGCTCGGCGGCCAGGTCATTCGCGCCCGCGAGCAGATGCACGGCAAGACCAGCGTCATCACCACCGACGAGCAGGGCGTGTTCGCCGGCCTGCCCAAACAGTTCACGGTGATCCGCTACCACTCGCTGGCCATCGAGCGTGCCACGCTGCCTGAGTGCCTGCACATCTCGGCTGAAACCGAAGACGGCGAAATCATGGGCGTGCGCCACAAGGGCTCGCTCACCGACCCGAACTTCGCACCGCTGGAGGGCGTGCAGTTCCATCCCGAGTCCATCCTGACCGAGCACGGCCACGCCATGCTGGCCAACTTCCTGAAGATGTGAGGCGCCGGTCATGAGTCAGATCACCGATCAGCAAGCCCTGCAGCGCGTCATCGAGCACCGCGAGATCTTCCACGACGAGATGCTGGGGCTGATGCGCCGCATCATGAGCGGCGAGATGTCGCCAGTGATCATGGCGGCCTTCATCACCGGCCTGCGCGTCAAGAAGGAAACGGTGGGCGAAATCACCGCCGCCGCCCAGGTGATGCGCGAGTTCGCCACGCCGGTGCAGGTCGATGACACGCGCCACCTCGTCGACCTGTGTGGCACCGGTGGTGACGGCGCCCACACCTTCAACATCAGCACCACGGCCATGTTCGTGGCCGCTGCCGCCGGTGCACGCGTGGCCAAGCACGGCGGGCGCTCGGTGTCCTCGTCCACCGGCAGCGCTGACGTGCTCGAAGCCCTGGGCGCGGGCATCAACCTGCAACCCGGCAACGTGGCGAAGGCGCTGGCCGAAACCGGCATCGGCTTCATGTTCGCGCCCAACCACCACGGCGCCATGAAGCACGCCGCGCCGGTGCGCAAGGAGCTGGGCGTGCGCACGCTGTTCAACATCCTCGGGCCGCTGACCAACCCAGCGGGCGCGCCCAACCAGCTCATGGGCGTCTTCCACGCCGACTTGGTGGGCATCATGGCGCGCGTGCTGCAGCGTCTGGGGTCGAAGCATGTGCTGGTGGTGCACGGCAGCGACGGCCTCGACGAGATCACCCTGGCCGGCGACACCCTCGTGGCCGAGCTGAAAGCCGGTGAGGTGCGCGAGTACCGCGTCAACCCCGGCCAGTTCGGCATCGCCGAGCACGATGGCGCCATGCTCAAGGCGCAGACGCGCGAGATGTCATTGGCCATCTTGCAGCGTGTGCTGGCCAACGAGCCCGGCCCCGCGCGCGACATCGTGCTCATGAACGCAGGTGCGGCCCTCTATGCGGCCGATGTGGCCGACAGCCTGGCCGACGGCATCGAGCGTGCCCGCGAGGCCCTGGCCTCGGGCCGCGCGGCCGCCAAGCTCGATCAGTTCGTGCAGGCCACGCAGCGCCTGGCCGCATCACCAGCCTGATTTGGCCCCCAAAGCTCTCCCGTTCCCCGGCACCCGCGCGATGTTCATCAGAGACGGCCATCAACCATCAGCCGCTTGAACACCGCGCGGCCTCAGAAAGCACAACCATGTCCGACATCCTGCAAAAGATCGTCGCCGTCAAGCACGAAGAGATCGCGCTGGCTTTGAAAACCCGCTCGCTGGCCGATGTGCGCGCGCAAGCCGAGCAGCGCAACCGTGAGCTGAACGACGTGCGCGATTTCGTCGGCGCGCTGCGTGCCAAGGTGACCGCTGGCCACGCCGCCGTCATCGCCGAAGTCAAGAAGGCCAGTCCCAGCAAGGGCGTGCTGCGCGAGCACTTCGTGCCCGCCGACATCGCGGCCAGCTACGCGCAACACGGCGCCGCCTGCCTGAGCGTGCTGACCGACGAGCGCTTCTTCCAAGGCGGCGAGGCGTACCTGAAGCAGGCCCGCGAAGCCTGCGGCCTGCCCGTGCTGCGCAAGGACTTCATGGTCGACGCCTTCCAGGTTTACGACGCACGTGCCATGGGTGCCGACTGCATCTTGCTGATCGCAGCCTGCCTGGACGATGCGCAGATGCGTGACCTCGAAGCGCTGGCTCATGAACTGGGCATGGCTGTGCTGGTGGAAGTGCACGATGGCGAAGAACTCGACCGCGCCTTGAAACTCAAAACCCCGCTGGTCGGCATCAACAACCGCAACCTGCGCACTTTCGAAGTCACGCTCGACACCACGCTGGGCCTGCTGCCACGCGTGCCGGCCGACCGCCTGCTGGTGACCGAATCCGGCATCCTCGGGCGCGAAGATGTGCAACGCATGCGCGCCGCAGACGTGCACGCCTTCCTGGTCGGTGAAGCCTTCATGCGCCAGCCGGACCCGGGCGCGGCGTTGGCCGAGTTGTTCAACTGAGCCAGGGCCATGGCGCGCAAGCCGGCTCCTGCGCCCCAGGGCGCGCTGGATTTCGGGGATGAGTCAACTGCGGGTGAGTCGGCCCGAGCGCCGGGCGATGCCGTTTACAGCGGCGGACCCGTGGCGACCGAGGCCCCGGCCCTGTCGGCCTTGTCACGTCCGCTCGACGAGCTGTTCGACGCCGTGCCCGCCGACTGGCGGCCTCTGACCGACGCCTTTCGCGCAACCCCTCAGGGCCGGGCCTTGATCGACCGCGTGGACGCGGCCCGCGCGGCCGGTGCGGCCATTTACCCGGCCGAGGTGTTCAACGCCCTGCACCTGACGCGCCGCGCCGAGGTGAAGGTGCTCATCCTCGGTCAGGACCCTTACCACGGCCCGGGTCAGGCCCATGGCCTGGCGTTCTCGGTGCGCCCTGGCGTGGCCATCCCGCCCAGCCTGCGCAACATCCGCAAGGAGATCCAGCGCGAGCTCGGCCTGACTGCGCCCGTGCACGGCTGCCTGCAAGCATGGGCTCAACGGGGCGTGCTGCTGCTCAACACCGTGCTGACCGTGGAGGCCGGTCAGGCCGCGAGCCATGCCGGATGGGGTTGGGAGCTGCTCACCGACGCGTTGGCTCAGGCGGTGGTGGCCGACCCAGGCGCCCGCGTGGTGATGTTGTGGGGTGCACATGCCCAGCGCAAGGCGCCGCTGCTGGAGGCCGCGCGATGCGCGTCGGGGCAGGCGCTCGACGACCTGCTGGTGCTGCAAAGCAACCACCCCTCGCCCTTGTCGGCCACGCGTGGGCCGGTGCCCTTCTTGGGCAACGGGCATTTCGGGCGAGCGGTGGCGTTCTGGCGGGAACGCGGCGAAGAACTGGACTGGGCCTTGGTCTGAGCTGGCGGACACAGGCCCTGGCCAAACTCAAATCGTCAGCTAACCCCGCGTTTCCCTCTCGGACTCAGCTCAGTTCAGGTACCAGACGCTCTGGATGGCGACGTGATCGCCTTTGGCTTTTTCGCCTTCCAGCAGGGGGCCTTGTGGATCCCGTTCGCGGAATGTTTCGTAAACGTAGCGTCCCTTGAGGCTCCAGTTCGGCGTCACGGCGTATTCGGTTTCAACGATGAAGCCGATGCTGGACTTCATGTCGATCTGAGCATTGATGCGGTTCGGATTGCCCGACTGGCGACCGTTGTCGATCTTGACGACCGGGTTGGTGGACTTGCGTACGCCAAACCCGATGCGGGCGCGATCGGTGGCGTGCCACAACAAGGTGGCTTCGATGGGATACCGACGGAAGCGGTACTTGGTGTTGTCCTGCCCGTTGGTCTGGTCGTTGTGATACGCCACGACTGCTTGCACGGAGAAGGGCAGATTGCCGAGTCGCTTACTCAGGCCCAGGCGCAGATCAAGTCCGTCGCCGGCCCGGATGTTGGAGACGTCGTTGGCCCGGGCGCCATCCGCGTCGTTGCGCACGCTCAGCAGCGTGTCGCCGCCTGCAGCGAGGCCCACCCCGATGAACGGCCGAAACCCCATGGGCTGATAAACGGATTCGGTGGACTGGGCGCCAGCGGTGGCGGCGAAGGTGGACAGCATGCAGGCTGTCAGCAAGGTTTTGCGCATTTTCTTCCCTGATGAATTTGGCCTCGAACCTCCGAGATTCTGCCCGAGCCAGCCCCCAGGCGGCCGCTCTCTGCGACGTGGTTGAGCCCCTGCGAGCCCCTGTTCACGTTTCTTGCGTGTGACTTTGGCCACACGCCTGCCCAACTTCGTGTCCGCGAACGCCGTCCCACCCATGTTCGGGATTACACGGAGTCATGGAGCTCTGAGACACTCGCTTTAACCTCTCTTCACCACCCTTTTGGGCGTGCGCAGGGCGAAGCATTTGACTCCTTGTCCAAGCCACTTCTCCACCGATCCAGATGCAGCCCAATCGGATGACCACCGCGACAGACTTCATCCAGCCGCCCCCCTCGCTCGGGGTCGTCATCGTCAACTACAACACCGAAGAGTTGACGATCCAGTGCGTCAAATCGCTGCTCGCGCATCGCATCGCGGCGCCAGGGCACATTTGTGTTGTCGACAACCTCTCGCCCGATGGCTCGGGTGAGCGCCTGAAAAGCAGCTTGCCTGAGGGCGTGGGGCTCATCCTGTCGCCGTGCAACGGCGGCTTCGGTGCGGGCGTCAACATCGGCGTGGCGGCCCTGAGCACCGATTTGGTGCTGGTGCTGAACCCCGACACCTACTTCCTGTGCAACCGGGTGTCGGTCATCCAGCGTTTGTTCGCTGAAATGCCGAACCTGGGCATCGCCGGGCTCAAGCTCATCAACCCCGACGGCAGCCTGCAATACTCGGCGCGCCGTTTCTATTCCCTGCTCGACATCCTGGCTCGGCGCACGCCCCTGGGCTCCTTGGGGCCTATGCGCCGGCTCGTCAGCTCTCACCTGCTCAAGCGCAACTGGCAGGGCGGGCCCTTCCAGGCCGACTGGGTGATCGGCACCGGTTTCGTCGTGCGACGCACCGCGTTCGACGAAGTCGGGCGCATGGATGAGGGATACTTCCTCTACTTCGAAGAAGTCGACCTCTGCGCGCGCATGTGGGTCAAGGGATGGCAGGTTGTGGCCGTGCCGGAGGTGGAACTGGTGCACGAACACCAGCGTCACAGCCAGGCAGGCATCTGGTCCAGCTCGGGCCAGACGCACTTGCGCAGCATGGTGCGCTTCTTCACGAAGTTCGGCGTGCCCTGGGTGCGTCGTCCCCACCGTTCGAAGATGAAAGCGGCCTACTTGAAATGGCGCCGCCAGGTCATCGAGCAAGGGGTCGAGGCCCGCTCGGACGCCCAAGTCTGATCGACCCTGGCCGGCCCGCGCGGCCGGTTTTCGTTCGTTCCTTTCGACTCGTTGTCCGACATGAAGCGCATTGCCCTGGTTTTGTCCAGTTGCCTGCTGGCGGCCTGCACCCCGATGGGGAACCTGCAGCCCTCCGAGGAGGTGCGATACCTGACCGCCGAAGACCTGGCTGAGATGGCCAAGGAGCCCACGCGCGTCCAAGCTGGTGACACGCTGCGCATCGTCCGCGACGCGCAGGACCCGGCCATGGATCTGCGCAACCTGGTCGAGGACAGCCAGACCCAGCTCTATGTGGTCCGCCCGGATGGCAGTTTTTCCTTCCGATTTGCCGGTCGCGTCGAGGCTGCAGGCAAGACGCCCGATGAGCTGGCCACCGAGCTTTCCGCCAAGCTCGACGCTTACTATCGCCAGCCGGGCGTGACCGTCAACATCGTGTCATCGCCGAGCAGCAAGGTCGTCATCGGCGGAGCCGTGCGCGCGCCGGGTGCCATCGACACGAACGCGGTGGCCACGCTGGAGCAGGGCCTGTTTGCCGTGGGGGGCCTGCTGCCCGCCGCCGATCCGTCGCATATCGCCTTGCTGCGCCTGGACAAGGCCCAGCGTTACCGGCTGTATTTCGTGGACATGAGCCGCATCCTGCAAAGCCAGTCGAATGAAGCCAGCACGCCCAATCTCTCGCTCAGGCGTGGCGACATCCTCTTCGTGCCCAAGTCGGCCGCCGGCAACGCGGGCGATGGTGTCGAGGTCTACATCAACCAGATCCTGCCTTTCTCCCGTTCGCTGGGGATCGGCTACACCTGGGGCGAGACCCGCGTGAAGTAAGGCCCGGCCCACATGATCGACATCCGTTCTTCGCGCGACATCGTCCGCCTGTATTACATCTTCCGCCGCACCTTCGTGGTGGCGATGGCCGTGACGGCCTTGCTCATCGTGGCTGGGGCCTTCTTCTGGCCGCCGAGCTACACCTCCGAGGCCCGCCTGCTGGTGCGCGCCGGCCGCGAGAACGTCACCGTGCCGCTCGACGTGGGCGAGCGGCAGGCCTACACGCCTTACGCCACGCAGCGCGACCCCATCGTTGACGACGAGAAGATGCTCACGGGCGACCCGGTTGTCAATCAGGTGGCGCGCCTGTACCTCGCCGAAGTGGCCAACATGCCTCCGCCTGAGGGCTGGAAGGCACGGGCCAAGATCGCGCTCAAGAAGGGTGTGCAGGCCGTCATCGACGGGATCCGGGCCGTCACGGTCATGCTGGGCCTGAGCGAAGCGCAGAGTCCTGAAGACCGACTGGCGGCCAAGCTGGCCGGCAAGTTCAAGGTGAGCCACGGCGTGGGCTCCAACGTCATGGAGCTCAGCTTCACATGGGACGATGCGCAGACTGCGCAGCGCATCATGCAGACTTGGATCAAGGTCTACACCGACGAGCGCACCAACGTGCTCGGCCGCAAGAGCCTGGTGCCTTTCTACGATGGCAAGGTGCGCGATGCCGATCAGCAGATCGAATCGCTCAAGGAGCAGATGCGCACGCGGCTGGCGGCCATCGACGGCGTGAGCGCCGAGGAGCGGCTCACGGCGCTGACCAAACGCATCAACGAGCTGCGCGACCGCCAGGCCGAAGCGCAGGCCGAGAAAACCGCCATCGAAAATGGTGTGGCCTTCGCCACGAACCAGGCGGGACGGATGAAGCGCGAGGTGGTGGCCGAGCGCGAGGTGGGCCTGAGCCCCTCGTGGATCGCGATGAGCGCCCAGCTTGCCGAACTCAAGCGTCAGCGCACCGACGCGTTACGCATCTACAAGGACGGCGCGCCCGCCTTGCAGGCGATCAACGAAAGCATCGCGGCGGTCGAGGCCCAGCTCAAGGCCGAAGAGCGCAACACCCAGCGCGCCGAGAAGCGCACGCCCAACGAACTCGGCGTGCTGCTGGAGCGCAGCCAGCTTGAGAAGTCGCTGCGCCTGCAGGAGTTGCGTTCGATGACGGCGTCGTTCGAGCGCGAGCTCGAAACCCTGAGCAAGGCGCGTGCGCGCGTGCTCAGCCAGGAGCCCGAACTGGCGCGCCTCGAACAGGCCTTGCAGGTGGCCGAGAAGTCGCGCCTGCTCTACCTCGACAGCCTGGAAAAAGCGCGCATCGACCAGGCGCTCGACGACAGCCGCATCAACAACATCGCCGTCATCCAGGCCGCGTCGTTCAATCCCAGCCGCTCCAGCCCCAAGAGCTTGCTGCTGCTGTTCCTGGCCCTGCCGGCCGGTGCCATGGTCGGCCTGCTGGCGGTCTACATCAGCGCCATGCTCGACCAGCGCATCCACGACGGCGGCCGCATCGAGGCGCGCTTTGGCGTGCCGCTGTGGAGCACGGTCAAGGACGTGAAGCCGGGCGAGGAAGACAACGAGTTCCACGCCAGCCTGCTGCGCATCGTCGGCACGCTGCCGATGGACCGCATCCGCGAAAAGGGCTTGGTGCTCGGCCTGGCCTCGTCGCGCAAGGGCGAGGGCGTGAGCTTCCTCATCGTGCACCTGGTGATGCAGTTGCAGGCCCTGGGCCTGACGGTGCGCGTCAACCCCGACGATGCCGGTGTGCAGCCCGGCGAGGTGGTGCTGATGAACGGCGCCAACCTGCTGGGCAGCCAGTCGGCCTTCGTGCGGCTGCGCCATGCCGACCTCATCGTGCTGGTCGTCGAGGCCCGCAGCAGCATCGTGCCCGTGGTCGAAAACGCCTTGGGCATGCTGCGCACCGCCTTCCGCCGTGTCGACGGCGTCATCCTCAACCGACGTCAGTACGAGGTCCCGGCCTCGGTGATGCGCTTCTGGCAGCGTTGAAACATGCGAGGCATCCGAGTCGTTCTCTTGTCGCCCCTGCCGCCTGAGCGCACGGGCATCGCCGATTACGCCGCGCATTGGCGACGCGCCGCCAATGGTGCCGGGGTCGAGGTGCTGACGCCTTTGCAAGGACAGCGGCCCATCGAGTCGCTGCAGGCGGCGCGGCGCTGGGTGTCCGAGCGCGACTGGTCGCGGGTCGATGTCGTGCACGCCGAACTGGGCGGCGGGCGCCATGGCGAGTTCTTCGTGCTGGCGGCCTTGTCCGAGCTGCGCGACCGGCCGGCGCTGTCGGCCACCGCTCACGACCCCGAGCGCCTGATCTGGCGGCCGGTGGCGCGCTGGTGGCGTGCACTCGACGCCTCGCGTCTGCTGCCGGGCTGGTTCAACAAGATCACCGCCGTGCTGGTGGACCCCCACACGCTGATGTGCGAGCGCCGCCTGGCCAAGCGCCTCGATGGCCTCGTCACGCTCACGCGCACGGGTGCCCAGGCCCTGAGCAAGCGCATGCGCCTGGCGCCCGAACGCGTCAGCGTGATCCCCCATGGCGTGCTGCGCCTGCCGGTGGTGCCGCTGCCAGACGACACCGTGCTGCGCGTGCTCTACTTTGGCTACATCTACAGCGGCAAGGGCATCGAAGACCTGGTCGACGCGGTGGGGCAGGTGGTCAAGCAGCACCCTGAGCAGGTCGGCCGCATCCGCTTGACGATCGCGGGGGGCACCGCACCCGACATCACCTTTGGTGGCGGGCGCAGCTACCTCGATGAACTGCGCCAGCGCGTGGCCGATCGCGGGCTCCAGGGGCATGTTGACTGGGAGCTGGATGTCGAAGAGCCCGACATCCCCGCGCTCATTCAGCGTCATCACCTCATGGTGCTGCCCTACCGTGAGTCGCGCAAGCTCTCGCTGCTGGGCCAAATGCGGGGCACGAGTGGTTCGCTGGCCTGGGCGATCGGCTGCGGGCGCGCGGTCATCACCTCCGACGCCCGCTCCTTCGCCGAAGAAATCTCCCATGGCAACGGCATGGCCTACAAGCAGGGCCAGGTCGGGCAGCTTGCCCAGGCCCTTCACGAACTGCTGGTCGATCCGGGCAAGCTGATCGCCTGGACGAAGGCTGCAGGCCGTCTGGCCGAGGCCCGCCAGTGGGACAGCACCGGCCATGCCTTCGCCGGGCATTTTCAGCAGGTGGTGCAGCGGCGCGGCAAGGCGCGTGCACGAGCCGGCCTGCCCGTGGTGAACAAGGGGCAGGCATGAGCGAACCCGGCACGCCGCTGGACAGGCGAAGCTTGCTGCGGGCGACCGGTGCGCTCACAGCCGTCACCGCCTCGGCGACAGGCTGGGCCGCGTGGCCGTGGCAGAAGCTGCCCGATCAGGTGCTCAAACCCGCGCGTGCGGTGGTCTGGCAGGACTTCCTCGGCTTGAACGCGCAACTGCAATGGTTCCCGCCCGATGTGGCGGCGCGCCAGGTGCAGCGCATGAAGGAGCTGGGTCTGAACTGGGTGCGCCTGGGCCTGCACTGGATGCTGCTGGAGCCGAAAGAAGGCCAGTTCGACCTCGCGCCCATCGACCGCATGATGAAGTTGGTGGACGACAGCGGCCTCAAGAGCATCGTCTACATGGTGGGCACGCCGCGCTTCGCCTCGTCGGTCGAGGCCGGCGACAAGTACGAGCGCTACTTCGACAAGTTCCCGCCGCGCGACCCGCGCCTGTACGCTCAGCGCCTGATGCAGGTGGCCAAGCGCTACCCGCAGGTCAACGTCTGGCAGGTCTGGAACGAGCCCAACATCATTGGCTTTTGGGCGCCCAAGCCGGACCCTGAAGGCTATGGCCGCATGCTGCTCGCCTCGGTTCAAGGCCTGCGCGCCACGGTGCCTGGCAAGCCCATCGCCATGGCCGGCATGGCCTATTTCAGCGAGATGGGCGACGGCAGCGGGTTGATGATCGAGAAGCTCGGTCGCCTGGGCGCCTTCAACCTCGACGTGACGGTGGCGTATCACCCGTACACCACGAAGGCCGAAGGCTCGGATGCCGACGCCCGCGATTTCGTCAAGCGCGTGGTGCCCGCGCACCAGTGGCTGCGTGCGGCCGGTGTCAAGCAGATCTGGGCCACCGAGTGGGGCTGGTCCAGCTACAAGGGCCCGGTCGAAGAGCAACCCATCGTCGGTGAAGACGGCCAGGCCGACCACACCTTGAAGCGCCTGGCCCTGATGGCCGCGCTCGACTACGACAAGGTCTTCCTCTTCACGCTGTCCGACCTCGACTCGCGCGCCTCAGAGCGCGACCAGCACTACGGCCTGTTGCGCCTCAATGGCGAGCCCAAGCCCGTGTTCCATGCGCTCAAGCGCTTCCTGCAGGTTTGCGGCCCGCGCCTGGAGCCCGACACGCCGCCGGCCATCCAGGGCGACTCGCCCGAGGGCCTGGTCAGCATCGGCTGGCGCCGCCCCGATGGCTCTCGTCTGTGGATGACATGGGCCGAGAAGAAAGCCGAAGTGCGCATCGCCGCGCAGGGAAAATCGGCGGTGCTGCACCACCCGGTGTCGGGGCGGCAGGTCACGCTCCAGCCGAGCCAGGGCAAGCTGCGCCTGACCTTGGAGCCTGGCTTGCAGATCCTCGTGCAGCCTTCGACGCCATCTTCGGGGCAATCGTGAAGCCCCTGCGCATCCTCTGGACCCTGCCCTACCTGCCCTGGCCCGTGACCAGCGGCGGTAAGTCGCGGCAGTTCAACCTCATCCGCGAGATGGCGGCGCGCGGCCACCGGCTCACCCTGCTCATCCAGTCCAAGACGCCGGCCGACGAGGCCACGCGACGCGTGCTGGGCGCGCTGGCCGAAGAGGTCATCGTGTTGCCGCGCCGGCCGCTCAAGCACCCGGCCACGCTGTGGCGTGCGGCCACCTCGCGCCAGCCCCTGCTGACCACCATCAACGGCCACGCGCCGGCACTGAGCGCGCGCTTCGAGCGCCTGCTGGCTGAGCAGAGGTGGGACATCGTCCAGGTCGAGCACAGCTACGGCTTCCAGCCCTTCGAACAGGCTCTGCGCCGGCATCGGCAGCGCTTCGTCATCACCGAGCACAATGTCGAGTCGGCCCTGGGCGCGGCCACCTATGGCAAGTGGCCGGTGTGGATGCGCGGCTTGGCTGCGTGGGACCAGCGCCGCGCCCGCCGCTGGGAGCGCCACGTGCTCGCCCAGGCCAGCGCCATCGTGGCCGTCACCGAGTCCGACGCCGGTCAGCTTGGTGTCATCGGCAACGGGCGGCCCACCCACGTCGTCAGCAATGGCGTGGACACGCGCGCCTTCGCCGCCGTGCGCCACGACCCGGCTTCGCGCACGGTGCTCTTTCTGGGCAACTATGAATACGCGCCGAACGTCGATGCCGTCGAGTGGGCGCTCGGTGAGATCGCGCCCAAGGTCTGGGCTGCGTCGCCCGACGTGCGTTTTCGCATCTGCGGCCATGGCATGCCCGAAGCGTGGGCCAAGCGCTTCCCCGACGAGCGCATCGAGTGGCGCGGCTATGTGCCCGACCTCACCGAGGTGCAGGCCCGCAGTGCCGTGTTCATGGCCCCGCTGCGCTTTGGTGGCGGCTCCAAGCTCAAGGTGCTCGAAGCCATGGCGGCGGGCCTGCCCATCGTTTCCACGCGCGAGGGCCTCTCGGGCCTGCCCGTCGCCGACGGCCGCCATGCCCTCATCGCCGACACGCCCGAAGCCATGGCCCAGGCGCTGCGCCAGGTCTTGGACAACCCTGATGCTGCGCGGGCCATGGGTCAAGATGCCCGCGCCTTGGTTCAGGCCGAGTTCGATTGGTCTGCGGTGGCCGCGCAGCTCGAAGGCGTCTACGCGTCGGTGCTGGCGGGTGAGCGCCCGACCCGCGAGGTCTGCTGATGTCGCAAGGCGTCGGCGGCTCGCTGATCCTCCCGGTTTCGCTGGGCGTGCTGTTCGCCGCCCTGATGGTGCTGACCACCCCGGTGCTCAGCGGCATCGCGCTGGTGGCGCTGGCCGCGCTGCTGTTCGTCGTCAGCAGCCCCAAGCGTGGCTTCCTGCTGTTCTGCCTGCTGGCGCCCGCCCTGCCGTGGATGACGATCTCGCTGGGCGTGCGCATCACCACCTCCGAAGCGCTGCTGGCTCTGACTTGGGCGGGCGTGTTCTGGCACTGGCTTACCGGCACGCTGCCCGGTATCAAATTTGGCCCCACCGAAAGGCGGATCGCCTACTTCCTGGGCTGGACGATGGTTCCGCTGATCGCGGGGCAGTTCATCCCAGAAGGTGACGGCGTTGGGCCGGTCAACTGGGTGCGCTACCTGCTCAACGTCTCGCCGGTGGCGCTGCTGCCCATCCTCGCGCCCACGCCGCGCGAACGCGAGCAGGTCATCTTGTGCTTGCTGATCGGCTTCGCGGCATTGGCCTGCATCTCGCTCGGCTTCTTCTTCGCCGGCCGGGATGCCCGACTCATGGTGCCCTTCCTGACCAAGCTGCAGTACGCTCGCCCGGAGGTCATCGCTGACATCTTCGGCGCCGACCCGGGTCGCATGGCCTCGCCCTGGGTGCACCCCAACTCCACCGGCGGCGCCATGCTGCTGGCCGCGCCGCTGGGCATGTTCTATGGCGTGGCCAACGTGGGTTGGCGCCGTGCGCTGGGCTGGTTCGTGGCCTTGACCTCGCTGGCTGGCATCGTGTTCTGCGGCTCGCGCGGGGCCTTGCTGGCCATGGGCGTGTTCGTCGTCTGGCTGGCCTTCAAGCGCACGCCTTATGCCCTGCGCGGTTTGATCATCGCGGGCCTGCTGGCCACCATCTTCGTGGCCACTTACCCTCCTGCGCAGCAGCGTTTTGCCTCGCTGTTCTCAAGCAACGACGTGAGCACTGGCGTGCGCTTCGAGGAATACAAGCGCTTCCCCGAGAACGCCTTGCGCTACCCATTGGGGCTGGGCTTCAAGGCCGACACGCCCGCATCCTCGCCCGAGAAAGACGTCTACGGCATCTCCAACCTGTGGCTGAACTACTGGTTCAAGCTGGGCCTGCCGGGCATGGTGCTGTTCATCGTGGTGACGCGCTCCTGGTGGCGCGAGGTACGCCTGCCGGGCCGCTTCGAGCGCGTCGACCGCGCCAACGCCATGCGCATCGCCACCGTGGGCACGGTGCTGGCGGCGCTGTCCACCGGCTTCATCGACCACTACTTCAGTTTCACGCAGGTGCTCATCGCCCTGTTTTGGCTGGTGTTCGCCTTGGGCTTGCATTACGCCCGCACGCCTGACGCCGTCCCGTCATCGTCGCCCCAACCTTTGACCCGACCATGAAACACCGCATCTACCACAGCAACAACGTGCGCCAGCGGCTGGGTGAGTACGCCTCCCGCCTGGGTGTGGCCGAGCCCCAGTTGCAGGCCGCCTACGACTGGTGCCTGGCCAACAACGTCATCTTCGAGAGCCAGGGCAGGGGCCCCGAAGACGTGGTGGTCCACATCGCATCGCTCGACATCCGCAAGCGCATCGCCGACCCCGTGGCTCGGCAACTGTTTGTCGCCTTGTTCGACGAGGTGCCCGGCCGCAAGCTGCCCGACTACGGCAAGAACTGGCCCACGCTGGTCGACCGCATGCGCCGCGTGTGGGAGCAGCTCTACAACATCTTCGTCAACAAGATCCCCAGCCACACCATCCGCGTGAACTGGCTGCGCCTGGGCGGCGCGAAGATCGGCAAGGGCTCTTCGATCTGGCGCAACACCGAGGTCATCGGCATCGAGAGCTTGACCATCGGCGATGACACCTGCATCGGCTGGCATTGCCAGATCGACGCGCGCTCGGGCCTGACCATTGGCGACCACGTCACCATCGCCTCGCACGTGCTCATCGTGGCCGGCGGCCATGACCTGGACGCGCCCGAGTTCTGGTCGGTGTCGGCGCCTGTGCGCATTGACGACTGGGCCTGGGTGACGTCGCGCGCCATCGTGCTGCCAGGCTCGCACATCGGCGAAGGCGCGGTGATCTCGGCCAACACCACGGTGAGCAAGAAGGTCGAGCCCTACACCATCGTGGCTGGCTTCAGCGCCAAGCCGGTGGGCCAGCGTGCGCGCAACCTCAACTACAAGGTCGGCGCACGCAGCTTGTTCGCCTTCCTGCACTGATTCGGCCTGAACGAACATGCTTGGAGCCTCCGGCGCCCTCACCCTGGTCACCGTGGCCGGTCTGGCTGCGGGCCTGGGCCGTGAATGGCAACTGGTGCACAACTGGGGCGCGGGTGCCCGCACCGACGCGTTCCTCGTGGCCCTGTTCCTGCCCGAAGCGGTGCGCATGATGCTGGGCGGTGGCCTGATGTCATCGGCCGCCATGGCCTGGTGGCAGGGCGTGCCACCGTCTGATCGACCTGCGCAGCTCTCACGCTTCACCTTCGGCATGGCGAGCGTGGGCGCGTTGTTGGCCGTGCTGTGCTGGCTGGCGCGCGATGTGCTGCTGCGTCTCATCGGCCCGGGTCTGGACGAAGCCCATCTCGTGGCCGCAGAACAGGCCTTGTCGGCGCTGGCCTGGACGCTGCCTGCCTTCGTTTTGCAGGCGGCCTGGTCCATGCCCCTGCACGCCGAGGGGCGCTACCTGCTGTCGGGTTTCGCTTCGTTGGCCTATAACCTGCCTGCCGTCATCTGCCTGGCTTGGTTGGGCCGCGACTGCACCGAGACGGCCGTGGCGTGGAGCTTCGTCGGTGGTGCCGTGTTCAGCGCGCTCATCCTCTTGCCCGACATGCGCCGGCTGGGCTTGAACTGGCGCGAGCTGCGCTGGTCCGGCCCCCTCATGCGGCAGATGGGCGCACAGGTGGCCCCGCTGCTTGGCAGCGCGTTGACCGGGCAGGGTGTCGCGCTGCTCGAGCGCATCGTGGCTTCCTACCTGGGCGATGGCGTCATCACGCTGCTCAACCTCGCGCGCAAGCTCGCAAACCTGCCACTGGTGGCGCTCACGGCGGTCAGCCAAGTGCTGCTGGGTCTGATGAGCCGGGGGCAGGCGGCCGACCGCGAGCCCCTGTTGCGCCAAGGCCTGGCGGCCAGCACGCTCATCACCACGCCAGCGGCGCTCGGCCTGTTGATGTCGGCCCCAGCGCTGGTCGCCCTCTTGTTTCCTGGCGTGAGCGGCACGCAGCGCCTTGCACCGCTGCTGGGCTGGTACGCCGTCGCGCTGGTCGTTGCCGGCTGGAATGCCTTGCTGGCACGCTATTGCCACGCTGCGGGCGACACGCGCCTGCCCTTCGCTTGCGACCTGGCGGGCAGCCTTGCACAGGCCGTTGCCATGCCTTTGCTCGCCTGGGCCTTCGGCTTGATGGGGTTGGCCGCAGCCACGCTCATCGGCGTGGCCGTCACCGGCGCCCTGCTGCTGCACCACAACGGCTTGTGGCCGCGCGTGAACCTGGCCCGGCTCGTGCTCGTGTCGGCCTTGCCTTTGGTTGCGGGGTGGTTGAGTCTGGGCAGCCTGCCCGCAGAGCCGCTGAGCAGGCTCGCCGTGGCCACGGTGGCCGGGATGTTGTGCCTGGGCCTGGTGGCCGCCGTGTTGCGCCCTTGGCGTCCATCGGTGGCGCCATGAACCTGCCTTGAACCGAGTCTGAGCCTGTTGCTGTTGATGAGGCTGACATGAAACGCGCCAACCACTTCGATGTCCTGCGCCTGGCTGCCGCTGCTGCCGTGGCCATGCTGCACCTCATCGACCTCACTCGCTTGCCCACCTTCGAGCGCTGGCTGGGCTGGTTGCCCCTGCAGTTTGGCCTGCCGGTCTTCTTCGTCCTCAGCGGCTACCTGGTCAGCATGAGCTGGGACTTGCGGCCCGGTTGGCGTCCGTATGCCGAGCGCCGGCTGCGCCGCATCGTGCCTGCGTACGTCTTCGTGGTGCTGGTGTGTGCCGTGGGCGGTGTGCTGCTCTCGACCGAAGGCTGGCGCGCCTATTTCAGCGCGCCGGCGTGGTGGCGCCACTTGGTGGCCAACCTCACCTTCCTCAACTTCTTGCAGCCGGGACTGCCTGGTGTGTTCACCGGCAACCCCTTGCCCGGCGCCGTCAACGGCGCGCTTTGGACGATCAAGGTCGAGCTGATGTTCTACGCCGTGGTGCCTTTTTTCATGGGTGCTGTCAGGCGCTGGGGGGCGACCCCGGTGCTGTTGATCGGCTATGTGCTGTCAGCGTGCTGGTGGACTTATTTCACCGATTGGGCGGTGCACTCAGGCCGCCCGGTCGGCCATGAAATCGCCAAGCAAATGCCAGGTCAGCTCATGTACTTCCTGGCTGGCGCCTGGGCTTGGTGCGCGCGTGAACGCGTGGCTCGCTGGGGTGCTGCATGGGGCTTGGGTGGTTTGATCGGCCTGGTCTGCCTGAGTTGGCTCGATGGCCCTCGCACCGAAGGCGCCGACTGGCCCGATGTGCTGGTTCCCGCCTGCCTCGCGGCCTTCGTGAGCTGGCTCGCGGTGGGCGTGCGATCGCGCCCCGCGCTGGCGCTTCGCCACGATCTGTCTTACGGCATCTACCTGTGGCATTTCCCCGTCATCCAGACTTTGGTCAGCCTCGGCCTCTTTCAGCAAGCGCCATGGCCCACTGCCTTGCTGGCTGCGGTGCTCGTGGGGCTGATTGCATGGGCCTCGTGGCGCTGGGTCGAGTCGCCCGTCTTGGCGCGTCGCGCTCCGGTGGTAGCGATGCCTGTGGTGCCCTGAACACATCGGTTCGCGCGTGTCCGACCCGGCCATGTGTTGTTGGCATGGTGAGGTGAATTTTCGCCACGCAGCTTGCGAACGCTTGAAAGCCTGTGCTAAAGTCTAGGGCTTGCCTTGGAGGGGTGCCCGAGTGGCTAAAGGGGGCAGACTGTAAATCTGTTGGCTTACGCCTACGCTGGTTCGAATCCAGCCTCCTCCACCAGGCAAACCTGCTTTGCTGAACGCCACGCAGCGTTGTTCAACGTGTGTGTGTGCGGGCAGCGGAATGACTCCCGAGCGGGAGTAGTTCAATGGTAGAACCTTAGCCTTCCAAGCTAATGACGCGGGTTCGATTCCCGTCTCCCGCTCCACTGGTCAAGGTTCTGTCATCGTCAGCGTGATACCATCGCGGTCTTCGCCGGAATGGCGGGGGCTGTGTCAGGTCGACACGGGTCTGGGTTCATCACCCGATCCCATACCCGTGTCGATGCCCATGTGGCTCAGTGGTAGAGCACTCCCTTGGTAAGGGAGAGGTCGGCAGTTCGATCCTGCCCATGGGCACCACACCCCTCTTTCCTTTTCTTTCCCTACTTCAGGATCGCTAGGAGCGATAAACATGGCAAAAGGTAAGTTCGAGCGGACCAAGCCGCACGTGAACGTTGGCACCATCGGTCACGTTGACCACGGCAAGACCACCCTGACGGCTGCTATCGCGACCGTGCTGTCGAAGAAGTTTGGCGGCGAAGCCAAGGCTTACGACCAGATCGACGCAGCGCCTGAAGAAAAGGCTCGGGGCATCACCATCAACACCGCCCACGTCGAGTACGAAACGGCCAACCGCCACTACGCTCACGTGGACTGCCCGGGTCACGCCGACTACGTCAAGAACATGATCACCGGTGCTGCCCAGATGGACGGCGCCATCCTGGTGTGCTCGGCCGCTGACGGCCCGATGCCCCAGACGCGTGAACACATCCTGCTGAGCCGCCAGGTGGGCGTGCCTTACATCATCGTTTTCCTGAACAAGGCTGACATGGTGGACGACGCCGAGCTGCTGGAGCTGGTTGAAATGGAAGTGCGCGAGCTGCTCTCCAAGTACGACTTCCCCGGCGACGACACCCCGATCATCAAGGGTTCGGCCAAGCTGGCGCTGGAAGGCGACACGGGCGAGCTGGGCGAGCAAGCCATCATGAAGCTGGCCGAGGCGCTGGACACCTACATCCCGACGCCTGAGCGCGCCGTGGACGGCACCTTCCTGATGCCCGTGGAAGACGTGTTCTCGATCTCGGGTCGTGGCACCGTGGTGACCGGCCGCATTGAGCGTGGCGTGATCAAGGTTGGCGAAGAAATCGAAATCGTCGGTATCGCTGCCACCCAGAAGACCACCTGCACGGGCGTGGAAATGTTCCGCAAGCTGCTGGACCAAGGTCAAGCTGGCGACAACGTGGGCATCCTGCTGCGCGGCACCAAGCGCGAAGACGTGCAGCGCGGCCAAGTGCTGTGCAAGCCGGGTTCGATCAAGCCGCACACGCACTTCACCGGTGAGGTGTACGTGCTGTCCAAGGACGAAGGCGGCCGCCACACCCCGTTCTTCAACAACTACCGTCCGCAGTTCTACTTCCGCACCACCGACGTGACCGGCTCGATCGAGCTGCCGGCCGACAAGGAAATGGTGATGCCTGGCGACAACGTGTCGATCACCGTCAAGCTGATCGCCCCGATCGCCATGGAAGAAGGCCTGCGCTTCGCCATCCGTGAAGGCGGTCGCACCGTCGGCGCTGGCGTCGTTGCCAAGATCATCGAGTAAACTGCTCGTCTCTTTCGAGGGTTTAGGGGTATAGCTCAATTGGCAGAGCGTCGGTCTCCAAAACCGAAGGTTGGGGGTTCGATTCCCTCTGCCCCTGCCACCTGACCCTCGCGTCAGCTCCGGCTGATCCGCTGTCCTGCAGCAGCCCGCCGACTCGGCATGAGTCTGCGGGCTTTTGCCTCACTCAACACCCATTGTTCTGATCGTCATGGCCACCTCGGACATCGATACCGTTTCCACCAGCGCTGACAAGGCCAGGCTGGCCGCTGCCGGCCTGCTCGTGGTGGGTGGCGTGGCGGCTTTCTACCTCCTGGGCCAGCAAAGCCTGTGGCTGCGCGTCATCGCCTTGCTGGTTCTGATCGCCGCCGCCGTGGGCGTGTTCCTCACGTCCGCCCAGGGCAAGGAACTCATCGCCTTCAGCCAGGACTCCATCAAGGAAATGCGCAAGGTCGTGTGGCCCACCCGTCCGGAAGCCACGCAGATGACCCTCTACGTGTTTGCCTTCGTCGTGGTGATGGCCCTGTTCCTGTGGCTGACCGACAAGGGCCTGGAGTGGGTGCTGTACGACCTGATCCTGGGCTGGAAGCGCTGATCCTGATCGCCGATCACGCACGAACAACAACCGAGGTTCCGACACATGACTGACGTTCAAGCCGCTCCGAACGCCGCCCCCCTGCGCTGGTACGTGGTGCACGCTTACTCCGGCATGGAAAAGGCCGTCGAACGCAACCTGCGCGAGCGCATCGACCGTGCCGGCATGCAAGACCAGTTCGGCCGCATCCTGGTGCCCACCGAAGAAGTCGTCGAGGTCAAGAACGGCAAGAAGTCCGTGACCGAGCGCCGCTTCTTCCCTGGCTACGTGCTGGTCGAAATGGTCATGAGCGACGACACCTGGCACCTGGTCAAGAACACCTCCAAGGTCACCGGCTTTGTCGGCGGCGCCAAGAACCGCCCGGCCCCCATCTCGGAAGACGAAGTGATGAAGATCGTCAACCAGATGAAGGAAGGCATCGAGAAGCCGCGCCCCAAGGTCGAGTGGGAAAACGGCGAAGTCGTGCGCGTCAAGGAAGGCCCCTTCACCGACTTCAATGGCTCCATCGAGGATGTCAACTACGAGAAGTCCAAGCTGCGCGTGTCGGTCACCATCTTCGGCCGCGCCACGCCGGTGGAGCTGGACTTCGGTCAGGTCGAGAAGATCTGACAGCCTTCGGCCGGCAGATCTTTCGCAGAGGGCGCATTGCCCGCAGGCAAAAGATCGCCACAGGCACCACGCAAAAGGGCTCCGGAAGGAGCCCTTTGTTTTTCTGCGCCATTCGGAGGTGTCCTCCTCACTCCGCCCGCTCTGGTATCCACTTCAGCAGCGTCTCGACAAGGTGCTCCGCGATGATGGGCTTGGCAATGATGTCGCGCATGCCCGCCTCCTCGCAGCGCGTCTGATCGTCCTGCAACACGGCTGCGGTCATGGCGATGATTGGCATGGCCTGCCACCCCGGCAGTTGCCGGATCCGGCGCGTGGCTTCAAGGCCGTCCATCACCGGCATATGCATGTCCATCAGGATGGCGTCGAAGTCTGTCGGGCGGGAGTGAATCACCATGTCCACGGCTTGCGCGCCATCTCCCACCGTGGTCACGTCCACCTCGATCTGCTGCAGAAAGGCCTGCGCGACCATCTGGTTGAGGGCGTTGTCCTCGACCAGCAGCACGCGTCGCCCTTTCAGCCGCTGCCCGCTCACCCAGGGTGATGGGGGGTGGGGAAGCGCTGTGCGGGGGCGGCGTGCGTCGTGGATCTGTTGCAGCGCGTTGAGCAGCACGCTGCCCATCACCGGGTGGCTCAGCATCCGCAACTCGCCGATGTCTTCGACTGCAGCGAGCAAGCGAGTGCGTTGGTGTCCTTCACTGAGCAACAGCAGCGTCGGCCATGGCCGCCCGGCGGCGAGCGTGGTGCCGCGCAGGCGCTGAAGGTGGCCCGCGAGCTCTTCGGGCTCTCCTTGCCAGTCGATCAACAGGGATTCGATGGCGGGTTGAGCTGAGGCCAGCGCTGCTTCGACGTCGGCGGGTTGTCGGCCCAGCTGCCATGTTTCGATGGCAAGCGCGGGGAGCCTGCGCCACAGGCCCGGGGGCTGCGCCTCCGTGCTCCAGAAGAACACGCTTGGTTCGTCCAGGGGCTGGGCAGGCGGCCCGGGAGGTTCGCATGCGGGCAACGGGACTTCGAACCAGAATACGCTGCCCTGCCCGAGCTGGCTGTTCAGCCCGATCTCGCCGCCCATGAGCGTCACGAGGTTGCGGCAGATCGACAGGCCCAGCCCGCTGCCGCCGTATCGCCTGGTGATCGAGGCGTCTTCCTGCGTGAAGGCGGAAAACAGCGCGGCACGCCGTTCGGGTGCGATGCCTGGGCCAGTGTCACCCACCTCGAAGCGCAAGCGATCTGGCGCCTGGCTGCGGCGCACCGACAGCGTCACACCACCTTGCTCGGTGAACTTCACGGCGTTGCCCAGCAGGTTGTTGAGCACCTGCGACATGCGCAAGCCGTCGGCGATCACGGCAGTCGGGACGTCGGCATCGATGTCGACATGGAAACGCAAGCCCTTCTGCGTGGTGCGGCCAGAAAACAGGTCGACCGAGCGGCGGATGAGCTCGTCGATCACCAGCGCATGGGGGTCGACGCGCAACTGGCCTGCTTCGAGCTTGGAGTGATCGAGGATGTCATCGAGGATGCCCATGAGCGCCAGTGCGGCCTCGTGCGCACGACCGATGTCACCTTGCACCTCGTTGGACAAGGGTTTGTCGAGCGTCAGGCGCAGCAGTCCCAGGATGGCGTTCATGGGCGTGCGGATTTCGTGGCTCATGTTGGCCAGGAATGCGCTCTTGAGGCGAGCGCTTTCCTGTGCTGCGTCGCGCGCTTGCGCCAACTCGGTCAGGTCAGACCAGTTCACGTAGAAGCCCTGCGTGCGCCCCTTCTCGTCCTTGTCGGGGCGGTACTCCACGCGGGCAATTCGCTCGGGGCGGCCGTCCTGTGCGGGGATGGTGTGCTCGAACTGCTGAGGCATGCCTTGCAGTGCTTGCTGGATGTGCGGTGCGTGGATGGCGTAAAGCAGAGGCCCCAGCAGCTCCAGCGCGGTCATGTCAGCGAGGTGCTGCGGGGCGATGCCGAACCACGTCAAGTGGGCCACATTGCCGAAACGGATGCGGCCGTCCCGGTCCCAATAGGCGATGGCGTTGGGCGTGTGGTCGAGGATGTCTTGCAGCGTGCGGTCGAGCTGGCGCAGTGTGCGTTCCTGCTCGGCAAGC
Source organism: Pseudomonadota bacterium (assembly GCA_021819435.1). Lineage (GTDB taxonomy): Bacteria > Pseudomonadota > Gammaproteobacteria > Burkholderiales > Burkholderiaceae_C > Aquabacterium. The sequence continues at coordinate 78,737 of JAKARB010000015.1, read as the reverse complement.
CGATCGGTGAGTTCGCGAGCTTCTGCTTCCTTGGCTGCACGGTTTTCCTGCAACTGGAGGCTGCGCAGGATGGCCTGGGTCAGGCGCTCGGCATCGAGCTGCACCTTGGGGACGTAGTCCGAGGCGCCTTCCTGCATGGCTTCGACCACCAGGGATTCGCTGCCTGCCCCTGTCACCATGATGATTGGACCCTCGTAGGAGGTGAACTCACGGATGGAGCGCAGCAAGGCCGACCCCGTGGTGTCGCCCAGGCAGTTGTCCAGCAGCACGCAATCGACAGCCTGGCTTTTGAGGATGCGCATCGCCTCGTTGCCCGACTCGGCCTCCATCATCCGAGCGCTCAGCGAGCTGCCATGCAGGCAGCGCCGCACCCGCTCGCGGTCGACATCGTCGTCGTCGATGATGAGGATCTGCAATTCGCGGGGGGCAGCGTTGCTCGGCATGTGGGGGCGGGTCAGGGTAGTTGGACGGCGCGTCGGTAGCCGTCCAGCAGCTGGGTCAGCTTGGCAAATTGCGGGCCAACCGCCGACTTCACCATGTAGCCCGCGACGTTCTCGTCGTAAGCGCGGCTGCGGTCGGAGTCGGCACTCGAGGTCGTGAGCACGAAAATGATTTCCTCCCTGAGCACCGGGTCGGCGCGCACCGCCTCCAGGAACTCGAAGCCATTCATGCGGGGCATGTTCAAGTCGAGGAGGATCAGCCGCGGGCGCGGGGCTTTGGGCAGGCCGTCCCGTTCGCGCAGCACGTCCAGCGCGGCCTGACCATCCTCGACCCAGGTGACGGGGCAGGGGATGCCGGCGCGCTTCACGCTGCGCATGACGGCTTCCGCTGCGACATCGTCATCCTCAACGAGCAGGATGTTCAGGGGGGGGGACTCACTCATCGTTGGTTCTCCTGGGGTACATGGGCCACCAGACGCGAAACTGCGCGCCTCGGCCCTCGGCCACCGGCGAGACCACATCGATTCGGCCGCCGTGGGTTTCGGTCATGCGCTTGCACAGCGCCAGACCAATGCCGGATGTTTCCGAGCGTCGGCTGGACGACAGCGTCTGGAAGAGTTGAAAAATGCGCCGCGCCGCCTGGGCTGGCACACCCGGACCATCGTCGGTCACCGTGATCAGCATGTGGCTGGCATCGGGCTGTGCTGCAATGCGAATGGTGCCCGCGCCGCGATCATGGTGCTTGATGGCGTTGCTCACCAGATTTCGCAGCACGGTCGTCAGGGGGGTGCGCACGGCCTGAAACGGACGCGCATCGAGGGCTGAGGCATCCAGCGAGAATCCTTCCGGCAGGGGTTGCAATTCGAGGATCTCGCTCAGGATTCCAGGCAGCGACACCGTCCTGTACTCCGTGTCCGTCTTGCCGGCGCGTGCATAGCGCAGCAAGTCGTCGATGAGGGACTCCATGCGCTGCAAGCGCGGCGAGATGCGGCCCAGGTTGCGGCGCACGTCATCGAGCTTGCCATCATCCAAGTCCTGGTTGATCCAGTCGATGAGGTCGGCGATGCTGCGCAGCGGTGAGCGCAGGTCGTGCGAGGCCACATACGAGAACTCCTGCAAGTCCGTGTTGGCCTGTTTGAGGTCGGCCTCCAGTCGCTTGCGAGCGCTGATGTCTGTGACCACCGCCAGCGTCATGGCGCGGCCCTGCCATCGCACCCGGTTGAGGCCGATCTCCACCGCCACCTCCGTGCCATCGGCATGCAAGGCGGTCAGATCTCGCCCCTGCCCCATCATGCGCGCCCCACCTGTGCGCGCGTAGCCCTGCATCAGGCCCGCATGCTGCGCCCGATACCGCTCGGGCAGCAGCCGTTGCAGAGGCTGCCCACGCAAGTCGGCCGGTGCGTGACCCAACGCTGCGCCGAGCGCTGCGTTGCTCTGGACAATCAAACCTGTGTCGTCAACCAGCATCAGCCCATAGGGTGAGGCGTCAAAAAGCCCTTGGAAAGCGAGGGCCAGGTCGTGTCGGTCGCTCATGTCCACGACGGACGCCAGCACCATCTGTCCGCCGCCCTGGGTGACCAGCGGCGTCAGGCCGATCTCCACCGGGAAAACATGCCCGAGGGCGTGCTGGCCATTGAGCACGCGGCCCTCGCCCATGCGTCGGCGGCTGGGCGCGGCCATGAACTGGCGTCGGTGTTCGGCATGCTGTGCTCGGAACGCTTGCGGCAGCAGCAGGTCCACGGACTTGCCGACGATGCTGTCCGCGCCGCGCCCGAACATCCGACAGAGTTCTTGGTTGACCGAAGCCACGGTGCCGTCCATTGAAATCAGGACAAAACCATTGGGCGCGGCATCGAATGCCTGCGCCAGGACGGCGGCGAGGTCATCGGGCGACGACGCTGGCAGATAGGAGTCCATGCGCCATCTCCTCTCGGAACTTTGTAGTGGTTTTGATCTGTGTTTGGTTTGACCGGGCAGGTTATTACGGCGCCGAAGCCTCGCAAAGCCCGCCTCAATGGGCTTCACTCCGGCAGGGTTTTGGCTGGGTGAGGGCCCGGCTTGCAAACTTCGCTTGTGCGGTCTATAATCGCGGGCTTTTGCCTTTTCTGGTTGGCCCTTTTGGGGTTCCAGGGGGCGTCGCAGTCGCCCGTGACCATTGACGTCAACGGTGCGGCATGAGGAGCCCGGATGGGGGCTCATGTGGGCTTCAAGCAGCAGGCTTGGCTCGCATGGGCATCGAACCGGGCGCTGGCACTCGATCAGCGCTGACAGGCCGTCAGCCTGGTTCAAGGAGAAAACATGGCCAAGAAGATTGTCGGCTTCATCAAGCTGCAAATCCCGGCCGGCAAGGCGAACCCGTCGCCCCCGGTTGGTCCCGCGCTGGGTCAGCGTGGTCTGAACATCATGGAGTTCTGCAAGGCGTTCAACGCCCAGACCCAAGGCGTCGAGCCTGGTCTGAAGCTGCCCGTGGTGATCACCGCCTACGCAGACAAGTCCTTCACCTTCGTCATCAAGACGCCTCCGGCCACCGTGCTGCTGAAGAAGGCCGCCAAGATCGAGAAGGGATCGCCCCGTCCTCAGGCTGACAAGGTCGGCAAGCTGACCCGCGCCCAGCTCGAAGAAATCGCCAAGACCAAGCAGAAGGACCTCACTGCTGCCGACCTGGACGCCGCCGTGCGCACCATCGCCGGTTCCGCCCGCTCGATGGGCATCATCGTGGAGGGCGTGTGATGGCCAAGCAAACCAAGCGTCAACAAGCCATGGCCAAGGTCGACACGACCAAGCTGTACGCCCTGGACGAAGCCCTGAACCTCATCAAGTCGGCCGCCACCGCCAAGTTCGATGAATCCATCGACGTGGCTGTGCAGCTGGGCGTCGACGCCAAGAAGTCCGACCAGGTCGTCCGTGGCGCCGTCGTGATGCCCAACGGCACCGGCAAGACCAAGCGCGTCGCCGTGTTCGCCCAAGGCGCCAAGGCTGAAGAAGCCAAGGCCGCCGGTGCCGACGTGGTCGGCATGGAAGACCTGGCCGAGCAAGTCAAGGCTGGCAACATCAACTTCGACGTGGTCATCGCCTCGCCGGACACGATGCGCATCGTCGGTACCCTGGGTACCGTGCTGGGTCCCCGTGGCCTGATGCCCAACCCCAAGGTCGGCACCGTCACCCCCGACGTCGCCACCGCTGTCAAGAACGCCAAGGCTGGCCAGGTTCAGTTCCGCGTTGACAAGGCCGGCATCATCCACGGCACCATCGGCCGTCGCTCGTTCGACGACGCCAAGCTCAAGGGCAACCTGGCGGCTCTGCTGGAAGCCCTGAACAAGCTCAAGCCCGCTTCGTCGAAGGGCGTCTACCTGAAGAAGGTGGCCGTGTCCTCGACCATGGGCGTGGGCGTTCGCGTCGACGTCGGCAGCATCAACGCCGAATAAAACGCGGCTTGATCGAAGCAACACCGTTGGCCTGAGCCGCTTCGCGGCGACAGACTGACCGGGCCCCTTGCGAGTCTGGCAAGGGTGCCTGAAAAGAATTGGTGGGCTGCGGTCCCGTGGCAACGCGGGGGCGCAGGCTATCAAAGACCGTAGGCGTGTGTGGCGTGCTTGTACAGGCGCCGCGCGCTTAATCAACCCCGGTTGGCCTACGCAGATGGCGCACCCGCTGTTGAGGTTTCCCTTTGGGCCGCTTGGCTCTTTGGGTTCCTGAGGCAGAAGGTCGCTGCATCCGGTGTGTCTGGAGGTGCCCGTCCCCCATGGGGTGGTTGCCGAAGGGCACGTTTTTGAGGAGTAGACCTTGAGTCTCAATCGCAACGAGAAAGAAGCCGTCATCGCTGAAGTGGCTGCCCAGGCGGGCAAGTCGCAGACGCTTGCACTGGCTGAGTACCGCGGTCTCACGGTGGCTCAACTGGATCAGCTGCGCAAAAACGCCCGTGCCCAAGGTGTGTATCTTCACGTCCTGAAGAACACCCTGGCCCGTCGCGCTGTTGCCGGCACCCCGTTTGAAGTCGCTGCAGAGAGCATGAGCGGCCCGCTGATCTACGGCTTCTCTGAAGACGCCGTGGCAGCAGCCAAGGTGATCGCTGACTTTGCCAAGGGCAACGACAAGCTGGTCATCAAGGCAGGCGCTTACGCAGGCAAGGCACTGGACGCCAATGGCGTCAAGTCGCTGGCCTCGATCCCGAGCAAGGAAGTCCTGCTGGCCCAGTTGTGCGGCCTGCTGAACTCGCCGGTGTCGGGCTTCGCCCGCGTGCTGGCTGCCGTGGCCGAGCAAAAGGGTGGCGCTGCTGCCCCTGCCGAAGCCCCCGCCGCCTGAAGCACCGCTTCGTACTGAATTTCAACATCCAACCGATTTAGGAACCCAAAATGGCATTCGATAAAGACGCATTCCTGACCGCCCTGGACAGCATGTCCGTGATGGAACTCAACGAGCTGGTCAAGGCCATCGAAGAGAAGTTCGGCGTGTCCGCAGCCGCCATGGCCGCTCCCGCCGCTGGTGGCGCTGCTGGCGGTGGCGCTGCCGCTGCTGAAGAGAAGACCGAATTCAACGTCGTCCTGACCGACGCTGGCGCCAACAAGGTCGGCGTCATCAAGGCCGTGCGCGAAATCACCGGTCTGGGCCTGAAGGAAGCCAAGGACCTGGTCGACGGCGCTCCGAAGAACGTCAAGGAAGGCGTGGCCAAGGCCGACGCCGAAGCTGCCGTCAAGAAGCTGGTCGAAGCCGGCGCCAAGGCCGAACTGAAGTAAATCGGCCCCCGGCTACTGCGCGGCCCGATCTCGGGTTCTGCGATGCTCGCCGTACAGGTAGTACGGCTGCGCTTCTCGAACCCGACCTCGGACCGCTCGCTACGCCGGGCATCCGATTTCGACGCACCGCTGCAAGCGGTTCAGGGCTGCCCCGTGGGGCAGCCTTTGGCGTCTCAGGGGTAAAACGGGCGAGAGCAGCCGAAAGGTTTTTCCAGAGTACACTGGAGGGCTTTTCGAGTGTTCTCTGAACCGACTGCGGAGAACTGGTTTGGTCGAGCCCACGTGCAACGCGCGGGTTGTCTGCCAGCGGTTGGTAGTGGCCAACCACCAAGCCTCGGACGCAAGGTCCGAACGGCCAGTCGCCGAACAACGGACTGCTTTCTTGGCCGGAAAGCGGTCTGAATTCGAAGCGGGTCACCCTTTGGTGCCCGAAACGGAGAGTTTATGGCGCAACAAACCCCCTACAGCTACACCGAGCGCAAGCGGATTCGCAAGAGTTTCGGCAAGCGCGGCAGCGTTCTGAACGTGCCCTATCTGCTGACGATGCAGAAGGACTCGTACGTCGCATTCCTTCAGAAGGACGTGCCGCCGCAACAACGCAAACCCGAAGGCCTGCAAGCCGCTTTCCTCTCGGCGTTCCCCATTGTTTCGCACAATGGCTTCGTCGAGATGAAGTTCATCGAGTTCAACATCGCCAAACCGGCGTTCGATGAGCGCGAGTGCCAGCTGCGGGGCCTGACTTTTGCGTCCGCCGTGCGCGCCCGCTTGCAGATGATCATCTACGACCGCGAGACGTCCACGTCCCAGTCCAAGGTGGTCAAGGAAGTCAAGGAACAAGAGGTCTACATGGGCGAAGTGCCCCTGATGACCGATTACGGCTCCTTCATCATCAACGGCACCGAGCGCGTCATCGTGTCGCAGCTCCACCGTTCGCCCGGCGTGTTCTTCGAGCACGACAAGGGCAAGACCCACTCGTCGGGCAAGCTGTTGTTCAGCGCCCGCATCATCCCCTACCGTGGCTCCTGGCTGGACTTCGAATTCGACCCGAAGGACCTGCTGTACTTCCGCGTGGACCGTCGCCGCAAGATGCCGGTGACGACCCTGCTGAAGGCCATCGGCATGAACAATGAGCAGATCCTGGAAACCTTCTTCCAGTTCGATCACGTCAAGCTGATGGATGCCGGCGCCCAGCTGGCCTTCGTGCCCGAGCGTTTCAAGGGTGAAATCGCCCGTTTCGACATCACCGACAAGAGCGGTGCCGTGGTGGTCGAGAAGGACAAGCGCATCACCGCGCGCCACACCCGCGCCCTGGAGCAGTCCGGCACCACGCACCTGAGCGTGCCCGAAGACTTCCTGCTCGGCCGCGTGCTGGCCAAGAACCAGGTCGACCCGGACACGGGCGAGCTGATCGCCAAGGCCAACGAAGAGCTGACCGAGTCGCTGCTCAAGAAGCTGCGCGCCGCCGGCATCCGTGACCTGGAGATCCTGTTCACCAACGAGCTGGACCAAGGCGGCTACATCAGCCAGACCCTGGCCACCGACGAAACCGCCGATGAGCTGGCTGCCCGCGTCGCCATCTACCGCATGATGCGCCCTGGCGAGCCGCCGACCGAAGACGCGGTGCAGGCCCTGTTCCAGCGCCTGTTCTACAGCGAAGACACGTACGACCTGTCGCGCGTGGGGCGCATGAAGTTCAATGCCCGCGTCGGCATCGATTCGCCCACCGGCCCGATGACCCTGTCCAACGACGACATCCTGCGCGTCGTGAAGATCCTGGTCGAGTTGCGCAATGGCCGTGGCGAAGTCGACGACATCGACCACCTGGGCAACCGCCGTGTGCGTTGCGTGGGCGAACTGGCCGAGAACCAGTACCGCTCGGGCCTCGCTCGCATCGAGAAGGCCGTCAAGGAGCGCCTGGGCCAGGCCGAGACCGAAGCCCTGATGCCGCACGACCTGATCAACTCCAAGCCGATCTCGGCTGCCTTGAAGGAGTTCTTCGGTGCGTCGCAGCTGTCGCAGTTCATGGACCAGACCAACCCCCTGTCCGAGATCACGCACAAGCGCCGCGTCTCCGCACTGGGCCCGGGTGGTCTGACCCGCGAACGCGCCGGCTTCGAAGTGCGCGACGTGCACCCGACCCACTACGGCCGCGTGTGCCCGATCGAAACGCCTGAAGGCCCGAACATCGGCCTGATCAACTCGCTGGCCCTGTACGCCCGCCTGAACGAATACGGTTTCCTCGAGACGCCGTACCGTCGCGTGGTGGACGGCAAGACCACGATGCAGATCGACTACCTGTCGGCCATCGAAGAAGGCAAGTATGTGATCGCGCAGGCCAACGCCTCGCTCGACAAGGACGGCCGCCTGACCGACGAGCTGGTCTCTGCCCGCGAACACGGCGAATCGGTGCTGACCTCGCCCGAGCGCATCCAGTACATGGACGTGGCCCCGACCCAGATCGTGTCGGTCGCCGCCTCGCTCGTGCCCTTCCTGGAGCACGACGACGCGAACCGCGCGCTGATGGGCGCCAACATGCAGCGTCAGGCTGTTCCCACCCTGCGTCCTGAAAAGGCCTTCGTGGGCACCGGCGTCGAGCGCGTCGCCGCCGTCGACTCGGGCACCGTCGTGGTGTCCAAGCGCGGTGGTGTGGTGGACTACGTTGACGCCAATCGCGTCGTGATCCGCGTCAACGACAACGAAACCGTTGCCGGCGAAGTGGGCGTGGACATCTACAACCTCATCAAGTACCACCGTTCCAACCAGAACACCAACATCCACCAGCGCCCCATCGTGCAGCGTGGTGACGTGGTGGCGGTGGGTGACGTGATCGCCGACGGCGCATCGACCGATCTGGGCGAACTCGCCCTGGGCCAGAACATGCTCGTGGCCTTCATGCCCTGGAACGGCTACAACTTCGAAGACTCGATCCTGATCTCCGAGCGCGTCGTCGCCGAAGACCGCTACACCTCGATCCACATCGAGGAACTGGTGGTGATGGCTCGCGATACCAAGCTGGGCAGCGAGGAAATCACCCGCGACATCCCGAACCTGTCCGAGAACCAGCTGGCTCGCCTGGACGAGTCCGGCATCGTCTACGTCGGCGCCGAAGTTGGCCCTGGCGACGTGTTGGTCGGCAAGGTGACCCCGAAGGGCGAAACCACCCTCACGCCTGAAGAGAAGCTGCTGCGCGCCATCTTCGGCGAGAAGGCTTCCGACGTGAAGGACACCTCGCTGCGCGTGGACCAAGGCACCTCGGGCACCGTCATCGACGTGCAGGTCTTCACACGCGAAGGCATCCAGCGTGACAAGCGCGCTCAGCAGATCATCGACGATGAACTCAAGCGCTTCCGCCTGGACCTCAACGACCAGCTCCGCATCGTCGAGGCCGATGCCTTCGACCGGATCAAGAAGCTGCTGATCGGCAAGGTCGCCAACGGTGGCCCCAACAAGCTGGCCAAGGGCACGACCCTGGACGATGCCTACCTGTCGTCGGTCGACAAGTTCCACTGGTTCGACATCCGTCCTGAAGACGGCGAGTTGGCCAACCAGCTGGAAAGCATCAAGAACTCGCTGGAGCAGACCCGCCACAGCTTCGACCTGGCTTTCGAAGAAAAGCGCAAGAAGCTGACCCAAGGCGACGAGCTGCCCGCTGGCGTGCTCAAGATGGTCAAGGTCCACCTGGCCGTCAAGCGTCGCCTGCAGCCTGGCGACAAGATGGCCGGCCGTCACGGCAACAAGGGTGTGGTCTCCAAGATCGTCCCGATCGAAGACATGCCCTACATGGCCGACGGCACCCCCGCCGACATCGTGCTGAACCCGCTGGGCGTGCCCTCGCGGATGAACGTCGGTCAGGTGCTGGAAGTGCACTTGGGCTGGGCCGGCAAGGGCATTGGTCAGCGCATCGGCGACATGCTGCAGCGCGAAGCCGCCGTGGCCGAGCTGCGCAAGTTCATGGAAGAGCTCTACAACACCTCGGGCAAGAAGGAAGACATCGCTTCCCTGGCCGACGAGGACGTGCTCAACATGGCCGCCAACCTCTCCAAGGGCATGACCTTCGCCACCCCGGTGTTCGACGGCGCCAAGGAAGAGGAAATCCGCTCGATGCTGCAGCTGGCCTACCCGGCCGACATCGCCAAGGCCAAGGGCCTCACCCCGACCCGCACGCAGGCCATCCTGCACGACGGTCGCACCGGTGAAGCCTTCGAGCGTCCCGTCACCGTGGGCTACATGCACGTCCTGAAGCTTCACCACTTGGTGGACGACAAGATGCACGCCCGCTCGACCGGCCCGTACTCGCTCGTCACGCAGCAGCCGCTGGGTGGTAAGGCGCAGTTCGGTGGTCAGCGCTTCGGTGAAATGGAAGTGTGGGCACTCGAAGCCTACGGCGCGGCCTACGTGCTGCAGGAAATGCTCACGGTCAAGTCGGACGACGTCAACGGCCGCACCAAGGTGTACGAGAACATCGTCAAGGGCGAGCACGCCATCGAAGCGGGCATGCCCGAGTCGTTCAACGTGCTGGTCAAGGAAATTCGTTCGCTCGGTATCGACATCGAGCTCGAGCGCAACTGATAGGAATAGGAGAGCCCCATGAAAGGTTTGCTGGACCTGTTCAAGCAATTCACGCCCGATGAGCATTTCGATGCCATCAAGATCGGGCTGGCCTCGCCCGAGAAGATCCGTTCGTGGTCTTTTGGCGAAGTGAAGAAGCCTGAGACCATCAACTACCGCACGTTCAAGCCCGAACGCGACGGCCTGTTCTGCGCCAAGATCTTCGGCCCGATCAAGGACTACGAGTGCCTGTGCGGCAAGTACAAGCGCTTGAAGCACCGCGGCGTGATCTGCGAGAAGTGCGGCGTCGAAGTGACCCAGACCAAGGTCCGCCGTGACCGCATGGGCCACATCGAGCTGGCTGCTCCGTGCGCCCACATCTGGTTCCTGAAGTCGCTGCCGTCGCGCTTGGGCCTCGTGCTCGACATGACGCTGCGCGACATCGAGCGCGTGCTGTACTTCGAGGCATACGTGGTCGTCGACCCCGGCATGACCCCGCTGAAGAAGTTCAGCATCATGTCCGAGGACGATTACGACGCCAAGCGTCGCGAGTTCGGCGATGAGTTCGAGGCCCTGATGGGCGCCGAAGGCATCCAGAAGTTGCTGGCCGAGATGGATCTCGACATCGAGATCGACAAGCTGCGCAACGACATGACCGGCTCCGAGCTGAAGGTCAAGAAGAACTCCAAGCGCCTGAAGGTCATGGAGGCCTTCAAGAAGTCCGGCATCAAGCCGAACTGGATGGTCATGGAAGTCATGCCCGTGCTGCCGCCGGACCTGCGTCCGCTGGTGCCGCTGGATGGCGGTCGTTTCGCGACCTCCGACCTGAACGACCTGTATCGCCGCGTCATCAACCGCAACAACCGCCTGGCCCGCCTGCTCGAACTCAAGGCCCCTGAGATCATCGTGCGCAACGAAAAGCGCATGCTGCAGGAAGCCGTTGACTCGCTGCTGGACAACGGTCGCCGTGGCAAGGCCATGACGGGCGCCAACAAGCGCGCCCTGAAGTCGCTGGCCGACATGATCAAGGGCAAGAGCGGTCGCTTCCGTCAGAACCTGCTGGGCAAGCGCGTCGACTACTCCGGTCGTTCCGTGATCACTGTGGGCCCGACCCTCAAGCTGCACCAGTGCGGCCTGCCGAAGCTGATGGCGCTTGAGCTGTTCAAGCCCTTCATCTTCTCGCGCCTGGAAGCCATGGGCATCGCGACCACCATCAAGGCCGCGAAGAAGGAGGTCGAATCCGGCACCCCCGTGGTGTGGGACATCCTCGAAGAGGTCATCAAGGAGCACCCGGTTCTGCTGAACCGCGCCCCGACGCTGCACCGCCTGGGCATCCAGGCCTTCGAGCCCGTGCTGATCGAAGGCAAGGCCATCCAGCTGCACCCGCTGGTTTGCGCGGCCTTCAACGCCGACTTCGACGGTGACCAGATGGCCGTTCACGTGCCGCTGTCGATCGAAGCACAGATGGAAGCCCGCACCCTGATGCTGGCCTCCAACAACGTGCTGTTCCCCGCCAACGGTGAACCCTCGATCGTGCCGTCGCAAGACGTGGTGCTGGGTCTGTACTACGCCACCCGCGAACGCACCAACGGTCGCGGCGAGGGCATGGTCTTCTCCGACATCCCTGAGCTCCAGCGCGCGCTGGACAATGGCGTGGTCGAGATCACGGCACGCATCAGCGTGCGCCTGACCGAGTACACCAAGGACAAGACCACCGGCGAGTTCATCCCCGAGACCAAGCTGGTCGCGACCACCGTCGGTCGTGCCCTGCTGAGCGAGATCCTGCCCAAGGGCCTGCCTTTTGCGAACATCAACAAGGCGCTCAAGAAGAAGGAAATCTCGCGCCTGATCAACACCTCGTTCCGCAAGTGCGGCCTGAAGGAAACGGTCGTGCTGGCCGACAAGCTGCTGCAAAGCGGTTTCCGCCTGGCCACGCGTGCCGGCATCTCCATCGGCATCGACGACATGCTCGTGCCGAAGCAGAAGTACGAGCTGATCGAGAAGGCCGAGAAGGAAGTCAAGGAAATCGAGCAGCAGTACGTCTCCGGTCTGGTGACCGCTGGCGAGCGCTACAACAAGGTCGTGGACATCTGGGGCAAGACCGGCGACGAAGTCGGCAAGGTCATGATGTCGCAGCTGTCCAAGCAAAAGACCATCGACCGCCATGGCAACGAAGTCGACCAGGAGTCGTTCAACTCGATCTACATGATGGCTGACTCCGGTGCCCGCGGTAGCGCGGCCCAGATCCGCCAGCTGGCCGGCATGCGCGGCCTGATGGCCAAGCCTGACGGCTCCATCATCGAGACGCCCATCACGGCGAACTTCCGTGAAGGCCTGAACGTGCTGCAGTACTTCATCTCGACCCACGGCGCTCGCAAGGGCCTGGCCGACACGGCGCTGAAGACCGCGAACTCGGGTTACCTGACCCGCCGTCTGGTCGACGTGACGCAAGACCTGGTGGTCACCTCTGACGACTGCGGCACCGACCAAGGCATCGTGACCCGTGCCCTGGTCGAAGGCGGTGAAGTCATCGAGTCGCTGCGCGACCGCATCCTGGGCCGCGTGCCGGCCCTCGACGTGCTGCATCCCGAGACGCAGCAGGTGCTGGTCCCCGCCGGCACCATGCTCGACGAGGACGTCCTGGACGAACTCGAAGCCGCTGGTGTCGACGAAGTCAAGGTGCGCACGCCGCTGACTTGCGCCACGCGCTACGGCCTGTGTGCCAAGTGCTACGGCCGCGACCTTGGCCGCGGTGGCTTGGTGAACTCCGGTGAAGCGGTTGGCGTGATCGCTGCCCAGTCCATCGGTGAACCCGGCACGCAGCTGACCATGCGGACCTTCCACATCGGTGGTGCCGCTTCGCGCGCCGCCATCGCTTCCAGCGTGGAAGCCAAGTCGGACGGCATCATCGGCTTCAACGCCACGATGCGCTACGTGACCAACGGCAAGGGCGACCTGGTGGTGATTTCGCGTTCCGGCGAAATCGTCATCTCCGACCAACACGGCCGCGAGCGCGAGCGCCACAAGGTGCCGTACGGTGCGCAGCTCAACGTCAAGGCCGACCAGACCATCAAGGCTGGCTTGGTCCTGGCAACGTGGGATCCGCTGACCCGTCCGATCATCACCGAATTCGCCGGCAAGGCCCGCTTCGAGAACGTCGAAGAAGGCGTGACCGTGGCCAAGCAGGTTGATGAAGTGACCGGCCTGTCCACGCTCGTCGTGATCGACCCGAAGCGCCGTGGCGCCGCCAAGGTGGTGCGTCCGCAGGTCAAGCTGCTCGACGCCGCCGGCAACGAAGTCAAGATCCCGGGCACCGACCATGCCGTGACCATCGGCTTCCAGGTCGGCGCGCTGATCCAGGTCCGCGATGGCCAGGATCTGTCTCCGGGTGAAGTGCTGGCCCGCATCCCCATCGAAGGTCAGAAGACCCGCGACATCACCGGCGGTCTGCCGCGCGTGGCCGAGCTGTTCGAAGCCCGCAGCCCCAAGGACAAGGGCACGCTGGCCGAGATCACCGGCACCGTGTCCTTCGGCAAAGAGACCAAGGGCAAGGTTCGCTTGCAGATCACCGACCCGGACGGCAAGGTCTGGGAAGACCTCGTGCCCAAGGAAAAGAACATCCTCGTGCACGAAGGCCAGGTGGTCAACAAGGGCGAATCCATCGTCGACGGTCCGGCCGATCCGCAGGACATCCTGCGCCTGCTGGGCATCGAGGAACTGGCTCGCTACATCGTCGACGAAGTGCAGGACGTCTACCGTCTGCAGGGCGTGAAGATCAACGACAAGCACATCCAGGTGATCGTTCGCCAGATGCTGCGCCGCGTGCAGATCGTCAACCCGGGCGACACGCATTACATCGCTGGTGAACAGGTCGAGCGCTCTGAGCTCCTGGACACCAACGACAAGATGCGTGCCGAAGGCAAGATGATCGCCACGCACGCCGACGTGCTGCTGGGCATCACCAAGGCTTCTCTGTCGACCGACTCCTTCATCTCGGCCGCTTCCTTCCAGGAAACGACCCGCGTGCTCACCGAGGCTGCCATCATGGGCAAGCGCGACGAGCTGCGTGGCCTGAAGGAAAACGTCATCGTGGGTCGCCTCATCCCCGCCGGCACCGGCATGGCTTACCACCAGGCCCGCAAGGCCAAGGAAGAGATGGACGACACCGAGCGCCGTGCCATCGCCATGCAGGAAGCCCAGGAACGCGCAGCCATGGAACTGGCTGCGCTGGACGAGGTCTCCGGCGATGCCGCCCCGAGCGAGGGTGGCGCCACCGCCGAGTGACGTTGATGACTTGAACGGCGGGTGGCTGCCAAGCCTCCGCCTTCCGATTTCGGCTCATGGCTCCATGAGCCCCAAAGACAAGGGCCCCGAGTTGCATCGGGGCCCTTGTTTCATTTCAGGCGCTTGCCTTGTTCGCTTGCTTTTCGCTGGGGCGGTCCTTGAGCGAACGCTGTCAGCTGTCCTGGCCAGGCAGCCCTGGGTGCGGCCAACCCAGCAGTTCGGCCAATCGCGTGACGATCCAGTTCGCCTCCGCTTCGCTGACCCCGGATTCGGGCGTCTGCAGGCCATGGAGGCAGCGCGCCAACACCTCATCGGTCTCGGCCCCGATTTCCACGTGCACGCTCTGGCAATGCGTTGTCAGGTGCTGGGCAAGGTCTTCGCATAGCTCATGGCGTGCCGCGACCTCGCGCGCAGGCAGCGTCCAGCGTCCCCGCGCATCGCGATGGAGCGCCTGAAAACTCGCCGCCACGTAGACCTGGTTCTCGTCGCTCATGATCAGCGTGCAGCAGGGCTGACAGGCGGGGCGGTCTGGGGCGCTGGCCCAGAACCCGCCGTGACTGACGCCGCGGGCGAGGCGGCAGGGGTGGGTTCTGTCAGTGGTCGAGCGACCTTCTCAACCAGCGCGAAGCCACGTCTCTCGGCCACGACGATCACGTCATCCTCGGGCTTGAGCCGGTCTTTGCGCACCAAAGCCAACTGACCTGGTGCTGGTTCGCGCGAGGGCGTTGGCGAACCCAAGTAGAAAGCGAAGCTCGGCTGTCTCGCGCGCCATTGCACCACCTCGGCCCCACGCTCGCGTGCCAGCTCGGCCAATTCATGCACCGGCGATTGCAGTGTGCGAGCCCACCAGGGCAACACGATGTGCACCACCCAGAATGCACCCAGCAATGCACCCAACACCGCCCGCTCGGCCAGCGCACGCCTTGGCCAGCACCAGATCACCAGCCACAGCGCACCCATCACCGCCAGTTGCCACCATGCCGGACCAGGCGATGCGGTGACCAACAGCGTTTGGTAAAGGGGGTCTTTGGTCTGCGTGGCCAGCCAGCCGGCCACCTGCTGACTCCAAGACAAGCCGCCGAACAGCAGCAACTGTGACAAGGCCAGCGCCACCGCCATGCCGCTAGAGCGCAAATGCGCGAGCGAGCCCGCCATGAGGATGAGCAGCGGCGTCGTGCCATAGAGCAGGTAATGCGGCAGCTTGGTGCTCGAGAAGGTGAAAAACAGCAACGCGAAGCCCGCCCAGCACAGCAGGAATCGGCTCACCGGCTCGCCCCACAACACACGCAGCCTGCCCAGCACCGTGATCAGCAACGGCGCCCAAGGCAAGGCCAGCAATGGCGCGACGAGCAGCGTGTAGTACGCCTGCCCGCCATGGCCCTCGCGCGTCTGCAGGAATCGGTTGACGTTGTGCTGCAGGATGAAGCCATCGATGAAAGCCATGCCATGCCGATGCAGCGCGTACGCATACCAGGGCGTGGCCACGCCGAAGAAGATCACCCAGGCCCAGGCATCGCCGAGTACCTGCCGCAAACGCCCGATCTGGCCCGACACCAGCAGGTAGACCAGCACCGAAGCGCCAGGCACCAGGCAGGCCACCGGGCCTTTCGTGAGCATGCCCAGCCCCATCCACAAGAAGGCACGCCGCAGCGGCGCCCGGTCTCCATCAGCGAGGTGACGCCATAAATCCAGGCAGGCCCAGCACATCAGGGCATTGAGCAGCGCGTCTGCCGTGGCGGCCCGCCCGATGAGCATCACCCCCAGCGATGTCGCCACCACGGCGGCGGCGGCCCGCTGGGCCCGCGCGCCGGCCCAAGCTTCTGCGAAGCGCACGGCAGCCAGGCACCACATCAGCGCCGCGCAGGCCGAGGGCAGCCGCGTCGCCGCCTCGGTCACGCCGAATACGGCCAAACCCAGCGACTGCAACCAATAGATCAGGATGGGCTTGTCAAACCGATCGGCCCCGTTGAGCGTGGTGTGCCCCCAGTCGCCGCTGGACAGCATCTCGCGCGAGGCCTCGGAAAACGCGCCCTCATCCACGTCCAACAGGGGAGCGCTGTTGAGGCCTGCCAGCCAAAGCGCCATCAGCAAGGCGACCCACAGCCAGGTGGGCAGTCGGCCCAACAAACGCCGGCTGTCGTTCAGCGGGTTCAGCGAAGTGCGCGAAATCAAGAAGCGGTCCCCAGGTTGCTCGGTTGCGACGCGGCCCGCCACCAGCGCCAGGCTCCCCAGGTGCAAAGTGCCATCACACCCAACTGCACGCCCAGCGGCACAACCCAGTCTTGGTCACTGAAACAAAGGTAGAGCCCGAACCCGGGCAGGCTGACGGCCACGGCCTTGCGCACCGCAGTTTGGCGCAGCCAGTTGCCCAACCGGACGCTGGCTTGCAGCCGCCAGGCCAATGGCGCCACCAGCAATCCCATGCCCGAACCGACCAGCACGTCGCTGGGCCAATGAGCGCCCACCACCACCCGCGACAGCGCTTGCAGGGCCGCCAGCACCCACCAGAGGTGTCGCCACAGCGTGGCCCGCCCCTCATGAAGCACCAGCAGGGATGCCACCGCCCAGGCCGTGGCGGAGTGACCTGATGGCATCGACCCCTTTTTGAGCACCTTGCCAATGACCTGGAAGATCGGGTGATCGGGGCCGAAATAGCTGGCCGGCCTGTCGATGTGCAGCGTCCGCTTCATCGTGTGAACGACGATGCCACCGATGAGCAAGGCCAGCAGGAGCGCGGCCACTCGCCGGGGCTCTTCTGCGCTCATGCAGGTCAGCAGCACGAAGCCGCAGATGCCCAGCCCGGACCAAGTGAGACACGCCCAGAAATCCGGGGCGTGGAAAACGTGAGCTTGCACGTTGAGCAAGAGCTGGCGGTCAACTTCCCGCCCGACCAAGGTTGCTCCCAAGGCCATGGCGACGCAGGCGAGACCCCAGGCCAACCAGGGCAGAGGGGAGGTCAATGTCCCTGGGGGGCGAGCGGAGGCCATGAGCATGGCGGCAGATTGTAGTGCCGGCAGGTGTCCGCGCCCCTTGCGCTCCAGCTTTGCATTGCTTGCACACAGTTACAAGGGTTTTCACCTACGTGTTCGCGTTTACCCTTAATATGCGCGCACTGACTCACTTTTTTCCCCAAGGAGTGCACCATGGCTCAAACCCTCGCTCGTCTTCCTGGCCCCGTTGCCCAGCGTCAGCAGTTGCGCTTGGAAAAAGTGGGCGTGATCGCCGGCTTCCTCATCGGCCTCGTTTTGGCGGTGGGTCTTGTCAGCAATCTGGTGGGTGAATTGGGCGCCCCTGAGTGGCTGGAGTTCGCGGCTGGGGCCGCGACGGTGGCGGTGCTCACCCGACTGGGTTTGTCTGCTTCTGCCGCGCTGTCGCGCAAACTTGCTCGCTGAGTGGTCGCTTCGCAGAGGGCAGGGGGCGGGCCCCCGTAGCTGAGCAACCAATCCCCATCCACAAGGGCCTTCGGGCCCTTTTTTCATGCCTGCCTCCATGCTTGATGGTCTTGCGCAACCTTGAAAGGCCTGAATTTCGGGCCTTGTCGCCGCTGGGATGCGAGTCGGGCCGAGGGTGCTCCCGGATCAGAGTTGCAATGCGACGGCCCCGCTACTACAATGGAAGGCTTTTCGGCTTTTGCCGGGTGTGCCCATGGGCGCTCGGGTCGAGGGCCGTTTTGTGCTGGCAGCGGTTGGCCGCTGCCAGTGAAATCAACGGGAACCAACAGGAATCACATCGATGCCTACCATCAACCAGCTCGTGCGCCACGGCCGTCAGGTCGAGGTCACGAAGTCCAAGTCGCCTGCGATGCAGAATTGCCCGCAGCGTCGTGGCGTGTGCACCCGCGTGTACACCACCACCCCCAAGAAGCCGAACTCCGCTCTGCGTAAGGTCGCCAAGGTGCGCCTGACCAACGGTTTCGAGGTCATTTCCTACATCGGCGGCGAAGGCCACAACCTCCAAGAACACAGCGTCGTGCTGGTTCGCGGTGGTCGCGTGAAGGACTTGCCCGGCGTGCGCTACCACATCGTGCGTGGCTCCCTTGACCTGCAAGGCGTCAAGGACCGCAAGCAATCGCGCTCGAAGTACGGCGCCAAGCGTCCCAAGAAGGCCTGATCGGCCCTCTGAACAAAACAAGATTCGGTCGACTTCATCGGCCTGTCACCCGAAGGTGGCACGCTGTAGAAGAGAAGGCCGAGGTGGCGGTTCTGCCGGAATGGTCCGGACAGCACCGAGTAAGTGGGGTCTGTTGATCAGGCTCCGGATGCAGGCAAATGAGGATCCGCGATCCAGCCCGCATCAACTGAAGCATTGAAAGGAAACGAAATGCCTCGTCGTCGCGAAGTACCCAAGCGTGAAATCCTGCCCGATCCCAAGTTCGGATCGGTCGACCTCTCCAAGTTCATGAACGTGATCATGGAGTCCGGCAAGAAGGCTGTGGCCGAGCGCATCATCTACGGTGCCCTCGACCAGGTCGAGAAGAAGGCTGGCAAGGATCCGCTGGAAATCTTCAACATCGCTCTGAACAACATCAAGCCCGTGGTGGAAGTGAAATCCCGCCGCGTGGGTGGTGCGAACTACCAGGTTCCCGTTGAAGTTCGCCCCGCCCGCCGCATGGCCCTGGCCATGCGCTGGCTGAAGGAATCGTCGCGCAAGCGTTCCGAGAAGTCGATGGCCCAACGCCTGGCCAATGAACTGCTCGAGGCCTCCGAAGGCCGCGGCGGCGCGATGAAGAAGCGTGACGAAGTGCACCGCATGGCCGAAGCCAACAAGGCCTTCTCGCACTTCCGTTTCTAAACCACCACCCCTGCAGCATCCACTGCAGCGGCGCCGGGCTCCAACAGGGTCCGGCGCCGTGACACTTGGAGTGACACCATGTCCCGCAAGACCCCGATCGAGCGCTATCGCAACATTGGCATCTCTGCCCACATCGACGCCGGCAAGACCACCACGACCGAGCGCATCCTGTTCTACACCGGTGTGAACCACAAGATCGGTGAAGTGCACGAAGGCGCCGCCACCATGGACTGGATGGAGCAGGAACAAGAGCGCGGCATCACCATCACGTCGGCTGCCACGACCTGCTTCTGGAAGGGCATGGACATGTCCTACCCCGAGCACCGCTTCAACATCATCGACACCCCGGGCCACGTGGACTTCACCATCGAGGTGGAGCGTTCCATGCGCGTGCTCGACGGCGCCTGCATGGTGTACTGCGCCGTGGGCGGCGTTCAGCCCCAGTCTGAAACCGTCTGGCGTCAGGCCAACAAGTACCGCGTGCCCCGTCTGGCGTTCGTCAACAAGATGGACCGCACCGGCGCGAACTTCTTCAAGGTCTACGACCAGCTCAAGCTGCGCCTGAAGGCCAACCCCGTGCCCGTGGTGATCCCCATTGGTGCCGAAGACAACTTCCAGGGCGTCGTCGACCTCCTGAAGATGAAGGCCATCTACTGGGACGAAGCTTCCCAGGGCATGAAGTTCGACTACCGCGACATCCCCGCCGAGCTGCAAGCCGACGCCAAGAAGTGGCGTGAAGGCATGGTCGAGGCCGCCGCCGAAGCCAACGAAGAGCTGATGAACAAGTACCTCGAAGAGGGCGACCTCTCCGAAGACGAGATCAAGCTGGCTCTGCGCACCCGCACCATCGCTGGCGAAATCCAGCCGATGTTGTGCGGCACCGCCTTCAAGAACAAGGGCGTGCAGCGCATGCTCGACGCCGTCATCGACTACCTGCCTTCTCCGGTGGACATCCCCCCCGTGGCTGGCACCGACGAAGATGGCAACGAAGTCACCCGCAAGGCCGACGACAGCGAGAAGTTCGCTGCCCTGGCGTTCAAGCTGATGACCGACCCCTACGTCGGCCAACTGACCTTCGTGCGCGTGTACTCGGGCGTCCTGAACTCGGGCGACACCGTCTACAACGCCATCAAGGGCAAGAAGGAACGCATCGGCCGGATCCTGCAGATGCACGCCAACGAGCGTGAAGAAATCAAGGAAATCCTGGCCGGCGACATCGCCGCCTGCGTGGGCCTGAAGGATGTGACCACCGGCGAAACGCTGTGTGATCCCGAGTCCATCGTGACCCTGGAAAAGATGGAGTTCCCCGAGCCCGTGATCGCGCAGGCCGTCGAACCGAAGACCAAGGCCGACCAGGAAAAGATGGGCATCGCCCTGAACCGCCTGGCCGCTGAAGACCCGTCCTTCCGCGTTCGCACCGACGAAGAGTCCGGTCAGACCATCATCGCCGGCATGGGCGAACTGCACCTGGAAATCATCGTCGACCGCATGAAGCGCGAGTTCGGTGTGGAAGCCAACGTGGGCAAGCCGCAAGTGGCCTACCGCGAAACCATCCGCAAGCAAGTCACCGACGTCGAAGGCAAGTTCGTGCGTCAGTCCGGCGGTAAGGGCCAGTACGGTCACGTCGTGCTGACCGTCGAGCCGCAAGAGCCGGGCAAGGGCTTCGAGTTCGTCGACGCCATCAAGGGCGGCGTGGTGCCTCGCGAGTACATCCCTGCGGTGGAAAAGGGCGTCATCGACACCCTGCCGAACGGCGTGCTGGCCGGCTACCCCGTGGTCGACGTCAAGGTCACCCTGACCTTCGGTTCGTACCACGATGTGGACTCGAACGAAAACGCGTTCAAGATGGCTGCTTCGATGGGCTTCAAGGACGCCTGCCGCAAGGCCAACCCCGTCATCCTCGAGCCCATGATGGCCGTGGAAGTCGAGACGCCTGAAGACTACGCCGGTACCGTGATGGGCGACCTGTCCTCGCGTCGCGGCATGGTGCAAGGCATGGACGACATGGTTGGTGGCGGCAAGATCATCCGCGCCGAAGTGCCCCTGTCGGAAATGTTCGGCTACTCGACCAGCCTGCGTTCGGCCACCCAAGGTCGTGCCACGTACTCCATGGAGTTCAAGCACTACTCGGAAGCCCCCAAGAACGTGGCCGACGCGATCATCACCGCGCGCGCCAAGTAAGGCCCGCCCCCTACGCGCTTCGCGGACTTGCAGCCCGCGCCCTCCCGGAGACGGGAGGGCCCTTCGCCAGGCTCGAACAGTCCTCAAGGACTGTCCGAGTCCGGGCTCAGCCCCCCTCAAGGGGGCACAGCCATCGGACCGGCAAAGCCGGATCCTTGGCTGTCGCTGGGTCAAGCCGGCGGCGTGCGGCGGGGGTTGTTGGTGCCGAGGGCGGGTGGTAGCATCCGTCCCTCTCAAAAATCAAAGCCGGTCTTCGGCACCACGCAAGTGGCTGGCTCGCTGCCCATGGCGGCCAATGCTGGAGACCTTAAACACGCATGGGCAACTGTTCTTTGCTCTCTAGGAGAAACAAATGGCAAAAGGTAAGTTCGAGCGGACCAAGCCGCACGTGAACGTTGGCACCATCGGTCACGTTGACCACGGCAAGACCACCCTGACGGCTGCTATCGCGACCGTGCTGTCGAAGAAGTTTGGCGGCGAAGCCAAGGCTTACGACCAGATCGACGCAGCGCCTGAAGAAAAGGCTCGGGGCATCACCATCAACACCGCCCACGTCGAGTACGAAACGGCCAACCGCCACTACGCTCACGTGGACTGCCCGGGTCACGCCGACTACGTCAAGAACATGATCACCGGTGCTGCCCAGATGGACGGCGCCATCCTGGTGTGCTCGGCCGCTGACGGCCCGATGCCCCAGACGCGTGAACACATCCTGCTGAGCCGCCAGGTGGGCGTGCCTTACATCATCGTTTTCCTGAACAAGGCTGACATGGTGGACGACGCCGAGCTGCTGGAGCTGGTTGAAATGGAAGTGCGCGAGCTGCTCTCCAAGTACGACTTCCCCGGCGACGACACCCCGATCATCAAGGGTTCGGCCAAGCTGGCGCTGGAAGGCGACACGGGCGAGCTGGGCGAGCAAGCCATCATGAAGCTGGCCGAGGCGCTGGACACCTACATCCCGACGCCTGAGCGCGCCGTGGACGGCACCTTCCTGATGCCCGTGGAAGACGTGTTCTCGATCTCGGGTCGTGGCACCGTGGTGACCGGCCGCATTGAGCGTGGCGTGATCAAGGTTGGCGAAGAAATCGAAATCGTCGGTATCGCTGCCACCCAGAAGACCACCTGCACGGGCGTGGAAATGTTCCGCAAGCTGCTGGACCAAGGTCAAGCTGGCGACAACGTGGGCATCCTGCTGCGCGGCACCAAGCGCGAAGACGTGCAGCGCGGCCAAGTGCTGTGCAAGCCGGGTTCGATCAAGCCGCACACGCACTTCACCGGTGAGGTGTACGTGCTGTCCAAGGACGAAGGCGGCCGCCACACCCCGTTCTTCAACAACTACCGTCCGCAGTTCTACTTCCGCACCACCGACGTGACCGGCTCGATCGAGCTGCCGGCCGACAAGGAAATGGTGATGCCTGGCGACAACGTGTCGATCACCGTCAAGCTGATCGCCCCGATCGCCATGGAAGAAGGCCTGCGCTTCGCCATCCGTGAAGGCGGTCGCACCGTCGGCGCTGGCGTCGTTGCCAAGATCATCGAGTAATCGCTGTGACACGCGTCTGCCCCTGGTGCCCCGGGGGTGGACAAATCTCATCGCTCTTTAATTGAAGGAAGTGTCATGGCACAACAGAAGATCCGCATCCGCCTGAAGGCTTTCGACTACAAGCTGATCGATCAGTCGTCGGCAGAAATCGTCGAAACCGCCAAGCGCACCGGCGCCATCGTCAAGGGTCCCGTGCCCCTGCCGACCCGCCTGCAGCGTTTCAACATCCTGCGTTCGCCGCACGTCAACAAGACCTCGCGTGACCAGTTTGAAATCCGCACCCACCAGCGCCTGATGGACATCGTCGACCCGACCGACAAGACGGTTGACGCCCTGATGAAGCTGGACCTGCCCGCAGGCGTGGACGTCGAAATCAAGCTGCAGTGATGCCGTTTCGTCCGGCTGCCTGTGCTTGACGCGGGCGCCGCCGACGGCATCCCCCCAAAGCCGCACCTCTCCCGGTGCGGCTTTTTCATTCCCGGATGCCTTTCCCCTGGCGGGGCGAATGGACACTTGCGCTTTTTTTAAGCATTTGCTACAGTCGTGGGCTTTCCTGAAATGGGCGGCGTGCCTCCATTGGTTTTTCCAGTGGCTGCAAGCGGCTCACCGATGGGATTTCCGGGCCCGGCCAATCGATGTCGGGTTTTTGTAAAAGGCTCCACGCACCGTTGTGGAGTTGGAGAAAAACATGAGTCTTAGCAATCGCCTCGGATTGCTGGGCCGCAAGGTGGGCATGATGCGCATCTACACGGACGACGGCGACGCCGTGCCCGTGACGGTGCTCGACGTGTCCAACAACCGCGTGTCCCAGGTCAAAACCGTTGAGAACGACGGCTACGTCGCCCTGCAAGTCGTGTTCGGTGCCCGCAAGGCATCGCGCGTGACCAAGCCCGAAGCCGGTCACCTGGCCAAGGCTGGCGTCGAAGCTGGTGAGTTCGTCAAGGAATTCCGCGTCCCCGCGGAAGTCGCCGCCGAATACAAGGCCGGCGCCACCATCGCCCCCGCCGCCCTGTTCCAGGCCGGCCAACTGGTCGACGTGCAAGGCACCTCGATCGGCAAGGGCTTCATGGGCACCATCAAGCGCCACAACTTCGGTTCGCAGCGCGCTTCGCACGGTAACTCGCGTTCGCACAACGTCCCCGGCTCCATCTCGATGGCCCAGGACCCAGGTCGCGTGTTCCCCGGCAAGAAGATGTCTGGTCACCAAGGTGACGAGACCGTGACCACGCAAAACCTCGACGTCGTGCGCGTTGACGAAGCTCGTCAACTGCTGCTGGTCAAGGGCGCGGTTCCTGGCGCCAAGGGTGGCTTCGTCACCGTGCGCCCGGCCGTGAAGGTCAAGGTCAAGAAAGGAGCCAACTGATGGCACAGCTCGAACTGCTCAATGAGCAAGGTCAGGCTGCTTCCAAGGTTGAAGCATCCGACACCGTGTTCGGCCGCGAATACAACGAAGCCCTGATCCATCAGGTCGTCGTTGCCTACCAGGCCAATGCCCGTCAAGGCACCCGCGCCCAGAAGGACCGCGAACAGGTCAAGCACACCACCAAGAAGCCTTGGCGCCAGAAGGGCACCGGCCGCGCTCGCGCCGGTATGTCTTCGTCGCCCCTGTGGCGTGGCGGTGGTCGCATCTTCCCGAACAGCCCCGACGAGAACTTCACCCAGAAGGTCAACAAGAAGATGTACCGCGCCGGCATGGCCGCCATCTTCTCGCAGCTGGCCCGTGAAGGTCGCCTGGCTGTGGTTGATTCGCTGACCGTCGAAGCCCCCAAGACCAAGCTGCTCGCCGCCAAGCTGAAGGCCATGAACCTGGACCACGTCCTGGTCATCGCCGACACCGTCGACGACAACCTGTTCCTGGCTTCGCGCAACCTGCCCAACGTGCTGGTTGTCGAACCCCGTTACGCCGATCCCCTGTCCCTGGTCTTCTACAAGAAGGTCGTGGTCACCAAGGGTGCGATCGAAAAGCTCCAGGAGATGTTCGCATGAGCACTCTGAAATTCGATGAAAACCGCCTGATGCAGGTGCTGGTCGCTCCGATCATCTCGGAAAAGGCCACCGCCGCTGCTGAAGAACGCGGTCAAGTGCTGTTCAAGGTGCTGCGCGACGCCACCAAGCCCGAGATCAAGGCCGCTGTCGAGCTGCTGTTCAAGGTCGAAGTGCAGTCGGTGCAAGTCCTGAACCAGAAGGGCAAGACCAAGCGATTCGGTGGCCGCATCGGACGTCGTGACCACGCCAAGAAGGCTTATGTGAGCCTGAAGGCCGGTCAAGAGCTGAACTTCTCTGGGGAGGCCGCGTAATCATGGCTGTCGTCAAAGTCAAACCGACCTCGCCCGGCCGCCGTGGCGTGGTGAAGGTGGTGCACAAGCACCTGCACAAGGGCAAGCCCGAGGCTTCGCTGCTTGAGCCGCAAAAGCAAAACGCTGGCCGCAACAACAACGGTCACATCACGATTCGCCACAAGGGCGGTGGTCACAAGCACCACTACCGCGTGGTCGACTTCGTGCGCAACAAGGACGGCATCCCGGCAAAGGTCGAGAGCATCCAGTACGACCCGAACCGCACGGCTCACATCGCCCTGGTGTGCTATGCCGACGGCGAACGTCGCTACATCATTGCTCCGCGTGGCCTGGAAGTCGGCGCCACCATCCTGAGCGGCTCGGAAGCGCCGATCAAGGCTGGCAACGCCCTGCCCATCCGCAACATCCCCGTGGGTTCGACCATCCACAACATCGAACTGCTGCCTGGCAAGGGCGGTCAGATCGCTCGTTCGGCTGGCACCTCCGCTGTCCTGATGGCTCGCGAAGGCACCTACGCTCAGGTTCGCCTGCGCTCTGGTGAAGTTCGCAAGATCCACATCGAATGCCGCGCCACCCTGGGTGAAGTGAGCAACGAAGAGCACAGCCTGCGTCAATACGGCAAGGCCGGCGCCATCCGCTGGAAGGGCATCCGCCCGACCGTGCGTGGCGTCGCCATGAACCCGGTTGACCACCCGCACGGTGGTGGCGAAGGCCGCACCGGCGAAGGTCAGGTGCCTGTCTCGCCATGGAACACCATGACGAAGGGCTACCGCACCCGCAACAACAAGCGCACGCAGACGTTCATCGTCTCGCGTCGCAAAAAGTAAGGGGTAGGCTGAAATGGCTCGTTCTCTGAAAAAGGGTCCCTTCGTGGATCACCACCTGCTGGCCAAGGTTGAGAAGGCTGTGTCCACCAAGGACAAGAAGCCCGTCAAGACCTGGTCGCGTCGCTCGACCATCCTGCCTGAGTTCATCGGCCTGACGATTGCTGTGCACAACGGCAAGCAGCACGTGCCCGTGTACATCCAGGACCAGATGGTTGGCCACAAGCTCGGCGAGTTCGCCCTGACCCGTACTTTCAAGGGTCACCCTGGCGACAAGAAAGCCAAGAAATAAGGAGCAGCTGCGATGGAAACGAAAGCAATCGTTCGCGGCGTTCGCCTGTCGGTCGACAAGGGTCGACTGGTGGCCGATCTCATCCGTGGCAAGAAGGTCGATCAGGCCCTCAACATCCTTGAGTTCACCCAGAAGAAGGCTGCCGGCATCGTCAAGAAGGCACTGGAATCTGCGATCGCCAACGCCGAGCACAACGACGGCGCTGACATCGACGAACTGAAGGTCAAGACCATTTATGTGGAACAAGGTCCCACGCTGAAGCGTTTCACTGCCCGCGCCAAGGGCCGTGGCAATCGCATCAGCAAGCCGACCTGCCACATCTATGTGACCGTGGGCAACTAAGCAGAGGCTGATCATGGGACAAAAAATCCACCCAACCGGCTTCCGCCTGGCCGTCACCCGCAACTGGGCATCGCGTTGGTACGCCACCAATCGCAACTTCGCCTCGATGCTGGCTGAAGACCTGGAAGTCCGCGAATTCCTGAAAAAGAAGCTCAAGAACGCGGCTGTGTCGCGCATCTTGATCGAGCGTCCCGCCAAGAGCGCACGCATCACCATTTTCTCGGCTCGTCCGGGCGTGGTGATCGGCAAGAAGGGCGAAGACATCGAAAACCTGAAGCTCGAACTGGCCAAGCGCCTGAACGTGCCGGTCTCGGTGAACATCGAAGAAGTGCGCAAGCCTGAAGTCGATGCCCAACTGATCGCCGACTCGATCACGCAGCAGCTGGAAAAGCGCATCATGTTCCGCCGCGCCATGAAGCGCGCCATGCAGAACGCGATGCGCCTGGGCGCCCAGGGCATCAAGATCATGTCGTCGGGTCGCCTCAACGGCATCGAAATCGCTCGCACCGAGTGGTACCGCGAAGGCCGTGTGCCCCTGCACACCCTGCGTGCCGACATCGATTACGGCTTCTCCGAAGCCCACACCACCTACGGTGTGATCGGTGTGAAGGTGTGGGTCTACCGTGGTGACCGCCTGGCCAATGGCGAAGCCCCTGTGCTCAAGGGCGACGACAGCCAGGACGACCGCCGCAACCGCCGTGGCCCGCGCAGCGACCGCCCTGGTGACCGTCGTGGTCCCCGTGGTCCTGGCCGTGGTGCACCGCGTGCTGACGGCGCCCCGGCTGATGGCAGCGACAAGCCTGCCGTCACCGCCGACGCCAAGCGCGTTCGCAAGGCTGCTCCGGCTGCCGAAGCGAAAGGAGAATAATCATGTTGCAACCTAATCGTCGCAAGTTCCGCAAGGAGCACAAGGGCCGTAACACGGGTGTCGCCACCCGTGGCGCCGATGTGTCCTTTGGCGATTTCGGCCTGAAGGCGACCGAGCGCGGCCGTCTCACGGCTCGCCAGATCGAAGCCGCTCGTCGTGCGATCTCTCGTCACGTCAAGCGCGGCGGTCGTATCTTCATCCGCATCTTCCCCGACAAGCCGATCTCCAAGAAGCCTGCCGAGGTCCGCATGGGTAACGGCAAGGGTGGCGTGGAGTACTACGTCGCCGAGATCCAGCCCGGCAAGGTGCTGTACGAGATCCAGGGTGTGCCCGAAGAGCTCGCTCGCGAAGCGTTCACGCTGGCTGCTGCAAAGCTGCCGCTGAGCACGACCTTCGTTGGCCGCCAGTTCGGCATCTGATTGACGCGCAAGGAGAAAGAAATGGCGAAAGCCTCTGAACTGCGCGCCAAGGATGTGGCCGCATTGGAAACCGAAATCAAGGACCTGCTGAAGTCGCACTTCAACCTGCGCATGCAGCGTGCCACCCAGCAACTGAACGATCACTCGAGCCTGAAGAAGACTCGCCGTGACATCGCTCGCGCCAAGACCATCCTGGCCGAGAAGAAGCAAGGAGCCGCCAAATGACGCAAGCTCAAACCAAAGTGGTTCGCAGCCTGGTCGGCAAGGTCGTCTCTGACGCCCGCGCCAAGACCGTGACCGTGCTGGTCGAGCGTCGTGTCAAGCACGAGCTCTATGGCAAGATCGTGGCCAAGTCGAACAAGTACCACGCTCACGACGAGAACAACGAGTTCAAGATCGGCGACGTGGTCGAGATCAGCGAAAGCCGCCCGCTCTCGAAGACCAAGAACTGGGTCGTGACCCGTCTGGTCGAGAAGGCCCAAGGCGTTTGATCGCAGCACCCGGGTGATCGGCTCCGGTCGATCGCCGTGGTGGAGGCGGGGTCAAAGCCGCTGACCACCGTGCCCCAACCGGCGTCCAGTCATACTGGCGCCGGTTTTTTCATGGGCGCCCGCCGATGTTGGCGGGTGCCCCATGGCGTTGTTCCCTGCATGTCACACAAAGGAGTTTCGCATGATCAAGGTCGGAGACAAGCTGCCTGGCGGCACGCTGTTCGAGTACGTCGAAGTCGAGGGTGAGGGCTGCAGCCTGGGGCCCAACGCCTTCGACATCGAGAAGAGCGTGGCCGGCAAGACCGTGGCCATTTTCGGGCTGCCGGGGGCCTTCACGCCGACCTGTTCGGCCAAGCACGCGCCTGGCTACATCGAGCAGGCCGATCAGTTCAAGGCCGCTGGCGTGGACGAGATCTGGTGCGTGTCGGTCAACGATGCGTTCGTGATGGGGGCCTGGGGCCGTGAGCTGAAGGCGGCCGGCAAGGTGCGCATGATGGCCGATGGCAGCGCGGCTTTCGCCAAGGCCACCGGCCTGACGCTGGACCTGAGCGAGAAGGGCCTGGGCCTGCGCTCTGGCCGTTATTCGATGCTGGTCAAGGACGGTGTGGTCACGCAGCTCAACGACGAAAAGGGCGGGGGCTTCGCGGTGAGCGATGCCGAGACGCTGCTCAAGCAGGTGCGTGGCTGAGCCAAGGCGCCTTCTCACGGTGCGAGCCGGGCCCGAGTGCCCGGCTTTTTTGTGCGCGGCGAAGCGGGTGCCCCGGGCCCCGAGGACTGGGCTGGTGCCTCCCTTGGTGTTGGGACGCACCGCCGACGTGCATTTGACACCCCCAGCCGCTGGCACGGTTTAAGCAAGCGGTCCCTCCTGAAAACCTGACCATTTGGTCAGGTTGCATCCAACGGAGGATGAGCCGTGAGCCAGAGTGCCTGTCCCGATGTCCGCGCAGCCCGCCTGCAGGCGGATGCGTACGCCGAGCGGTTCAGCGATGCCGTGCCGCCTTTGACGCCTGCGCAAGCGGTGATCGAGGCCGAGCGTTGTCTTTATTGCCACGACGCACCCTGTCAGCAGGCCTGTCCGACGGGCATCGACGTGCCCAGCTTCATTCGGCGCATCTCGGATGGCAACTTGCGAGGGGCCGCCCAGGCCATCCTGGAGGCCAACCCACTGGGTGGCATGTGCGCGCGCGTCTGCCCCACGGAAGAGTTGTGCGAAGCGGTCTGCGTGCGCCAGACCCAGCAGGGCAAGGCCATCGAGATCGGCCGCTTGCAGCGCCATGCGGTGGACGCGGTGATGGCGGAGGGGGTGCGGCCTGTTTTCACCCGCGCCGCGCCCACTGGGCGCCGGGTGGCCGTGGTGGGCGCCGGGCCGGCGGGCCTGGCTTGTGCGCACACGCTGGCCCGTTTGGGGCACGACGTCGTCATCCATGACGCGAACGCCAAGCCGGGTGGCCTCAACGAGTACGGCCTGGCCACGTACAAGACGGCCGATGACTTCGCGCAGCGCGAGGTGGACTGGCTGTTGTCCGTCGGCGGCATCACCATCGAGCAGGGGTACCTGCTCAGTGAGCCCGATCAACTCGCGAGCCTGCGGGCTCAGCACGATGCGGTGTTCGTCGCTGTGGGCCTGGGGGGCACGCGGCGCCTCGGCCTCGCGGGTGAGGACAGCCTCGCGGGCGTGATGGACGCCGTGGGCTTCATCGCGGGCTTGCGTCAGGCCGAGTCGCCAGCCGCGGTGGCGGTCGGGCGCCGCGTGGTGGTCATCGGTGGTGGCATGACGGCGGTGGACGCCGCGGTGCAGGCCCGCTTGTTGGGCGCGGAGGTGGTGACCATGGTCTACCGTCGCGGGCCGCAGGACATGTCGGCCTCCGATGTCGAGCAGCAATGGGCCAAGACGCAAGGGGTGACGATCCGCCATGGGCTGACTCCGCAAGCCTTGTTGGGCGAAGCGGGGCACGTGAGCGGCGTGCGCTTCGTGGGCACGGATCAGCCTGAGCGCACCGAGACCTTCGAAGCCGACATGGTGCTCAAGGCGATCGGTCAGGTGTTCGTGAGCCAACCCTGGGCCGAAGCCGGCCTGGCCCTGGCCGAGGGGCGCCTGCGGGTCGATGAGCAATGCCGCACCTCTTTGCCTGGCGTGTGGGCCGGGGGCGATTGCCGCGCCGGTGGCCGTGACCTGACGGTCGAAGCGGTCGAGGACGGCAAACAAGCCGCCTGGAGCATCCACGCCTTCCTTGAATCGGAGTCCTGATCATGGCCGACCTGCGCAGCAACTTCGTGGGCATCCAGAGCCCCAACCCGTTCTGGCTGGCCTCCGCGCCACCGACCGACAAGGCGTACAACGTCATCCGCGCATTCGAGGCGGGCTGGGGGGGCGTGGTCTGGAAGACGCTGGGTGAGGACCCGCCGGTGGTCAACGTCAGCGGGCCCCGCTACAGCACCTTGATGACGCCCGACCGCCGCGTCATGGGGCTCAATAACATCGAGCTCATCACCGACCGGCCGCTGGCCGTCAACCTCGAGGAGATCCGCCAGGTCAAGCGCGACTGGCCGGATCGGGCGCTGGTGGTGTCCATCATGGTGCCGTGCAACGAGCAGTCGTGGCGGAGCATCCTCCAGCAGGTCGAGGACACGGGTGCCGATGGCGTGGAGTTGAACTTCGGCTGTCCGCATGGCATGAGCGAACGAGGCATGGGTTCGGCCGTGGGGCAGGTGCCCGAATACATCGAGATGGTCACGGCGTGGGCCAAGCAGCACACGCGCTTGCCGGTCATCGTCAAGCTCACGCCCAACATCACCGACATCCGTCAGCCGGCGCAGGCGGCCAAGCGCGGGGGCGCCGACGCGGTGTCGCTCATCAACACAATCAACTCGGTGATGGGCGTGGACCCGCGCACCCTGACCATGGTGCCGTCGACGGGGGGCATGGGGTCTCACGGTGGCTACTGTGGTCCGGCGGTGCGGCCGATCGCGCTGAACATGGTGGCCGAGATCGCGCGCAGCCCCGAGACCGCAGGCCTGCCGATCTCGGGCATCGGGGGCGTGGGCAGTTGGCGCGACGCGCTGGACTTCCTGGCCTTGGGGGCGGGCACGGTGCAGGTGTGCTCGGCGGCCATGGTGCATGGCTTCAAGATCGTGCAGGAGATGGCCAATGGGCTGAGCAATTACATGGATGACATGGGCTTCACGTCCATCGACCAGATCGTGGGGCGTGCCGTGCCCACCGTGACGGACTGGCGTTACCTCAACCTGCGCCATGTCTCCAAGGCGGTGATTGACCCGGACAAGTGCATCGGCTGCGGTCGTTGCCACGTGGTCTGCGAGGACACCTCGCACCAGGCCATCACCGCCATGAAGGACGGCGTGAGGCACTTCGAGGTCAAGGAAGAGGAGTGCGTGGGCTGCAACCTGTGTGTGTCGGTGTGTCCGGTTGAGTCGTGCATCACGATGCGTGAGCTGGTGCCGGGCGAGGTCGACGCGCGCACGGGCGAGGCCGTGTTGGCCGAACCGTTGAACTGGACGCAGCACCCCAATAACCCGATGGCCACGCCGGCCTGAGAGCGCGGCCTGGCAACGCCTCGATCGTCGACAAGGAGCACAGCATGAGCAACGCATCCGTGAAGCCGGTGTTGATCCGGGGGGGGACGGTGGTCAACGCCGATGGCGAGCGACGCGCGGACGTGTTGTGTGTCGATGGCCGCATCGCGTCGGTGGGCGAGGCGCTGGAGGCGCCGATGGGCGCTCGCACCATCGACGCTGGTGGGCAGTATGTGATGCCCGGCGGCATCGACCCGCACACCCACATGCAGCTGCCCTTCATGGGCACGGTGACGGCCGACGACTTCTTCACGGGCACGGCGGCAGCGTTGGCGGGGGGCACCACCAGCATCATCGACTTCGTCATCCCTGACCCGAAGCAGCCTTTGATGGATGCCTACCGGACTTGGCGTGGCTGGGCCGAGAAAGCGGCGGCCGACCATGGCTTTCACGTTGCCATCACCTGGTGGGACGAGAGCGTGCGCCGCGACATGGGCACGCTGGCCACCGAAGAAGGCGTCAACAGTTTCAAGCATTTCATGGCGTACAAGAACGCCATCATGGCGGACGACGAAACCCTGGTGAACAGCTTTCGCCGCGCGCTGGAGCTGGGCGCGATGCCCACCGTGCACGCCGAGAACGGCGAGCTGGTCTTCCTGTTGCAGCAGGAGCTCAAGGCCCAGGGCATCACCGGGCCGGAGGCGCACCCGCTGTCGCGCCCGCCGGCGGTCGAGGCCGAGGCCGCGCAGCGTGCCATCGCCATCGCCGACGTGCTCAACGTGCCCATCTACGTGGTGCACGTCTCGTGTGCCGAATCGGCCGAGGCCATCGCGCGGGCGCGCATGCGCGGCCAGCGGGTGTATGGCGAGGTGTTGGCCGGTCACCTGTTGATCGACGACAGCGTCTACCGCCATCCGGACTTCGACTTCGCGGCGGCGCACGTGATGAGCCCTCCGTTTCGCGCACCCGAGCACCAGGCTGCTTTGTGGCGCGGCCTGCAGGCGGGCCACCTGCACACCACCGCCACCGATCACTGCACTTTCTGCGCGGGGCAGAAGGCGGCGGGGCGCCTGGACTTCAGCAAGATCCCCAATGGCACCGGTGGTGTGGAAGAGCGCATGAGCGTGATCTGGGACGCGGGCGTCAACACGGGCCGGCTCACGCCATCGGAGTTCGTGGCGGTGACCTCGGCCAACGCGGCCAAGCTGTTCAACCTGCACCCTCGCAAGGGATGCGTTGCAGTGGGCGCCGACGCGGACTTGGTGGTGTGGGACCCGGCCGCGACCAAGACGCTGTCGGCCAAGACGCAGTTGTCCAAGGGTGACTTCAACATCTTCGAGGGCCGCACGGTGACCGGTCTGCCTTCGCACACGCTGCGTGGCGGGCACGTGGCTTTCGCCAACGGGCAGTTGGACGTGGCCCCCGGCCAGGGGCGCTATGTGAAGCGGCCGACGTTCGGGCCGGTGTTCGATGCGCTGTCCCGCAAGGCGGCGTTGCAGGCGCCTCGGGCCGTGGCCCGCGGCATGGCGTGACGCGCGCTGCGCACGCCGGGTTTCTCACGTGCCCGGTGCCCGCCAAAGGGCGCCGTGGTGCCTTGACAGGAGTGACATCGACATGACCGCCAGCATCCTTGCTGCCCCGCCGGGCACCTTGCGCATCAACGGCGAGCGCCTGTGGCGGTCGCTGATGGAATTGGCGCGGATCGGGGCCACGCCCAAGGGCGGTGTGTGCCGCTTGGCCTTGACCGACCTGGACCGCCAAGGCCGCGACCTGGTGATCGGATGGGCACGCGAGGCGGGCCTGGCGATCCGCATCGACCAGATCGGCAACGTGTTCATGCGGCGGCCGGGGCGCGACAACGCGCTGCCGCCCATCATGACGGGCAGCCACATCGACACCCAGCCCACCGGGGGCAAGTTCGATGGCAATTACGGCGTGCTCGCGGGGCTGGAGGTGGTGCGCACGCTCAACGACCTGGGCGTGGTCACCGAGGCGCCCATCGAGGTGGCCTTCTGGACCAACGAGGAAGGCTCGCGCTTCGTGCCCGTGATGATGGGCTCGGGCGTGTTCGCCAAGGCCTTCTCGCTGGAGACCGCCTATGCCGCGAAGGATGTCGATGGCAAGACGGTGAAAGACGAGCTGCAACGCATCGGCTACATCGGCGAGGAGGTGCCGGGCGAGCACCCGGTGGGGGCGTACTTCGAGGCCCACATCGAGCAGGGGCCGGTGCTGGAGGACCATGGCATCACCATCGGCGTGGTCGAGGCGGTGCTCGGCATCCGCTGGTACGACTGCACGGTCACGGGCATGGAAGCGCACGCCGGGCCCACGCCGATGGGGCTGCGGCGCGATGCCTTGCAGGCCGCCACGCGGATCATGCAGGAGGTGGTGGCCGTGGCCATGCGCCACCAGCCGCACGGACGCGGCACGGTGGGCATGGTGCAGGTGCACCCGAACAGCCGCAACGTGATCCCCGGGCGGGTGAAGTTCTCGATGGACCTGCGCAATGTCAGCAACGAGCTGCTCGACCTGATGGACGCCGAGATACGCGCTTTCGCGCGGGGCGTGGCCGCCGAGACCGGCCTGAGGGTGGAGATCGAGGAGGTGTCGCACTACCCCGCCGTGCCCTTCGAGGCCGGTTGCGTCGAGGCGGTGCGCCGGGCCACCGAGGCCCTGGGCTACTCGAACATGCCATGTGTGTCGGGGGCTGGGCACGACGCCGTCTACGTGGCGCGCCTGGCGCCTGCGGGCATGATCTTCGTGCCCTGCAAGGACGGCATCAGCCACAACGAGATCGAAGACGCCAAGGCAGAGCACCTCGAGGCCGGCTGCAACGTGCTGCTGCATGCGATGCTGAACCGGGCCGGGGTCGTTCAAGGCTGAAGCGGGCAGGCGAACATTCAGACTGCCGGCTCAGACAGGCCCCTGCAACCCGCACCCTCGCAAGATCAGCTGCACCACGTGCTCCGTGGCGCGCTGGTGGTCGGCCGGGCGCAAGGTGTCGCGGCCCAGCACGGCGCGGATCTGAACGTCGAAGTCGGCGTAAGTCTGCGTGGCGGCCCAGATGCTGAAGAACAGGTGCGTGCTGTCGACCTTCGCCATGCGCCCCTGCGACACCCAGGTGTCGATGACCGCGCTCTTGGCGCGCACCTGCTCGCGCAGGTCGGTGCACAGCAGGTCCATGACGACCGAGGCGCCATGGATGAGCTCATTGGCGAACACGCGCGAGGCATCGGGGCGCTCGGCCGACAAGGCCATCTTCAGGCGGATGTAGCGAGACAGCGCCTCGGCCGGATCGGCGTCTGGCGTGATGGCTTCGAGCGGGGCCAGCCAGTCGTGCATCGTCACGTCGAGCACGGCGCGGTAGAGCTCGCGCTTGCTGCCGAAGTAGTAATGCAGGTTGGCCTTGGGCAGGCCGGCTTCGTCGGCGATGTCGGCCATCGTGGCCCCGCCGAAGCCGGCCCGTGCGAACACGCGTTCTGCCGCGCGCAGGATGGTGGACTCGCTGAGCTGCCGGACCTGCCGCTTGCCGTTGATCGCGTGGTTGCTCATGCCATCATTTTGCGGCCATGTCCGTGACCAGGTGCGTCATTGCGGCCTTGCCCGGGTCCTTCTTGATGACCGGGTCGCTGCCACCACCCAGCAACACCTTGACCGTGCGCTCATAAGCCGCCGGGTCGAGCACGCCCATCTTGGCGGTGCCGACGTTCGAGATCAACTTGGCGACGTTCTCCATCTGGCGCTTTTGCACGGCCAGGCTGGCGCTGCCCGAGGTGTCGTTGGCGACCACGATCTTGGCGGCCTCCTCGGGGTTCTTGACGGCGTCGGTCCAGCCCTTGAGGCTGGCCTTGACGAACTTCGCCATCTTGGCCACGAAGGCCTTGTCGCGCAGGTTGGGGCCGAGCACGTACAGGCCGTCTTCCAGCGTGGCCACGCCCTGGTCTTGGTAGAAGAAGGTGACCAGTTCGCTTTCCTTGACGCCCGCGTCCACCACCTGCCAGTACTCGTTGTAGATCATGGTCGAGATGCAGGCGGCCTGGTTCTGCAGCAGCGGGTCGACGTTGAAGCCTTGCTTGAGCACGGTGATGTCCTTGCCCGGTTGCAGGCCGAGTTTGCCCATCCAGCTCAGGAAGGGGTACTCGTTGCCGCCGTACCAGACCCCGAGGGTCTTGCCCTTGAAATCCTTGGGCGTGCTCACGCCTGCGCTCTTCTTGCACGTCAGCATCAGCCCCGACTTGTCGAAGACCTGGGATATGTTGACCAGCGGCACGCCATTTTCGCGGGCGGCCAGCGCATCGGGCATCCAGTTGACGATGACATCGGCCGACTTGCCGGCCAGCACCTGCACGGGCGAGACGTCGGTGCCGCCGGGCTTGATGGTGACGTCCAGGCCGGCCGCCTTGTAATAGCCCTTGGCCTGCGCGACGTAATAGCCGGCGAACTGGGCTTGTGGCACCCACTTGAGTTGCAGCACGACCTTTTCGTTGGCGTGGGCCTGCAGGCCCATGGCGGCACAGGCCGACAACAGGGCCAGCCGGAACAGGGAAGACATGCGGTTCATCGAGAGCTCCTGTGACAAGGGGGATGGGAGGAGGACAGGGCGATCAGACCGATCGCACCGAGGGATGCCAGAAGTTCACGCGTCGCTCCAGGCGCGACAGCAGGGCATAGGCCAGCATGCCGGTCGCGCTGGCGACGACGATCGTGGCCCACACCAGCGGCATGTTCATGCGCGAGGCCTCGGTCGAGATCCGGAAGCCCAACCCCACCGTGGGCGAGCCGAAGAACTCGGCCACGATGGCCCCGATGAGCGCCAGCGAGGCGTTGACCTTGAGTGCGCCGAAGATGAAGGGCAGGGCCACGGGCAGGCGCAAATCGAGCAGGGTGCGGCGGTAGCTGGCGGCGTACGAATGCATCAGCTCGCGCTCGAGCTTGCCCGCGGCCTGCAGCCCGGCCAGGGTGTTGATGAGTGCCGGAAAGAAAGTCATCAGCACGATGACGGCGGCTTTGGAGGGCCAGTCGAAACCGAACCACATGACGGCTATTGGCGCCACGCCCACCAGCGGCACCGTGCTGCTCAGCGAGGCAATCGGCAGCAGGCCGCGCTGCAGGAAGGGCAGGCGGTCGATGGCGATGCCCGTGAGCACGCCCAGACCGCAGCCCAGCGCATAGCCGATCAGCACGGCCTTGCCCACGGTCTGCAGCAGGTCGCCGCCCAGGGTGCCCGCGTGTTCCCACAGCGCGACCCCCACCGACGATGGTGGCGGCAGGAGCACGCGCGGCACGCCGAAGGCCGTCACCAACTGCTCCCACAGCAGCAGCAACCACGCGCCGAACAGGCCGGCCGTCAGGGCGCGCGAGCGCGGCGAGTCAGGCAGGTGGGCGCTGCGCCAGACGGTGATGCCGCACATCGCCACCAGCGCCAGCGTGGCGAGCCAATAGCCAGCGGCCGCCTCGCGGGTTTCGTCGGTGGGGGCCAGGTGGATGAGGCCCAGGCTGCCTGCCGTGGTCAAAGCGATCAGCAACAGGGTGCCACCCCACTGCGGCGTGGGCCACAGCGCGCGCAGGCAGGCCAGCAGCAAGGCGGCGGGTGTCGCGGCGCGCCACAGCCCTTCGACCCCGCTCTCGGCCTGCCACCAGGCCTGGGGGACCAGTGTGAAGTCGCCCGGGTCGACTCGCATCAGCGGCAGGTTCAGCGAGAGCAGCACGCAAGCCAGGGCCAGCACGGCGAGCACCGCGCCTGGCGCGTGGGCGCCGGGCGGGGTGGATGCGATGGCGGCGGTGGTGGTCATGGTGGTGGTCTCAGCGGATCGGGCCACGGTGACGCAGTGCCAGACGCTCGAGCCCGCTGACCGCGGTGGTCAGCAGCACGCCCAGCACCGCCGACATCAGCAGCGCCGACCAGATCTGCACCGTGTTGCCGTAGTAAGAGCTGGTCAGCAGCCGCGCGCCCAGGCCCGCTTCGGCGCCCGTGGGCAGCTCGGCCACGATGGCGCCCACCAATCCGGCCGCGACCGCCACGCGCAGCGCCGGGAAGAGGTAGGGCAGCGCCGAGGGCAGGCGCAGCAGCCACAGCCCTTGCCAGCGCGTGGCCGCGTAGGTGTGCAGCAGCTCGCGCTCGATGGCATGGGGTGCGCGCAGGCCTTGCACCATCGCCACCGTCACCGGGAAGAAGCACAGATACATGGCGATCACGGCCTTGGGCAGCACGCCGGTGAACCCCAGGCTGCCCAACACCACCAGCACGATGGGCGCGATCGCCAGCACCGGCACGGTCTGCGAGGCAACGATCCAGGGCATCAGCGCGCGCTCCAGCGTCTTCGAATGCACGATGCCGATGGCCAGCAGCGCCCCCAGCGTCGCGCCCAGCACGAAGCCCAGCAGCGTGGCCTCGGCCGTGACCCGGGCGTGGAAGACCAGGCTGCGCGGGTGGTCGATGGGCCAGTCGAACAGGCCGTGCCAGGTGTCGAGCGCGATCTGGTGCGGGGCGGGCAGGATGGGGCGGGTCATGGACCAGGTGGCCTGCACCAGGTCGGCGGCGTGCCAAGGGCCATCGGGCCCGCCCAGCTGGCGTTCGATGGCGCCGGGCGCGTTGAGCGCGATGGCCAGCGCGTACCAGAGCAGCAGCACAACGGCGAGCACCGACGACACCGGCAGCCAGGCTTGCAGACGCAGCCAGCGAGGCAGCCAATCAGGCAGCCAACGGGTCAGCCATGACGGCGACGTGAACGAGCCCATGCCGCCGCGCATGTTCATGCCTGTGGCTGTTGCTGTGGCGGAGGGCGTGGGTGCGCTCGACATCGCTCGTCGCCATCAATGGTGGCCATCGGCCAGGGCCTCGCGCACCTCGTGCGCCAGCGCCATGAACTCGGGCGTGTCCCGCATCGCCAGCGTGCGCTCGGCGGGCAGCGGCGAGTCGATCACCTTGACGATGCGGCCGGGCCGGGGCGACATCACCACGATGCGCGTCGACAGGTAGACGGCTTCGGAGATCGAGTGCGTCACGAAGATCACGGTGCGCTGCTCGCGCCGCCACAGTTGCTGCAATTGCGCATTGAGGTCGTCGCGGGTTATCTCGTCGAGCGCGCCGAAGGGCTCGTCCATCATCAAGAGCTTGGGTTCGAACCCCAGCGCCCGCGCGATGGACACGCGCTGCTGCATGCCGCCCGAGAGCTGCCAGGGATACTTGCGCTCGAATTGGTCCAGGCCCACGCGGGCGAGCTGCGTGCGTGCGATCTCGCGCGCTTCATCGGGCTGGCGGCCTTGCAGCTCAAGCGGCAGCATCACGTTGGAGAGCACCGTGCGCCAAGGCAGCAGGGCCGCAGCCTGGAACACATAACCGTAGGCCCGGGCCAGGCGCGCGTCGTGCGGCGTGCGGCCATTGACCAGCACCTGCCCGGCGGTGATGGGTTCGAGGTCGGCGATGACGCGCAGCAAGGTGGTCTTGCCGCAGCCGGAGGGCCCGATCAGCGAGACGAACTCGCCTTGCCGGATGTCGAGGCTGACCTCGTGCAGCGCACGCACCGGCGCGTCGGCAGCGGGGTAGGTCACGCTGGCCTGGTCGATGCGCACGACGGACGGACCAAAGGCCGGGCGGCTGACGGTGGCGGTGTGGTGGGCTGGCATCGAGGACGCGTTCATGTCGGGGTCAGAAAGTTGACCGGGCGGTCAGGTTTTCGTGGCGGACGTGATGCGAGTTCTGTGCCAGCCCGTGCGTGCCCTCGGTGCCGAATCCGCACCGCTTTGGTGGATCGTGGAGCCTCAGGGCCGGGGCAGCCGCTTGGCCATGCGCTGCAAAAAGCGCAACAGGCGCGGGTCGTTGGCGTGCGCCACGTTGAAGCGGAACCAGCCGGTCGGGCGCTGGTCGAGCATGAAGTAGTCGCCCGGGGCCAGCGCGATGCCCTCGGCCAGCGCCTGCTGCGCCACCTGGCGCGCCAGCGAGGCCTGTTCGCCCAATGGCGTGCCCTGCGTGCCGTCGGCACTTTTCGTCCCGTTCGCCCCGTCGGCGCCTGGCCAGCCGGCGCACACGTACAGCCCGCTGTCGGGCACGGCCAGCGGCGTCATGCCGACATCGAGCAGCGCCTCGACCACGCGCTCGCGCGAGGTGGCCAGGCGGTGGCGGATGCGTTCGAGGTAGCGCCGATGTCCGGGGTCGGCCAGCACCCGCGCGGCGGCGCGTTCGTTGATCTCCGAGGTGGTCAGGCCGCAGGCCATCTTCACGCGCGCCAGCGGCTGCACCAGCGCGGGCGGGCAGGCCACGTAGCCTACGCGGATCGCAGGGGCGATGGTCTTGGAGAAGCCGCCCAGGGTCAGCACCCGTTGCAGCCCGTCGAGCCCGGCCAGTGAAGGCGCGTGCGGGCCGTCGAGATCGCGGAAGATGTCGTCTTCGATCACCCACAGGTCGTGGCGCTCGGCCAGGGCCAGCACGCGGTGCAACTGCTGAAGCCGCAAGGTGGTCGACAGCGGGTTGTGCCCCACGGTGGTGATGAACAGGGCACGCGGGCGGTGCGCGGTGGCCAGTCGCTCCAGGGCGTCGAGGTCCAGGCCCTGGTCGGTGCGTGGCACGCCGACGGGCTTCAAGCCGTGACAGCGCAACTGCGCGTGCAAGTTCCAGTAGCCGGGCTCCTCCACGAGCACGCTGTCGCCCGGTTGCAGCAGGCCCATCATCACCAGCTCGAAACCATGCGTGACCCCGTGGGTGAGGATGATCTGG
The DNA here is from genome assembly GCA_021819435.1 of Pseudomonadota bacterium. Lineage (GTDB taxonomy): Bacteria > Pseudomonadota > Gammaproteobacteria > Burkholderiales > Burkholderiaceae_C > Aquabacterium. The sequence goes on along the minus strand of JAKARB010000015.1, from coordinate 38,437 downwards.
TCGGCGTGCACAGGGCCCAGGCGTTGCCCCAGCTCCTGCGCCAGCAGTTGACGCAGGCCGGCGTAGCCCAGCGGGTGACCGTAGCTCGCCAGGTGTTCGCCGGCGATGCGCGTGGCCTGCCGCAGCGCGGCATGGAAGTCGTTTTCGGCGTACCAGCTCAGCGGCAGCCAGCCGCAGCCGGCGGCCAGCAAGTCGCGGCCCTGCGCGAACATGTTCAGGCTCAGCCAATCGTCGCTGACCTGGGTGGAGATGGCCAGCTCGCGCGGGCTGCGCTGGGCCGCCACCCGGCTCGACTGCACGAAGTAGCCCGCGCCCCGTCGAGAGGCCAGCACCTGGCGGGCGACCAGGCCGGTGTAGGCCTCGGCCACGGTGAAGGTGCTCACCCCCAGCCGCGTGGCCATCTGCCGCACCGAAGGCAGGCGGGTGCCGGCGCGCAAGGCGCCCGTGGCCACCGCGTCCTCCACGGCACCTGACAGCAAGCTGACGAGGTTGGGTTCGCTGCGCACACGGGTGTGCGCCGAACGCGCCGCCCGCTCACCCAGGCTGGCCTGCAATGCCGCGAGCCAGTCGGCCTCGGCGGCAAGCGCCGCCCGGTCGCCCTGAGCGGTGGCAGGAGCAAAGGGAGGCGGGGTGGCGGCGTGGCGTGGCGGCGGCATGCTTTGACTGTACAGGTCACATGGCCTGCACGGCAGGCCAAAACAAGCAAGTCGTTTGCCAGTTTCTCGCATGCGCGTCATGCTGGCGCAGGGCCGCGCCTGCCTACGATGGCACAAAGCTCTCGTCACCCCTGCTCCAAAGCGCACCCGGGGCGGCATCCAGGACTCACGCAGGCGCCACCAAGGTTCACCCCATGCCCTTCAACCCCGAGACCGAAACCGCCGACCCGGCCAGCCTTGATGGCCTGGCCCAGGCCTGGCTGCCCTTCACGCCCAACCGCTACTTCAAACAGCACCCCAAGATCGTGGTCGGTGCCAGTGGCGCGCACTACCGCACCGCCGATGGTCGCCAACTGTTCGACGCCCTTTCGGGCCTGTGGTGCTGCCCCATTGGCCACGGCCACCCGCGCGTGGTCGAAGCCCTGAGCCGCCAGGCGGCCGAGCTCGACTACGCGCCCGCCTTCCAGGTCGCCCACCCCGGCTCGCTCAAGCTGGCGCGGCGCATCACCGAGCTGGCCCCAGCCGGCTTGGGCAAGGTCTTCTTCACCAACTCGGGCTCGGAGTCGGTCGACACCGCCATCAAGATGGCCATCGGCTACCACCGCCTGCGTGGCGAGGGCGGTCGCCACCGCATCATCGGGCGCGAGCGCGGCTACCACGGCGTGGGCTTCGGCGGCATCTCGGCCGGTGGCATGGTGGCCAACCGCAAGATGTTCGGCTCGGTCATGCTGCCGGGCGTCGACCACCTGCCGCACACCTGGTCGCCCCAGCACATGGCCTTCTCGAAAGGGCAGCCGACCTGGGGCACGCACCTGGCCGACGAACTCGAGCGCCTCATCGGCCTGCACGACGCCAGCACCATCGCCGCCGTCATCGTCGAGCCCGTGCAAGGTTCGACCGGCGTCATCGTGCCGCCCGTGGGCTACCTGCAGAAGCTGCGCGAAACCTGCACCCGCCATGGCATCTTGCTGATCTTCGACGAGGTCATCACCGGCTTTGGTCGCCTGGGCGAGCCCTTTGGCGCCCAGCGCCTGCAAGTCACGCCCGATCTCATCACCTTCGCCAAGGGCATCACCAACGGCACGGTGCCGATGGGCGGTGTCATCGTGCGCGACGACATCCACGACACCTTCATGGGCGTGCAGGCGCCCGAGTACGCCGTCGAATTCATGCACGGCTACACCTACTCGGGTCACCCCATGGCCTCGGCGGTTGGCCACGCCGTGCTCGATGTGTTGCTAGGCGATGGCCTGATCGAGCGAGCCCACAGCCTGGAGCCCGTGCTCGAAGAAGGCCTGCACAGCTTGAAAGGCGAGCCCGGCGTCACCGACATCCGCAACTTCGGTTTCTGCGGCGCGGTGGACCTGCAAGCCTGGCCGGGCCAGCCCGGACGCCGCGCGCTGCGTGTCTTCGAGATCGCGATGACGATGGGCGTATTGCTGCGTTTCACCGGCGACACCATCGCCGTGGGCCCGCCCTTCATCGCCACCACCGACGAGTTGCAGCACATGGTCGATGTGCTGCGCGCGGCCATCCGCCAGACCGCCGACCCGCAATGACCTCGCTTGCCGCACCCGCCCCGAAGCCTCACACGGAGACACGCATGTATTCAGTCCACCACCACATCGGCGGTCGCGTCCAGCCCTCGCGGTCCGGTCGTCAGGCCGACATCTTCAACCCCGCGCTCGGCCGAGTGCAGGGCCAGGTCGACCTGGGCAGCGTGCAAGAACTCGATGCCGCCGTGGCCGTCGCCCAGGCGGCCTTCCCCGCCTGGTCGGCCCAGCCGCCGCTGGCCCGCGCGCGCGTCATGTTCCGCTTCCTGAACCTGCTGCAAGCGCGTTCGACCCAACTGGCCGAACTCATCGTGCAGGAGCATGGCAAGACCTTGCCCGACGCCCAGGGCGAAGTCGCCCGCGCCATCGAGGTCGTCGAGTTCGCCTCCGGCATTCCGCAGTTGCTCAAGGGTGAGTACACCGACCAGGTCGCGCGCGGCATCGATGCCTGGTCCATGCGCCAGCCCCTGGGCGTGGTCGCCGGCATCACGCCCTTCAACTTCCCCGCCATGGTGCCCATGTGGATGTTCCCGGTCGCCCTGGCCTGCGGCAACACCTTCGTGCTGAAACCTTCCGAGCGCGACCCCTCGCCCTCGCTGCTGCTGGCCGAATGGCTGAAAGAGGCTGGCCTGCCTGATGGCGTCTTCAACGTGGTGCAGGGCGACAAGGCCATCGTCGACGCCATCCTCGCGCACCCGGACATCCAAGCCGTCAGCTTCGTGGGCTCGACACCGGTGGCCCAGCACATCTACGCCGAGGGCGCGCGCCACGGCAAGCGCGTGCAAGCCCTTGGCGGCGCGAAGAACCACCTTGTTGTCATGCCCGATGCCGACCTGGAGCAGGCGGTCGATGCGCTGATCGGCGCGGCCTACGGGTCGGCGGGCGAGCGCTGCATGGCGATCTCGGTGGCCGTGGCTGTGGGTGACGTGGCCGACGAACTGGTGGCTTCGCTGGCCACCCGCGTGCGGACCTTGCGCGTCGGCGAAGGCCATCAGCCCGACGCCGAGATGGGCCCGGTCATCACGCGCATGGCGCAGCAGCGCATCGAAGGCCTGATCGGCCAGGGCATCGAAGAAGGCGCCGTGGCCGTGGTCGATGGCCGTGGCCTGAGGGTGCCCGGGCACGAGGACGGCTTCTTCGTGGGTGGCACCTTGCTCGATGGCGTCACGCCCGAGATGAGCGTCTACCGCGAAGAGATCTTTGGCCCTGTGCTGTGCGTGGTGCGCGTGCCCGACATCGCCGCCGCCGTCAAGCTCATCAACGACCACGAATACGGCAACGGCGTGGCCGTCTACACCCGCGACGGCGGCATCGCGCGCGAGTTCGTGCGCCACATCCAGGTCGGCATGGTGGGCGTCAACGTGCCCCTGCCAGTGCCCATGGCCTTCAACAGCTTCGGTGGCTGGAAGCGCAGCCTCTTTGGCGACCACCACGCCTATGGCCCCGAGGGCGTGCGCTTCTACACCCGCCACAAGGCCGTGATGCAGCGCTGGCCGGACAGCATCGCCCGGGGGCCGGAGTTCGCCTTCCCGCAGCTCAAGTGAGCGTTTTGGCGGGCGGTGACCCCGGGTTGTGGCCCCTCGCCCGGGCGTGCTACAGTGTTTCCATGCGTACCACGGTCCGTTTTTACTTTTGGCACTTTCACATCCAGCACCTTTCCGGCGCAGGAGTGGCCAACGCGTAAGCAGACCCACCCAACTGAAACCGCCGGCAAAACCGGCGGTTTTTTTATTTCGCCCCTGATCAAGCACCCCAACAGGATCGTCCCCATGAGCACCCACTCCAGCGCAGCCGAAGGCTGGGTTCCTCCCGCCGACAAGACCTCGCAGACCGATGACGAGCGCATCAAGAACGTCACGCCGCTGCCGCCGCCCGAGCACCTGATCCGCTTCTTCCCCATCCGAGGCACGGCCATCGAGACGCTGGTGTCGCGCACGCGCAAGGCGATCCGCAAGATCGTGCACGGCAAGGACGACCGCCTGCTGGTGATCATCGGCCCCTGCTCCATCCACGATCCGGCCGCCGCCATCGAGTACGCCCGCAAGCTGCTGGCCCTGCGCGAACAGTACGCCGACACGCTGGAAGTCGTCATGCGCGTTTACTTCGAGAAGCCGCGCACCACCGTGGGCTGGAAAGGCCTGATCAACGACCCCTACCTCGACGAATCCTTCAAGATCGACGAGGGCCTGCGCATGGCCCGCCAACTGCTGCTGGAGATCAATCGACTGGGCGTGCCCGCAGGCAGCGAGTTCCTCGACGTGGTCTCGCCGCAGTACATCGGCGACCTCATCAGCTGGGGCGCCATCGGCGCGCGCACCACCGAAAGCCAGGTGCACCGCGAGCTGTCGTCCGGCTTGAGCGCGCCCATCGGCTTCAAGAACGGCACCGACGGCAACATCAAGATCGCCACCGACGCCATCCAGGCCGCGGCCCGCCCGCACCACTTCCTGTCGGTGCACAAGAACGGCCAGGTCGCCATCGTCGAGACGGCCGGTAACCCCGATTGCCACGTCATCCTGCGCGGTGGCAAGGCCCCGAACTACGACGCCGTCAGCGTGGCCGCCGCCTGCAAGGACCTCGAAGCCGCCAAGTTGCACCCCTCGCTGATGGTCGATTTCAGCCACGCCAACAGCTCCAAGCAGCACGAGCGTCAGGTCGTGGTCGCCCAGGACATCGCCGAGCAGGTCTCGGGCGGTTCGAACCAGGTCTTCGGCGTGATGGTGGAAAGCCACCTGTGCGCCGGCGCCCAGAAGTTCACCCCGGGCAAGGACGATCCTAAGAAGCTGGCCTACGGTCAGTCGATCACCGATGCCTGCATCGGTTGGGACGACTCAGAGCGCGTGCTCCAGATCCTTTCGGACGCGGTCAAGGCGCGTCGGGCGCGCAAGGGTTGAGTGGGCCGAGGCCATCGCATGCCGGCTGGGTGTCCGTTTGGCTTAGGGGGTGGTGGGCGAAGGGCGCCCATGACAGTGGATACTTGCGGCTGGATGCCCCTTCCTCGTTTGGCAGTGCATGACGATCGCTGGCCCCCGTTTCCTCCTGGTCGATGACCACGCCCTGTTCCGCATGGGCCTGGGCCTGATGCTGGCCGAGCGCTGGCCGCAGGCCTTGCTGACGCAGGCAGGCACCTGGGCGCAGGCGCTCGACCACCTGCGCCGCCAACCGGTTGACCTGGTGATGCTCGATGTGCACCTGCCCGATGGGCACGGCCTGTCCGACCTGCCTGCGCTCAAGGCCGCAGCCCCCCAGGCCAGGGTGCTGGGCATGTCGGGCGAGGTGACGGCCGACTTGGTCGCGCGGGCGCGCGAGGCGGGTGCCGAGGGCTTCATCCCCAAATCCGCGCAGGCCGAAGACATCCTCACGGCCGTGCAGACCCTGCTGCGCGGCGAGACCTCGTTCGCCGCCGTGCCGTATGCCGCGCTGTCCGGCTTGCAAGGTGGGCAGCGCGGTCAGCGCTTGCCGGAGCCGGCCTTGCAGGCCCACGAAGGCGGCCCGGCTTTCACCGAGTTGCAGTTGCAGATCCTGCGCTATCTGGGCCGGGGCACGCCCAACAAGGCCATTGCCCGCCAGTTGGGCATGAGCGAGAGCGCGGTGCGCGCAGAGGTGTCCTGGATCACCGAATGGTTGCAGGCGACCAGCCGGCAGGAGGCTCACGAGCGGGCCGTTGCCAGGGGCCTGTTGCCGCCATGACGCGGAGGTCGATGTGGGCCACCGCGTGGCGTTTCGATCCGCCGCGCCTGCTGTCGGCCCAGGTCGAGTTGATCGACCGAGGTTTGACAACCGCGCTGATGGCCACGGCCTTGGTGGCGCTCGTCACCGCCGTGGCGTATCAATTCACCTTGGGCGATGGCCGCATCTGGTGGTGGTCGGCAGCCACCGTGGGACTGGCCTGGACGGCGTTGGTCGTGCACCGCATCTTGCCCTCGCCCGGGGCACCGGATTTCGACGCGATGCGGCACGCGCGCTACCTGCGTGGGCTGGCTGCTTTGAGCGGTGGGTGCTGGGGCGCGTTGGCCGTGTTGTTCATCCGTCCGGGCGAGCCGGACTCCGGCACCCTCATCTTGTGCCTGATCGCCGGCATGAGTTCGGCGGCGCTGGGCATTTTCGGTTCGGTCTGGCCGGTGGCGCTCTCGTACTGGCTGTGCTGCCTGGTGCCGCTCATCGTCGCGCTGGCGCGTGCGCAGGGCGTCATCAACTGGGCGCTGGCTGCTGGCGCCACGGCCTATCTGTGGGCCATGTCGGTCTATTCGTACCACGCGTCGCGCATGACGCTGCGCTCCATCGAACTGCGCTTCGAGAACGAAGGCCTGGTTGACCGCCTGCGCGATCAGACCCAGCGCGCCCTGGAGGCGCGCGAGATGGTCGAGCAGGCGCTGGTCGAGGCCGAGGACGCCAACCGCGCCAAGACCGTCTTCCTGGCCTCGGCCAGTCACGACCTGCGCCAGCCCTTGCACGCAGCGGGGCTCTACCTGGGGGCGCTATCACGCGCTGGGCTCAACGACCGCCAGGCGCACCTGGTGCGGCACGTGATGGCCTCCAACGAGGCGGCCAACGAGATGCTGGGCACGCTGCTCGATTTCTCCAAGGTCGACGCGGGCGTGGTGCAGCCCCAGCAGCGCACCTTCGCCTTGCAGCCGCTGTTCCACAAGCTGGAGCAAGAGCTCGCGCCGCTGGCCGAGAGCAAGGGACTGGCCTTCCGGCTGCGCGACACGCGCCTGGTGGTGCAAGCCGACCCGGCGCTGGTCGAGATGATCATCCGCAACCTGCTGGTCAATGCCGTGCGCTACACCGAGCGGGGCGCGGTGCTGCTGGGCTGTCGCCGACGCGGCATGCGTGCCATCGTGGAAGTCTGGGACACCGGCATCGGCATCCCAGCGTCGCAGCACCGCGAGGTCTTCCGCGAATTCCACCAACTGGGCAACCCCGAGCGTGATCGCCGCAAGGGGCTGGGCCTGGGGTTGTCCATCGTCGACGGGCTGGCGCGTGCCATGGGCGTGGAAGTGGGGCTGGCTTCACGCGAGGGCCGGGGATCGGTGTTCCGCCTGACCCTGCCGATCAGCCAGGCAGCCTTGATCGCATCCGAACGCGCCAGCGAAGAAGAAGACGGCGACCTGGCTGGCCTGAACGTGCTGCTGGTGGAGGACGACGAGTCGGTGCTGGCGGCGATGAGCGACCTGCTGATGAGCTGGGGCTGTGCTTGTGAAACCGCCTCATCGGTGGACGAGGCCCTGGCGCGGCTGGACGCCTTCACGCCGCACCTGCTGCTGGTGGACTACCGCCTGCGTGACCACCGCAGCGGCCTGGAGGCGGTGTCGCTCATCCGTGAGCGGCTGATGCCCGACCTGCCCGCTTTCTTGATCACCGGCGACACGGGGCCGCAGCGTCTGCGCGAGGCCCATGCCTCGGGCCTGGTGCTGCTGCACAAGCCCGTGCCGGCCGAGCGCCTGCACGCAGCCCTGCTCAGTCAGTGGCGCCGGGCTCAGGCGCAGGCCGTCGGGCGTGCATCAGCAGCAGGCTGAGCGCGAGCACGCCCAGCCACAGCCCTTGGCCAGCCACACCGTGGTGGTCGAACACCCAGCCGCTGATGACCGGGCCGATGGCGCCGCCCGCCGTGTAGCCGGCGATCATGGCCGAGGTGCCGGCGATGGCCGATGAATCTGCGAAGTCGTGCGCCACGCGGATCATGCTCAGCGTGTAGAGCGCCCCGCCGATGCCGCCCCACAGCAGCGCGCAGGCCCACAGCAGTTCCGGGTGCTGGATGGAGCGCGTGAAGGCCAGGGCGCTGAGCACCAGCACCGCCGCGCCGCCCACGAAGAGGCGCCTTGCGGGCAGCCGGTCGGCCAGCCAGCCCAGCGGGTACTGCAACACGAAGCTGCCCACGCCGAGCGCGCCGGCGATGGAGGTGGCAGCCGCCAGGCTCAGCCCGATTTCGGAGCCATGGGCCGTGGTGATGGAGCCCAGCCCCACCTCGAAGACCCCGCCCACCACGGCCGCCCAGGCCAGCGTCGGCCGAAAGCGCCAGGCCGAGAGCAAGCCCATGGGCTCGTGGTCATCGTGCATGGCCTTCAGGCGCGTGACGGCGGGCACCATCACCAGCGCCAGGCCCAGCGCCAGACCGGCTGCGGCCAGCACGTTGGCGCCGATGGGCCCCAGCCCCAGCAAGCCAGGCATGAAGGGCCCGAGCGCCATGCCAGCGCCCAGTTGCGCTTGGTACAGCCCGGTGAGCCGGCCTCGATGCGATGGCGGCGTGTTATGGGCGATCAGCGCCTCGGTGGCGTTCCAGGCCGCAGCTGCGCCCAGCCCCGCCATCAGCCCGAACACGCACCACAGCCGGTAATCATCGGTGAAGAGGTAGCCCAGGCAGGCGATGAGTTCGAGCAGCAGGCCCAGCCGGTAGGCATGGCCCACGCCGATGCGGCCAAACAACCGGGGCACCAGCGGCACCAGCAGCGCCACGCTGAGGAACGGCAAGGTGGCGAACAGGCCGATGGCTGTGGCGCTGGCGCCGCCCGTTTGCAGGCGCACGGCCAACACCGGGTTGAGCAAGCTGTAGCTGAGCACCACGCAGGTGGTGCCCCACATCACCCGCCACAGTCCGGGCGGCAGCGCAGGCAGGTTCAGGCCAGGCACGTGGTCGGTGCTCGCTTCGATCTTCGGCTGGCCCAATCAGTCCAGCCAACCCTTGCGGCGGAAATACCAGAACGGCGTGATGGCCGACATGATCATCAGCAGCACCGCGAAGGGGTAGCCATAGCTCCAGTTCAGCTCGGGCATGGCGTTGAAGTTCATGCCGTAGATGCTGGCGATCAGCGTGGGCGGCAGGAAAGCCACCGAGGCCACCGAGAAGATCTTGATGATCTTGTTCTGGTTGATGTTGATGAAACCGACCGTGGCGTCCATCAGGAAGTTGATCTTGTCGAACAGGAAGGCCGTGTGCGAGTCAAGCGAGTCGATGTCGCGCAGGATCTGGCGGGCCTCTTCGAACTGGTCGGCGTTGAGCATGCGCGCGCGCATCATGAAGCTCACCGCGCGGCGCGTGTCCATCACGTTGCGGCGGATGCGGCCGTTCAAGTCTTCCTGGCGGGCGATGGCTGCCAGCGCCTCGGCGGCGGCCTGGTCGTTGACCTCGTCTTGCAGCACGCGCTTGCTGACTTTCTCGAGCTCGTCGTAGATGTTCTCCAGCGTGTCGGCGGAGTACTCGGCGTCGGCGTCGTAGAGCTTGAGCAGCACGTCCTTGGCGTCTTCGATCAGGGCCGGGATGCGGCGCGCGCGCATGCGCAGCAGGCGGAACACCGGCAGGTCTTCCTGGTGGATCGAGAACAGCACGTTGTTGTGCAGGATGAAGGCCACGCGCACGTTGCGGGGGGCTTCGTCGTCGTCGATCAGGAAGTCGGAGCGCAGGTGGATGGCGCCTTCTTCTTCGTAGAAGCGGGCGGATTCTTCCAGGTCCTCGTCGACGATGTCGCCGGGGATGACGAGGCCGAAGCAGGCGGCGATCCAGCCCTTTTCTTCGGGCGTGGGGTCTTCCAGGTCGACCCAGACAGGGCGCGACGGCGTCAGCTCGTCGAGGCTGTCGATTTCTTCCTGGAACAGGCGGCCATTGGCCAGCGTGAAGACGTTGAGCATCGGTACTCCAGCACCTGAGCACGCTCGTGCCACGTCGCATGGGTGAGATGCGGGCAGCGGAGGGCGGCGTGCAGGTTGTTTGACGGGCAGGGGGTGTGTGGTTGCCGCCCCCTCCCGCGTGGGCCCGGCAGGCTCAGCAAATGGCTGACCTGGGGGCCGCAGCCGGTGTCTGCCTGCCCTGGGCCTTGGCGCTGTTCAGGGCGAGGCGGGGCAGGGGGCCGGCTGGCCGGAGTGGGCGGTCACCAAGGGTGACTGTCCAAGGTGGTTGCTCCAAAAGTGCGCCGTGGAAAACGGCAACGCATCATTATGGCGCGAGCTCGTCCCCGGCTGGCATGTGGCGAGCCGCATCGGGCGGAAAAAACACATGGCTGCGGGGAGGGTTGTATCGTTGCGCCCCATGCCTCCGCCACTCACCGCCTCCCGCCTCGACCTGAACCTCTTTCGTGTCATGGACGCGGTCCACGAACACGGGGGCATCTCCGGCGCAGCCCGCCACTTGCACCTCAGCCAGCCAGCTGTCAGCCACGCCCTGGCACGGCTGCGTCGCCTGTGGGGTGACCCGCTCTTCGTGCGTCAAGGCAACCAGATGGTGCCCACCGAGCTCACGCGGCGCGTCATCGGCGAAGTTCAGGCTCACTTGCGCGGCTTGCAATCGCTCATGGGCCAGGCCGACACCTTCGACCCGCTCACGTTGAACATGACCCTGCGCCTGGGCATGCGCGACGTGCTCGAAGCCATCACCCTGCCGCCCTTGATGCGTCGCCTGGCCCAGGCCGCGCCACAGGTGAAGATCGCCAGCGTGCGCGTGCCCCGCGACGCGCTGGAGCGCACCCTTGCTCAGGGCGAGGTGGACTTGGTCATCGACCGCCAGCGCCGCGTCACCGGCCGCATCCATGGCGAACACCTGGCCGACGAGCAACTGGCGGTGCTCATGCGCCGCGATCACCCCTTGGCCGCCCGCCGCATGCGGATGAGCGTGGCCGATTACTTTGCCCAGCCACATGTGATGGTGGCCCTGCAGCCCGATCAACCCGACCCCTTGCAAGTGGTCTGGGCGGCCCAAGGCCTGGGTGAACGCCACATCATCCTGCGCTGCCAACACTACTTTGCTGCAGCCAACGTGGTGGCCGCAGGCGACGCCCTGTTGACCCTGCCGCGCACCTACGCCGAGGAGCTCACCCGCGCCTTGCCGCTGGTGCTGGCCGAACTGCCCCTGACGCTGCCGCCCATCGGCATCTGGATGTACTGGCATGCCGACCGAGATGGCGATCCCGTCCACCGGTGGATGCGAGAGAGCGTCGCGTTGGAGGCCCGCCAGGGCCTGAAGCGGCCGGGGTGAGGGGCCGCCGTGCCCTGGGCGCGACGCGTTGATGGATCACCGCGTCCGGTGATCTGGCTGGAACCAGTGCCCTGTGCGGGCCTCCAGCCATTCGCGCACCGGGCTTTCGAAGAAGGTGAACGAGGCGTGTCCCACCATGGCAACCAGCAACGCGGCAAGCACGAATGCTGGCCAAGGCGCCCAGCCGCGCTTGGTCAGCACATGGAAGCTGGCGTGCATGACGATCTGATGGCTCAGGTACATGGCGTAGCTGGCCTGGCCGGCGGTCTGCACGATTTTCGCGTTCAGGGTCTGGCCGACCCTGCGCGACGAACTCGCCACGATGATCACGAACGGCACCGCCAGTGCGATCAGCAGCGGCTCGATGGCGAGGCCGACGACGTAGCGGTATGTCAGGCTGGCGCTGTCGAGCATCACGGAGTGCAGCACGGCGAAGCCCAGCCCGATGGCCAGCAGCGGTGCAAGCGCACGCAGGTGGTCGAACCACTTTGTCCAGCGCCGGTCGCGCGTCAGCACGGCGAGCAAGGCCCCCATCGCGAGGTTGTCGCTGCGGGTTTCCAGCGCACGATAAAGGTAGGCGTCGGGCGCATGGAGGACCAGGTGCTCGATGGCGCGCAGGCCCCAAATCCCGGCGATGAAGCCGCAAATGGCCCACTCCAGCCGCAGGCCCCTTCGCCATGTCCACAGCAAAAACAAGGGCCACAAGACGTAGAACTGCTCCTGCAAGGACAGCGACCAGGTGTGCGACAGGTAGTGCGCCTGCGCGCCCGTGAAGCCCTGGTAATAGTTGTGCACCTGCCCGACCACGCTGAGCACCGCCGACCAGGGCACGGGCTTGTCGCGCGCGGCCACGTACAGCGCCCCAAGGATGGCATACAGCACCAGCGCCGGCATCAGGCGCGTGGCGCGGCGCCAGGCGAAGCGCGGCACGTTGATGGTGCCCGTGCGCGCGTGCTCATCGAGCAGCATGCGCGTGATCAGGAAGCCGCTGAAAACCAGCAGCACCTTCAGGCCAAAACTCCACTGCACCACGCCCGCGTGGCTCATCATGACCGACAGCACAGCCCCCACGCGCAGGGCGTCCATGCCCGGGATGCGGGCGTGGGCCAGCGCTGCGGCCAAAGGCTCGCGCTGCGCACGAACCGAGCGCGCAGCAGCAAGCTTTCGGGATGACGGAACGGCGGATGACATGTGCCGAACGGGGGATTGATTTGCGGAGAGCCCGGATGGTAAGGAAATTCGGGCATTGCATGGGGAGCGTTTACCGCAGCGCCCCCTGATCCGGTGCTGAAGTCATGTGAAATGTGCATGACTTGCGATGAAATTTCATCATTTGATGCAAGGTTGGGGGCGGCGTAGCATCCACGGGCATCCCAAACCGGAGACAGCCATGGACTTCCAGCCCAGCGAACGCGCCCAGAGCTACGCCAAGCGCGTGCGCGCCTTCATCGACGAGCGCATCGCGCCCATCGAAGCCCAGCACTGGCGGGAAATCGGTGAGGCCCGCCACGGCGGCGATTGGACCGAATGGCAGATCCCGCCGCGCGTGGAAGAGCTCAAGGCCCAGGCCAAGGCCGAAGGCCTGTGGAACCTGTTCCTGCCCGATGCCGAGCTGGCCCCTGGTTTGAGCGTGCTCGAATACGCCTTCAGCGCCGAGCAGACCGGCCGCTCGATGATGGCGCCCGAGGTCTTCAACTGCAACGCGCCCGACACCGGCAACATGGAGGTGCTCTGGAAGTACGGCAGCGCCGAGCAGAAGGCCCGATGGCTGACGCCGCTGCTCAATGGCGAGATCCGCTCCGTCTTCTTCATGACCGAGCCCGAGGTGGCTTCGTCGGATGCCACCAACATGGCGGCCACCGCCGTCGTCGAGGGCAATGAAATCGTGCTCAACGGCAAGAAGTGGTGGTCCTCCGGCGTGGGCGACCCGCGCTGCAAGATCGGCATCTTCATGGCGGCCACGCCGAACCTCGACGCTGGCCGCCACAGCCAGCACTCGATGGTGCTGGTGCCGTTGGACACCCCGGGCGTGGAGATCAAGCGCATGCTGCCCGTCTTCGGCGAATACGACGAACCTCACGGCCACGGCGAGGTGCACTTCACCAACGTGCGCCTGCCGCTGAGCAATGTGATCGCCGGGCCGGGCCGCGGCTTCGAGATCGCGCAGGGCCGCCTGGGGCCGGGCCGCATCCACCACTGCATGCGCTGCATCGGCGCGGCCGAGAAGTCGCTTGAACTCGCCATCCAGCGTGGCTTGAAACGCGTCGCCTTTGGCAAGCCCCTCATCAACCTGGGCGGCAACCGCGAGCGCATCGCCGAATGCCGCCTGGCCATCGACCAGGCCCGCCTGCTGACCCTGCAGGCCGCCTGGAAGATCGACAACCTTGGCGTGATGAGCGCGCTCACCGACGTGTCGGCCATCAAGGTGGTGGCGCCGAGCATGCTGCAACAGGTGGTGGATTTCGCCATCCAGATCCACGGCGGCATGGGCGTCTCGCACGACACGCCGCTGACGGCCTTCTTCAACCAGGCCCGCTCGCTGCGCCTGGCCGACGGCCCCGACGAGGTCCACAAGGGCATGATCGCCCGCCTGGAGCTGATGAAGCACGGTGCCAAGTGAAGGGCTGATCACATGGGATCGCTCTACCTCGTCCGCCACGGTCAGGCCTCGTTCGGCAGCCAGAACTACGACGCGCTCTCCGCTTTGGGCCACCAGCAGGGCCACGTCGTGGGCCAGGCCTTGAAGGCGCGCGGCGTGGCGCCCGAGGTGGTGGTGGCCGGCACCATGCAGCGGCATCAAGAGACGGCGCGTGCCGCGCTGTCGGCCATGGCGCTTGACCTGCCCATGCAGATCCACGCAGGGGTCAACGAGTTCGACCATGAAAACGTCATCGAGGTGGCCGAGCCCCGCTACGCCGACAAGGCCTTGATGATGGCCGAGATGGCCGCGAGCGGCGATCCACGCCGCGCCTTTCAGGCCTTCTTTCAGGACGCGGTGGCACGTTGGGTCGGCGGCAACCACGACGCCGAGTACCAGGAGCCTTGGTCGAGCTTCAAGCTGCGCTGCGTGGCCACGCTGGACGAACTGGTCAAGCTCACGCCGCCCAAGGGGCAGGCCGTGGTCTTCACCTCGGGCGGCTTCATCAGCGTGGTGTGCGCGCACCTCCTGGGCCTGCACGACACGCAGGCCTTCACCATCAACTGGACGCTGGCCAACGCTGGCATCACCAAGATCAACGTGGGCCGCGATGGCCTGCACCTGTTGTCGGTGAACGAGCATGGGCACCTTGAAGGCGAAACGCCGTCGCTGTTGAGCTACCGCTGACGCTCTTGGCCGCCTGGCCTTTCAACGGCAGAGGAGCTGTGGTTTGGCGTGCAGCACCGATGTGTTGCGACACCGCCTCAGCCAAATGGCCCCCCTGGCGCCAGGGAGTGACATCCGACCCTCCCTTGTTTAGATTGCCTGCGCGGCAAATTTCGCCGTTTTTGACAGGGATGGAACATGAAAAAAATTGCATTGGCAGCGGTGCTCGGCACCATGATGGCTGCAGCTTCTGCTCAGGTTTATGTCGGGGGCAACGTCGGGCAGGCGCGCACAAACGTCGACTGCTCTGACTCGTTGAGCTGCGACAAGTCGGACACTGGCTACAAGCTCACGGTGGGCTACAAGCTCAACCCCACCGTCGCGCTGGAAGCCGCGTACGTCAACTTCGGGAAGGTCAAGGCCCGCTATTTGGACGATGACGCCAACCCGTTCTCCGTTGAGGTCAAGGGCCATGGTGTGTTGCTGGCGGCTGCATTCCGCTATCCGGTCATGCCCACGCTGAACGTGGTGGGGCGCCTGGGCATGGCTAGCCTGAAGGCCAAGGGCTCCAGCTCGTTGGGAACCTCTGATAGCGAGTCGTCGACCAAGCCTTATGTTGGCCTGGGCGCTGAGTACGCCTTGACCAAGGAGCTGCGTTTGACGGCTGCCGCCGATTTCACCCGCGCGAAGTTCGCGGACGATAGCTATGCTGTGCGCCTGCTGAGCCTGGGTGCCCAGTACGACTTCTGATTGATCGCGGAGCTTCTCTGCGGGCCGCGCAATGGTGTGGCCTGCTCATCGGTCTCCTTGAACTGATGTTGGTTTGACCGCGCAGAGGGCCTGTTTCGCAGGCCCTCTCTTGGGTCGTCGCTGTTGAGCTCCACTGATCTGTGCTGGCCGAATGGGCGAGTCTCTGTGGATATGAAGGCGGCAAAGGCTCCCGCACAATGGCTGCCACCACGCACCGGGCGTGGCATCAACAAGCAAGGGACACAAAGATGAAGTTGGCGCTGAAGGTCGTGGGTGGGCTGGTGCTCGCCCTGTTGTTGGCTTTGGTGGTCGGCGTGGCCGCGACCTGGGCCCCCGACCGCGATGTTGAAACGCTCAAGGCGAAATGGGCGCCTCCGCCCTCCCAGTTCACCGACGTGCTGGGCATGCAAGCCCATTACCGCGACGAAGGCCCCCGAGGCGACGCCGAGCCCATCGTGCTGCTGCACGGCACCTCGGCCAGCCTGCACACCTGGGACGGCTGGACGGATGCTTTGAAAAGCCAGCATCGTGTCATCCGCGTGGACCTGCCAGGCTTCGGCCTCACCGGCCCCATGCCCGACGGCAACTACCGGCTCCCACATTACGTCGAATTCGTCATCGCCCTGATGGACAAGCTGGGCGTGCAAAAGGCCGTGCTGGCCGGCAACTCGTTCGGCGGCAACCTGGCCTGGAAGGTGGCGGTCGATCACCCCGAGCGCGTCAGCAAGCTCGTGCTGGTCGACGCTGCAGGTTACCCGTTCGACCCGAAGTCCATGCCCATCGGCTTCAAGATCGCCCAGATCCCTGCACTCAAGCCGCTGATGCAGAACACGCTGCCGCGCAGCATGATCGAGTCGAGCGTGCGCAACGTGTACGGTGACCCGTCCAAGGTCACCCCCGAGCTGGTTGATCGCTACTACGAACTGACGCTGCGCGCTGGCAACCGTGGCGCCTTGCGTGAACGCTTCGCGCAGAGCCCCAGCGGCGAGTTCACCGCGCAGATCGCCACCATCAAGCAGCCCACGCTCATCGTCTGGGGCGGCAAGGACCGCTTGATCCCGCCGGACAACGCCGACAAATTCCACCATGACATCGCCGGCAGCCGCCTCGCGATGTTCGATGGGCTGGGCCATGTGCCGCATGAAGAAGACCCGGCGGCCACGGTGGCGGCGGTGCAGGCTTTCCTGAAACCCTGATGAAACATCGCCACGTTTGATCACATTCGGCAGACACAATAGGCGACAGAAGGCCCCATGAACAGGGGGCGAGAAGTCCGGCGCAGCGACTACAGTCCGCGCCGGACTTTTCGTTTGCGCCATCGGATCGGTGGCGCTTCTCATTTCTTCAGGAGACCTTCATGAACAAGATCACCCTGGCCGCCGCCCTGCTGGCCCTTGCCACCTCCGCTTCTGCTCAACTGACCAACAAGGCCTACGTCGGTGGTGCCTTCGGGCCTTCCAATGTCTCCGTCGAGTGTGGCTTCCCTTACTCCTGCGACAACAGCGACACCGGCTACAAGATCTACGCCGGCTACAAGGTGCACCCGCAAATCGCCATCGAAGGCGGCTACATCGACTTCGGCAAGTCGAAGATCAGCATTGGCTCCGCCGGTGCGGGCTCGGTCGCTGTGGATGCCATGCTGATCAACGCTGCTGGCCGTCTGCCTTTCACCCGTGAGCTGACGGGTGTGGGGCGCCTGGGGCTTGCCTTCGTGGATACCAAGGTTTCGGGCAGCCTCTTGTACAGCAACCGCTCCGACAGCGCCACCAAGGCTTACTTGGGTCTGGGCCTGGAGTACAGCTTCAACAAGAACCTGCGCGGCACCGCTTCGGCTGACTTCACCACGGGCGAGGTGGCCGGAGACGACGGTTCCGTGCGCCTGCTGAGCATCGGCGTGCAATACGATTTCTGATCGCTCGCCGATCCGCATCGTCTGACGGCATACCACCCGTCCTGATGGACGGGGTGGTCACGCCACCCCTCGGTTGAAGGAGCGCTTTCTTCGCTGCCTGATGCATAACGTTGTTACATTCGCCCTCGCGGCGAATCGCGCCGTGTTTTCCTCAGGGAGTTTTCATGAAGAAGATCGCTGTGGCGGCGCTGTTGACCGCCATGATGGGTGCCGCATCGGCTCAGGCGTACATCGGTGGTGTGATCGGCCGGTCGCACGTCAACATCGATTGCGATGACTACAACCTGGGCTGCGACAAGTCCGACACCGGCACCAAGCTGTACGCGGGTTACAAGTTCAACCCGCTGATCGCACTGGAAGCCGCCTATGTCGACTTTGGCAAAGGCTCCCGTGGTTTCACCGAGGGCTCTGACGATGTCCACCACAGTTTCGAGGCCAGTGGCGCCCTGGTGGCTGCCGCGTTTCGTTACGCCGCCCATCCCCAGCTTTCGCTGGTGGGGCGTGTTGGCCTGTCGTTCCTGAAGACCAAGTTCAAACAAACCACTCCGAATGACTTTGACACCTATTCGGTGTCCGACGACTCAGTCAAGCCTTACATCGGCGTGGGCATCGAGTTCGCGCTGAACAAGAATCTGCGCCTCACGGCCGATGCCGACTTCACCACCGCTGAAGTGGACAACAACAAGAATTCTGTGCGCTTGCTGGGCGTCGGCCTGCAATACGACTTCTGATCAACGCTCGAAGGTTGAGCGGGCGTGCCTGCTCAGCGACATGAATCGCCATGAAACGGCCCTCTCTTGAGGGCCGTTTTTCATGGCGCCAACCGAACCATCACAACCTCGCCGCCAACCGCGCCGCCTGATCGATCGCCTTCTTCGCGTCCAGCTCACCGGCTTCGAAGGCCCCGCCAATGATGTGCACCGGGCGCCCCTGCGCCTTCAACTCATCGGCCAACTCGCGCAACGGCACCTGCCCCGGGCACAGCACCACGTTGTCGCAGGCGATCCAGGTCGGCCGCTCGCGTTTCTCGCCAAAGCTCACGAGCAGGCCTTCGTCGCCGATGCGCTCGTAGTTCACCCCGCCGATCATCTCCACGCCCTTCATCTTCAGCGCGGCGCGGTGGATCCAGCCCGTGGTCTTGCCCAGGCCGGCGCCCAGCTTGCCCTGCTTGCGCTGCAGCAGCACCACCTCGCGTGCGGCGGGCAAGGGCTTGGGGCCTTCCGGGCGCAAGCCACCGGGCGAGGCCGAGGGGTCGGTCACGCCCCACTCCTGCATCCACACCACCAGGTCTTGCGATGGCGGCTTGTGTTCGGGGTCGTGCACCAGGTACTCGGCCACGTCAAAGCCAATGCCGCCCGCGCCGATCACCGCCACCTTGCGTCCCACATGCTTCTTGTGGCGCAGCACGTCGATGTAGCTCAGCACCTTGGGGTGGTCTTGTCCGGGGATCTTCGGGTCGCGCGGCGTCACGCCCGTGGCCACGATCACCTCGTCGAAGCCGCCTAGCATGCCGGCATCCACGCGCGTGCCGAGCCTCAGCTTCACGCCCGTGGTCTCGATGCGCTTGTGGAAGTACCGCAGCATCTCTTCGAACTCCTCCTTGCCGGGCACCTGGCGCGCCATGTTGAGCTGGCCACCCACCTCGCCTGCCGCGTCGAACAGCTCGACCTCGTGGCCCCGCTCGGCCAAGTGCGTGGCGGCGGTCACACCCGCCGGGCCCGCACCCACTACCGCGACGCGTTTCTTCTGCACGGCGGGCAGGAAGTTCAACGTCGTCTCGTGGCAGGCGCGCGGGTTGACCAGGCAGCTCGAAAGCTGGTTCTTGAAGACGTGGTCCAGGCAGGCCTGGTTGCAGGCGATGCAGGTGTTGATCTCGTCGGCGCGGCCGGCCGCCGCCTTGGCCACGAAGTGCGAATCGGCCAGCAGGGGCCGGGCCATGGACACCATGTCGGCGTAGCCTTGCTCGATCACCATCTCGGCCGTGGCTGGCGTGTTGATGCGGTTCGAGGTCACCAGAGGGATGTCGATGCCCGCGTCGGTGAAGTCCTGCTTGAGCTTGGCCGTGACCCAGGCGAAGGCCGCGCGCGGCACGCTGGTGGCGATCGTGGGCACACGGGCTTCATGCCAGCCGATGCCGGTGTTGATGATGGTCGCGCCCGCCTGCGCTATGGCCACGCCCAGCTGCCGCACCTCGGCCCAGGTGCTGCCCTCAGGCACCAGGTCGATCATCGAGAGGCGGTAGATGAGGATGAAGTCGCGGCCCACGGCCTCGCGCGTGCGCCGCACGATCTCGATGGGCAGCCTCATGCGCTGGCTGTAGTCACCCCCCCAGGCATCGATGCGGCGGTTGGTGTGCCTGGCCAGGAACTCGTTGATGAAGTAGCCCTCCGAGCCCATGATCTCGACGCCGTCGTAGCCGGCTTCGCGGGCGCGCACCGCGCTGTGGACGAAGGCCTGGATCTGGCGCTCCACGCCCGCCGCCGACAGCTCGAAGGGCGTGAACGGCGAGATGGGTGACTGGATGCGCGAAGGCGCCACGGCGAACGGGTGATAGGCGTAGCGGCCTGCATGCAGGATCTGCATGGCGATCTTGCCGCCCGCCTCGTGCACCGCCCGCGTGACCACCTGGTGGCGCTTGGCCGACGAAGCGCTGCTCATGCGGCCCGCCAGCGGCTTCACCCAGCCTGCGATGTTGGGCGCGAAGCCCCCGGTGACGATCAGGCCCACGCCGCCCTCGGCGCGCTCACGGAAGTAGGCGGCGAGCTTGCTCAGGTCACGGCCATCTTCCAGCCCCGTGTGCATCGAGCCCATCAGCACGCGGTTCTTCAAGGTGGTGAAGCCGAGGTCGAGGGGGGCGAGGAGGTGGGGGTAGGCGGTGTTCATCGGGTGGCGCGCAGTGAAGCAGGCATCGTAGCGCTCAAAGCCCTCGGGGCAAGGCACAAAAAAGGCACCTCGTGAGGTGCCTGGTTCAGAGCGAAAGCGGGTCGCTCAGTTGGTGTTGTCCTTGCCGTACAAGGGCGAGCGCGGGCCGTACAGCAGCCCATTGGGCGTGCCTGCCGACAGCAGCCGTGTGCTGGTGATGCCGGCCACGTTGTGAGACGCATCGGTCACGTTGTTCATGATCTGCTTGACGATGGCGGTCACCAGCAGGCCGGCCAGGCCGCCACCGCTGTTGTTGTTGTTTTCATCGCTCGAAGCGCTGGCGCGTCCACTCCACAGCAGCGTGCCCGTGGACAGGTCCACCAGGCGGGCCTCGGCGCTCACGACGGCGGCGCTGCTGAGCACGGTGTACGTGGTGCCGTACTTGGTGATCTTGATGTAGAGCGCGGCGTCGGCGCCAAAGATCTCCTTGAGCTTGGCAACGGGCACCTCGTGCATTTCGGCGGGGATGGTCAACCCGTTCTGGCGGAAGGTCTCGTTCACCAGGGTCACGGGCATGACGTAGTAACCGCCCTCAGCAAGCGGGTACGTGGTCTGCGCCAGCATGCTGAACGTGGCGTTGACATCGTTGGTGTCGTTGACCGGCGGCAGCACGAGGATGGACGCGGGCTTGGCTGCCCTGAAAGCGGTGTAGTCGGTCTTGACCGGTGCGGCGCAACCGGCCAGCAGGGCCACCGCCACGGTGCAGGCGCTCAGCAGCGATCGGTGCATGAATCGGGTTGACATCGTCAGCTCCTGTTCTTTTTCATGTTGTTGATCAGGAAGTCGATGTACTTGGTCGACTCCGGATACAAGGCCTTCTCTTGGTTCCACGCAGCCAAAGCCTGATCGGTGCGGCCCGTGTTGAGGTAGAGCAGACCGAGGTGAGCGTGGTAGCCCGGTGGAACCTGAGCGCCCTTGGCTGCGGCTTTCTGGATGCCTGCCTCCAGCTCAAGGATTTGCTCCTCGGGTGACGACTTGCCGTCGTTTTTCAGGTGTGCGTACACCTGTGGCTGGTAATCGTTCCAGCTGTAGAGCTGCTTCGGTCCTGCGCAGCCAGTCAAGGCGCTCAGGGCGGCCAGCAGGCAAAGGCCCGCCAGCCCACGTGCGGTGGGTCGGTGCATCATGGTGTGTGCCTTTCCGACGTGTCAGCGCTTGGCGGGCGTGAAAGCGCCTGCGTCGATGCCTTCGCCCAGGCGGTCCACGGCCTCGCGGATGGCCAAATCCAGCACCTTGCCGTTGAGCGTGGAGTCATAGCTCGCCGTGCCGCCGAAACCGATGATCTCGCGGTTGGAGAGCTGGTACTCGCCCGCGCCCTGCACGGAGTAGACGACCTCGGATGTGCGGATGTTCACCACGTTGAGCGTGACCTTGGCGTACGCCACTTGCGTCTTGCCGCGCCCCAGGATCCCGAACAACTGGTGGTCGCCCACTTCCTTGCGGCCGAACTCGGTCACGTCACCGGTGACCACGAAGTCGGCGCCCTTGAGTTGCTGTGCGGTACCCTGGATGCTGGCTTCCTGCTTGATCTCGGCCATGTTGTCGCGATCAAGAACGTTGAAGCGGTTGGTCTGCTGCAGGTGGCCGATGAGGATGGTCTTGGCCTGGCTGCCGAGGCGGTCGACGCCATCGGAGAACACGCCGCGCAGGTAGCTGGAGCGGTTGTCGAACTTGCCGACGGCGATGGGCGCGCGCGCGCCGGTGTAGGCGCGCGTGGAGGCTTGCGTCTTCTGCACGGCGAGCGCTTGCGACGATTCGGTGGCGCAGCCGCCGATCAGCAGCGGCGCGGCGATGGTGGCGGCCATGGCCACCAGGCGGAACGAGGACTTCATGTTGTCTCCCTGGGTTGAACAGCGACCCCGGTGAGCACCGGGGCCATGCGGCGATGACTTTAAACGAAGGGACGGCCTTCATGGCTTGGTCAGGAGGGCACCGAGGTGACCGATGCCTCCTGAACATGCGGGTCCTGGCATGAAAAACGGCGCCTCACGGGCGCCGTTGCATCGGTCATCGGCCATTTGGCCGGGTGACAGGCTGAATGCCTGCCAGATGTTCGACCGAAGTGTCGATCAGCCTTGAGCCTTCTTCTTCAAACGCCAGGCGTGCAGCAGCGGCTCGGTGTAACCTGAGGGCTGCTCCTTACCCTTGAAGACCAGGTCCAGCGCGGCCTGGAAGGCGGCCCCTTGCGGGTTGGCCACGAGCGACTGGTACAGCGGGTCACCGGCGTTCTGGCCGTCCACCACGGCGGCCATGCGATTGAAGCTGTCACGCACCTGCGCTTCGGTGATCACGCCATGGTGCAGCCAGTTGGCCACGTGCTGGCTGGAGATGCGCAGCGTGGCGCGGTCTTCCATCAGGCCCACGTTGTGGATGTCGGGCACCTTCGAGCAGCCCACGCCCTGGTCGATCCAGCGCACCACATAACCCAGGATGCCCTGGATGTTGTTGTCGAGCTCTTGCTGCTTTTCGGCGTCAGACCAGTTGGCCTCGGCCACCACGGGGATGGTCAGCAGCTTGTCGAGCAGCGATTGCGGATCTTCGCCAGTCTTCTCGATGTCTTGCTGGATGGCGGCCACGTTGACCTGATGGTAGTGCGTGGCGTGCAGCGTGGCGGCGGTGGGCGAAGGCGTCCAGGCGGTGTTGGCACCGGCCTTGGGGTGGGCGATCTTCTGCTCCAGCATGCCGGCCATCAGGTCGGGCATGGCCCACATGCCCTTGCCGATCTGGGCGCGACCACGCAGGCCCATCTGCAGGCCGATCAGCACGTTGCGGCGCTCGTAAGCGGCGATCCAGGCGCTGTTCTTGATGTCGCCCTTGCGCATCATCGGGCCGGCCAGCATGGCGGTGTGCATCTCGTCGCCGGTGCGGTCCAGGAAGCCGGTGTTGATGAAGGCCACGCGGCTCGAAGCGGCGGCGATGCAGGCCTTCAGGTTCACCGAGGTGCGGCGCTCTTCGTCCATGATGCCCAGCTTGACGGTGCTGTCGGCGAGGCCCAGCAGCTTCTCGACGCGCGAGAACAGCTCGGCGGCGAAGGCCACTTCAGCGGGGCCGTGCATCTTGGGCTTGACGATGTAGACCGAGCCGGTGCGCGAGTTGCGGATGGCCTGGCCGTTGATCTGGCCACGGCCTTGCAGATCATGCAGGGCGATGGTCGTGGTGATCACGGCGTCCATGATGCCTTCTGGGATCTCTTTGCCCTCCGAACCCCACAGGATGGCGGGGTTGGTCATCAGGTGACCGACGTTGCGCACGAACATGAGCGAGCGGCCGTGCAGCTTGACTTCGCCACCCTTGGCTCCGGCGTACACGCGGTCGCCATTGAGCTTGCGGGTGAAGGTCTTGCCACCCTTGGCGACTTCTTCGGTCAGCGTGCCCAGCTGGATGCCCAGCCAGTTGCTGTAGCCCAGCACCTTGTCTTCGGCGTCCACGGCGGCGACCGAGTCTTCCAGGTCCAGGATGGTGGAGACGGCCGATTCCAGCACCAGGGCCGACACGCCGGCCGGATCGGTCTGGCCGATCGGGGTCGAGCGGTTGATCTGGATGTCGACGTGCATGCCGTTGTTGACCAGCAGCACGCTCGACGGCGCGGCGGCGTCACCCTGGAAGCCGACGAACTGCTCGGGGTTCTGCAAGCCGGTGGTCTTGCCGCCGTTCAGGGCGACGACCAGCTTGCCGCCAGCGACGCTGTAGCCCGTGGCTTCCTTGTGCGAAGCGCCTTCCAGCGGAGCTGCCTTGTCCAGGAAGTTGCGCGCCCAGGCGATCACCTTGGCGCCACGCACCGGGTTGTAGCCCTTGCCCTTGTCGGCGCCGCCTTCTTCGGGGATGGCGTCGGTGCCATACAGCGCGTCGTACAGGCTGCCCCAGCGGGCGTTGGCGGCGTTGAGCGCGTAGCGGGCGTTCAGGATGGGTACGACCAACTGCGGGCCGGCTTGCAGGGCCAGCTCGGCGTCGACATTGGCTGTGGTGGCCTTCACGTCACCGGGCACGGGCACCATGTAGCCGATCTTTTCCAGGTGGGCCTTGTAGGCGGCCATGTCGGAGATCGGGCCTGGGTTGGCGGCGTGCCACTTGTCCATCTCGGTCTGGATGCGGTCGCGCTCGGCCAGCAGGGCGGCGTTCTTGGGCGCCAGCTCGTTGACGATGGCGTCGAAGCCGGCCCAGAACTTGGCGCTGTCGACGCCGGTGCCAGGCAGGACCTTGTCTTCGACGAAGCGGAAGAGCTCGGTGGCCACTTGCAGGCTGTGAACTTGGGTGCGTGCGGTCATGGAGAACCTCGTGAAAAGAGTCAGTGAAATCTGGTGGAGGCGGGGGCGGGCCATCGGGCAACTGCCGCAGGGGTGGCGCAGCAGGCGGACCTCGCCTCTTTTGGAACGGAGCAGTTTATTCCATACCGATCCGTTCATTACCAGCTCAAAAATTCATTGATTCATGACTTTTGAGCAAAAATCAAAGCCTCGCGAGCCCCATCCTTCGGATCTTCCCGGGCGCCACCCCCATTGTCTTTTGACCCACGCCTGATCAACATGGCCCGTTCGGATGGCCACGAAACGCGCATGCCAGGCGCCGCCGCAGGCCCACGGGGCGCTGAACCAGGACGTCCCCCCACACAGCAGGGCAGGAGCATGGACCGACTCAAGCAGCTGGAATCGTTCGTTGCCGTGGCCACCAAGGGCAGCCTCACCGCCGCTGCCGCCGCCGAAGGCGTGGCGCCCGCCGTCATCGGCCGCCGCATCGACGCGCTGGAAGAGCGCCTGGGCGTCAAGCTGCTGCTGCGCACCACGCGCCGCATCAGCCTCACGCATGAAGGCGCCGCCTTCCTTGAAGACGCCCAGCGCATCCTCGCCGACCTGGCCAACGCCGAATCCGAGGTCAGCGCGGGCGGCCTGCAGGCACGCGGACACCTGCGCATCACCGCGCCGGCCGGTTTCGGGCGGCGGCACGTCGCGCCCCTGGTGCCGCGCTTCGTGGCCGACCACCCAGGCCTGACCGTCTCGCTCGATTTGTCGGACCGCCTGGTCGACCTCGTGCATGAAGGCTTCGACTGCGCCGTGCGCGTGGGCGAGATGCCCGATTCCAGCCTGATCAGCGTGCGCCTGGCCGACAACCGCCGCCTGTGCGTGGCCAGCCCAGGCTATTTGACGGCGCACGGCCGCCCGCAAAGCCCGGCCGACATCGCCCGCCATGAATGCCTCACGCTGAGCTCCGAAGCCAGCCAGACGCGTGGCTGGGCCTTCACCGTCGACGGCCAGCCGGTGCACGTGCGGCCCGCGTCGCGTTTCGACTGCTCCGACGGGCAGGTGCTGCACGCCTGGTGCCTGGCGGGCCTGGGCCTGGCCTGGCGCTCGTGGTGGGAGGTCGAGGCCGATGTGCGCACGGGCCAGCTCGTCACCGTGCTCGATGAGTTCGCCGCGCCACCCACGGGCATTTATGCCGTCTTCGCGCAGCGCAAGCATCGGCCGCTGCGCCTTAGCCTGTGGGTCGACTTCCTGCAGGCCACCTACCGCGAGCCCGGCTACTGGAAGCAGGCTGTCGCGCTGGCCGCCTGATCAGGCATGATCGTGCCATGACCGAAGCCCTGCTCGCCTACGCCCACTTCGTCGCCATCCTCAGTCTGGTGGTCTTCATCACCAGCGAGGCCGCGCTGTGCAGACCCGAATGGATGAACGCCGCCGTCGTGCGCCGCCTGGCGCGGGTCGACCTGATCTACCTGGCGGCAGCCATCGCCGTGATCGCCACGGGCCTGGCGCGCACCTACTGGGGCGTCAAAGGCGTGGGCTGGTACTGGAGCCAGCCGCTGCTGCATGCCAAGGTGGGGCTGTTCGCGCTGATCGGGCTGATGTCGCTCAAGCCGACGTTCGCCTTCATCCGCTGGAAGCGGCAACTCAATGCGACCGGAGCCCTGCCGGATGAGGCCGAGGTGCGAGGCATCCGCCGCTGGATCATGGCCCAGGCCCACCTGCTGCTGGTGTTGCCGCTGTTCGGGGCCTTCCTGGCGCGGGGCATCTGGACGCGTTGACTGCTGGCCGGGCCAGAAAAAACCCGGCACATGGCCGGGTTTCGGTGCGGGGCGGGCGAAGTTATCAGCCGGCCGCCGCTTCCTTCTCGCACTTCTTCATGAAGCTCTTCTTGGCAGCACCCGCCAGGGCCTTGCCATTCTTGTCCAGCGCCTTGGCCTCGCAGGCCGCGCCGGTGGTTTCCTTGGCGCACTTCTTGACGAAGCTCGCCTTGGCCGCACCGGCCAGCGGTTTGCCGTTCTTGTCGACGGCCTTGGCCTCGCACTCGGGGTTGGCGTGGGCCAGGCCGGCCATCAGGACCAGGGAGAGGGTGGCGATCAGTGCACGCATGTCTTCACTCCATCGAAAGAGGTCTGTTGTGGGGGATCAGGTGCCTCATGGCAAGGCGCCTGACGCATTGTCAACGCCTCACCCTTTGCTGTCGATGACAGCGCGCAACATCGCCTGGCTCAAAGAATGCGCCTCGGGTGCGCCAGCGCCTCGTGCGCCGCGTGCAGGCGCCGCACCAGCACCCGGATGAATGACTCGTCGAACAGGTGCCGGCTCGCCGGGTTCAGCGACTGCATGGCCTCCGGCGTGAACGAGATGGTGGTGGCCGGCTCAGTCACCACCACGTCGGTGCTGTGCTTGCGCAGCTCCGGGCTGGGCGCCAGGTAGGCCATCTCGCCCACCGAGGTGCCCGCGCCCAGCAGCGCCACGCGCTTGTTGTTGCGGTAGACCTCCACGCTGCCCTGCGCGATGATGTGGAAGGTCTTGCCCTCCTCGCCGCGCCGGTACAGCGCGTGGCCGAACGGGAAGCGCTGCCACCTCGCGCGGTGCACGACCTCCCACAGCTCCACGTCGCCGAAGTTCGAGAAAAAATCCAGCGAGCGCAGCAGGTTGAAGCGTTCCGAATCCAGCACGCCCTGCACATGGCCGCGCGGCACCTGGTGCTCGGACACCAGCGACGAAATCGCCTGCGCGAACTCGTCCCAGTTGGCATAACGGTCTTGTGGCGACTTGGCCAGCGCCCGCAAGATCACCTGGTCCACCGCCGGGTGCACGCCCGAGCGCAGCGTGGCCAGCGGCGTCGGCGCCTGGTTGTAGATCAGGTTCATCAACGCCGGCTGCGATGGCGCGTCGAAGGGCGGGCGGCCAGCCACCAGGTGATACAGCACGGCGCCCAGGGCGTACATGTCAGCGCGGGCATCGAGGGCCTGGCCATCCAGCTGCTCGGGCGCCATGTAGGCCAGCGAGCCCACCTGGTGCACCTGTGTCGCATCGGCCGTCATGTTGAGCACGCTGCCGAAGTCGGTGATCTTCACGTCGGTGACCAGGCCTTGCGCATTGGTCAGCGCGAGGATGTTGGCCGGCTTCACGTCACGGTGGATCAGGCCCTGGCGGTACACATAGCCCAGCGCCATCGCGCACTTGAAGCCGATTTCCACGATCAGCTCCAGCGGCAGCAGGCTGTCTGGGCGGCAGAAGCTGCGCAGCGTCGTGCCCGGCACGTGCTCCATCACCACGTAGGGCGAAGTTGGGTCGGGCACCGCGTCGTAGATCTGCACGACGTTGGGGTGCTGCAAGCGGCCGACCAGGGCGGCCTCGGCGGCGAAGAAGCGTGCGTAGACCGGGCCGTCCACCGCGTCACCGAGCACGGACGAGCGCACCCGCTTGATCGCGACATCGCGGTCATGGAAGTCGTCCCGGCACAGGAAGACCTCGCTGGTGGCGCCTTCGCCCAGCCGCTTGATCACCCGGTACTTGCCGATCGTCCCGGCCGCCAGGTCGATGTCGATGCCTGTCATGGTCTTCTGTTCAGTCCTGGAGGCATCTTGTCACGTTCGGCGCTGCCCGCGTCAGGCAAAAAGCCTGCTGCCGACTGTGCAATTCTTCTCAATTGACCTCGCGCAGGCCAGTCGGCAACGGCCCCGGGCGCCGCCT
Organism: Pseudomonadota bacterium; assembly: GCA_021819435.1. Classification (GTDB taxonomy): domain Bacteria; phylum Pseudomonadota; class Gammaproteobacteria; order Burkholderiales; family Burkholderiaceae_C; genus Aquabacterium. The sequence continues at coordinate 10,441 of JAKARB010000015.1, read as the reverse complement.
CGTAGAATCCCGCCCATGATCCAAGCCAAGCGTGACCTCCTTTCGGCCCTGGGCCAGGCCTTGTCGCAGGTCCTGTCGCAGGTGGCCCCCGATGCCGCCCCGCCCGAGCCTGTTTTCGAAGCGCCCAAGCAGGCCGCCCACGGCGACCTCGCCATCACTGCGGCCATGCAGTTGGCCAAGCCGCTGAAGAAGAACCCCCGCGAGCTGGCCGCCGCCCTGGTCGCCGCGCTCGAAGCCCAACCCGCCGTGCAGCAATGGGTGCAGTTGCCCATCGAGATCGCCGGCCCCGGTTTCATCAACCTTCGCCTCAAGCCCGAAGCCAAGCAAAGCATCGTCACCGATGTGCTGGCCGCTGGCGACAAATTCGGCTGGCAGCCCGCCACCGGCAAAAAGGTGCTTGTCGAGTTCGTCTCGGCCAACCCCACGGGTCCGCTCCATGTCGGCCACGGCCGCCAGGGCGCCTTGGGCGACGCGCTGTGCAACCTTTTCGAAACGCAGGGCCAGCAGGTCACCCGCGAGTTCTATTACAACGACGCCGGTGTGCAGATCGACACGCTCACCCACAGCACGCACCTGCGCATCCAGGGCTTCAAGCCCGGCGATGACTGCTGGCCAACCGATCCGGACAACCCGGAAAGCAAGAAGTTCTACAACGGCGACTACATCGCCGACATCGCCGCCGACTTCCTGGCCAAGAAGACGGTCAAGGCCGACGACCGCGAATTCACAGCCAGCGGTGACGTCAACGACCTTGACGGCATCCGCCAGTTCGCCGTGGCCTACCTGCGCCACGAGCAGGACCTCGACCTGAAGGCCTTCGACGTCCGCTTCGACAACTACTACCTCGAATCCAGCCTGTACACCTCGGGCCGGGTCGAGGCCGCAGTGCAAAAGCTCAAGGACGCCGGCAAGACCTTCGAAGAAGGCGGTGCCCTGTGGCTGCGCAGCACCGACTACGGTGACGACAAGGACCGCGTCATGCGCAAGTCCGATGGCGGCTACACCTACTTCGTGCCTGATGTGGCCTACCACATCGCCAAGTGGGAGCGCGGCTTCGAGCAGTGCGTCAACATCCAGGGCTCGGACCACCACGGCACCATTGCCCGCGTGCGCGCAGGCCTGCAGGCCGCCGGCGTCGGCATCCCCCAGGGTTGGCCCGACTACGTGCTGCACAAGATGGTCACCGTGATGAAGAACGGCGAGGAGGTCAAGATCTCCAAGCGCGCCGGCAGCTACGTCACGCTGCGCGACCTCATCGAGTGGACCAGCAAGGACGCGGTGCGCTTCTTCCTGATCAGCCGCAAGGCCGACACCGAGTTTGTCTTCGATGTAGACCTGGCCTTGAAGCAGAACGACGAGAACCCGGTGTTCTACGTGCAGTACGCGCACGCCCGCATCCAGTCGGTGCGCGCCCAGTATGCGGAGAAATACGCCGAGAAGGGTGGCGACCTGAGCACCATCGGCACCGCGAAGCTCTCGCTGCTGAGCGCTCCGACCGAGCTGGCGCTCATGACCAAGCTGGCCGAGTACCCCGACATGCTGCGTGCTGCGGCCATCGGCCTGGCCCCGCACGATGTCGCCTTCTACCTGCGCGACCTGGCGGGTGCTTTCCACAGCTACTACGCTGCGGAACGTTTCCTGGTGGATGATGTCGAACTCGGACGCGCCCGCGTGGCGCTGCTCACGGCCACCGCCCAGGTGCTGCGCAGCGGCCTCGCGCTGCTGGGCGTGAGCGCTCCGGAAAAAATGTGAACACCAAGGACTTGACCTGATGAAATCCCAACGCGGCGGCTTCTTCCTGGGCGTCATCGTCGGCATGCTGATCGGGCTGGCCATCGCCCTGGGCGTGGCGCTCTACATCACCAAGGTGCCCCTGCCTTTCATCGACAAGGTGCCCCAGCGCACCGCCGAGCAGGACGCCGCCGAGGCCGAGAAGAACAAGAACTGGGATCCCAACAGCCCGCTCTACGGCAAGAACCCGGCCAAGCCCAAGCCCGTGCAGGTCGAGCCGGCCGCGTCGGCCGCTTCGGCGGGGGGCGAGGCGCCGGCGGTCGAAGTGCCCGTCGTGGCGCCTCCCGTGACGGCCCCCGCGTCTTCCGCGAGCCCGGCTGCCTCGGCTGCTTCGCCGTCGGCCAAGGCCTCTGCCGCGGCGCCCGCGCGCAACCCGGCGGCCATCCTCTCGGGTGAGTCCGTGTCCACCGGGGCCTCGTCCGATGCGTTGACTTACCAGGTGCAGGCCGGTGCCTACGCCAGCCAGTCGGAAGCCGAACAGCAGAAGGCCAAGCTGGCAATGCTGGGCCTGGAAGCCCGAGTCGCCGAGCGCGAGGTCAACGGGCGCACGATGTACCGCGTGCGCCTGGGGCCTTACGCCGCGAAGGACCAAGCCGAAGAGGTCCGCGTCAAGTTGCAAGGCGCGGGCATCGACTCTGCCCTGGTGCGCATCCAGAAGTGATTGATTTTCCCGAAAGGATTCCCTCGATGAACCGCCGCGAATTTTCGATGCAAGCCGCTTCGGCCCTCGGCCTGGGCTTGGCTGGTGCTCCGCTCCTCGCTTCGGCCCAGGGCGGCCCCATCGAAGGGCAGAACTACACGCGCCTGTCCCAGGCCGCGCCCGTATCGGCCCCCGCGGGCAAGGTCGAGGTCGTCGAATTCTTCTGGTACGGCTGCCCGCACTGCTTCCACTTCGAACCTTCGCTGGCCGCCTGGGTGGCGCGTCTGCCGGCACATGTGGCTTTCCGTCGCGTGCCTTGGGCCTACCGCGAGAACCCCTTCGGTGTACACCAGCGCCTGTTCTACGCCCTGGAGGCCATGGGGCTGGTGGGTGCCTTGCACGAGAAGGTCTTCAACGCCATGCACCAACCTGGTGGCGCCTTGCAAGGCGGTTCGGCCGACCTGGATCAGATCGCGGCCTTCCTCGCCACGCAAGGCGTGGACAAGGACAAGTTCCGTTCGGTTTACGATTCCTTCTCGGTGCAGACCAAGGTTCGCCAGGCGCGTTCCCTGGCCGAGGCTTACCGCATCGAGGGCGTGCCGACGATGGGCATTGGCGGCCAGTTCACCACCTCGGTGTCCCTCAATGGCACCGCCTCGCGCACCCTGGCCACGGTCGACTTCCTGGTTGATCGCCTGCGCAAAGGCTGATCGCCCCAGATCACATCCCGATCGGTTCTGCGGGCCCCCGTCGCACGGGATCGCGCCCCGCATGTTGTGACCGAATGCCCTGGCACGGCACTGTGTGTTGTGCGAAACAGGGCTTTCATGCGACGCCTTGCGCTAGAATTAAGCAAAATTCATGCCGAAGGCGTATTCATGCTCCCATCCAATCCTGCCACCACGTTGACGCGCCCGCTCCTTCGCGGACTGGCCGCGTCGCTGCTGGCCGCCGGCTTGGTTTCCGGGCCAGCGGCCTGGGCCGAGAAGGCCGATCGCGCCCAGCCGCTGCACTTCGCGGCGGACAACGCGCGCGTCGAAGAAGACCAGCGCCTGAACGTGCTCACCGGCAACGTCGACCTCACCAAGGGCACGATGGTCATCCGCGCTGATCGCGTTGAAATCCGACAAAACAACGACGGTGCGCAATTGGCCACCGCCACCGGCGGCCAGGGCGGGCGCAGCTACTTCAAGCAAAAACGCGACGGCGTCAACGAATTGATCGAAGGCGAGGCCGAGAAGATTTTCTACGACGGCCGCGACGACACCGTGCACTTCACCGGCCGCGCTGTCATGCGCCGCATCGTGGACGGAGCCGCCTCCGATGAGGTCAACGGCCAAGCCATCCGCTACGACAACAAGACCGGCGTCTACCAGGTGATGGGCGGCAGCCCTGTGGGTGGCGCGTCTTCAGGCCGGGTGCGGGGCGTGATTTCGCCGCGCGGTACGCCGGCTGGTGGGGCCTCGCCCGCGCCCGCCGCGCCTGTTGAACCACAAGGTGGCCGCTGAGATGTCACCTTCCGCATCCCCCTCGGACGTGTCGAGCGCGGGCAGCCGCCTGCAGGCCCAGAGCCTGAAAAAGCGTTATGGCGCGCGCACCGTCGTGCATGACGTGCACGTGGCCGTCTCGGCAGGCGAGGTGGTCGGCCTGCTCGGCCCCAATGGCGCCGGCAAGACCACCAGCTTTTACATGATCGTGGGTCTGGTGCGCGCCGACGCCGGCGCCATCGAGATTGACGGCCAGCGCATCGAGCGCCTGCCCATGCACGAGCGCTCGCGCATGGGCCTGAGCTACCTGCCGCAAGAGGCTTCCATCTTTCGCCAGCTCAACGTCGAGGACAACATCCGCGCCGTGCTCGAGCTGCAGTTCGACGAGCAGGGCAAGCGGCTCAAACCCGCCGTCATCGAACAGCGCCTGAGCGCGCTGCTCAAAGACCTCAGCATCGAGAAGCTGCGCACCAGCCCGTCGATGGCGCTGTCAGGCGGCGAGCGCCGCCGCGTCGAGATCGCCCGCGCCTTGGCCACGCAGCCGCGCTTCATCCTGCTCGACGAGCCCTTCGCCGGCGTCGACCCGATCGCGGTCATCGAGATCCAGCGCATCATCAGCTTCCTCAAGGCCCGTGGCATCGGCGTGCTCATCACCGATCACAACGTGCGCGAAACGCTGGGCATCTGTGATCGCGCCTACATCATCAGCGAGGGCCGGGTGCTGGCCGAAGGCCGCCCCACCGAGATCATCGAGAACGCCGACGTCCGCAAGGTCTACCTCGGCGAACACTTCCGCATGTGAGGCGACGGAGCAGTCCATGAAGCCTTCACTGCAGTTCCGGCTTTCGCAGCACATGGCGTTGACGCCGCAGCTGCAGCAGTCCATCCGATTGCTGCAGTTGTCGACGTTGGAGCTCAACCAGGAAATCGAGCAGATGCTCGAACAGAACCCCTTCCTGGAGCCCGAAGACGACCTGCCCGCGCTCGACCTCGCCGCCGCCGCCGAATACGAGCGCCAACGCAACGATCGCCAGAACAGCGACGAGACCGCGTCCACGGCAGCCGAGTCCGACGCTGGCTCATCCGACGGCGACGCCGCTGGCATCGACACCGTCGAGCTCGGCACGACCGAGCGCGACGACTGGGAAAACGGCACCGAGCGCGACGACTTCGACGGCATCAGCGAAGCGCCCTCGCGCAACAACGACGCCGACGACGAGTTCGACCCGATGTCGCGCAACACCGCCGGCATCAGCCTGCAAGACCACCTCAAGCAGCAACTGCTGGGCATGCGCCTGGGGGCCGAGGACATGGCCGCCGTCGAGGTGCTGATCGAGTCCCTCAACGAAGATGGCTACCTGGCCGATCCGCTCGAGGAAATCGTCGACAGCCTGCTGCCCGAAGGCGCCGACGAAGACACGCGCGAAGAGGTCCTCTCGCGCCTGAAGTGCGCCCTCGGCTGGCTGCAGCACATGGAGCCCGTGGGCGTCGGCGCGGCCAACCTCAACGAATGCCTGGTGCTGCAACTGCGCGCGCAGCCGGCGGGGCGCATCCGCGATGTCGCCATCGACATCTGCCAGCAACACCTCGAACTGCTCGCCCGCCGCGACACCAAGAAGCTCATGAGCGCGACCGGCGCCAGCGAAGGCGAGGTCAAGCAGGCGCAAGGGCTGATCGTGCAGCTCGAACCCAAGCCGGGCCGGGCCTTCACGCGCGCCGAGGCCAACATCATCATTCCCGACGTCATCATCCAGAAATCGGGCCGGGGCTGGAAGGTCGTGCTCAACCCCGACGTGATGCCCAAGCTGCGCATCAACGACCTGTATGCGCAGGCCTTGCGCGCCTCGCGTTCGCCGCGCGGCACGGCGGCCAGCGAAAGCCACACGGCGCTGAGCTCGCGCCTGCAAGAGGCCCGCTGGTTCGTCAAGAACATCCAGCAGCGCTTCGACACCATCCTGCGCGTGTCGCAAGCCATCGTCGACCGCCAGAAGAACTTCTTCACCCATGGCGAGATCGCGATGAAGCCGCTGGTGCTGCGCGAAATCGCCGATGAGCTCGGCCTGCACGAGTCCACCATCTCGCGGGTGACCACGGCCAAGTACATGAACACGCCCTTCGGCACCTTCGAGCTGAAGTACTTCTTCGGCTCGTCGCTGAACACCGAGGCCGGCGGCAACGCATCGAGCACGGCGGTGCGCGCGCTCATCAAGCAGCTGGTCACGGCGGAAGATGCCAAGAAGCCGCTGTCCGACAGCCAGCTCGCCAGCATGCTCGAAGAGCAGGGCATCCAGGTTGCGCGCCGCACCGTGGCCAAGTACCGCGAAGCCCTCAAGATCGCGCCGGCCAATTTGCGCAAGGCGCTCTGAGTGTCGCGCTGAACCGATGCGCTGGCATGGCTCGGCATGCGTTCGCAGGGCGGTCCTCGGCGCACGCACTGAAGCCTTTCTCTTTGATGCTTCCAAAGCCCGTTGACCGAGTCACACCATGGCCCTCATTGCCCCCTCCGTCACCGCGACCCAGCTCCTCGCCGTCCTGCCCGGGCAGGACTGGGCGGCGCTCGCGCTGTTCTTCTTTGGCTGGGTGGGCTATGCCCAGTTCGCCAGCCGCCGTGCCAAGGTTGAACGCACCTTGCTGGCCAGCACCAACCACTTCCGAATGCTGTGGATGAAGCAGGTCACCTACCGCGACCAGCGCATCGTCGACGCCGCCGTCACGCAGAACCTCTCCAGCAGCCCGAGCTTCTGGGCCTCCACCACCATCCTGGTGCTCGGTGGCCTGCTGGCCGTGCTCGGCACCTCCGAAAAAGCCACCGAGCTCGTCAAGGACCTGCCCTTCGCTGCGCGCACCACCATGCTGGTCTTCGACATCAAGATCGTCGTCATGCTCGGCGTCTTCGTCTACGCCTTCTTCCGCTTCACCTGGTCGATGCGCGTGTATTCGTTCGGCGCGATCCTGGTGGGCGCCGCGCCCAATGTCGATGTCTTCGACTCCGGGCAGGTCGACCGCGAAGCCTTCGCGGAGCGCGCCGGCAAACTCATGGGCATGGCCGCTGAAAGCTTCGCCGATGGCTTGCGCGCCTATTACATGTCTTTCGCGGTGATCGGCTGGTTCATCTCGCCTGCGGCCTTCGCCATCGGCACCGTGGCGGTGTTGTGGGTGCTGTATCGTCGCGAATTCCGATCCGACGTGCTGGCCGTTCTGCGCGCCTGAGCGCCTTTTCACGCGGCCCGCCGCCTCGTCTCATTCCGCCATGCCGATCAAACCGATCCGTCGTCCCCGTGTTTCTGCCGCCACCGGCCGCCCCCCAGGCCAGGCCGAGGGGCCACGCGCCCCTCGACCGCCAGTCTCTTCCGGAGCGCGTCCCGCGCCTGCCGGCCCAGTGCTCGCGGCTGACCGCCCTGCTGCCCTCTACCTGAGCTGCCCGGCTGGTGTCGAAGAACTGCTGCTCGAAGAGGCTCGCCGCATCCTCGGTCCAGCGCCCCTCATCGAAGCATCGCGCGGCGGCATCGAAGTCCAGCCCGCGCCTACCTTGCGCGCCCCCGTCGAGCGCCAGGCTGCGCTCATCGACAGCGCCATGCGCCTCAACCTCGAGAGTCGTCTGGCCCAACGCGTGCTCTGGCGCGTCGCCTCCCGCGTCTACCGCCACGAGGACGACATCTACGCCCTCGGCCGCACAGTCAACTGGTCCGACTGGATCACACCCCGCCAGACCCTGCGCGTCGACGTCACCTCGCGCCGCAGCCACCTGCGCAGCCTCAACTTCGCCGGCCTGCGCATCAAGGACGCCGTCTGCGACGACCTGCGCGAACGCACCGGCGAGCGACCCAGCGTCGACACCCGCCACCCGGATCTCGGCCTCGTCCTCTACCTCGACGACATGGATGCCATCCTCTACGTCGACACCTCCGGCGAGGCCCTCTTCAAGCGCGGCTGGCGCGAAGACACCGGCGAAGCCCCGCTGAAGGAAACCCTCGCTGCCGCCATGCTCGCCGCCGCCGGCTGGCAAGGCCGTCCTGAAGACGGGCCGCTGCTCGACCCCTGCTGCGGCGCTGGCACCATCCCTATCGAGGCTGCGCAGATCACATGTGACATCGCTCCCGGCCTGCAACGCCGCTTCGCTTTCGAAAAACTGCTGCCCTTCCGTCCGCACCTAGCGGCCTGGCAGCAGCTCAAGCAGGCCGCCCGCGCCCGCCAGCGCCCGCCGCAAGTGGCCATCCACGCAGGCGACGTCGCCTTCCGCATGACCGACTTCGCCACCCGCAACGCCGAGCGCGCCGGCGTGCGCCACGCCATCGAATTCAAGACCGCCGACGCGCTGCAGCGCCCTGTGCCCTGCGAGCGCGGCGTGCTGATGTTCAACCCGCCCTATGGCGAACGCATCGACACCAAGGGCTCGGCCCGCAACGCCTACGGCCAACGCGCCGAACAACGAGGCGACCGCTACGCCGCCGACATCGACGAGCCCGAGGACATGGCCCGCCCCGGCGTGCGCATCGCTCGCGAGAACTTCCAGGAAGACGAAGCCGCCGCTACCTTCTTCCAACGCCTGTCCTCGCACTGGAAGAAGCACTACACCGGCTGGACCGCCTGGATCCTCAGCCCGGACATGAAGCTGCCCGGCGCCATGCGCCTGAAGGAAAGCCGCCGCGTCGTCATGTTCAACGGCCCCATCGAATGCCGGCTCTTCCGTTTCGACCTCGTCGCTGGCAGCAACAAGCCTCGCGCTGCATCCGCAGATCGTCCTGCAGACCCTGGCGCGACGCCGGAGGGCTGAGCCGCTGTCCACCCGAGCCTCACCTGCTGGATGCGGGGGCGCGCGCAGCTGCCCCGGTTTGGGCTGATTGCCTGGTCACCGCTTTCTGGCCACTGCATCTGCTCCGCCCAATCAAGCGTCCCGTCGCCAGGGCGTGGGGCGTCACTGACCAGGCTCATCGATGACCGAGCTTGTGTCTGCCATGACGCACCAGCCGCGCCTGCCGTTTTGCCTCCTCAGGCCCCCAGGGTCGCCCCAATCACGCTCAACACCGCCAGCGGCGCCGTGTCCGCTCGCAGCACCCGCCGTCCCAGGCTCACTGCCTGCCAGCCAGCCGACAAAGCCTGGTCTTCTTCTTCTGGCGTCAGCCCGCCTTCCGGCCCACTGAAGAAGCACCAGTTCGCGCGCAGCGAAGCCTGGGTCGCCATCTCAAGCTGCGCGGACCGCTCCGCCCGCTCAGCCAACAGCCTGTCGAGCCATCTGCCCACAGGCGCTGCCTCCCGCAAGCTCAACACCCCGCGTGCCTGCCAACCGCCGACGGGCTCAGGCTCCCCGCCATCAGCGGAGCGCTCAATCCTTGATGCAGCTCCCGCCATCTTTGCAACGTGTTCTGCCTGCCCGGCGGGTTGCATTTGTGCCGCCTGCCGCAACCAGCTCATCGACGACAGCACTGGCAGCACTTGCGGCACCACCGCACGCCCGCACTGCTCGCTCGCTGCCACCGCCACCGCCTGCCAGTGCGCCACCTTCTTCATTGCCCGCTCGCCATCCAGCCGCAGCACAGAGCGCGCGCACATCAAAGGCTGGATGGCGTGTGCCCCCAATTCCGTTGCCTTCTCAACCAGCGTGTCCATGCGATCGTTGGCCGTCATCCCGACAGCCAGCGTCACCCGCACGGGCAACTCTCGGTCGTTGTCGACGCCATGCAGCACCCGCACCTGCACCACCTTGCGCCCCATCTCGGCCACTTCGGCCTGCCATTCGTGCCCTTGACCATCGAACAAGCACAGTCCCTCGCCCGGCTGCATGCGCAACACCTGCACATGCCGCGATGGCCCTTCGTCGAGCGCGAACACCGCGCCACTCACATCCAGCTTCACGCCATCCACATGCAAGCGAGGACCCATCGACACGTTCTGTTTCTCCTGCGCCCAAGGCGCGATTCGTTTGCTTTGACTTGAGCCTGATCTGTCACAAGCGAGAAGTGGGGGCCAAACAGCACCCGATCTCAAGCGATGGCCCTTGCTCAGCACGCAGCTTCCATCGCATGCCCAACAGGAGCTGATTGCTTACCCGCTTCGCCCGCCAATGAGCCCATTCGCGCGCTGCTTCTTGGCAACCTGTGCACGCCTGTGACGGCAATCCAGCATTGTCTGTCACGTGGTGCTTCCGCCACGCCACATCTGCTGTACGATCTCGCGCCCTTGGCGCGTTCGCTAGCCAACGCCATCAATCGCCGTGTCCAGCGCCCCGTCGTCACTGGCCGCACACTGAAAGTTGAAGATTTTTTGGCGAAGGGCTTGCAAAGGCTGTCAAAAGGGTGCCATAATTGCGTTCTTCGCTGATCGCGACAGACAAAACAAAGCAGCAAGCAAACGGCTGCAGCGTTAAGTCAGTTCAGTGAACTGTTCTTTAAAAATCAGCAGCCGATAAGCGTGGGTGTTTGGTTCGTGAGAGGTGCGCTGGTGTCGCAAGACGCCAGGTCCTTGGACCAAACGCTCATGGAAATAGAAGTGTCAACACTAATGTGTCACTTCAATTCCTGAGTGA